>NZ_JBNPTH010000002.1:0-1243848 GCF_051167555.1 Bradyrhizobium sp. HKCCYLS3077 | reverse complement strand
AGCCAGGATCAAACTCTCAAGTTGAACTTGAAGCTTTGAACCGGCTGATCACAACGTTTGACGAGGTCCCACCAATCGATCCCGCGCTTCACAGCGCAAAGACCATGGTGTTACCTTTGAAACATTGTCCGCCGAAGTCTTCTCGTCCGATCCCAGAACCAAAAGCCGAAGCCCTCAATCCCGAGACCCGCAAGGACTCCGCCGTCCACGTTTCTCTTTCTTCATCTTCACTTGTCAAACAGCCCGCACTTGTTAGTTCGCGAACTCAGTCGCTCCGAACTAATTAGTGCACCTTCTTCGGTCTCTTTCGCCGTCGAAGTCTCCGTTGCCGGGGCGCTTCAAATAGCTGATTTTTCGAGACCGTCAAGAGCTTTTCTGAAGAAAAACTCAAGAGCCAGTCGGAAGAAGAAACATCAAGGAAAACAACGTTGGTCCCGGAAGTTCGGGGGCCTCAGTCATCAGTGATGTCCGGCTGGCGTGGTGGTGAGATAGTGCGATGCCGCATCCCGTGCAAGAACTTTTTGCGACGGCTGTGAAGAAATGTGGACAGCGTCGTCGCACCCCGCTTTGCGCGCCGTCACATGCCGCATCCGTTCCATTTTGGAACGGATGGCGCGCGCAAGCTCAGAAATTGCTCGCCGTCGATTGCACCAGCGCACGATACGAGTGCGGCATGCGCATGCAGACGAGATCTTTCCGCCGGACGACGTTGGTCGGATAGACGCTGTCGAGATTGCTGGTGTCGATCTCGAGCGTCGCAATGCCCTCCCCGCGCTCGACCATCGCCTCGCGGCGCGGAAACGCAAACGTATCCGGACCGAACACGCCGCTGAGCCCGCGATACTCATTCGCGGCGTTGCACACATTCGCGAATGCGAAGTAGGCGTTGTTCTCGCCACCGCGAACACGGAAGTGATGCCAATGATGCGCGTCGGCCCCGGTCGGGATCGGCGCCGGCTGCATCACCTCGGTCCCTGCATGCGCCGCACTGAAAGTCCCCTTCACCGCCGAAGGACACACGATCAGATCGCAGCCGCGCAAGGCGAGCACCCGGCCCGCTTCCGGAAACGCCGCGTCATGGCCGATCAGGATGCCGATCCGCCCCATCGGCGTATCGACGACCGCCCATTCGTCTCCCGCCGTGGCCCAGCTGCGCTCGGCCGTCGTGAGATGCGTCTTGCGGTAGGTGGTGATTTTACCGTCTGGGGTGACCAGGACGGCTGAATTATAGATGGTGTTCTCGTCTCGTTCTGCAAGACCGCAGACCAGCGTGAGCCCCTGCTCCGCGGCGATCCCGGTCAGCGTCCCCGTGACACGGCCCGGGATCGGTTCGGCGGTTTCGGCCGGATTGGTCAGCCCTGTAGCTGCAAGTTCCGGGAAGACCACCAGTTCGGCGCCCTCCCCCTTCGCCACAGCCGCGAGCTCGGCGATGCGGGCGAGATTGGCCGCGACGTCGGAGCTCGGCGCGAACTGCGCCACACTGACGCGCGAGCGCTTGCCCAGCGGCCACGGCTGATGGCCGTAGAGGCCGAAAAAATCGCGCGGGTTCCAGCTGTAGGTATTGGTGAGCAGTTCGGGATACAGCTCCGGCCGGCGCTGCGCGAAAACCGGCTCGCCGAGCACCTTGCGTGCCCGTGCCCATGCGAGATCGATATCGGCGAAGGCAACGCCGTCGCCCTTGTCGATCACAGCCGGCAGGCTGCCATCGGGCGCGATGACGCAGCTGCCGCCGGAGAACTGCACGGTGCGCTCCAGCCCCCAGCGGTTGCTCTCGATGACGTAGCAGGAATTCTCGAAAGCGCGGCTGATCCAATATGGCGCCGGCGTGCGCTCTGCCAGCCAGTTCGAGATGTGGCAGATGACGTCGGCGCCGCCGAGCGCCATCAGCCGCGCCGTCTCGACGAAATGGATGTCCATGCAGATCAGGAGCGCGATGCGACCGATCGGCGTCTCGAACACCTGGTTGTGCAGGTCGCCGGCGGCAGCCCATTTCGGCTCGGAGATGTAGGGGTGCGTCTTGCGGTGCCGGCCGATCACGCCGTCGGGGCCGATCAGCACCGCGCTGTTGTAGTAGATGTCGTCGTCATCGACCTCCGGCATGCCGATGACGATGTAGCAATCATGCCGTCTGGCCAGCGCCGCGAAGCGGTGCGTGGTCGAACCCGGCACCTTTTCGACATAAGGCGCCACTTCCGCGCGGTCGTACCAGCAATAGCCTGTCGTTCCCATCTCGGGCGTCACGATCAGCTTCGCGCCGGAGGACGCCGCCTGCTCGCACAACGCGAGCAGGCCTTCGATGTTGCGCTCCTTCTCGGCGAGGACAGGCTCGAACTGGACGGTGGCGACCTTGTATGTCAGCGACATCGTCTGCGGCCTCAGACCAGGAAGTGCTTCTTGATGGACGCGCCGAGCGTGTATTTTGGATCGACCATGTTGCCGAGCCGGACGCGCCCGGCCTGCGTCAGCAGCATGTAGGCGTCGATCTCGTCGAAACCGTAATCGGCGGCCATCCAGCGGCACAGCTCGCGATAGGCGATACGCGCCGCGTCCTCCATCGGCCGGGCCGAGCCGATGGTCATGATGAAGTCCTTGGTCTCCAGCCGCGGCCAGGCGATGCTCCAGTTCTTGATCAGGTCGACCTGCACCGTCGTCACGGTCGGATGCTCGATCGCGACGCCGCACAATTCGCCGTCGCCCTGCGCAGCGTGGCAATCGCCGAGATAGAGCAGCGCGCCCTTGGTATTCACCGGCAAATAGATGATCGCACCGGTGCCGACATCCGGCAGATCCATGTTGCCGCCGTAATAGTCCGGCACGAGCGAGGAGATCGCCTCGATCTCCGGCGAGGTGCCGATGGTGCCGATGAACGGCTCATAGGGCAGCGTGATCTTGTCGTTCCAGACCGTGCCCTTCTCGGCCGTGATCTCCAACTTCTTCACGCGCTCGGGCAGCGCCGGGTTGAGCAACGCGGTATTCCCCGTTCCGACCAGCCCGCCGAACTCCGGCATGATCACGGTTGTGCCGCGCGGCTGCGGCCCGCGCGGGACGATGCTCTCGATGTACACGGCAAGCGTGTCGCCCTTCTCGGCACCATTGACGTAGATCGGTCCGTTCTGCGGGTTGAGGAACGGGAAATTCAGGATCTTCGACGGGCTGTCGGTCTCATGCTTGATCGCCCCCTCGAACGCGTCATGCGTTTCGGCCGAGACCACGGCGCCGGGGTCGATGATCAGCACCGGATCGACATAGGGGCCGTAGACGTAGTGATACTTGCCCTGGTCCTGTTCGGTGATGAGATGGTGCGCGCCGCGCTCGCCCTTGGCCACGCCCTTGCGGGCCATGATCGATTCCGACTGCCAGGCCATGCTCGTTCTCCTTGTGCTCGTTTCAAGTTTCTTCAGACTGCGAGGTGGCGGCGCATCTCGGCGGCGTCGTCGAGCGCCTCGCGCGCGAGGCTCGCTGTGATGCGGCCCTTGTCCATGACGTAGGCGCGCTGCGCCATGGCGCGGATCATGTCGAGATTCTGCTCGACGAGGATGATGGTGACGCCGGTCCGGTGATTGAGCTCGACCATGTTGCGGGCAATGTCCTGGACGATGTTGGGCTGGATGCCTTCCGACGGCTCGTCGAGCAGGATGAGATTGGGATCGGCGATCAGCACGCGGCCGATCGCGAGCTGCTGCTGCTGGCCGCCGGACATCGTGCCGGCGCGCTGGCTCCAGCGCTCCTGCAGGATCGGAAACGCGCCGATCACGCGCTGCTTCCCTTCCTTCGGAATGCCGCCGCCCTTGATCGCAGCGCCGACCGCGATGTTCTCGCCGACGGTCAGCCGCGGAAACACGTCGCGGCCCTGCGGCACGTAGCCCATGCCGAGCCGCGCGCGCTTGTGCGCAGGCAGATGCTCGACGGCCTCGCCGCGATAGACGATCGAGCCGCTCATCGCCGGCACCAGCCCGATCAGGCTCTTCATCAGGGTCGACTTGCCGACGCCGTTGCGGCCGATCACGGCGACGATCTCGCCCTCGCGAACCTCGATCTCCAGACCCTGCAGCACCGGCTTGCCGCCATAGCCGGCGCGCAGCCCGACGGTGGTGAGGATGACTTCCTTACGCATGCGCCTGCCCCAGATAGATCGCCGCGACGCGCTCGTCGGCCACGATCTCGTCGATCGAGCCTTGCGCGAACACCTGGCCGAGATGCAGCACGGTGACGCGCTGCGCGACCTGGCGCACGAACGCCATGTCGTGCTCGATGGCGAGCACGGTCATGCCGGCCGCGTTCAGCCGCCGCACCATCTCGCCGGTCATGTGCGTCTCCTCCGGCGACATGCCGGCGGTCGGCTCGTCGAGCAGCAGGAGCCGCGGCTTCAGCGCGATCGCCATGCCGATCTCCAGCCACTGCTTCTGGCCGTGGCTGAGATTGCCGGCGAGCTGCGCCTGCTCGGCTTCGAGGTTGAGGAAGGCGAGCAGCCGGTCGATCTCCTTGGTCAGAGGCGCACCATGCAGCCGGCTTTGCAGCGCGATCTCCAGGTTCTGTCGGACCGAGAGACCCTTGAACACGCCCGGCACCTGGAACTTGACCGAGAGACCGCGGCGGATGCGGGCGAAGGATTTCAGCGCGGTGATGTCTTCGCCGGCGAAATAAATCTGGCCGCTGCCGGGATGATGCTCGCCGAGGATCAGCCGGAACAAGGTGCTCTTGCCGGCGCCGTTCGGCCCGATCAGGCAGTGGATCTCGCCCTGCTCCAGCACGAGATTGACGGAATTCGTCACGTGCAGGCCGCCGAAATGCTTGTTGACATCGCGCAGTTGCAAGAGCGCCATTACGCGGCCTCCTGCCTACGCCGGGTGACGAGCTTCGTGATCCAGTTGATCACCCCGAGCACGAGGCCATTGGGTGCGATCAGCACGGTGAGCACCAGCAGCACGCCCATGAACACCAGCGCATATTGGCTGCCGTAGATCGTCAGCGCCTGGAAGCCGGACAGCACGACCAGCGTGCCGATCACGGTCGCGGTGAGATCGCTGCGGCCGCCGACGGCGACCCAGATCAGCGGCAGCGAGGCCGCCGTCATGCCCATGCTGGAGGGCGTGATGTACTGGCCCCACACCGTGTAGAGCACGCCGGAGAGGCCGGCGAGCGCGGCACCGATGACGAAGGTGATCAGCTGATATTTGCGGATGTCGTAGCCCAGCATTTCCGCGCGCTCGGGATTTTCCCTGATAGCGACGATGACGTTGCCGAACGAGGAGTTCATCAGGATGCGCAAGCCGAGATAGACCAGGACGAGCATGCCGAGCACGACGTAATAGAGCCCGACATCGGCGAACAGCACGATCGGGCCGCCGAACCAGGGAATCGTCAGCGGCGGCATCGCGCTCATGCCGTTGAAGCCGTTCAGCCGGGCGGCCCCGATGCGCCATTCGGGGCCGGCCGTCTGCGCCATGAAGCGTTCGAGCATCAAGGTCACGGCCAAGGTGACGATGCCGAGGAAGACGCCGGCGATGCGGCCGAAGAACATGAAATAGCCGAGCAGCGCGGCCACCAGCGCCGCCATGCCGATGGCCAGCAGCAGCGCGATCCAGGTGAAGCCGTAGGACGCGCCGAAATTGATGGTGAGGATGCCGTAGCCATAGCCGGCGATGCCGAAGAACGCGGTCTGGCCGAACGACAGCGAGCCTCCATAGCCCCAGATCAGGCTGAGGCTGAGCGCGATGAACACCCAGACGAAGAAGTACACGGTGTTGCCGACCGTATAGCCGTCGCTGAACAACGGGTACGCCATCGCGCCGGCGAGCACGAGCGCGAACAGCGCCCAGAACGCAGGCCCGCGGCCGAGCGTCTGCGGTCCTTCGAGACGGCGGAACAAGGACAAGAAACCGGTCATCGCGGCGCTCCTCAGGTCCGCTCGCGCAGCACGAAGCCGGAGATGCCCTTCGGCAGCACCCGGACGACGATGATGACGGCGATCAGGAGGCCGATCTGGCCGAACAGCTGGCCCTGCCACGAGGTCATGCCGGACTTCACGATGGCGAGGATGCCGCCGGCCGGCGCGGTGCCGAGGAAGACGTCGGCACCGCCGATCACGACCGTGACGAATGCCTCCATGATGAAGGTCGCGCCCATGGTCGGCACCAGGGTCATGGTCGGCGCGTAGAGCCCGCCAGCAAGGCCGGCGAGCCCTGCCCCGCAGGCGAAGGTCAGGCTGTAGATCAGCCTGGTGTCGACGCCGAGCGCGGCCGCCATATGCGGCACCTGGATGGTGGCGCGCGCGAGCACGCCGAACCGTGTCCAGTTGAACAAGGCATAGAGCGCGCCGAGCACCGCGAGCGCGGCGACGAACAACACAATGCGGTAGATCGAATAGGAATAGGCGCCGACCTGAAAACTGCCGAATGGCGTGCCGACACCGGCCATGGTCGAGCCGACCAGGATCAGGGTGCCCTGCGTCGCGATCAGGCTGAGTCCCCAGGTGGCGACGATGGTGTCGAGCGGCCGCTCATAGAGATGGCGGATCACCAGCAGTTCGACGAGGACGCCGACGAAGGCCGAGGCCAAGGTGCCGCAGAGAATGCCGAGCGGCAGCGGCAGGCCGGCATGCACGGTCGCCGCCGTGACATAGGCGCCGCACATGATGAACTCGCCATGAGCGAGATTGATCACGCCCATCATGCCGAAGATGACCGCGAGCCCGCAGGCCGAGAGCACCAGGAAGGCGAACGCGTCGCCGAACTGGTAGAGCGCAGAGAATGCCAGGGTTGCGATGTCCATGTCTTCGATCGATGTGGGGTTCGGATGCGTGAGGGGATGAAACAACGGGCCGCTCCGGCGTGAGGGGACGCCGGAGCGGCCGCGGCCGCCGATCAGGGCTTCGGCGGCGGATTCGACGGCGTGTACTGCGCCATCGGATCCTTCTTGGTCAGGTCACAGCCGGCCTCGCCGAGCCAATACGGCTTGATGTCCTCCCAGACCTTCGGAAACGAGATCGAGTGGTCGGCGCCGACCTTGGCGAGGTAGATGGTGTGCGACATGTGCTGGCTCTTGGGGTCGATGCAGACCTTGCCTTCCGGCGCGTCCATGCAGACGTCGCCCATCGCGATCACCTTGCGGATCTCGTCGCGGTTGGTCGACTTCGCCCGCTCCACCATCTGCTTGTAGAGATAGAGCGCGAGATAGGAGTTCTCGGCCTCCTGGTTCACATAGGGCTCGTTGGGGAACTTGGCCTTGAACTTGGCCAGGAACTCCTTGCTCTTCGGCGTATCGATTTCCTCGATGTAGTTGGTGGTGACGTACATATCCTTCAGGCTCGGCGGCTTGAAGCGCTTGTGCTCGTAGCCCTGGCCGACGTTGACGGACGAGGCCATCGGCAGGTTGACGTTGGCGGACGCCGCCTGCTCGTAGTAGGAGGCCTGCGCGGTGCCGACCAGCAGGGTCACGACGAAGTCGGGCTTGGCCTTCTGGATGTTCTGGATGCTCTGCGAGAACTGCGACACGCCGAGCGGGATGAACTCCTCGCCGGCCATCTCGCCGCCGTTCTCCTTGACGATCTTGCGCACCCATTCGGCCGAGATCTGGCCGAAATTGTAGTCGGCGGCCAAGGTGTAGACCTTCTTGCCGTAGGTCTGCATCATGTACGGGATCAGCGTCGAGAACTGCTGCTCCGGCACGGCGCCCGTCACCACCATGTGGCCGTCGCAGACGCCGCCTTCATACTGGTTGTTGTAGAAGGCGAAGCCGTTGAACTGGTCGACGATCGGCCGGTAGGCCTCGCGCGAGGCCGAGGAGAAGCCGGCGAACACGACGTCGACCTTGTCCCGCTGCAGCACGCGGCGCATGAACTCCTGGTAGCGGGTGTTGTCCGACTGGGTGTCGTAGGTCACGAGCTCCAGCGGACGGCCCATGATGCCGCCGGCCTTGTTGATCTCCTCGGCCGCGAGCTGGATAGCGTGGACCTTGCCGATGGTCGCGGCGGCGAAATCGCCGGACTGGTCCTCCAGCACGCCGAGCTTGATCGGCGCCTCGGCGGCATATGCGCCTGCCGCGAAGACAAGCGTCCCCGTGAGGGCTGCGGCACGCAGCCCCCGCATTCCAGATCTGGTCATGTGATGCTCCTACATCGCTTGCTTGTTGCCGCCTTGCAGCGTGATGCTGCTCGGGCGTTCCGGCGTATCGGGCGGCATCGCCCGTCTCTTCAGGAACTCCTCGCAATAGAGCTCCAGACTTTGCCGCGCCCGCATGCTGTCGCGGCGAAGCGCGGAATAGGCATCGTCGTCGTTGAGGCCGGTGTCCTGCATCAGAGACACGACGGCGCGGATCACGGCGCGGCGGCCGCGGCGGCGGCTCTCCAGGTCCTGCAGCTTCTCGTACATGTCGGTGCGCAGCAGGAACTGGTTGATGCCGAGAAACAACGCGGTGTAAACGGCGCCGCCGTGCACCGGCTTGCGCAGGAACGAGGTGGCGCCGAGATTGACCAGAGCCTTGAGCCGGCTCGGCGCCTCCACGCCGACGAGGCCGATCACCGGCACCGGCGGCAGCTTCGAGGCGGGATTGACCTCGAGCGCCACAGCACCTTCGAGGTCGCCGTCAATGAACAGAATGTCGCGCTCGGGCAGCAGCGCGCTGACGTCGAGCTGCGCGCGGCCCTCGACGATTTCGGGATATTCGCAGGCAACGCCCAGCTTGGCGAGCGTCGACTCCAGAGTGGTTTCCCACCCTGCCCGCCGCGTGATCACCAGCGCGCGGCCACCCTTGAAGTTCTGCAGCAAGCGGAAGGTCATGACTTCACCATTCGGAGCAGCGGTGGACGCATGGAAGTCGCAAAGCGCGGCGACGACTGCACGAGATACGGATCGGGCACGATCGGCTGGCGCGCTTCCAGCAGCAATTCGAACTGGCCGCCGGCCGAGGAGCGGCCGATCCGCGGCGTGAGCCAGGCGTGATAGGTCTGCGGATCGATCCGCACCTCGCCCTGCGGCGCCAGCAGGCGCTGATTGGCGACGGCGCAGCGCACCAGGCGCGACTCGTCGCTGCCGGCCTGCGCCAACGTCGCGGCGAGCAGCTTGACGGCGATGTAGGAGGCTTCGGCGTCGGCCGAGACCACCGGACCATCGGGAAACGCGGCGGTATAGGCCTGCATGAAGGCGGCATTCTCCGGCGAGCTCAGCGAGGAGAAATACACGCTCGACGACAGATGGCCGTCGACCGCCTCGGCGCCGATCTCCTGCAGCTCCGGCTCGGACAAGGTACAGCTCGCAACCGGAATCTCGTTCGGCTGATCGATGCCGGCGGAGCGGCAGGCGGCGCGGAAAGCGCGGAAGAAGGCGTAGGCACTGGTGCCGATCAGGTTGTTGAAGACGACATCGGGACGCTGCTCCAGGATTGCCGCGATCACCTGGTCGAACTCGGTGTCGCCGACCGTGAGATAGCGCTCGGCCAGCACCGTGCCGCCCCGCGCGGTCAGCGCCTCGCGGAAGATCCGGTTGTTCTCCCACGCCCAGATGTAGTTCGAGCCGACGCAGAAGGCGCGCGTGCCGACGCGCGAGGCAAGATACTCGACCAGCGGCAGCACGTGCTGGTTTGGCGCCGCACCCGTGTAGATGACGTTGTCCGAGCTTTCGAACCCCTCGTAGTGCGAGGGATACCAGAGCAGGCCGTCGAACTTCTCGAAGCAGGGAATCACCTCCTTGCGGCTCGAGGAGGTGTAGCAGCCGACCACCTGGCGGATGCCGGAGCTCAACAGCTCCCGCGCCAGCACCCGATATTGCGCGAGGTCGCCGGACGGGTTCACCACGACCGGCTCCAGCGTGATCGGCCCATCGGCGGCGTTGACCTCGGCGAGCGCGAGCTGGGCGCCGTTGAGCATCGAGCGCGCGACGACGCTGTACGAGCCCGTCGTCGAGAACATCACCCCGATGCGAAACGTCGTCCGTGTCATCCCGCGTCCCAAAAACAAAAAAGCGCCCGTCGGCTGTCAAGCCGAGGGCGCCCTCGCCACCAACCAAACACGCTTGAAACAGCGCGGCGTTGGAAATGGTTTGATCGTGCTCGCGTCCAAAGGGCCGCTGTGCCCAACGCGTGGACGTTACGGTCTCTTAGAACACCTCACCTGTCAAGCGCGTTGTAGCAGCGATGCCTGCATCAAAACGTGCTCTTGTGCAGCAAATTGATGCAGGTGCGACATTGTCGACCGGCGATGCCGCAAGCCGAAGGCGACGACGGCGTCGCGCGTCGTCAGCTCCTCCGCGTCGGACTACTCCGCGCCGGCGCGGTGAGGAAGCGATCGAGCTCCACGATCGCCTCCGCCTCGCGCGCGCGGCGCAACTGCCTCGCCTGCTCGATGCCAGGCGGCAGTCGCTTGGCGAGATCACGCGCCTCGCGCGCCGTCTGCATCAGCCGCTCGCCAAGCGACATCGTCTGCTTGACGCGCCGCCGCCGTTTCTTCTCAACCTCTACGTCATCCATGCGATCCGGACCCGGTTCAAGTTCGACGTGTGCGCAACCCTAGATGATCACGCCTTCACCGCACCCACATAGGTGAATCCGAAATGGCTTGATGCTGGGCTGCAGGACAGCTTTCCGCTACACGACATCCCGAAGGTTAGTCGCAATGCAGCGACCGCCACGTATCAAATGATCTGGATGGCGCCGGCTGCGCGGACAAAGGAACCAAGGTCGGCCGCAGCGGTTCAAAACCGGAATGAAAGGGGGTCCCATGAAGCAGAAGCAATTCGCCGCCCTGCCCTTTCGGATCAAAGCCGCGGAACTTCGCATTCTCCTGATCACAACCCGCCGCAAGCGGCGCTGGTCAGTGCCGAAGGGGTCGCCGATGCTGCGCAAGCGCGCGCACCGGGTGGCGGCGATCGAGGCCTATGAGGAGGCCGGCCTGCGCGGCAAGATCAGCCGCCATGCGCTCGGCCGTTTCAAGCACAGCAAGCGCAAGGGCAAGCGCAAGATCCAGTGCGAAGTGGCGCTGTTTCCGCTCGAAGTCACCAAGCAGCATCGGCGATTGCCCGAGCGCGGCGAGCGCAAGCTGCTGTGGCTGCCGGCGCCCGAGGCTGCGCGGCTCGTGCATCGGAGCAAGCTGCGGCAACTGATCGAAAGCTTCGCCGTCGCGCATGCGAGACGGCGCTGACGCCTCCGCCCTGCTCCGCTCAATCCTGCGCAAACCTGATCGTCGACACCGGCCAGCGCCCGTCATGGCCGCTGATCGAGATGCGCAGACCATGCAGCTCGTCGAGATGGACCTGCTCCACGGTTCCGGCCTTGCCGTCGCTCAACGCCACGCACTTCCCGATCAGCTCGGTCTGAGCATGCTCGAACTCGTACAGGATGGTGAAGGCGCGAGTTTTGACGGCAACCATGAGGACACGAGTGCGGGCCGATGGGACGCCGCGAAGGCGGGCCGGCGCTGGCCGGGAGATCGGGGCTCGCGCACGGCACGTCAACCACCCATCAAGCGATCGTGCACGCCATGCGGACGACTTGCACGATCCGTTCAGCGGCACTCGAAATTGGCGGCGTCCTCGAGGCTGCCGCTGCCCTTGTAGGTCACAACCTTCGGAAACGCGCAGAGATCACGTGTACGCCCCGGCCATGGCACGTCCGGCGCACGCCGCGCCGTCGCGCGGATCGCCTCCGGTGCGGCCGCCTTGCCTTCCACCCATTGATCGAGCGCGCTCAACAGATCGAACTGGTCGGTTGCGGGTCCGCCGCCGCAATGGTTCATGCCGGGAACCAGGAACAGCCGCGCGAAGCCGTCGGCGTCGGCGTATTTCGTCTTGAGCTGGTCGACATAGTCGATCGTATCGAGCGCCGAGAAGATCGGATCGGCGACGCCGTGATAGAACAGCATCTTGCCGCCCTTCGACTTGAAGGCGTCGAGATCGGTCGAGGTCGCCGCCTCATATTCCATGCCGGCGTCGAAGCCATCCGCGCCCTTCATCACCTTCGGCGTGTCGCGGTCGAGATCGAAATTGCGCACCCAGGAGACGAGATCGTCGGGCGTTTGCGGCGGACTCATGAAGTCATAGGCGACGCCGCCGGGAATGAGCGTGAGATTGCGTGCGTTCGGCGGGCTGGCCTTGGGCGTCCCGAGCTTCCAGGCCCGCCAGCCGGGCGCGGCGAGGCCGGGATCGTAGGGCCAGCGCGCATAGATCAACCCGCCCATGGCGTTGCGGCTGCCGTCGAACATCAGCTTGACGGCCTTCAGCTTGGGCGGCGACAGGCACTGCGCGTTCTGCCCGTCCTTGCAGGCCAGCACCGCCGCATCGAAGCGGCAGGCCATGACGTCCTGCACCATGCCGTCCTTGGCGCCGTCGGCGCCATCGCACGCCTCGGTCACGCCATCGGCGACCAGCTTCAGATCCTCGTCGGTGAGCGCGCTGCCGACATCGGCCTTGCCGTCATGACCGGGGGGCGCGATCGCCAACAATGCCTGCTCCTGCGCGATCACGTCGATGCCGGCCAGCGGCACGCGGTAGGCGGGCGCGCCGGCGATGACGCCGTCGAACAGCTCTGGAAAGCGCTGCGTCACCGCCATCGCCTGCCGTCCGCCATTGGAGCAGCCGGCGAAGTAGGAGCGGCGCGGCGCGTTGCCGTAGAGCTTCTCGCTCGCCGCCCTGGCGGCGGCCGCCACCGGCGGAATCGAGCTGTAGCCCTTGTCGCGCCGCGCCTGCGGATCGAGGCCGAACAGATACGGTCCGAGCGGACCGGGCTCCTCGAGATGGCCGGCGTCCGTCGAGGCCGCGACATAGCCGTTGGAGAGCGCGTTCGGCGGCGTGGTGCCGGTCAACAGGCCGAGCGCCGGCCGCAGCACGCCGTCGACGCCGCCCCCGCCCTGGAAGACGAACTTGCCATTCCACGTCGCGGGCAATCGCAGCTCGTAGCCAACAGCGTAGGGCTTGCCATCGATCCCGGTGCGCTCGTTGATCTTGCCGCGGATCAGGCAATGATCCGGCGCCGGGCTGGTGACCCCCGCAGGGGCCGGCGGCGCCAGTTGGACGCCGCCGGCCGCGACGAACTCCGCCGTCACGATGCGGCCGCTGCCGGAAAAGCCCTGCGCCAGCGCCGCGCAGCTCGCCTTGAAATCCTCGGCATGGGCGCATGACATTGCTGACCCCGTCAGCAAGACCGCGGCCAGCGCCGCCATCCGGATCTGCATCAGTCTCGTCCTCTCCCCACATCCGGGCCTTCGCCCGTCGCGCGCCATCATTGCTTCGCAGCGCGCTTGATCACATCGCGACCATAGCCCAGCCTGCGCGCGCCGCAAGCGGCCGTGCGCTCACGCGCAATTGAAAACATCGGCCGAAGCGTGCCATCTGTCGGCACCACACGATCGAGGGACATCATGGCTGCGGACATCCGGTTGAATGCGTTTGCGATGAACTGCGTCGGGCACCAGTCGCCCGGCCTGTGGCGGCATCCGCATGACCGCTCCTCCGATTACAACCGCCTGCCCTATTGGATCGACCTCGCCAAGACCTTGGAGCGCGGCCGCTTCGACGGCCTGTTTCTCGCCGATGTGCTCGGCGTCTACGACGTCTATGGCGGCAATCCGGACGCCGCGCTGCGCCACGCCATCCAGGTGCCGGTCAACGACCCCATGATGCTGATCTCGGCGATGGCCGCCGTGACGGAGCATCTCGGCTTCGGCGTCACCTGCACTTTGTCCTACGAGCCGCCCTACCCGTTCGCGCGGCGGATGTCGACGCTCGATCATCTCACCGAGGGCCGCATCGGCTGGAACATCGTCACCGGCTACCTCGACAGCGCCGCGCGCGGCATGGGCAAGCAGCGCCAGACCGGCCACGATGATCGCTACGACATCGCCGACGAATACATGGAGGTGGTCTACAAGCTGTGGGAAGGCAGCTGGGAAGACGATGCCGTGAAGCGCGATCGTGCCAGCGGCATCTTCACCGATCCGGCGAAAGTCCACCGCGTCAGCCATCAGGGCGAGAACTACCAGCTCGACAGCATCCATCTGTCCGAGCCGTCGCCGCAACGGACGCCGGTGCTGTACCAGGCCGGCACCTCGCCACGCGGCCGCGTGTTCGCGGGCCGCCACGCCGAATGCGTGTTCATGTCGGGCCCATCGGCCAAGATCATCGCGCCGCGCGTCGCGGCGATCCGCCAGGCCGCGGTCGAGGCCGGCCGCGCGGCGGGCGACATCGTGATCTTCAGCATCGCGACCGTCGTGCTCGGCGAGACCGATGCGGAGGCCGAGGCCAAGTTCGCCGACTATCGCCGCTACATCGACCACGAGGCGTCGCTGACCTTGATGTCGGGCTGGACCGGCGTCGACTTCTCGACCTACGAGCTCGACCAGCAGGTCCGCCACGTCCTCAACGACGCCGGCCGCAGCGCGATGGACAACGTCACCCGCGCCGATCCAGACCGGGTCTGGACCGTGCGCGAGGTCGCCGAGCATATCGGCATCGGCGGCATCGGGCCGGTGTTCGTGGGCTCGCCGGGGAAGGTTGCAGACCTCATCGAGAGCTGGGTCGAGCAGACCGGCGTCGACGGCCTCAACCTCGCCTTCGCGCTGTCGCCGGAGAGCTTTGCCGATGTCGCCGACATGCTGGTGCCGGAATTGACCAGGCGCGGCCGCTACAAGAAGGCGTATCAGCCGGGCACCTTGCGCGAGAAGATGTTCGGGCGCGCACGGCTGGCGGCGCCACATCCGGCGGCGGGCTACCGGCCATAAGGCCGCTACTTCTCACGCAGCCCTTTCTGGATCGGCGTCATGCCCGGCGAGCCCTGCTCGTCGGCCTGCTGGAGCGCCAGGAATTCGCCGAGCCGCTTGCGCGCGGGAGAGCCGAGGGACCGCGCGACCTCGGAGATCAGGAGCTCAGTGAGCGCAAAGCCGCCGGCCATCGAATCGAACGGCTCGAGCCCCCTGGTGCTGCTGGTCAGCAAGGTCGTCGCATGCGAGGCGAGCGGCGACAGATATTGATCGGTCACCAGGATCAGATGCGCGCGGCGCTTGGCCGCCTCAAGGCCCCAATCGAGCGTGCTCTGCTGGTAGTGGCGGAAATCGAACAGCACCACGACAGTCTTCGGCCTGAGATCGACCAGGGCGGAGATGCGCTCCGTCCCATCGGAGGCGATGTGGACGACATCCTTGCGCAGCATCGAGAGATAGGTCGCAAGCTGCGTCGCCAGGATGGCGCTGATGCGGCCGCCCATCACCAGCACCGGCCGCGAGACGTCGGCGAGCGCCGTCACCGCCGCCTTCAGCTCCTTCGCATCGAGATGCGAGAAGGTCGAGCGGATGCAGTCGACATAGGCGGCCTGCGCGCGCGCCGCCGGCGTCTCTGCCGCCGGCTGCCGCTTCGCATCGGGATAGGCATCGACGGGCGAGAAGATGCGCTGGTGGATTTCGGCGCGCAAAGTTTCATGAAACGCGCCGTAGCCGTCGAAGCCGAGCTTGCCGACCAGCCGCAGCACCGTCGGCGCGCTAACCTCGGCGGCGGTCGCCAGCTGCACGATCGGCACCAGGCCTCCGGTCGGATAGTTCTCCAGGATCACCTTGGCGACCGCGAGCTCGGCCGGCGCCAGATGGTTGCGCACGACGCGGATGCGCTCCGCGACCGTGCCGTCGCTCGGGACCGGCGCGCTCACGACAGGCCGACCCGCGCTTCGAGGGGCATGGTGATCATCATCACCACGCAGCTAGCATGAAAAGCCGATCCGCAAAAGCGAGCGCCTTAGAGCAGGAAGGTCATGTTGTGCTGGCTTCTCGCGGCGTCGAGCAGCGCCACGAGCTTGCGGTCGATCTTGAGCCGGCCGTCCTCCTCCTTGAGCACGTGGCCCATCCAGCCTGTGAGGGTCTGCACGGTATGGCCGGCCCGCATCTCATGGACGATGAATTGCGAGCGGATCTTGACCTCGTCGCCCGCGGCGCTCGTAACCCGCACGAAGCCTGAATTGAGATGGCTGGTATAGGATGGTGGCAGTTGCGACGACGCCACGCCGGTGCGCAGCCAGACGATGCGGTCGCCCATCCGCCGGCGATCGTCGAACGCGATCGTCACCTGGCGCTGCGGATCGCCGCGCGCCGCATCCGGCATGTCACCGGCCGCGGGCACCCAGTACAGGCACTGCCGCGTGTACAGCTGATACCAGCGCTCGAAGGCGCGGCGGTCGAGCAGCCAGTGCTCGTGCAGGATCAGCGCCTCGTAGCGCTGCCGCTCGGCCTCGGTGAGCGGCGTGCCGATCGCCTGCCATTCGTCGAGATCGGCGCGCAGCCGCGCGTAATAGTCATCGTCGACATAGGTCGATTCCAGACTGTCGCGCAGAATATCCTTGAGCGTGAAGCCATCATCCATGTTGAGATCGAGCGGGGTCATGCTGCGGCCAATCGTGTCGTTGACGTCATCAGACGCTTCCACTCGCGCCAGAACGCGCGCAGCGGCAGATCGTCGGTCACGGGCCCGGTGAGCATGCCCTTCGGGCCGACATATTCCGTGCCGGTGCCGAGATGGCGGTTGGTCAGCACCCATTCCATCTCGGGGATCGAGAGGCCGGCCTGGCACTCCTCGAAATTGGCGAGATCGTCGGGTTCGCCGAAGCTCGGGAAATCCTCCTGCAGCCGCATGCGCAGCGCGTTGACCTCGTCCGGCAGATCCGGCGCCTCGAGCGCGGTCGCGTACCAGGTGAGATGGGTGAGATCGACCTTCTGCGGCTCGATCACCTGGATCTGGTTGCCGATGATCAGGAGGTTCGGGAAGATGTTGAGGTTCATGCCCGAGCCCATCACCACGTCGAGCGCGGCATCGGCCTTGGCGCCGAGCTTGGCGCGGATCGCCTGCTCGTAACGGCTTTCGCCCGGCATCGGCGCCGCCTGCTCCCAATAGCGTTTGATCTCGGCGCGCTGGTCGATGAAGGTGTGGCCGTTGCCGACATCGGCCACCGTCTGCAGGCCGTGATCGACATTGCCGATGGTCCACTGCATGTCGACGCCGGCGCCGTAGCGGTCCTTGCGCATGCGCAGCAGCGACATGTGCGAGAAGCCCGGGTGATAGCCGTCGGCGGAGTTGTCGTAGACCAGCTTCCAATTGCCGAGGCAGATCATGCGATGGGTGCCGCGCTGCAGCTTCAGGGTGGCGCCCGGCCAGCGGTCGAGCCATTCGTCGATCAGCTGCGCGGCAGGACCGAGATGATCAACGAGATCCGGCATCTCCGGATTGAGGGTCGCGAAGATGAAGCCGCGATAGCTCGCGACCCGCGCCTTGCCGAGGCCGAGCGCCGTCTTGTCGAACCCCTCGCCGTAACCCTCCTCGATCGGCACGCCGACCAGCGCGCCTGCGCTGTCGAACGACCAGTTGTGATACGGGCAGGTGAAGCGCCGCGCCGTGCCCTCGTCCTGGCGGCAGACGGTGGCGCCGCGATGGGTGCAGCGGTTGAGCAACACGTGCAGCGCGCCGTCGCGATCGCGGCTGACGATCACCGGCCGCAGGCCGAGCTTGCGGCGCACGAAGCTGTGCGGCGCCGGCAGCTCGCTCTCATGGGCGAGGTACGTCCAGGTCGCGCCGAACACGCGGTTCATCTCAGCGGCGAAGATCGCTTCGTCGGTATAGAGCGACCGATGCACGCGATGCTCCTGCACCAGCGCGTCGAGCGGCAGTTCAGCCGGATGGGTCATGGGATCTCCTCGAAGCTGGCAGGACGCGAGCGATTGGCGCCCGCGTCCTGCGCCGCGGTCAGTAGCGCGTGAAATATTCGCGATGCTCCCAGGCGGTGACGTCGTCCGGCGTCGCCTGCCAATCCGGCTCGGCGGCGAGGAAGCGGTTCACCTCGCACTGCTTCATCCCGAGCAGCCAGTCGACGAAGACATCGCCCATCTGGCTGCGGAAGTAGCTGCTGGTCTTGAGTGCCTCCAGCGCCTCCATCAGATTGGTCGGCAGCAGCGGCCGGTGGGTGGCCGTATAGGGGCTGGTTTCCAAGGGACCCGGATCGAGCTTGCGGCGCAGGCCGTCGAGGCCCGCCAGCGCCTGCGAGGCGATGTACAGATACGGATTGGCGCCGGGCTCGCCGATGCGGTTCTCGATATGCGCCGACTGTTCGCCCGGCATGCCCTGCACCCGGATCATCGCCGCGCGGTTGTCATAGCCCCAGGTGGCACGGTCCGGCGCCAGCGAGTTCGGCTTGCGGCGGCGATAGCCGTTGACGGTCGGCGTCGTGAACACCGAGGCGGCCGCGGCGTGTTCGAGCAGGCCGCCGACGAAGTGGCGGCCGACGTCGGAGAGCAGCTCGCCCGAGCCGGGCTCCGAGGCGAAGGCGTTGCGGCCGTCGGCGGTGGCGAGGCTCTGATGCAGATGCCAGCCGCTGGCGACGTAGTTTGGCAGCCCCGGCCGCGTCATGAAGGTCGCATGCAGCCCCATGCGGGTCGCGACCTGCTTCACCATCGAGCGGAACAGCGACATCGTGTCGGCGGTCTTGAGGCCGGTCTGGACGTCGAAGGTGAATTCGAGCTGGCCCGGGCCCATCTCGTTCTCCATCGTGCGCAGCGGCAGATCGAGCGCCATGCAATGGTCGGCGAGCGTGCAGATAAAATCATCCATGCGATCGAGATTGTCCTCGACCTGGTAGGAGAAGCCGCGCGCGGCGGCCTCGACCAGCGGCGGCGTCGGCGGCACGCCGAGCGTGCCCATGTCCTCGGGCGCGAGCTTCGGATCGAGCACCTTGGTGACGTAGAACTCGATCTCGAGGCCGGTGATGAAGGTGTATTTCTCGCGCGCCAGCTCGGCGAGCGCCGCCTTCAGCTTGTGGCGCGCATCGAACGGCACGGGACGACCGTCGCGGAAATAGAGATCGCCGAGCACCCAGCCGGTGCCGGGCGACCAGGGCAGCACGCGGAAGGTCGTGGGATCGGGCACCAGGATGACGTTGGCGAAGCCGGCCATCTCGGCCATGCCGAAGCCGCCGCCGTCCATGAACGGATTGTAGGCGATGCCCTCGGCGGAATCGAAACCGTATTGCGCGTTGGTGAACTCGATGCCGTTCTTCAGCGCGGCGTGAAACGGCCCCGGCATCAGCGTCTTGCTGCGCAGCTTGCCTTGCGGGTCGGCGACCGATACGCGGATGCAGCGCAGGCCCTTTTCCTTGACGGCGGCCAGCGCCTCGCCTGCGGCCGCCTTCTGCTCGTCGCTCCAGAGGCCATGGGCCTCGATGAAACCCGCTGTCGTCACGTTGGCTCCTCCTCGCATGAACGCGCCGCATCGCGGGCATTCGTTGGATGGTCACCGGCGCGGAGAAATCTGTTTCATTACGCCCAATCTTAAAAGCGTAAAATTTATTACTCATGCCGAAATTGTAAGCCGCGCCCTGCCCGCGCGCGAGCCAGCGCGCGGCGCGTCGATGGGAACAATAATGAAGGCGTTCAGACGCCGAGCGTCGCCAGCAGCTGCGTCACGGCCGCCGCGATCGGCTTGATGATCGGCACCGCGAATTGCGGCTGCAGCTGATTGGCGGCCTGGGCGAGCGGCCCGCCGCCGATGATGACGGCCTCGGCGCCATCCTGTTCGATACAGGCGCGCACGGCCTCGGCCAGGGCGGCAGCAAGCCGCGCGGGATCGGCGGCAAGTGCGGCGGGGTCGCCCGGCGTGAGGCGCGTTCCGGTGAACTGCGCCGACAGCCCGATGCCCTCGGCCAGCGCCGCGATGCTCGCGACCAGGGCGGGCGTCACGGTGGCGATCCCGAAGCGCCGGCCGCCCAGCGCCGCCTCCCGCATCGACGCCTCGCCGATGCCGACCACCGGCACGGCCATCGCGGCGCGGATCGCGGCCGCACCGGGATCGCCGAACGCGGCGACGATGATGCCGTCACAGGCGTCGAGCTGTCGCTGGGCGATTTCGACGACTTCAGTGGCCGAGGCGGTCAGGGCCTCGGCATCGACGATCATGCTCGGGGCCCGCGTCGCGGTCGCGCCGACCAATTCGGCCCGGCTGGTGCAGCACGCACGCGCAATCGACACCATCATGGCTGTGGTCGCTGCCGAGCTGTTCGGATTGATCAGCAGGATGCGCGGCACGGGCCGTATCACGGGTTCAGTCGTCATGGCGCACAACAGCCACGCCGAGATCCCTGAAGATCGCAGTCAGCTCGTCCATCTCCCCCTCGCCGTCGCGGGGCTGGATGCGGCGCTCGATGTCCTCGAGGTGATGCGTCATGGCCGCGACCGCCGCCGCCTTGTCGCGGGCCAGCACCAGTTCACCGATGTCGGGATGGGAATCCGGCGAGCAGTCCGGCTCGCCCGGCTGCTCGAAGGTCGCGATCGCCAGCGACGTCCGCAGCATCAGCTCGCGCGCCATGTCGAGCAGCACGTGGTTGCCGGCCAATCGGGCGATCAGGATGTGGAAATCGGCCGTCAGCGACAGCGAGGCCCAACGGTCGCTGCGGTCGTCGGCCGCTTCGCGCGCCATGTGCGCCTTCAAGAGCGCCTTGCCCTGCTTGTCGAGCCGGTCGATCGCGGCCGCCACCGTCGCCGCCTCGATGACGCGGCGCGCGGCGAACATCTCGCGCGCCTCTTGCCAGGTCGGCCGCGAGACGAAGGCGCCGCGATTGGGAAACTGCACGACGATCTTGCGCGAGGCGAGATGCGCCAGCGCCTGGCGGACATGGATGCGCGTGGTGCCGAGGGCGTGCGCCAGACGGTCCTCGCCGAGCTTGGTGCCCGGCTTGAGCCGCTTCTGGCTGATCGCCGTGAGAATGCCCTGCACGACGGGATCGTCGTCCATGCTGCGCGGATCGATCGCCTCGGGCTCCGGCTTGGCCGCGGGGCGCCGCTTCGCGGCTGCGGGCGGCCGCTTCCCGGCGCGGGCTTTGGCGCGAGTCCTTGTCATGCTCTTCATCTAGCGAATGAGCGCGGAATTGAAAACATCCCGCCTGCCGCTTCTTGCACCAGAGGACGCATGTTTTGTCACCAATCTCACCAATAAATTGGCGCCAATTCTTGGCGCCATAAAAATACCCTCGCACTTTCATGAGCTTGAATAAACGCCATCACTGGCACGCCGCTTGCTGACATCCCCCGGCAATGGAGATGCGCGAGCCCGATCCCGCAATGATGATGCAGAATGTGACGTCGCCCCCGCAGGCGCGCGGCTGTGCGCTGGCGCTCCGCGGCATCGGCCACCGGTTCGGTACGACGGTGGCGCTCGACACCATCGATCTCGCAGTCGCGCCGGGTGAGCTGATCGCCCTGCTCGGTCCGTCCGGCTGCGGCAAGACCACCTTGCTGCAGATCATCGCCGGCTTCCTGCAGCCGAGCCGCGGCGCCGTCACCTTCGACGGCGTACGGGTCGATCACACCCCCGCCAATCGGCGGCGCATCGGCATGGTGTTCCAGAACTACGCGCTGTTTCCCCACCTCACCGTCGCCGAGAACGTCGCCTATGGCCTGCGCGCGCGGAAGGTGCCCGGCGCGCTGGTGACGAGCCGCGTCGACGAGATGCTGGCGCGCGTGCAGATGGCGGGCTTCGCAGGCCGCTTCCCGCGCCAACTGTCCGGCGGCCAGCAGCAGCGCGTCGCGCTGGCGCGCGCGCTCGCGATCGATCCGGTGCTGGTGCTGCTCGACGAGCCGTTCTCGGCGCTCGACAAGAATCTCCGGCTCGACATGCAGATCGAGATCAAGAGCCTGCTCAAGAGCTGCGGCGTCACCTCGATCCTGGTGACGCACGATCAGGAGGAGGCGCTGTCGATGGCCGATCGCATCGTCGTGCTCAACAAGGGCCGCATCGAGCAGATCGACACGCCGGACGCGCTCTATGATGCTCCCGCCAGCCCGTTCGTGAACGGCTTCATCGGCCACGCCAATTTCCTCAAGGGCAGCCTCGGCGACCGGCCCGGTGTCGTGACGCTCGCCGCCGGCGGCGCGCTGGTGCTGCCGCAGGCCGAGCGCCGCGCGGGCAATGGCGGCGTCACCGTCTCGGTGCGCCCTGAGAATCTGACGCTGTCCGATCACGACGGCCCCGGAGCGATTCCCGTGACGATCCGCGTCGCGATGCCGCTTGGCGCGGTCAGCGTCATCGAATGCGCCACCGCCGCGGGCGAAGCCATCAAGGTCAGCCAGTCCCGCGCCGCCTGGGCGGGACGGCCGGGCCAGCCCGCGTGGCTCACGATCACCGACCCCGCCAAGGTGCACGTCTTCGACGCGCCGCCCCCTTCCATCGCTGCAGCCTGAGGAGTCCCGCCATGAACCTGTCCCGCCGCCGCCTGCTCGCCACCGGCGCTGCCGCACTCGCGGCGCCCCATCTCATGCTGCCGTCGCGCGCCCGCGCGGCCGGCTCGATCGTCGCCACCACCTATCCCGGCAGCTTCGACGAAGCGTTCCGCGCCGTCGTCGGGCCCGCCTTCCAGAAGAGCAGCGGCGGCGACGTCGCCTTCACGCCCCTGCTCGGCGTCGATCAGATCGGCAAGATCCAGGCCTCGCGCAACGCTCCCCCGTTCGACGTCGTGCTGTTCGACGAGGGACCGCTGATCCCGGCGATCAATAGCGGCGTGCTCGAGAAATTCCCGGCCGAGACGTCGAAGAGCTTTGCGCAGATCCCGCAGGCGTTCCGTCACCCCGACGGCTACGCCCCCGTCGTCACGGTGCAGCTGATCGGCATCGCCTACAATCCGAAGAAGATCACGACGCCGCCAACCTCCTGGGAGGATCTGTGGAAGCCGGAATACAAGGGCCGCGTCGGCATTACCGGCATGGGCTCCTCCCTCGGCACCGCCTTCATGGTCGAGATCGCCAAGCTCAACGGCGGCTCGGAGACCAATCTGGAGCCGGCGTTCGAGGCGATGAAGAAGCTGCTGCCCAATGTCGGCGCCATCGCCAATTCGCCGGGCGCGCTGGCGGCGCTGTTCCAGCAGGGCGAGATCGATATCGCCTTCAACTACTGGAACAATGTCGCGCTGCTCGCCGCCAAGGGCGTCGACGTCGCTTTCGCCAAGCCGAAATCCGGCGCCGTCATCATCCGCTCCAGCGCGCAGATCGTGAAGAACAACCAGGATCCGAAGCTCGTGCTCGACTATCTCGACACCGTGATGTCGACGGAGGCGCAGAAGGGGCTGGAGGCCGCGCCCTGGGTGATGATGCCGACAAACAAGAACGTCGCGCTGACCGGCGCCAACCTGTCGGTCGCCAAGAGCGTCGACGATCTCATCGCGAGCAACGTGCTGCTGGACTGGACCAAGTTCCAGGGCCTTCGCGGCGAGTGGATCACGCGCTTCAACAAGGACGTCAAGATCTAGGCGTCCGTCCCGATGTCGCGCTCCTTCCTTGCGCACCGCGAGCTCGCGCCGGCGCTGCCGCTGGCTGTGATCTTCCTCGGCGCCTTCGTCCTGCCGCTGATCGCGCTGCTCGCGATCAGCTGCTACCGCACGCCGCAGTTCCTCGAACTGTCGCCGGTGCAGTATCTGCGCTTCGTCACCGATCCGTTCAGCCTGCGCGTGCTGGCGGACACGGTGATGCTGGGGCTCGAAGTCGCGCTGTGCTCGCTCGTGCTCGCCTATCCGCTGGCGCTGGTCTACCTCGCCAGCGGCGCGCTGATCCGGACCGTTCTCACCTTCCTGATCCTGCTGCCGCTGCTGACCAGCACCGTGGTCCGCACCTTCGCCTGGATCGTCATCCTCGGCCGTGACGGCATCGTCAATGCGACGATGCTGTCGCTCGGCCTGTGGGACAGCCCGGCCCGCCTGCTCTACAGCTGGGGCGGCCTGGTGCTGGCGCTGACCCAGATCCAGCTGCCGCTAATGGCGCTGCCGATCATCAACAGCCTGCTGCGGCTCGACGGCAATCTCGCCAAGGCCGCCGAGGGCCTCGGCGCCGGCCGCTTCCGCGTGTTCTTCACCGTGATCCTGCCGCTGACGCTGCCCGGCGCGGTCGCGGGCGGCCTGCTCGTGTTCGCGGCGGCCGCGACCGCCTTCATCACGCAGACGCTGGTCGGCGGCGGCCGCATCATCCTGATGCCGAGCTACATCTATCAGCAGTCGATGGGCGTTCAGGACTGGCCGTTCGCCGCGGCGCTGTCGCTGGTCTTCACCGCGGCGGTGATCGGCGTCGTCGCAATCATCGGCGCGACCGCGCGGCGGATGACGCGAGGCCTCGATGCAGCGTGACCTGACCGACCGGATCTATGGTGCGTCGATCGCCGTGATCGCGATCGCCTCCGCGCTGCTGCTGCTCGCCCCGACCCTCGTCGTGCTCATCATCTCGCTGACCTCGGGCATGACGCTGAAATTTCCGCCACCGAGCTGGTCGACGCGCTGGTATGTCGAGCTGCTGCGCTCCCCCGAGATCCTCGCGCCGGCGCTCACCAGCCTGAAGGTCGCGCTGTGCACCACGGTGATGTCTGCCGTGCTCGGCAGCGCCGCCGCACTCGGCATCGCGCGCAGCAGGCTGCGGATCGCCCGCATGCTCGACGCGCTGTTCATGTCGCCGATGGTGCTGCCCGCGATGGCCTTCAGCCTGTCGCTGCTGCTGGTCTTCAATGTCATCGGCATCCGGCTGTCATTCTCCACGCTGGTGCTCGGCCACACCATCGTCTGCGTGCCGTTCGTGATCCGCATGGTCGGGGCCGCCGTCCAGGAGCTCGATCCGGTGCTCGTCACCTGCTCGCTCAGCCTCGGGGCCAGCCGCTGGTACACCTTCCGCCGCATCACCTTGCCGCTGATCCGCCGCGGCATCGTCGCAGGCAGCCTCGTTGCGTTCCTGTCCTCGTTCGACAACGTGCCGGTCTCGCTGTTCCTGGCGGACGCGCGCACCGAGGTGCTGCCGATCAAGCTCTGGGCGATTCTCGAAGGCAGCCTCGACGTCCGCGTTGCCGCCGTCTCCGGCGTCATCGTGGTTCTCACCCTGATTGGCCTCGTCTGCGCCGAGGCGCTCGGCGGAGTCAGCCGCAGCTTCGGGACACCCGAGAGATGACCATCATCCGAGACCTCCGCGGCTATGGCCGGCAGCGCCCGGACATCGTCTGGCCCAACGGCGCCCGCCTTGCGGTATCGCTGGTGATCAATTTCGAGGAAGGCGCCGAACTCGCCGTCGAACAGGGGGACGCCGAGACCGAGCGCTACGGCGAGGTGCAGCCGACGCTGCCGTCCGGCGCGCGCGACCTCGTTCAGGAGCAGGTGTTCGATTACGGGATGCGCGTCGGTCTGTGGCGCTTCCTCGACGCCTTCTCCGCGCGCAACATGTGCGCGACGCTGATGATGTGCGGCCGCGCTGTCGAGCGGGTGCCCGATCTGGCGCGCGTTGCGGTCGAGTGCGGCCACGAGCCGGCCGTGCATGGCTGGCGCTGGCTGCCGCACGCGCTCTATACCGACGCGGACACCGAGCGCCGCGACATCGAGCGCACGCGCGACATCATCACATCCGCGACCGGCGTGCGGCCCGTGGGCTTCATGACACGCGGCAGCCAGAGCCCGTGGACGCGCGACCTGCTGGCCGAGCTCGGCTTCGCCTATGACTGCAATGCGCTCGATGACGACCTGCCCTATTGGACCCGCGCGGCAGGCCGGCCGCTGCTCGTGCTCCCCTACGGCTTCGATACCAACGACATGAAGTTCTTCCATCCCAACGGCTTCGTGCAGCCCGAAGATTTCTCGAACTACGTGGCCTCGGCGCTGCGCACGCTGCTCGCCGAGGCCGGCCGTGGCGCGTCCTCGCTGCTGACGATCGGCTTCCACCTGCGCATCACCGGCCGGCCGGCGCGGTTCGCCGCCGTCGAGACAATTCTCGCCAGGCTCGCCGATCTCGGCGACCGCGTCTGGATCGCGCGCCGCGCCGACATCGCCGCACATTTCCAGGCCCTCGTCCCACCGGCGTGAAAACCGCGGCGATCGGCTCGAGAATCCGCATCGCCGATTGCGGCTACAGCTGATCGGCCGCCAGCGCTGGCGGCCGCCGATGATCACGGCCGTGGCGCTGATGCGGGCAATGCGCGCCTGCCCTCACCCGATCCGCATCGACAATTCGACCTCGTCGCCGAACGGCACCGAGAGATAGCCGTTCGCCGGCGAGCGGACATGAGCGAGATACTCCGGACAATAATCGGCATTGTCGGCGACGATGAACGCGCCCGCACTGAGCCGGCTCTCGAGCAGCGCCAGGATGTCGCCATACAGCGGCTTGGCGCCGTCGAGCAGCACCAGGTCGATGGTCTCCGGCAGATCGGCGAGCAGCGTCTGCAACGCATCGCCCTGTCGGATCTCGACCAGGTCGGCCAAGCCGCCTTCGGCCAGGTTGGCGCGGGCCCGCGCAACCTTCGATGCTTCGAACTCGGTGGTGATCAGCCGGCCGCCGCCATTGTCGCGCAACGCCGCGGCTAGAAATAACGTCGAGATCCCGAACGAGGTGCCGAATTCGACGATCGATTTCGCGGCGAAGCTGCGCGCCAGCATGTAGAGCAGCGTGCCGGTGTCACGCGAGACCGGCAGCGGAAAGTCCTTCAGTTGCGCGTAGAGCTCGACATGGCCGGACTTGCTGCGCATCAGCTCTTCGCCGCGCTCGGCCATGCCGGCAAAGACCGGGCTCGTCTCCGGGCGCAGCCGCGCGGCCTCGGCCAGCAGGCGATCCAGCAGCGGCGCCACGGGCGCGGTGGTGAGGGTGATCATGAATCGTCTCCGTGTTTCGCGTGGGTGTTTGCCTCCCCGTCAAAATACGACTAATCATTCGCATTCGCTAATCGCATTCCGGATCCAGTCATGGCGCCAGCTCGAAAAGCCTCGATTGCCGCGAGAAAACAGCCGCAACAGGCGCGCTCCGCGGATCTCGTCTCGGCGATTCTGCAGGCCGCTGTTCAGGTTTTGACGAGCGAGGGCGCGCAGCGTTTCACCACCGCCCGCGTCGCCGAAAAGGCCGGCGTCAGCGTCGGCTCGCTGTATCAGTACTTCCCCAACAAGGCGGCGATCCTGTTCCGGCTGCAGAGCGACGAGTGGCGGCAGACCTCCGCGCTGCTCACCGGCATCCTCGAGGACACCAGCCGTCCACCGCTCGTGCGGCTCCGCGCGCTGGTCCACGCCTTCCTGCAATCGGAATGCGACGAGGCGGCCATTCGCGGCGCGCTCGACGACGCCGCGCCACTGTATCGCGATGCGCCGGAATCGAAAGCCGCCCAGGCGAGCGGCCGCCGCGCCATGCTGGCGTTCATGCGCGAGGCGCTGCCACACGCCCAGCCGGCTGAGCGGGCGCGCGCCACCGATTTGATCAAGACGACGCTCGCCCAAGTCGGCAAGCACTTCTCGGAGACGCCGCGCAGCCGCGCCGAGATATCGGCCTATGCCGATGCGATGGCGGACATGTTCAGCGCGTACCTCACGACCGCAGACAAGCCCGGGAGGCGTAAGGCCCGGTAGTCCCGCAACCGGCGCGTCTCCGACAGGCGCGGGCTCGCCCCGCGGATGCACCGGGGGTCAGTGCCTGATAAGCAGCATATGACCGAGCCAACGTCCGCAAACACGCCGCGCCAGCAGGTCCGGCGTCGCAAAGTGGATTGCGGCATGACCCTGCGCCTCATATCAAATGAGAGAGGAGATGCGGCACCCTGCTTGCCGGGGCTCTCCGTGCGGTCACCTGCCAAGCAAAACCGCAAAGACCGATACCGAGAGGCCGTCAGACCCGAAAGACGGTTGGATCTGGCGGCGCGGGGACGATGGACCATGTCGTCGCCATTGTCGCCGCGAGGCGCGTCTGGAGCGAGCAGGTTCAAATCTGGGGGAGACGTTTTTTACATGACGGATATCAGCCTTTCCGGTCAGCCGCTCTGGCAGCGCATTCTGCAGTTTCCGCTGACCCGCCTCATCGTCCTGGGAGCTGCCCTGTTCTACTTCATGGGATGGGCCCAGGCCCGTCTCGAGCAATTCCACGAGTCACCCGTGCTGAACGCGGTCATCCAGATCGTGCTGGGTGTTGCTGCGATCGGCGTGTACGTGGCCTATCAGACATTCATCGACCGACGCGAGGCGACCGAGCTTTCGACGCCCGGACTCGGCCGCGAATGGGCCATCGGCGCGCTGTGTGGCGCGGGCCTTTACACCGCGAGCGCGACAGTCCTGATGCTGCTCGGCATCTACAAGGTCGAGGGATTCAATCCCGTGCTGTTCCTGCTTCCCAACCTTTCGATGGCGATCAAGTCGGGCGTGTTCGAAGAGCTGCTGTTCCGCGGCGTCCTGTTCCGATCGGTCGAGGACATGTTCGGAAGCTGGGTCGGAATCCTGGTCTCATCGCTCGCGTTCGGGCTCCTTCATCTGACGAACCCGGGGGCGACGCTGGGCGGTGCCATCTACATCAGCATCGAGGCCGGGCTGCTCCTGTCCGCGGCCTATCTCGTCACCCGTCGCCTGTGGATCTGCATGGGCTTCCACATGGCGTGGAACTACTTCCAGTCGGCGGTCTTCTCCGGCGTCGTCTCCGGTGCCGTGAGCGATCCAGGCCTGCTGAAGGCCACCATCGAGGGACCGGAGCTGCTGACCGGCGGCGCGTTCGGCATGGAGCATTCGGTGGTCGCGCTGGTGTTCTGCACCACCGCTGGCGTCATCCTTCTCCTCCTCGCCATCCGCCGGGGCCACCTGAGGCCGCCGATGTGGCAGCGCCGCTTAACGACATCGTTTGCCAGGTAGGAACGCGCGTTTGCCGTCTTCCTACCTCGCAATCCACGCCATTTCGGCTCGTGCGGTGTGCTCCCTCTCCCCGTTCTTCACGGGGAGAGGGTTGGGGTGAGGGGCACGCGGGCGGTGCGGCGTCTCTGCACGCGGCTCACCTTCCGAGGCCTGCTATCTATCATGCACAGCACGTCTCACATTGACGTGCACGTCCGATGGACTCGCGATCGAGGCTACGGATGTGCCATGCCCCTCACCCGGATTGCTGCGCAATCCGACCTCTCCCCGCAAAGGGCGGGGAGAGGTTGCACCGGCCCCGCCGGGATCGGTTGCGTCGACAACTGCTTTTCCTGATGCGCGAACACCCGATAATCCCCAGCGATCTCAAGCTGATTTGCCCTGTCCAGTCCCGCTGCGAAAAATATTCTTGTTTCTTTTTTACCGAAATCATGATCATATCCGCGCATCCCGTCCGATCGAGGGGCGCTGTCGCGAACGTCACGAAGCGTTGGGTGGGATGCGGTGGCCGGTTCTCGTCGCAGCGTGCGTCAAGCGCGCCGACGTACGAGGGGAGCCGGACGGCGAAGTCGCGTGGTCCTGATACTCCGACGCTAGTATCACGCGCTGATGCGCAAGCATCATGCGCAACGGTGGCCAGAAAGCCCGGCGCACCGGGGAGATCGCGTATAAGCCGTAAGCCCATCGCGCAGGGAAGGCCGGATGTCCGGCTGATCCTGTGGTGACCGCCGCGTGCTTTTTTGTTGCACGCGGGCCATGGGTGTCAGTCGACGCCCGGCCTTCCCTGCGCCCTCTCCTTCCGGGAGGGACGAACGGCAGACATAGCTCGGGCGCCAAGCACGCCGCGAGGCTGCGAGCGGCTACCTGGGGATGCGAAACAGCAACAGATTTCTCGCATTGGCATCGAATGAAGAATGTTCGCCTCCATTCCGGCCGATCTGCAAAATTGCAAGGGATAAACGATCCTGCGATTGATCCGATCAGACCCGCATCGATGACTGTCAGGAGATTTCCGCACATGATCCCCTCTTCCGCCCCCCGGCCTCCGCACGCGCGGCCATGGCAGCTTGCCCGTCGCGCCCTGCTGGCGGCAAGCGTGGCCCTACTCAGCGCGCTCACGATCACACCGGCCGGAGCCGCCGAGACGCTGCGCATCGGCTACCAGAAATCCTCGACCCTGATCGCGCTGTTGAAGACCAATGGCGAGCTGGAGAAGGCGCTGGCGCCGCTCGACATCAAGATCTCCTGGCACGAATTCTCCAGCGGCCTGCCGCTGCTGGAGGCCATCAACATCGGCAGCATCGATGTCGGCGCCGATGTCGCCGACACCGTTCCGGTGTTCGCGCAAGCTGCCGGTGCCAAGCTCGCTTATGTCGCGGAGGAAGCCGCGTCGCCGTCGGCACAGGCGATCCTCGTGGCGACCGCCTCGCCGGTGAAGACTCTCGCCGACCTCAAGGGCAAGAAGATTGCCGTGACCAAGGGCGCCGGCAGTCATTATCTGCTGCTGTCGGCACTCGCCAAGGCTGGCCTGTCCTTCAAGGACATCACGCCGGCCTATCTGCCGCCGGCCGACGGCCGCACCGCCTTCGTCAGCAACAATGTCGACGCCTGGGTCGCCTGGGATCCGTTCCTGACCAGCACGATCCGCCAGTCCGGCGCGCGCGTGCTCGCCGACGGCAGCGACGGGCTCGCCAGCTACAAGCGCTACTACCTCGCTTCCGCCGACTACGCCGCCAAACACGGCGATGCGCTCAACGTCATCTATGGCAAGCTCGTCGAGACCGGCAAATGGGTGAAAGCCAATCCGGCCGCGGCGGCGGGCCAGCTCGCCGCGCTCTGGGGGATCGATGCGGCCACCGTCGAGGAGGCCAACAGCCACCGCTCCTACCAGGTCGGCGCCGTGACCCCGGCCGGCCTGTCGGAGCAGCAGAAGATCGCCGACGCTTTTCTCGCCGAGCGGGTTCTTCCTGCGAAGGTCGATACCTCGGCGCTGGCGATCTGGACTCCGAAGGCGCCGTGAGCCAAAGATGCGACGGAACCGTGCGCCGCAACGAAGCGGCGCACGCAGCCCGACGGCGGGCCTGACTGCAAGGAGACGACTGTGACTGCCCATCTTCCCGCGCCGACCGACCGCACCACCGAGCATCCGGCACATCGCATCTTCGTCGACCGCTGGTCGCCGCGCGGCTTCACCGACGAGGCGCTGCCGGAGAGCGCGCTGCTTACCTTCATCGAGGCGGCGCGCTGGGCGCCCTCTTCCTATAATTCACAGCCCTGGCGCTTCCTCTACGCGCTGCGCGGCTCGGCTGAATTCGACACCTTCCTGGCGCCGCTGATCGAATTCAACCGCGGCTGGGCGCAGCACGCCGCCGCGCTGGTCTACGTGATCTCCAAGAAAACCTTCATTCCGGCCGGCAAGACCGAGCCGGCGCCGACCCGCACGCATTCCTTCGATGCCGGCGCCGCCTGGGCCAACTTCGCCAACCAGGCCGCGTTGTCGGGCTGGGCCACCCACGGCATGAGCGGCTTCGACGTCGCCGCCGCGCAGACCGCGCTCGGCGTGCCCGACGGCTTCGCCGTGGAGATCGCGATCGCGGTGGGACGCAAGGGCGACGGCGAGAAGCTTCCGGCCGGGCTCAAGGACCGCGAGAAGCCGAGCCCGCGACTCGCCATTGCCGAGATCGCCGCGGCGGGCCTGTTCCCGAAGAGCTTCGGCTGACGACGCGACGCGTTCAGGGACGGCGTGATGCGCCGCCCCTGACGCCCGGTGAAATCTGTGGCAGAAAGCGGGACCATCGTCAGACGAGAGCCGAGATCCGCATGCCGCCGCCGAAACCGCCTGCCTTCGAGACACTGAGCCTGCATGCGGGCCAGCATCCGGATCCCGCGACCGGCGCCCGTGCGGTGCCGATCTATCAGACCACATCCTACGTGTTCGACGATACCGAGCACGCGGCAGCTCTGTTCAATCTCGAACGCGCCGGCCACATCTACACCCGCATCTCCAACCCGACCACGGCGGTGCTCGAGGAGCGCCTTGCGGCGCTGGAAGGCGGCGTCGGCGCGGTCTGCACCGCGAGCGGCCAGGCGGCGCTGCATCTGGCGATCGCCACCATCCTCAATGCCGGCGACCACATCGTCGCCTCGTCCTCGCTCTATGGCGGCACCATAAACCTGCTGGCGCACACGCTGCCGCGGTTCGGCATCACCACGAGCTTCGTCAAGCCGCGCGACCTCGATGGCTTCAGCGCCGCGATCAAGCCGAACACGCGCCTCGTCATCGGCGAGACGCTGGGCAATCCCGGCCTCGAGGTGCTGGATATTCCCAAGGTCTCGGCGATCGCGCACGCCGCCGGCATCCCGCTGCTGATCGACAACACCTTCGCCACCCCCTATCTCAGCCAGCCGATCGCGCAAGGCGCGGACATCGTGATGCATTCGGCGACCAAATGGCTCGGCGGCCATGGCATCGCGATCGGCGGCGCCCTCATCGATGGCGGCCGCTTCGACTGGCGGGCGTCGGGCAAGTTTCCGCAGCTCACCGAGCCCTATGCCGGCTATCACGGCATCGTCTTCGACGAGCAGTTCGGAACCGCCGCCTTCATCATGCGCGCGCGCACCGAGGGCCTGCGCGATTTCGGCGCCTGCCTGTCGCCCACCAACGCCTTTCATCTGCTGCAGGGCGTCGAGACCCTGCATCTGCGCATGGAGCGCCATGTCGCCAACACGGCCGCGGTGCTTTCCGCGCTCACCGCAAACAAGGCCGTCGACTGGGTGCTGCATCCCTCGCTGGAGACGCATCCGGACCACGCGCTCGCCAGGGAGCTCTTGCCGCGCGGCGCCGGCTCGATTGTCTCGTTCGGCATCAAGGGCGGCCGCCCCGCGGGCCGCAAGTTCATCGAGAGCCTGAAGCTGATCAGCCATCTCGCCAATGTCGGCGACGCCAAGACGCTGGTGATTCATCCGGCCTCCACCACGCATCAGCAGATGGACGCGGCGCAGCTCGCGGCGGCGGGAATCGGCGAGGAGCTGATCCGGCTGTCGGTCGGCATCGAGGCGGCCTCTGACATCATCGACGATCTCGGACAGGCGCTGCGCGCCTCGCAGAAGGTGTGAGCCATGCAACTGTCCATCCAGGACCGCGAGGTGTTCGTGGCGACCGGCGGCCGCGCGTTCGATGCCCCCCTCCCCGCCGTCGTCTTCGTGCACGGCGCCGGCTTCGACCATTCGGTCTGGGCGCTGCACAGCCGCTGGTTCGCCCATCACGGCTTTGCCGTGCTGGCCCCCGACCTGCCCGGCCATGGCCGCTCCGCCGGCCCGGCGCTGCCGACGATCGCCGCGATGGCTGACTGGATCGTCGCGCTGTTGCAGGCGGTGGACGCGAAGCCGGCGCATCTGATCGGCCATTCGATGGGCTCGCTGATCGCGCTCGACGCCGCCGCGCGCCATCCGGATCGCGTCTCGGCGCTGAGTCTGATCGGCACCGCAGCCGCGATGACCGTCGGGCCGGATCTGCTGAAGGCCGCGGAAGCCAATGATCACAGCGCGATCGACATGGTCTCGATCTGGGGTCTCGGCTTTGCAGCCGAGCTCGGCGGCAGCCGCGCGCCCGGCCTGTGGATGCATGGCGGCGCGCAGGCGACGCTGGAGCGCTGTGCGCCGGGCGTGCTGTTCAACGATCTCTCCGCCTGCAACAACTATCAGGATGCGCTGGCAGCGGCGGCCAGGATCACGGTGCCGACGCGTCTCATCCTCGGCGAGAAGGACATGATGACGCCGGTGAAGGCCGGCAAGGCGCTGGCCGCGGCGATCGCGCAGTCGCGCACGATCGTGCTGCCGGGTGCGGGACATACGATGATGGCGGAATGTCCAGACGCGCTGCTCGACGCATTGATCGATTAGTTGCGCCTGGTTGTTCCGTCGCGGAACGAAGGCGATCTGGGGCGCGACCTTTGCGCCCGTGAGAATTAGGAACGCGGTGTAACGCGCTCGATTGGTGGTTGGTGAAACCTCAAGGAGCGCAACAATGCGAAAGACAATTCTCACGCTGCTCGCCGCGACCGTGATCGCGGCCGGCTCGGTCGGTGCGGCCTTCGCGCAAGGCGGCGGTGGCGGCGGCGGATCGGGCGGCGGCGCAGGTGGAGGATCCGGCGGTGCCGGAGCGGGCGCCGGCGGATCCGGCGCAGGTGGTTCTGGCGCCGGCGGAGCAGGCGCCGGCGGATCTGGAGCCGGCGGCGCCGGCTCGGGCGGGGCCGGTGGCGCGGGCGCCGGTGCAGCGGGATCATCTGGCGCGGGCTCCGGTTCGGGCAGCTCCGCCGGCGGCGGTGGTCCCAGCCATGTGGAGCGTGGCGGCCAGGGCGCGTCGAGCCCGCCCGGCATGCGCAACGAGCGGACCCCGTCGACCAACGGCGTCGTTCCGCCGCGCTGACGCAAGCAACACATCGCAGCGGCTCGTCGAGCCGCTGCGACCTTATGGCAACGATGCGACGTCGCGCCACCGATTGAGGCGACGCGGTGACGCAGAGCAGGCCGTTGTGGCAAAACGTGGCTTCTCCTATCTCGGTCGCAGAAAGGAGCAACGCAGATGAACCTGCGAAAACTTGCGGCCGCAGCGACCGTCGGAACTCTCGCGCTGTCCGTCGCAACATCCGCGACCGCGGCGCCGATGCTGCCGGCTCATCCGGCCCCGGCAGCCGGAATCGCCGACACCGGTGGAGTTCAGACCATCGCGTACCGGCACTGGCGCGGCGGACATGACTGGCACCCCGGTCTCGGACGTCGTCACGGCTATCAATACGGCTACCGGCCCCATCACGAACCCAAGGGCGCCGCCGTCGCCGCGAGCGCGACGCTCGGCAGCGCCGTCGCGAACAGCCGCGCGGAGGCGAGCCGCGCGGAGATTGCCTGCTCGCAACGCCACCGGTCCTACGACCCGCGCTCGGGCACCTATCTCGGCAAGGATGGCCGCCGTCATCTCTGCCGCTAGCAAGATGTCCGGCGGATGCTGCAGGCGCGTCTACGACAAACGTGGCGCGACAATCGGTCCGCCGCGAGAACTGAAACCAAGCTTCTGTCGTTCGGATTGAGCAAGACCCATCACCACGGGAGAAATCAGAATGATGACTTTCAAGGCCGCCGCGACCCTGGCCATCGCCGGCGCGATCTCTTTGTCCACCCTGCAATCGGCCTCCGCAGCGCCGCTGACATCGCTCTCCGCGTCAGCAAAGCCGGCTGAGACACCGCACGCCGTTCAGGTCGGCTATCGCGGCTGGCACCATCATGGCGGCTGGGGCGGCGGTGCGGCGATCGGAGCCGGGCTTCTGGCCGGTGCCGTGATCGGATCGGCGATTGCCGCGCCGAGCTATGGCTACGCGCCCTACCCGTCCTACGGCTATGGCGGCTATCGCTACGCGAGTTCCCCGTATTACGGCTACGGCGGCGGCTACTACCCGGTGAGCTCCTACCGCCCGTATTATGGCGGCTATGGCTACAGCTATGCCCCGCGTCCGGTCTATCGCAGCTATGGCTACTACAACCACCATCGCCCCTGGCGGCACAGCTATGGCTACTACCGCGGTCCCGGGTTTGGCCATCATCACGGCTGGCACGGCGGCCGGCATTTCGGACACCGCCATGGCCATGGCGTGATCCGCACGCACCATCGCTGGTGATGGTTCACGTCCCGGTGCGATCGGCCACCCGCTCGCACCGGGACGACCTCTTCACGCTTCGGCCGCTGCTGCCGGCCGCTGTCGCGCTTCGATGAGGTGCCGATCGATCCGTGCCACCTCGGCCGCCGGGATGACGTACTCATCGTGGTCGCGCCAGGCGAACACGACAAACGTCGCGAACGCCCCCATTGCACCGAGCGCGACCATCCACCAGATGTGCCAGATCAGCGCGAAGCCCATGACCGTGGCGAAGAACGCGCAGACGAACCCGGTAGGAGAGTTTTTCGGCAGTTCGATGTCCTGATAGTCCGTCTTCCTGGTGTGAAGCTGCTGGTCCTTGGTGTTTTCCTTGATCCGCCAATACGCATCCTGCCCCGTCACATTGGGGAGCACCGCAAAGTTGAACACCGGCGGCGGCGAGGACGTGGCCCATTCCAGCGAGCGGCCGTCCCAGGGATCGCCGGTCGTATCGCGCAGCCATTCGCGGTCGCGGATGCTGAACACGAGCTGGAGGATCTGGAGGATGACGCCGATCGCGAGCAGCGCCGTGCCGACGGTCGCCGCCGCCAGCCAGGGGCGCCATTCGGCGACGTCGTAATGCTGCATGCGCCGGGTCATGCCGAGCAGTCCTACCACATAGAGCGGCATGAACGTGACGTAGAAACCGATCAGCGTGAACCAGAACGCCGCCTTGCCCCAGCTCTCGTAGAGGCGGAAGCCAAAGGCCTTCGGAAACCAGTAGGTGATGCCCGCGAACACGCCGAACAGCACCCCGCCGATGATCACGTTGTGGAAATGCGCCACCAGGAACAGGCTGTTGTGCAGCAGAAAATCCGCCGGCGGCACCGCGACCAGCACGCCCGTCAGCCCACCGATCATGAAGGTGATCATGAAGCCGATGGACCACAGCATGGGGGTCGTAAAACGCACTCGGCCGCCGTACATCGTGAACAGCCAGTTGTAGATCTTCACGCCCGTGGGCACCGCGATGATCATGCTGGCGATCCCGAAGATCGCGTTCACGTTGGGCCCCGCCCCCATCGTGAAGAAATGATGCAGCCAGACCATGAAGGAGACGACGCAGATCGCCATCGTCGCCAGCACCATCGAGCGATAGCCGAACAGCGACTTGCTCGAGAACGTAGCGACGACCTCGGAATAGATGCCGAAGGCCGGCAGAACCAGGATGTAAACCTCGGGATGGCCCCAGGCCCAGATCAGGTTCATGAACATCATCATGTTGCCGCCGGCCTCGTTGGTGAAGAAGTGGAAACCGAAATAGCGGTCGAGCATAAGCATCGTCAGCGTCGCCGTCAGGATCGGAAAGGCTGCGACGATCAGAAGATTGGAGGCAAGCGTGGTCCAGCAGAACATCGGCATGCGCAGATAGCTCATGCCCCTCGTGCGCAGCTTGAGCACGGTCGTGACCAGGTTGATGCCGGCGACCAGCGTTCCGATCCCGGAGATTTCCAGCGCCCAGATGTAATAGTCGACGCCCACGCCGGGCGAATAAGTCATCTCGGAGAGCGGCGGAAACGGCAGCCAGCCGGTGCGCGCGAATTCGCCGACCACGAGCGAGACATTGACCAGCAGCGCGCCGGACGCGGTCAGCCAGAAGCCGACCGAATTGAGCGTCGGAAATGCGACATCACGGACGCCGAGCTGCAAAGGCACCACCAGATTCATCAGTCCGATCACGAACGGCATCGCCACGAAGAAGATCATGATGGTGCCGTGGGCGGAGAAGATCTGGTTGTAGTGCTCAGGCGGCAGATAGCCGTTCGAATGGAACGCGACCGCCTGCTGCGTCCGCATCATGATCGCATCAGTCCCGCCACGCAGCAGCATCACGAACGCCAGCAGGATGTACATGACGCCGATCCGCTTGTGATCGACGCTGGTGATCCATTCGCGCCAGAGATAGGGAAAGTATCCCTTCGCGAACACCCAGCCGAGGATGCCGAGGATCGCGACCAGCACCAGCCCGGCGGCAGCGAGCGGAATGGGCTGGCCGAACGGAATGGCCGACCAATCGAGCTTGCCGAGCATGCAGCCTCCGGTTCAGTGATGCGAGCGGACACTCGGCGTGGCGCGCGGGCGGCGTCCCCGTGCAATCATCACCAACGCCAGGCCGCCGAGCCCGACCGCGAGACCGATCTTGCTGAGCTGGCCCGCAGGCGGCAGCTTCTTGCGACCGAGCCATCCGCCGCTCACCGCCGTGCCCGCTGCAATCGGAGCCAGCACGGCTCCGGAACTGCGCGGCGCCATGTGGGCTCGCGACAGCAGGAAGCGGAAGGCCGAGCTCATCAGTCGCTCCGTCGGCCGCCGCGCCAAGGCGTAGGAGACCTGTCCGAGCCGGGCCGGCCAACCGACGGCGATCTCGTCGCGCGGCGCGCGAATGAGCTGCACGAACGTCTCTGCCACGTCCTCGGGCCGATACAGCAGCGGACCGGGGTCGAGGTTGCGGCCGGACATGTTGGCGCCATGAACGAAGCCGGGCGTATCCACCATCGCAGGGAACACGCTGCAGACGTGAATGTCCTTGTGAGCCGCGAGCTCCTGGCGCAGACTGGCCGAGAAGCCGCGCAAGCCGAACTTGCTCGCCGTGTAGGCCGCTGCGAACGGCGTCGGCGCCCAGCCACCCAGCGAGATGTTGTTGATCAACGTGCCCCGTCGCTGCCGCAGGAAGATCGGCAGCACCGCATAGGCGCCGTTCATCGTGCCAAGGAGATTGACCTCGATCGTCTTGCGGTGAAGCGCGATATCGGCATCCTGATAGGCGCCGAACACCCCGGTCCCGGCATTGTTGATCCAGATGTCGATGCCGCCGAAGGTCTGCACGGCCTGCTCGGCCAGCCGCTTGACCTGCTCAGCGTCGGTCACATCGGTGCCGACCGCCAGGGCGCGTCCGCCGAGCGTCTCGCATTCGGCGGCAACATCCTTCAGCACGTCCTCGCGCCGCGCGGCGAGCACGATGCTCGCCCCTTCCCGCGCAAGCGCGAGCGCCGTTGCCCGGCCGATGCCGCTGGAGGCGCCGGTAACGACGACGCGGGTTCCTCGCAGATCGCGCATCAGCCGTCGCGCCTCCGGCGAGGCATCGATCAGCCAGCCGAGCGAGCGACGCAGTTGCTGCGTCCCGCCGCTGTCGAACCACCGACCATGCGCGAAGATGACGCGCTCAGGCGACAGCGCGATCAGGCGCGCCGCAGCAAGGCGCACGGCGCGACCTCCCAGCCGCAACAGCATCCGCAAATAGGCCGGCGCCTTGCCATCCGGTGCCGTGATGCCAAGCAGCTTCGCAGCCGGGCGCGACAGGAGACCCAAGCTCTCCGGCGCGAGATTCTGCACGAGATCGGTCAGGATCAGGGTCCGGCTCGGCCGATGAAATACTTCGACCTCGGTGAAGAACGGGGCCGAGACCAAGACCAGCTGCAGATCTTCGGACCATTCGTCCGGGGTGACATCGGTAAGCTCGCGATCGATGCGCAGGCGGCTGCGCCGCACCTGCTGACGCTCGGCAAGACCGGGCGCCGCATAGACGCGAACGTGAGGAAGCGCGGCCTGCCAGTCCGGCAGGAACATCCAATGCGCGACGTTCGGAGCGAGCAGATATTTGATCGGACCGAGCCGTTCCAGCTCCTCGCGCAGCGCGAGGGAATAGCGCGTGGGCGAATGCAACAGCAGATCTCCGCTCGACAGGCGGATCACGGTCATGCGGATCGGGAGCGGCAGACCGGCCGCGCTGATGCGCCCGGCATCGACGATCCAGACATTCTCTGCGACGGCGCGCAAACCGTGGCTGAAGCTTCGAGATGTTTGATCCATGCGAGGTCCGCCGACGAGATGCCCGTCAACAAACCTCCGGAGCGGCTCATGGTTTCAATCGCCGTGACCCGCTGCGCCGGAACCGCCCGCCTGCAGCCTCTCTCGGAGCCTCGTGACTACCGCCGGAGCGGCGCAAGCACGCTTGGCGCAAGCCGCGTTTCCCAGCCGTGACGGTCGAGTTCGGGATCGTCGTGCTCCTCCTGCGGCCAACCGATACAGAGATGAGCGATCAGGCTCCACTCCGGCGGCAAATCGAGATCCCGGCACAGCGCCGCGGGATCGACGATCGACACCCAGCCGACACCGAGTCCCTCGGCGCGCGCGGCGAGCCAGAAGGTCTGGATCGCCGCGACCACCGAATAGCGCAGCGTTTCCGGCATCGAGACGCGGCCGAGACGATGACCGGTCGCAGCGCCCTCGTCGGCACAGACCGCGAGATGCACGGGTGCCTGTGTGAGACCCTCCAGCTTGAGGCTCGCATACAGCGCACGCCGCTCGCCGTCATAGCCGGCCAGTGCCGCCTCATTGCTGCGCTTAAAATTTGCGATGACGGCTGCGCGCCGCTGCGCACTTTCGACCAGCACGAAGCGCCAGGGCTGGCAGAAGCCCACCGACGGCGCATGGGATGCGAGGGTCAGAAGCTGCTGGATCAGTTCCGAGGATACGGCATCGCTGCGGAAGCGGCGCACGTCGCGGCGCCAGCGAACCAGCTCGGCGAAGCGCGCCCTGAACGAGGCATCGAATTGCGGCGGCACCTGCTTGGCAGAGCTCATGCGGCCTCTCCGCTCAGGACATGCAGAAACGATCCCGTCACGGAGCCGCGCCGCGAGCCACGCTCGGCGATCGCTCGGCCCGAGGCGTCTCGACAGGCGATCAGCGGATCGTCCGCTTCGCTCAGGATCGTCGCGTAGTGGAACTCGTGACCGTGAACGGAAGCTCCCTTCACACCGAGGCTACAGTCGGCCAGCAAGGTGGCATGACGGTAGCCAAGATGGAGCCGGCGGCTGACGAACGATGTTTCCAGCCCGAGCAATCCGGCCATCCCGTGCCGCGTACCCTTTGCATCTTCGAGCCCCGCACCGAGCGTCATATAGCCACCGCACTCGCCATGGATCGGCACACCGCGCGCCGCCATCGCGCGGAGGCCGGCGAGAAAAGCCTGAGCGGCCGCAAGTCGCCCGGCATGGAGTTCGGGATAGCCGCCGGGCAGCCACACCGCATCGGCGGCCGCATCGGGCGCATCGTCGTTCAGCGGCGAGAACGGCACGATGTCGGCGCCCGCAGCGCGCCAATGTCGCAACAGGTGTGGATAGCTGAAGGAGAACGCGGCATCGGAGGCCAGCGCGATGCGCTGACCCGGCGGCCGGATCCCGAAGCCGGCGTCGCCGGCCTGCTCGCGGCTATGCCCAATGCGCGCGCGCGCCAACAATGCGTCCAGATCGACCGATCGGGAGATCTGGTCGGCGAGATTGTCGAGATGGCTCTCGATCGCCGTGATCTCCTGCGCCTGGACCAGGCCGAGGTGGCGCTCCGGCAGCGTGAGCGTCTCGTTGCGGGCCAGCGCGCCGAGCACATCGAGGCCGATGGTCTTGAAGCCGGGATCGATCAGGGCGCGGTGCCGTTCGCTCGCGACCCGGTTCAGGATGACGCCGGCAATCTGCACGTCGGCGCGGAACTTCGCGCAGCCAAGCGCGATGGCCGCGGCCGTCTCGGTCTGTCCGCTCACGTCGAGCACGAGCAGGACAGGCCAGCCGAGCAGCGCGGCGATATCAGCGGCCGAGCCCCGGCCCGCCCGGCCGGGTTGCGGCGCGCCGTCGAACAGGCCCATGACGCCCTCGACGACGGCGATGTCAGCGTCTGCGGTGACGGCGGACACGAGCCCCTGCAGCTGAGCCGCCGACATCGCCCAGCCGTCGAGATTGAAGCTCGTGCGCCGCGCCGCCACGGTGTGAAAGGCGAGGTCGATGTAGTCGGGCCCGCATTTGAACGGCTGCACCCGCATGCCCCGCCGGGCCAGCGCCCGCAGCAGTCCGAGCGTCACCGTGGTCTTGCCGGCGCCCGAGCGCGGCGCCGCGATGATGATCCCCCTTGGCGCCGTGATGGTCATGGCCGGAGCACCGCCACGTCGCAACGAAATGTGCTATGCGCTGCGGGATGACGGGAACGAGCGAGGCGCCGAACCGACCGCTGAAGCGTGGCTGGACCACCGGCAGCTGCGCCACGGCCGCCGCGCGCGCAGCATATGAGCTGCTGATCACCGGCAGCTGTCCCGCCATGGTCGAGATCGCCCTGCCCGGCGGACGCCGCGTCAGCTTCGCCGTGGCGATGCACGAGAGCGACGGCACACGCGCCACGGCCGGCGTCATCAAGGATGCCGGCGACGATCCCGACGTCACGCATGGCGCCCTGGTCAAGGCCACGGTGCAGCGGGGCCTTGCGGACGCAGGTGTCACGTTTCTCGCCGGCCCCGGGGTCGGCACCATCACCAGGCCCGGCCTGCCGCTGCCGCCCGGTGAACCCGCGATCAATCCGGTGCCGCGCGAGATGATGACGGCAGCTCTCGACGAGGCTGCCCGTGCGCTCGGCGCGACGCGGGATGTCGTCGTCGAGATCTCGATCCCCGGCGGCGAGGAGCTGGCGAAGAAGACGCTGAACCCGCGGCTCGGCATCGTCGGCGGGCTGTCGATCCTGGGCACCACAGGCATCGTCGTGCCCTTCAGCTGCGCCGCCTGGATCCACTCGATCTATCGCGGCATCGACGTCGCGCGTGCCGCTGGCCTGCCGCACATTGCCGGCGCCACGGGGAGCACATCGGAAAAAGCCGTGCAGCAGCTGTTCGGCCTGCCGGAGGCTGCATTGATCGACATGGGCGACTTCGCCGGCGGCATGCTGAAATATCTGCGCCGCCATCCGGTGGCGCGCGTCACCGTGGCCGGCGGCTTCGCCAAGATGACCAAGCTCGGCCAGGGACTGCTGGACCTGCATTCGCGCGCAGGCGAGGTCGATGTTGAATGGCTGGCTGATACGCTCCACGACGCCGGTGCACCGGAGGCGCTGGTCACGCGCGCCCGCGGCGCGAACACCGCATTGCAGGTGCTGCAAGAGTCCGAACGGGCGGGCTTCCCCGCGGGAGCCATCGTTGCGTCTGCTGCGTGGCAGACGGCGCACCGCGCGCTCGGCAACGAGGCGATCGCGCTCGATGTCGCCGTGTTCGACCGTGACGGGCGGCTCGTCGGTCAGAGCAGCGGACCGGCTCATTCGCCTCTCCCGCGGAAACGCCGCTGATAGTCGGCGTCGTACAGCGCGCTGTTACGAAAATCCTCCGAGCCGAGCGCGCGACCAACGAGAATCAGCGCGGTGCGCTCCATCGCTTCGGTCGCGATCTGGTCCACGATCGTCGCAAGCGTGCCGGTCACGACGCGCTGATCCGGCCAGCTCGCGCGATAGACGATCGCGACCGGACAATCGTCGCCATAATGCGGGCGTAGCTCGTCGACGATTTTGTCGAGAACGTGGATCGACAGATGAATGGCGAGCGTGGCGCGCGACTGCGCGAACAGCGACAATTGCTCCGTCTCCGGCATCGCCGAGGCGCGGCCGGAGGTGCGTGTCAGCACCACGGACTGCGCAAGCCCCGGCAGCGTCAGCTCGCGCCCGAGCGCCGCTGCGGCCGCCGCGAACGAGGGTACGCCGGGCGTGATCGTATAGGCGATGTTCATGGCATCGAGCCGCCGCAGCTGCTCGCCGAGCGCGCTCCAGATCGAGAGATCACCGGAATGCAGCCGCGCGACGTCTTGACCGGCTTCCGTCGCCCGCGCCATTTCGGCGATGATCTCGTCGAGCGACAGCGGCGCCGTATCGACGATGCGCGCGGCGGGCGGACAATGATCGAGCAGCGCCTTCGGGACCAGCGAGCCAGCATAGAGACAGACCGGACAGCGCGCGATCAAATCGCGGCCGCGCACGGTGATCAGGTCTGCTGCGCCAGGGCCGGCGCCGATGAAATGGACCGTCATGACATCAGCTCCGCAGGGCCCTCGCCTTCCGCGATGGCGCAGGTCGCGGAGGCATGCGCGAGCCGCGGCAGAACCAATCGCGCATTGCGGCCGGCCGCGGCGAGCGCCGCAGTTTCCGCGACCGACGGTACGCCCTTGAGACGCTGCACGCGATCGCTGCGGGTGACCGTGAGATCGGCGACCGCCGAGAGTTCGTCAGCCGCGATTCCAAGCAGCGGACGCTGCAGGCGCTTTGCGGTCTCGATGATGCCGGGCTCGTCCTGTTTGTCGGCGGCCGTTGCGATCACGGTGATCTCGCCGGTCGAAAGCCGCGCAACGGTCAGAGCTTGAGCCACCACCGCCTCGATCGCATCGGCGCTTGCGTCGCGGCGGCAGCCGATCCCGAGCGCGATCATGACTTCGTCACCCGCCACTGCGTCACCGGCATGGCCTGCCGCCAGCCATGCATGCGGCCGACCGGCTCGATGCGCGAGACGGCGATGCGAATGAGATCGCCGCCGTGTCTGCCGAACAGATCGGTGACCCGCGCCTCGCCTTCGAGCGAAATCACGTTGGCGACGAGGCGGCCGCCCGGCTTCAGCTTCGCCCAGGCCGTCTCGAACACGCCCTGCTCCGAAATGCCGCCGCCGATGAAGATCGCATCCGGCGGCTCGAGATCGGCGAGCACCGCCGGTGCGCGCCCCAGCACGATCCTGAGATCGGGCGCACCGAGCGCGAGCGCGTTGCGCATCGCGCGGTCGGCGCGGTCCTGCCGCGCCTCGATGCCGATCGCGCGCAGTGTGCCATGGCGCAGCAGCCACTCGATCGCGACCGAACCGGAGCCCAGGCCCACATCCCACAGCAGCTCGCCTGGCTGCGGCGCAAGAGCCGAGAGCGTGACTGCACGCACATCGCGCTTGGTGAGCTGGCCGTCATGCTCGAACAGATCGTCGGCGAGACCCGAGGTCAGCGGGATCACTGGCGCGTCGGGCTCGGCAATCACCTCCAAGGCGATCGTCGTCAACGGGTTGATGTCCGAGAGGTCGAAGGCGCTGGCCGTCGCGCTTCGCACCCGCTCGTGCGGACCGCCGATGGCTTCGAGCACCGTCAGGCGCGAGCGCCCCATCCGCCGCGACGTCAACAAGGTTGCGAGCTTCCCCGCCGTTGATCCGTCCCAGGCCAGCGCCAGGATGCGCGCGCCGGGCGCCAGATGCCGGATGATTCCTTCGAGAGGACGGCCATGCAGCGTCACCTGGGCTGTGTCCTGCAACGCCCAGCCGAGCCGCGCCGCCGCCAGACTGAAGGCGGAGGGCTGCGGCACGCATAGCATCTCAGCGCCAGCGAAGCGCTGCATCAGCTGCTTGCCGACGCCGTAGTTGAAGGGGTCACCGCTGGCGAGCACGACGACCGGCTCACCCCGGCGCGCCGCGATCTGATCGAAGGCCAGATGGAGCGGGCTCGGCCACGCCAGACGCTCGCCAGCAATCAGGGGCGATGCGAGCTCCAGATGACGCCCGCCGCCGACAACCAGGGCCGCCTGCGCAATGAGACGACGCGCGGGCGCCGAGAGCCCCTCGACGCCGTCCTCGCCGATGCCGATGATGGACAGCCAGCGCGCCGCGTTGCAAGTTGCGCCCGGATTTACCATGGACCCTGCCCCGCATGCGCGTTCTCATTCTCGGCGGCACGACCGAAGCATCGGAGCTGGCGCGGCTGTTGGCGGACGACGGCCGCTTCGCGGCGACGCTCTCGCTCGCAGGCCGCACCGTCGCGCCACGGCCGCAGCCGCTGCCGACACGCATCGGCGGCTTCGGCGGCACTGCCGGGCTGGAGGCGTGGCTGCGCGATCATGCTGTAGACGCGGTGATCGACGCGACGCATCCTTATGCCGACCAGATCTCGCGCAACGTCGTTGCGGCCTGCGCTGCGCTGGCGCTGCCGCTGGCGTCGATCCGGCGCGCGGCCTGGCAGCGCGAAGACGGTGACCGCTGGATCGAGGTCGACAGTTCCGAGGCGGCGGCCGAAGCGCTCGGCGCAATTGCTGTCCGCGTGTTCCTCAGCCTCGGCCGGCTGGAGCTGACGGCCTTTGCCGCGGCTCCGCAGCATCACTACATCGCCCGCACGATCGATCCGCCCGGCGACATCCTGCTGCCGCCGGACATCAGCTTCATCTCCGATCGCGGCCCGTTCGACGCCGTCAAAGAGCATGATTTCCTGGTCCAGGAGCGCATCGCATTCGTCGTCTCGAAGAACTCCGGCGGCACTGCGACCTACCCGAAGATCGCGGCGGCGCGCCGGCTCGGCATTCCCGTGGTGATGATCGCGCGGCCCGACAAGCCGCATGGCGTTGCGCTGGAGAGCGCGGCCGCGGCCGTGCGCTGGCTCGAGGATCAGCTCGCTCATGCGCCGCCCTCGACTTCGCGGCGGAGCGTGTAGACGTAGGGCGACTTGCCCTCGCGCGTGATCAGGCGTGTCGCCGCCGATCCAATCAGGACCAGCGTGCGCATGTCGGCCTTCGCGGGATCGACCTCGCCGAGCGTCGTGATGATCCGGCTGACATCGCCGCTCCCTGCGGCGCGGACCATCACGACCACGGTCGACGACGGCTTGAGCTGCCGCAGCAATGCAAACGCTTCGCCGAGCTGATGCGGACGCGCCTTGGAGAGCGGGTTGTAGAGCGCGACGACGAAATCGGCGGCGGCCGCCGCCTCCAGCCTTCGCCTGATCGTGGTCCAGCTCTTGAGATTGTCGGACAGCGAGATCGCGCAGAAGTCACCGCCGAGCGGCGCGCCGACTTCGGCTGCGGCGGCCAGCATCGCCGTGACACCAGGCTCGACGCGGATATCCAGATCACGCCAGGCCCGCGGTCCCGCCTCGACCGCTTCGAACACCGCCGCCGCCATCGCGAACACGCCGGGATCGCCGCCGGATACGACCGCGACTTGCCTGCCTTCACTGGCGAGCGTCAGCGCGTGGCGCGCACGATCGAGCTCGACGCGATTGTCGCTGGCGTGGCGGATCTGGCCCGGACGGCTCGTCGTAACGCGATCGAGATAGGGTCCGTAGCCGATCAGATCGCTCGCCGCAGCGATCGCAGCAGATGCCGCAGGCGTCATCAGCTCGGCCCGGCCCGGACCGACGCCGACGATGGTGAGCGTTCCCGTCACAGCCGGCGCCCCTGCCCCGGGATCAGAATCATGGAGAAATAAGGCCCGCGATCCTGATCGATCTCCGCCAGCGGCGCGACGCGCTCGGCCTCCATCGTCCCGCGCTCGACATAGACGGCGCGGTCGAGCAAGCCCGCGGCGGCAATCGCGCGCTTCACCTTGGTCAGGTTGCGCCCGACCTTCATGATCACGGCGGCCTCGCAGCGCGTCAGCCGATCGCGCAGAACCTCTTCGGTCAGCGTGCCCGGCAGCACCGAGAGGATATCGTCGCCCCAGGTGATCGGGACATTGGCCTTGGTCCAGCAGCCGGACATGCCGGTCACGCCAGGTACGACCTCCACGCGATGATCCTGCTCAAGGCGGCGCCACATGTGCATGAACGAGCCGTAGAAGAAGGGATCGCCCTCCGACAGCAGGCCCACCGAGCGACCCGCCACGAGATGCGCCGCGATGCTGTCGGCGGCGCGATGATAGAAGTCACCGATCTGCGCCTGGTAGCTGGGATCGGCAACCGGTACCTCCTCGGTGACCGGATACTCGAGTCGCAATTCGTGCCGGCCAGCATCCATCAGCGGCGCCACGATCCGGCGCGCATTGCCCTCCATGCCGCGCTTGGCGAAGAACGCCACCACATCGACCGAGCGGATCAGGCCGGCGGCACGCAAGGTCAAATAGCGCACGTCGCCGGGACCGACGCCGATGCCATACAGCGTCCCGGCCTCGGCCGTGCCCGCGATGATGTCGAGCGGACTCATTCGACATCGCTCGCGATGGCATTCACCGCCGCAACCGCCATCGCGCTGCCGCCTTTGCGTCCCCGGACGATCAGATAGGGCACGCGGCCATCGGCTGCGAGCGCCTCCTTCGACTCGCGCGCGCCGACAAAGCCGACCGCCGTGCCGATCACGGCCGCAGGGCGCGGTGCGTCCTGGTCGAGCATGTCGAGCAGATGAAACAGCGAGGTCGGCGCATTGCCGATCGCCACCAGCGCGCCGCCGAGATGCGGCCGCCACAGCTCCAGCGCCGCGGCCGAACGCGTCGTGCCGAGCTTTGCCGCCAGCGCCGGCACCTGCGGGTCATCGAGCGTGCAGATGATCTCGTTCCTGGCCGGCAGGCGTGCGCGCGTGATGCCCTGCGCCACCATCTTGGCGTCGCACAGGATCGGCGCGCCGCGATCGAGCGCGGCGCGCGCCGCGGCGGCGAAATGATCGGACATCTCGATATCCGAGGTGATCTCGACCATGCCGCAGGCATGGATGATGCGCACGGCGATCTTCTCTTCCAATCCGTGGAAGCGCGACAGATCGGCTTCGGCACGAATGGTGGCGAAGGAGCGACGATAGATCTCCGCGCCATCCTTGATGTAGTCGCGCAGGTCAGACATCGGCCTTCTCTCTTGCCTTGAACAGCGCAACCGCCACCTGGTCGAGATGAGCCGGATCGACAATGCCGCAGGGTTCGCTTCTCACGGTGCCGTTGCGCACGATGCGATAATGGTCGCCCTCGCCGATCAGCACGACGTCGGCAGACGCCGAGCGCGCGCACCCCTTGGCGCAGCCGGAGACATGCAGCGAGCCTTGAAACCTGGTGCGAGCCATCGCGTCCGCGAGCACGCGCGCATGCTGTCGCGTGGCGAGCGCGGTCGATGAACAGCAGCCGACGCCGGAACAGGCATCGATCCGCATCATCGGATCAGCATCGTCGACGATCAGGCCGAGGGTTGCCGCATCGGCGATGATCTGCCCGGCCACCGCGCGCCCGGCGGCGACATAGAGCGTGCGCCACGGCGACAAGCGGACCTCACCGATAGCATGGGCGGAGAGGATCTCTGCAAGATGCGCAAGCGTGTCGCTGTCGAGACGGCCGAACGGCACACCGAGTCCCGTGACGCTGAGCTCGTCCGTCAAGGCAATCAGCCCGCAGCGCTGCGATGGCGACGCCGACTGCGGCGGGATTGCGTTGGATACATCGAGATCAAGTTCGGCGCTGATGGCCGCGATCGCGGGACGCGGCAGCGCAGTGGCGCGACGCGTGGGGCTGAGTTGCAGCACACAGCGCGCGAGACGCACGGCCTTGGCTGCGGCGCCAGCCATCACGGTCGTGCCGAGCCATGTCACGCCGTCGGCAGCGGCAAGTCCGATCGCGATACGGTTGCTGCCCGCAGGACCACAGGCGACGAGACGCACATCCGCGGCGAGACCGGACAGCGGCAGTCTGCCACCGCCGTCGAGCGCAAAGCTGAACTTGGCCGGCAGCGCCTGCAGCTCCGGCTCCGAGGCCAGCCGGTTTTCCAGATCGGCCGCAATCGGGCGCATGTCGGCAATCTCAGCCGGGTCCAGTCCCGCCAGCGGATTGATGACGATGTTGCGGATCGCCTCCAGCTCGGCGCTGTCGTCGAGCAGTTGGAGCGAGGCCATGACGTCCCACAACGGCGCCAGGGTTTGCTGCGAGACGCCGCGGATCTGCAGATTGGCGCGGCGTGTCAGGTCGATCTGGCCGTTGCCGAAGCGCTGCGCGGCGTCGGCCAACTCGCGCAGCGCCGCGACCGGCAGCGCGCCGCCATGCGGTCGGACGCGGACGATGAGGCCGTCGCCGCTCGGCATCGGCCGACGCGCGCCCGGACACCAGCCCTTGATCTCGGCGGCGGTCACGAGACACTCTCCCTCTCGGTCAGACGCTCGCGGGCCGACGCGAGTTCGTCAGCGACTGCGTTCCGGCGCGGCACCCAGCGCTGCCGGCGCAGCAGATCCTCGAAGCGCGACACGATCGACGCGACCGCTGCCGGGTTGCGCGCGATCATCGCCTCCAACACTGCCTCGTCGCGCAAGAGCGCCCCATGCGCCAGATCAAACAGGTGCTCGGGCACGGTGTCCGAGGTCGCCGCGAAGGCATAGAGCGCGTCGACGCCTTGCGCAATCTCGGCGACACCGCGGTAGCCGTGGCCGAGCATGCCCGAGATCCAGCGCGGATTGGTGAGGCGGCCGCGCACGACGCGGGCGATCTCCTCGCTGAAGGTGCGCGCCTTCGGCGCCTCGGGCCGGCTGGTGTCGAGATGCAGCAGCGCCGGCGTGGCGCCGAGCGCGGCGGCCGCCGCGGCGAAGCCGCCGGCGAAGTCGGCGACCTCCTCGCCATCGAGCAGGTCGCGCTCGCGATCGTCCTGCGGATGCACCAGCGCATCGGCGCCGCGGACGCGGGCTCGAAACGTCTCGGCGGCCGACAGGCCGTCATGCGCGCCGCCGAAACTGAAGCCGGTGGCGTCGAGATAAGCGTCACCGAGCTCAGCCCGGCTCTCCCAAGCCATGCCAAGCGCGAGATCGGCGGCCACGGCGCCGTAGCTGCCGGGCGCGCCGCCGAACACGCGTGCGAGGCTTTCGCCGCGCCGCCGCGCCGCCGCCAGCGGATTATCGGCATCGTCCTCGTCGAGCGCCGCGACCTTCTGCACGGCGAGATCGAACAGCGCGATCTGCGCTTCGAACAGGTCGCGAAACAGCCCGGAGATCCGCAGCGTCGCATCGATGCGCGGACGATCGAGCATCGCGAGTGGCAGCACGTCGACGCCGGTGACGCGGTTGGAATTGAGATCCCAGCGCGGACGCACGCCGAGATAGGCCATCGCCTGGGCGAGATCGTCGCCGCCGGTGCGCAGCGAGGCGGACGCCCAGAGATCGAGCATCAGCGCGCGCGGATAGTCGCCATGGTCCTGAAGATAGCGCCGGATCACCTCGTCGGCGGCGCGCGCGCCGACCAGCGCGGCCGTGCGCGTCGGGATCGCGCGCGGATCGACCGCAGTGAGATTGCGCCCCGTCGGCAGCACGTCGAGCCGGCCGCGGCTGGGCGCGCCGGCCGGACCTGCCGCCACACGGCGGCCGTCGAGGGCCGCGAGCAGCGCGCTCTGCTCCGATGCCGCGCTGGCGGCGATGCGGCCGCCGATCTCGACCCGGTCGATCGTGGCGCCCGCGGCGGTGATCGCATCGGTGAGCAAGGCATTCGCCGCGGCATCGGGCGCCTGCCCGAACACGTGCAGGCGCTCGCGCACCGTCAGCTCCTTGATGTCACAGAGCTGCGCGTCGAGCTGTGCAATCGCCTCGCGCCCGTTCATGGTACGGTCCAGTCCGCAATCGGCGGCCAGGCCGCTCTGCCAGGCGCGCGCGACGATCTCGTCTTCCAGGAGCTTCAGGCGGCGTTTGTCGAGCCCGTCGGCCTCGGCATATTCCTCGACCAGCCCTTCCAGCTCGAGCAGCGGACCATGCAGGCCGGCCTGCGACAGCGGCGGCGTCAGATGCCCCAGCGTCAGCGCCGACAGCCGCCGCTTGGCCTGCATCGCCTCGCCCGGGTTGTTGACGATGAAGGGATAGATCACGGGCAGCGGCCCCAGCACGGCCTCGGGCCAGCAGGCATTCGACAACGCCAGCGCCTTGCCGGGCAGCCATTCCAGCGTGCCATGCGCGCCGAGATGGATCAGCGCGTCGATGCGCTCGGCCTCGCGCAGATGCGTGTAGAGCGCGACAAAAGCGTGCCGCGGCGGCACGCTGGTGTCGTGATAGCCCGCCTTGCGATCGCCGCGGCTGCCGCGATCCGGCTGCAGCAGGATGGCGAGTCGTCCCGCACGCAGCACGGGAAAGCGAAAGGCGCCGTCGCGGAAGGCCGGATCGGCATCGATCTCGCCCCAACTCTCATGCAGCCCGCGCTGCAGATCGTCCGGCAGCCGGCCGAGCGCCTGCTGGTAATCGGCGAGCGGAACGATCAGTTCATCCGCCTCGTCACGCAGCAGCGCTTCGACCTGCTGAACAGAGGCAACCTCATTGCCGAGATCGCATCCGGCTTCCGCCAAATGCTGCGCAATCGCGGCAGCACTCGCACTGGTGTCGAGGCCGACGGCGTAGCCGCGCCGGCCTCCACGCGCCGGATAGTCCGACAGGACCAGCGCAAGGCGGCGGTCGGCCGCGGGCGTGGTTCGCAGCCGCGCCCAATTCGCAGCGAGGCGCGCGACATAGGCGATGCGATCGGACTGCGGCACGTAGCGCACCGCGCCGAACTGCAGCCGCTCGTCCACTGCGGCCTCGCCCTTGAAGGCGATCGGGCGGGCCAGCAGCCGGCCGTCCAGCTCCGGCAGCACGACGTTCATAGCAAGGTCGGTCGGCGACAGCCCGCGCGATGACGACGTCCATGCCTCCTCGGTGCTCTGCGCCTGAATGACCTGCAGCACCGGCGCGTCGGCGACATCGAGCACCGTAGAGCCATCGTCACGCAACGCCGAGAACGCGGTGGCATTCAGCACCACGGCGGGACGGCGCGCCGCGACCAATCGCTCGATGGCGTCGCGGATGCTCGGGTCCTTCAGGCTCGTCACCGCCACGGCCAATGCAGCGAGCCCTTCGCGCTCGATCGCCTGCATCAGCGCGGCGATGCCAGCGGTGTCCGCGGCGAGCAGGCTCGCGCGATAGAACACGATCAGCGCGACTGCTCGGCCATCCTGCTTAAGGCAGAGATCGTCGACCATGACGGCGCCGCGCTCCGGAACGAAGCCGACGATCGATCCGACCGCAACCGGCTCCGCGAACGCCGCGTCATGTCCGAGCAGCACGGCGAGATAGCGCAGCGCCTCGCGCGCGTTGCCGACGCCACCCTCGTGCAGATAGCCATACAGCCGCGCGGTTGCCTGCTGCGGCAGCGTGGAGAGCGCGTCGAGCCGGTCGTCGGCACGATCATCGCCCGGCAACGCCGCGAACAGGATGTTGCGGCTGCGGCAGACCGCGGCGATCCGCTCCATTCCATAACGCCAATAATCGAGCCCGCCGAGGCAACGCACCACGACGGCTCGCGCGCCGGTGATGACACGGTCGATATAGAGATCGACCGACATCGGGTGCTTCAGCCGCTTCAGGCTGGCGAGCCGCAGGCTCGGCAGTTCGTCCGCATGCGCCGTCCACGCTGCTGCGAGCGCCGACAGGTCGCTGTCGGAGAACGACAGCACGACGATCTCGGCCGGCGACTGCGCGAGATCGACGGCCTGTTCGAGGTCGTCGAGATCAGCGCCTGTGGTCGCCAGGAGATGCATGTCCCCCGCCTAGCCCGCGATCAGGCTCTTGATGGCAGCCGCGTCGAGACCGCGCTCGCCGATGACCACGAGCCGTCCCTGCCGCGCCTCGCCCGCACGCCACGGGCGCTCGAACTGATGCTGGATGCGGTTGCCGACAGCCTGCACCAGGAGGCGCAGCGGCTTGCCGGCGACTTCGACGAAGCCTTTCACGCGCAGCACGTCATGCGCATCGACGGCGGCCGCAATGCGATCGACGAGCACATCCGGTGAGGCCTGCGCGGGCACGTCGAGAACGAAGCTCTCGAAATCCTCATGATCGTGCTCGGCCTCGTTGTCGTGATGCGACGGCCGCGCCGCGAGATCGGCTTCCGCCGCCGCGCCAAGCCCGAGCAGAATGGAGGCCGACAGCCTGCCATGCTCGGTCGCGATCACCTTGACGGAGCGCTGGACGGTGGCAGCGATCTCGGAGGCGACGCTCTTGCGTTCATCATCGTTCATCAGGTCGCTCTTGTTCATCACGACGAGATCGGCGCAGAGCAGCTGGTCCTCGTAGACCTCCTCGAGCGGGTTGTCGTGGTCGAGCGAATCGTCGGCCGCGCGCTGGGCGGCCAGGGCCTCCGGATCATCGGCGAAACGGCCGGCCATCACGGCGGGGCCGTCGACCACGGCGACGACGCCGTCGACGGTCACGCGGGTCGCGATCTCAGGCCAGTTGAAGGCCTGCACCAGCGGCTTCGGCAGCGCCAGGCCGGAGGTCTCGATCACGATGTGCTCCGGCGGCTCCTTCTGGTCGAGCAGGCTCTTCAGCGCCGGCACGAAATCATCGGCCACGGTGCAGCACAGGCAGCCGTTGGAGAGCTCGACGATGCGATCCTCCGGACAGTCCGGCACGCCACAGCCCTTCAGAATGTCGCCGTCGATGCCGACATCGCCGAACTCGTTGACGATGATCGCGAGCCGCCGGCCGTTGGCGGTCTCGATCAGGTTGCGCACCAGCGTGGTCTTGCCGGCTCCGAGGAAGCCGGTGACGATGGTGCACGGCGTCTTCGCGAACGACTTGGTCATGAGGATCAGTTCTCTCGTGTTCAGGACATCGCCGGCAGCGCGGGCACACGCGCGACGGTGTTCTTGCGGATGTATTCGGGACGCTCGCGCCAGGCCGGCAGCCCCGCCTCGTGGCGCTGATGCAGTTGCGCGAATGTCAAAACATCCCGCGCATGAAAGTCCGGATCGAGCGCGCCGAGCACATAGGTCCATTTGCCCGGCGCCGTCACGGCCACCGTACAGGCCCGATTGCAGTTCGACAGGCATTCGACGCCGACCACCGTGACACCGTCCCGCTGTTCGGGCGGCACGGCTTCGATCGCGGCGAGCAGGCGCGCTCCCGCGCGCGGCTGCTCAGGCGGCGTGACGTCAGCCGCCTGCGTGCGGCAGGTGATGCAGACGAACAGCGTCGTCTGCCCAGTCTCTGAAGCGGTCATCAATCAGCCGATCACGCCCGCGGCGGTCGCCGCGGCGATACCGCCCACCAGCACGATGGCCGCGCCGGCCACGCGCAGCGCCATCGGTGCAAGTGTATCAGCCTTCGCCGACAGCAGCCGGGTGGCGACAAACGCGCCGGCTGCGATCAAGGTCTGGATCACGAGCAGGCCGGCGAAATAGGCGCCGAGCGGCGTATTCTCGGCACCGACGATCGACTCGCCCAGCGCATAGCCATGCACGAGGCCGGTCAGCGCGAACAGGGCCGCGACGGGTAGCACGCCGAACCGGCCGCGCATCACCACGACGAGGCCGACCACGGCGGTCGAGAGACCGACCAGCAGCTCGGCAGCGGGAATGTTGGCCTTGGCCAGATGCAGCCCGACGCCCGCGATCATCGCCGTGGTGAAGGCGAGCACCGGCGCGAAACCGCGGCCGAGCAGCGCCGCGACGATGCCGGCACCGATGATGGCGGCAAAATGATCGAGCCCGATCACGGGATGGCCGAGGCCGGAGAGTAGGCCCTGCGCAAAGGTCTGCGGCAGCTTGCCGTCCATCATGTGATGCGCAAACGCGGGCTGGGCCGCGAGCAGGACGAAGCTCGCGACGGCAAAAGTGGTGCTACGGGTGAATCTCATGGCCGTCTCCGTCGCTTGCCGGCTCCCCCAGAGGACCGGACGATGCGCTGCATCCGACGGCATCCCGCCGAATCCTCGGCAGGATCAAAACCAGCATCGCGACGCCCCGCGCGACGGGTCGGCCAACAGCAATGTCGACGGCAGGTCTCCTGGCTCTCGGGTCGCTGCGTGAAACCACCTTCCCGGTTTCCCAGTGGTGTCTTGGCCTCACACTCGCCGATTACAGTTGCGGGGGCAGCCGCGGCCTGGGGTCCGAAGGACCCGCACCGTGTTCCCTAAATCTCTCCTTTCGGAGAACCGTCATCTGTTAGATACGGGGCGGGCCAAAGCCCGTCAATCGGAATCGTCCCCATGCCCCCTGCCCCGCCGTTCCCCGCCCTGCCGCGCCTCACTTTGGTGCTCGGCGGCGCGCGCTCGGGCAAGAGCCGGTACGCCGAGGCGCTGATCACCGCGAATCCGCCACCCTGGATCTATGTTGCGACCGCGCAGGCGTTCGACGACGAGATGACCGAGCGCATTGCACAACACAAGGCACGGCGCGCCGAGGGATGGCAGACGCTGGAGACCACGCATGATCTCGCCGGCCTCGTCCGCGCGCACACAGATGCGTCCGCTCCGATCCTGATCGATTGTCTCACGCTCTGGCTCAGCAATGTGATGCTCGCCGACATGGACGTACCGGCCGCATCCGCCGAGCTCGTCGAGGCGCTCTCAGTCGCGCGCGGTCCGATCATTACCGTCTCCAATGAAGTCGGGCTCGGCATCGTGCCGGACAATGCGCTGGCCCGCGCGTTTCGCGACGCGCAGGGACGGCTCAACCAGGATGTCGCGGCGATGGCTGACCGCGTGATCCTGATGGCGGCCGGCCTGCCGCTGACGTTGAAATAAGGAAGGACTTGCCGATGACCGAGAACGCCGACGATGCGCGCCACAAGGCCAAGATGGAAAATCGCAAGGCGATTCAGGATGCCGAGGTCGCCTCGAAGACCATGGAGAAAGGCCTGCTGATCGTCCACACCGGCAAGGGCAAGGGCAAGTCGACGGCCGCCTGGGGCCTGATGCTGCGCGCGCTCGGCCGCGGCTTCCGCATCGGCGTCGTGCAATTCGGCAAAGGCGCGTGGGAAACCGGCGAGCGCAAGGCAATCGCGGCGTTCGGCGACCAGGTCTCCTGGCACACGCTCGGCGAAGGCTTCACCTGGGAAACGCAGGACCGCGCGCGCGACGTGGCCGCGGCGGAACGCGCCTGGGCCAAGGCAAAAGAATTGATGGCAGATCCGTCGATCCGGCTCGTGATCCTCGACGAGCTCAACATCGCGCTGCGCTATGATCACCTGCCGATTGCCGATGTCGTCGCGACGCTCGCCGCGCGCCGTGCCGATCTGCACGTCGTCGTCACCGGCCGCAACGCCAAGCCGGAGCTGATCGAGGCCGCCGATCTCGTGACTGAAATGAATCTCGTGAAGCATCACTTCTCGGCTGGCGTGAAGGCGCAGGAAGGCATCGAGTTCTAAGCGATGGCTGCGCGCGCGATCATGTTCCAGGGAACCGGCTCGGACGTCGGCAAATCGCTGATCGTCGCGGGGCTGGCGCGCGCGCTGACCTTGCGCGGACTGAAGGTGGCGCCGTTCAAGCCGCAGAACATGTCGAACAACGCTGCCGTCACCGCCGATGGCGGCGAGATCGGCCGCGCCCAGGCGCTGCAGGCGCGCGCCGCGCGGCGGCCGATGACGGTGCACATGAACCCGGTGCTGCTCAAGCCGCAGAGCGAGATCGGCTCGCAGGTCGTGGTGCAGGGCCGCGTCATCGGCAACGCCAAGGCCTCCGCCTATCAGGCAATGAAGCCGCAATTGATGGCGGCGGTGCTCGACAGCTTCCATCACCTCGCGGCGGATGCCGATGTCGTGCTGGTCGAGGGCGCCGGCTCGGCGTCGGAAATCAACCTGCGCGCCGGCGACATCGCCAACATGGGGTTCGCGCAGGCGACGCGAACTCCGGTGGTCGTCATCGGCGACATCGACCGCGGCGGGGTTATCGCAAGCCTCGTCGGCACAAAGGCCGTGCTCGCACCTGACGATGCAGCGCTCGTCGCCGGCTTTCTCGTGAACCGGTTTCGCGGCGATCCGACCTTGTTCGCCTCGGGCATGAATGAGATCGCGACGCGGACGGGATGGGCCTCGCTCGGGCTCATCCCGCACTTTGCCGATGCCCGACGCCTGCCGGCGGAGGATGCGCTGGGGTTGCCGGGACATGCCGCTACCGGCGGACAGCGTCCGAAGGTCGTCGTGCTCGCCTATCCCCGCATCTCCAATTTCGACGAGTTCGATCCGCTGCGGCTCGAAGACGGGATCGATCTGCAGTTCCTGCGGCCAGGCATGCCGATTCCCGGCGACGCCGCCCTCGTGATCCTGCCGGGATCGAAGGCGACCATCGCCGACCTCGCCGCTCTGCGCGAGACAGGTTGGGACATCGATCTCTCAGCGCATTTGCGGCGCGGCGGCCGCGTGCTCGGCATCTGCGGTGGCTACCAGATGCTCGGGCGGACCATCAGTGATCCCGACGGACGCGAAGGCGCGCCCGGATCGGTCGCAGGGCTCGGCCTGCTCGATGTCGACACCACCCTGACCGATGACAAGGCATTGCGCGACGTCAGCGGCAGGCTGACGACGGAGCAGATCCCGTTCCGCGGCTACGAGATGCATATCGGCCGCACCGAGGGGCCGGCCGCCCGGCATCCCTTCCTCACCTTCGCCGACGGCCGCAGCGATGGTGCGGTCGCGCGCGGCGGCCAGATCGCCGGCTGCTATGTGCACGGCCTGTTCGCCGATGATGGGCTGCGCGCGCATTGGCTGCGCGGACTCGGCGCCACGGCGAACGGTCTGGCCTATGACAGCGATGTCGAGGCGACGCTGGATGCCCTGGCCGAACACCTCGAGCGCCACGTCGACGTCAGCCGCATTCTCGCGCTCGCCACCGAGCCGTGGCGCCGAGACTCGCCTACAGCACCTTGACGAGGAAGATGACGGCGACGAACAGCGCCTGGATCAGGCAAGCCATCCGGTAGAGGCGCAATGCGCGCCGGACATCCGACGCGTTCAGATTGGCGCGTCCGTCGCCCATCCACGCATCGGTCACCAGATGTCCATGATAGGTGCGCGGCCCAGCCAGGCGCAGGCCCAAGGCTCCCGCCATCGCGGCCTCCGGCCATCCGGCATTCGGCGACCGGTGTCGCGAGGCATCGCGCGCGACGGCATGCAGCGCCGACGACGAGGATGCTCCGGGAATCAGGCGAGCGGCCGCTGCGATCCACACTGCTGACAGGCGCGAGGCCGGCAGGTTGATCAGATCATCCAGCCGCGCTGCCGCCCAGCCGAACGCGCGATGCCGATCGGACAGATGGCCGATCATGCTGTCGGCGGTGTTGATCGCCTTGTAGATCAGGATCCCGGGAAGCCCGCCCATGAACAGCCAGAACAACGGCGCGACGATACCATCGGAGAAATTCTCCGCCAAGCTCTCGATCGCGGCGCGCGACACGCCCGCCTCATCCAGCCGTTCCGGATCACGCCCGACGATCATCGCCACCGCACGGCGGCCGCCCTCGAGCCCGCCGGTCTCCAACCCCTCCGCGACAGCGGCAACGTGCGTGTCGAGGCTGCGCTGCGCCAGCAGGCTGCTGGCCAATATACCGAGGACGATCGTTGCGCCGATGTTGCCGAGAAGCGCGGTCATGAGCCAGGTGGCGGCGAGACCGATGGCGGCCATCACGGCCACGAGCAGGGCCACGAGCCCGACGCCGGACGCCCGACGCACGGCAAAGCTGTCGCCGTCCCCGTTCCAGTGGCGGTCGGCCCATGCTATCAGCGCGCCCATCCACATCACGGGATGGCCGACGCGCTGCACCAGGATCTGGGGATAACCGGCGGCCGCCTCGATGAGCAGCGCCGTAAGCGCGAGAGAGACGAACATCGATCTCCGCTGAAGGACAGATATGGACCAGAGAGCGACTAGCACGCGTTTCGAGGCGCCGGAAGCGATCGTTCACGGCGGCGATCTCGATGCGGTCAGCCGCCGCTACCCCGATGCGCCGCGTCCGTGGATCGATCTGTCGACCGGCATCAACCCGATCCCCTACTCTGTGCCCGAACTTTCCGCCGCAAGCTGGTCGCGCCTGCCGGGCAAGGACGAGGAACGCGCGCTGCGCGCGGCGGCCGCGGCGCGCTACGGCGTCCCGCAGTCCGAGATGATCGCGGCCGCGCCGGGCACGCAGGCCCTGCTGCAGATCCTGCCGCGGCTGCGCCCGCGCTCGACCGTCGCCGTGCTCGCGCCAACCTATGAGGAGCACGCGCGATGCTGGCGCCGCTGCGGTCATCGGGTCGACCTCGTCGATGACATCGCGGCACTCGCCGATGCCGACGTGGCGGTCGTGGTCAATCCCAACAATCCGACCGGCCGTCTGTATCAGCGCGATGCGCTCGTCCGACTGGCGTCGACCTTGCGCCGACATGACGGCCTGCTGATCGTCGACGAAGCCTTCATCGACCTTTATCCCGCTGACGCAAGCCTCACCGCCGATCTGCCGCCAGCCACGATCGTGTTGCGTTCGTTCGGCAAGGTCTATGGCCTTGGCGGTGTGCGCCTCGGTTTCGCGCTCGGCTCCGACGACGTGATCCAGCATATTCGCGACGACCTCGGACCGTGGGCGGTCTCGGGGCCCGCGCTCGCCATCGGAACGGCCGCACTCGCCGACGACACCTGGCTGCAACAGACCCGCGCGCGGCTGGCCCAGGATTGCGCGCGCCTCGACGCGCTTCTGTCTACAGCCGGCTGCCGCGCGATCGGCGGCACACCGCTGTTCCGGCTGGTCGCCGCGGATGGTGCGCCCGATATCGCCGAGCGGCTTGCGCGCCGTGGCATCCACGTCCGACGCTTCCCGGCACGTCCGAACTGGCTCCGCTTCGGCCTGCCCGGCGACGAAGCCCAGTGGCAGCGGCTCGGACAGGCGCTTGAACGCTAGCCGAGCACGCAGGCTGCGAGCAGCAGCGTTTCCGTCACTTCGATGCTGGCGCCATGACAGTCGCCGGTGATGCCGCCGAGCCGCCATTGCCAATAGAACGCGATCGCCGGGATCAATGCGATGGCCAAGAGCGTCGCCGGCGCTCCGGCGAGTGCGGCGACCGCGAGCACGCCGCCCCAGATCACGATGACATTCCAGCCGACGCCGTTCGTAACGCTCGCGCCCATCCCTGGCTTCAACGACAGCAGCGTCTTGGTGCAGACCAGCGTCCCCAGGCGCGCCCAGGCCGGAACGAGCAGGAGCGCCCAGGCCGTCGGCCCGGTCGCCAATTCGGCGATCAGCACCAGCTTCGCGGCAATCTGCAGCGCGATCGCAACGACGGCGAAGCTGCCGGCATGGGGATCGCCGAGCACCGCGACGAAGCGCTCCGGCTTGCCATGCGATGCGCCGAACGCATCAGCGACATCGCCAAGCCCGTCGAGATGCAGCGCGCCCGTGATCCAGATCCACGCGATCAGTACGGCGAGCGCGACGATCCAGGGATCGGCACTCTGAAAGACTCGAGCGACAATCGCGAGACAGGCGCCGATCACGAGGCCGACGGCTGGAAACCACAGCGACGCTCGCGCGAGATCATCGGGCCGAGAGTCGGCCACGCGTGGTGTCGGCAGACGCGTCAGAAACTGCAGGGCGATCCAGAATTCACGCAAGCTCATGGCTGGATGATCTCGACGATTTCGGCCCATGGCGCGCCATCCGCGCCCTGCCCGGCTTCCAGGGTGAGACGGGTGCCAGGATGAATGCGCAGGCTCCACAGTTGGCGCAAGGGCCATCCGAGCAGGTGCGCCAGCGCGGCGCGGATCGCCCCGCCATGCGTGACGACGAGGACCGACGCCAGTTCGGGTGTCACGAGAATGCGGTCAACTGCGCGCGATACCCGCGCTTGCAGATCGGCCCAGCTCTCCCCATCCGGTGCCGCCACCATCGGGTCAGCATAGAAGGCCTCGAGCAAGGCAGCCTCTTCCGGTGCGCTCATAATGTCGCTGCGCTTGCGTCCATCCCATTGCCCGAAATCGAGCTCGCTCCAATCCGGATCGACGTGCAGCGCGCAGCCGGTCCGTCGGGCATAATCCTCAGCCGCAGCACGCGCGCGCACCAACGGCGAGCTCACGACGCGGCTCCATTCCCCGCTTTGGGTCTGCTGCCGGAATTGATCCCAGCCCGCCTCGCTCAGCGGCGGATCGGTGCGGCCATCGAGATGGCCGTCTCGCCCGGTGGTCCCGTGCCGCAGCAGATCGATCCGCATCAGGTTTCGCGACCGGAGACGGCAGCCTCCGCGAACGTGGCCATGCCGTTGTGGAGCGCGCAGGCAAGCCGGATGATCGGCAGCGCCGTGGCAGCACCCGAGGCTTCGCCGAGCCTGAGATCGAGGTCGATCAGCGGGCGGGCGCCGAGCGCGTCGAGCACGACCGCATGGCCGCGCTCCGCGGAGCGATGCGAGAACAACAGCCAGGGCCGGCACGACGGATTGAGCCTGACCGCCACGAGGGCTGCGACCGAGACGATGAAGCCGTCGACCAGCACCGGCCAGCGCCGCTGCGCGGCCGCGATCATCGCGCCGGCCATCGCGATGATTTCGAGGCCCCCGACGGCGGCCAGGACATCGGCCACGGCCGCATTCGGCATCAAGCCATGCCGCGCCAGGGCTGCGGAAATCACCGCGGCTTTCCTGGCTCGCCCGTCAGCATCGAGCCCCGTGCCGCTGCCGACGATGTCGTGCGGCGCGCAGGACAGCAGCGCTGCTGCAATCGCTGCGGCCGATGTCGTATTGCCGATGCCCATCTCGCCGAAGATCACGAGATCGGGCGCGTGGTCGGCCTGCCGAGCGACCGCGCGTCGCCCGGCCTCGCAGGCGAAGGCGACCTCCTCCGGCGTCAGCGCCTGCTCCGCGCTGAAGTCACGAGTGCCGCGCCGTGGCTTGTCGACGGAAACCCCACGCACCGCGTCGACGGCGAGCGTTCCGACATCGACCACCTCCAGCGGACAGCCCAAACTGCGCGCCAGCACCGAGATCGCCGCGCCCCCGCCGGCGAAGTTGTGCAGCATCTGCACCGTCACTTCCGGCGGATAGGCCGAGACCCCCTGGGCGGCGATGCCATGGTCCCCGGCAAAAAGCACCACCGGAACCCGCTCCGCCGCCGGCCGCTCGGAGGCCTGCAGCGCCGCCAGCTCGACCGCGACCTCCTCCAGCCGCCCGAGCGCGCCGAGCGGCTTGGTCAGTTGCGCCTGGCGCGCCAGGGCTGCCTCGCGATGCGAGTGGGAGGGCGCTGGGCATTCGGCGCTGATCCAGTCGGGGAGCAAGATGGGTCCTTTCAGCGTTCCTGGTCGCGGACGATTGCCACCGGCGCACCGCCAAGACAAGCGCATCGGCAGCTTCTGCGGAACCGGCAGCCGGACGACCGCCTCCCTCCGGCCAGCGCCCGGCTGTCATCCAACTGTCATCGAACCATCCGACAGGTTTCTGCCCCACCCAGCCGAAAGATGCCCATGGATTATTTCCGCCGCTTCACCTTCCTGTTCGCCGCACCTGTGTTCGAGACCGACGACCTCGCCGGCGTCCGCTTCAACCAGATCATCGAGGAGATCCAGCGTTCGGGCTTCGAGGTCGTGCGCGCCCGCAAGCTGGAGGACGCCGAGATCGCGGTGCAGACGGATGCCGCGATCGGCTGCATGGTGGTCGATTGGGGCAAGAAGGGGCTGGAGGGCAAGACGGCATCGCTGATCAACCTGATGCGGCGGCGCGGCCTGGACTTCCCGATCATCCTGTTGATTCGGCGCAAGCGCTTCGAGGATCTGCCGGTCGAGGTGCTCGACTTCATCGACGGCTACGTCTTCCTCTCGGAGGAAACGCCGGCGTTCATCGCCAAGAATCTGATCAGCCGGCTCAAGCAATATGCCGAGACCTTGAAGACGCCGTTCTTCGGCACGCTGGTCGACTATGCCGAGGAAGGCAACCAGCTCTGGACCTGCCCCGGGCACAATGGCGGCGTGTTCTACAGCCGCAGCCCGATCGGGCGCATCTTCGTCGAGCATCTCGGCGAGGCCGTGTTCCGCGACGACCTCGACAATTCCGTGCTCGATCTCGGGGATCTTCTCACCCATGAGGGACCGGCGCTGCGGGCTCAGAAGGAGGCGGCGCAGATCTTCGGCGCCGAGAAGACCTATTTCGTCCTCAACGGCACCTCGACCTCCAACAAGGTGGTGCTGGGCGCACTGGTCACCGACGGCGATCTCGTGCTGTTCGACCGCAACAACCACAAGGCCGCCCATCACGGCGCCCTGCTGATCGCCGGCGGCGTGCCGGTCTACGTCCCGACCGTCCGCAACGCCTGGGGCCTGATCGGGCCGATGCGCTGGGACCTGCTCGACGAGGAGCATCTGCGGCAGCGGATCCGCAACAATCCGCTCGTCAAGGACCCCGACGTCTGGCGCAAGGAGCGGCCTTTCCGGGTCGCCGTGGTCGAGCAGTGCACCTATGACGGCACCATCCACAGCGCCGAGATGATCCTCAAGCGCATCGGGCACCTCTGCGAGTACATCATGTTCGACGAGGCCTGGGCGGGGTTCATGAAGTTCCACCCGCTCTATGCGGGCCGCTTCGCGATGGGCCTGTCCGAGCTCGGCCCCGATGCGCCCGGCATCATCGCCACGCAGTCGACCCACAAGCAGCTCGCGAGCTTCTCGCAGGCCTCGCAGATCCACATCAAGGACCGCCACATCAAGGGCCAGCGCCGTCGCGTCGAGCATCGCCGCTTCAACGAAAGCTTCATGCAGCACGCCTCGACCTCGCCGTTCTATCCGCTGTTCGCCTCGCTCGACGTCGGCGCACAGATGATGAAGGGCCGCTCCGGCGAGGTGCTGTGGGACGACACGATCCGGCTCGGCATCGAATTGCGCAAGAAGATCAGGGCGATGCGGCGGGAGTTCGAGGAGAAGGAGAAGGATCCGGCGCGGCGCTGGTTCTTCGAGCCGTTCGTCCCCGACCGTGTCTCAATCCCCGATGCAGCGAGCCCCGGCGGCCGGCATGACGTCGCCTGGGAGGCGATCTCGACCGATCAGCTCGCGACCGACGCCGCGCTCTGGCAGCTCGCGCCCGGCGAGGCCTGGCACGGCTTCCCGGATCTCGCGCCCGGTTTCGCGATGACCGATCCGAACAAGCTCACCCTGCTCACCCCCGGCTTCGACCGCGCCACCGGCGGCTATGCCGAGCACGGCATCCCGGCGCCGGTCGTCGCGCAATATCTGCGCGAGAACCGGATCGTCGCCGAGAAGAACGACCTCAACTCGCTGCTCTTCCTGCTGACGCCGGGGGTCGAGGCGAGCAAGGCCGGCACGCTCATCAGCGGTCTCGTCGCCTTCAAGCGGCTGCACGATGACAACGTGCTGCTGGAGGACGCCATCCCCGAGTTCACCCGCAAGCGCTACCAGCGCTACGGCAAGACCCGGCTGCGCGATCTCTGCGCCGACATGCACCGCTTCTACCGCGAGGCGGAGGTGAGCGCGCTGCAGGCCAGGCAGTTCCAGCCGCAGCATCTGCCCGAGATCGCGCTGTCGCCGCGGGAGGCGGCGCGCGCGTTGATGCGCAACGAGGTCGACTACCTGCCGATCGAGGAGATCGCGGGCCGCATCGCCACGACGCCGTTCGTGGTCTACCCGCCGGGCATCGCGACCATCGTGCCGGGCGAGCGGCTGTCGGAGCGCGCCAAGCCGATGATCGATTACCTCAAGATGTTCGAGCGCGCCTTCAACACCTTCCCCGGTTTCGACGTCGAGATTCAGGGATTGTACAAGGAGATCGACGAATCTGGCCGGATCCGGCTCTACACCTATGTCTGCGCAGAGTAATTCGCCCATGGACGACACCGCCCCCGTTCTCGACACCGAGCCTCCGGTGCTGGTGCGTCCGTCGCGCGATGAGGACGTCGAGGCGATGCTGTCGATCTACCGGCGGCACGTCCGCCGGGGTGTCGAGGACAGTGCGGCCGGCACCGGCGCGCCCGAACCCGATGATCTCAAGCAGCGGCGCAAGAATTTGCGCAGCCAGCGCCTGCCGCATCTGGTGGCGACGTTCCGCGGCGAGGTCGTCGGCTATGCCTATGTCGTGCAGTTCAGGAAGCGGCCGGCCTATCGCTTCGCGGTCAAGCACTCGATCTACGTCCATCACGAGCATCTCGGCCGCGGCGTCGGCCGGCTGTTGATGCAGGCGCTGATCGATGCCTGCGCGGCGGCGGGCTATCGGCAGATGATCGGCTACATCGACGCCGACAACACCGCCTCGCTCGGGATCCACGAGCGGTTCGGCTTCGCCCGGGTTGGCCTGCTGCCCGGCGTCGCCTTCCGCTACGGGCGCTGGTCGGACACCGTGATGGTCCAGCGCTCCCTCGGCCCGGGCGCGACCGAGGCGCCGGCGGCCCTCGGCCGCTGAAGCTCGCCATCAGGACGGAAAATCCGCCGCCTTCACTTCCATGCGGTCGGCGTGCAGCGACCAGTCGCGCAGGTTCTGCGTCTTGCAGAACTCCTGTTTGGCGATTTCTGCCGCCTCGCCTTCGCTCTCCGCCTCAACCTCCAGCGTGCTCTGGCAGATTTCGCACTGGCGGCCGTTCTCGCCCAGCACGTCCTTCATGAAATGGATGACATAGCGCGACATGCAACCTCCCTGCATCCTGAAGCAGTGCTCGAAGGTGATGTTACCGCGCTTGGGCGCTCGCTGTTGACCGATATCAAGCAGCCGACGCAAATAATTGATGCGGCTGACGGAACCGGCTCAGGCGCCGGCCGAGGGCAGGCTCGCGGCGGCGATGGCGACAAACCTGGAGACCGCGCGCCGCACGCGGCCAGGAGCAGACTTCAGGATGGCGTTCAGCCGGCGCATTGGACCTGTTTCCCTTCGGCGCCGAGCGAAAGATCAGGCTTAAGCTCATGGCGCTCCTGGAAAAATGAGGGCCGGCCGGCCGACTGTCGAGACGGCGGCGGAAATAGCAATGTCCGCTTCGCCGTGGCCGTTCCGGAGAGAAGATTTATTGCTGCGCCGCGGCCTGCGACGCATGAAATCTTCTCCGCCTCTTCCGCCCCCCTCGCCTACTCCGGCGTCACTCCGAACGCCTCGCGGAACCTTGCGCTGTAGCGCGGCCACGCCTCCGGGTTGATCAGCCGCGGCGGGCGGCTGCCATCGAGCGCGGCGAGCAGCTGCTCGGCGGCGATCCGCCCCATGTTCTGCCGCGCCTCGCGGGTCACGCCGGCGGTGTGCGGGCTCGCCAGCACGTTGTCGAGCTGCAGCAGCGGATGGTCCGGCGGCGGCGGCTCCTTGGACCAGACGTCGAGCCCGGCCCCGGCGATGCGCTGTTCGGTCAAGGCCGCGAGCAGCGCGTCCTCGTCATGGATGAAGCCGCGGGCCGTGGTGACGAAATAGGCGCTCGGCTGCATCAGCGCGAACTCGGCTGCGCCGATCATGCCGCGGCTCTCCCGGGTCAGCGGGCAGTTGATCGAGACGAAGTCCGAGCGCCGCATCAGCTCGTGCAGCTCCACCTTCTCCGCCCCGCGCGCGGCGATCTCCTCGGCCGAGAGGTACGGATCGTAGGCCAGCACCGTCATGCCGAGCAGGCCGCCGCACAGCTCGGCCACCCGCCGGCCGACATTGCCGAGGCCGACGATGCCCACCGTGCGGCCCTGCACCTCGTTGCCGATCAGGTCGTTGCGGTTGACGTCGCGCTCGCGCCGCAGCCTGCGGTCGGACTGGATGATGCGCTTTGACAGGGTCAGCATCATGCCGAGCGTGTGCTCGGCGACCGAGTGCGCATTGCCGCCGGACTGGTTCACCACCAGCACGCCGGCCGCCGTGCAGGCCTCGACATCGACCGGATCGTAGCCGGCGCCATTGCTCGACACGATCAGCAGGTTCGGGGCACGGCGCAGCAGATCGGCATCGACGTGAAAGCGCGGGGCGAGTTCGTCGCGGGCGGCGCCGATCTGGTAGGCATGCGCCGCCGCGAGGATCGGCGTCGTCTCGGCCTCGGCGCTGTCGTTCTCCAGCCGGTCGAGGCGGACGTCGGGACGCGCGGCGAGCAGCTCGCTGAAGATCGGGTGCGCGAGATATTTGACGTAGAAGACGCGCTTCGAATTCGCGGCCATGGACAGGCGACCTCCTGGTTGTTGCTCTTGATTGCGGCCTCGAACGGCGGATGCCTGACCGGCCGGCGCGGCATGTTGACAATCGTCCGCGCCGCGTCAAGCTCGGGCCGACGCCGCGCAAGCCCGGCGCATGGGAGGACGAACCATGGCGGCCGATGCCGGCGCGGCACGATCAGCATCCGCTCCGAACTGGCACGAGATCGTGCTGACCGCGCTCAAGCGCAACGAGGTCAGCCTCGTCCCCTATGTTCCCGACCGCGTCCTCACGCCGCTGATCCAGGGCCTGCACGACGACTCCTCTTTCACGACCTTCGCCACCGCGCGCGAAGAGGAAGCGGTCGGCATTCTCGCCGGGGCCTGGATGGGCGGACGGCGCGGCGCGCTCTTGATGCAGACCTCCGGCTTCGCGACCCTGCCGAACGCGCTCGCCTCGCTGGTCGTGCCCTGCCAGATCCCGCTGATCATGATCGTCTCCGAGCGCGGCACGCTCGGCGAGTTCAATGTCGGCCAGTCGCTGGTGTGCCGGACGATGCGGCCGGTGCTCGATGCGCTGGCGATCGAGCATCACACCATGACGCGCCTCGACGAGCTCGACTTCATCGTCGACCGTTCGATCAAGCAGGCGGTCGCCACGCAGGCGCCGGTGGCGCTGATCCTGTCGCCGCTGCTCACGGGCGGAAAGGTGTTCGCATGAGCGACCGCACCCGCAACACCAAGATCATGAATCGCTTCGACCTCACACGCCGGCTGGTGACCAGGCTGACGCAAGAGGAAGCCGTGATCGGCGGCATCGGCAACACCAATTTCGACCTCTGGGCGACGGGGGCGCGGCCGCAGAATTTCTACATGCTCGGCAGCATGGGACTCGCCTGCCCGATCGCGCTCGGCGTCGCGCTTGCGCAGCCGCAACGCCGCGTGTTCGCGCTCGAAGGCGATGGCTCGCTGCTGATGCAGCTGGGCTGCCTGACCACGATTGCGACGCTGGCGCCGAACAATTTGGCCATCATCGTCATGGACAATGGCATCTACCAGATCACCGGCGGCCAGCCGACTCCCGCGCGGGATGCCGACATCGTGGCCATCGCGTCCGGCTGCGGCATTGCCGCCAGCCACTGGGCCGCCGACGAGGAGGATCTAGAGAGACTGGTCGACGTCGCACTGACCACGGACGGCCCGATGCTGATCGGGGCCCGGATCGACGACACGACCGGCGTCGGCGCCACCCGGCGCGATCCCTCGCAGATCCGCGAGCGCTTCATGCAGGGACTGGGCGTTCGGCAGCCGATCTGACGGGCGCGCCGGTCCTGGGAAACGGCCCTGGCCTGTCGCCGTTAACTACACCGACGCCTCAAGCGGCTGTGAGCCCGGCTTGTGGCCCGGAACGTGCTAAGCAGGATACATGAAACTGGCTTTTAAATGGTCTGCCTGGCTGCTTGCCGCAGCCGTCGCTTTTGCAACCCTCGGCCCGCCAAGTTCTCGGCCTCATTCGCATCTCGGACAGGATGGCGAGCACGCGCTCGCTTTCGTCCTGATCGGGCTGGCCTTCGGCCTCGCTTACAGCAGTCACCGTGTGCGAACCGCCGCCATCGCCGTGATCCTGATCGGCGCTCTCGAGCTCGCGCAGTTCCTGGCGCCCGGGCGCCACGCGCGGCTGGAGGATTTCGTCGTCGATGCGGCGACCGCCTGTATCGGCTTCGGCCTGGCGGCCGTGCTGGATTGGCTCGCGCGGCAATTCCGTCCGCAAACCACCTGATGCGCGAAGGGCCCCGCCGCTGTCGCAGCGAGGCCCTCGTGGCGTGGGTCGCGTCAGATCACTCGATGATCTTGATGACGCGGCGGGTGCGCGGATCGACGATGACGCGGCGATCGTTCACGACGGCGTAGCGATACTCGGTGTAGCGCGGCACCGGGCGCAGCTCGACGGTGTCGGGCAGCGGCTCGCCGACCACGACGCGCTCGCGCACGACGACCGACGGCGCACGCTCCGCATCGATCGAGGTGATCACGGCGTTCGGAATTTCCACGGCAGCGCCGACAGCGGCGCCCACCGTGCCGCCGACCATCGCGCCGACCGGACCGGCGACGGCACCACCTGCGGCCGCGCCATTGGCGGCGCCTTCGACGGTGGTGGACTGGGCGAACGCGGCGGTCGAGGCCAGCAGCGACGTGGCGATCAGCGAAACGGCAAGACGGGTCCTCATCATTCTCTCCTCCAGTGTGTTCAAGGTGCCCGCTCAACACCGAGGGCTCGCTCGCGGTTCCGGTTCCAGATGGCCGAAACTTCATCATTTTCCCAGGAACGGACAGCGAGGATCCGCACCTGGAGATGACAAAGAGGGTTCAAGGTCTATCCACGTTTCAAACAGCGGCGCGCATGAGCGACCTCGCGGCGGATCACGCCCGAGTTCTGGGATCGGTCGCCCTTCGATGAGATCGAGAGGGCGCAGGGAATGCCGGGTGAAGGCCCCACCCATGGCCCGCCTGCGGAAAAAAATGCAGGCGGCAGGTACCACAGGCAAAGCCGGTCAACCGGCATTCCCTGCGCGGCGGTCTTAACGCTTCCTTCGTGCTCTCCCCGGGGACCGGCTGATTTGACCCCGTCGTCCGCGCGAGGACATGAGCCCTCGACACGGCCTTGACCTCGGCACCGGGAGGCCAGGACCACACGACTTCGCGTCCGTGATGTGTCGTTCGTCCACATGCGCAAGCGCACGCTGCGACACCTCACGGCCACCGCATCCCCGCCTCACGTGTCGTGACGATCGCGCGCAACGTCCCTCTCAACGAGGCAGGATGGGTGCATCATGCATGATTTCTGAGAAAAAGAAACTGTTTTCTTTGACTGTCGCCCGCGAGCGCGACAACAAGTTGATCAAGAAAGCGAATTCGATTGATGCGACACAGCACGTTACGCCTCTCGTGCTTGCGGTCCGAACCGGAAGTGCGCAAAGGTCAGGAACTGATTTGCCCGTCGGGCACACGCCCGACTCAGTCCCGACCTTCAGATCGACGTTGAGACGTCCGCCTTCAGCCACAACCGGAAGCAAATCATTGACTGCCGGAGGACCGCTTTGGCGATCAACCGGAAGCAAGCCATAGGAATGACGGAAGCCTGCTTTTGCCCAAAGCTGATATTCCAACTCGCTTCGAAATGAATGACACTGATCGATTTGTTCAGTGCTCACTCTCCTTGTAGACGCACTCGATTTCCGTCAACGTCTCGCGCGCTCGGGGAGCTAAATTCGCTGGGGTATAAACGTGGCATTTTCTGTGGCACTATCTAATCGACCTGACACCGAAGATGTGATCGTGGTCAGCTCATTGGCCGCCGTTGCACTATGGCTGTTTCTTGGATTGCCGTTTTTGTACTCAGATCAGCAGGGGGCGGATGTGACGTGGATACCCAGTGTGTTGATTGGATTCCTCGGAGGAAGTGTAGTGGCTTCGCTCCTAACTTGGATTCGTAGTTGGTGGTCTCGCCCAATTCTAAGCGCGCACCTGATCCAAGGTAAAGGTTGCTATGTAACCACCGCACGGGGCAATCCAGTCCCTACACATGACGCCAAGTTCCTGCGTTTAATCATCCAAAATCAAGGCCGGTCTACGGTGCATAACTGCAAAGGCTACATAATTGGAATTCAGCACTCAGCGAATGGTATGAATACCGACGTGCAGGAAGAGGTCCTGGAGCTCGAGTGGTCCAACGGTAGCCCTTCCAGTCCGCGCAGCATTCCCCCAAGCGCCTTTTTTTACCTGAATCTGGCTTCACTCGACTTGATGCCTGGAGCACATACTTTGTGGCTTGGTGTCTCCTGGATGCCAAACCATTATGTTCACATATTTGGGAACAACGCTCCGGCCGCTTCTTTTGAGCTATTGGTCAGAGTCGTCGCTGACAATTGTAGCCCCATTGACAGATCAGTTCGCTTCAATTTTGACCCCCAATCGCACGACTTATTTTTTCAATACGACTGATAGAGCTCTTACGAGGCAGTGATCCGCCGCACCATGCGAGCATGGAAACTCGCGTCGTCAGCACCATCCGCGAGTGGCGCTATCAGGCATAACGGTGACAGTGCAATTTTTATGCTCAAGGTTTTTACACTTTCGCCGTTATCGGCAGTCCGAGCGGGCTGTACGCTGGGCACCGGGGGCTCTTTTTGCATCGTTAACCATCCCCTGAGCGTCGGCTGACTTCACCAGACGATGAGACTAAGACACCGTGCATTCCCGCGGAGGTTGACGGTGATGATGGCTTGGACTGGCTCCCTGAAGCGAGCCTGCCGACGTTTAGGTTTCGCGATCGCGATGACAGCAGGCGTTCTCGGGACGGCATGTCCACCTGTTGGAGCCAGCGCCCATGCGCAGCAGCGCAAGAAGGTGCAGCATCTGCCGGACAGGACGAAGGACTTGCTGAAGCGCGGCTACGTCGCGCTCTCCGGAGACGATGCGATCAACTTCCTGATCGGCAACTCCGTCTTGATCAGGAAGTCGGATTCGGCGCCGTACCTTCGATCGTCCGTGAGCGACATGAGCTTTTACTTCAAGGATCGCCACACCGCCTATCAATGCGTTGGTAGCGACTGCTGGATTAGTCATTGGACGGTCGACGGGCCAATGATCTGTTTTGAGATTCCCTGGAGATGCGACGATCCAACCTACAGGTCTTATAGTGCGCCTCGGCTTTTTGCGGCTCCTCGGCCCGACAAACGGACTGGCGTCATCGGCCGCTACTTGACCTTCAACGCGAACGTCTACGCCGTGGTCAAGGCAAATGCGACGATCGCCCCGCTGATCGAACGCCCCGAGGGCGTAGGCGAGCTCATGAGGGTGAAATCTGCGGATTTCGCGCGGGAGATCGAAACGCCCGGTCACGGGTCTGGCAACGGCACGACAGTGCCGGTGACCGGAGACCGCGCCATGGCCTTGCTGATCGGCAATACGTTCATGTCGGCCGAGACGGCAACCGACGCGCAGGGTCACGTCTACGCCTGCCCCACGCAGGGCACCTACTATGCGCCGGATGGCCGCATCATCATGTTCAGCTGCCATCATGCACCGGGCCAGCCCGATTCATGGTCGCTGCACCCGGCGCAGTGGACATCGACCGCAGGCGGCAAGTTCAAGTGTGACGACCCCGGCTATGGAGAACATGGCTGCCTGGCCCCGATTGGGAAGGTGTCCCTGGCGGCCTCCGACCGTCCCGAGGAGCGGCTGGTCATTGCAGAAGACTTCCCGCGGACGATCTCCGGATATGCAGGGAACGTCTTTGGGTTTAAATAGTCCTGCGCAATCCGAAGGGATCTCGGATCATCTTTGCCACCCCCCGCCGCCTCTAGGCTCCATATGTGATGTACACCCGAGTTTTTCGTGTGGTGGATTGGCGTTCACTTCATGAGCGATAAAATGCACAAGGTCGTGGTCAGCGCGGTCCTCGTTGTGGCTCTGTTCATGGGCGTTGTCGCACTGGTGATCCGGCACTTGCCGTGATTCCGAGAGGTGGACTCTCGTCGAGGGTCTCTTTTTCGGACCGGCGACCATCGAAGAGGACTCCTGTATCCCGAACTCGATGAAACGCGGCGGAACATTCCGGACGGACACCGGTTCGCCCAAGTTCCAGCGCGTTGGAAGCCAACACGCGTTTTCGCCGAGGGTTCGCTGATGTCATCGTCGGATGTGGTCAGGAGTGCTCACGATCGCCGTCAACGACGGCTGCTGATCGTGCTTGCCCTGGGATTTCTCGCCTTTGGCGCCGCTGCGGCCGGCCTGTTCTACGTCCTGCAGCCCGAGACTCTGCGGATCGCCGTCGGACCGGCAGGGAGCGACGACCAGAAGGTGGTCCAGGCGATGGCCGACGCGTTCAGCGAAGAAAGCAGGACCGTCCGGCTCGCGCCGATCACGACCGCGGGAGCGGCTGAATCCCTCGCTTTGCTGGCCGCCGACAAAGCCGATCTGGCAGTCGGCCGCGGCGACCTCAGCATGCCGCCCGATGCGCAGACGCTGGCCGTCCTGCGCAAGAACTATGTCGTGCTGTGGTCGGCCTCCGGGCGTCGCGGCAACGCCACCAAGTCAAAGGCCGGCGGCAAGATCGCGGATATCGCCCATCTGGCGGGTCACAAGGTCGGCATCATCGGGAAGACCGGAGCCAATCTGGCTGTGCTCCAGGCCATTCTGGAGGGCTCCGGCGTGACACCCGACAAGGTCGCCACCGCTCAATTCGGGACGGACGAGATCGAGAAACTGGCGCAGGACCCCACCATCGACGCGTATCTCGCGGTCGGTCCGCTCGACAGCAAGATCACGGTGGATGCGATCACCGCAACCTCGCGGGTTCGCGGCGCTCCCACTTTTCTTCCGATCGACGCGTCAGAGGCCATTGCCCTGAAGCATCCGCGCTACGAGGCGGAGGAAATCCCGGGCAGCGTCTTCAGCGCGAAGCCGGCCTGGCCGGAGGACAAGGTCGACACGATCAGCGTCAATCATTTGATCCTGGCCAAGAAGGAACTGTCCGAAGCCAAGGCGGCGGCGTTCTTCCGGCAGCTGTTCGCGGTCCGCGACACGATCACGCAAGGCCTCGCCGGCGCTTCGCACATCATGAAGCCCGACACCGAGAAGGAGACCGAGCCGTCCGTGCATCGCGGCGCCGCCGCGGTGATCAACGGCACGGAACGGACCTTCCTGGACAAGTACAGCGACTACTTCTGGTTCGCTCTGCTCGTTCTGTCCGGCATCGGCTCGGCGGCCGAATGGCTGCGCCGCTATCTGAACCGGGATGAAGTGGACGACGACACCAGCGGCCGCAACCGCATTCTGGCCGCAGTGTCGGAGGTGCGCAATGCCGCGTCCGAGCAGGATCTGCTGACCTTGCAACGGGAGATCGACGGGATCATCGCCGAGACCCTGAAAGGCTATGACGACGGCGCCGTCGAACAGGAGGACCTGACTGCATTCGGCCTGGTTCTCGACTTGTTCAACCATGCCGTCGCCGAACGCCGCGCGACGCTGCAGAGCGGCGCCGCCGATCCATCATGGTCGTCATCCGGTCCGACCCTCGCCTCGCGGCGATAGGCCGGGCTGGCGCCGAACGCACGCATGTCACGATCTGTGTTCACGCCTGATTGGACTCGTACACCCCGCCCCACTCGTCGTCCCAGGTCAGCGCGCCTCGCTCGAAGTCGTCGGCGATGATCTCGATGAACTCGGTCAGTGAGCCCGCGATGAGGTCGCGGCGGGCATCGTCGTGCCACATCGTGATGACCTGGCCGCTGCTGCCGCCTTCGGCCGGCTCCATGTCGACGCAGAGATGGTTACCGCCGCCGTCTCCGCAGAACGGAATCCAGCGCAAGCGCCACCATTCATCGCCCTTGATCGGCCCGCTCGGGTCACAGCTGTAGTTCTCGGGCTTGAACTGCGTGCGATAAAGGTCGGCCCAGATCTTCCACTCCTCAGCGATGCGCTCGGCCGAGAACAGCTCCCATCCAGGCAGGACCTGATGATCGCCGCTTCCATTGTGGAGGCTCAACAATCGGCGGAGGTCCGGAGGAAACCCGCAACCGACCTCTCGCTCGGCCGACTCGATCTGGGCCGTCGTGGCGCCCTCGTTGAAGTAGCTGATGAAGGGAGCATGCGCCTCGGTGGCCTTCGCCCTGTAGCGCGCCCAGGCGCTCTCGAGCCTCGCAGGATCAAAATCGGTTGTCATCGTCGCCTCGTGAGTTGCAACTTGGATTGTCGAGCTTCAGCTCGGATAGGATGCCATCGGCGGTGAGGTTCGGTCCACCGAGCAGCTAAAGCGTGACTGTCTGCACCGGCACGGACGTGTCGATACCCAAAGCAAAAGCTTCCGCGAAGGATCGCACCTCGTCGATCGACTCGCCGGGATGTGATGTCGTCATCAGCAATCGGCCAGAACCATCGCCAAGACCGACAACCAGTTCGTCGATGACGTCTTCGGCTCTGCGGCAGTCCGGTCCGATCACGCAGACCAATTTAACCCCGTCCCGGATACAATGCTCAACGAATGCAGCAAGGGCTGCTGAATCCCACGGCGGTGCATGGAGTATCACTCTTTGTGAATACTTCATCGAATTCATTCGCTCGTCCTTGCGCTCGTGGCCGCCTACATCGCAACATTCGCGGCCTATGCGGTCGTCATCCAGACAAGACTACCAATCCGTGGGTTCTAGAACAATGTGCAGGCGCAATGCTGAACTTCAGGGACCGAGCCATGCTCGTGAAAGTCGGCTTCACAAACTGGCGGCAGACAACCTCGTTCAGGAGGCAAAAATGAGCTTACGTGCCATGGGTCACATACAGCTTGGCATCATGCTTGCTCTGGGTGGTCTCTCCAACGAAGCCGCCCAGGCGGGCGAGCCAACGTGTCCTGCGCCTCAACTTTACGCCAACCTGACGAAATCCGACAGCAAATGGGAGGTCGAGGCAGATCCGCTCCCACCAGAGCCGAAAATGGAAGTGGGGTCCGTTGCATTCCAGCCAGTTCAACGGATGACTCTTCAAGGAGGCGCGATCTTTGTGGCCCCGTTCAGATCAGACTTCAAGAAGGCCAGGATTCGCGTGGTCGGTCACGATGTCAGCCTTGATCGAATCCAATTCCAGTATGCACCGTTCCCCCATATGTGGGAGGCCTTGATGGTGGAGAGGTACGCTCAGCCCAGCGTACGGTTCACGCTTTCCGCGTCAGATGGCGCGTGCGGAGCGCGAGCGCTCGTTCTCACAATAGACGGTATGGCCGCTGCGAAGCCATTCCCAATCCAGCAGTGGCAGTTCACACGAAAATAGCAGGCCGGTGTCGCGGAGCCGGTCAAGGCGGCTGCAAGCTGGCTGGCGGGAGCCGCGGGGCTGCGTGTTTGCTGCGGCTTTCGAGAATGCCTTGGAGGGTGATCCGTGCGAGGCTCAGCATGCCGGGGCGAGTGAGCGGTCCGTCAGCCACGTCAGCCCCTCCTCCGTGGTCATCAACGGCTTGTACTCGCAGCCCACCCAGCCGGCATAGCCGATGGCGTCGAGGTGGCGGAACAGATACGCGTAGTTGATCTCGCCGGTGCCGGGCTCGTGGCGGCCGGGATTGTCGGCGAGCTGGATATGGGCGATGCGGACGAGGTGCTTCTGCAGGGTGCGGGCGAGATCGCCCTCCATGATCTGCATGTGGTAGATGTCGTATTGCACGAACAGATTGTCGGACTCGACCTCCGAGATCAGTTGCAGCGCCTGGGCGGTGCGGCTCAAGAAGAAGCCGGGCATGTCGAGCGTGTTGATCGGCTCGATCAGCAGCTTGATGCCCTGCGCCTTCAGCGCGGTGGCGGCAAAGCGGAGGTTGCGCACCAGCGTCTGGTTGAGCTCGCGCGGATCGGCATCATCGGGCGCGATGCCGACGAGGCAGTTGAGCTGGCGGCAGTCCAGCGCCCGGGCGTATTCGATGCCGCGGCGGACGCCGTCGCGGAAGTCGTCGACGCGGTCCGGCAGGATGGCGATGCCGCGCTCGCCGGCGGCCCAGTTGCCGGCGGGCAGATTGTGCAGCACCTGGGTCAGGCCGTGGCGGGCGAGCTGCTCGCGCAGCTCGGCCTTGTCGAACTCGTAGGGAAACAGATATTCGACACCGCTGAAGCCGGCCGCCTTGGCGGCGGCGAAGCGCTCGATGAACGGCAGCTCGTTGAACAGCATCGTGAGGTTGGCGGCAAAGCGCGGCATGTGATGATCCTCGGATGAGAGCGGCGGATGCGATCAGGCCGGCTGCAGCGTGCGTTGCGGCTCGGCCGGCGTCTCGTCCACCGGCAGATCGAGCACCTCCTCGAACTCGACGACGTTGTCGATCTCCGTCCCCATCGCGATGTTGGTGACGCGCTCCAGAACGAACTCGACGACGACCGGCACCTGGTACTCCGCCATCCATTCGCGCGCGGTGGCGAACGCCGCCTGCGCGTCGCGCGGATCGGTGACGCGGATCGCCTTGCAGCCGAGGCCCTGCGCGACCGCGACGTGGTCGACGCCGTAGCCGCCGACCTCCGGCGCGTTGATGTTCTCGAACGACAGCTGCACCTGATAGTCCATCGAGAAGCCGCGCTGCGCCTGGCGGATCAGGCCGAGATAGGCGTTGTTCACGACGACGTGGATGTAGGGCAGATTGAACTGGGCGCCGACCGCGAGCTCCTCGATCAGGAACTGGAAGTCGTAGTCGCCGGACAGCGCGACGATCTCGCGCTTGGGATCGGCGGCGCGGACGCCGAGCGCAGCCGGCAGGGTCCAGCCGAGCGGGCCGGCCTGCCCCGCATTGATCCAGTGGCGCGGATGGTTGACGCGGAGGAATTGCGCGCCGCCGATCTGCGACAGGCCGATGACGCTGACATAGCAGGTGTCGCGGCCGAACGCCTTGTTCATCTCGTGATAGACGCGCTGCGGCTTGATCGGCACCTGGTCGAAATCGCTGCGCCGGAGCATCGTGCGCTTGCGGTCCTGGCACGCCGCCGGCCACGCCTGCCGCTCGCGCAGCCGGCCCGCCTTGCGCCATTCGCGCGCGACACTGATGAGCAGCTCCAGCGCCGCCTTGGCATCGGACACGATGCCGAGCTCGGGATTGAAGACGCGGCCGATCTGGGTCGGCTCGATATCGACATGCACGAAGCTGCGGCCCTTGGTGTAGGTCTCGAGCGAGCCGGTGTGGCGGTTGGCCCAGCGATTGCCGATGCCGAGCACGAAGTCGGACTCCAGGAAGTTGGCGTTGCCGTAGCGATGGCTGGTCTGCAGGCCGACCATGCCGGCCATCAGCACGTGATCGTCGGGAATGGCGCCCCACCCCATCAGCGTCGGCACGACCGGCACGTTGACGATCTCGGCGAAGGTGACGAGCAGATCGCTGGCATCGGCGTTGATGATGCCGCCGCCGGCGACGATCAGCGGACGCTCCGCGGCGTTGAGCATCTCCATCGCCTTCTCGACCTGCTTGCGGCTCGCCGCGGGCTTGTAGACCGGCAGCGGCGCATAGGTCTCGTCGTCGAACTCGATCTCGGCGAGCTGGACGTCGAGCGGCAGGTCGATCAGCACCGGGCCCGGGCGGCCCGAGCGCATGATGTGGAAGGCCTGGCTGAATACCCGCGGCACGAGGCCGGGCTCGCGCACCGTCACCGCCCATTTGGTCACGGGCTTGGCGATCTGCTCGATGTCGACGGCCTGGAAGTCCTCCTTGTAGAGCCGCGCGCGCGGCGCCTGGCCGGTGATGCAGAGGATCGGAATGGAGTCCGCGATCGCCGAATAGAGCCCGGTGATCATGTCGGTACCGGCCGGGCCTGATGTGCCGATGCACACGCCGATATTGCCGGCCTTGGCGCGGGTGTAGCCCTCGGCCATGTGCGAGGCGCCCTCGACATGGCGGGCGAGAATGTGGCGGATCGAGCCGCGCCGTTGCAGCGCGGAATAGAGCGGGTTGATGGCCGCTCCGGGAACGCCGAAGGCGCAGGTGACGCCCTCCTTCTCCAAGATCCGCACCGCAGCATCGATCGCCCGCATCTTCGCCATCTCGCGTCTCCCGTTTGGTTGATGCGCGAGGATCGCTGCTGCGGGCGGTCATCTCAATTCAGTCGTCGATTTTTCCCACGATGCGGCACGTCCGGCAAAACAGCGGCAGCCTCAGTTAGTTAGGACGAAAGCGAGCTGACATGTCCTAACAGCTTGGCGGCGCGATCATGCTATTCGAACAGCGGCGCCAGCTCCATCTGCGGCACCAGCACGAGTCCCTTGTCGGTGATGCGAATTTCCGGAATGACCGATAGGGGAATCAGATTGAAGCCCATGTAGGGAATGGTGCAGCCGGCCTCGGCCCATTCTGTCTTCAAGAGCTTCACCTCATCGGCGACCTCCGTGACGCGCTTGTCCGACAGCAGGCCGGCGATCGGCAATGGAACCATCGCCCTCACCTTCCCGTCGGCGACGACGCAGACGCCGCCCTGCTGCGCGCCGATCGCGGCGATGGCCGCCTGCATGTCAGCCTCGTTGGTGCCGGCGACGATGATGTTGTGGCTGTCATGGCCGACGCTGGAGGCGACGGCGCCGCGCTTGAGGCCGAAATCCTTCAACAGCCCGTGCGCGACATTGCCGGCCGATTTGCCGTGGCGCTCGATCACGGCGACGAAGCACAGGCCGTGGCGCGCGAACAGCGTCTCCCAGTCATTGGCCGGCTCGATCGCGACCTTCTCATGGATCAGCGTGATGCCCGGTAGCGCGGTCTTGATCGCGTTGACGGTGCAAGCTTTGGCCGGCAGCGCCGGCGTGAGCTTCATCTGCGCCGGCAACTTCACCGTGGCGTAAGCTGCCGTCGGATACTGATAGCGCTGCGACAAGGCCTGATCGAGCCGTGAGGTGATTTTCCCCTTGTCGACGACGAGCTCGCCGCCATACCAGGTCGATTGCGGCTTGAGGCCATCGTCGAGCAGCACCAGATCGGCGCGGCGGCCGCCGCCGAGGCCGCCGATCTCGCCGTCCATCGCAAAGCGCGTCGCGCCGTGCAGCGAGCCCATCGACCACGCCTGCTCCGGCGACATCCCGGCCTTGACGGCCTCGCGCACCACCCAGTCCAAGCCGAACAGCATGAGATCGTCGGCGTCGCGATCGTCGGTGCAGACCGCGGTGCGCTTGTGCGAGGCGCCGAACTCGGTGATGGTGCGGATCGCCTGCGGCAGGCTGTGCCACGGCGTGGTCGGCGGCCCGCCGCGCAGGAAGATCCAGACGCCGGCATCGAGCAGATCGTCGGCGATGTCGCGGTCGATCGCCTCATGGGTGTCGGTGACGCCGCTCGCGGCATAGGCCGCGACGAACTCGCGGCCATAGACATGGCCCGACACCGGCCGCCCGCGTTGCAGCGCGGCTGCGAGAATGGCGTGGCTGCGCTCGTCGCCCATGCAGACCGGCACGAAATCCATCTTCTCGCCGAGCGCCACCGCCTCCGGCCAGCGATCGAACAGGCCGGCGATCTTGTCCGGCGTGAGATCGCCGCCGGCGGTCTCCAGCGCCGCCGATGTCGCCGGCACCGTCGAGGGCACGGTGAGGAAGATCGACAGCGGCGCCTGCCGCGCATCCTCCAGCATCGCCTCGACGCCGGCGACATCCATCACATTGCCGATCTCGTGGCTGTCGCAAAAGATCGTCGTGGTGCCGTTGAGCAGTGCGGCTTCCGCATAGGCGCAGGCGGTCACCATCGAGGATTCGATATGGATGTGTGGATCTACGAGACCCGGCGCGATAATGCCGCCTGCGGCGTCGTAGATCGCGAAGCCGCTCGCGAGCGCCTTGTGCGCGCCCGCCGGCTTCACCGCGGCCACGCGTCCGCCGGAGATCCAGAGCTCGCGGCTCGGAAGAATACGTTCCGAATAGGTCGACAGCACCCGCGCCCCGGTGATGACGAGATCGGGCGCGACGCGGCCCGACGCGACATCGGCGAGCCGCCGCGTCATGCTGTGCAGAGGAGCGACCGAGAAGCGGGTGAGTTTGGACATGGCACAACTCGCTGGACGTGTTCAGGTGATCCGCCACGATCGTTGCGCGCGATGCAGGCGACGGCAAGCCCAAATAGGGCGGCGGATTTGATTACGCCTTGGGCAGTGGGGGCTCCTTCACCGTCCCTGACCTTGACGACATCGGCTGCGCACCCTAGGGGCGAGAGATCACGAATACGTCACCTGTGAAGGATCCCATGCTCAGGTTGCTGGCTGTGCCGATCGAGTTGCTGCGTCTTGTCATCTGCGTCATGCAGGCGATGGTCGATGCCGTCAGGGGCCGCAAACGGCAGCGCTACGAGGCCCAGATCCTGATCAACGCCCCTCGCGACGCGGTGTGGCGCTTCAACGTCGCCGAGCGGATGGTGCTGAACGGGCCACCGGTGCTCGAGATCACCCGCGAACCCCTGCCCGGAAGCCCCGACCTCTGGCTCGGCCGCGTCGCCGTGAGCGGACAGCCGCGAACACAAGGCGTCTACCGCGAGATCGAGCGCGACGATGCCAACGGGATCATCCGGTCCCAGAACGTGGCGCATGAGCTGAGCGTGCCGCCGGAGGGCGGACGTGATGCGCAGGCGGGCGTGAGCATCACCGCCACCGCGCAAGGGACGCTGCTGACCATTTTCAACGAGCTGACGATCCGCAGCTTTCGCGACCGCATCATCTATCCGCTCAGCGTGCGCAGGCTGACGCAACTGATCAAGGCCGAATGCGAGCGGGAGGCCGGCACGCACAGCCGTCTCGCCGACCTCGCCAATCATGGTCTGGTGCTCTCGGCGCTGGCGCTGGCCAGCTTCTGGTACATGTTCAGCCTGAAGGAGGCGGTGCTGCTGGCGATCGTCCTCGCCATCCACGAGGCGGGTCACGCCGCAGCGATGCTGATGGCCGGCGTAGGCATCCACGCCGTCTACCTCGTCCCCTTCTTCGGCGGCGCCATCGTGCCGAAGACCGCCTATGGCAGCGAAGGCCGGCTCGGCTTCATCGCGCTGATGGGGCCGGCGATGAGCCTGATCCCGACGCTCGCGCTATTCGCGATCATGCCGGCCGGCAAATCCGACCCGCGCCTGGCGATGGAGATGTTCGCGGTGATCAACGCGGCCAACCTGCTGCCGATCTATCCGCTCGACGGCGGCCTCGTTCTCAACGCGCTGATCGGCTCGGCCAGCCGCAAGGCCGCCCTGCTCGCCGGCTGGATCGGCGTCGTGGCCGGCCTCGTCCTGGCGCTGCATTTCCACTCCTGGCTGATCGGCATCCCGTTCCTGCTGTTCGCGCTGCAGCGCTATCTGACCGGACATCAAGCGATCCAGCTGAAGCCACTCTCGCTCCGCGGCGGCGTCGCGCTGGCGGTCGCCTATGTCCTGACGTTTGCGGCCTACGCCGTCGTGATCAAGACGATGCTTGCGACGCGGGCGTTCTAGCCTGCTCGCCTCGATCGTTGTACGGCACTCATCGCGACTGGGATCCGGTCGTTCGGCCTATGGATAGAGGCCGATCAGTGTCCGCAGCTCCGCGGTGACGCGCTCAAGCGCCTTCGGCGCGGTGTTCTGCTTGAGGACGAAGCCCTCTTTCGCCAGCGTGCTGATCCTGAACTCGCATTCGCCGGACTCGCGATCGACGATTTCGAGCCGCACGATTGCAGGGTTCATGTTCAAGAAGCCAGCGCCGATGACCGCCTTGAGGATACGCCGGGGTGGCGCGATGTCGTCCTCGGGCATCAGCTTGCCGAGCTTCGCAAGCGCGGCTGTCCCTAACGCGAGCGCCTTCTCGGGAGCCATTCGCCGGACGATCGTCCGCGTGCAGGTTTCGGTTGGAAGAGACCTCATCACGAGCCGTCCCCCCGCCATCAGTTTCGATGCGACGCGAGGCGGGACGATCCCGCCGTACTCGCCGGCCTTGTTGAGCCATCGATCGAAGATCTCAGCGTCGCTGATGGACATTGGCATGACTCCGTGGCGGCAGCGCGGTTGTGCTGGCTCGGCCACTCGCCTCGAACGGGATTGTCGACGCCAGCGGCACTGCCGTCAACTGAGCGCATTTCGACGACGATGCGATGGGGCGGTTGGCACGCTTCCGCCTGCGGCGGCCGCTTTGCCCAGACTGCGGCGGGCGTCAAGGCGCCTTCGGTGGTGACACCAGATTGCGGCCGCCATTGTCGAGCAGTGCCGTCTTGTAGGCCATGCTGCGGATCGGCGGGCATGCCAGGACGGCATCGATGAACACGTCCGGCGGACGGTACCAGTGCGCCGCGACGTAATGGACGATCAGGACGGGCGCCACGTAGATCCTGCCCCGATGGGGCACGAAGACATTCGCCGATCTCGTCGGGCCATCGAACTGGCACAGCTCACAGGCATGGACGCCGGCACTCGCGAACGGCTGCCAGGGCTCCGAGCAGAGCTCCTTCAGCCTGTTCACGAACGGGCCGCTGACCGCCCCGGTGTCGAATGCGGTGTCGGTCCCGAGCCATCCCACCGTGACGAGCGCATCACATGCGACGGGAAAATAGCGGCATGGCTCGAGATCCTTGATCGACGTCATGTTCGAGGACCTCGCCAGATTCTGGTTTCGATGCATTCAGGTGACCGCGCACGTAACCGAGCAGAACGATTCGGTGGGTGGGCAAAGGCGCGCGCGTGCGCCTCCTGACACGATATCGTCGTGGCGCCGTGCCCACCGTCGGCCGCTGAGTTCGTCGATGGATGGTGGGCACGCTGCCGCCTGCGGCGGCTGCTTTGCCCACCCTACGGCAAGACCCGAGGCGTTCTGTTTGCCGTTCTCAGCCGCTCAATTTCGTCAGCCGCGGCTGTCATGGCTTCCGCGTAGTCAGTCAAGAAGCCCTGGAATGCATCGCGCGGCCACGATGCCTTGTTCCCATTTGCAAACTCCGCGCGCCATCTGTCCCAATTGGTCATGATGGAGCCATCCCAGTCCGTCATGTCATTTGCGAGGCTGCGCAACCGCGTTACGATGTCGGACATCAATGATCGTCTCCCTACGACGCCCGCTCCTCATATCGGTAACAGGGCTGGACTGCGCAAGCTGCCATTTCAGTCGCGCAAATCATCGCCCAGACTAGCCACCACGTCCTGGGTCGTCGTCAGTCAGTCTGTCGAACCCCATTGCCGCTGGCCGGCCCCACCCCTCCCAGCGCCGCGGTGAGCTCCGCCGCGATGTCCCGCACCATGGCCCCCACAACCGGCACCCGCTCCTCCGTCAGCCGGCTCGCCAAACCCGACACCGAGATCGCGGCGAGCGGCTCGCGGCAGGAATCGTGGACGACGGCGGCGATGCAGCGCAGGCCGAGGCGGGCTTCCTCGTCGTCGACTGCGTAGCCCTGGCGGCGGATGGTTTCGAGCTCGCGGAACAGGTCGCTGGCGCGGATGATGGACTTTTCGGTCAGGCGCGGCATGCCCTGGCGGTGGATGATGGCGTTGACGTCGTCGTCGGAATAGGTCGCGAGCACCGCCTTGCCCATGCCGGAGGCGACCATCGGCAGGCGGCCGCCGACCTTGGTCAGCGAACGCATGATCTCGCGGCTGTCGAGCCGCAGCAGCACCATCAGCGATTCATCGTCGACGACGGCGAGATTGGCGGTCTCGCGCGACTGGTCGCGTAGCCTCCTCAGATAGGGAATCGCCAGCGTGACGAAATTACGCCGGCGGGTGAAGGTCGCGCCGACGGCGAAGCTCTGCGCGCCGACGTGCCATTTCGATTCCATGCGGTCGAACTGGACGAAGCGGCGCTTTTCCAGGGTCGTCAGCAGGCGATGCACGGTGGAGGTGGAGAGCCCGGCGCGGATGGCGAGATCGCTGAGGCGATAGCCCTCGTCGTCCTCGGCCAGAATTTCCAGGATCTGCAGCGCGCGGCCGACGGATTGCACGCCGCCGTCGCGGGGCTCGGCCGCGGCATCGCTGCGTGGCTCGATCGTCTTGCGACGGATCACGTGGCGCCTCTCTGCGCGGCCGTTAAAGGCGGCGTCGTTGCAGGACGGACGGATCTTGCTTCGTCACGCACAGAAGAAAGTGCCGCCCCGGCCAGCGGCCGGAGCGGCATTCGCATAAGTATGACTTAGAGCAGGCCCGCGCCGCGCGCCCACTTGTACTTGGCGCCGAGCACCTCGACCGGGAGCTCGGTCGAATAGGCGTAGGCCGGGATGCCGTTCTGGTAGAGATATTCGGCGGCTTCCTCGACCTCGACGTCGCCGGCGAGCGAGGCGACCATCGGCTTCACGAAGCCCTTGGCCTCCATCTCCTTCTTCACCTCGACCATGTTGCGCGCGAACACCATCGGCGGGGTCACGATCGTGTGCCAATAGCCGAGGATCAGCGCATGGATGCGCTCGTCCGACAGGCCGAGCTTGACCGTATTCACATAGGTGATCGGCGGCTCACCGCCGGTGATGTCGACCGGGTTGCCGGCGGCACCGAACGGCGGGATGAACTTGCGGAAGGCGGCATCGAGATCCGGCGGCATCGTCATCAGCGACAGGCCGTTGTCGACCACCGCGTCGGACAGCAGCACGCCCGAACCGCCGGCGCCGGTGATGATGAGGACGTTCTCACCCTTCGGCGTCGGCAGCACCGGCACGCCGCGGGCGAACTCGAGCAGCTGGCGCAAGCTCCGGGCGCGGATGACGCCGGACTGCTTCAGCACGTCCTCATAGATCTTGTCGTTGCCGGCGAGCGCGCCGGTATGCGACGAGGCGGCCTTGGCGCCGGCCGACGTGCGGCCGGCCTTGAGCACGATGACCGGCTTCTTCTTGGAGACGCGCTTGGCGGCTTCAGCGAAGGCGCGGCCGTCCTTGAGGTCCTCGCAGTGCTGCGCGATCAGGTTCGTATTCGGGTCCTGCTCGAAGAAGGCGAGCAGATCGTCCTCGTCGATGTCAGACTTGTTGCCGAGGCCGACGATCGCCGACACGCCCATCTTGGCCGAACGCGAGAAGCCGATGATCGCCATGCCGATGCCGCCCGACTGCGACGACAGCGCCGCGTGGCCCTTGACGTCATAGGCGGTGCAGAAGGTCGCGCAGAGATTGGCCGGCGTGTAGTAGAAGCCGTAGATGTTCGGCCCCATCAGGCGGACATTGTACTTCTTGCCGATCTCGACGATCTCGGCCTGCAGCTCCGGCTCGTTGGCTTCGGCGAAGCCCGAGGGGATCAGCACCGCGCCGGGGATCTGCTTCTCGCCGCATTCGGTCAGCGCGCCGGCGACGAACTTCGCGGGGATCGCGAACACCGCGGTGTCGATCACGCCCGGCACGTCCTTGACGCTCTTATAGGCCTTGTAGCCGAGGATCTCGGAAGCCTTCGGGTGGATCGGGTAGATCTGGCCCTTGTAGCCGCCGTTGATCAGGTTCTTCATCACGGAGTTGCCGATCTTGCCGTCCTCGGCGGAGGCGCCGATCACGGCGACCGCCTGGGGCTTCATGATGCGGTTCATCGCGGTGACGATTTCCTCGTTCGAGCGCGGCGCCGGACGGGGCTTGTAGTCGAAATCGACGACGATGCGGACGTCGGCGGCGATCGCGCCATTCTTCGTCGCGAACACCGGGTTGAGGTCGAGCTCGACAATCTCGGGGAAATCGCTGACCAGCTTCGAGACCTTGACGATGACGTCCGCCAGCGCCTCGCGGCTGACGGCATCGCCGCCGCGCACGCCCTTCAACATTTCGTGCGCCTGGATGCCGTCGAGCATCGACAGGGCGTCGTCCTTGGTCGCGGGGGCGAGACGGAATGTCACATCCTTCAGCACCTCGACGAGCACGCCGCCGAGGCCGAAGGCGACCAGCTTGCCGAACGAGCCGTCGGTGATCGAGCCGACGATCACCTCGGTACCGCCGGTCAGCATCTGCTGCACCTGGATGCCTTCGATCTTGGCGTCGGCCTTGTACTTCTTCGCATTCGCGAGAATGGTGTCGTAAGCCTTCTGCGCATCATCAGCCGTCTTGACGCCGACGATGACGCCGCCCGCTTCGGTCTTGTGCAGGATGTCCGGCGAGACGATCTTCATCACCACCGGAAAACCCATGTCGCCGGCGAGCTTCGCCGCCTCGGCCGCCGACTTGGCCAATCCCTCCTTCGGCACCGGAATCCCGTAGGCGTCGCAGACGATCTTGCCTTCGGGAGCAGTGAGGGCGGTGCGTTTGTCCGCCTTCACACGATCGAGCACGTCTCGGATCGTGGCCTTGGCGTTCGGGATGGCGTCAGACATTGGGGCTTCCTCCTGGGGGATTGCTCGTGGTTTATGGCATTTGGTATGCCAGAAGCAAACTTTGTCAAGCGCATCGAAGATGTGGAAACGCGGAAAAATCGGTCATCTTGACAGTCTGGCATCTGGTATGCCAAAAATATTGGACGCAAAATGCTGTACACAGTGATCTCCCAAGGAGAGGAGATCGGTCGTGTCGACAGAGAAAACGAACAAGGCATTGCCCATCATGGCCGAGGCTGACATCGCGATCGCTCGCATCGCCCCGGAGACGAGCTTCAAGAATAAGGCCTATGAGGCCTTGAAAGAAGCGATTCTGAAGATGGACATCTACGCCTCGCCCGAGCCTGTCATGCTCGACGAGCGCGCGCTTTCCGAACGCCTCGGTGTCAGCCGCACGCCGATCCGCGAAGCGATCGCGATGCTCGAGCAGGACGGCTTCGTGAAAACCGTGCCGCGCCGGGGCATCGTCGTGGTGCGCCGGACCAAGAGCGAGATCGTCGACATGATCCGCGCCTGGGCGGCGCTGGAGAGCATGGCCGCGCGGCTCATCACCACGATCGCGCGCAAGAAGGACATCACGGCGCTGCGCGACTACTTCAAGGATTTCGGCAAGGACCGTCCGCCGCAGGAGCACATCGAGGAGTATTCCAAGGCGAACATCGCGTTTCATCAGGCGCTGATCTCGCTGTCGGAGTCGCCGGTGCTGGTCGACATGACCAACGACATTCTGCTCCATGTGCGCGGCTATCGCCAGCTCACGATCGGCCGCACCGACCGCATCGCGGCGTCCCTGCCCGAGCATCTCGCGATCATCGAGGCGCTGGAGGAACGCAACACCGAGCTCGCCGAGAAGCGCGCCCGTGATCACACGCTGGGCCTCGCGACCTATGTCGAGACGCACGGCCAGGAACTATTCAGCTAACTTCAAACAGAAGACGCGGAATGCGCCTTCATAGACGACCAGGGAGAGGCGCATGCCGCAGACAGCCATGAAGACCGAGGCGGACACCCACGAGGAACTGACGGACGGCTTCCATCTCGTCATCGACGCGATGAAGCTGAACGGGATCGACACGATCTACAACGTTCCGGGGATTCCGATCACCGACCTCGGCCGCATGGCGCAGGCTGAAGGCATCCGCGTGCTCTCCTTCCGCCACGAGCAGAACGCCGGCTACGCCGCCGCGATCGCCGGCTTCCTGACCAAGAAGCCGGGCGTCTGCCTCACGGTGTCGGCGCCGGGCTTCCTCAACGGCCTCACGGCGCTGGCGCATGCCACGACCAACTGCTTCCCGATGATCCTGATCTCCGGCTCCTCGGAGCGCGAGATCGTCGACCTGCAGCAGGGCGACTACGAGGAGATGGATCAGCTCGCGATCGCCAAGCCGCTGTGCAAGGCGGCGTTCCGCGTGCTGCACGCCCAGGACATCGGCATCGGCTTCGCCCGCGCGATCCGCGCCGCGGTGTCGGGCCGTCCCGGCGGCGTCTATCTCGATCTGCCGGCCAAACTGTTCGGCCAGGTGATGAACGCGCAGGCAGGTAGCGCTTCGCTGGTGAAGGTGATCGATCCGGCGCCGGCGCAGATCCCCTCCCCCGACTCCGTCAAGCGCGCGCTGGACGTTCTGAAGAGCGCCAAGCGTCCGCTGATCATCCTCGGCAAGGGCGCGGCCTACGCGCAGGCCGACGAGGCCATCAAGAATTTCGTCGAGAAGAGCGGCGTGCCGTTCCTGCCGATGAGCATGGCCAAGGGCCTGCTGCCCGATTTGCATCCGCAATGCGCCGGCGCGGCGCGCTCGACAGTGCTGAAGGATTCCGACGTCGTCATGCTGATCGGCGCCCGCCTCAACTGGCTGCTGTCGCACGGCAAGGGCAAGAGCTGGGGCGATCAACCTAAGAAGTTCATCCAGGTCGACATCGAGCCGAAGGAGATGGACTCCAACGTCGAGATCGCGGCCCCCGTGGTCGGCGACATCGGCTCGGTCGTCACGGCCTTTTCCGACGCGATGGGCAGCAGCTGGCAGAAGGCGCCGGTTGAATGGCTGAGCGCGGTGCAGAAGAAGCGTGAGGACAACGTCGCCAAGATGGCGCCGCGGCTGATGAACAACAACTCGCCGATGGACTATCACGGTGCGCTCGGCGTGCTCCGCACCATCATCAAGGAGCGCCCCGACGCGATCCTGGTCAACGAGGGCGCCAACACGCTCGACCTCGCCCGCGGCGTGATCGACATGTACCAGCCGCGCAAGCGGCTCGACGTCGGCACCTGGGGCGTGATGGGCATCGGCATGGGCTCGGCGATCGCAGCCGCCGTCGAGACCGGTAAGCCGGTGCTGGCGATCGAGGGCGACTCAGCCTTCGGCTTCTCCGGCATGGAAGTCGAGACCATCTGCCGCTACAATCTGCCGATCTGCGTCGTCATCTTCAACAATGACGGCATCTATCGCGGCACCGACCAAAATTCGGCGGGCTCCGATCCGGCGACCACCGTGTTCGTCAAGGGCGCGCGCTACGACAAGATGATGGAGGCCTTCGGCGGCGTCGGCGTCAACGCGACCTCGCCGGACGAGCTGAAGCGCGCCGTCAACGAGGCGATGGATTCCGGCAAGCCGACCCTGATCAACGCCGTGATCGATCCCGCGGCGGGCTCGGAAAGCGGCCGTATCGGCAACCTCAATCCGCAGAGCGTGCTGACGAAGAAGAAGTAAGGCCACCCCACATCACCTGCCCGCGTGATGCGGGATGACCATTCGATACGGAGAGGAACAACATGACCAAGGCGCTCGAGGGCGTTCGCATTCTCGACTTCACCCACGTCCAGTCCGGACCGACCTGCACCCAGCTGCTGGCCTGGTTCGGCGCCGACGTGATCAAGGTCGAGCGTCCGGGCGTGGGTGACATCACCCGCGGCCAGCTGCAGGACATTCCGAACGTGGACAGCCTCTATTTCACGATGCTGAACCACAACAAGCGGTCGATCACGCTCGACACCAAGAACCCGAAGGGCAAGGAAGTCCTGACCGAGCTGATCAAGAAGTGCGACGTGCTGGTCGAGAATTTCGGCCCCGGCGTGCTCGACCGCATGGGCTTTCCCTGGGAGAAGATCCAGTCGATCAACCCGAAAATGATCGTCGCCTCGATCAAGGGCTTTGGCCCCGGCCCCTACGAGGACTGCAAGGTCTACGAGAACGTCGCCCAGTGCACCGGCGGCGCGGCCTCGACCACCGGCTTCCGTGACGGCCTGCCGCTGGTCACCGGCGCGCAGATCGGCGATTCCGGCACCGGCCTGCATCTGGCGCTCGGCATCGTCACCGCGCTCTATCAGCGCACCCACACCGGCCGTGGCCAGCGCGTCACGGCCGCGATGCAGGACGGCGTGCTCAACCTCTGCCGCGTCAAGCTGCGCGACCAGCAGCGCCTCGACCACGGTCCGCTGAAGGAATACAGCCAGTTCGGCGAGGGCGTGCCGTTCGGCGACGCCGTGCCGCGCGCCGGCAACGATTCCGGCGGCGGCCAGCCGGGCCGCATCCTGAAGTGCAAGGGCTGGGAGACCGACCCGAACGCCTACATCTACTTCATCACCCAGGCCCCGGTCTGGGAGAAGATCTGCGACGTCATCGGCGAGCCGACCTGGAAGACCGACCCGAACTACGCCAAACCCGCCGCCCGCCTGCCGCGCCTGAACGAGATTTTCGGCCGCATCGAGCAGTGGACCATGACCAAGACCAAGTTCGAGGCCATGGACATCCTGAACGAGTTCGACATCCCCTGCGGTCCCATTCTCTCGATGAAGGAGATCGCCGAGGACGAGTCGCTGCGCAAGACCGGCACCCTGGTCGAGGTCGACCACCCGACCCGCGGCAAGTACCTCTCGGTCGGCAACCCGATCAAGCTGTCGGACAGCCCGGCGGATGTGACGCGCTCTCCCCTGCTCGGCGAGCACACCGACGAAATCCTCCGCCAGGTCCTCGGCTTCAGCGACCACCAGGTCGCCGAGATCCACGACTCCGGCGCGCTCGATCCGCCGCGCAAGGAAGCGGCGGAGTAAGGCGGGAGCCGAACAAGACAAGGCGCGGCACAATTTTCACCGCATCTGCCCTCTCGATAGCAAGCCGCCGGACATCGTCCGGCGGCTTTTCGTATTGAGCCAAGTCTTTTGCTGACCAGGAATAACGTGCAAACGCAACGTGGCCGAACTCGAATATGCGGGTGGTGATTTGTCGGGATCTAGCACAGACGAACAACTGAGGATAAAATTGGAAGCGGTGACAGACGCCAGCTCACTGCTGGGGTTTGTTCACGCTCTGGTGGCCGACCGCGAATCTGCTGTGAAGCGCGAGAAGGCGGAGCCGAGTTCACCCTGGGGGCCCGATGCAGGTGGTTGGGAGAATATCAGAATCGAAACCTATCTCGAAGCTGCAGCAGCTTGGGCAGAAGCTACCGACTTCGGAGTCGATCAGGGTCTCGCCGCAAACAATCTCTGGCGTCGCTTCGCTGACTTCCTGATCGCTGGAAAGAACTATGAGTAATTGCATTTAACATTTGAACGGCTGAGGGCTCCGAGCTCGGAGAGTACTCAGGATTCGGGGACAGTGCTGGACCGAATCCGCTATCGGTGCTGCTACGGGCTGGCCTCCTGAGACCTCCCCGGGTGTGGAAAGCTGTCGTCTGCTCAGCGCCTTTACAAACCGATCGGGATAGCGCCAAATGGCTGGAGCTTTCGAGGTGAATGCGGACGGAGCGCGGATCGTGATCACACGGACAGCACGACACCTGATTTTACGCCTCGTCGTAGCCGCGATGACCCCGATCGTTGGCCACGCCTTCGCGCAGGGCGCATTTGCAGCCCCGCTGCCGGGGCAGACCGCCCCCCCTCCGCGGGGCGACAGCGCGCCAGCGGTTGCTGACGGCGCTTCGGATGTCTGCAACGGATTTTTTCCCTTGCGCGCAGAGGCAGAGCGGCGCGGCCGGCTGATCAAGGCCGCCGCCGAGCGCCGCGCAACGCCGAAAGACGCCTGTGAACTCATTCGCAGTTTCTCTCAGGCCGAGCTCAAGATGATCGAATATGTCGAAGCTCATTCGACCGATTGCAGAATTCCGCCTGACGTCGCGGATCTGCTCAAGGCTGGCCACAAGAAAACCGAGACCTTGCAGACCAAAGTCTGCGCGATCGCGCAGTCGGGCAACCCAGGTCTGGGCGACGTGCTGGGGCCGCCCAAAAGAGAACCGGCTGGACCAGTTGGCGATTTCTGGATGTTTCGATAGGCAACCGCAGGGCCCCAACAAGCCTGGCGTGGCGCGAGGTATCGAGCGCCGAGTCCAGCGAGCGTTTTCAGGCGAGATATTCCACCAGCGTGTGATCCTCCTCCTCGAGTTCGGCGTCGATGATCTGCGCGATCAGTGTCCAGTCGCCCTTTGCCAAGCCGGCACCGATCCTGGGATAGCCGATGCGGCGCTCGGCAAATCGGAGCTTCACTTGCTTCATGACCGTCCTGACGGCCGCGTAGTCGACGAGAACGCCGGCCCCGCGCCAATGGAACTGCGTATAGCCGTTGACGATGGTGACTTGCTGTCCTGCACGCGAGACGGTCGCAGCCGATATGGAGCCCAGCTTCTCGCGGCTGCCCTCGGCGTCGACAGATCGGCCGCATAGGCCTCGGGGAAGATGTCCTTGATGCTCTTCGCAATGCCCGCCCCCATCGTGCACTGGCAATTGCAACCATGCACGATCACATCGATATGCCCGTCGAGAGCGAGCTTGATCAGATCTCCCTTGATGATCTTCATCATGAACGCTTCAGCTCGGTGAAATCGAAAAGGTCGCTGCAGGACTCCGTCGCGAGAAGAATGCTGCGCATCTTGCCATCCCGGTAGGCGAAGGCGAGATTGTCTCTCACCACGACCCCGAATGGATTTGCCCGATAAAGGGCGACGCACACGCATAAAATGCCCGAATCTGCTCGGCCACCAGCTGCCGGTAGTTCTTCGGCATCTCCGCCGCGACGGCGGCCGTCTCCTTCGGGTCTGGAGTCTCAGGCGGAAAGAACGCGTGCCTCTCGGCACTGCTACACTCCACGAGCGTCCACGCTCCAACGACAAGGCCGATCCCGGATACGGTGACAGTGCGCAGAACTCCTTCGCCTCTAAACTGGAAGTGCACTGTCACCAAATCCAGAATCCAGCCGTGGATCCGTTGCATCAGGCGGGCTGGATCGGTTCTTTTTAGGGAGCGCAGTTGGGCGGCACTTTCCATATGAGAACGCCGGCTTCAATAAGAAATCCAAATTGTGACATAGCTACCGCAGCGCAAAAACTTCATGCCGCTATGCAATATCCATCATTGTCTCTGGCATCTGGTATACGTAAATTCTCCTCAGTCAGAACGTCCTACCGCCTCACTGAAGGAGACAAACCATGGCCAAGACCGTCGCCCTCCCCCTCGTTCAGCCCGTGTCCCTGTTCGGCCGCTTCCTCGCCGCTCTCGATCGCGTGCTGATGGTCAGCGCCCGCGCCGCCAACCGTAACGGCGACCTGCCCTATTTCGGCCTCTGAGCCGGCCGGCGCCCGCCGCCGAGCACTGCCCCGTCAAAAGCCCCGGTTCCCGGGGCTTTTTGCTGTTCAGGACCAGCCCGCCGACTGCGACAAATTGGCTCCGCAGGCATCCCAGCCCATCTCATCAATTGCGGCCGGTCACCTTCTCATACCAAAATCAAATCGGTCGATTTACGATTGGTAAGCTTTCTCTTGCGCGTCTCTGCCCGTCCACGCAACTATGGGATGCGCAGAACCCAGATGAGAATTGTATGCCTCGCGACAACCTCGGAGCGCGCGATCACTGAAGACGACACAACGAGACGGACCGGGATCATCATCAGAATCATCACAGCGTAAGTGGCACGATCGGACGCAGCGGCCGGAAGAAGCCGACGAGGTCCAGGCAATGAAGGGGAGACAGCGTCGATGAAGCGTTTTGTGCGCGTGGCCTGCGCGGCTGGCGTGGCCTTGGCCGCCGGCAACATTGCGGCGGTCGCGGGATGGGAGCCGGTCCGGCCGGTCGAGTTCATTGTTCCCGCCGGCACCGGCGGCGGCGCCGACCAGATGGCGCGGACGATCCAGGGTATCGTCACCAAGCACAACCTGATGAAGCAGCCGCTGGTGGTGATCAACAAGTCCGGCGGCGCCGGCGGCGAAGGCTTCCTCGACGTCAAGGCCTCGGCCGGCAACCCGCACAAGATCATCATCACGCTGTCGAACCTGTTCACCACGCCGCTCGCCACCGGCATCCCCTTCAGCTGGAAGGATCTCACCCCGGTCGCGATGCTCGCGCTCGACGAGTTCGTGCTCTGGGTCAACGCCGACAAGCCCTACACGAACGCCAAGGACTACATCGACGCGGTCAAGCAGGCCGGCGGCACCTTGAAGATGGGCGGCACCGGCTCGAAGCAGGAAGACCAGATCATCACGGTCGCGATGGAGAAGGCGACAGGCGCGAAGTTCACCTACATCCCCTACAAGGGCGGCGGCGAGGTCGCGGTGCAGCTGGTCGGCAATCACGTCGACTCCACCGTGAACAATCCGATCGAGGCGGTGGCGCAATGGCGCGGCGGCAAGGTCCGGCCGCTCTGCGTGTTCGACGCCAAGCCGATGAGCTATGACGAGCCGATCACCGACGGCAAGGCCTGGAAGGACATTCCGACCTGCAAGTCGCAGGGCCTCGACATCGAGTATCTGATGCTGCGCGGCATCTTCATGTCGCCGCGCGCCACCAAGGACCAGGTCGAGTACTATGTCGAGCTGTTCAAGAAGGTGCGGGAGACGCCGGACTGGCAGGAGTTCATGAAGACCGGCGCCTTCAACACCACCTTCATGACCGGCGCCGACTACGCCAAATGGGTCGAGACCGAGGAGAAGCGGCACGAGACCCTGATGAAGGACGCCGGCTTCCTGGCCTCGAACTGAGCGGCGCGCATGAGCAGTCAGGGACGATCCGCCGGCCCGAGCCACAAGGCGGTCGAGCTCGGCGTCACGCTCGCCATCGCGCTGTTCGGCGTCGTCGTGATCATCGGCAGCGTGAAGGCGGGCATCAATTGGGGTGCGGAAGGGCCGCGCGCCGGCTTCTTCCCGTTCTATGTCGGCCTGTTCATCGTCGTGTCGAGCGCGATGAATGTCCGCAACACGCTGCGCGAGGACGATGGCGGGCTGTTCGCCGAATGGACGCAGCTTCGCCAGGTCATGAGCGTGGTGGTGCCGACCGCGATCTATGTCGGCGCCCTACCCTTCACCGGTCTCTATCTCGCCTCCATGATCTTCATCGCCTGGTTCATGCGCTGGCTCGGCAAATATGGCTGGCTCACGGTCGCGGCGGTGGCGATCGGGATGCCCGTGGTCACCTATCTGATCTTCGAGCGCTGGTTCATGGTCCCCTTGCCGAAGGGACCGGTCGAGGAATGGCTCGGGCTCTAACAACAACAATCATCGGCTCACGGGTTGCAGGACTAGGCCGGCATGGAAGAACTCGCCAATCTGTTTCACGGCTTCGCCGTTGCGCTGCAGCCCTTCAACATCATGGTGATGATCCTCGGCATTGTGCTGGGCGTGATCATCGGCGTGCTGCCGGGGCTCGGCGGCGCCAACGGCGTCGCGATCCTGCTGCCGCTCACCTTCAGCATGCCGCCGACCTCGGCGATCATCATGCTGTCCTGCATCTATTGGGGCGCATTGTTCGGCGGCGCCATCACATCCATTCTATTCAACATCCCCGGCGAGCCATGGTCGGTGGCGACCACCTTCGACGGCTACCCGATGGCGCAGCAGGGCAAGGCCGGTGAGGCGCTCACGGCCGCCTTCACCTCGTCCTTCGTCGGCGCGCTGTTCGCGGTGCTGATGATCACGCTGGTCGCGCCGCTGGTGGCGAGCTTTGCGCTGCAATTCGGCCCCGCCGAAAAATTCGCCGTCTACTTCCTCGCCTTCTGCAGCTTCGTGGGCCTCAGCAAGGAGCCGCCGTTCAAGACCATCGCGGCGATGATGATCGGCTTTGCGCTGGCGGCCGTCGGCCTCGATTCCATCACCGGCCAGCTCCGGCTGACCTTCGGCATCACCGAGTTGCTCAACGGCTTCGACTTTCTCATCGCCGTGATCGGTCTGTTCGGCATCGGCGAGATCCTGCTGACCATGGAGGAAGGTCTCAGCTTCCGCGGCGGCAACGCCAAGATCAATCTGCGGGTCGTGCTGCACACCTGGAAGGAGATGCCGGCCTATTGGCTGACCTCGCTGCGCTCCTGCCTGATCGGCTGCTGGATGGGCATCACGCCGGCCGGCGCCACGCCCGCGTCGTTCATGAGCTACGGCATCGCCAAGCGACTGTCCAAGCGCGGCAAGGCTTTCGGCCATGGCGAGATCGAAGGCGTCGTCGCGCCGGAAACCGCGGCCCACGCCGCGGGCACCGCAGCATTGCTGCCGATGCTCTCGCTCGGAGTTCCCGGTTCGCCGACCGCGGCTGTGCTGCTCGGCGGCCTTTTGATCTGGGGTCTGCAGCCCGGCCCGATGCTGTTCGTGGAGCAGAAGGAATTCGTCTGGGGCCTGATCGCATCGATGTATCTCGGCAACCTCGCCGGCCTGCTGGTCGTGCTGACCTGCGTGCCGATCTTCGCGGCGATCCTGCGCATTCCCTTCAGCATCATCGCCCCCCTCATCCTGGTGCTCTGCGCGATCGGCGCGTATTCGGTGCATAGCAGCACGTTCGACGTCGTGCTGATGCTGGTGTTCGGCGTGCTCGGCTACCTGTTCAAGAAGTGCGGCTATCCGCTCGCGCCGCTCGTGCTCGCGATCGTGCTCGGCGACAAGGCCGAGGAAGCCTTCCGCCAATCGCTTCTGGGATCCCAGGGATCCCTGGCCGTGTTCTTCTCGAACGGGCTGGTCGGCACTATCATGGTGCTCGGGCTGATCGCGCTGTTCTGGTCCGCGATCCAGGGCGGATGGAGCCGGTTGCGCGCGGCAACCGCTTAAACCGGACGTTAATCCGATAGTTGATCTACAATTCTCCCCTGCCGCGTCGTATTGTCGCTGCAGCGATTTGCCTTGCTATCTCTGGTCTTTTTCGGCCGGCTTCGCAACGCAACAGCCGAAGCTCCGCGGAAATCCGCTTGTCTATTGGCATATGTTATACCAAACTCCGCATAGCTGTTAGGACAAAAATAGACAGCCTGGAGGAAACATGACGGACTTGGCTCACGCGGGGGCCCCCGCATCTGCAAGAGTAAGTGACGCCTATCGCTGGACACAGCTCGTCGTCGGCGTCTTGGCGATGGTGATGATCGCCAACTACCAGTACGGCTGGACATTCTTCGTTCCCGATATTGCAAAGACCTTCGGCTGGGATCGCGCGTCGATCCAGTGGGCCTTCACGCTGTTCGTGCTGTTCGAGACCTGGCTGGTGCCGGTCGAGGGCTGGTTCGTCGACAAATACGGCCCGCGCATCGTCGTCCTCGTCGGCGGCATCCTTTGCGCCATCGGCTGGATGATCAACTCCTACGCCACCACGCTGAACGGCTATTATCTCGGCATGATCATCGCGGGCATCGGCGCCGGCGGCGTCTACGGCACCTGCGTCGGCAACGCGCTGAAGTGGTTTCCAGACAAGCGCGGCCTCGCGGCCGGCATCACCGCGGCCGGTTTCGGCGCGGGCTCGGCGCTGACCGTCGCCCCGATCCAGGCCATGATCCGCGACTCCGGCTTCCAGACCACCTTCCTGTATTTCGGTCTCGGACAAGGCATCATCATCGTCATCCTCGCCTTCTTCCTGTTCGCACCGAAGGAAGGCCAGGTTCCAGCGGTCACGCAGAACGCCAACCTGGTGCAGAGCCGCCGCAACTACAATCCAACGGAAGTGATCCGCCAGCCGATCTTCTGGCTGATGTACTTCATGTTCGTGATCGTCGGCGCCGGCGGCCTGATGGTCACCGCCAACTTGAAGCCGATCGCCGGCGACTGGAAGGTCGACAACATCCCGGTGACCTTGATCGGCATGACCATGACCGCGGTGACCTTCGCGGCCACCATCGACCGCGTGCTCAACGGCCTGACGCGTCCGTTCTTCGGCTGGATCTCCGACAATATCGGCCGCGAGAACACGATGTTCATCGCCTTCGGCATGGAAGGCATCGGCATCTGGGCGCTGTACATGCTCGGCCATGACCCGGTATGGTTCGTGATCCTCTCGGGCTTCGTGTTCTTCGCCTGGGGTGAGATCTACTCGCTGTTCCCGTCGACCTGCACCGACACGTTCGGCACCAAGTTCGCGACCACCAATGCCGGCCTGCTCTACACCGCAAAGGGCACCGCGGCACTGCTGGTGCCGATCGCCAACTACATGCAGCAGTCGTCAGGCAACTGGGACACGGTGTTCATGATCGCCGCCGGCGCCAACATCCTCGCCTCGATCCTGTCGATTGCGGTGCTGAAGCCCTGGCGCAAGGTGGTTGTCGAGAAATCGATGCTCTAAGGCATCATCTCGCGCTGCAGCGAAAATAAAATAGAATGATTCCACGCAAGCGACGCTCGGCGAATAGCCGAGCGTTTTCTTTTGCTTGGACGTCGCGCTGCCATCGATTGCAGCGCAGCATCCCCATCGCAGCGCCACGAGCCATATTGCCGACTGGAATATATTATACCAGAATTCCCAGGCATACATGCGACAGCGGTACCGGCTGCAACAAATCGCCGGACACAGCGTGATCTTGGGAGGATCCATGGTTTCCAGCACAGAGGCATCACCGCCCGTCCAGGCCCAGTCCAGCGGCTTCCGCTGGCTGCAGCTCGCGATGGGCATCGTCTGCATGGCGATGATCGCCAACCTCCAGTACGGCTGGACGCTGTTCGTCGATCCGATCGATGCGAAGTATCACTGGGGCCGCACCGCGATCCAGCTTGCCTTCACGATCTTCGTCGTGACCGAGACCTGGCTGGTGCCGGTCGAGGCCTGGTTCGTCGACAAATATGGTCCACGCATCGTCATCATGTTCGGCGGCGTGATGATCGCGCTGGCTTGGGTGCTCAACTCCTATGCCGACTCGCTCACTCTGCTCTATGCCGGCGCCGTCGTCGGCGGCATCGGTGCGGGCGCTGTCTACGGCACCTGCGTCGGCAACGCGCTGAAATGGTTTCCCGATCGTCGCGGCCTTGCCGCCGGCGCCACCGCCGCCGGCTTCGGCGCGGGTGCGGCGCTGACGGTCGTGCCGATCGCCAGCATGATCGCCTCGAGCGGCTATCAGTCCGCGTTCTTCACCTTCGGCATCGGCCAGGGCCTGATCGTGTTCGTGCTCGCCATCTTCCTGCGGCCGCCGACCCACGCGGCGCCCGCCCGCAAGAAGCAGCTCAACCTGCCGCAGAGCAAGATCGACTACACGCCGCCGCAGGTGCTGCGCACGCCGATCTTCTGGATCATGTACCTGGTATTCGTGATGGTCGCTTCCGGCGGTCTGATGACCGCGGCCCAGATCGCCCCAATCGCGCATGATTTCAAGATCGCCAACGAGCCGGTCACGCTCGCCGGCTTCCAGATGGCGGCGCTGACGTTCGCGATCTCGCTCGACCGCATCTTCGACGGCTTCGGCCGGCCGGTGTTCGGCTGGATCTCGGATACGATCGGCCGCGAGCACACCATGTTCATCGCCTTCGGCACGGCCGCGGTGATGCTGCTGACGCTGTCGACCTACGGGCACAATCCGATCGTGTTCGTGCTCGCCACCGCCGTCTATTTCGGCGTGTTCGGCGAGATCTACAGCCTGTTCCCGGCCACGTCGGGCGACACCTTTGGCAGCAAATATGCCGCGACCAACAACGGCATGCTCTACACCGCGAAGGGCACCGCGTCGCTGCTCGTGCCGCTCGCGAGCCTCGTCTCGGCCAAGTATGGCTGGCAGGCGGTGTTCGTGATCGGCGTCGGCCTCAACGCAACCGCGGCGCTGCTCGCGCTGTTCGTCATCAAGCCGCTGCGCCGCGCCTTCATCCTCGGCAAGGAAGCCACCGCTTCCGAGCCGACGAGGCAGGACGTTCGCACCGCCTGACCTGACCTCTCTTCTGTTCTTCCCGTGACTTCGAGGCGCATCCCGGTGCGCCTCTTTTGTTTACAGGGGGGTCACTTGCGCCGATGAGCGAGGCTTACGGCTCTTGCAAATGAGGCGCGCTGCTTCAACGCAAAAGCTATGTTCCCTCCCCCCTTGTGGGGGAGGGTTAGGGAGGGGGGTGCCACACCCACCGACCCCTGGGCTACCCCCCTCCCCAACCCTCCCCCACAAGGGGGGAGGGAGCGCACTGCCGTTGCCGGGAGACATCACCTGCTCATTTGCGGTGGGGCAAAAAACACGACGACGCACACGAAATCGCCATCTCCCGATTGACTTCTGGCATAACGTATACCAGACTTGGATCGTTCATTAACAACCAACGGGAGGGTGCCATGAAAGTCGGAGACATCCTGCGCAACAAGACGGCGCGCGTGATCACGGTGCGGATGAACGAGACCGTCGGCGTCGCGGCGCAGCTGATGCGCTCGAGCAATGTCAGCGCCCTCGTCGTCAAGGACGTCGTCCGCACGGAGGGCAATACCGCCGCGGGCATGTTCACCGAACGCGACGTCGTTCGCGCCATTGCCGAACACGGTGCCGCCGGCGTCAGCATGAAGGTCTCGCAGCTGATCTCGCCGCAGCGGCTGATCTCCTGCAGTACCGAGGACACGCTCGAGCATGTCCGCCACCTCATGAACGTGCATCACATCCGCCATCTGCCCGTCATCGTCGACTTCGCGCTCGCCGGCGTCATCAGCATGCGCGACATCTCCTCGGCGTTCGACGAGGCGGAAGCCTCCGTCGCCGCCTGACGCGCGCGCGTCGCTGGCGGAACCGTATCGGTCGCGACCAGAGTCTTGTCGGATCGGCTCGCCGCCTGTTAGGCGGTGCGCCGAGAAGAGCGGCACAGTGACCACGCCGCTCGCAGCCCGACAGGATTCCTCGCGATGAAAGCCTATGTCTATGGCGCCCAGGGCGCCGCGATCACCGACGTCGCCAAGCCCGTGCCGAAGGGCACGCAGGTGCTGGTCCGCGTGCGCGCCTGCGGCCTCAACCGCGCCGATCTCGGCATGACCAAGGGCCATGTGCATGGCGCCGCCGGCGGTGTCGGCACCGTGCTCGGCATGGAATGGGCCGGCGAGGTCGCCGAGCTCGGACCGGACGCCAAGGGCCTCAAGGTCGGCGACCGCGTAATGGGCTCGGGCGCCGCCGCCTTCGCCGAATACACCCTCGCCGATCACGGCCGGCTGTTCCACGCGCCGTCGAACATGAATTTCGACGAGGCCGCGACGCTGCCGATCGCGCTGACCACCATGCACAATGCCGTCGTCACCAACGGCGCGATGCAGCCGGGCCAGGCCGTGCTCGTCCAGGGCGCGAGCTCCGGCGTCGGCCTGATGGCGATGCAGATCGCCAAGCTCAAGGGTGCCCGGCTCGTGATCGGCTCCTCCACCGATGCGATGCGCCGCGGCCGGCTCAAGGAATTCGGCGCCGACCTCGCGATCGATTCGAGCGATCCGGCGTGGGTCGATCAGGTGCTGCAAGCGACTGACGGCCAGGGCGTCGACCTGATCATCGACCAGGTCTCCGGCGCGGTCGCCAACCAGAACCTCGCGGCCACCAAGGTGCTCGGCCGCATCGTCAATGTCGGCCGGCTCGGCGGCACCCACGCGGACTTCAACTTCGACCTGCACGCCGCGCGCCGTATCACCTATGTCGGTGTCACCTTCCGCACCCGTTCGATCGAGGAGATCCGCGCGATCTTCAACGAGGTGAAGCAGGACATCTGGAGCGCCGTCGAGCAGCGAACACTGCAGCTTCCGATCGACCGCGTCTTCGCCTTCGACGACATCGGCGCGGCGTTCGCGCACATGGAAGCGAACAAGCATCTCGGCAAGATCGTGGTGACCTTGTGAACGCAATCTCCTGAGATTTAGAAGCAATCGAAACCGCGCGCGGGCCAAGACAGCAAGCCAGCATGCCATGCACATGGCCCGCGCGATCCCGGCTTTCACCGCGGAGCCTCGGCTGCTACATCCGCGGCCATGACCGACGCCGCTTCCCATGTCGATTCCGGAAAAGCCCGTGTCGCCGCGATCTCGATCGCGGCGAGCGCGAGCATGGCGGCGGCGAAGTTCATCGTCGGCGTGCTGATCGGCAGTCTCGCGCTGGTCTCCGAAGCGCTGCACAGCGCCGTCGACGTCGTTGCCACGATCATCACCTGGATGGTCGTTCGGGTATCGGACCGTCCGGCCGACGACGAGCACCATTACGGCCATGGCAAGCTGGAGAGCCTGTCGGCGCTCGGCGTCATCGCCCTGCTCTATGTGCTGGCCGGCGGCGTGCTGGTCGAGTCCGTCAGCCGGCTGCGTGAGGCGGCGCCGCCGCCATCGCTCTCGGCCATTCCCTTTGTCGTGCTGCTGGTCGACATCGCCGTCAACTTCTGGCGCGCCCGCGCGCTGCACCGGGCCGCGCACGAAACCCACAGTCAGGCGCTTGCCGCGGACGCCCTGCATTTCGCCTCCGACGTGCTCGGCTCGGTCGCCGTCATCGGCGGCCTCGTGCTCACCGCGCTCGGATTCTGGTGGGGCGATTCCGCGGCCGCCGTCGCGGTCGCATTGATGATCTCGGTGCTCGGCCTGCGGCTCGCGCGCTCTACCGTAGAAACACTGCTCGACCGCGCCCCCGACGGCGCGGCGGAAAAGGCCGATGCCGCGATCCGCTCGGTCGCCGGCGTCGTCGATGTCGAACGTCTGCGCGTGCGGCTCGTCGGCGCCACGCATTTCGTCGATGCCACCGTGCAGGTGCCGCGCACCTACCCGATCGACCGCGTCGACGAGATCAAGCGACAGGCCCAGGCCGCTGTCGGCAAGGCGCTGTCAGACGCCGACGTCACCTTCACAACGGTGCCGGTGGCCCTGAGCAATGAGAGCGTGCGCGAGCGCATCATGGTGATCGCGCGCAATTCCGGCCTCGCCATCCACCACGTCACCGTGCACGACATCGGCGGCCGCCTGATCGTCGCGATCGACCTGGAAGTCGACGGCGACATGAGCCTTTTCGCCGCGCACGCGATCGCTCACGAGCTCGAACGCTCGATTCGCGACGAGTTCGGCGCCGATGTCGAAGTCGACACCCACATCGAGCCGCTCGAGCCCGAGCTGCCGTTCGGCATCGACGCGCCATACGAGCGCGTCGCCGTGATCGCCGAGGCCCTGCAGCGCTTCGCCGCCGAGACCGACATGTACGACGTGCACAATGTCCGCGTCCGCAACACCGAGGCCGGCGAGATCGTCAACTTCCACTGCCGTGCGGCGCCGTCGATGAGCGTGCTCAAGGTGCACGACAATGTCGACCACATCGAGCGCGGGGTGCGGCGCGCCTTCCCGACGGTGAAGCGCGTGATCAGTCACGCCGAGCCGCCGCACGGCTGAAGCCCGGACGTCACGCTCCGTTCTCGCTTCGGACTCATCCTGCCGGTTTTTTGCCATGGCAAAATCGCATTGGATAAGAATTATTAGCTTTTGCCAATTCGTTGACTCTCGACAGCCCCACAAATCTGGATTCAAATTGACTTGATTCGGAAGCGGCTGGGGCTCTTTCGAAATTCGGGTAATCCAAGAAGTTTCGGGGGTCTACAGCATGGCGCGTGCGCATGCCGCGAACGCGTGCGTCCAATCTTCTGATTCCATCAAGGGGTTGGCGCAATCGATCGCGAAACCGGCCTATCAAAGGCTGCTGACTGCTGAGCCGGTATTGCGTCGTGCTGTCCCCACTTTGATCATCGCCTTTCTCGTCACCATCTGCCTCGGCGCCTTCGTCCAGGTGCTCGACCAGAGCCGGCAGAAGCGCGCCGCCACCAAGCGCGACCTCGCGGCGATCTCCGACCTGCTCGCCGATCGCATCGGCTACCTGGCGATGCGCGCCGACCGCATTGCCAATATCGAGCATCTGCAGAGCCTGCTGCCGGACCTGATCCCGAGCTGGGGGGCCGCTGCCGGCCGCCACGTCATCGTCACCGGCGCCGACCACCGCATCCTGGCCCGCGTGCCCGTCGACGCCGCGCTCGGCGAGAATGACCGCATCCTCGACCTGATCTCGACTGCGCAGCTGCTGGCGACGCCGGGCCTGCAGGGCGCGGTCACCGAGATCACCCTGCCGAACGGCCGCCCGGCCTTCGCGGTGTCGCAGCTCATCAAGGCCCTGCCCGGCCGCGTCGTCATCATCCAGGAGAAGCTCGACCCGATCTGGGGATCCGACGCCGCGCTGTCGGTGACCTTGTCGGCGACCACCGGCTTCGTGGTGCTGATCCTCGGCTTCGCCTTCCACTGGCAGTCGACCCGCGCCCGCGAGGGCGACCTGATCAACGACGCGGTGCGCGGGCGCATCGACACCGCATTGAACCGCGGCCGGTGCGGTCTGTGGGACTGGGACCTGTCGCGCGGCCGGATCTTCTGGTCGAACTCGATGTTCGCGATGCTCGGCCTCGAGAACCGCACCGACCTGCTCACCTTCGGCGAGGTCAACGCGCTGGTGAACTCGGATGACATCGACCTGTTCGCGATCGCCGACCAGCTCGTCGCCGGCGACATCCACCAGATCGACCAGAGCTTCCGCATGCGCCACACCGAGGGCCACTGGATCTGGCTCCGCGTCCGCTGCGAACTGAGCCAGGGCACCACGGACTCCGGCCTGCACCTGATCGGCATCGCGGTCGACGTCACCGAGCAGAAGAGCCTGGTCGAGAAGACCGTCGAGGCCGACCTGCGGCTGCGCGACGCGATCGAGACGATCTCGGAAGCCTTTGTTCTGTGGGATTCGAACAATCGCCTGGTGCTGTGCAACTCGCACTTCCAGAAGCTGCACAAGCTGCCGGATTCCGCCGTCATCCCCGGCACCTCCTACGAGACCGTCATCGAGGTCGGCAAGATGCCGGAGATCCGCACCCGGCTGCACGACCACAGCCCGCAATCGCCGGGCGGCCGGACCTTCGAGGCGCAGCTCGATGACGGCAGCTGGCTGCACATCTCGGAGCGCCGCACCAAGGACGGCGGCTATGTCTCGGTCGGCACCGACATCACCCGCATCAAGGAGCACGAGCAGAAGCTCGTCGACAACGACCTGCGCCTGCGCGCCACGGTCATCGACCTGCAGCGCTCGCAGACGGCGCTGGAGCGCCAGGCGATCGAGCTCGCCGACCTCGCCGAGAAGTACTCGCAGGAGAAGACCCGCGCCGAGGAAGCCAACCAGACCAAGTCGAAGTTCCTCGCCAATATGAGCCACGAGCTGCGCACGCCGCTCAACGCCATCATCGGTTTCTCCGAGATCATGGGCTCGGGCATGTTCGGCTCGCTCGGCTCGGAGAAGTACCAGGAATACTGCCACGACATCCTGACCTCAGGTCAGTATCTGCTGGAGGTGATCAACGACATCCTCGACATGTCGAAGATCGAGGCCGGCCGCATGAAGCTCGACATGGAGCCGCTCGACCTCGCCAAGACGCTCGCGGAGTCGCTCCGCGTCGTCTCCGGCCGGGCCCAGGACAAGAGCCTGGTGCTCGACGCCGACATCGAGGGCAGCATCCCTGTCATCGCCGACCGCCGCGCCACCAAGCAGATCATGGTCAATCTGCTGTCCAACGCGGTGAAGTTCACCCCCGAGGGCGGCCGCGTCACGATGCGCAGCCGGGTGTTCGAGGACAAGGTGGTGCTGATCATCGCCGACACCGGCATCGGCATCCCCGCCCAGTCGCTGGCGCGGCTCGGCCGTCCGTTCGAGCAGGTCGAGAGCCAAATGACCAAGACCTATCACGGCTCCGGCCTTGGCCTCGCCATCGCCCGCTCGCTGGCCCAGCTCCACGGCGGCTCGATGCGCCTGCGCTCCCGCCTCGAACACGGCACCGTCGTCCGCGTCACCCTGCCCCGCGACGCTTACAATGCCACGGTGAGCATTTCGGTCGCGGCGTGAGGTGAATGGAGTGCTGCCCGCTCGGAGATGACGGACGGCTTCGACGCGCGCCTGAGTGCCTGCACTCTGCGGCTACGAATTATCCAGATTGAGGTATTGACGCACCTGCCGAGGGCCACATAAGGCAGTCACTCCGACATTGGGAGTGCCGTGCGTGATCTTCGCCTTCGTCCTCGCAGCTTTCGCCTATCGTTTTGCCATGCTGGCCGTTTCGATCCGCAACGAGAAGCGGTTGCGTGCGGATGGCGCGACCGAATACGGCGCCTCGGTGTCGCGCTGGCTCGCGATTGCCCATGTCGCCTTCTATCTCGCCGCGACCGCCGAGGGCCTCGTCCGCGACGCACCGGTCGATGCCGTCAGCATTACCGGCTTCGTCATCTACCTGTTCGGCGCGGTGATGCTGCTGGTGGTGTCGCAATTGCTGGGACGGTTCTGGACGGTCAAGCTGATGATCGCCCGCGACCATGCCCTGGTGACGCACCCGCTGTTCCGGATCGTCCGCCATCCGAATTACTTCCTCAACATCCTGCCCGAACTGATCGGCTACGCGCTGACCCTGCACGCCTATGTGACGCTGGTGATCGGACTGATCATCTATGCCGTGCCGCTGACGCTGCGCATCCGGCAGGAGGAGAAGATCATGCACGAGACATTCGCGGCGTATTGATCGCAGCCTGGCGTGCCTTGCTCTGCGACGCGTCGCTTTAAGATTCAAAACTCAGAATCGCAATTTTGAGCAAGTCCAAAATCGCAGGCTGTGCGATTCCAGGGGCAGCCACTGGCGCACCTGAAGGGATCAATCATGCTCAAGCGTATCTGGCACGGCTGGACCACGCCGGCGAATGCCGATGCCTATGAGGAGTTGCTGCGGTCCACGATCTTTCCGGGGATCGAGGATCGGGCCATCCCCGGGTTCATCACCATCGAGCTGCTGCGGCGGCCGCTGGAGGCGGAGGTCGAGTTCATGACCATCATGACGTTCGCCGACGACGACGCCGTCAAGCGCTTCGCAGGAGCCGCGCATGAGCAGGCCGTCGTGCCGGCAGCGGCGCAGGCGCTGCTCAGTCGCTATGACGCGCAGTCCGTGCATTACCACGTCCGGGTGCCATCGATGGCAGCAGGCTGAGCCAGCAGCAACACGCGAAACCTAGGCTGGGGAAAGCGACGCCGCAGGCGGCGCATGCCCACCGTCGTTCGGCAGAGCGGCGGACGCGGATGGTGGGCACGGCGCGGGCGAGAGTTCGAGGATACGGTTGGCCGCTCGGGCGCGCCTTTGCCCACCCTACTCAGAGAACGCCGCAGTCACGCCTCACGCCTGCAGGCTCGGCGCGACCTCGCGGGCGATCTGGACCAGCGAGGCGATCAGCGGGGTCATCGGGTCGCGTTGGGGGATGACGAGGCCGATCTGGTAGTTGATCACGGGATCGACGATCGGGATCGAGCGCACCTTGTCGGCGAGGCCGAGCGTCTCGGCGAGCTTGGCCGGCATCACGCTGGCCCAACGCCCCGTCTTCACATGGGTGTACAGCACCAGCAGCGAATTCGAGGTCAGGGTCGGCGTCACCTCGTTGCCGGCGGCCTTCAGCGCGCGGTCGATGATGCGGCGATTCTGCATGTCCGGCGTCAGCAGGCACAGCGGCACCTGCCCGACCTCCTGCCACGTCACCTGTTCGCGATCGCCGAACATCGCATCGGGCGCGGTCAGCAGGCGGTAGCTCTCGTTGTAGAGCGGGATGGTGCGGACGCGGCCAATCGGCTCGTTCTCGATGTAGGTCAGGCCGGCATCAACTTCGAGGTTCTCCAGCAGGCCGAGCACGTCGGCCGACGTGCACGACATGATGCGGAACCTCACCTCCGGATGCTTGGCGCGAAACGGGGTCGTCAGCGACGCCACCATGCCGAGCACCGTCGGCACCGCCGCGATGCGGATCTCGCCAGAGAGCTTGTCCTTGAGGCCGTTGATCTCCTGGCGCATCGCGCGGAAGTCGCCGACGATGCGGCGCGCCCAGTCCAGCGTGCGCTCGCCTTCGGGCGTAAACCCCTGGAACCGGGAGCCGCGCTGCACGAGCATGACGCCGAGGATCTCCTCGAGCTGCTTGATGCTGGTCGACATCGTCGGCTGGGTGACGCCACAGGCCTCGGCCGCGCGGCCGAAATGACGCTCCTTGGCCAGCGCCAGCAGCAGTTCAAGCTTGTCGATCAAGAGAGCGGCCTTCCAACGGTTGAATGGCCCGGTTCCGCACGTTTTGAGCGCCTCCGGACAGCGCGAAACCCTATCACGGCGAAGGGGTCCCGGACACGGTAAAACACGCCGCAGTCGGGTCACGCGAAGGCCGGTTTTTCGTCAACTTCTAGCTATGTTACGATAGCGTTTCGCAATCGCAGCACGGGACAGCTTTATTGATATCTGGAGGAATTCCAATTCTGATATGCGAAACGCTTGCAACGCAGAATCGGGATCAGGATGACGCCCAAAATGACGACGATGTACGAAAGTTGGGACGCGGCGCGCGGCGCCGAAATCATCGCCGAACATAGCCAGATGGAGGGAGCAACCCTGCCCATCCTCCATGCGTTGCAGGAGACGTTCGGCTATGTCCCCGAGGATGCCATTCCGATGATCGCATCCGCCCTGAACCTGTCACGCGCCGAGGTTTACGGCGTCTTCACGTTCTACCATGATTTCCGGGCCAAAAAGGCCGGCCGTCACGTGCTGAAGCTGTGCCGCGCCGAGGCCTGCCAGGCTGCTGGCGGCGATGCGCTCGCCGCGCGCGCCGAAGCCAAGCTCGGGATCGCCATTGGCAACACGACCGCCGATGAGCGCGTCACGCTGGAGCCGATTTACTGCCTCGGCCTGTGCGCGACCGCGCCCTCGGCGATGATCGACGGCCGGCTGGTCGGCCGGCTCGATGAGGCCCGCATCGATGCTCTCGTCTCGGAGGCCCAGCGATGAGCGTGCGTCTTTTTGTCCCGTGTGATGCCGGCGCGCTCGCTGTCGGCGCCGATGAGGTTGCCCACGCGCTGCACAAGGCGGCGCTCGAGCGCAAGGTCGATATTGAAATCGTCCGCAACGGCTCGCGTGGGTTGTACTGGCTGGAGCCGCTGGTCGAGCTGGAGACGGCGCAGGGCCGCTTCGGCTTCGGACCCGTGACCGCTGACGATGTGCCGTCGCTGCTCGATGCCATCATCGATGACAAGTCGCACAAGCTTTCGCTCGGCCTGACCGAGGAGATCCCGTGGCTGAAGCGGCAGACCCGCCTCACCTTCGCCCGCTGCGGCATCGTCGATCCCTTGTCGCTAGAGGACTATCGCGCCCATGGCGGCTACAAGGGTCTCACGCGCGCGCTGACCTTGTCGCCGGATGCCGTCATTGCCGAGGTCACGACGTCGGGCCTGCGCGGCCGCGGCGGCGCGGGCTTCCCGACCGGCATCAAGTGGAAGACGGTGTCGCAGACCGCAGCCGACCGCAAATACGTCATCTGCAACGCCGACGAAGGCGACAGCGGCACCTTCGCCGACCGCATGCTGATGGAAGGCGACCCCTTCGTGCTGATCGAGGGCATGACCATCTGCGGCATCGCGGTGGGCGCCACCAAGGGCTACATCTACACGCGCTCGGAATATCCGCACGCGATCGCGACCATGACCAAGGCGATCGACATCGCCAAGAAGGCCGGCCTGCTCGGCGACAAGATCTCGGGCTCGAACACCACGTTCGACCTGGAGGTCCGCACCGGCGCCGGCGCCTATGTCTGCGGCGAAGAAACCGCGCTGATGGAGAGCCTCGAGGGCAAGCGCGGCATCGTCCGCGCCAAGCCGCCGCTGCCCGCGCATCACGGCCTGTTCGGCAAGCCGACCGTGGTCAACAATCTGCTGTCGTTCGCGGCGATCCCCTTCATCCTCGATGAAGGCGCCAAGGCCTATGCCGATTTCGGCATGGGACGCTCGCGCGGCACGATGCCGATCCAGATCGCCGGCAACGTCAAGTTCGGCGGCCTGTTCGAGACCGCGTTCGGCATCACGCTCGGCGAGCTGGTCGACGACATCGGCGGCGGCACCTTCACCGGCCGTCCTGTTCGCGCGGTGCAGGTCGGCGGTCCGCTCGGAGCCTACTTCCCGCGCGCGCTGTTCGACACGCCGTTCGACTACGAGGCGTTCGCCGCCAAGGAGGGCCTGATCGGCCATGGCGGCATCGTCGTGTTCGACGACACCGTCGACATGTCGAAGCAGGCGCGCTTCGCGATGGAGTTCTGCGCCATCGAATCCTGCGGCAAGTGCACGCCCTGCCGCATCGGCTCGACGCGCGGCGCCGAGACCATCGACAAGATCCGCCGCGGCGAGCGCGTGTCCGAGAACATCGCTCTCGTCGAGGACCTCTGCGGCACCATGAAGCTCGGATCGCTCTGTGCACTCGGCGGCTTCACGCCCTACCCTGTGCTCTCGGCGCTGAAACATTTCCGCGAGGATTTCGGTCCTCAGCAACCGCGCCTGCAGGCCGCGGAATAGACATTCGGGAATAAGGACACGGCCATGTCGCTCATCCACGAAACCGATTACGGCACCCCGCTCTCCAAGTCCGAGAAGATGGTGACGCTTACCATCGACGGCCAGAGCATCACCGTTCCCGAGGGCACCTCGATCATGCGCGCGGCCATGGAGGCCGGCACGCAGATCCCGAAGCTGTGCGCGACCGACATGGTCGATGCGTTCGGCTCCTGCCGCCTCTGCCTCGTCGAGGTGGAAGGCCGCGCCGGCACGCCGGCCTCGTGCACCACGCCGGTCGCCGCGGGCCTCGTCGTCCACACCCAGACCGAGCGGCTGAAGAAGCTGCGCAAGGGCGTGATGGAGCTCTACATCTCCGACCATCCGCTCGACTGTCTGACCTGCGCCGCCAATGGCGATTGCGAGCTGCAGGACATGGCCGGCGCAGTCGGCCTGCGCGACGTGCGCTACGGCAACCAGGGTGAGAACCACGTGTTCGCCGACGCCTGTGGCGAGGCCAATCCAGCCTGGCTGCCGAAGGACGAGTCGAACCCCTATTTCACCTACGATCCCTCGAAGTGCATCGTCTGCTCGCGCTGCGTCCGCGCCTGCGAGGAGGTGCAAGGCACGTTCGCGCTGACCATCTCCGGCCGCGGCTTCGACAGCCGGGTGTCGCCGGGCATGAGCGAGAGCTTCTTAGGCTCCGAATGCGTCTCCTGCGGCGCCTGCGTGCAGGCCTGCCCGACCGCGACCCTGACCGAGAAGAGCGTGATCGAGATCGGCCAGCCCGAACATTCGGCAGTCACCACCTGCGCCTATTGCGGCGTCGGCTGCACCTTCAAGGCGGAGATGCGCGGCGAGGAAATCGTGCGCATGGTGCCGTACAAGGACGGTAAGGCCAATCGCGGCCACTCCTGCGTCAAGGGCCGCTTCGCCTATGGCTATGCGACCCACCAGGAGCGCATTCTCAAGCCGATGATCCGCGAGACCATCGATCAGCCGTGGCGCGAGGTCTCCTATGACGAGGCCTTCACCTTCGCCGCCGAGAGGCTCCGCGGCATTCAGGCCAAGCATGGCCGCGACTCCATCGGCGGCATCACCTCGTCCCGCTGCACCAACGAAGAAACCTATCTGGTGCAGAAGCTGATCCGGGCCGGCTTCGGCAACAACAATGTCGACACCTGCGCCCGCGTCTGCCACTCGCCGACCGGCTACGGCCTCGCCACCACCTTCGGCACCTCGGCCGGCACGCAGGACTTCGACTCGGTCGAGGACAGCGACGTGATCATGGTGATCGGCGCCAATCCGACCGACGCGCATCCGGTGTTCGGCTCGCGCATGAAGAAGCGGCTGCGCCAGGGCGCCAAGCTGATCGTCGTCGATCCGCGCAAGATCGACCTCGTGAAGTCGGCGCACATCAAGGCGGACTATCACCTGCCGCTGCTGCCGGGCACCAACGTCGCGATCCTGACCGCGCTGGCGCATGTTATCGTCACCGAGGGCCTGGTCAACGAGACCTTCGTGCGCGAGCGCTGCGACTGGAGCGAGTTCCAGGACTGGGCCGAGTTCGTGGCCCTGGAGAAAAACAGTCCCGAAGCGATCGCCGGCATTTCCGGCGTCGATCCGGAAGCGATCCGCGGCGCGGCCCGGCTCTACGCCAAGGGCGGCAACGGCGCGATCTACTACGGTCTCGGCGTGACCGAGCACAGCCAGGGCTCGACCACGGTGATCGCGATCGCCAACCTCGCGATGGCGACCGGCAATATCGGCCGTCGCGGCGTCGGCGTGAACCCGCTGCGCGGCCAGAACAACGTGCAGGGCTCCTGCGACATGGGTTCGTTCCCGCACGAGCTGCCGGGCTACCGGCACATCTCGGGCGACGCGGTGCGCGACCAGTTCGAGGCGATGTGGAACGTCAAGCTCAACCCTGAGCCGGGCCTGCGCATCCCTAACATGTTCGACTCCGCGATCGACGGCACCTTCAAGGGCCTCTACGTGCAGGGCGAGGACATCCTGCAGTCCGATCCGAACACCACGCACGTCGTGCAGGCGCTGTCGTCGATGGAATGCGTCATCGTGCAGGACCTGTTCCTGAACGAGACCGCAAACTACGCCCACGTCTTCCTGCCCGGCTCGACCTTCCTGGAGAAGGACGGCACCTTCACCAACGCCGAGCGCCGCATCCAGCGCGTCCGCAAGGTAATGAGCCCGCGCAACGGTCTTGCCGACTGGGAGGTCACGATCGGCCTCGCCAAGGCGATGGGCTTCGAAATGAAGTACAACCATCCGTCGGAGATCATGGACGAGATCGCGGCGCTGACGCCGACCTTCACCGGCGTCTCCTACCAGAAGCTCGAGGAGATGGGCTCGGTGCAGTGGCCCTGCAACGAGAAGTTCCCCGAGGGCTCGCCGATCATGCATGTCGACGGCTTCGTCCGTGGCAAGGGCAAGTTCGTGGTCACCGAATATGTCGCGACCGACGAGCGCACCGGCCCGCGCTTCCCGCTGCTGCTCACCACGGGACGCATCCTGTCGCAGTACAATGTCGGCGCCCAGACCCGGCGCACCGACAATGTGGTGTGGCATGGCGAGGACGTGCTGGAGATCCATCCGCACGACGCCGAGCAGCGCGGCATTCGTGACGGCGACTGGGTGCGGTTGACCAGCCGCGCCGGCGAGACGACGTTGCATGCTCTGATCTCCGAGCGCGTGGCGCCGGGCGTGGTTTACACCACGTTCCATCACCCGCTCACGCAGGCCAACGTCATCACCACGGACTACTCGGACTGGGCGACCAACTGCCCCGAGTACAAGGTCACCGCGGTGCAGGTGTCGCAGTCCAACGGACCGTCGGACTGGCAGAAGGCCTATGACGAGCAGGCCCGCAACTCGCGCCGCATCGCTCCGATCGTGGAGGCGGCGGAGTAGCATGCGAGATGCAGTGCGCATCGCGGATCGTCTGGTCTGGCGCGACGGAGCCCTCACCGAGGGCCACCGCCGCGTGCCGGAGGAGACCGCGGTCGCGCTGACCTACAATGGCGGCACCCAGGCCGTCATGATGGCGACGCCGCAGGACCTGCGCGACTTCGCCATCGGCTTCAGCCTCAACGAAGGACTGATCACGAGCGGCGACGAGATCGTCTCGCTCGACGTCGTCGAACTCGACGACGGCATCGAGCTGCGGATGTGGCTGCCCGATGCGCTCGCCGAACGCCTCGCCGAGCGCCGCCGCAACATCGCCGGGCCCACTGGCTGCGGCCTGTGCGGCATCGATTCCCTTGCCGAAGCTGTGCGGCCGGCGGCGCATGTACCCCACGGCCGCCGCTTCACACCGCGCGACATCATGGCCGCCCTGGCCGCGATCGAACCGCTGCAGAAGCTCAATCATGAGACACGCGCGGTGCACGCCGCGGCGTTCTGGACGCCGGCCCGCGGCATCGTCGGCTTGCGCGAGGATGTCGGCCGCCATAATGCGCTCGACAAGCTCGCCGGCCATCTCGCGCAGGTGGGGAGCGCCGCGAGCGAAGGCGTGGTGATCATGACCAGCCGCGTTTCCGTCGAGCTGGTGCAGAAAGCCGCCGCGATGGGCGCCCCGGTGCTGGTCGCGGTCTCCGCTCCGACCGCGCTCGCCATCCGCATGGCCGAGGCAGCCGGCATCACCCTGATTGCGGTGGCCCGCAACGACGGCTTCGAAATCTTCACCCACCCCGACCGCATCGTCGCGAGCGCCGAGCCGCGCGCGCAATCACCTCAGACGGACAAGCCCCATGTCGCATAGCACCCAAGACCGCCTCGTCTATATGGCGAACCAGATCGGCAAGTTCTTCCAGAGCCAGGGCCGCGAGAAAGAGGTGGCCGGCGTCGCCGAGCACATCAAGAAGTTCTGGGACCCGCGCATGCTCAAGACCATCTACGCCCACCACGACGCCGGCGGCGAAGGCCTCGATCCGGCCGTGAAGGACGCGATTGGCAAGCTCAAGCAGGACGCGGTCGCGAAGGAAAAGGCGTAACTCGTCACTCCTCATCGCGCTGCTTGAGCAGATCATTCCTCCAGTAGCGTCGTGAATACGCGGCGCACCTCGCTCTGCGTCTCGCGCACCCGCGCCTCAAGCGCCGAGAAATCCGGCGCATCCCCGGCTCGCGCCAGCACCCGCAACAGATCGTCGCCGGCCTGGTCGGGCTTGAACTTGTCGCTGACGCACAGGCGCAGGATCTGCGTCAGGTCGTGATAGAGCCGCGCCGCCTGGCGCAGGATCACGGCCTCCGCGCGCGGCAGCACGCCGAGACGCTCGGCATTGTCGAGCACCGCGAGCGAGCTGACGTCGAGGATCTCCGGTCGGGTCGCGGCGTGCACGAGTTGCAGATATTGCGCGACGAAGTCGATGTCGACCATGCCACCGGCGGCGTGCTTGAGATCCCACAGATCCGCTTCGCCCTTCTCCGCCGCGATCGCCCGGCGCATGTCGGCGACGTCGCGCGCGATCGCCGCGGCGTCGCGCGCGCGCCGCAGCGCGGTCTGAATGATGGCCTCGATGCGGGCGCGGAACGCCGGCGAGGCCGAGATCACCCGCGCGCGCGTCAGCGCCATGTGCTCCCACGTCCAGGCCTCCTGCTCCTGATAATGCGCAAAGGAGTCGATGTGCGAGGCGAGCGGACCGGCGCGGCCCGAGGGCCGCAGCCGCATGTCGATGTCGTAGAGCACGCCGTAATTGGTGCGCGACGTGAAGGCCGAGATCAGCCGTTGCGTGAAGCGGGCGAAGTAATGCGCGCCCTGCAGCGAACGCTCGCCGTCCGAGTCCGGCCTATCGGCATCGAAGTCGTACAGCAGGATCAGGTCGAGGTCGGAGGACGCCGTCATCTCGCGCGCGCCCAGCCGGCCCATCGCGACGATCGCCGTCTCCTGCCCCGCGATGCGGCCGTGCTGGGCAGCAAAACGGTCGGTGACCAGGCCGTGCACCGTGTGCACGATGCCCTCGGCGACGTCGGCGAACGCCGTGCCGGCCTGCTGCGCGGAGACGGTGCCGGAGAGAATGCGCGTGCCGATCAGGAACAGGCTCTCCTGGCCGAACAGCCGCAGACGATCGAGAAACTCCTCATAGGTCCCGGCATCCTGCAGCGTCGTTGCCAAGCGCTCGGACAGCTCGCGCTTGTCGGGGATCGCGCCGAAGAAGCGCGGGTCGATCAGACCGTCCATCAGCCGCGGCTGCCGCGCCAGCATGTCGCCGAGCCGCGGTGCGGTGCCGAGCACGAGCGCGACCAGCGCGACGAGATCGCGGTTCTGGCCGAGCAAGGTGATCAGCCGGCCACCGAGCTGCAGCGCCTGCAGGAAGCGGTCGAACGCGACGACGGCGCGATCCGGTTCGTCGGCATGCGCGAGACCATCGATCAGCGCCGGCAGGAAATCGCTGAAGGCGGAGCGCGTCGCCTCCGCACGGAACACGCGATACTCGCCCGCGAGCCATTGCTGCAGGGTCTTGGCCACCATCACCGGATCGCGGAAGCCAAGCCCGGCAAGATGCTCCATCAGCCGCGCATCGTCGGGACCGGCCGCGTAGTTCACCGCGGGCAGGCTGACGGTGCCGGTCGGATCGCCCTCGAACAGGCGCGCATAGTGGCCTTGCACGATATTCAGGTGGAACAGCAGGTCCGTCGCGAAGCTTTCGCGGCTGTCGTAGCCGAAGAAGCAGGCGAAGCGAGCCACGCCTTCGACGTCGTCGGGAAGGCTGTGGATCTGCTCGTCGGCCATCATCTGCAGCCGGTGTTCGACGCGGCGCAGAAACTCGTAGGCGATGGTGAGCTCATCGCGCGCCTGCTCGGTGATCCACTTGCTCGCGGTAAGCACGTCGAGCGCCTGCAGGGTCGGACGCACGCGCAATTCGGGATGGCGGCCGCCGGCGATGAGCTGCTGGGTCTGGGCGAAGAACTCGATTTCGCGGATGCCGCCCCGCCCGACCTTGACGTTGTGGCCTTCGACCGCGATCTCGCTGTGGCCGCGATAGACCTGCATCTGCCGCTTCATGTCGTGAACGTCGGTCAGCGCCTGGAAGTCGAGATGCTTGCGCCAGACGAAGGGCGACAGCTCGGCCAGCAGCGCTTCGCCTGCGGCGACATCGCCGGCGCAGACACGCGCCTTGATCATCGCGGCGCGCTCCCAGGTGCGCCCTTCCCGCTCGTAGTAATGCAGCGCCGCCTCGGTCGACATCGCCACCTGTGTCGAGGCTGGGTCCGGCCGCAGCCGGAGGTCGACGCGGAACACGTAGCCGTCGGCGGTGCGGCTCTGCAGCAACCGCGCCATGGCCTGGGTGACGCGGACGAAGAACGGCTGCGGCTCGATGTCCCGGGCGAGCGAATGGCTCTCGGGATCGAAGAACACGATCAGATCGATGTCGCTCGAATAGTTCAGCTCGCCCGCGCCCATCTTGCCCATCGCGAGCACGAACAGGCCCGAGCCCTGCTCCGGCTGCTCGGCATCGGGAGGCGAGAGACGGCCGCGCGCGGCCTCCTGCCGCAACAAATAGCGCAGCGCCATCTCCACCGAGGACACCGCGATATCGGTCAGTCCCGCCGTCACCTGCATGACGGGCCAGACGCCGCCGATGTCGCACAGCGCGATCAACAGCGCCGCTTCGGCCTTGAGCTGGCGCAGCAATCTCATCACGTCGGCTTCGCTGGTGGCGGCGAAGACCTCGCGCGAGGTGCGGGCGATCAGGTCGTCGAGATGCGCCTGCGGCTCGCAACGCAGGAGGCGGTCGAGGCGAGAGGCGTCGGCGTGGATCAGATCGAACAGATAGGGCGAGCATTCGGCGATGCCGAGCAGGATCGTCCTGGCCCAGCCGTCTCCAAGCAGTGCCGCGAGGCTGGCGGCCTGGGCGGGCTCGAGCTCGGCGAGCCAGTCTTGCAGGAATTGTTCGGCTTTGTCGGGCGCACGGACATGCGGGCCGGCAACGAAACGCCCGGCCAGATTCTGCCCGTCCGCGTTTCCCGGCGCGGATGAGATCATGCGGCCTTCTGTGGCACATCCTGTGTCGGCGCCGCAAGCTTCGCGGGCAGGCCCGCGCCGGCCGGCAGCACCAGCGTCGCGATCAGTCCGGGTTTCGCGTCGCCGAGCCGGAGCTCGCCGCCGTGCAACGTCGCCACCGCCGAGGCGAGGCTCAGGCCGAGGCCGGAACCCGGCAGGGTGCGCGACGCTTCCAGCCGCACGAACCGCTCGACCGCGTGCTTGCGCTCGGCCTCCGGGATGCCCTCGCCATGATCGGTGACACTGAGCAGCACCTGGCCGCCCTCGCGCCGCGCCTCGATCAGGATCTCGCGGCTGGCCGCCGCCGCCGCGGAATCGAGCGGCAGCGCGGCGGGCTTGCCGTATTTGATCGCGTTCTCGACGAGATTGGCGAGCGCCTGACTGATCAGTTCGCGACTGCCATGCACCGGCGCGGCCGCCGCCTTGACCCGCAGGGCCATCTCATTGTCCTCGGCGAGCGGCTCGTACAGCTCGTGGATGCCGCCGGCGACTTCGGCCGCATCGAACTCGACCATGTCGCCGCGCGCCTGTCCGGACTCCGCCCGCGCGATCATCAAGAGCGCATTGAAGGTCCGGATCAGGCCATCGGATTCCTCGATCGTGCGTTCCAGCGCCGCGCGATATTCGTCCTCGGACCGCGACTTCGCCAGCGCCTCCTCGGCGCGGTTGCGCAACCGCGTCAGCGGCGTCTTCAGATCATGGGCGATGTTGTCCGAGACCTCCTTGAGGCCGGTCATCAGCGCCTCGATGCGCTCCAGCATCGCGTTGAGATTTTCCGCCAGACGATCGAGCTCGTCGCCGCTGCGCCCGACCGGCAGCCGGCCGGAGAGATCGCCATCCATGATCCGCCGCGTGGTGCCGGTCATCGCATCGATCCGGACCAGCACGCGCCGCGAGACGAAGATGCCGCCGCCGATGCCGAGCACGACCACCACCAGCACCGACCATTGCGCCGCCTTGGCGACGATGCCGAACAGGCGGCGGCGCTCTTCGAGGTCGCGGCCGATCAGCAAGCGAAAGCCACTGGAGAGCTGGGTGACATAGACCAGCGCGCGATGGTTCTGCTCGCTGGTGTCGTCGAGCCGGCGATAAAACGTCTCCGACCATCCGGACGAGCCCATCACGCCGGGCGCGAGCGAGCCGACATTGCCGGCGATGGCCTGACCGGTCGGCGTTGTGATCAGATAGAGATTGGCGCCGGGCCGCAACGCGCGGCTCTCGATCGCGCCGACGATGCCGCGGAGGCCCCAGCGGGAGAAGATGTCGGTCATCTCGCTGATCTCCGAGGTGACCGTGGTCGAAATCTGCTCGGTGATGAGGCGGCGGGTGTTCCAGGCGAAATAGCCGAGCAGCGAGGCGGCAAACAGCGCAAACAGCAGCAGATAGACCAGCGTCAGCCGGAACGCCGTGGTGCGGATCAGCTTACCGAAGGCCGTCACGGATCATGTACCCCGCGCCGCGGATGGTGTGGAGCAAGGGACGGTCAAACCCCTTGTCGATCTTGGAGCGCAGCCGCGAGATATGGACGTCGATCACGTTGGTCTGCGGATCGAAGTGATAATCCCAGACGTTCTCCAGCAGCATGGTGCGCGTCACCACCTGCCCGGCATGCTTCATCAGATATTCGAGCAGCCGGAACTCGCGCGGCTGCAAAGTCAGCTCGTCCTTGCCGCGCGCCACCCGATGCGACAACCGGTCCAGTTCGAGGTCGCCGACCTTGTAGGTCGTCTCCTCGGCCGGCCCGCCATGGCGGCGCGACAGCACCTCGACGCGGGCGAGCAGTTCGGCAAAGGCGTAGGGTTTTGGGAGGTAATCGTCGCCGCCCGCGCGCAGGCCCTTGATGCGGTCGTCGACCTGGCCGAGCGCGGACAGGATCAGCACCGGTGTCCGGTTGCCCTTGTCGCGCAGCGCGCCGATCATCGACAGGCCGTCGCGCTTGGGCAGCATGCGGTCGACCACCAGCACATCGTAATCGCCGCTCTCGGCCATGGCGAGGCCCTCCTCGCCGTCGCCGGCGAGATCGGCGACGTGGCCGACTTCGCGGAACGCCTTGACCAGATAGTCGGCGGACTCGCGGTCGTCTTCGATGATCAGCAGGCGCATTGCGGAAACGGGGGCGACACTCACGGTTCGATGTCCATCTACATGGCCCGGCTGCCGTTTCCGTGCAAGGCGGCATCGGCGCAGGGGTGATCGACAGGAAAGTGGGCGGTGAGGCTGGGGGACCTCACCGCCCGAGTTCCTTCCGACGGAGGGGGGCGTTGTCCTGACGGAAGGTTCATGGGAGCGGAACTTGAAGCCCGCCCCCAGGAAGAGCCGCCGGCGCGGGGGCAACATGCCGGCGGTCTCCCATCTCGTAAAAGGCCTTAGCCCTTGGCCAGCGGCACCGCGACGAAGCGCGACTGGCCGCCGCTCTTCACCCGCATCAGCACGCTGTTCTTGTTGTCGTTGCGGGCGGCGTTGATCGCCTCGCGCACGTCACCGGCCGAGGTCACCGACTTGCCGGCGACTTCGAGGATCACGTCGCCTTCCTTGAAGCCGCGATCGGCCGCGGCGCTCTTCGGATCGACCTGGGTGACGATGACGCCGTCCTTGCCAGCGCCGGCCACGCTCGACGCCGGAGCGACGGTCATGCCGAGCTTCGGCACGTCGGCGCCGCGGGTGGAGTTGCCGCTGTCGCTGTCGCCACCGGTGTCGGCCTTGGCCTCGACGGTGTTCGGCAGCTTGCCGAGCGTCAGATTGACGGTCTTCTCCTGGCCCTTCGACAGCACGTTCAGCTTCACGGCCGAGCCCGGCGAAATGCCGCCGATGGTGCGGGCGAGCTCACGCGCATCCTTGACCGGCTCGCCATTGACCGCGGTGATCACGTCGCCGGACAGGATGCCCGCCTTCGCCGCCGGGCCATTGGCCTGGGGTTCGGCGACCAGCGCGCCTTCCGCCTTCTTCATGCCGAGGCTGTCGGCGATGTCCTGCGTCACCGGCTGGATCTGCACGCCGATCCAGCCGCGGCTGACCGAGCCGTTGTCCTTCAGCTGTGCCACCACGCTCTTCACCGTCGAGGCGGGGATCGAGAACGCGATGCCGACGCTGCCGCCGGACGGCGAGTAGATCGCGGTGTTCACGCCGACGACGTTGCCGTCGACATCGAACGCCGGGCCGCCCGAATTGCCCTTGTTCACGGGCGCGTCGATCTGGATGAAGTCGTCATACGGGCCGTTGCCGATGTCACGGCCGACCGCCGAGACGATGCCCGCGGTCACGGTGCCGCCGAGGCCGAACGGATTGCCGACCGCCAGCACCCAGTCGCCGATGCGCGGCTTGCCGTCGGCGAGCTTCGCGAACGGCAGGTTCGAGGCGCCCTCGACCTTGATCAGCGCGAGGTCGGTGCGCGGATCGGTGCCGATCACCTTGGCGCTGTAGGTCTTGCCGTCGTCGGTCGTCACCTCGACCTTGTCGGCGCCGTCGACCACGTGATTGTTGGTCACGGCATAGCCGTCAGCAGAAATAAAGAAGCCGGAGCCCTGCCCGGTCACCGCGCGACCGCCACCACGGCCGCCGCGGCCCGGCATGCCGGGAATGCCGTTCTCACCGCCGAAGCGGCGGAAGAAGCGCTCCATCGGCGAGCCCGGCTGGAACGGCGTGTCGTCGTCATTGTCGTTCTTGGCGACCTTCTCGGCGATGTTGACCTTGACCGAAATCACCGACGGCTTCACCCGCTCCACGATGTCGGCAAAGCCGACGGGACGCGCGACCTTGCTGACCTCGTTGGCGACCTGCGCATGCGCCGCGGTCGAGAACAGATCGAGCGGCGCGCCCTGCGGCGACAGGCCATAGCCGGCGATGCCGAGACCCGCGACCACGGAGGCCATCAGCGCAAACTTGCGCGCCGAGAACAGCCCGGGCCGGGACTTGCGATAGGACGGAAGAGAGGACAGGTCGATCGGACGGTCAGTCATACGGTTTTCTCCGCAAGTGATTTTGGTCAAGGTCTAAACGTGTGTCCCGGGCTGTTCGCCCCGTTCGCCAGTGAACATGGGACTTGCCGCCTTACGGCGTGCTGGCTGCGGCGTTAAACTTCTGTAATGGATGGACACGAAGACTGCGGCAGAATGGCGCAGATGCGGGAGCGGGTCAGAAAAGGCGTTTGCGGGCAATGGGTTGCTAGGGCAACGCCGATCGGAGCCGGCCATCTTTATGACCATCCATCCAAAAGTATGAGCTCCCGTAGGGCGGGTCAGCCGCAGGTGTAACCCGCCGCCCTTCAACGCCCCCGGAGCGCTGGCCCGCGTAGCCCGCATGAGCGACTTGTCCGCCGAAGCACGAAGGGCGAAGGCGGGAGCGACATGCGGGTTCAACGTCCCTGCCCTGTCGCGCAACTCGCAGTCCCCCCTCACCTGTCATTCCCTGCGAAGGCGGGGAATCCAGTACGCCGCTGCCTCTCTGCTGAGCAATGACCGCCTCGGCGGACTGGATCCTCGGCCTTCGCGGAGGATGACAGCGGAGTGCTTGGCACCCTGCTCGCCCCACACTCCGTCATTGCGAGCGCAGCGAAGCAATCCAGGATGGTGGGCGGGACCCTGGATTGCTTCGCTGCGCTCGCAATGACGCGCGGAGGCATCTCGATCCACATTGTCAAACAGCCCGGGGAAAACCTCTCAGTAAAGCCGAGCACCATCATCCTCGCGACGCATCCCGCGCCCGAGTCATGTCCGACATCTCGCCCTCAGCTAACAGAGGGCGCAGGGAAGACCGGGAGCTTGCCGCCCCCATGGCCCCCGTGCGAATGAAAAGCACGGGGTAGGAACCACAGGTTCGGCTGAGACATCCCGGCCTTCCCTGCGCGATGGTTTTAACATTTATACGTGCTCTCCCCGGGGACCGGCTCATTGACCCCGTCGCCAGCGGATCATCACCACCAGCTTGACCTCGGCACCGGGAGGCCAGGACGACACGATTTCCTGTCCGCAGTCAGCCGTTCGTCGGCGAGAAAAGACCCCGCTGCAGCCGCCCGCATCCATCGCATTCCGCAACCCGCGTCCGTGACGATCGCGATACGCTCCCTCGGCGGTACGGAACGAGGGGAAGATAAGGGTGATTTGGGGTGGAAGGCAAGAGGATTTTTGATTATCGGAAATAATGATGATCTCGGAAGGCATTTGGTGGAGAGGCTGTACCTGTTCAACGCTGAGACGGCGATTTAGGATTGTTGCGAGCTGGCTTTTAGCATCCAAGAAATTTCCGTTCACTCAGAACTAGACTGAACGATTTGAGCAGGCTCCTAAGTGCCGCCCGCACTCAATTCATAATCATGCTCTCAACTGTAATACTGGATGACCGCAATGTCTAAACCGAAGGAGCCGCCGTTTTGGTGGCCTATGTTCAGTCTCCCAAATCTCCAGATCCGTTTTCCCATAGAAATAGATGGCTTCGCACTCGTGCCAGTTAATGATTTCCGTATTGAGGCGATCAAAAAGAAGCAACCACGCCTTGGAAGCTTTTTGAAGCGGTTCAAAACCGAATTCGGCGATCCGGTAGCGCCAAGCACCATTATCTGGCGCAGGGACAAGCCCGACACCTACCGCACAATTGGAGCAATATCAGGCTTCCGTGACCTTATTTCGATGTCGATCATCCCGCTCAGCTGGGCGAAGACGCACCAATTTGGTCGCGTCTTGGGACCGATGTATTCTGACACTTTCGCTGTCTATCCATGGATGATCGATAAGTTGGGAGAAGGACTTATCACCCAGACACCATCACTCTGGGGCTATCATGAGGTAAAGCGTCTCCGCGGACAAACAACCGCAGCTCTGTCAGTCCATCAGCTCGATCGCCGCGAAGTCGACCTACTGTTGATGAACGAGCTACTTAAGCGTTGGGAGCGATGCTTCAGCGCGGCCACACCCTCAGTGGAGGATGAGAGGCTATTTCGATCCCTTAATATGGCGAATGCTGCTGCCAAACTTCCCGCCGGAGCAGACACGAACCTTTACGATGTAATCCGATCTGTAGCTTTGTGGGCTAGCGCGTTTGAGATCCTCTACCCGGCGAACAACCAAGCTTTCAAGAGGATCTATGCCGCCCTTGAAAGTATCACCTGGAATCTCTCCGATTGCTCAGACAAGAACTTCCAAGTGTTCGGGGATAGGAAGGGCCCTCCGAGAAGCTTGCCGGTCTGGCTTTTCGGTGAAATCAACTCGTTAAGGAATGACGCTCTACACGGGAATCCGATATCGCAGGAACGACTTGTTGTGCCGCCAGCCAAACAGCCACTGCACATGTTCGCGGCTCCCTTGTACCGGATGATTTTGACCGCGTACTTGGATCTAAAACTTGCGCCCCGGAGACCGATCGGAGACCGCACCAAGTACGAAAACTTTCTGCTCAGCCATTTCGAGTCTGGAGAATATCAGCGCCATATCGAGGCCGGGCTTTCCGCCATAGTGTTCACCTCTGATGAGTATCGCGCAAAGCGGCAGCGTCGAGCCAGCAGCGCGTGGGCACGCGGTCAAGAAATAAGACGCGCGGTCGAAGATGGGCAAGCGGACGGTACGCACGATACTGACTAGCTGAATGTAAACTGAACGAGACCCGGCAAGCGTGAAGCGGATGAGCGCAGTGTCGGCGCGCCGGACGACGTGGATGGCCGGGACAAGAGCCCGGCCATGACGATGCGGAGACGGCGGCGCGCCGCTGCGTTCGTCGATGCGAGAGCCCGCCTCACGCCGCCTGCAACGACCCCAGGAACCGGCTCACCTCCCGCTTCAACCTCCCGCTCTCCGCTGACAGCGACCTCGCCGCCGTCAGCACCTGGGCCGATGCCGAGCCCGTCTCCGACGCGCCCCTCTGCACATCGTCGATGTTGCGCGAGACGCGCTGGGTGCCGTTGGCGGCGTGCTGGACGTTGCGGGAGATTTCGGCCGTGGCGGCGCCCTGCTCTTCGACTGCGGCGGAGACGGCGGCGGAGATTTCGGACAGGCGGCCGATGGTTGAGCCGATCTCCTTGATCGAGCCGACCGACTCCTCGGTGGCGGCCTGGATGCCGGAGACCTGCTGGGCAATCTCGCCGGTGGCTTTCGCGGTCTGCTCGGCCAGCGCCTTGACCTCGGCGGCGACCACCGCGAAGCCGCGGCCGGCTTCGCCCGCGCGCGCCGCCTCGATGGTGGCGTTGAGCGCCAGCAGGTTGGTCTGGCCAGCGATGCTCGAGATCAGCTCGAGCACGTCGCCGATCCGCGCGGCCTGCTTCGACAGGGTGCCGACACGCTCGTTGGTGCGGCTGGCTTGCGCCACCGCCTCGCGGGCGATGCGCGCGGAGTCCTGCACCTGGCGCGAGATCTCGCTGACCGACGACGACAGCTCCTCGGCGGCGGAGGCCACCGTCTGCACGTTGGACGAGGCTTCCTGCGAAGCGGCGGCGACTTCGGTCGACAGCTCCTGGCCGCGCGCGGCGGTGCTGGTCAGGGTGCCGGCGGAGGCTTCGAGCTCGCTGGAGGCGTGCGAGACGGCGTCGATGATCTCGCCGACGGCCTGCTCGAACTCGCGCGCGAGCCGGGCCATATCCGCCTTGCGCTCGTGCTCGCGGCGCGCCTCGGCGTCGCCCTGCTCGGCGCGCAGGCGCTCGGTCTCCGCCATGTTGTCCTTGAACACCTGGATGGCGGTCGCCATGGCGCCGATCTCGTCGCGGGCGCCGCGGCCTGGAATCTCGACGGCGACGTCGCCGCTGGCGAGCCGCCCCATCGCCCGCGTCATCGACGTCAGCGGGCCGACGATGCCACGCGCGATCAGGAACGCGACCAGGCTGCCGAACAGCACGGCCGCGGCGCCGACCTGCATCTGCAGCGAGATGGTGTGGCCGATCGCGGCCTCGGCGGTCGCGCGCGCGGCCTGAGAGTCGGCGTTGACGCTTGTCTCGGCCGCCTTCAGCGCCTCGACGCTGCGGGCGATCAGCGGCTCGATCGCGTTGGCGTAGATCTCCTCCGACTTCAAGGTCGCGGCGGCGGTGGCCTCGAACGCCGATTTGTTGACGTCGAGCGAGGCTTTCACCGGCGCGATCGCGGCGAGCACGCTGGCCGGCGGCGAATTGCCTTCCAGGGTGGCGAGGCGCTGCTCGACATTGTCGACGTTGGCGCGGAACGCGGAAGCCGCCTTGGCGTCGCGGAGCGCCAGGAAGCGCCAGGTCGCGATGCGCACCAGTTGCAGCCGCGTGTCGATGTCGGCGACCGCCGTCATCACCTCCGGTTCTTTCGAGATGCGCGCGGCGATGGACAGCTTTGCGGTCTTGGCGGCGAGGTCCTCGCCGCCCGGCAGCAGCGCGGCGCGACCGGTCTTGATCTGCCGGACGGCGTCCTGGAGCTGCTCGCGCAGGGTCCGCATCTGCGCGATGTCGGCGGCGAGATCGGCATAGGCCTTGCGGCGCTCGGCGGAGCGGGACACGGCGCCGGCGGTCTGCAGCAGCTCGGTCGCGGCAGCCTCGCGATCGGCGGCCTCCTTCAGCGCCGGCTCGTTGGCGTCGTGGATGTAGCGGAGGTTGGCGCGCTGGATCGCCTGGAGATGGTTGGAGATCTGCAGGATGCGCGCGGTCGCGTCCGACAGCGCCGACATGCTCGCCACCTGGCCGCTGACGGCGCGCAGATTCCATACGGCGACCGCGGCCATGACCATGCCCACCGCCACCAGCGCCGCGAACCCGGCGTAGAGACGCCCTCTGATCTTCAACCGGAAGCTCATCATCGTCCCCTCGCCCTCTCCCCATGTGCGGTAGGCGGGCGAACTGACAGCCTGCGCGCCTGCCTTGCCCCAGCGGTCGCGCTGGCCGCGACTCACAGCTGAGCTATATGCACGATGAGTTATATTTACTAAGAGTGAGTTAGAAAGGTAGGCGGTGCTTCATCGAATGGCGCCGGTGCGGACTACGTAGTTGTGATGAATTGTGTTGGCGCGACCATCACAACCCCGGCTGATTCCGCCGGGCGGTTTATCGGCAAAGTGAAAGAACGCGGCGCGGCTGTGGAGGCTGCCTGCCAGCGTGACGCGAGCGGCTCGCCACACACTCCGCCGTCATTCCGGGGCGCACGTCAGCGCGAGCCCGGAATCCATAACCACGACCGGCAGTTGTTGAAGGGAGATGCCGCGACAGCTCGTCGCCATCATCGCCGTTCGTGATTATGGATTCCGGGCTCATTCGCGTTTCCGCGAATGCCCCGGAATGACGGCGGAGATGATGGCCGGCTCTTATCGCGCGGCGCAGGCGTGGCCGGATCAGCGATAGCGACATCCAAGCTAATCTCGACCGCGCGTGAAATCCCGGATGTCGCTGACGCTCATCCGACGACAGCGGAGGGCTGGGTGACGGCTGCGGTCAAGCCGGACACGACGCTCTCTCCGCCGTCATTCCGGGGCGCGCGTCAGCGCGAGCCCGGAATCCATAACCACGACCGGCAGTTGTTGAAGGGAGATGCCGCGACAGCTCGTCGCAATCACAACCGATCGTGGTTATGGATTCCGGGCTCATTCGCGTTGCCCGCGAATGCCCCGGAATGACGGCGGAGAGAATGGCTGGCTGGTGTCGTGCGGCACAGGTCGGAGGGACGACGCGGCGGGCTTGAGCGACGGAGTGCCTCAGCTCGCCTTCACGCTGATGATGAACGCATCGACCTCGCGCTTGAGCGTCTCGGCCTGTTGCGACAGATCACCGGCGGCGTCGCGCGCGTCGGTGGCCAAGCGGCCGGTTTCGGCCGAGGTGGAGGTGATCTGGGCGATGTGGTTGGAGACGTCGGCGGTGCCGCGGGCGGCCTCCTGGACGCTCTTGGAGATGTCCTGGGTGGCGTTGCGCTGCTGCGAGGTGTCGACCTCGATGCCGGACATGATGGCGCTGATCTCGGACAAGGTCGTCGAGATGCCATCGATGGCGCCGCGGGTCTCCGCGGTGATGCCCTGGATGCTGGCGACATGCGCCGAGATCTCGTCGGTCGCCTTGCTGGTCTGGTCGGCGAGGTTCTTCACCTCCGAGGCCACGACCGAGAAGCCCTTGCCGGCCTCGCCGGCGCGCGCGGCCTCGATGGTGGCGTTGAGGGCGAGCAGGTTGGTCTGCGCCGCGATCGCCTGCACCAGCTGCACAACGGTGCCGATCTTCTCGGCGGCGTCCGACAGCGAATGGATGGTGTTCTTGCTCTTCTCGGCCTGCGACGCCGCGCCCTCGGCGCGCTGGGTGGCGTCGGAGACGCGGCGGCTGATGGTGCCGATCGAAGAGGTCATCTCCTCCGTGGAGCCGGCCACCGTCTGCACGCTGCGATTGGCGTGGTTGGCGGCGGCCTCCACCGCGTTGGCCTTGGCCGAGGTGTCGTTGGCGGCGCGCGACAGCGTCTCGGCGTTGCTCTTGAGACGCACGGCCGACGAGGCGACGCTGCTGACGACGCTGGCGACGAGCTCGTTGAAGGAGTGGATGCGGCCGTCGAGGAAGCGCGAGCGCTCGCCCTGGCGCTGCGCCTCCTGCAGCTCGCGCTCGGTGAGGCGCTGGCGCTCGATGCCGTTGGTCTTGAACACCTCCAGCGCGCCGGCGAGCTGGCCGATCTCGTTGGTCAGGCCAAGGCCGGGGATGCGCGTGTCGTATTTCTGGCCGGCGACGTCGCGCATGGCCGCGACCATCGCGGCGAGCGGACGCAGGATGCCGTTCTGCACGGCGGCATAGGTCATCAGGCAGACGGCGCTGGCGAACACGGCGATCGCGACGCAGGCGATCAGGAACCAGGAGAACGCCGACTGCGCCTGCTGATAGGTCAGCGTCGCATGGTCACGCGCGGGACCGCTGAGCGTGGCGAAGTCCTGCGACAGGCTGGTGATCTGGTTGTTGAGATAGAGCACCGCGATGAAGCCGGTGCCACCGCCGATCGCCAACAGCAGCAGCAGCGAGGCGACGACGCCTCCCACGAGGAAGCGGATCGTCAGATTGCTGTTGGAGAACATGGACCTTGCCCGGACGCGTCAGACGGAATGTCAACGCACAGTCCCAGACAATGGTAAAATAAGATGAAAGCGCGGGGGCCGGCGGAGCACGGGAGAGTGCGGGGGTTTTGGGACGGTGCGGGCGGGAAGCGTTATCAATAGCGCCATCCGCACGTCGCACGTGCGGCCACCCCGCTCTCACTCCTCACCCTGAGGAGCCCGCCCCCTTGGGGCGGGCGTCTCGAAGGGCGAGGCCCGAGACCTCGGCCTCATGGTTCGAGACGCGCCGCCATGAAGACCATGCGTGTCGGCTCGACCGTCGCGCGGCGCTCCTCACCATGAGGGTCTGGCACCCAGGGCGGTCCTGCACAGCGACCATGAACACGCCAAGCGGCGTGTTCATGAAGAGGAGCAACACCCGAAACCGGGAATTCCCTCTGGCGTTCAAGTCGCCGGCGGCTGCTTTTCCGCCGCCATCAGCGCGGCGAGGCGCGCTTCCTCCTCGGCCGTCAGCTTCGGCGTCACCTCACTTCCGCGCTGGGCGCGGCGGCGGACCTGCCACCACAGCGCCAGCCCGCCGCCGAGCAGCAGCACCGGGGGCAGCAGCCAGAGCAGCAGGGTCTGGCGCTCGAAGCGCGGCTTGAGCAGCACGAACTGGCCGTAGCGGGCGACCAGGAAGTCGAGCACCTGATTGTCGCTGTCACCGGCGGCGAGACGCTCGCGCACCAGCAGGCGCAGGTCGCGCGCCAAAGGCGCGTCGGAATCGTCGATCGACTGGTTCTGGCAGACCATGCAGCGCAGCTCGCGCGACAGCGCGCGGGCGCGCTGCTCCTTGGCCGTGTCCGACATCACCTCGTCGGGCTGCACGGCATGCGCCACGGGTGCGCCAATCAGCAGCAGCGCGAGTGCGAGCGAGCCGAGAATGCGTCGCATCCGCCCTACTCCGCCGGCTGCAAGGCACGCGCGGCCCGCGCCGGCCGCGGCGCGCCGACGCGCAGGCGGCGATCGGACAGCGACAGCAAGCCGCCGAACGCCATCAGCACCGGGCCGAACCAGATCAGCAGCACCAGCGGCTTGTGATAGATGCGCACGGCGAGGCCGCCGTCCGCCGTGGTGTCGCCGAGCGAGACATAGAGCTGGCTGACGCCGCGCGTCAGCAGCGCGGCCTCGGTGGTCGACATGCCGCGCGTCGCAAAGCTGCGCTTGCTCGGCGTCATCACCGCGAGCTGCCTGCCGTCCTCGCTGATCACGAAGGTGCTGATCACTTCGGTGAAGTTCGGGCCCTGGCGCTGGGTCATGCCGTCGAACTTGATCTGGTAGCCGGCGAGGTTGCGCATGTCGCCGGGACGGAGGGTCGAGATCAGCTCGCTGTTCCAGGTGGTCTCGCAGACGATGCCGAGCAGCGCGACGCCGAGGCCGGCATGCGCGAACGCCGTGCCCCACACCGAGCGCGGCAGACCCTTGGTCCGATGTAGCGCGGTCTTGACCGGCACGCGGGTGATGCCGCTGCGCTCGACCAGATCGACGATGGCGCCGACAATGACGAAGACGCCGAGGCCGATGCCGAGCGGCGCCAGCGCGCTGCCGCCGCGCGCCCAGGCCCAGGCGATCGCGATCGCCACCAGCGAGGCAATGCCGGCGGCCAGCAGCCGCTGGGTCGCCGCGACCAGATCACCGCGCTTCCACGCCAGCATCGGGCCGAACGGCACCATCAGCAGCAGCAGCGCGAACAAGGGGCCGAAGGTGAGGTTGTAGAACGGCGCGCCGACCGAGAGCTTGAAGTCGAGCGCTTCCATGATGACGGGATAGAGCGTGCCGAACAGCACGGTGGCGCAGGACACGGTGAGCAGCAGATTGTTCAGTACCAGCGCGCCCTCGCGCGAGATCGGCGCGAACAGCCCGCCCTGCTTCAGCGCCGTGGCGCGGCCGGCGAACAAGGTCAGGCTGCCGCCGATGAACAGCACGAGGATGCCGAGGATGAACACGCCGCGCGTCGGATCACTGGCGAAGGCGTGCACCGAGGTGATGACGCCGGAGCGCACCAGGAAGGTGCCGAGCAGCGACAGCGAGAAGGTCAGGATCGAGAGCAGGATGGTCCAGACCTTGAGCGCGTTGCGCTTCTCCATGACGAGCGCGGAGTGCAGCAGCGCGGTGCCGGCGAGCCAGGGCATCAGCGAGGCGTTCTCGACCGGGTCCCAGAACCACCAGCCGCCCCAGCCGAGCTCGTAATAGGCCCAGTACGAGCCCATGGCGATGCCGAGCGTCAGGAAGATCCAGGCCATCAAGGTCCACGGCCGCACCCAGCGCGCCCAGGCCGCATCGATGCGGCCCTCGATCAGGGCTGCGATGGCGAAGGAGAACGAGATCGAGAAACCGACATAGCCGAGATAGAGCATCGGCGGATGCACGGCGAGCCCGATGTCCTGCAGCACCGGATTGAGGTCGCGGCCCTCGATCGGCGGCGTGGCGAGGCGCGCGAACGGGTTCGAGGTGGTCAGGATGAACAGATAGAAGGCGCTCGCGACCCAGGCCTGCACCGCGAGCACGCGGGCGCGCAGCGACAGCGGCAGATTGTTGCCGAAGGCCGCGACCATGGCGCCGAACAGCGCGAGGATCGACACCCACAGCAGCATCGAGCCTTCATGGTTTCCCCAGACGCCGGTGATCTTGTAGAGCAGCGGCTTCATCGAGTGCGAGTTCTCGAACACGTTGGCGACGGAGAAATCCGAGGTCACGTGCAGGGTGATCAGCGCGATGAAGGAGAGGCCGGCGAAGACAAGTTGCGCCAGCGCGGCGGAGCGGCCGACATTCATCAGCGCGACGTCATGCTTGGCCGCGCCGAGCATCGGCACCGTCGACTGGATCAGCGCCAGCGCGAGTGCCAGCACCAGGGCATAATGTCCGCTCTCTGCAATCACTGCGTCGCTCCTGCGGCCGTCTTCTCAGCCCCCTCGCGCATCGACACCGGGCCCGGTTTGGCGGCGCCTTGCGGCTTGCCGTAATCGTCCTTCCAATGGCCTTGTTTCTTGAGGCTGTCGGCGACTTCCTTCGGCATGTAGGTCTCGTCATGCTTGGCGAGCACGGTATCCGCCTTGAACACGCCGGAGGCATCGAGCGCGCCTTCGGCGACGACGCCCTGCCCTTCACGGAACAGGTCCGGCAGGATGCCCTTGTAGGCGACCGGGAGCTTGGCGCCGCCGTCGGCAACCTCGAAGGTGACCGCGAGATCGTCGCCGCGCTTCAGCGAGCCCGGCTGCACCAGGCCGCCGAGACGGAAGCGCTTGCCAGCGGGAACATGCTTCTCCGCGACCATGGTCGGCGTCGAGAAGAACACGATGGAGTCGCGCAGCGCGTTCAGCACCAGCCCGGCCGCGACCGCGAGCACGAACAGCGCCCCGCCGATGATCGTCAAACGCCTCTGCTTGCGTGTCATCCCAACATCCCGTTCGCGGCGAAAGCGCCGCTCATCATCCATCCAGCCCGAAGGTCTTCACGGCCTCGTTGAGCTGGCGCAACCGATCGGCATCCTTCACGGCCTGCCTTGCATCGGATAACGCCGATTTGGCCTTGTCGAGATCACCCAGCACGACATAAGCGCGCACCAGCCGCAGCCAGCCCTCGGGGTCGTCGCCATTCTCTTTCAGCCGCGTCGCCAGGCGATCGACCATGCCGCGGATCATCGTGTCGCGATCGCCGGCGCTCATGTCCTTGGCGGCGGCCATCGCCTCGCTCGGCAGCGCCGGCGCCTCGCCGCCGCCGACGCGGGCGAGCGCGGCCACCACCAGCGGCCGCCATGGCGCATCCGCCGGGCCCTTGCTCAGCATGCCCCGCCAGATCTTGGCGGCGTCGTCCTTGCGGCCGTCCTGCTCGGCGGCCAGGCCAAGATAATAGTTGGATTTCGGCTCGTCGGCGTCGAGCGCGTGGCCGCGCTCGAACTCGGCCTTGGCCTCGGCGGTGACCACCCCGCCCGCGGCAGCCGTGATCACCTCGCCGAGATCGGCGCGCTTGGCGGCGCCGTCGCCGGCATAAGTGATCATGTTGCGATAGGCGCGGATGGCGTCCTCGGTGCGGCCGAGCCGCGCCAGGACGGGGGCGAGCACCGTCCAGCCGCGGCCGTCGGTCGGATTCTTCTGCAGATGCTGCTCGACCTGCGACACCAGGTTTTCCAGCGGCTGCGAACCGTCGGCCGGCGTGGCGCGGGCGGTGAGCGGAAAGTCCGGCAGTTGCGGCGAGCCGAGCGGCAGATAGACCGCGAGCGCCACGATCGGCAGCCCGACCAGCGCCAGCACGGCCGCCATCCGGCGCAAGCCCAGGCTGGTCCTCGCCGGCGCGGCCTGCTCCTGGTCGGCGGCGGCCAGCAGCCGGCGGCCGATCTCGACCCGGGCCGCCTCGGCCTCGGCCTTGCCGATCAGGCCGGTTTCGACGTCGCGATCGATCTCGGCGAGCTGGTCCTTGTAGACGACGACCTCGCGGCCCTCGGTGGCGGCGCGCGCGCCCAGCCCGAGCGGCAGCAGGACGGCGAAGATCGCCGCGGCCGTCATCACGGCGAACACGAACCAGAGCGTCATCGACAGGGTTCCACAGCGCCCACCGGCAGGCGCATTGCCGCGCTTTTAACCAGCAGCGTTCCCGGCGGCAATTCACAATTGCCGCCCTGGTAGCGCACTCCCCAAAGCCGAAAAACTCAGGAGGATTACGTAATTAAGGCACCTCGAACTCGGCGCTCTTGGCGAGGTAGCTGCCGTGCCCGTTGAGGGCCATCAGGAAGTAGGTCCCCGGCCTGACCTCGTCGGTCAGCCTGATCCGCAGCGAGCCGGCCGGCACCGGCGAGGCGATGGTGGTGACGGGATCGGCGAGCTGTGCCCCGCTCGTCTTGTCGACGAGCACGACCTTGGCCTTGATCATGAGGTTGCGATAGGTCGCGCGTACCACGCGATTCTCGACTTCGACGAAGTTGATGACGGAAATCATGGTCTTGATGAAAACGGCTGAACTTAAAGGCTGAACGTGCGGCGGAAGCGTCTGAGTTGCCCCGTCCCCCGGGACAACCGAAAATCGAACTCTTCAAATACGGGTGGAAGATAGCAAAAGATCAGCCGGCGCGCGAAGATTTTCGTTCGCCATTCAACGCATTCTCGGCCGACCGGCTCATCAATTGGGCGTAGTCGTTGCCGAACAGGACATGGCAGAAGCGGATCGCCGCCGAAACCTGCGACTGCCGATAGGCGCGCGCCCGCGCGTCGCCCGAGCGCAGCGACTGCACCAGCGCCTCGGTGGCCTTCTCGACATATTGCTGCAGGTCGGAATAGGTCCGCAGCGTGACCTCGTTGATGGCGAGCTCGCTGGCATAGTTGCGGCATACCGCGACGAACTCGATCAGCGCCGCGACCTCCTCGACCTCGCCGGTGTCGACGCCGGCGCCGGCCGGAATGTCCTTGTCGGCGCGCTGGCGCAGGATGCGGCGGGCGCGGCCCGGCACGCTGTCGATCTCGGATTGCAGCGCGTTGGAGATGTCGGCGCGGATCGCGGTGAGCTGCTTGCCCCAGTTTGATTCCGAGCGCAGGTCGAGCTCGGTGCGCAGGCCGCGGACGCCGTCGTGCAAGGTCTTCAGCGTGTCGCCGAGATTGGAGAAGTGCCCGCGCCGGATGTCGGCGCGCAGCACCGCGGCAAGACCCGCGAGATCATTGAGCGCGATGGTCACGGCGACGCCGAACGGGGTTGCCGCGACCCGGATCTCGTCGTCGGACGCGGCGATCTTGGTAGCAAGGCGGATGATCTGCCATGGCGCGGCTAGGCGCTGCATCACCAGCGACAGCGCGAACGGCAGCATCAAGGGCGTCTGCAGCGACGGCACGTTGATCGCGTCGGTGACGGAGGCGATCTGCGAATCGCCGAGCGTCCGGATGATGCCCGGCAGGCGTCCGTTGAGACCGTCGAGCGCCTCGCGATTCTGCAGCACCAGCGCGATCGGCAGGAGGTCCTCGATCACGCTGGGCGCGCCGATGCGGGCCAGCAGACGCTGGCGGTCGCCGGTCGCGTTCGGGCCCACGAGCTTCATCAGGGACTCGGCGGCGGCGAGCTGCAGCTTGCGGGCGGCCATCTCGATCTCGCGCGAGCTGTCGCCGCCGGCCGACATCGCGGCCTCGAACTCGGCATAGCGCTCGGGCGCGCCCTCGCGTCCGAGCCACTGCCAGACGGCAAGCAGCGAGCCGCGGCGGATCTGTCCGGGACGCAGCGGACCGGTGGAATCGGTCAGGAACGGTTCGAGCGGCCGGAACAGCCGGCGCGGTGCATCGCCGCTCTGCCGGCGATCCTCGCGCGACGGGCCGGGCGCTGGCGCGGTCTCGGCTGCAGGCTTGGGCGGAGCGGCCTCGGCGGGCGCGGCGCGGGCGGGCGTCGAACGGGCGGCTTCGGCCGGAGCCGCAGCCGCAGCCGCAGCCGCAGCCGGCGCAACGGGACGCGCGACCTTGCGCAACTGCTCGAGCACCAGCGTGGCGACCGCCACGTCCTGGCCGCGCTCGATGGCGCGTTCGAACTCGCGCATCAGCAACGACTGCGCATTCGGCGGCAGCTGCCCGAGATATTCTCTCAATCGTTCTTGAGCTGTCTGACCCATGCGCCGGCGTGCAAATTTCCACCGCGAGAGCGCACATTGCGCACCCCTGCACCGACCTTAGCGTCCGCGATGTTAAGAACACCTTTAGGATGGTGAAATTCGCGGCCCGTCAAACGCCGGGCAGCCGGAGTTCGGCCCGGAGACCGCCGGTCGGCGCATCGCCCAGGGTCAGCCGGCCGCCATAGAGCGCCGCCAGATCGGTGACGATCGACAGGCCGAGGCCCGACCCCGGCTTGGATTCGTCGAGTCGCTGGCCGCGCCGCAGCACCTGGGCGCGCTCGGCCGCCGAGAGGCCCCGGCCATCGTCATCGACGATGATGCGCAGCATCGGCGATGCCCCCGGCTGCGCCGGCGGCTCCACCGTCAGTTCGACGGAAACCCGGGAGGTCGCCCATTTGCAGGCATTGTCGACGAGATTGCCGACCATCTCCTCCAGATCCTGGCGCTCGCCGCGAAACCGCGCCGACGGGTCGGTCGTGGCCTCGACCAGGATGCTGCGATCGCGATAGATCTTCTCCATGGTGCGGCGCAGCGCCTCGATCGCCGGCGCCACTTCGGTGACGGTCGACACGATCGTCACGCGCGCCGCGATCCGCGCCCGCTCGAGGTGGTGGGCGACCTGGTCGCGCATCACATCGGCCTGCTCCATCACCTTGGCCGCGAACGGATCGGCCGCGTGGGTGGTCGCTTCGTTCACGATCACGGACAGCGGCGTCTTGATGGCATGGGCGAGATTGCCGACATGGGTGCGCGCCCGCTCGACGATCTCGCGATTGGCATCGATCAGCGCGTTGGTTTCGCGCGCCAGGGGGGCGATTTCGACCGGAAACTCGCCTTCGAGCCGCTCCGCCCGGCCGGAGCGGATGTCGGCGATCGATTCGGAGATGCGCTTCAGCGGCGCGAGGCCGTAACGGACCTGGAAGATGGTGGTCAGCAGCAGCACGACGCCGAGCGCGGTGAAGGTGCCGCCGAGATAGTAGTCGAAGCTGCGGGTCTCGTCGAAGATCTCGGACGCGTCCCCGGCGACGCTGACCAGGAATTTGCCGTCCGAGCCGAGGTCCACGGGCCGCTCGACCATGCGCAGATCCTGGTTCTCCGGTCCCTCGACATAGCCGATCCGGATACCGGCCGCGGTCAGCTCGATCCCCTGCTCCTCCAGCTTGGGCAGCTTCTTGTCCCACAGCGAGCGCGAGGCCCTCACCTCCGGCTTCTCGGTGTCGGTGCGCGTGATCTGCCAATACCAGCCGGACAGGGGCAGCTCGAACAGCGGCTCGCCGAGCGACTGGAATTGCCGGTCGGGCGGATCGTCGGGAGTGGCGACCTCGGCGATCAAGGTGCGCAGGTAGAGGTTGATCCTGCGGTCAAAGGCGCGCTCGGTCGCATTGCGATAGACCGAGGACAGCACGATGCCGGTGATGGCGAGGATGACCACGAGCCACGCGGTCGCGGACAGGAACAACCGGGTGGCAAGTGAACTCTGGCGCATGACCGCAAATTAGCGAAACGTCCGGCGCCCGGCCACCTCGATGGCGGGCGCCGGAGACGGTTCAGGCGCCGGCTGCCGGGGGCGGCGTCAGGAGATAGCCGAGGCCGCGCACGGTCTGGATGACGTCGCAGTCGAGCTTCTTCCGGATGCGGCCAACGAACACCTCGATGGTGTTGGAGTCGCGGTCGAAGTCCTGGTCGTAGAGATGCTCGACCAGTTCGCTGCGCGAGACCACGCGGCCGGAATGATGCATCAGGTAGGACAGCAGCCGGTATTCGTGTGAGGTCATCTTGACGGGGTTGCCTGACACGCTGACCTTGCCGGTGCGGGTATCGAGCGTGACGGGGCCACAGGTCAGTTCGCTCTGGGCATGACCGGCCGAGCGGCGGAGCAGCGCGCGGATGCGCGCCAGCACCTCCTCGAGGTGGAACGGCTTGGCGACGTAATCGTCGGCGCCGGCATCGAAGCCCTGCACCTTGTCGCTCCAGCGGTCGCGCGCGGTGAGGATCAGGACCGGCATCGCCCGGCCGTTACGACGCCAGGCTTCGAGGACGGAGATGCCATCCATCTTCGGCAGGCCGATATCGAGCACGACAGCGTCATAGGGCTCGCTGTCGCCCAGGTAATGCCCCTCCTCACCATCGAACGCACGGTCCACGACGTAGCCGGCGTCGCTCAGGGCCGTGGTGAGCTGACGGTTGAGATCCGGATCGTCCTCGACAACGAGCAGACGCACGCTTGCCTCCAAAGCTGAACTGCACGATTTCCGCCCTCAAGATGAACCGGAAGGCCGTGAACCGCGCATGAACGGAACCCGACCGAACGGGTTACTTTTTGGTCATCTCGGTCGGGGCCGCCGGCAAGGGCCGACAGAATTGAGGCGGATATACGCTCTGGAACACCGCGATGAAAAGCCCGGCCATGGGGATGGCCGGGCTTGATTTGGTGCGAAGCGATGGAGGCCGGCCGCGGTGTCACGGCCAGCCGACATCTCGATGCGCCCTCAGGTATGGAAGAACACGAACCACACGAGGCCCAGGACCAGCAGCGCCAGCCCCGTGGAGATGGCCAGCATCGCCAGCACCGACGGCCCGGGTTCGCCCTGCCGGGCTTCGGTGGGAGTTTCGACGATCTGCGACCCTCGTCTTGTTGCCATGGCGCCCTCAGCTCGCTGCTGTTCTCGAACGCAATATCGCGTTCTCTCACTTGCTCAGTTGGCAACGTCGGCCCCCAGATGATGTTCCGGCCCGGCCCCCGCATGCGACCAGTTAACGCCGCTCTTAGAATCTGCGGGTAGGCTTGTTGAATCCGCGGCCTGCGATGTTATCCTCGCGGCCGTAGCGAGAACTAAGTCCGCAGCAGCCCGGTCCCGGGGAGTTCGCCCGTCAGTTTGCAGTTGAGTGGAGTGGAGACATGGCCCCGCGCGCCAATTGGAAGGGTTTTCTGCGGCTATCGCTCGTGACCTGCCCGGTCGCGCTCTATCCGGCCACGTCGGAATCCGAAAAAGTCTCCTTCAACCAGATCAACCGCAAGACCGGCCATCGCATCAAATACAGCCGCGTCGACGCCGAGACCGGCGAGGAAGTAGCCAACGAGGACATCGTCAAGGGCTACAAGGTCGACACCGACACCTACATCGAGGTCACCAAGGACGAGCTCGACGACATCGCGCTGGAATCGACCCACACGATCGAGATCGACGAGTTCGTGCCGCGCACGGATATCGACAGCCGCTATCTGATCCGCCCCTATTATCTCGTGCCCGACGGCAAGGTCGGCCATGACGCCTTTGCGGTGATCCGCGAGACCATCCGCAGCATGGACAAGGTCGCGATCGGTCGCGTGGTGCTCACCAACCGCGAGCACATCATCGCACTGGAGCCGCTCGGCAAGGGGCTGATGGGCACGCTGCTGCGCTATCCCTACGAGGTGCGCAACGAGGACGAATATTTCGACGACATCCAGGATGTGAAGATCACCGGCGACATGCTCGATCTCGCCAAGCACATCGTCGAGAAGAAATCGGCCGACTTCCAGCCGGAAAACTTCGAAGACCACTACGAGGCCGCACTGGTCGAACTCATCAACAAGAAACGCAACGGCGTGACCATCACCGCCAAGGCCGCGCCGAAGTCGACCGGCAACGTCATCAACCTGATGGATGCGTTGAAGCGCAGCCTTGCCAGCGAGGGCGACAAGGCACCGGCCCCGGCCACCGCCAGCGCGCCGAAGGCCAAGGCGAAGAAGCCGAAGAAGCGCGTCGAAGGCCAGCGCGAGATGCTGCTGCCGATCAGCGGCAAGAAGGCCAAGGACGAGGCGAAGAAGGCGGACGAGCCGAAGAAGGCCGAGAAGCCGGTTCGGACGACCGCTCGCTCGCGAAAGGCCGGATGACACCTCGCGGACGCACTGAAGCGCCACAGGTGGAACCCGCCGTCGCTTCAACGTGTCGTCCCTCCTCTAAGCTCCTCCTCTGATCCCAACTTCCTCATCCTTACCGGTGAGGCGCTGGTTTTGCTGAGCTGGTCCGCTATTCCCGCCTCCAAAGCTGGGCGCGGATTTGTGATCGGTTCGATGCCGCCTGCGTGCTTGCGGAATGAGCACGCCGCGCCTAGCTCTGCGGCGCGGGTGAATGATCGGGCGCAGCTTCCACGCGAAGGCGGCTGGTCGATGATGGAGCGACCTTGGCGGAGTCGGTCCGGCTGCACGACGCGGCGTATCAGGGGGTATGAATGGTCCAGCATGTCGGAAGCCATTGCCGGGCATGGCGCGGCTAGCCCATGGCGCGTGTTCAGCTGTCCGAGCTCTCGGCGTTCGCGGCCGTCGCGGATACGTTGAGCTTCACCAAGGCGGCCGCCCACATCGGTTGCTCGCTGCCGACCATCAGCCAGACGATCAAGGGCCTCGAGGAACGGCTCGACGTCCGGCTGTTCAACCGCACGACGCGCAGCGTGGCGCTGACGGCGGCCGGCGAGCGGCTGCTGGCGGAAATTCAGCCGGCTCTCGAACGTGTCGATCAGGCCATCGAGAGCATCAACGCCTTTCGCGACAAGCCGATGGGCACGTTGCGCTTGACGGTGTCGCGCGTGTTCGCCATGCGCGGCCTCGGTCCGCTGATCCGGTCATTCCTCGCCGAATACCCGGACATCCATCTCGAACTCGCCGTCGACGACACCAACAGCGACATCGTCCGCAATCGATTCGATGCCGGCATTCGCGCGGGCCATCGCGTCGAACGCGACATGAAGGTCATTCGCGTGTTCGACGAATGCAGCTTCGTGGCCGTGGCCTCCCCCGGCTATCTCGCAGCCCATCCGACGCCCATGGTTCCCGAAGATCTGCAGAGCCACAACTGCATCCGTCATCGCGCGCCGGCCGACGAGACGTTGCAGCCCTGGATCTTCGACAATGGCGGCGATCACACGGAGATCGCGGTGGAGGGCGCGCTGACCGTCAACGATCTCGACCTCGCGCTGAATGCCGCGCTCGACGGCATCGGAGTGGCCTACCTCGTCGAGCCGATGATCGACCAGCATCTGGCGGACGGACGGCTGGTGCGGCTCCTGCCCGGCTGGAGCCATACGATGCCTGGACTGTTCCTCTATCACCCGAGCCGACGGCAACCGCCGATGCCGCTGCAGGTGTTTCTCGACTTCGTCAAGCGATGGCGCAGCGGCGCCACGCTCGATCGAATCACGCGAGCCTCGGACGTCGGCGGCAACGAACTGGTTGCAGCGACGTCACATCGCTCGTCCATAACGATTGAATCGAATCGCCGCTGAGAGCCTGATCGCACTCCGACGCGTGCCGCGCATTCCGAGTGATGCGTGAACGCACCATCGTGTGCGCAGCTTGCGTGATTCCCCCGTGATTGTTCGGGATTCCCACCTACCCTATTCATGATTATCATCATTAACAGATTGTTCCAGAACGGACACAACGGTGGCGTTGCCGCGTCGAAGCTCGTGCGATCCGAGAGCACGTTAACGACGACCGAGTGGAACACGGGCAAACCAGCCCAGATTCATCAAATTGAAATGAGCTGGTGCACACTTCATTCATGCCACCGAGAGCCAAGCCGATCGGCCTGAGCGGGAATGCGGGTGTGAAAGCAGAAGCTGGCAACCGCCAGAGGCGACACGCGGGGGGCCGTGTGACCGCCGATCAACCGGAGAGATTGAGATGAAGACGATCAGGGGCCTGCTTCTTGGAACGGGAGCAGTGATACTGTCCGCCGCGGCGGCTCACGCTGCAGACCTTCCGCTCAAGGCCAAGGCCGTCGAGTATGTCAAGGTGTGCTCGCTGTACGGCACCGGCTTCTACTACATGCCCGGCACCGACACCTGTATCAAGCTCGGCGGCTATGTGCGCGCCGAAACCGCGCTGTGGACCAACAGCAACTATGGTGGCGCCTATGGCGGCGTGGCCGGCGCCGACAACCGCCTCAGCAACCGCTATCAGATGCGGTCGCGCCAGGACATCAACATCGATACGCGGACAGCCACCGAGTATGGCGTGGTCCGCACCTATTTCGACGCGGTCCTGACCTGGACCTCCGGCTCCACCGCCGGCACCGGCGGCGGCGCGACCGCCTATACGGGCGACGCCATCTCGGGCGGCACGCTCGGCGTCTACTACGCCTTCATCCAGTTCGCCGGCTTCACCATGGGTAAGGCGGTGTCGACCTTCGACGCGCCGTGGACCAACTATCCGGGCAACAATTTCGACGGTCTCGTCGGCGGCAGCGGCTCCAACAACGGCGTCAACCAGCTGACCTACACCGCCGATTTCGGCCAGGGCATCACCGCCGCGATTTCGCTGGAGGACCAGACCCAGTTCTTCACCACCAACATCTGGAACACCTCGGGCATCACCGCGGCGGGCGTGCTCGGCGGCGCCTACGGCACCAGCAGCATCGGCGGCAACGTGTCGCCGGACATCATCGGCATGGTTCGCGTCGACCAGGCCTGGGGCATTTTCCAGGCGTCGTTCGCCGCGCATGACAACCACACGGCCTATTATGGCGCGACGGAAACGTCGGGCCATCCGTCCGACAAATGGGGCTGGGCTGCTCAGGCGTCGTTGTCGATCAAGAACATCCCGACCGGTCCGGGCGACGTCGTCAACCTGCAGGCGGTCTATACCGACGGTGCCAGCCGCTACAACTTCCAGAGCTTGGCCTCGACGTCCTATTCGATGTACGGCAGCACCGGCGTGCCCGGCGCCTACCAGAGCATCGGCTTCGCCGGCGTCGCCGACGCGGTCTACGGCGCAGGCACGGGCCTCTCGACCGTGCAGACCTGGGGCATGCGCGGCGCCTACACCCACAATTGGGATCCGCGCTGGAACACGGCGCTGTACGGCGCCTACGCCCAGGTCCGCTACGGCCAGACCGGCACGAACCTGATCTGCACCGGCATCGCCGCGACCGCCATGCTCACGGCGGGCTCGACCTGCAATCCCGACTTCAACCTCGGGCAGATCGGCCTGATCACGCGCTGGACTCCGGTGAAGGGCCTGACCTTCTCGGCCGACGTGACCTACAGCCACCTCGACCAGAAGTTCTCGGGCACCGCGATCGCTCCGGCGGTCACGAGCACGGCCAAGCCGGCCGCCACGTATCAGCTCCGCGACCAGGACACGGTCAGCATGCTGCTGCGCGCCCAGCGCAACTTCTGACGCTAGACGATCAAACCTCAACCGCTCCAAAGCTTCCGGCGATGCCCCGCCGGAAGCTTTGTCTTTTTCAAGCGGCTGCGGGGGTGGCAAATACAAAGGGCGCCGTGCGGACACACGGCGCCTTCGAATTGATCCGGCTGCGGCGGGACGATCGTTCTATTTGATAGACGTATTGATCGCGGTGAACTTGCTGCTCAGTCCCGAGCCGAGGCCGTTGACCGCGGCAAGGATCACGATGCTCAAGCCGCCGGCGATGATGGCGTATTCGATCGAGGTCGCGCCAGCCTGATTCTTCAGGAAGTTTGCAATCAACTGACGCATCTATCACTCCGGTCGGGCTCGATCATCAGGCGCGCCGCGACGGCGCGCGCACAGGCCGGGACGGACGCCCCGGGAAACCCTCGGGCATCCGCTTGAAAAATAGGTTAATCTGATCGGAGACAAACGGGGCAGCAGATGCCTGCCCCGGCAGCGCCCGCTGGTCGCAGCCAAGGCTCGCCAGCCATTTCAGAACTCCGCGCAATCCATTGAATTCATTGACTTTATCTCTCACCCGCGAGTCTGGAGGACAAGGTTGTCCAAGATGCGCCGCGTGGGGATGATCGTCGACACATCGAGAAAAAAATTCGGCTTGGCCGCAATCCGTCTCCGGCATGATCTGCGTCAACGGCCGTGACGGCGACCGGCTTAACGGTGATGATCACCGCCATGACCACAGCCGAATTCGCCCGCCCCCAGCTCAAGATCCGCAGCGTCGCGCTCGACACCGGCCGCGAGAACGTGGTCGTGATCTCGCGCCGCTCCAAGGCGTTGCGGCCGGATGTCTTCAGTGGCTTCAGCCGGGTCGAGCTGCGCTGCAATTCCCGGACATTGCTGGCGACGCTGCTGATTACCGACGACGACGCGCTGGTCGGGCCGGACGAGATCGGCCTGTCCGAGCCGGCGCTGCGGCGCTTCGCAGAACCGCCGGGGACACTGGCGACGGTCTCGCCGGCGACGCCGCCCGACAGCCTCGAATCCGTCCGCGCCAAGATCCGCGGCGAGACCTTGAGCGACCAGGCGATCGCCGCCGTGATCGACGACCTCGCCCACTACCGCTATTCCGACATGGAGATCGCGGCGTTCCTGATCGGCTCCGCGAGCTTCATGAGCTCGGGCGAACTGCTGGCGCTGACGCGCGCGATGGCCAATGCCGGAACGCAGCTCACATGGCCCGAGCCCGTCGTGGTCGACAAGCACTGCATCGGCGGCATTCCCGGCAACCGCACCTCGATGGTGGTGGTGCCGATCGTCGCCGCCCATGGGCTCACCATCCCGAAGACCTCGTCGCGCGCGATCACCTCGCCGGCCGGCACCGCCGACACGATGGAGGTGCTGGCGCGGGTGAATGTCGGCGCCGAGGAGATGAAGTCGATCGTCGCGGCCTGCAACGGCTGCGTGATCTGGGGCGGCCACGTCAATTTGTCGCCGGCCGACGACATCCTGATCTCGGTCGAGCGCCCGCTCAGCCTCGATACGCGCGAGCAGATGGTGGCCTCGATCCTGTCGAAGAAGCTCGCCGCGGGCTCGACGCATCTGCTGCTCGACCTGCCGGTCGGTCCGACCGCCAAGCTGACCAGCGGCGCCGAGGCGATGCGCTTGCGAAAACTGTTCGAATTCGTCGGCGACCGGTTCGGCCTCAAGGTCGAGGTGATCACGACCGACGGCCGCCAGCCGATCGGCAACGGCATCGGTCCGGTGCTCGAGGCGCGCGACGTCATGGCCGTGCTGGGCAACGAGCCGTCGGCACCGGCGGACCTGCGCGAAAAATCGCTGCGGCTCGCGGCGCATCTGCTCGAATATGATCCGAAGCTGCGCGGTGGCGCGGGCTATGCGCGCGCCCGCGAGCTGCTCGACAGCGGCGCAGCTCTGAAACAGATGCAGAAGATCATCGACGCCCAGGGACCAACGACGAGCCGCAGCGAACTCGGCAACCTCGCCTTCGATGTGCGGGCCGAGCGCGATGGCACCGTCGCCGCGATCGACTGCCTGCGGCTCAACCGCCTGGCACGCACTGCCGGCGCGCCGGTCAACAAAGGCGCCGGCATCAGCCTGTTCAAGAAAATCGGCGACCGCGTCGACCAGGGCGAGCCGCTCTATCGCGTGTTCACCTGCGATCCGTCGGAGCACGATCTGGCGGCGGCCGCCGCCGGCGCCAACAATTGCTACGCGTTCGCGGACGGTCCGAACGGCCAGCGCTGATCGGCATCGCATATTCCATCAAACAAGCCAGGAGACCGCCGCATGAGTGTCAGCCTTCGCTTCTGCGGCGCCGCCCAGACCGTGACCGGATCCTGTTATCTGCTGCGGACCGACACGGGCCAGATCCTGATCGATTGCGGCCTGTTCCAGGGCCAGAAGACGCTGAAGGAGCTGAACTACGGCGACTTCCCGTTCCGGCCCGCCGATATCGACGCCGTGCTCCTGACGCATGCGCATATCGACCACAGCGGACTATTGCCGAAGCTGGTGAGTTCAGGCTTCGACGGCAAGATCTTCGCCACCCGCGGCACCATCGATCTGTGCTCCTGGATGCTCCCCGATGCCGGCAACATCCAGGAGCAGGAGGTGCTGACGCTGAATCGCCGCAACATCGCGCGCGGCCGCGGCGAAGTGACTCCGATCTATACGCAGGCCGATGCAGTCGCCGCGTTGCAGTATTTCCAGCCCGTGCCCTACGAGAGCTGGACGGACATCATTCCCGGCGTGCGCGCCCGCTACTGGAATGCCGGGCATCTGCTGGGCTCCGCGTCCATCGAGATCGAGTTCGCTGGTCAAGGCTCCGACGGCGCACCGCTGCGCCTGCTTGCCTCCGGTGACGTCGGCCCCGACGCCAAGCTGTTGCAGCCCGATCCGAAAGCGCCCTCGGGCTTCGACTACGTGATCTCGGAAGCCACCTACGGCGATCGCATCCGCGAGGCGACCACGGAGGAACGGCGCCGCGAGCGTCTCGCCGGCGAGGTGCGCGAGGCCGCCGCGGCCCGCGGCGCGATGCTGATCCCGGCCTTCGCGGTGGAGCGGACGCAGGAGCTGATCGTCGATCTTGTCGGGCTGATGGAGCGCGGCGCGATCCCGGCCGCGCCGATCTTCCTGGACTCGCCGCTCGCCATCCACGCCACCGAGGTGTTTCGCGCGCATGCCGCGAGCCTCGACGGCGGCAGCGATGTCGAACGTCTGCTGTCGTCGCCGCATCTGCGCTTCACCGAAACCGTCGATGAAAGCAAGGCGATCGCCAAGCTGACCGGTTTCCACATCATCATCGCCGCCAGCGGCATGTGCGACGCGGGCCGCATCCGCCATCATCTGAAGCGCTGGCTATGGAATAACCGCGCCACGGTGCTGCTGGTCGGCTACCAGGCCAACGGCACGCTCGGCCGCTTCCTGCAGGACGGCGTCAAGGCGGTGCGCATCCAAGGCGAGGAGATCAAGGTCGGAGCGCGCATCCGCATGATCGACGATTATTCGGGCCATGCCGACGGCGCCGAGATCGCACGCTGGATCGCGGCCCGCCGTCCGATCGGCCGCGGCCTGTTTCTGTCGCACGGCGAGGAAGCGGCGATCGCGGCGCTGGCTGCGCGTGTGAGCGAGCGGATCGTGCCGGCAGCCAAGCTGTTCTCCCCCCTGCTCGACGACGTCTACGAACTCACAACGCCTGTCCCGACCTCGCTCGACGTGGCCCGCAGGCGCCGGCTGGCGCCGGAGGCCGTCACCCGGCTCGACTGGCATAACGACATGTCGGGCCTCCTGCTCGACATCCACGCGCGCATCGAGCAGGCCGCCGACGACCGCGCCCGCGGCATCATCATCCGCCGCCTGCGCCGGGCGCTCGAGGAGTAACGGCCCCACGCGGCTCACTGTCGCTTGGTCGTCGAACGGTCACACTTTGCTCGCAAGCTCGGCCCACCGGAGGTCGACGAAGAAGCGACCGCAACCCGAGGAGCGAGGCTGCCGCAAAAAGGCAGCACCATCTCCGCTTGTGTATATTGAAGAACACAACGCGGGAGACGGCTGGTCTCCGAAGGCGATTCTGATAGGCTCGACGCGTGGTTCACGACAAACGGCTCGATCCGGGTGAATCCGGCGCAGGTGGGGAAACGGGGGCTCTCACATGCATCAACCATCGAAATGGTGGGCGGGACTGATCGTCGTCGGCGTGCTCTGGCTGGTAGCCATGGGCTTCAAGACGGCGGGTGTCGAAAACGAGATTGCGCCGCGGGCGCGGGCCGCCGTGGCCGCCGCCGCACCAGATACCGCAGCAGCGTTGAAGGTGTCGGTCGCCGGGCGCGACGTGCGCATCGAGGGTCCGGAGTTCGGTCCCGACCAGGCGAGCCGGCTCGAGGACGCCGCCAGCGTCGAGGGCGTCAGGCTGGTCGACGGCACCTACGACAAGCTGCCGACGCCGAAGCCCTATGCGTTCCGCGCCGCACGCAGCGGCAGCCAGCTGGTGCTCGAAGGCACGGTGCCGACGCCCAAAGCGCGGGACACCGTGCTCGGCGCGGCCCGCTCCGCGGGCGGCGGCGAGGTCGTCGACCGCCTCGGCTATGCGCTCGGCGCGCCCACCGATTTCGCAGTGATCGCGAGCCACGGCCTGGCGCAGGCCGCCAAGCTGAAGGACGGCACGTTCGCCCTTGCCGACAAGCAGTATTCGATCGCCGGTGCCGCCGCCTCATCGGACGTCTACGAGACGGCCGTGGCCGCGACCCGGCAACTGCCCGGCGGCGCGGTGCTCGCCAATGCCGCCATCCTGCCGCCGGAGGCCAAGCCCTTCATCTGGAGCGCGGTGCGCGACGGCAAGAGCCTCGTGTTGTCAGGCGTCGTCCCCAGCGACGAACTCCGGCGCGCGCTCGAAGCGGCCGCGATCAAGCTCGCGCCCGGCGCGCCGGTGACGCACCAGATGCAGATCGCGCGCGGCGCGCCGTCCGGCGATTTCGGCGCCTATGCGACCTACGCGCTGGCCGAGTTGAGCCGGCTGACCACGGGGCGCGTCGTGATCTCCGACGCCACCTACACGATCTCGGGCGAGGCGCCTTCGCCGGCCGCCTATGACGCGGCGATCGCGGGCACCGGCAAGCTGCCCGCAGGGCTCAGCCTGGCAAAAGCGGACATCGTGCCGCCGGAGATCAAGCCCTATCGCTGGTCGGCGGAATTCGATGGACGCGGCGTGACTTTGGCCGGTCTTGCGCCCAGCGCCACCGTGCGCGAGGCGATGCTGGGCGCGGCCGGCGGACAGTTCGACGGCAAGCTGATCAAGAGCGACATCGGCATCGCGCGCGGCGCGCCCGACAGCGACGTCAGCAAGGTCGGCGCGAGCCTGCTGCAGCTTCTCGCCAAGCTGTCGTCGGGCCGCGCCGAGATCAACGACACGAAGGTCTCGCTGCGCGGCACCGGGCTCGCCAATGTCACCGGGGCTGCGCTGCGCGAGGCGCTCGCGGGCGCCCTGCCCGCGCCGTTCACGGTCGCCGCCGTCGACGTGCGCGACGGTCCGATCTCGCCCTATGCCTTCGGGCTGCAGAAGCAGGATGGCCGCGTCAAGCTGAGCGGCTATGTGCCCGACGAGGCCGCGCGGCGCGATCTCGTCGACGCCGCGACGCAGACCTTCGTCACCGAGACCGTCGAGGACAGTCTGAAGATCGGCGACGGCGCGCCGAAGGATTTCGTGCCGTCGTTGAAGGCGACCTTCCCGGCGCTGGCGCGGCTGTGGTCGGGGGCCCTGACCGCGAAGGATACTGCCATCTCGGTGGACGCGGTCGCCATCTACGACAAATCCGCCGAGCAGGTGCGGAAGGAGCTCGCGGATGCCGGCGGCGGCCTCAAGCTTGCCGACGTCAAGATCGCGGTGAAGCCGGACGACCCGCCGCTTGCCGTCGCCGACTGCCAGCCAGCCTTCAACGGGCTGCTCGCGAAGGGGCGCATCCGCTTCGCGACCGGCAGCGCCGAGCTCAGCCGCGACTCGCTGGCGCTGCTCGATCACCTGATCGAGACCACCAAGCGCTGCAAGGACGCCGAGATTGCGATCGAGGGCCACACCGACAGCGTCGGCGACGAAGAGACCAACATGGAGCTCTCGAAGAAGCGTGCGGCGGCCGTGGTCGGCTACATCGGCGAGGCCGGCATCGACACCGCGCGGATGACCTCCGAGGGCTACGGCCAGACCAAGCCGGTCGCCTCCAACGACACGCCGGAAGGCCGCGCACAGAATCGCCGCATCGAATTTGTCGTGAAGTGAGGCGCTGACATCATGATGTACGACCTTGCGACATTTCCGGTCTGGATCCTGCTCTCCGCGCTGATCGGCGGCGCGGTCGGCTGGATCACCTGGTCCGACCACAAGCACCCGGACTGGCACCGGGGCTGGCTGTTGCCCGCCACGCTCGCCTTCGCGATCGGTCTGTTGATGGCGCTCCTGGGGGTGCTGCCGGGACGCGCCGGGCTTTGGCTCGAAGTCTTGCTGCTGATGATCAGCGCCTATTTGCTGGGCTGCCTCGCGGGCGGATATCTGAAGGACTATGCCGCGCTGAGTGACACCAGCGCGATGTCGCCGGGCGGCCCGGGCGGCAATCTGGCGCTGGCGGCCTATACCGGCGGCGGACGCCCGGTCGCAGACGGCCGGTCACAAACGCCCGCGGCCCAGGCGGCCGCCAGCATCGAGGCGGATCGTCTTGCCGCGGAAGCCGTCGCCAAGGCCGAAGCCGAGCGCCTCGCTGCGGAAGCCGCTGCAAAGGCTGAGGCCGATCGCCTCGCCGCAGAGGCTGCCGCGAAGGCCGAAGCCGATCGCTTCGCCGCGGAAGCTGCCGCGAAGACCGAAGCCGATCGCCTCGCCGCGGAAGCTGCCGCAAAGGCCGAAGCCGATCGCCTCGCTGCAGAAGCTGCCGCGAAGGCCGAAGCCGAGCGTCTTGCCGCCGAGGCTGCCGCAAAGGCCGAGGCTGACCGCCTTGCGGCCGAAGCCGCAGCAAAGGCCGAGGCCGATCGCCTCGCCGCAGAGGCTGCTGCAAAAGCCGAAGCCGACCGCCTCGCCGCGGAAGCCGTTGCAAGAGCCGAGGCGGAGGCTCAGCGCCTCGCGGCCGAGGCGACTGCGAAGGCCGAGGCCGATCGCGTCGCGGCCGAAGCCGCCGCCAAGGCGGAGGCCGAACGAGTTGCGGCGGAGGCCGAGGCTGAGCAGTTCGCCAGCGCCGTCGCCGCCTCGTCAGCACCTACGGCTGCTGCCGATGACAGGCCGCCGGCCCTGCCCGCTCCCGACGGCAGCGCGGACGATCTCAAGCTGATCAAGGGCATCGGGCCCAAGAACGAGCGCGTTCTCAACGACATCGGCGTGCATCATTTCAGCCAGATCGCGGAATGGACGCCGGCGCATGCGGACTGGGTCGGCCATCACATGGCGTTCCCCGGCCGGATCGAGCGTGAGCATTGGATCGCCCAGGCGAAGCTGCTCGCGGCCGGTCTCGACACCGCGCATTCGAGCGCGGTGAAGTCCGGCGCCATCACGATCGATGAGCAGGCCGATGCGCCGCTGACCGAAGACGAGGCCAGCTACCTCCTGGCCCACCTGCCGGCGCTGATGCCACCGGTCGAGAACCAGGACGATCACGCCGGCAGCCGGCCGCTCGGTCTCGCTGCCCCGCGCGGCGGACAGGCGGACGACCTCAAGCTGATCAAGGGCATCGGCAAGCAGAACGAGGCGCGGCTACACGGGCTCGGCATCTGGCACTTCGAGCAGATCGGGGCCTGGACGGCGGAGCACGCCAAATGGGTCGGCTCCTACCTGGCCTTCGCGGGGCGGATCGAGCGCGAGCAATGGATCAGCCAGGCCAAGGAGCTTGCGAACGGCGGAACGACAGAGTTCAGCAAACGGGTCGAGGCTGGCCTAGTGAAGTCATCGCTCGATGACGGCTCGCGCGGGCAGGACAACGTCGAGGTCGTTCAGCCCCGCCAATAGCAGCGCCAGCGCGCGAATCGTAGTGTGGGCAAAGGCGCTGCCGTGCGCTCGCCTCAGGCGAGGTCGCAGCGGCGCCGTGCCCACCGTCTTGCCACTTGCCGGGCTTGACGATGGTGGGCACGGCGCGTGACAGCGCGCCTCGAATCTCGGCCCTGCCCGGCGCCTTTGCCCATTCTACTTCTTTGCTACTCCGCGAGCTCCACCGGCTCATTCCTTGACGGGCCGGCCAGCGGACGCTCCTCCATCAGCATCATGCACACGGAGGCGCAGGCGAGCATCAGCGTGGCCGCGGCATAGACGAAGCGGAAGGCGTGGATCATGTCGGCTTCCGCAATGCCGCTGACCGCGCCGTGGGCGCCCTCGGCCAGCGAAATGTCGGCGCCGAGCACCATCAACAGGATGGCGCTGAAGGCCGCGACCGTGAACGACGACATCATCGAGCGGAAGAAGTTCATCGCGCCGGTGATCGTGCCGATCTGCGAGCGCGCCACTGAGTTCTGGAGCGACACCACCGAGATCGGGAACGCCGTGCCGAGCCCGATGCCGAAGACCGACAGCAGCACCATCAGCACCCACAGCGACGGCGTGGTGACGGTCATCACCGCGGCGGCGACAGTGCCGACGAGCGTGCCGATGATGGCGACGCGCTTGTAGTGCTTGACCCGCGCCATGGTGCGGCCGGCGATCGCCGCGCCGAAGGTCGAGATCGCCGCGATCGGAATCAGGCCGAGACCGGCCTGGCTCGGCGTCAGGTGATAGACCAGCTCGTAGTACAGCGGCAGGTGAACGGTCAGCCCGATCAGCGCGCCGAGCGCGCAGCCGCTCGCTAGCATTCCGTAGGGCACCACGGTGCCACCCATCAGCGACAACGGCAGGAACGGCTCGTCGGCCCGCTTGGCGTGCCAGACGAAGGCCAGCCCCAGCGCCACCGCGCTGCCGATCATCGCCAGGATGGTCGGCGACAGCCAGGCCAGCTTGTGGCCGCCCCAGGTCAGCACCAGCATGAACACGACGGCCGACGCCATCAGCAGCAGACCGCCGGCCCAGTCGACCTTGCGCAGCCGGTGATAGACCGGCAGCCGCGCCATCTTGGGCAGCAGCAGCCCCAGCGCCGCGATGGCCAGGGGCACGTTGATCCAGAAGATCATCGACCAGTGCAGATGATCGGCGAAGAAGCCGCCGATCACCGGCCCCAGCAGGCCCGCCAGCAGCCAGACGCCACTGAAATAGGCCTGGTACTGGCCGCGCTCGCGCGGGCTGACCACGTCGGAGATCACGGTCTGGACGACCGGCATGATGCCGCCGCCGCCGAGCCCTTGCAGGCCGCGGGCGAGGATCAGGACCGGCATGTTCGGCGCCAGCGCGCAGACGATCGAGCCCACCACGAACAGGCTGAGCGCGGTGATGATCATCGAGCGCCGGCCATAGATGTCGCAAAGCGTGCCGAACACCGGCGCCACGGCGGTGGAGGCCAGCAGATAGGCGGTGATCACCCAGGAGAGGTTGGTCACATCCTGGAACTCGCGGCCGATGGTCGGCAGCGCGGTCGCGACGATGGTCTGGTCGAGCGCGGCCAGGAACATCGTCAGCAGCAGGCTCATCAGGATGGTGCGGACTTCGGCCTGGGTCAGCGGAACCGGCGGCGCCAGCGACGGAGCATCATCCACCGCCTGCACTTGCGGCGGAATGGCCGGCAGCTCGGCGGCAATCTCTTCGGGCAAGGATTGGGACGCGGCCGGATAACGGCTCTGCCGATCAAACTTGTTCATGGGGATAAATTGCTACGCCGCGCGCGGCCAACGCCGCGCAGATTCGCCAGATAGCGAACTACTTAAGGCATAATTTTCCCTTGCGGCAGCGGGCCGCGCGCATGGGCGTATCCCGACAGCACGGGACTGGTCGCACCATCGTGACTTGCTGCGCGTGCGAAGTGACCGGGCTCATTTGGGCCGGTGCTTCAGCTTGGCGCGCTTCGGGAGCAGCACCGGCCATTGCACGATGTGATCCTCGAGCTGGTCGTCGGGAACGTCGTCCTCGGTGCCCTCGACTCGGCCACGTACGGAGACCCCTGCTTCATGCACCGTCTGAGGATCGCCGGAGATCAGGGGATGCCACCAGTAGAGATCGCGTCCCTCCGCCGCCAGCCGGTAGCCGCAGCTCGGCGGCAGCCAGGTGATGCTGCGGACATTCTCGGGCGTCAGGCGGACGCAGTCCGGCACCTGTTCCGAGCGGTTCGGGTAGTCCTTGCAGGCACATAGGCCGGCATCCAGAAGCTTGCAGGAAATGTGGGTGAAGTAAATGTCGCCGGTATCCTCGTCTTCGAGCTTCTCAAGACAGCAGCGCCCGCAGCCGTCGCACAGGCTCTCCCATTCCGCCTCGGACATCTCTTCCAAGGTCTTGGTTTTCCAGAACATTCCCTCCTGGCCCGAGGGACGTTTGAGCGGTGCTGTCATCGGGCGATTCCAAGGGGGTGCGGCGTGGCGCCATCTAGGTGCCCCGCCCCGAACCGCGCAAGGGGGCGCCGGGAACGTTCATGCAGGACGTTAGCTTTGTGCATCAAATTGTGAGCGGAACCATTGGTTTGTGAAACCCGCTCGGCTAGATTGTGGGCTTGAGTCACTCGGCGGCGGCGCGCAGTGCCATGGGTTGGTACTTTGTCGTGCCTTGGGTTTGCCGCAACAATCGCGCAAGACCCTTCGATGGCCCCCAGCCCGCGTGCTGAGTGCTTTCGAAGCCCGCTGACACGCTTTCGAAACGACCAGGGTTCCCGTGCGGCAGATCATTCCAGACGATTGGAAGAAGCGGATCAACAATTTCCGCCTGGATCTCGACGCGCGGTTCGATTCGGCGCTGTTCTCCTCGCTGCGCGGCACCCGCGAACTGTACGAACGCTACTCCGCCTTCATGGACCGCTTCTATGTCGGCGGCTGGAAGCGCTGGGTGTTTGTCGAGCCGTTCTCGGAAGCCGCCACGATCGGGCTTGGCGGCCTGGTGCTGATGCTGGCGCTGGCGATCCCCGCCTTCCGGGAGACCGCCGACGAGGACTGGCTCAAGAAGTCCGATCTCGCGGTCACCTTCCTCGACCGCTACGGCAACCCGATCGGCAGCCGCGGCATCAAGCACAACGACTCCATTCCGCTCGAAGACTTCCCGGACAATCTGATCAAGGCGACCTTGGCCACCGAGGACCGCCGCTTCTACGACCATTTCGGCATCGACTTCCCCGGCCTCGCGCGTGCGCTCGTGACCAACGCGCAGGCCGGCGGCGTCCGCCAGGGCGGCTCCTCGATCAGCCAGCAGCTCGCCAAGAACCTGTTCCTGTCCAACGAGCGCACCATCGAGCGCAAGGTCAACGAGGCGTTCCTGGCGATCTGGCTGGAAACCCGCCTGACCAAGAACGAGATCCTCAAGCTGTATCTCGACCGCGCCTATATGGGCGGCGGCACCTTCGGCGTCGATGGCGCGGCGCATTTCTACTTCAACAAGTCGGTGCGCGACATCAACCTGGCGGAAGCCGCCATGCTGGCCGGCCTGTTCAAGGCGCCGACCAAGTTCGCCCCCCACATCAACCTGCCCGCGGCGCGCGCCCGCGCCAACGTCGTGCTCGACAACCTCGTGGATGCCGGCTTCATGACCGAGGGCCAGGTGTTCGGCGCCCGCCGCAACCCGGCCTTCGCGGTCGACCGGCGCGACGAGAGCTCGCCCAACTACTTCCTCGACTATGCCTTCGACGAGATGCGCAAACTGGTCGACACGTTCCCGAAGTCCTATACCGAGCGCGTGTTCGTGGTGCGGACCTCGATTGACATGACCGTGCAGCACGCGGCCGACGAGGCGATCGAGAACCAGCTGCGCCAGTTCGGCCGCGACTATCATGCGACGCAGGCCGCGACCGTCGTCTCCGATCTCGATGGCGGGATCCGCGCCATGGTCGGCGGCCGCGATTACGGCGCCAGCCAGTTCAACCGGGCTACCGACGCCTATCGGCAGCCAGGCTCGTCGTTCAAGCCCTACGTCTACACCACGGCGCTGCTGAACGGCTTCAAGCCGACCTCGATCGTGGTCGACGGCCCGGTCTGCATCGGCAATTGGTGTCCGCAGAACTATGGCCATTCGTATTCCGGCTCGGTCACGCTGACCCAGGCGATCACCCGCTCGATCAACGTCGTCCCCGTGAAGCTGTCGATCGCGCTCGGCGGCAAGGATGGCCCCAAGGCCGGCCGCGCCAAGATCATCGAGGTCGCCCGCCGCTTCGGCCTCAAGGCGCCGCTGCCTGACACGCCGTCGATGCCGATCGGATCGGACGAGGTCACCGTCCTCGAGCACGCCGTCGCCTACGCGACGTTCCCGAACAAGGGTAAAGCGGTGACGCCGCATTCGGTGCTGGAGGTGCGCACCGGCGCCGGCGACCTGGTCTGGCGATGGGACCGTGACGGGCCGAAGCCGCGCCAGGCGATCCCCGCCTCCGTGGCCGCCGACATGGCGGGCATGATGAGCCACGTCGTCAGTGAAGGCACCGCGCGCCGTGCCGCGCTCGACGGCATTCCGACCGCCGGCAAGACCGGCACCACCAATGCCTATCGTGACGCCTGGTTCGTCGGCTACACCGGCAACTTCACTTGCGCGGTCTGGTACGGCAATGACGACTATTCACCGACCAACCGCATGACCGGCGGCTCGCTGCCGGCGCAAACCTGGCACGACATCATGCTCGCCGCGCATCGGGGCGTCGAGGTGAAGGAACTGCCCGGCGTCGGCATGGGCGAGAAGCTGCCGCCGCAGCCGGCCGCCGCGGCGATGGCCCAGGCCGGGCAGCCGAAGACGCTGGAGATCAAGCCCGGCCCACCGCCGATCCTGACCCGGCGTGGCGCCGATATCCTAGTGCAGGTCGAAAAGATGCTGGACGACGCCGCGCGCGTCGCCGAAAAGGCTGCGCCCGTCGATCCGAAGAAGCCGGGCAAGCCGGTGTCATCCAGCGCGCTGGCCTTCCCCGAGAACTACGCCACGGCCATCGCCGACAGCGTGGCCACCCCTGCCCTGCGCAAGAACTGACGACAGCGAATTCCCGTGCGGCTGCTCCTGATCACCCTGCTCGCGCTCCTGATCGCCACCGGCGTCGGCGTCGGCGCGACCTGGATCACCACGACCCGCGGCACCGAGTTCGGAACGCTCACGATCGGGGCCTGGACGGCGCGGCCGAAGACCGGCACCGCCGATGTCGACCCCTATGCGCGCGCGACGATCACCCGCAACGGCGAGCTGCCGATCGGCACCGGCGACGGCGTCGCCTTCACCGCCACCACGGACGACAAGAAGAAGCCGCTCGACGGCCGCTGCGACATTCTCGTCAGCGGCGTGACGCCGGCGGCGCGATTCTGGACGCTCACGCTGTACGACCGGAAAGGCCATCTCGTGGCCAATACGCTGCAGCGCTATGGATTCACCAGCCAGGAGCTGGTGCGCGGCGCCGACGGCTCGTTTGAGATCCGCGTCGCCTCGCGCTCGCGCGCCGGCAATTGGCTGCCGACCGGCGGGATCGAACGCTATGCGCTGATGCTCCGCCTCTACGACACGCCGGTGGGGGTCGCGACCCGCACGCAACGTGACGCGCCGATGCCGTCGATCACCACGGTGGGATGCCCGTCATGATCCGGCTGGTGTTCACCGTCGTCGTTGGCGTGCTGCTCGGCGGCGTGGTGCATCTCGTCAGCGTGCTGGCGCTGCCGCGCATCTCGACGCAGGACGCCTATTCGCGTCTGACGCCGCTGACCAAGCTCAACGCCGTCACGCCGCTGCCGCTCGCCGATCCCGGCAATTCGCCGATGCCGTTCATGGATCCGGCGTTCGCCATGGCGATCTGCCGCTACGACCTCGCGGACGGCCCGCTCAAGCTCACCGTTCCCGTGAGCCAGGCCTACACCTCGGTGTCGTTCTACACGCGCAACGAGATCGCCTATTACGCCATCAACGACCGCTCGGCCGGCAAGCGTGTCATCGAGCTCGACCTGATGACCGAGGCCCAGCATGAGGACCTGCCCGAGGACGAGGAGGTCACGGCCGCCGACCGCCTGATCATCGATTCGCCGACCACGACCGGCCTGATCGTGCTGAAGGCGCTGGCGGCGGAACCGGGCCTGATGCCACAGGCGCAGGCCTCGCTTGCCGCGGCCAGTTGCGGCGTGCAGACCGAGCCGCCGGCCAAGGCAGAGAAGCCGCGCGGCAAACGGTAAGGCGTTAGGCGGACGTTCGATCAATTCCACAACGGGCTCTTCATCCTTCGTGGCATAGTGTTTCTCCCGCTCCGTTGCTATGACGGTTCAGGACGGCGACGTTTCGCTCATCATCAGGTCATGCCCCTCGAAATCGAACGAAAGTTTCTCGTCAGGACCGACTCCTGGCGGGCTCAGGCGACGCACAGTGAACACCTTCGCGACGGGCTCGTCGCACGCCAGGATGGCCTCAAGGTTCGCGTCCGCTGCTACGGCCATCGAACGACGCTGTGCGTGAAGAGCGGCCGCCGCGGTCTGTCACGCGAAGAGTTCGAATACGACATTCCACGTGATCATGCGGAAGCGATCTTCGCGCATTGCGAGGGGCGGATCCTGGAGAAGACGCGGCACTACGTGCCGGGCGAGAGCGGCATGTGGGAGGTCGACGTCTATCACGGCGAACTCGACGGCATCGTCATCGCCGAGATCGAGCTGCCGAGCGAAACCACTGTTGTAACCCTGCCCGACTGGGTCGGCGACGAGGTCACCGGCGATCCGCGCTACAGCAAGGCCAATCTGCTGAGCGAACGGTCACGCGCGAGCAAGGTGCGGGAGCTGCGTCGCGCGTGCGGTGCAGGTCTGTGATGCGCGCCTGCGCCGCCAGGCCTTGACCCGCATCAACGTCCCGGCGGAGAGCGCAGCTAGAGAGCGCGAGACTTGCGGTCTGAACGATCGCGCTTTGGAGCAGGCACGATGAGTTCATCGCAGGTGATGTCGCAGGCGCTGCGCGCCAAGATCATGTCGGCGGACGATGCCGCCGCGCAGGTCACGCCGGGCAGCCATGTCGGCATGAGCGGCTTCACCGGCTCGGGCTATCCGAAGGCCGTCCCGCTGGCGCTGGCGCGCCGCATCGAGGCTGCGCATGCGCGCGGCGAGCCGTTCCGCATCGGCGTCTGGACCGGTGCGTCCACGGCCCCCGAGCTCGACGGCGCGCTGGCCAAGGCCAACGGCATCGATCTGCGCCTGCCCTATCAGTCCGATCCGACGACGCGGCAGCGGATCAATGCCGGCAGCATGGAGTACATCGATCTCCATCTCAGCCATGTCGCGCAATTCGTATGGTTCGGTTTCCTCGGCCATCTCGACGTCGCGGTGATCGAATGCGCGGGCATCCTGCCCGACGGGCGGCTGATCCCGTCGACCTCGATCGGCAACAACAAGACCTGGCTCGATCGCGCCGACCGCGTGATCATCGAGGTCAATTCGTGGATGAACCCGGCGCTGCTCGGGATGCACGACGTCTATTACGGCACGCGCCTGCCGCCGCATCGCAAGCCGATCCCGATCGTGGCGCCCGGCGATCGCATCGGCGAGACCACCTACCGCTGCGATCCGAGCAAGGTGATCGCCGTCGTCGAGACCCATGCGCCGGATCGCAACACGACCTTCACGCCACCGGACGAAGTCTCCGGCGCGATTGCCGGACATATCCTGGAGTTCTTCGCGCACGAGGTGAAGCAAGGCCGGTTGCCGCACAATTTGCTGCCGCTGCAATCCGGGGTGGGCAACGTCGCCAACGCCGTCATGGCGGGGCTGGACAACGGTCCCTTCCCCAATCTGACCGCCTACACCGAGGTGCTGCAGGACGGTATGCTGAACCTGATCCGCTCGGGGCGCATGGATCTGGCCTCAGCCACCGCGCTGTCGCTGAGCTCGGAAGCCGCCGTGCAGTTCAACCACGAGATCGAGTTCCTGCGCGACCGCATCGTGCTGCGGCCGCAGGAGATCTCGAACCATCCCGAAGTGATCCGCCGGCTCGGCGTGATCGCGATGAACGGCCTGATCGAGGCGGACATTTACGGCAACGTCAATTCCACGCATGTGCGCGGCAGCAGCATCATGAACGGCATCGGCGGCTCCGGCGACTTCGCCCGCAACGCCTATCTGTCGATCTTCATGACGCCGTCGACCGCGAAGAACGGCACCATCTCCTGCATCGTGCCGATGGTGACCCATGTCGACCACACCGAGCACGACGTGCAGATCCTGGTGACCGAGCATGGGCTCGCCGACCTGCGCGGCCTGTCGCCGAAGCAGCGCGCGCGCACCGTCATCGAAAAGGCGGCGCACCCCAAATTCCGCCCGGCGCTGTGGGACTATTTCGAGCGCGCCTGCCGCGATTCGAGCGGCAAGCACACGCCGCATCTGCTCGAAGAGGCGTTCAGCCTGCTGCGGCCGGAGTCATGATGACGGCCGGCCTGCGCATCAGCCCCGTGTCGTCAGCGGCCGCTGGATCAAGGGCCGTGCGGCGACCGGCGGATTGGCGGTCTGGGCGGCGAGCTCGTTGATCAGGCGATCGGCGTCCGCGGCCATGCCGTCGGGCGCCTGCAGCACCAGGCGCTCGAGCGCCCAGCGATAGGACGAGACACGCTGCTCCAGGCTGATCTGCACCCATTGCACGATCAGTGAGTTCTCCTGCATGCGCGCGACCGCATCGGCCTTCTCGCGCGGCGAGAGCTCGGTCATGTATTTCATGCTGGCATCGCGCTTGCGGTCGAGATCGATGACCCGGATCGCGGAGGAAAAGAACGGCTCGAAGCGCGTGATGTCATCGCGCACGTCGTCGATCAGCTGCGCATAGCGCGAGGCATGCGACCGGTGCGGCTCGTCGATCAGCGCGCGGCCGTAGGCCGTGCGATCGAAAACGACCTTCTGGCGCCAGGGCGATGGCGACGGCTGATAGTCGCCGAACACGGCCTTCCAGGCGGGGCGCGAATGCGGCGGCTCGATCAGCGGATAAGCGAGGTCGCGCAGCTGGCGCTCGCCGTCGGTCAACTGGAACTGCGACGGCTTCACGCCCACGCTGGCGGTTGCCTCGGCCCCGATCCATTTGTGCATGTCGTCGTTGCGCATGTCGGCGCGGGTGCGGCCGAAATCACCACCGCTGCAGGCGCCGAGCAGCCCGCCCGAAAGAAGGAGCGCGACGGCCGGAGCGGCGCGCCGGACCCGAACCATCATGTCCGGCATTCCCATTCCCCTCGGAGATCAGCGGCGACGGCGGCGTCGGCTCGGTGCTGTGCCCTCGCGGGGCCCGCGATCGTCGGTCGTGGTCTCGCGCTCGATGCGAACGACGGGAAGAATCAGGATCGTTCCCATGCCCTCCTGCGGCGCGCCGGTCACGGCAGGCCGCGCGCGACGCGCAACGTCCGCCGGGAATTCAATGATGGTCGCCATGTCTACTCTCTTTCGTGCCCGAAGTTCTTACCCCCTGAAAACTCCCCATCGCCCGAACTTCGCAGGCAAGAGGGCACGCAGAACTGACAATCACGGATGCCGCTGCAAGCGGGCATTCGGCGCGGCGAAGATCAGGCTGATCGCGTGACGCGACCAAGGCGAGATCATCGAACGGATCGATTAAGATCAGGACGTGGTTAAGAGGATATTAATGCGCTGCAACGGAACACGGATTGCGTGCAGCCGCAGGCGATAAGGCAAGCCAGCGTTGCGCCTTTGTCTCACCGGGTAATTTCGGCCCATCTTCACCGGCTGTTTTCCTTAACGGGGCATTAAATCAACTCCGCTCTAATCGGCATAACGATTGCCGAAGTTGCGTACCCCCGACATGACACCATCATCGCTGTTCCCCGGCTTCGACGGGTTGCTCACGCTCTCGCGCCGCGAGGGCGTCGACATCAGGCCCACTCTGTTGCGCGTGCTGACCGATCTCTACGTCCAGGCGAGCGCGCATTCGGCGGACGAGGAGCGGCAGTTCGTCGAACTGGCCTCGCGCTTGGTCGACGATGTCGACGACGCAACCCGTGCAGCGGTGCGCGCGCGGCTCGCGATCTATCCGGCGACGCCGGTCGAGATCCTGAAGAAGCTCGGCCTGCGTCCGCCGCAGAGCGAGCCGGCTCTGCCGCTGGCGGGCCCCATTCCGGCTGCGCTCCGAACACCTGCCGCGCCGCCGCGAGACGATGCGGTGTCGGGATTGTCGATGCAGCCGAAGGATGCCGCCGAACTCAGCGAGATGTTCATGCGCGCGGCCTCGCACGAGCGCATCGCCATCCTGCAGAATCTCGCCACCACGCCGCTGAAGCCGGCCGCGCCGACGCCGCTGCACCGCGCGGTACATGCGATCGAGGCGCTGGAGATGGCGGCGTTCAATGCCGACGTCGAGACGTTCACGACCGAGCTCGGTGAAAGCCTGATCCTGCCGTCGCGCATGACTCACGACGTGGTCAACGATCTCAACGGCGAGCCGCTGGCCTGCGCGCTGAAGGCGCTGGGCATGCCGGCGCCGGTGTTCGAGCGCGTGCTGCTGTTCCTCAAGCCCGAGATGGGCCAGTCCGTCCACACCGTGTTTCGGCTGTCACGCTTCTACGAGCGGCTGAGCGAGCGCGCCGCGCTGATCATGCTTGCGGCGTGGCGCGGCTCGGGCATGGCCGCGATCAGGGCCAAGCATCGCGCGATGCTGTATGACGACGAGCGCCAGAGTGCCCGCGCGGGCGCAGCGCGGCCCGGCGTTTCGACGCGGCCGATCGTGCGCACCGGCACCGACGGCTTCAAGCGCTGAAGCGCTCGTCCATCTCGGTCGTCCTGGATTGTATCAGGGGCGCTCACGCACGAGATCGAGGAAGTGCCGGCCCTGCCGGTCCTCGGTCTCGATGATCCAGACGTCGGGATCGAAGCGCAGCTCCTTCACGAGGCGCTCCTCGATCTCGGTCTCGGCAACCGGCTGCGGCGCAATCGGCACGAAGTAGCGGTCGACCGGACGGCTGTCGTCATACACCGTCTGCGGCGCCGGCGCGTAGAGCTGCGCGGTGCCGTCCATCAGCGCGACCTTGACGAAGACCGCGCCCGCCTCTTCGGCGCCGCGGTGGCGGATCGCGCTGAACGCGCCCGCCGACTGGCAGCGGCGCAGATAGGCGCTCACCCAGATGCTGGTCTTCAATCGCATGAGAATTCAACGCAGGTGCAAGCGCGCTGCACGTCGCAGCCAGCGGACCCCTGCTCTATTCGATCGGATGACCGATGACAATCGCCAGCTCGCGCACCAGGCGATCCGAGACCTGGCCGGTCACCGGCAGCTTGCGCTCGCGCTCGAACTTCTGGATGGCGGCCTGCGTATCGGAGCCGATCATTCCGGTCGGCTTGAGCTGGCCATAGCCGTATTCGGTCAGCGCACGCTGGACCGCGGCGATACGGCGCGCGTTGCCACCCTGCTGTGTCGGCTGCGGACGCGGGACGTTGCCCTGGCCGCCGCTGACGGATCTCACGAGATCGGCCAGCGGATCGGCATATTTCTGATCCGAACGCGTCTCTGCCGTCCGCTGGTCCACGACCTTCGGCTCCGCCACGCGTGTCTCGGCGGGACGCGTCTCGATCACCTTGGGATCGAGCGGCGATATGTCCATCGGCCGCGGGCGCGGCAGCGGGTTGGACGTCACCAGATTCGGCGGAATCGTGACGATGGAACCGAACATCGGCGCTGGATGCGGCCCCGACTGCAGGAACACGGCATTGACGATGATCGCGCTGGCCGCGGCACAGGCCAGCAGCCCCGCGAACAGGTCCTTCGGGCTGTAGAGCATCGCGCGCATCAGCCAGCCCCGCTCATCGGCGGCTTCGACAACGGCAGCAGCGGCGGCGCGCTTGCGACGGCGCGGCGGCGCCTGATCATCCTCTGCGGCTCGTCTAGGCACTCTTCTTCACCTGCATGACCTGCCCTTGCTGGGCGGAGCGTGAGGGTGACAGCGGCGTGATGGTGGCGCCGGCATTGGCCTCGGCCACGCAGTTGATCGGCAGCGCGATCGTGACCGTCGTCCCCTCGTCGATCTTGCTTTCTATCGACATTTCGCCGCCGTGCAAGGTCACGAGGCTCTTGACGATCGACAGGCCGAGTCCGGTTCCCTCGTGACGGCGCTGATAGGTCTTGCCGGCCTGGAAGAAGGGATCGCCGATGCGCTTGAGATCATCGGCGGCGATGCCGACGCCGGTGTCGGTGATTCGCAGCCGCAGGCGCGTGGCGTCGATGCCGGCAGACACGGTGACGCGCCCGCCGCGCTCGGTGAACTTGATGGCGTTGGAGACAAGGTTGAGCACGATCTGCTTGAAGGCGCGCGGATCGCCGGTGATGACGGGCAGATCCTGCGGCACGTCGGCCGAGAGATCGATGCCGTTCTCGCGCGCCCGCAGCGCCAGCAGATTGCAGCAATTGATCAGCGCGGCGCGCGGCGCGAACGGCTCCGGCGTCAGCTCGAAATTGCCGGACTCCATCTTCGACATGTCGAGGATGCCGTTCACGACCGACAGCAGATGCTGGCCGGAATCATTGATGAGCTGAGCGTATTCGCGGCGGCGCGCGGCGTTGAGCACCAGCACCTGCTCCTGCATCAGCATTTCCGAGAAGCCGATGATGGCGTTGAGCGGCGTGCGCAGCTCGTGACTCATCGTCGCCAGGAAGCGCGTCTTGGCGGCGTCGGCGCGCTCGGCCGCGCTGCGCGCGAGCTCCAGCGCCTGCTCCTGCAGCTTGCGATCCGTGACGTCGCGCATGACGGCGACGACATCCTGCTCCGATCCTTCAGGCGCCGGACCGGTGCGATCGAGCGGCCGGCAGCGCATCTCGACCCAGATGAAATCGACGGGCTGATGCGCGACCCGTCCCTCGCCGGGCGCATCGCGACGCAGACGAAACTCGACGCTCGAGGCTTCGCTGCCGCCGGCGGCCTGCGACAAGGCCGTGAGATAGGCCGGACGGTCCGCGACGTGAACGCGCTCGAACAGGCCATGCCCCTGCAACTGCCCGACCGGCGCACCGATCAGCGTCTCGGCCGCGGGTGAAATGAACATGACGGCGCCGTTGCGGCGATGACGGGAGATCACGTCGCTCATGTTGCGCGCGAGCAGCCGGTAGCGCTCCTCCTCCATCGACAGCAGCGTCACGCTGGTGCGTGCGAGCGTGTCGGCGGCAAAGGCGAGCACGGCGGCATAGAGCGTCGCGGAGGCAACCCCGAAGGCGAGCAGCGCGCTGCGCAGGGCCGGATTCGTTTCCGGCTTCGGCAGCCAGCCGAAATGACCGATGAGGATCAAAAGCAGCGCGCAGGACAGCGCGAGCGCTGCGGAAAACACCACGACGCGGCGCGATGCGGAGAACGAGGCCTCGAGCGGCACCACGATCAGCCAGACTGCGGCAAACGACTCGATGCCGCCGGTCTCGATCGCCACCGCCATGATCAGTGCGGACAGCGCCAGCGAGGACAGCGCGCAAGCGCTCTCATAGCGGCCGGTGCGCGACAGATACCAGGACAGCAGGATGGGCGCGATCAGCCAGGCCAGCGCGCCGACCTCGAGCGCGCTCGGCGCGCCGCGCATCGCGAGATAGGCAGGAAACACGGCGAAGGCCGCGAGGCTGCCGAGCAGGCGCGGCGCGATGAAAGCGCGATGACGCGCGCGCGTCATCGCATCAGTTCGAGCCGATGGATGCAGCAACGCATCGAGACAATCGCGGATGATACTCAACACACTCACGGCTCTCGCGCCTCGGCCTATCGGTCGTTCTCAACATGAGAGAGAACGCGCCGGGACGCCCCCTGTCGTCGGAAGTCACCGTGTCAGACTCGCATTAAGCGAACGCTAAGGGCCAGACTGCGGTGAGCCCGGCATTCGGCCGGGATGGTGAATGCATCGTTTCCGGCCGCGTCCACGGTTGCGAAAGCGTCGCGATCTACAGCCAGTTGCATTTGGCAATCAGCGCGCGCCAACACAAAATTTACGCCGAAAAAAGTTCGGGCTGCGCCTTCGCGAATTCTCAACCAATTAAGCCCAATGCAAGCAGTGGCGACATAGAACACGTCTGCGGCGATCTCGGTTGCGCGGTTGAGGACCGCTACGGGATCGACAGCACTGTCGGGGTTGCGTGATGTTCTTTCTGCTTCGCATGGCATTCTGGCTCGGGCTCGTGCTGGTGCTGCTGCCGCGCGAGAAGAGCCCTGACACCGACAAGCTGCCGCAGATCAATGCGCACGAAGCCGTGCAGGCCGCGACGGCTGCGGTCTCCGACATGAGTCAGTTCTGCAAGCGGCAGCCGCAGGCCTGCGAGGTCGGCGGCCAAGCCGCGACCGTGATCGGTCACCGCGCTCAGGAAGGCGCGCGCAAGATCTATCAGATCATCACCGACAAGCCCGAGACCACGGAAAAGCCGGGCGACAAGTTCATCGGTCCGGTGAAGCCCGCAAGCCTCGACAAGCGCGGCAACGATCATACCGGGTCCATCGATGCGCCCGTGGCCGAGGAGGTTCCGAGCAACGAGGCCCCGGCGGACACGCTGTCGTCGGACGATCTCACGGCCGAATGGCAGCTGCCGCCTGCGCCCTGATCGGCGGAACCAGCTGTCGCTTTCGTCGTCCGGAGCGCCTATATGAGGGCCGTTTCCGGGACCGAAGAGCACCATGACCATCGACGAGATCCGCGACAATTTCGCCCTGCTGGACGATTGGGACGACCGCTACCGCTACGTGATCGAGCTCGGCCGCACGCTCGCGCCGATGCCGGAGGACGAGCACTCCGCCGCCAACAAGGTTCAGGGCTGCGCGAGCCAGGTCTGGCTCTCAAAGCACGTCGACGACAAGAGCGCCGTGCCGGTGCTGAACTATCTCGGCGACAGCGACGCGCACATTGTCCGCGGCCTGATCGCCATCCTGCTCACACTGTATTCGGGGCGGACGCCGCACGAGATCCTGACCATCGATGCGCCGGCCGTGTTCGATGAACTCGGGTTCCGCGAGCACCTCACGCCGCAGCGCTCGAACGGCCTGCGCTCGATGGTGGAGCGAATCCGGTCAGACGCGCGCGAGGCGCTCGCCGCCGCGTCCTGAGCGTCGCGAAACTACTTTTCGCGTTCGGGACGCTGCTGGCCGAGGCCCATCTTCTTGGCGAGCTGCGAACGCGTCACCGCGTAGTTCGGCGCCACCATCGGATAGTCCGCCGGCAGGTTCCATTTGTCGCGGTACTGCTCGGGGGTCATGTTGTACTGCGTGCGCAGATGCCGCCGCAGCGACTTGAAGCGCTTGCCGTCCTCGAGACACACCAGATAGTCCGGGTGGATCGACTTCTTCACCGGTACCGCAGGCCTTGCCGGTTCTGGCGCCGGCTCGCTGCGCCCGGCCGCCACGCGGGTCAGCGCGGCGTGCACCTGGCTGATCAGCGACGGAATTTCCGCTGCCGGGGTCGGATTGTTGCTGAGATAGGCCGAGACGATGTCGGCCGTCAGATCGATAAAGCTTTTGCCGGCGCCGTCTGTCATCGCAATCTCACCCCCGCTCCCACCCGTTGCCGCTGATGGCAATTGCCACCCCGCCCAGGGTCACCCCCAATGATGACCCGCCAAGTATCACTTGCGCGGAGTGACGGCGTTGTTCAGCGATTCTGCAACCAATATGGGCGAATGACTGGCAAAATGACAAGATAGTGAGGACTTCTTCTTGGGAAGTCTGTCACCATCCAAGTAATGTGTCCTGTATGCAAGAGGGGATCAACCCGGGCGTGTCAGGAGCGGCCTTCGAGGTGAGTGCGCAGCTCGTCGATCGAAGCGAAGCGCATCATGCCCTCGGGCATCTGCGCCTCGATCGAGCCGTCCGAATAGAGTGAGTAGGCCATCCCGTCCACGACGCCCGACTTGATGATGCTGACGGCCGGCGCGTCCAGATCCTGCGGCTCGGGTGGCGGAGGTGGCGCCGGCTCTGGCTCGACGAAGGCCGGCGCGGCGCGGGCCAGCCGCCGCGGGAAAGGCGGACGCGACGGCTCCGCGCTGCGCGTTCGCTCCGGTCGCGACCAGCTGTCCTGGAAAGGCGGGCTTGGTTCAGCAGCAGCCGGCTCCTCCGGCGGAAGCGACGGCGGTTCATTCAGCGGCGGCGATCGGAAATCCGTCGGCATCGGCTCGGCACCGCGCCGTTCCGCCCGTTCGCGCTCTCGCTCGCGGCGAGACGACGAGGCGAACAGCAGGTTGCGCCTCGGCCGCTCGGCAGGCTCCGCGGCCGCCTCGCCCGCCGGTTCGGTTTCGGCGGCACGCAGGGTGGCGGACAGCGGCGGCGGCGGAGACGCAGGCGGTGACGACAGCGGCGACGACGCCAGTCCCGAGGACAAGGGTGACGACAGGTCGGGCATGCGGGGACGAGGCCGGGGCGAGCCCCCTTCCCGCCAGACGTCCTCGCTCGGAAGCACCGGGGGCGGGTCGAGGTCGTCGGCCTTGGTGCCGGCGCCGGGAAGCTGCAGAGGCCGCGAGTCGGCATCCGATGCAAGGCGCTGCTGCCGCAGGCGGGCAGAGATGATCTTCAGTTCGCCGAGGACAGCCGCCATCGCAAACAGGATCAGTCCGCTGCACACGCCAAGAGTCCCGGACAGGATCAGCGTGCTGCCGACGCTGAACTCCTTGAACGGGATTCCATAGGCGATCGCCCCGAGCCCGGCCAACACGGCGAGCGCACCAGCGACCAACATAGCACTCATCATTCGAACCTATCCCCTAATGCGCCGGTTCCGGACCGGGTCCCGACCGAAATCACATTAGATAGCCTGCGGTTGCACGCGCCCCTGAATCCGGTTTCTAGTCCAAATCCGCGACAATTTGCAGCAGAAGTTCGACCAAGAGCCTCGGGCCCTGTTCGGCACCCAACTGCGCCCGCCACGGTTTCGCCATATTACACCCTTGCCAACCATCGGCATTCATTGAAGTTCCCCCGGGTTTTCCCTGTCTCCGTGGTTCAGCGGGCGTTCATTTGGCTGTGCCAGTATGGCGCGAAGCAGCCGGAATTCGGGTCTTCGCTGCACTGCGATGGAAGCGTGAAGCTCAACTTTCCAACACCTCGGGAACCGGGACGCGCTATACGCAGGCGGGGAACACAGGCCTGAAGCGCGGAAGCGGGGTCGTTAGGGGACGCCGGGTCACTATCAGCCATGACAACGATAACCACTTCGGTCCTCGAGACGCCCACGCGGCGGTCGCTCGAGCGGACCTATGACGATCTCGCGATGCTCGTGCTCGCCGCAGTCGCGGTGGTGGCCGGGCTGACCTTCCGCGATTATGGCCTCGGCTGGGACGACTACACCCATGCCGAATATGCCGATCTGTTGCTGCGCATGTATGGTTCCGGGTTCAGGGACCAGGCGGCGCTGTCGTTCGCCAATCTCTATATGTACGGCGGCGGCTTCGACATGGTTGCAGCGCTGCTGCACAAGATCCTGCCGCTGGAATTGTTCGAGACCCGCCGGCTGGTCGGCGCCATCGTCGGCCTGATCGGCCTTGGCGTGACCTGGCGGCTGGCGCGCCGCATCGGTGGCCCGGTCGCCGGCCTTGCCGCCCTGCTGCTGCTGGCGCTCTGCCCGATCTTCTACGGCCACATGTTCATGAACCCGAAGGACGCCCCCTTCGCGGTCGCCATGGTCGTGCTGCTGATGGGCCTCGTGCGTCTCGCCGAGGAGTATCCCTACCCCTCGCCGCGCACCATCCTGATCCTCGGCCTGGGCGCTGGCTTCGCGATCGGCTCGCGCATCCTGGGCGGCATGGCCGTGGTCTACGCCATGGTCGGCTTCATGCCGCTGTTCCTGGAGGAATACCGTACCCAGGGGCCGCGTGAGGCGGTCCGCCGCTTCGCCCATTTGCTCTATGTGCTGATCCCGGGCCTGATCCTGGGCTACCTGATCATGGGGCTGATCTGGCCGTGGTCGATCCTCGAACCGGCCAATCCGTTCCGCGCTCTGACCTACTTCTCGCACTTCTTCGAGAAGCCGTGGAAGGAGATGTTCGACGGCGCGCTGGTGTCGGTGCCGGACATGCCCTGGTCGTATCTGCCGACCCTGTTCGCGCTGCAGCTGCCCGAGCTGATGATCGCGCTGTTCGTCGCCGGCGCCGTCGCCTCGATCATGTCGCTGTCGCGGCCGGACATGCCGGCCCGCCAGAAGAGCATCCTGCTGATGCTCACGCTCGCGGCGACGCTGCCGATCCTGATCGCGATCGTCAAACGCCCGGCGCTGTACAACGGCATTCGCCACTTCGTGTTCGTGATCCCGCCGATGGCGCTGCTCGGCGGCGTCGCGTTCTCCTGGCTGCTGTCCTGGCTCAACAATGACGAGCGCCGCAGCTGGCAGCCGGTGGCGATCGCCGCCTTCTGCTTCGGATTGCTGCTGCCGCTGGCGGAGATGATCCGGCTGCATCCCTACCAGTACACGCATTTCAACTTCATCGCCGGCACCGTGCGCGAGGCCGACACGCGTTTCATGCTCGACTATTGGGGCCTGGCGCTGAAGCAGGCCTCGGACGGGCTCAAGGAGCAGCTCGACGAGCGCCAGGAGGTGCCGCCGATCGGGCACAAATGGAAGGTCGCGGTGTGCGGCCCGCAGCGCCCCGCCCAGGTCGCGCTCGGCCCCGATTTCACGATCGGCTGGGACAGCCACGCGGCCGACTTCGCCATGACGCTCGGCGAGTTCTACTGCAAGGGACTGACCGCCCCGGTGATGGTCGAGATCAAGCGCGACGACGTCGTGTTCGCCCGGGTCTACGACATCCGCGGCCGCAGCATCTCCAGCCTGCTGTCGATCCCGGCGCCCTAGCCCACAGACGAAAATGATCAGGCGACCGCCCCGATGACGGACGATCGCCTTGGTTGGCCGTCTTGCTTCAGACCACGCACCGCTCAGAAGTGCGCATCGATGTCGACGACGCCGATCAGCTTCTGGTTGACGAACTCCTTGAGACCCAGCCCGATCAACTCGCGGCCATAACCCGATCGCCGGATGCCACCAAACGGCAGATCGGCCTCGACCTTGGTCGGATGGTTCACGAACACCATGCCTGTCGAGATCCGCTTGGCGAGCTCGGCGCCATGGGCCGGATTGCCGGTGAACACGGACCCGCCGAGCCCGAACGGCGAATCATTGGCGATGCGGACCGCATCATCCTCGTCCTTCGCCCGGAACAGCATCGACACCGGGCCGAAGAACTCCCAATGACGCGCCGGATTGTCCGCAGCGACGTCCGTGAGGATCGTCGGCTGCACGAACGCACCGCGATTTGGCACCGGCGGACCGACCTCCTCGGCCGTGGCGCCGAACTGAACGGCGGCCCTGATCTTTTCCTTCACCTCGTCGGCAGCGCCCTGCGAGGACAGCGGCGCCAGCGTCGTCCTCGGATCGAACGGATCGCCCGCCACCAGGCCAGCGACACCCTGGCGATACCTGCCGAGAAAATCGTCGTAGATCGGATCGACCAGGATCATGCGCTTGGACGAGACGCAGACCTGGCCGCCATTCCAGTGGCGTCCGAAAACGGCCCATCGCGTGGTCTTCTCGAGGTCGGCATCCGCGAGCACGATGAAGGCGTCGGCGCCGCCGAGCTCCATGGTCGATTTCTTCAGGGCCTTGCCGGCCTGCGCGGCAACCACCGCGCCCGCACCCTCCGAGCCCGTCAGCGCCACGCCGTGAACCCTGTCGTCATTGAGAATGAGCTCGACCTGCGATCGGCTGGCATAGAGGTTCTGGAACGCGCCGCGCGGCAACCCGGCCTCGGCCATCAGCTTCTCGAACGCAGCCGCCGATTGCGGGACGTTCGAGGCATGCTTCAGAAGCAGCGTGTTGCCGGCCGACAGCTGCGGCGCCAGGATGCGCGCGATCTGATAATAGGGAAAGTTCCACGGCTCGATCGCCAGGAGAACCCCGAGCGGCTCACAGACCAGGACGGCCTCGCCTTCGGCCGGATCGAGCACCGGGAGCTTCTCCGGGGCCAGCAGCGCCTCGGCATGGCGCGTGTAGTATTCGAGGATCTTCGCCGACAGCTCGACCTCTGCCTTGGCTTCGCCGAACAGCTTGCCCATTTCCAGCGTCAGCAGCCGCGCATAGGCCTCGCTGTCGCGGCGCAGGATGTCTGCCGCGGCCTGCAATATCCGGCCGCGCTCGGCGAACGACGTCTGCCGCCAGGCGAGAAACGCCTCGTGCGCGGCGCTGATCGCCGCGCGCACCTCATCATCGGTCGCATCCGGAAATGAGGCGAGTGTTTCCCCCGTATAGGGATTGATGGTCTGGTAGGTCATGGTCGTTCTCCGTGGCGCCCTCGCCCGCTACACATGCGTGCTGCGGCGGACGCCCGCGGGAGCCCCCGGAAGCCACGGCATGAGCATGTCCGGCCTACCTAGCTGTGCAGAAATTATGCATCTTGATGGGCATCAACAGGAGCGTCCCCCTAACGCGACCGTGATGATGGAGCGCCGGTCCGGGCCGGCGGCAGCATGCCCCGTCATGCAGAGGCAAACGGCCGCGAAGCGCGCATGGCGGCCCTCTGGCTACGCGACTTGCCGGAGTCACTCGGGCCGCCTAGGCTTCGACGATGATTTCGAGAGCGGGAAATGCCATGTCGCCAGCCGAAGCGCGCCTGAAGGAAGTGCCCTCCAACATGACGGAAGCGGAGTGGTCGCAGCGGGTCAACCTCGCCGCCGCCTATCGCCTGGTGGCGATGTTCGGCTGGGATGATCTGGTCGACACTCACATCTCGGCCCGCGTGCCCGGCCCGGAGCATCACTTTCTGATCAACCCCTACGGCCTGCTGTTCGAGGAAATCACGGCGTCCAGCCTGATCAAGGTCGACCTTTACGGCAACCAGCTCTCCGAGAGCGAATACAGCATCAACCCCGCCGGCTTCACCATTCATTCGGCGATCCACGAGGTACGCGAGGACGCCGGCTGCGTGATCCATCTGCACACGCTCGACGGCGTCGCGGTGTCGAGCTGCGCCGACGGGTTGCTGCCGCTGAACCAGATCGCGCAATACGTCACCCACGACCTCGCCTATCACGACTATGAAGGCGTGGCGCTGGACCATGACGAGCGCCCGCGGCTGCAGCGCGATCTCGGCACCAAGAACCACATGCTGCTGCGCAATCATGGCACGCTGACCGTCGGCCGCTCGGTCGCCTCCGCGTTCGAGCGCATGTACCACCTCGAACGCGCCTGCTCGATCCAGGTGCGCACCCGCACCCTGGGGCCTGCGGCCTATCCGGTGCGCGAGGAGGTCGTCGACAAGAACGCCAAGCTGTTCGACAACGAGGATCGGATCGAGCTCCGCTCCAACAAGCTGGTCTGGCCGCCGCTGCTGCGCCGGCTCGACCGGGTCAACCCAGGCTACCGGAATTGATTTTCGCGGGGTGATGGGCTATCAACGCGCCATCACCCTCTACGCTATCTTGAGTGAAACGCCGTCCAATTCCGGGCGGCGTTTTTGCGTCCGGGGTCCTGGCATCAGTCGGCGCTGCATTCGATCTTGCCCTGCACCTCCCGCCGGGTGCCCGCCTTGTCGTCCGGCAGAGTGGCGATGAGTTGGTATTGTCCGCGATACGGCGCATCGTCGCCACGGGCACGACGGGTCTTGATGATCAGGACCAGCTCGGGCGAAGGCTCCTTGCCCTCCTTCATCCAGCTCACGGCGAGCCTGATCTCCCGATCGTCAGACCAGGACTGGGTCAGATGCCCGGCCTCGAAGCTGACCCGGCGGACGGCCTGCGGCATCCAGGACATCTTGAACTCGGCTTCGCCGCCGAACCCGCTGATCCCGCTGCCGATCGAACGTCCGGCCGAGCCGTGCAATTCGACGTCGATGGCCTTGTCCTTGGCGTAGCAGATCACCGTGCTGCTGGCGCGTGCCGACACGGTCGCAGCAAAGACAAGCGTCGCAGCAAGGGCGATGCTCACGCCCCGTCCAGTCACGGCCATTCCAAACATCCTCGAGGCTCGATTGCACACTGTGCATTGGTCGTCGGATGGCGGCGTCCGGTTTGACGGACAATCAGGCAGCGCCAGACGACAAACGCCGCCCTGACAGGGCGGCGCTCATGTCCTCGTGGACGTCCTGCAGGCTGCGCTCACACCAGGCTCGCGCGCGAGGCCTCCGGCCAATCCCCGGCCGAGCCGGCGCCTTGCAGTTCGGCCGCCAGCCGCCGCTCGACGAACCGGCGCTCATGATCGGCGAGCTTGGTCGCAAGCAACCGGCGATAACGCCGCACATTGGCTTCGCGGGAAAACCGCAGACGGGCGGCCGGCCGCATCCGGGCGGCTGACGCGCCGGGCGCATGCTCACCCGCAGCGCCGTCAGCCTCGACATCGACCCGCGGCACGATGCGCATGGCCGCCCCGCCGCGCGGGCGTGGCGGCTGATCCTCGCGGTCCAGCTGACGCAGCGCGCCGAGAATGTCGGACAGGCGGAGCGGATGGACGAGCCCTGGAATCTTGCGCAGGCCGGGCTGCGACTCCACGGCGTACATGTCCGACGCCCAGGACGACAGGATCAGCCGCTTCTCGGCCCTGGACAGCTTCACGTCGTTGATCAGGTCGGCCGGAGATTCGTAATGCGAGACCGGATGGAAACCGGCTCCGGCTGCGGTAATCGAAACACGATGCTCGCTCATGGCGTCTCTCCTCCTCAACTCCTTTCACAAGAGACTGATGGCATCGCGACGCGGGCGACAAGGCGTCCCCGCGTCGCAGGCCAAAACGCGTCAGGCCGCCTTCTGCTGCGCGATCTGCTCCACCTGTGCGGTGCCGATGGCGATGCGGCGCGGCTTCATGGCCTCGGGGATTTCGCGCACCAGCTCGATCCGCAGCAGGCCGTTGTCGAAGGTCGCTGACGTCACCTGCACGTAGTCGGCGAGGTTGAACAGCCGCTTGAACGGACGCGACGAAATGCCCTGGTAGAGGTACTCGCGGCCCTCCTTGTCGGCCTTGCGCCCCTCCACGGTCAGCACGTTGTGCTCGGCAGTGATGCTGAGCTCATCCGGCGCAAATCCGGCAAGCGCCAGCGAGATCTGATAGCGGTCGTCGCCGAGCCGCTCGATGTTGTACGGGGGATAGTTGTCCTCGACGGCGCGCTGCGTCTCGTCGAGCATGTCGAACAGGCGGTCGAAGCCGATCGTCGAACGCCACAGCGGGGTGAAGTCGTAGGTCCTCATAGCCAAGTCCTCCTGGGAGCAAGATGGATACAAGGAGCGCCGAGCCGATGCAGGACGAACTGTGTTGTCCAGACACCCGGTCAGCGCCCAGATCGTCAACCGGGCCCGGACGGCACCCGGCGCCGCCGGAGCGGCGACAAACGAATTAGAAAATTCAGTGCGGGATTCAAGAGGGCTCGTGCGGATTTTTTGTCGCGATTTCTCGCGGCGCAAAAGCGTGTCAGGCGGCGACGGCGGACAACCGCTGCAACCGCATCGTCGCCTCGCGGAGCACGCTGACGAGGCGGTCGCGCTCGCGCTGATCGATGTCGCCGCGCGACAGCACCGCCTGGCAATGCGCCACCACGCGCTGCTCGCTCTCGATCAGGAAGCGGGTCAGACGCCGGGGATCCCCCATGCTCATGACCGCGGTGGGGTTGGGCGGCGGATGATCGTACTGCCACGCTGGCATGATCGGCCCTGCGAGCTCTTGCTGCCTGCGCTGCTGATGAGACCGGGGCGGCGCGGCAGCGCGCAACCACACCTCCCGTCGACCGTCGGCCCGCCCGGCCGCGGCAGCGATTGTGGCCGGTTCTGGACGGATTGCGGTCGTGACAGGGATTGATAGCTGCGCGTTGTGGCCGATCCACGACCAGCGCTGCGGCAATGAGTTGTTTGTCCGGATTTATTTGTTGCCGGGGCGGGCCGGCGGCCTGCCGTCCGCCCCGGCGTCACGATCAGTAGTCCATCGCCGGGGCAGCGGCGGGTTCGGCCTTCTTCGGCTTGTCGGCCACCAGCGCCTCCGTGGTGATCAGGAGCGAGGCGACCGAGGCCGCATCCTGCAGCGCGGTGCGAACCACCTTGGCCGGGTCGATCACGCCGGCCTGCACCAGATCCTGGTACTCGCCGGTCGCGGCGTTGAAGCCCCAGCTATAGGTATCCTTCTCCAGCAGCTTGCCGACCACCAGCGAGCCGTCGTCGCCGGCATTCTGCACGATCTGCCGCACCGGCACCTGGATCGCGCGCCGGATGATGTCGACGCCGGCCTTCTGGTCGGCGTTGGCGGTCCTGACGCCGTCGAGCACCTTGGTGGCGCGCAGGAGCGCTACGCCGCCGCCGGGCAGGATGCCCTCCTCCACCGCGGCGCGGGTGGCGTGCAGCGCGTCGTCGACGCGGTCCTTGCGCTCCTTGACCTCGACCTCGGTGGCGCCGCCGACCCGGATCACCGCGACGCCGCCGGCGAGCTTGGCCAGCCGCTCCTGCAGCTTCTCGCGGTCGTAGTCGGAGGTGGTCTCCTCGATCTGCAGCCTGATCTGCTGCGTCCGCGCCTCGATGTCCTTCCGCGCGCCGGCGCCGTCGACGATCGTGGTGTTCTCCTTGTCGATCACGACCTTCTTGGCGCGGCCGAGCATCGACAAGGTCACGTTCTCCAGCTTGATGCCGAGATCCTCTGAGATCGTGGTGCCGCCGGTGAGGATCGCGATGTCCTCCAGCATCGCCTTGCGGCGATCGCCGAAGCCCGGCGCCTTGACGGCCGCGATCTTCAGGCCGCCACGCAGCTTGTTGACGACGAGCGTGGCCAGCGCCTCGCCCTCGACGTCCTCGGCGACGACCAAGAGCGGCTTGCCGGACTGTACGACGGCTTCGAGCAGCGGCAGCATGGTCTGCAGGCCCGACAGCTTCTTCTCGTGGATCAGGATGTAGGGATCCTCGAGCTCGACCCGCATCTTCTCGGAGTTGGTGACGAAATACGGCGAGACATAGCCGCGGTCGAACTGCATGCCCTCGACCACTTCGAGCTCGGTGTCGAGGCTCTTGGCCTCCTCCACCGTGATCACGCCCTCATTGCCGACCTTCTGCATGGCCTCGGCGAGGAAGCGGCCGATCTCGCTGTCACCATTGGCAGAGATGGTGCCGACCTGCGCGATCTCGTCATTGCTGGTGATCTTCTTGGCGTGCGCCTTGAGATCTTTCACGATCGCGTCGACCGCCAGATCGATGCCGCGCTTGAGATCCATCGGGTTCATGCCGGCGGCGACCGACTTCGCGCCTTCCTTGACGATGGCCTGGGCGAGCACGGTGGCGGTGGTGGTGCCGTCGCCGGCGAGATCGGCGGTCTTCGAGGCCACTTCGCGCACCATCTGCGCGCCCATGTTCTCGAACTTGTCCTCCAGCTCGATCTCCTTGGCGACCGTTACGCCGTCCTTGGTGATGCGCGGCGCGCCGAACGATTTCTCGATCACGACGTTGCGGCCCTTGGGACCGAGCGTGACCTTCACGGCATTGGCGAGGATGTCGACGCCGCGCAGCATGCGGTCGCGGGCGTCGGTGGAAAACTTCACGTCCTTGGCAGCCATGTTCATCGTCTCCTTTCTCTAATGACTGTCAGTTCTGAGGATTAAGCGGCCTTCTTCGCCGCGACGGGGGCGTCGATGATGCCGAGCAGGTCGCTCTCCTTCATGATCAGGAGATCCTTGCCGTCGATCTTCACCTCGGTGCCCGACCATTTGCCGAACAGCACGCGGTCGCCGGGCTTGACGTCGAGCGGCACGAGTTGCCCCTGCTCATTCCGCGCGCCAGGGCCCGCGGCGACGATCTCGCCCTCCTGCGGCTTCTCCTTGGCGGTGTCGGGAATGATGATGCCGCCCTTGGTCTTCTCCTCGGCATCGATGCGGCGCACGAGCACGCGGTCGTGCAATGGACGGAAATGCATGCACATCCTCCTTCACAAGATCAGCGATGTCATAAGCCCCGGGTCCCATGAGGCCCCCGGGCGAGCAACGACCTAGGAAAGCCGAGATTTTCGTTCAAGAGGGTCACGAAAAATTTTTGGCACTCGGCGGGAACGATTGCCAGGACGGCTTGACCGCGGCTGCCGTCCTGACCAGTTCTACGGGCGCCAAAAACCGTCCCCTTCCGTCGAGGAAAAAACGATGCAGCTTCTGCGTTGTGTCCGGCCTTTGGTCCTGCTGCCGGCGATCGTGCTCTCCCTCCTGACAGCCCCTGCCCTCGCCCAGATCCCCGACCTTAAGCTCGGCCGAGTGCCGACGCTCGCGCCGCTGGTCAAGGAGGTGACGCCCGCCGTCGTCAACATCTCGGTCGAAGGCAAGGTCCGGCAGGACAATCCGCTGTACCAGGACCCGCTGTTCCGCGACTTCTTCGACGTGCCCAAACAGGTCGAGAAGCAGATCAGCGCCACCGGCTCCGGCGTCATCGTCGATGCGGCAAGGGGCTATGTGATGACGGCCAATCATGTCGTCGAGCACGTCACGACCGCGCAGATCCGCACCAAGGACGGCCGCAAATTCTCCGCCCGCCTGGTCGGCCGCGATCCCGCCACCGACATCGCGCTGCTGCAGATCAGGGACCCGAACGAGCTGAAGGCGATCGCGCTCGGCGACAGCGACGCGCTCGAGGTCGGCGACTTCGTGATCGCGGTCGGCAATCCCTTCGGCCTCGGACAGACCGTCACCTCCGGCCTCGTCAGCGCGCTCGGCCGCACCGGCCTCGGCAAGCAGGGCTATGAGGATTTCATCCAGACCGATGCCGCGATCAATCCCGGCAATTCCGGCGGCGCGCTGATCAACCTGCGCGGCGAACTGGTCGGCATCAACACCGCGATCATCTCGCCGGGCGGCGGCAATGTCGGCATCGGCTTCGCCGTGCCGATCAACATGGCGCGGCGGGTGATGGAGCAGCTGGTCGCCAATGGCCGGGTCGATCGCGGCCGCATCGGCGTCACCCTACTCGACCTAGACTCGCCCGCCGACGGCCGGGTGATCGGCGCGCGCGTTGCCGATGTGGCGGCAGGCTCCCCGGCCGAGCGCGCCGGCCTGCGCAAGGGCGACGTCATCGTGAAAGCCAACGACATGCCGGTGCGCAGCGCCACGCAGGTTCGCAATCTCATCGGGCTCACGCCGGTCGGCCAGCGCGTCCGTCTCGTGTTCGAGCGCGACCGCGCACTCGGCAATGCGACGGTCGAAGTTGCTCCCGTCGCAGAGGAGCGCGCGCGGGTGCGGACGTCGGGCTGAGGGGCCATTTTCAACCTTCAGTCCCCGGCGGAGACGAACACGACGTGTAGTAAATTTTTACCGCACATCAAGCATGGAACGAGACGCGGATACCTCCCTAAACGGCTGTTAAGTGCTGCCGCGCTTAGTGCGCCCGGGTGGAGGGTGTGCAATGCGGACTGATGGGCTGGCGTTCAGTTTGCCACGCTGGCGCGTGACGCGGTGGCTGGCGGATCCGGGACATGAGGTGTCCGCGGACATCCGCCTCGCCTTGACCGGCGAGCTCTACGGCTGCTGGTCGGTGTTTGCCGGCGGCGCCATCAACACGGTGGCCGTCGCCGCGGCGCTCGCGCTGCGCACGCCGACCTCCCTTTTCATCACCTGGTTCTTGCTCGAAGTCGCGATCTGCCTGTCACGCCTGATCGTGATGATCATAGCCTACCGCCGCGCGCGCCGGCAGCTCTCGACCCCGACCGACATCCACATCCTGCTCGCGGTCGCCTGGAGCGCCAGCGTCGGCTTCGGTGTCGGCATCAGCCTCGCGTCCGGCGACTGGATCGCCGCGTCGCTCACCTGCATCTCCTCGGCGGCCATGGTCGGCGGCATCTGCTTCCGCAATTTCAGCGCGCCGCGCCTGGTCGGCACGATGATCCTGTGCAGCATCGGCCCGGTCATCCCCGGCGTCGCCACCTCGCACGAGCCGCTGCTGTTCGCGATGTATCTGCAGATGCCGGTCTATTTCCTCGCCATGACCGGCGCGGCGTTTCGCCTGAACAAGATGCTGGTCGCGGTCATGCATGCCAAGAGCGAGAGCGACGAGCGCGCCCGGCTCGATCCGCTGACCGGATTGAACAATCGCGCCGGCCTGATCGACGCGCTGCAGCGCCGGCTCGCCAGCAAGCACCATGACGGCCCGGGATTCGCCGTCCTCTATCTCGATCTCGACGGCTTCAAGCCCGTCAACGACACCTTCGGCCACGCCGCCGGCGACGAGCTCCTGATGATCGTCGGCCGGACGCTCAGGGAGATCGTCGCGCCGTCCGACGTCATCGCCCGGATCGGCGGCGATGAGTTCGTCGTGCTCTCCACCGATCCCGCGCTCGATCAAGCACTGGCGCTCGGCGATCGCATCATCGAGGTGATGACCACGCCCTTCATCCTTCCGAACGGCGCCCAGGTTCATGTCGGCATGAGCATCGGCATCGCCGCGGCGCCCGACCACGGCACCGATCCGGAGTCGCTGCTGTTTGCGGCTGACGCCGCGCTGTATGAAGCCAAGGCGAGCGGCAAATCGTGCTGGAGATTGGCCTCGGCAGAGGCCAATCTCGCAGCGCTGCGCAAGGTCACGGGCGACCAGCTCACGACGAGGCCGGTCGTGACGGCGGCCTGATTTCGGCCTAGGCGGCCGAGGCGAGCCAGCTGTCGAAATCGATCGCGCCCAGCCGGGCCTGCCCGAGCGGCGTCAGTGACTGGTCATCGATCAGAGCGCCGAAGTAGCCGGCCTTGGGATCGGCCACCACCTCCCGTCCATCGCCCGCAGCCCGCAGGCGTCGCGAGACGAAGCTGGCAAAGGGCTGCTTGTCGGGACCGGCAATGTCGATCGTGGCATTCAGCGGCGCCCGCAACACCACGTCGGCAAGCGCGGCCGCGACATCATCGGCCGCGATCGGCTGGAACATTGCCGCGGGCACGACGACCTTCCCGTCGACCGCGCCCGCATCGGCGATGCCGCGGACGAACTCGAAGAACTGCGTCGCCCGCACGATCGTATACGGCAGGCCCGAGGTCTTGATCACCTGCTCCTGCGCGACCTTGGCTTGGAAATAAGCGAGGTCGGTCATTCTGTCGGTGCCGACGATCGACAGCGCGACATGGTGCTTGACGCCGGCGGCCTTGCCCGCGGTGACCAAGTTGCGGCTCGAACGCTCGAAGAAGTCGAGCACGGCAGCCGGGCTGAAATCCGGCGCATTCGAGACGTCGACGACCACGTCCGCGCCTTCCAGCGCGCGGCCGAGACCCTCGCCCGTGACGCTGTTCACGCCGGACTTCGGTGACGCCGGCACCGCGTCATGACCTCGCGCGGCAAGCCGCGCCACCAGCTTCGATCCGATCAGCCCCGTGCCACCGATAACGACGATCTTCATGGCTTCGCCTCCTATGAGTTCGAGTGTCATGCCCGCACGAAGGCAAGCAGGTCCGGATTGATCACCTCGTGATGGGTGGTGCACATGCCGTGGGGAAACGTCTCGTAGATCTTGAGCCTGCCGCGCTTCAGAAGCTTGACCGACAGCCGCGCGGACGCATCGATCGGCACGATCTGATCGTCGTCGCCGTGCATCACCAAGGTGGGCACGTCGATGGTCGACAGATCGTCGCTGAAGTCGGTTTCGGAGAACGCCTTGATCCCGTCGTGGTGAGCCTTGGCGCCGCCCATCATGCCCTGGCGCCACCAGTTATGGATGACGCTGTCCGACCGCGTCGCGCCCGGCCGGTTGAAGCTGTAGAACGGGCCGGAGGGAAACTCGGTGTAGAACTGCGTCCGGTTGTCGGCGAGCGCCTTGCGCAATCCGTCGAACACCTCGATCGGCAATCCCCCGGGATTGCCAGGGGTCTTGACCATGATCGGCGGCACCGCCCCGATCAGCACGAGCTTGGATACACGCCCCTGCGGCTGGCCATGACGCGCGACATAGCGCGTCGCCTCGCCGCCGCCGGTCGAATGACCGATATGGACGGCGTCGCGCAAATCCAGGTGCTCGACCACGGCAGCCGCGTCGGCCGCATAATGGTCCATGTCGTGTCCGTCGCTGACCTGCGCCGAGCGCCCATGACCGCGGCGGTCGATCCCGATCACGCGATAGCCGTTCGCGAGGAAGAACAGCATCTGATTGTCCCAATCGTCGGAGGACAGCGGCCAGCCGTGATGGAACACGATCGGCTGCGCCGTCTTCGGTCCACAATCCTTGAAAAAAATGTCGACGCCGTCGTTGGTCGTCACATAGGCCATCGTCGCTCTCCTGCACTGATCAGCGGGGCGCCCGACAATGGGCGCGGCGACGGTATTTTTGCCTGGGCGGAGCTTCGGCTCTTGCTTCGGACCGGCTCGGATTGTCGAAAACCGGCGTAACGGTCAGTGAGCGTCCTGCACGGAGGCGCGTCTGATCGCCGCACGTCCGTTCGACCGCCGCCAGCGGTCCGGACTGAGGCCGACCAGCTTCGTGAACGTCCGGGTGAAGTGGCTCTGGTCGGCGAAGCCCACCTCGAGTGCGATCATTCCCAGAGTGAGCTCGCCCTGCAAAAGCAGATCGCGGGACCGCGCGACCCGACGCTGCAACAACCATTGATGCGGAGCGACACCGACCGACTTCTTGAAGGCCCGCGCGAAGTAGCTCGGCGACAGGTCGAACTCCGAAGCGATGTCCTGAAGCAGGATGTTGCCGGAGAGCCTGGCCTCGATCAGATCGCAGGCACGGCGCACCTGCCAGGCGGCCAACCCGCCCGGCAACAGCGGCGCCGGTTCGCCGCAGCCACCATATGTTCGCACCACATGGGCAGCGATCGTCATCGACAAATGATCGACAAACAGCCGGTTGGCCTCATCAGGCCGTCCCAACGCCTCGCTCATCGCATGGCTGAGATGGCGCATGGTCGGGTCGTCGACGCCCACCGCCGGCTCGTAGGACAGTTCGCCGACGGATGCCATGAACATCTCGCGGGCCGTGACGTCGATGACCTCGCGTGACAGACGATAGAAGATCGAATGAAACGGCTTGTCGATGACGTAACAGGGCGCCCGCTTCATGTCGTAGAGATAGGTGCCGCCGGCGAAGATGTCCTTCTTGGCTACCGCGCGCCCGTTCTCCCAGCATTCGCATTCGGGATAGTCGCGAAACTTGACGCTGACCATGTAGGCATCGTCAGACGGAAGCGGATCTGACAGGCCCTTCTGCGGGTTGTCCGACCGGCATTCTGCGGACTCCAGCGCGCTGTCGGCGAACGCCCGAGTGACGAGCGTCGGCGCCTGTTCGAGCCGCAGACCCGCCTTCAATCGCTTGCCAAAAATCTCGCTTTCGGCCATGGCGCCTTTCCTGCCGACCAGGGTTGTATGGTACCCTGATCGGGCGGGAAAGGAGGAGCCCCGTTGTCGCAGCGGCCGCATGTCGGAGACGCGGGCCGCTGGAGTTCCATGACGGCTATCGCGGCATCTCCGCGAGCGCGGCGAGGATGCGGGCCCAGGAGCGGATGCCCTTGTGGTAGCTCTTGAGGTCGTACTTCTCGTTCGGCGAATGGATGTTGTCGTCGTCGAGACCGAAACCGACCAGCAGCGAGTCCAGGCCGAGCGTCTTCTTGAAGTCGGTGACGATCGGGATCGAGGCGCCCGAGCCCATCAGGATGGTCTCCTTGCCCCATTCCTCGGTCAGCGCCTGCTTGGCGGCGGCGAGCGGCTTCATGGTCCAGTCGAGCGCGATCGCGGCCCCCGCCGAATGGTCGCCGAACTCGACCGAGCAGTCGCCGGGAATGCGCGCCGAGACGTAGTCGCGGAACGCCTTGCGAATCCTGAGCGGGTCCTGGCCCTCGACGAGGCGGAACGAGACCTTGGCATGCGCCAGCGACGGGATCACCGTCTTGGAGCCCTCGCCGATATAGCCGCCCCAGATGCCGTTGATGTCGCAGGTCGGGCGTGAGGAGATTTGCTCGATCAGCAGGCGATCCTTTTCGCCGGCCGGGATCGACAGCCCGATCGGCTTGAGGAAACTCTCCGGCGTCAGGTTCAGCTTCTTCCACTGCTCCAGCACGTCCGGCGGCACGTCCTTCACGCCGTCATAGAAGCCGGGGATGGTGATGCGGCCGTCGGCATCGAACAGTCCGCCGAGCACCTCGGTCAGCACGCGGATCGGATTGCGCGCGCCGCCGCCGAACACGCCCGAATGCAGGTCGCGATTGGCAGCCTTGATCTTGATCTCTTCATAAAGAAGACCGCGCAGCGAGGTCGTGATCGCGGGCGTGTTCGGGTCCCACATGCCGGTGTCGCAGACCAGCGCGAAGTCGGCCTTGAACTCGTCCTTGTTCTGTTCGAGGAACGGCACGAAGTTCTTCGAGCCGACCTCCTCCTCGCCCTCGATCACCACGGTGACGTCGAGCGGCAGCGAACCCGTCACCTTCTTCCAGGCCCGGCAGGCCTCGACGAAGGTCATCAGCTGGCCCTTGTCGTCCTCGGCGCCGCGCGCGACGATGATCTTGCGGCCGTCGGCGTGGTCAGTGACCACGGGCTCGAACGGCGGCCGGTGCCACAGGTCGAGCGGATCGACCGGCTGCACGTCGTAATGGCCATAGAACAGCACATGCGGCTTGGCCGCGCCGTGGCCGTTGCTCTTGCCGACCACAGCCGGATGGCCGGCGGTCGGCCGCACCTCGGTGGCGAAGCCGAGCGTCGTGAGATCCTTGGCGAGATGATCGGCCGCCGCCTTGCAATCCTCAGCGAAGGCCGGATCGGCCGAGATCGACTTGATGCGGATCAGCTGGAACAGCCGGTCCAGGCTGTTGTCGAAATCAGCATCGATGTGATCGAGAACGGATTGAAGCTGCGCATTGGCCATGGCCAAGAGATCCCTTCGCAATTGACGCGTGTCGGCTTGCTTTTAGCCCCGTTGCGCGGTCCGGACCAGCGTGATGCCGCGAGCATCACGCTGGCGATGACAGCATGGCTCAGCGCCGCAGCAACCCGCCGAGCGCGCCGCGCACGAGACTGCGGCCGATCGAGCTGCCCAGCGAACCACCGACCTGCTTGCCGAGATCGGCGGCGATGCCGCCGACGACCTTGTCGGTCACCTGGCGCGCGACGTTGCGGGCAATCACCTGCGTGGTCGAGAGCTGGCCACGCTTGACGTTGGTGCCGAAGATCGTCGCCGCGAGATTGCCGATCGTGCCGAGCACGCCGGACGAGCCTTCCGTGGTCGCCGCCTTTCCGGCGATCCGCTGCTGCAGGAGTTCGTAGGCTGACTCCGCATCGATCTCGGTGTCGTATTTCCCCTTCACCGGACTTGCCGCGATGACCGCCTTGCGCTCCTCCGCCGTGACCGGCCCGATCCGCGCCGACGGCGGCCGGATCAGCACGCGTTCCACCATCGACGGCGTGCCGTTGCCTTCCAGGAACGAGACCAGCGCCTCGCCCTTGCCGAGCTCGGTAATCACCTTGGCGGTGTCGAGCTTCGGGTTGGGACGGAACGTATCGGCGGCGGCTGCCACCGCCTTCTGGTCGCGCGGCGTGAACGCGCGCAGCGCATGCTGCACGCGGTTGCCCAACTGTCCGAGCACGCGATCGGGGACGTCGAGCGGGTTCTGCGTCACGAAATACACGCCGACGCCCTTGGAGCGAATGAGACGCACCACCTGCTCGATCTTGTCCATCAGCGCCTTCGGCGCGTCATTGAACAACAGATGCGCCTCGTCGAAGAAGAACACCAGCTTCGGCTTGGCGACGTCGCCGACCTCCGGCAGTTCCTCGAACAGCTCGGACAGCATCCACAACAGGAAGGTCGCGTAGAGCCGCGGGTTCTGCAGCAGCTTGTCGGCGACGAGGATGTTGATCATGCCGCGGCCGTCGCGGTCGGTCTTCATGAAGTCCGTCAAGGTCAGCGCCGGCTCGCCGAAGAACTTGGTGCCGCCCTGGTTCTCCAGCACGAGCAGCTGGCGCTGGATGGTGCCGACGGTGGCGCGGGTGACATTGCCGAACGACTGCGCAGCCTTCCGGATCGGCGCCAGCGGATCGGCCTCCGCATCCGCGCCCTTCTTGGTGTCGGGAATGATCGCGTCGAGCAGCGCGCGCAGATCCTTCATGTCGATCAGCGCGAGCCCGTTCTCATCCGCGACACGAAACGCAACGTTGAGCACGCCTTCCTGGACATCGTTGAGGTCGAGCATCCGCGCGAGCAGCAGCGGTCCCATCTCGGTGACGGTGGCGCGCACCGGATGCCCCTGCTCGCCGAACACATCCCAAAATACCGTCGAGAACTGATCGGGCTGATAGGTCAGGCCGAGCTCGCCCGCGCGCTTGACGATGAAGTCCTTGGCTTCCCCGGTCTGGGAGATGCCGGACAGGTCTCCCTTGATGTCGGAGGCAAAGACCGGAACGCCTGCGCGCGCAAACCCTTCGGCCATGACCTGCAGCGACACGGTCTTGCCGGTGCCGGTCGCACCGGTGACTAATCCGTGGCGATTGGCGAGCGCGAGCGTCAACCAGGCCGGCTGCTCGCCGGCACCCACGAGAATTTTTTCGTCGGTATCAGCCAGAGATTTTCCGGATGGTGCCATGTTGATCCATCTTTCCAGAGTGCTTGTTTCGCATCGCACGGCGGCGGGGCGTCTCGTGCGGTAACATACTTTAGTTTCGCAGGTTGGAACCAGCGTCAGGGTGCCTCACCTCTTCGCAACGAGCGCGCATTGTTGAGCGATGGTGCTGCGCGGCGCGCACATTTGGCCGGTCGATTCAACATTCGGTCTTGCATCGTTGCAACAGTTCATCGTCGATCGCGAATCGATTCGCGAGCGAGGCTGGGTCGTCGCTTGTAATTCACGGATCGTCCGATCAAGATGAATTCAGCGAGAGGACATCCGGTCTTGGGGGATCGGATGAAGACGGGGTTCACATGAACGAGTTGATTGAGCCGCTGGCCAGAATGGCCGGCTTCGATGGAGTCGTGGCTGAATTCATCGGTATCGAGCCTGACCTCCGCCGCAACGACCGACAGCCGCGACTGGCGCCGCCTTCCCTGCCCGATGAACTCTTCGACCTCGACCGCAACCGGACCGACGCGGATCAGACGGCGCGATCCCGACAGGCTCACCCGGCCTGAGCCGGCCGCCTTGAGGTCCCTCACAGGGGCCACATCACCTGAAGCACCTTCGCGCGCGCCGAGTATCATGACATATCCAATCACCGAACTCGAAGGCATGACGACGTTCTATGCCTCCAAGCTGAAAACATTGGGCATCCGGACGACCGACGCCTTTCTCGAAGCCGCCCGTACCGTGAAGGGACGCAAATCTCTCGCCGCCAAGACCGGTATCAGTGAGCAGCAACTGCTCGACTGGGCGAATGCCGCCGACTACATGCGCATCCCCGGCATGGGCAAGGCCAAGGTCTGCCTGGTCCGCGCAGCCGGCGTCACCACGGTGCGTGAACTGGCACACCGCAACCCGGCCCGACTGGCGCAGAACATCAAGGAAGTGAATACCAAGCGGAAGCTGGTTCGCATCCTGCCGTCGGAGAAATCGGTCGGCCGGCTGATCGAAAAAGCGCGGCAGTTGGAGCCGAAGATCAGCTATTGACGGACAGGCTCGCCGCTTCGTGCGGCTTCGGCGGTGCAACGTCTTGACTCGCCCGTGGCAACCGCGCAAAGCGGCGCCCATGAGCGCCGTTCTGCCCTCTTCCGCCCCGGACCTCGCGTCGAGCCACCCGCTGCTGCGGACGTGGCTGGCCCGTCCTTTTGCCGCGGTCATGGGCATCCTCAACGTGACACCGGATTCCTTCTCCGACGGCGGCCATTTCGATGTGCCGGAACGCGCGCTGGCGCAAGCCACACGGATGATCGCGGCGGGCGCCGACATCATCGACATAGGCGCCGAGTCGAGCCGGCCCTACAAGGGCGCGGAGCCGGTCACGGCCGACGCGGAACTGGCGCGCCTGAAACCGATCCTGCCTGCAATCGTGGCACTGGGGGTCCCCGTGTCGATCGACAGCATGAAGGCCAGCGTCGCCGCCTACGCGCTCGAGCAGGGCGCTCAGATTGCCAACGACGTCTGGGGCCTGCAGCGCGATCCCGCCATGGCCGAGATCGTCGCGGCCCACGGGGCTCCGGTGGTGGTGATGCACAATCGCGCCGAAGTCGATCCTGAGATCGACATCGTCGACGACATGGTCCGCTTCTTCGCGCGTTCGCTGGACATCGCCGCGAAGGCCGGCATTCCCGCAGGGAATATCGTGCTCGATCCCGGCATCGGCTTCGGCAAGACCGCGCCGCAGAGCATGACGGCGCTGGCACGCCTCGACGAATTCAAGCGTTTCGGACTGCCGATCTTGGTCGGCGCGTCACGCAAGCGCTTCATCAGCACCGTCGTGGCCTCGGAGCCGCAGGAACGGCTGGGCGGATCGATCGCGGCGCATCTGATCGCGGCCCAGCGCGCGGCTGCGATCATCCGGGCGCATGACGTCGCCGAGACGGTTCAGGCCGTGCGCGTGGCAGCGGCAATCGAGGCACAGAGATGACCGATACCATTTTCATCAAAGGCGTCCTCATTCACGCCCGTCACGGCGTGATGGAGCATGAGAGCGAGGTCGGCCAGCGCTTCGTCATCGATCTCGAGCTCTATACGGACCTCTCAGATTCCTCGCGCAGCGACCGGCTCGCGGACACGGTGTCCTACTCCGATGTGGTCGAGACGGCGACGGCCGCGTTCAAGGACGTCAACTACCGGCTGCTCGAACGCGCCGCGGGCGCGGTGGCCGACGCGATCCTCGCGACCTTCGCCCGCATTCGCGCGGTCAAGGTCACCGTGCACAAGCCGCACGCGCCGATCGCCGCGATCTTCGAGGATGTCGGCGTGGTGCTGACGCGCTCGCGCCATCCGTGATCCCATGGCCAGCGCGCTGATCGCTCTCGGCGGCAATGTCGGCGATGTCAGGTCGACCTTCCGGCACGCCATTCCCGAGATCATCACGCGCGCCCAGGCCACGCTCGCCTCGCGTTCGGCCGACTACATCACACCGCCCTGGGGCGAGGAGCAGCAGCCGCCCTTCATCAATGCCTGCGTCGCGATCGAGACCGCCATCGCGCCTCGCGCGCTTCTCTCCGTCCTGCACGAGGTCGAGCGGATGTTCGGCCGCAATCGCGCACAGGAGACACGATGGGGGCCGCGCACGCTCGATCTCGACCTGATCGCCTATGACGATGTGAGCCTCGATACGCCCGATCTCACGCTGCCGCATCCGCGGCTGTTCGAACGCGGCTTCGTGCTGGTGCCGCTGGCGGAGATCGCCGGGGATCGCCGGATCTCCGGCCGCCGGGTCGACGAGGCGCTGCGGGCGGTTTCGCGCGACGGAATCCGGCCGCTGCCCTCAGCCGAATAGCTGACATTCCCGGCCAAACAACCGTTTGGCTTCGCGTTCCCGACGTGGCATTTTGCGCCACAATAATCGCCATAACAGACGCCCGGGAGATGCGAGCCGCATGACGACCGACACCGACAATCTGCGCCTGGCCGCCGACTTCGCGCCGGCCAGCGAAGCGGACTGGCGCAAGCTGGTCGATGGCGTGCTGAAGGGCGCCGCCTTCGAGAAGCTGGTCGGCAAGACCTATGACGGGCTCAAGATCCAGCCGATCTATCCGCGTGCCAAGGATGCTGCCGCCGTGGCCGGCCGGGCGCCGGCCGCGCCCTGGCAGATCATGCAGCGCGTCGATCATCCGGACGCCGCGAAGGCCAATGCGCAGGCGCTGGTCGACCTCGAAAACGGCGCCACCGGGCTGACGCTGGTGTTAGCGGGATCGAATGCGGCGCATGGCTACGGCCTCGCCGCGACCGCCGACGCGCTCGCCCGCGCGCTCGACGGCGTACATCTCGACGCTGCGATTGCCATCGAATTGCAGCTTGGTGAATCGTCCGCGCCTGCCTCGGTTCTCGCCGGCTACGTCAAGCAGCGCGGCTTCAAGCCCGAGGCCTGTGATATCCGCTTCGGCCTCGACCCGATCGGCGATGCAGCGAGCCGCGGCGCGAGCGCCCATGACGCGGCTCACCTCGCATCCAGCGCCGTCGACGTCGTCAAGCAACTGCACGGTGCCGGATTCAACGGGCCCTTCCTCGCGGCCGATGGCCGCGTCGTGCACGATGCCGGCGGATCGGAAGCGCAGGAGCTGGCCTTCGTGCTCGCCTCCGGCGTCGCCTATCTGCGCGCGCTGGAAGCCGGCGGCATCGCGCTCGAGACCGCGCGCAACATGATCTACGCACGGCTCGCGGCCGACACTGATCAGTTCCTCTCGCTGGCGAAATTCCGCAGCCTGCGCCGGCTGTGGGCGCGCATCGAGCAGGCCTGTGGCCTGCAGCCGAAGCCGCTGTTCATCTCCGGCGAGACGGCGTGGCGCATGCTCACCCGGCGCGATCCCTATGTGAACATGCTGCGCGCCACGATCGCCACCTTCGCGGCCGGCCTCGGCGGCGCCAACGCCCTGACCGTCCTTCCGCACACTGCAGCACTCGGCCTGCCCGATGCGTTCGCACGCCGCGTCGCGCGCAACACGCAACTGGTGCTGCTGGAGGAGAGCAATCTCGCCCGCGTCGCCGATCCCGCCGCCGGTGCCGGCGGCATCGAGGCGCTGACGGCCGAGCTTTGCACCACCGCCTGGGCGCTGTTCCAGGAGATCGAGAAGGCCGGCGGAGTCGTGGCCGCGCTGCAGGCTGGGCTGATCCAGTCCAAGGTCGCCGCGGTGAAGCAGGCGCGCGATGCCAACATCGCCAAGCGCCGCGACGTGCTGACCGGGGCCAGCGAGTTTCCGAACCTCAACGAGGCCGAGGTCGCGGTCGAACCGGTCGCGCCGCTGGCTTCGCCCTCGCCTGCCAAGGCCGCGCTCAGCTTCGCGCCGCTGACGCCGATCCGTCTTGCCGACGCCTTCGAGCGGCTGCGCGATCGCTCCGACAGCCTGCTCAAGAGCAAGGGCCAGCGTCCTTCCGTGTTCCTCGCCAATCTCGGCACCGCCGCCGACTTCACGGCACGCGCGACATTCGCCCGCAGCTTCTTCGAAGCCGGCGGCATTGCCGCCATCGACGGCCCGGGCGGCTCCGATCCGGCCGCGCTCGCGGAGGCCTATCGCGCCTCCGGCGCAACGGTCGTGTGTCTCTGCTCGTCAGACAAGGTTTATGGCGATACCGCAGTTCCCGCGGCCAAGGCCCTGCAAGCGGCCGGCGCGCGACATATCTATCTCGCAGGCCGCGGCGGCGAGCAGGAGGCTCCTCTTCGCGAGGCCGGCATCGGCAGCTTCGTGTTCGCCGGCGGCGATGCGCTGAAGACGCTCGAAGACGCCTATACTCATCTGGAGTGAGCATGACCGAGGCCAGCAAACCCGTCCTCACCGGCGGCTGCCAATGCGGCGCCATCCGCTACGCGCTGATGGCGGCGCCGACGCGCGTCAGCATCTGCCATTGCCGGATGTGCCAGAAGGCGACGGGCTCGCCGTTCGCGTCGCTCGCCGACATCAACCACGAAAGCTTTGCCTGGACGCGCGGCACGCCGGGAACATTCCGCTCCTCGTCGATCGCGAACCGCTATTTCTGCGCCGCCTGCGGCACGCCGCTCGGCTTCGGCGCCATCGACGGGCCGCGGATCGAGATCATGACCGGCAGCTTCGACCGGCCCGACCGCGTGGTTCCGACGCGGCAGTTCGGCTCGGAATCCCGGCTCGGCTGGGTCGTCGCGATCGCCAATCTGCCGAGCCAGACCACGCAGCAGAACTACGGACCGGAGAAGATGGCCCGCATCGTCAGCCATCAGCATCCGGATCATGACTGAGCGCTGACCGATGCATCAGGATCGACCATGTTCAGCTGGCTGGCCGCACTCATCGAAACCGCGATCCACACGGTCTGGACCCGCAGCGTGACGGCGGATCCACGCAATGATCCGGTCTACAAGACGAAGCTGAAAGAGCTCATCGAGAGAAACCGCAGGTTTGAGGACGCCCGGGAATGACCCGCATTCCGAATTTCGCCGACATCGCCTTTGAACCGACCGCTGCCCCCGCGCCTACGGGCGCCGCCGAGCCATGGCTGACACCAGAGGGCATTCCGGTGAAGCCGGCCTATGGCGAGGCCGATCTCGCCGGCATAGACTTCCTCGAGACATGGCCGGGCACCGCGCCCTATCTGCGCGGCCCCTACCCGACCATGTATGTCAACCAGCCCTGGACCGTCCGGCAATATGCCGGCTTCTCCACGGCCGAGGATTCCAACGCGTTTTATCGCCGCAACCTCGCCGCGGGGCAGAAGGGCCTGTCGGTCGCGTTCGATCTCGCCACCCATCGCGGCTATGATTCCGATCATCCGCGGGTCGGCGGCGATGTCGGCATGGCGGGCGTGGCGATCGATTCGATCTACGACATGCGCACCTTGTTCGCCGGCATCCCGCTCGACCAGATGAGCGTGTCGATGACCATGAACGGCGCGGTGCTGCCGATCCTGGCGCTGTTCGTCGTCGCGGCGGAAGAGCAAGGCGTGCCGCCTGAAAAACTGTCGGGCACCATTCAGAACGACATTCTGAAAGAGTTCATGGTGCGCAACACCTACATCTATCCGCCGTCGCCCTCGATGCGGATCATCTCCGACATCTTCGCCTTCACCTCGCAGCGGATGCCGAAGTTCAATTCGATCTCGATCTCCGGCTATCACATGCAGGAGGCCGGCGCGACGCAGGACCTCGAGCTCGCCTACACGCTCGCCGACGGCGTGGAGTATCTGCGCGCCGGCATTGCCGCCGGCCTCGACGTCGACCGCTTCGCGCCGCGGCTGTCGTTCTTCTGGGCGATCGGCATGAACTTCTTCATGGAGGTCGCGAAGCTCCGCGCCGCGCGGCTGTTGTGGGCGAAGCTGCTGAAGCCATTCAATCCGAAGGACCCGCGCTCGCTGTCCTTGCGCACGCACAGCCAGACCTCGGGTTGGTCGCTGACCGCGCAGGACGTCTACAACAACGTCGTTCGTACGGCCGTGGAGGCGATGGCAGCGACGCAGGGGCATACGCAGTCGCTGCACACCAACGCGCTCGACGAGGCGCTCGCGCTGCCGACCGACTTCTCCGCCCGCATTGCCCGCAATACGCAGTTGTTCCTGCAGCAGGAGAGCGGCACCACCCGGATCATCGATCCTTGGGGCGGCTCGTATTACGTCGAGCGCCTCACCCGCGATCTCGCTGCAAAAGCCTGGGGCCACATCCAGGAGATCGAGGAGCTCGGCGGCATGGCCAAGGCGATCGAGGCCGGCGTGCCGAAGCTGCGGATCGAGGAGGCCTCGGCGAAGACCCAGGCGCGCATCGACACCGGCCGCCAGTCGGTGATCGGCGTCAACAAATACAGACCGACCGACGAGCCGCCGCTCGACGTGCTCAAGGTCGACAATTCCACCGTGCGCCGGCTGCAGATCGACAAGCTGTCGCGGCTGAAGTCGGAACGCAAGCAGGCCGAGGTCGATGCGGCGCTCGCCGCGCTGACGCGCTCCGCCGGCGACGGCAACGGCAACCTGCTGGCGCTGGCGATCGAGGCCGCGCGCGCCAAGGCCACCGTGGGCGAGATCTCGGATGCGCTGGAGAAGGTGTTCGGCCGCCATCGCGCCGAGATCAAGTCCATCACCGGCGTCTACAAGCGGGAGATCGCCGCCATGTCCGGCAAGGCCGAGAAGCTGCAGACCCTGATCGAGGCGTTCGAGGAGGCGGAGGGCCGCCGTCCGCGCATCCTCGTCGCCAAGATCGGCCAGGACGGCCACGACCGTGGCCAGAAGGTGATCGCATCCGCCTTCGCCGACATCGGCTTCGACGTCGACATCGGGCCGCTGTTCGCCACCGCCGACGAGGCGGCCCGCCAGGCGGTGGAGAACGACGTCCACATTCTCGGCGTCTCCTCGCTCGCCGCAGCCCATCTCACCGCCGTGCCGGAGCTCAAGGCCGCGTTGAAGAAGCAGGGCCGCGAGGACATCATGATCATCGTCGGCGGCGTGGTGCCGCCGCAGGATTACGATGCGCTGTACAAGTCCGGCGCCGAGGCGATCTTCCCGCCGGGCACGGTCATCGCTGACGCCGCCGAGGAGCTGATTCACAAGCTCAACGCGCGGCTCGGCCACAGCGAGGCGGCGGAGTAGTCTTTTAGAGTTTGCTGCATCATCTGCCGGCGCGCGGTCATGCGATCGCGCGCCGTTGCATATGCGGCCATGAACCTCCGCGATCCCCAGCGATACGCATCTTGATCCACCGGATTTGAATTGCCATGACCCGTTCCTCGCTCTGCATTGCCGCCCTCCTCGGCCTCCTTGCCGCGTCTCCCGTTTTCGCCGCCGAACCCAAGCCGGACGCCACCATCAACACCAAGGCGGTCGAGGCCAACGTCACGCTCGATGCGCAGATCAAGGCCGACGGGCCGCTCGCCGCCTATTGTCTTGCCGATGGCAGGAAGTGGATCGACCGGAACGCCGCCGACGCCGCCAAGGAGCGCAAGGAGGACCCGCAAGCGTTCCGTGACCGCAAATGGTCGTATGAGCGCAAATATTCGCTCCGCTCGGTCGTCGCCGGCCGCTACGTCAGCGTGCTCAGGGACGACTACATGGACACCGGCGGCGCGCATCCGAACAGCGATGTCAACACCATCCTATGGGACAAGACCGTCGCCAAGCCGATCAGCATCCGCCCCTTCTTCACCGAGACCGCCGACAATGGTCCCGCGATGAAGGCGATGCTCGCGGGCGTTATCACCTCGCTCAAGGCCGAGAAGAAGAAGCGCGATGCGACGGAGACCGCGACCGCCGAATGGTTCAAAGGTCTGGAGCCGAAGCTCCTGAAGATCGGCGCCGTGACGCTCGCGCCCTCCACCGAGGCCGGCAAGAGCTCCGGCCTGACCTTCCACTATCCCCCTTACGCCGTCGGCCCCTATGCCGAAGGCCAGTACGTCGCCTTCGTGCCGTGGGAGACCCTGAAACCGTATCTCTCGCCCGAGGGCCAGGCGATCTTCGCCGGCGCCAGGCCGAAGAAGGATGCGGACGACAACTAGCTGGCCGCGCGCCGCGCATCCGGTATAACGGGCGCATGTCCCCTCGCTCCCCGTCTTCGCCTGACATCACGGTTTTGGCCGACGATATCCGCTCCGGCAGCCGCGCGGCGCTGGCGCGCGCGATCACCCTCATCGAGAGCCGCCGGGCCGATCATCAGGCATCCGCGCGCGAGCTGGTGCAGGCGCTGCTGCCGCAGACGGGGAACGCGTTCCGGGTCGGCATCACCGGCTCGCCGGGGGTCGGCAAGTCCACCACGATCGACGCGCTCGGGATGTATCTGATCGCGCAAGGCCACAAGGTCGCGGTGCTCGCGGTCGACCCCTCCTCGGCGCGCACCGGCGGTTCCATCCTCGGCGACAAGACGCGCATGGCGCGGCTGTCGCACGACACCCACGCCTTCATCCGCCCTTCGCCGTCCTCCGGCACGCTCGGCGGCGTCGCCGCCAAGACGCGCGAGGCGATGCTGCTGTGTGAGGCCGCGGGCTTCGACGTGATCCTGGTGGAGACGGTCGGCATCGGCCAATCGGAGACCGCGGTCTGCGACATGACCGACTTCTTCCTCGCCTTGATGCTGCCCGGCGGCGGCGACGAGCTGCAGGGCATCAAGAAGGGCCTGGTCGAGCTCGCCGACATGATCGCGATCAACAAGGCCGATGGCGACAACATCAAGCGCGCCAACATCACCGCCGCCGACTATCGCGGCGCGCTGCATCTGCTCGCGCCCCGCTCCGAGCACTGGCATCCGCCGGTCGTGACCTATTCGGCGATGGCCGGCTCGGGCATCGCCGAGCTGTGGCAGAAGGTCGTCGATCATCGCAGGGCGATGGTTGCCTCCAGCGAGTTCGCCGCGCGCCGCCGCGACCAGCAGGTGAAATGGATGTGGACCATGCTGGAGCAGCGGCTGATGGCGCGGCTGCGCACCGATACGTCGATCCGTGCCAAGGTGAAGAAGCTCGAGGCGGAGGTCGCCGAAGGCCGCGTCGCGCCCGCGCTGGCCGCGGAACAGCTCGCGGAGTTGCTGAAGTGAGCGGTCGGGTCCGCATTCTCATCACCGGCTTCGGCCCGTTCCCCGGCGCGCCGTTCAACCCGACCATGCCGCTGGTCAAGCGTCTCGCGGCACTGCGCCGGCCCGCGCTCGATCACGTCGAGATCAGCAGCCACATCTTTCACGTCACCTACAGCACGGTCGATCGTGAGCTGCCACAGCTGATCGCCGAGCGGCGGCCGCACGGGCTGCTGATGTTCGGGCTTGCCGGGCGAACCTCCTATCTCCGCATCGAGACCCGCGCCCGCAACGCTGTGACGACGACCTTCCCCGATGCCGACCGCGCTGTCGCGCGCAAGGGCGTCATCGTGCCCGGTGCGCATCCGATGCCGTTCGGTCCGCACATGGCGCGGCTGCTGCGCGCGGCGCGGGCCACCGGCATCGACGCAAGGCCGTCGCGCGATGCCGGCAGCTATCTCTGCAACTATTTGAGCTGGCGCGCGATCGAGGCGACGCAGATCGAAGGCGGTCCGCATCTCGCCGCTTTCATCCATATCCCCCCGCTGCCCCGCACCGGAACGGTGCTGCCACACGGCAGCCCACGCATCACCCTGGAAGCGCTGGTCGATGCCGGCGAGGCGATGCTGATGGAGCTTGTGAAGCTCGCGCGGATGAAGGCTTAGTCGAGCTCGACTACGCCCATCGCTTCAATTCTGTTGAAGCAATCGGACTTGTGAGTTGGAGCCCAGGCCGGCGCATCACCGCCGGTGCGCCCCCTCTCCCCGTCCTTCACGGGGAGAGGGTTGGGGTGAGGGGCAGCCACGCAAGGGCCCCGCGGAAAGCCCCCCTCACCCGGATTGCATCTTCGATGCAATCCGACCTCTCCCCGCACGCGGGGGGAGAGGTGCGCACAAGCCGCCGAATATCAGCTCAAGAAACGATCCGCCTTGGTGCCTCAGACAGCCGTCCCCGCGGGTAAAGATTTAACCCTACCCGCAACAAACAGGGCCTGCGACGCTGCTCAAAAGCCGGCTGTCAGCGCTTTCGCGTTATCTCAAGCAAACCAGAGCTGACCCACGCGAGCCTGACCTCATGGACGTCAAACGCCGCAACCTGATCGGCGCCACGGTGGCCGGTGCCGCCGGCGCACTGGCGCTGCCGAGCGAGCCGGCGCAGGCCACCCCGCTGATCGCCGCGCTCGGCCGCGACGCCACCCAGTACGGCGTCAAGCCCAACAGTCCCGACGACCAGACCCGCGCCTTGCAGCGCGCGATCGACGAAGCCGCGCGCGCGCAGGCGCCGCTGGCGCTGCCGCCCGGCATCTACCGCAGCTCGATGCTGCGCCTCGGCAGAGGCAGCCAGCTCATCGGCGTCCGCGGTGCGACGAAGCTTGTGTTCACCGGCGGCGGCCCCTCGCTGCTCGCGGCCGAAAGTGCCGACGGTCTCGGCATCAGCGGCATCTCGCTCGACGGCAGCGGCATCGCTTTGCCCCAGCGCCGCGGCCTGCTTCACGTTGCGGCGGGCCGCGATGTCAGGATCGTCGACTGCGAGATCATCCGCTCCGGCGGCAGCGGCATCTGGCTCGAGCAGGTCTCCGGCGACGTCAGCGGCAACGTCCTCACCGATATTGCGGTCACTGCCATCGTCTCCTTCGATGCGCTCGGGCTGATCGTCTCGCGCAACACCATCAAGGGCACCCGCGACAACGGCATCGAGATCCTGCGCACGGCGATCGGCGACGACGGCACGATGGTGCTCGACAACCGCATCGAGGACATCAAGGCCGGGCCCGGCGGTTCCGGCCAGTACGGCAACGCCATCAATGCCTTCCGCGCCGGCAACGTCATCATCAGAGGCAACCGCATCAGGAATTGCGACTACTCCGCGGTGCGCGGCAATTCGGCCTCCGCCATCCAGATCGTCGGCAACAGCGTGACCGATGTCCGCGAGGTCGCGCTGTATTCGGAGTTCTCGTTCGAAGGCGCCGTCATATCAGGCAATACGGTCGACGGCGCCGCCTTCGGGGTCTCCGTCTGCAACTTCAACGAGGGCGGCCGCATCGCCGTCGTCCAGGGCAACATCATCCGCAACCTGATTCCGAAGCGCCCGATCGGCACCGCGCCCGACGACGATGCCGGCATCGGGATCTATGTCGAGGCGGATTCGTCGGTGACCGGCAATGTCGTGGAGAATGCCCCGTCCTACGGCATCGTCGCCGGCTGGGGCCGCTATCTCCGCGACGTCGTCATTTCCGGCAACGTCATCCGCAAAGCGCTGGCGGGCGTCGGCCTGTCCGTCTTTCCGGGAGCAGGAACGGCGCTCGTCACCAACAACATCATCTCGGGCGCGCCGCGCGGCGCGGTGATCGGGCTCGATCACATCAAGCCGGTCACGCCCGACCTGACGCAAGACACCGCGCAACGCTATGCGCAGCTCACCGTGACCGGCAACGCCGTCACGCGATGACGGATCAATAGGCGACAGCCAGGGCCGGATAGCGGCGTTCGATGGCGTCGAGATCGACCACCGGATCCTCATCATCGGCGCCGGAGTCCATCCCGATGCTCAGAGCCTGTTCGAGCGCGGCCATGTCAATGCGGGCAGGCGCGACCGTCAGCTCCGGCTCGACCTCTTCGTCGGTCGGGTAATCCGGCTCCAGGTCATCCTCCAGGCGATCCTCGAAGTAACCCTCCGGGCCACCATCCAAGCCATCTTCGGGCAGGTCCTCGGCCAGGTCGAATCCGACCACCTCGATCTCGCTGTCGACGATGATCTCGGATTCCGAAAGAATGGCTTCGAGCGTGCGCGGCAGCTCGATCGGACGTTGCAGCGCCGGCTCAGGCTCCACGTGCCGTGCCACCACGGGTGCCGCGGCCATGATCATGGAGGGTGCCGGGCTCGGCACGATGCTCACCACCTCCGGCCTCACCGGATTGGGTCTCGCCAGATTGGGCATCGCCCGTTCGGGCATCACCGGCTGGGGCTCCGCGGACAGCGACTTCCAGGTGGCGACGGCCGCCTTGGCATGGCGGATGTCCTCGATGAGAGACTGCTCGGTGTAATAGCGCCGCCAGCGGCCGCTCTGAAACAGCTCGCTCAGATGGTCGAGGCGCCGTTCGGCGAGCGCGCACCAGCGTGCAGCCAGTTCGCGGCTGCAAGCCACGTCCGGTCGATGTGTCATAGGGGAGCCCGTGAAATAAGGGGACGGACGCACTCGGCACGAATCAACGCAACGTGACGTGAATATTTTGTGGAAAAGGTTAACAAAGTCTAGCTATCGCCATCTTCTTTGGCGGCCAAACCGTAGTTGCGCGGAAATTTTGACCGCAAGTTTTCGGGCTTTTCCGCCGCTCGGCAACGCCCGCGGGATCAGCGGTCCGGTCACAACTTCAGACCCTCAGCCGCAGAGATGTCGCGCGGCCGGCAATTGCCGATGATCCGGACCCGGCGCCGGGCCCTTGTCGCCCCCCCGAAAATGAAAGAGCCGTCCGGGGGGACAACCGGACGGCTCAGAGCCATATGGGCGCTTGGGGTGGATGGGCGCTCGCGCCTGATATAGCTTGGGGAGAGGATCACCGCTCCCACATACCTTCTGTCGTGACCGCCCGGGCCTCCGTTCAAAGCGACGCCCGGAATTTTGGATCACGAAAATGTTGACACTATTGTTGCGCAGGCCGCAGGGCTCCGGCCGTCGGAGCCTCTCCGGTCGCCATGGTCGCGGCAGAGGCTGGACGGAGCTCGCGCGCAGGGGCTGCGTCCTGTCCGATGTCGCGCGGCTTGGCGGCCGGGGCCGCGGACATCGCCGGCGCATCCCCGGGTGACAGCACCGCCTGAACCGCCGCCAGCGCGTCGGCCTGCCCTGCCCCGAACAAATCGTCTTGACCTGGCGAGCCGAGATCGCGCGCGGTCTTGGTCAGCACGGTGCGCACCGTTTCCGGCTTCAGCGCCGGATTGCGCTCCAGCACCAGGGCCGCGAGACCGCTGACATAGGCCGCCGAGAACGAGGTGCCCGAAATGACCTGATACTTGCCGTCCGGAGCCGGGAGGAAGATGTCGGCCCCGGGCGCCGCGAGTGCGACGTAGTTGCCGCGATTGGACGCCGCCAGCAGCTGATCCCTCGTGTCGGTCGCGCTCACGGCGATGACGTTCGGATTGGCGGCCGGATAGAGCGGCGGCGATTTAGCGCCGGCATTGCCGGCCGCCGCGACCATGACGAGATCCTTCGCAGCAACCGCCGCGATCGCCCGCTCGATCACCGCGTCCTTAGGTCCGGCAAAGCTCATGTTGATGATCTGGGCGCCGTGCAAGGCGGCGTAGTCCAATGCCTTCAGGATGACGTAGGAGCTGCTCTCCGGGCCGCCGCCTTTCTTGGTCACGCCGAAGGCCCGGATGGCGATGATGCGTGCATAGGGCGCGCTGCCCATCAAACGCTTGTGCGAGACGATCACGCCGGCGATGCCGGTGCCGTGCACATGCGGCTCCGCGTCGCCGCCGAGCGCGTCGAAGGCATCGAACGCGGCGTCGACGAATTCGGGGTGCTTGAGATCGACGCCGGAATCGATCACGGCGATCGTGACGTTCGCCCCCTGCGCCAGTTGGTGGGCTTCGGGCAGCCGCAGCTTCGCCAGCGCGTATTGGGCCGGATCGCCCTCGGCCGGAGGCGCCTGCTGCTGCAGCTGATAGCGGTAGTTCGGCTGCACCGAGCGCACGCTGGTGTCGGCTAAGAGCGCGCGGCGCACCGTTTCGACCGAGCGGCGATCGGTGATGCGAAACAGGCCGATGGTCGCATTGATCAGCGGAAAGGCCTGCGAGCTGACGCGCTGCAGGCGATGGCGCCGCGCCAGCGCGTCGGCCTGCTCGGCCGAGAGGCTGCCGTCGATCTCGGCGACCAGCTCGTTGGCGATGATCTGCTCATCAGCAGCTTCGACTGCGCTCGGCGCGCGCCGCTGGGCTGACTTGGCTGAACTCCCCTTGTCCGACCTGCCGCTGTTCGAGCCGCGCTTGTTCGCCGCCGTCTTGGCCGATTCGCCCTGTCCGGCCTCGGCCGGCGGACGGTCCAGACATTCGCCCGCGACGCTGCGGTCGACCGGGCTGCAGCGGACCTGCAGATTCGGCGCGTAGCGCGCGTTGGGCAGAGCCGGACGGAGCGCAATACTGGGCGGCGGCGTCCGCAGCGCCGCGCTGGGATTGATACTCGGCACACGGCTCGGAATGTTGATGGCGGGCGACCGCATCATCGCCTGGGCCTGCGCGGACAGCGTTCCCCCAACGATCAGCATCGCGACCGCGACCACGCATGCGGCCATCCCGGCACGCGGCCGAGCGCCTCGGGGAAGGCCTTGATACAAGCCTTGATGCGAGCCTTGATACAAGCCTTGGCAGGACATCGGTCGATCTCCCACGTCGGTGAGAGAGATTATTGCGCGGCGACCGCGAGACCGACGATCTTCTCCTGCGCGAGACGCGCGATCAGGGCGTCGGCTTCGGCCTTTGACAGCGGTCGGCCGCCGAGCTGCAGCTTGAACAGGCCGCCCTTGGCGCCCTCGACGATCGAAGCCTGATAGCTGTCGAGCAGCGCCGTGATGTCGGCGATGCGCGCATCCGGCGCGAACCGCACCAGCGCGTAGGCCGGCGCAGCCGATCCGGCGACCTGCGGCCCGAGGCCGCGGATGAGCGGCGCCGCCGGAGCCGGAGCTTCCGCCACCTGCGACCGCGCCATGCTGTCGCGGGCCGGCTCAGATGCCGGAGCCATCGCCGGAGCACTGGGCGGCGGCGGCGCGACCTTCGCCTTTGCAGGCGGCTCGGCGGCGACATTGTCCTGAGCGACCGAAGCGGTCTGATAGGTGGTCTGAGAGCGCATGAGTACGGCGCCGATCACGCCGGCCTGCGCCAGCACCAGCAGCGCACCGAGGCTGACGGTCCAAGCCAGCGTCTTCGGCGAGAGGCTGTCGAAGAATCCCATCAGCCGCGCGCCGAAGCCGCGCGGCACCGCGGGCTTCTGCACCGGATCCGCATCGATCGCCGCGAACAGCTTCTGCATGGCGCGCATCGACGGCGCGCCGAGGCTCTCGTTCAGCGCGATGGTCTCGGCATATTCCTTCTGGATTTCGGCATATTGCCTGGCGAGATCAGCGTCCTCGGCCAGCGCCTCCTCGACCCGGCGCATGTCGCGCGCGCTCAGCGTGCCGGCGGCGTACCACGGCAGCAGCAGTTCGACGTCACCGGGCTCTTGCTCCAGCATCTTCTTGCTCAAAGCCATCATGGCCAGCCTCTCTCAATGCCGGCCGCCTTCAGGAGTTCGGCCAATTTCTTACGCGCATAGAACAGGCGCGTCTTCACGGTGTTCTCGGGAATTCCGACGATCTCGGCCACCTCCTCCACGGATTTCTCGTGGTAGTAGACGAGATCGACGATCTCCCGGTGGTCGGGCGAGAGCGCCGTCAGGCACTTCCGCAGGGCTTCCCCGGTATCCTTCTTCTGTACCGCCACTTCCGGATCGTCGGACGTATCCTCGATCGCGTTGGCGGCTTCGTCCTCCAACTCAACGTCCTTGCGGCGCCGTAGTGCCGACAGGGCCTTGAACCGGGTGATCGCCAGCAACCAGGTGGAGACGGCAGAGCGGCCTTCGAACTTGCCGGCCTGACGCCATACATCGAGAAAAACCTCGCTGATGAGGTCTTCCGCGACCTGTTCGTCCCGCACGAGCCGGAGCCCGAAACGGTACACCCTGACATGGTGCCGTCCGTACAGCACCTGCATGGCGAGCCGGTCGCCTTGAGCGATCCGGGCAATCAGGGTTTCGTCTGACGCCGCTGCTGTCACGCTCAATGGCCGTCTCGCAAGATTGGTCTGGAGGAAGGTGGGTGCGGTTCGAATACAACCGCAAAATTCTTGAAAATACCGGAAAGATACGTCCCCAACTGTGAGCCCGCGCACAGATCAAAAAATTGTGCTGCAGCGCCCGGGCCGATCGCGACCACCGGGTTCCCACCTGTCATCTCACGTCCCGTCCACCAACTGCGCCCAATGCCCGTAGATTCCCTGTCGCGGCCTGCGCGCGACGTGATCTCCACCCCAGTTCCATAGATACCAAAGTTAAATGCTTCCCACGTAGATTTTTTGCGACGGCGAAGAATTGCGAGCAGATGGGCACGACGGCACCGCCTTTTCCCAGGCCCAACGTGGCCGAGACCGGGAGCGTCCCCTCGCCCCTGGCCGGCGATCTGCGTGCGCGTCGTGCCGCGCGGCGGCGGCAGATGCTGGCGTTGATCGCCGGATGCTACGTGATCGACGCCGTCATCCTGCTGATCTACGCGCAAGCCGGCACCGTGCCGGTCGCCATTGCTCCGGCCTATGCGGCGATCGGGCTGCTCACCGTCGCACTGTGGACCGCGTTGTCGGAAAGCGGCTTCAACGATCGCTTCCGCGATCACTATCTCGTCGTGCCGCAATCGCTCGTCAGCATGATGATCACGGTTGCGTTCTGCTACATCGCGCCTGATGTCAGCATCCTGTTCCTCTGCACGCTCTACATCGTCGTCAGCTTTGCGTCCCTGCGGTCGACGCCGCGCCAGAGCGCGATCTGCTGGACCTTTCTCGCGGTCGGGCTGGCCGGTCTGTTCCTGCTCACCGACAAGCCGCTCGGCATGCCGCACGGCAACGGTCTCGAACGGCTCGCGACTCTCCTGGTGTTCCTGCTCACGATCGCCGGCTGCATGATCCTCGGCCTCATTTCCAGCACATTGCGCCAGACGCTGTATCAGCGGGGACAATCGCTCAAGGAAGCCAATCGCCGCATCGAGGAGCTCGCCGAGCTCGACGAGCTCACCGGCACGCTGAACCGGCGCGCGATCATGCTTGCGCTCGAGGACGAGATGTCGCGGGCGCGGCAGATCGGCAGGCCGTGCTCGGTCGTGCTGATCGATCTCGACTGGTTCAAGCGCATCAACGATACGCGCGGCCATCCGACCGGCGATGAGGTGCTGCGCACCTTTGCCATCACGATGTTCGCCAATATTCGCGGCGGCGACCGCTTCGGCCGCTATGGCGGCGAGGAATTCCTTCTGCTGCTGCCCGGCGCTCCGGCGGACGCGGCGGGGCGCCTGGCCGAACGTCTGCGCCGGATCATTGCCGACCAGGATTGGAGCGCATTCTCGACCGATGTGCAGGTCACCTTCTCGGCCGGCGTTGCCTCGCTGCGCGGCGACGAGACCGCGGACTCGCTGCTCGCCCGAGCCGACCGCGCGCTCTACCAATCGAAGGCAGACGGACGCAACCGCGTGACCAGTGCGTGACCTTGAAAGCATGATCGTGCCGCGATGAGTTCGAAATCGAACCCGAGTGATAGTCTGCTGGACGAGCTCGAGGACACGCTCGCCCACGGCACCGTGGTGCGGCGGGTCGAGACGCTGCGCAAGGTCACCGACCTGTTCGTCAGCGGCGCCGCTGATTTCGCCGACGTCCAGGTCGCGCTGTTCGACGACGTCTTCGAGTGCCTGATCGACCATATCGAGGTCTCGGCGCGCGCCCTGCTCGCCCAGCGGCTGGCGCCGCTCGACTCCGCGCCACCGCGGACGCTGCACCGGCTCGCCGACGATGACGCGATCGAGGTCGCGGGGCCGGTGCTGTCGAAGTCCGAGCGGCTCGACGAGGCCGCGCTGATCCGCACCGCCGAAACCAAGAGCCAGGCGCATCTGTTGGCCATTTCGCTCCGTCGCGTGATCAGCCGGGCCGTGACCGACATCCTGCTCCGGCGCGGCAACGACGAGGTCGTTCACAGCACGGTCAGCAATCCCGGCGCTGACGTGTCGCAGTCGAGCTTCGACACGCTCGTCGACCGCGCGAGCCTGGACGAAGGCCTGGCGGCATGCCTGGCGATGCGCCCCAATCTGCCGCGGCACCTCTATCTGAAGCTGGTCGCGAAGGCCTCCGCCACCGTTCGTGCGCGGCTCGAAGCCGCCAACCCCAATCTCGCGCAGGAGGTCTCATCGGCGGTCCGCACCGCTGGCCGGCGCGCGCGGTCGAGCGCGGTGGCGCTGACCAGCCAGACCGAGATCGCCCATGCGCTGGTGCGCTCGCTGCACGCCGACGGCCGTCTCGACGACGGGCTCGTCCTCGAGTTCACCAGGCAGGGCAAATTCGACGAGGCCAATGCCGCGGTGGCGGCGATGGCCAACGTTCCGATCGCGGTCGCCGAGAGCATCATGATCGAGAGCCGCGCCGAAGGCGTGATGATCCTCGCCAAGGTCGCGGGCCTCGCTTGGCCGACGGTCAAGTCGATCATCCTGATGCGCCACGAGCTGATGCGCGATGAGCCGACAAGCGCCCCGCCCGCCGATCTCGAGGCGTGCAAGGCCACCTATCAGCGCCTCCGTCGCGCCACCGCGCAGCAGGTGCTGCGCTTCCACCGCGTGCAGGATGGCGCGGTGCCCGTGCAGGCCTAGCCGCAACTAATAACGCAGCACCTTCGGGCCGATCAGGGCGCCGAGCCCGGCTACGATCGACGCGGCCAGGGTGTACCAGGTCGCCACGAACAGCGGGGAATCATCGGTGCAATGCGCGGCGTAGAGCGTGGCCGCGATGCCGGCGGAGACCAGCCCGGCGATCGCGCCTGCCGCCGCCGGACGCGACGGCGCGCCATGGCGCAGCCCGAACAACGCCGCCGTCAGCAGCGGCAGTGACAGCACCGGGATGGCGCTGACACACAGCATCGAATTGTGGCCGACCATCCGCGTCAGCATCGGCGACCGCTGCGGCAGCATCATCTCGGCGGCGATCCCGCCGACCAGGATGACGACCGGTGCGATCAGGAGCCAGCTCCAGCCCTGCAGCGACGCCTCGGGGCGGGACAGATGCAGGCTGATGATCAGCGCCGGGATCGCCAGCGCCGAGGTCACCACGAATTTCAGGTCGAAGAACGGATTGCGCACCGCAAGCCAGATGTCCGGACGGACGCCGAGGCCGATCAGCAGCATCGCGGTCGAGACCGGCGTCGCCGCCATCAGGGCCAGCGCCATGATGATGCCGACCGGCTGCGCACGCTGCGCATTGTCGGCGGCAAGGGTGCGGATGAGCTGATCGGTGTCCATGATCATGTATCCCGTAGCTTGGCCGTGAGAGTGGAGAGCGCGCGGTGCAGCGCCACCCGCACCGCCCCCTCGCTCATGGCGAATTTGGCGGCGGTCTGCTTGATCGAGGCCGCCTCGACCGCGATCGACTGCAGCACGTCGCGCTGACGCTGCGGCAGCGTCTTCAACTGGGCGTCGACCTCGGTGGCCGAGACCGTCGGCGCCGGCGGTTCGTCCGCCAGCGTCTCCGAAAAATCGTCGATGTCGACGAACACGCGGCGGCCGCGCCGGCGCAGCGTGTCGATCAGCTTGTTGCGCGCGATCGCGAACAGCCAGGGCGCGAACGGCGCGTTGACGTCCCAGGTATGCCGCTTGAGATGCACCGCCAACAGAATTTCCTGCACAATGTCCTCGGCTTGGTCTGGCGGTTGACCGGCGCGCGCAAGCCCGCGCCGCGATGCTGCGCGCAGCACCGGCGTGATCGCCTTCAGCAGACGATGATAGGCTTGGTCGTCACCGGCGACGGCTTGGCGCATCCAGGCCGTCCACTCGTCGTCACGCTCGCGCACCTAGGCTCCCACCCCCAGAAGTTCGCCGCTACGGCCCCGTTGTTACGCGCACGCCAACTGATCACGAATTCGTGATTTCGGCCTTGGCCTCGGAAGCATCCGAGTTACGCCACATCGAGAGCACGCCAGCGGGCAAGTCTTGAACTGTTCCCTGGGACCGCTCCATAGCATCGAATCGTTCGGTGCGGGGCGAGGTTTGTTGGCTGCGCGCCATGGCTGATGTCTCAGCCGGGCGTCGCCCATCTTTTGCCGTCACCGGCAGGAAGATACCCATTTTCTGCCCCGTTCTCGACATCTGTCGGGGTCTCACTCCCACTTGGGCTGGCGGGATGGGGAGAAGGCCGACGATGACGATCCAAGCCAGTGGACGTTCAGCATTGATCATTGCCGCCGCGTTCGTTCTGGGCCTTGTTGGCACTGGATTGGCGCCTGCGGCCGAGCAACAGGGTTACAGCCCGTTCCTGCCGGTGGGCTCCGACAGTGCGCCGGCTGCGAAGCAGGACGGGTTGAAGCAGGACGGGTTTCCGGCGCCGATGCCGGCCGAGGCGCAAGCCGCGCCGCCCGCGCAATCGGCCGATGCCGCGCCGAGCGAGCCTGCCGCGGGCACGGAAAGCGCCACCGTGAACCTCGTCACCGTCAGCAATGACGACAGCTCGGGCTGGGACAAGGCCTCGATCATCGGCAAGATCTTCATCGCCTGCGGCACCCTGCTCACTCTGGGCTCGGCGGCGCGGATGTTCATGGTCTGAGGGCATGATCTGAGGCCTGCGCCTCGCCACACCCGGGCTTGAAGCGCATCGATCCAGCGGGCACATTGCCCGCTGTTTTGATTTGCGGGGGTTGGGCCATGAGCGTTTTCGAGCACATCATCGTCGAGGGCAAAGGCGCCGTCGGCGTCATCACCTTGAACCGGCCGAAGATGCTCAACGCACTGTCGTTCGGCGTCTTCCGCGAGATCGCCGCGGCGGTCGACGACCTCGAATCCGACGACGCCATCGGCTGCATCGTGATCACCGGCAGCGAGAAGGCCTTCGCGGCCGGCGCCGACATCAAGGAGATGCAGCCGAAGAGCTTCATCGACATGTTCTCGAGCGACTTCACCGCGATCGGCGGCGACCGCGTCGCGCGCTGCCGCAAGCCGACCATCGCGGCGGTCTCCGGCTACGCGCTCGGCGGCGGCTGCGAGCTCGCGATGATGTGCGACTTCATCATCTGCTCCGACACCGCCAAATTCGGCCAGCCGGAAATCACGCTCGGCACCATCCCCGGCATCGGCGGCACGCAGCGCCTGACGCGCGCGATCGGCAAGGCCAAGGCGATGGACCTCTGCCTCACCGGCCGCATGATGGATGCCGCCGAGGCCGAGCGCTCCGGCCTCGTCAGCCGCGTCGTGCCGGCGGACAAGCTGCTGGAGGAAGTCATGGCCGCGGCCGAGAAGATCGCGTCGATGTCGCGCCCAGCAGCCGCCATGGCCAAGGAGGCCGTCAACCGCGCCTTCGAGACCCCGCTCTCCGAAGGCATGAACGTCGAGCGCAACCTCTTCCACGCCACCTTCGCGCTGGAGGACCGCGCCGAGGGCATGGCCGCGTTCATCGAGAAGCGCAAGCCGGTGAACAAGAACCGCTAGCTCCGACGTCCACCGCGCGAACGCTCCGCGAATCGATTCGCGGAAGCGCCGGCGATGCGCCCCTCACCTGCTTACCGAGCGCGTCGAAATGGGGCCATCCCATGGCGGCGCGACTGCCGTCCTGTGGCGAGAGCGCCACAACAAACCATGGAAAAGCCCGGCGGATTCCACATCCCCGGTTTGTGTGTGGCAGCGCCGCGCCGTAAACAGGTAAACGATCGGTTAAGATCGTGGGACGCGGCGGAGTCGGATGGTGGGTCGGGCCAAGAATTTTGGCGTCGGCAGGGTACGTGCGCGAAGGAGCGGCCTCGGCCTGGTCCTCGCAGCCTGCCTTGCCGCCATCAGCTCGCCAGCACGCGCCGAGGACCTCGCCGCCGCGCTGGTGAAGGCCTATCAGACCAATCCGGCGCTGAACGCCGAGCGCGCGCGCCAGCGCGCCACCGATGAGAACGTGCCGCAGGCACTGGCCGGCTATCGTCCGCAGCTGGTCGCAAGCCTCAGCAGCGGCCTGCAGGCGGTGCGTAATCTCCTGCCCGGCAACACCGTTCAGACCGCGACCTTGAAGCCGTGGACCATCGGCGTGACGGTCACGCAGACGCTGTTCAACGGCTTCCGCACCGCCAACAGCGTGCGCTTGGCCGAGCTGCAGGTGCAGTCCGGCCGCGAGGCGCTGCGCAATGTCGGCCAGGGCGTGCTGCTCGACGCCGTCACCGCCTACACCAACGTGCTCGCCAACCAGTCGCTGGTCGAGGCGCAGCGCTCCAACGTCGCCTTCCTGCGCGAAACGCTGGCGGTGACGCAGCGCCGGCTGAATGCCGGCGACGTCACACCGACCGACGCCGCGCAGGCCGAGGCGCGGCTGTCGCGCGGCCTGTCCGACCTCAACGCCGCCGAGGTCAATCTCGCCATCAGCCAGGCCACCTATGCGCAGGTGATCGGCATGGCCCCGAGCCAGCTGCGCGCCGCCGATCCGGTCGACCGCCTGCTGCCACGATCGCGCGAGGACGCCATTGCGCTCGGCAACAAGGAGAACCCGGCGGTCGCCGCGGCGAGCTTCGACGTCGACGCCGCATCGACCTCGATCCGCATCGCCGAAGGCACGCTGCTGCCCAGCGTCACCCTGCAGGGCAGCGTCAGCCGCGGCCGCGATTCGGACCAGACGCTCGGCACCTTCGGCACCGACCAGGCCTCGATCGTCGGCGCCGTCACCGCGCCGATCTATGACGGCGGCACGGCGGCCTCACAGACGCGCCAGAGCAAGGAGCTTGCGGCGCAGAGCCGGCTCGTGCTCGACCAGATCCGCAACCAGACGCGCACCGCCGTGGTCAGCGCCTGGGTCGCCAATGAGGGCGCCAAGGTCGCCGTCAGCGCCTCCGAGGCCGAGGTGAAGGCCGCCACCGTCGCGCTGCAGGGCGTGTCGCGCGAAGCGCAGGGCGGCCAGCGCACCACGGTGGACGTCCTCAACTCACAGTCCGACCTGATCCAGGCCAAGGCGCGGCTGATCGGCGCCCAGCGCGACCGCGTCATCGCCTCCTACACGCTGCTCAGCGCCGTCGGCCGGCTCGACGTCAAGAACCTCAATCTCAACACGCCGGACTATTTGCCCGAGGTTCACTATCACCAGGTCCGCGACGCCTGGCACGGCCTGCGCACGCCGTCTGGTCAGTAGCTGAACAAAGCGGCCCGATCGCTCGCTCGGGACGCATCGGCTTGCTTTGGCGACATGGCCGGATAGTCTGGCGCTCCATCGACTGCGGGGAGCTGGGATGGCGGCATTTCGTTACCTATTACTTGCGCTCGTCCTCATCAGTTCCAGCTCGGCCGCCTGGGCCGACAAGCGCATCGCGCTGGTGATCGGAAACTCCGCCTACAAGACGGTGGCGCGGCTCTCCAATCCGGCGAATGACGCCAAGCTCGTCAGCGACATGTTCCGCGCTGCAGATTTCGAACGGGTCGATACCAGACTCGATCTCGGCGTTCAGGAGATGCGCCGCGCCTTGCGCGAGTTCGGCGCGCGGGCGCGCGAGGCCGAGGTCGCGGTGATCTACTATGCGGGCCACGGCATCGAGCTCGACGGCGTCAACTATCTGATCCCGACCGACGCCTCGCTGGAAGCCGACAGCGACGTGCTCGACGAGGCGATCGCGCTCGAGCGCGTGCTGTTCGCGATCGAGCCCGCCAAGCAGCTTCGGCTCGTGGTGCTCGACGCCTGCCGCGACAATCCGTTTGCGAAGACGATGAAGCGCAGCGTCGCCTCGCGCAGCATTGGCCGCGGCCTCGCCAAGGTCGAGCCGGCGAGCCCGAACACGATGATCGCATTCTCGGCCAAGGCGGGCTCGACCGCCGTCGATGGCGACGCCAGCAACAGCCCGTTCGCACAGGCGCTGGTCGCGCATCTGCCGAAGCCCGGCCTCGATCTGCGCCGCGCCTTCGGCTTCGTCCGCGACGACGTGCTGAAGGCGACCGGCTATCGCCAGGAGCCCTATGTCTACGGCTCGCTCGGCGGCAATGATGTCGCGCTGGTGCCCGCGGCATCCGCGCCGAGCGCAGCCGCCGATCCCGACGCGGCGATGCGGCGCGACTACGAACTCGCCGAGCGCATCGGCAGCGCCGCGGCGTTCGATGCATTCATCGAAAAATATCCCTCCGGCTTCTACGCGGCGCTCGCCAAGGCGCAGCGCGCCAAGCTCGCGTCAGGCGCATCCGGTGCGGCGCCCCCCGCGGCGCCCGAAGTCACACGCAGCCCGCCCGAGCCGCCCCAGCGAGCCGAGGCCGAGAGGCCGGCCGCATCGCCCGATCCGGTCGTCGTCGCAGCGCTGCCCACGCCGGCGGACAAGCCGGCCGCGACACCGCCTCCCGACCTTCCACGTCTGCTCGCGACCGAGCTGCGCCGCGTCGGCTGCAGCAGCGCCGACGGCGGCGGCAATTGGGACGGCAATGCGCGCCGCGCGCTGGAGCGCTTCAACAAGCAGGCCGGCACCACGTTCGACATCAAGATCGCCAGCATCGATGCGCTCGACGCGGTCAAGGCGAGGTCCGGCCGCGTCTGTCCGCTGCTCTGTCCCACGGGGCAGCGCGCCGAAGGCGAGAGCTGCGTCGCGATCGCCTGCCCCGCGGGCCAGATCCGCGACGATGACGGCGATTGCGTCCGGCGCAAGGACGAGCCGGTCGCCAGGAAGCAGACCGAGCCTGCGAAGCGCGAGGAGCCCACCCGCAAGAAGGAGCCGGCGGTAGCGATGCGCTCCGAGCCGGAGCCGAAGCGCGTCAGCGGCGGCGGCCGCTGCACCAGCATCAGCCAGCGCTGCGCCATCCAGATCGGCGGCCGCTGCAACCCCGCCACCGGCCATTGGGAATATGGCCGCAACGGCGCCGGCGGCGACACCATGGCGTTTAACAATTGCCTCAGCCGGATGATGGCGGGAGGACGGTGAGCGCGACTCCGCGCCGGATCGCGAGACAATCGGAACGATCTGGAACCTGAAGCGAAACCCGCTCACAATGCGCGCCAGAACCTGCCACGGAGGCGCGCATGCTGTTCATGGTGATCGAACGTTTCAAGGATCGCGATCCGATCCCGGTCTATCGCCGCGTGCGCGACCCCGGGATCAAGTTTCCCGACGGCCTCAAATATCTCGGCAGCTGGATCGAGCCGAATTTCGACCGCTGCTTCCAGCTGATGGAATGCGACGACGCTCGGCTGTTGCAGCAATGGATCTTGGATAACGCCCGCGACACCGGCATGACCTTCGAGATCGTGCCAGTGGTCAGCAGCGCCGAGACGCGCGAGGTGGTGGCGCCATATCTCGATCAGCCGTGAGCTGGACGCGATCGATGCTGGATTATGCGACCGAATTGCTTGCCGCATGCCTCATCGGCTACGCCATCGCCGCACTGATGCCATCGTGGCGCGCATTGCTGATCGCGATCCTTGTTGCGCTGCTGGTGACGAGGGTTCACAGTCTTCGCGACTTATTGTTTTCGCGGATATTCGATGGTTGTTCCGCCCTGTGCGCCGGGTTCCTTCTCGGCGGCCCATTGCTGGTTGTGACGAAGATCGGCTTCGTCACGGGTGTCTTGATTCGAGTCCTGACCCTGCTCGCCCAGGCACGCGGGATCTCACTACGGTCAACGACCGCAATCCGCGTCGCAGGAGGACTCGTCGCGCCAACCCTGCTTGTCATCGCGCCGGAGGTGCTGGAATGGCCGCCCTGGTCGATGCTCTGACTGGCCTTGCGCCCGACTCATCGCTCGTTTAGGGGGTCGGCACCGCAGTTAAGTCACCAGCGCCGAGACGCGCGAGCTGGTCGCGCCGTATCTCGATCCGGCGTGAACATGGCAGGAGCAATCGTGAACTGGTTCGAAAGGCTCACGGGATTTACGGAAGTCGACTATGCCTCCACGCGGGCCCGACTGAAGGTCGAGAATGGACGCCTCACATCTCTCGTCAACGGCCGGAGCTACGCGACCGGACGGCTCGAGCTTCCGACCCTGTCGGAGCTTCGGCGACAAGCCCAGCAATCGCCGTGCAGGTCGGGGAAGCTTCGCGTCGGCCTGGTCAGCGGTGACGTCCGCACCCTGCATCTGCTTCCGGAGTTCGCAGGCGCCCTGTTCCAGGTCGCGTCGCAGTTCAACCTGCTGGAGATGGTCGGACCGCACGCCACACCCGAAGACGGCGTGACGATCTATCAGTCCGATCCGACACAAGGGCCGGCCTGCGCGGTCGCCGCCGGCGCAGCGACCATCTACCGGAACTACTTCGCTCCCGTCGGGAAGCAATCAGGCCAGACCCGCGACCGGCAGCTCGACGCGCTCGCAGATCTCGGTGCGGCGCTGAGAAGCCGCCTGCCCCGCGACACCGGCGAGCTCTGGGCGATGACCAACGGCTACGCGCTGTGCACCCGCAGCGGGCTCGATACCATCACCGCGCTGCTCGCGGCGAGCAGCCCTGAGGAGATCGACGCGCTGCGTGGACACCTTCGGATCGGCATTCACAGCGATGTCGAACTGACGGACGCAATAGAGCCGATGTCGACGGTGTCGCAAGCGTTCTGCTCCGCGCTTCCCGTGGCCTATTGCTCAGCCGCGCCTCGCTATTGGGAATCCTTCGCGCGCCTTGTCCTGGAGGCGAGCTACGAGGCGACGATCTGGGCCGCGGTGCTCAACGCGGCCCGCGGGTGGAACATCGTGCTGCTCACCAGCGTGGGCGGCGGAGCGTTCGGAAACGACGACGCCTGGATCGAAGATGCGCTGCGCCGGGCGCTGCTGCTGGCCTCCGGTTTCGACCTCGACGTCAAGCTGGTGAGCTATGACCGTCCGACCGAGGCGTTCCTGCGGCTCCATCGCGAGTTTGGCTAGCTCAGGCGCCAAGCACGAGCACGGAGCCCGGATGAGCGCAGCGACATCCGGGGTCATCGCAGACGGTCGTGGTGAACCCGGATGTCGCTGCGCTCATCCGGGATACACGACACGTCTCTACCCCTCGAACGAAAACAGCTCGATCGGGTCGCTGAAGCCGCGCACCGGGAATTCGCCGACGCGCTCCAGCGCGAACGGGCCTTCGACCAGCTCGGCAAACGCGCGCGACATCAGGACGGGACGTCCGACCTGCTTGGTCAGCGCCTCCATGCGCGAGGCCATGTTCACCGCCGGCCCGATCACTGTGAAGTCCAGCCGCGTGCGCGAGCCGATATTGCCGTACATGACGTCGCCGACATGGATGCCGATGCCGAAGCGAAGCGGCGCGCGGCCGCTCTCGGCGTTGCGCGCGTTCAGATCAGCCATCGCCTGCTTGGCGCCGGTGACGGCGTGCAGCAGGTTCTCGCAGGCGCCGGGTTGGCTCAGCGGAAAGATCGCCAGCAGGCCGTCGCCGATGAACTTCAAGATCTCGCCGCCGTGGTCGGTGATCGGCTCGACCATCGCGTCGAAATAGCCGTTGAGCAGATCGATCACGTCGTCGCGCGGCCAGTTGTCGGAGATCTTGGTGAAGTCGCGCAGATCGCAGATCATGATCGCCGCACTCACAGTCTCGCCGCTGCCGCGCCGCGTCGCGCCGGCCAGCACCATCTCGCCGGCATGCGTTCCCACATAGGTTTCGAGCAAGGTGCGCGCCAGCCTGTTTTTGATACGGATCTCGCTGACCAGCGCCAGCACCGGCAGGAGCCGCTTCAGCGCAGCGATCTCGGCATCATTGAAGCCGCCGCGCTGGTCAGTCGAAAAGGTGACGCAGTGGCGCTTGCCGAGCGTGTGCAGGATCGGCCAGGCGACGTAGTCGGTCAGGCCCAGCGCCCGCATGTCGTCATAGACGCCATGCTGCCGGCCGAGCGCAGCATCGCGCGCCAGATCCTCGCGGATCTCGTCGGCACCTTGGTAGACCTCGCTCACCGGGCTGCCGATGAACTCGGAGCGCGACCCGACGTCGTAGTCGACGCGGTCGATCTCGGAGCTCTCCATCCCGTCGCTCCACACGATGCGCGCGCCGAGCCATTGCGGGTGATTGATGCGCACGTGCAACGACGCCCGCTTGACGGGCACGCCCGCACGCTGCAGGCGGATGCACATCTGCGCGAAGATATTGTCGATGAAGCGTTCGTCGTGGGTGCCGCTGGTGAGCCAGTCCACGACCTCGTCGCCCAGGCGCTGGCCAGGGGCAAGAGGAACGTCGGTTGCGGTCATGGCGGTCTCCTGGGCAGGCGCGGCAGTGCCCGGGAGATGTCGTGTCGCAGCGCAAAAGAGTCAACCGATACCAACGCATCGCGCCCCCACCCGGATGGGCAGGAGCAAACCGGCCGGAAGGGGCGGATGCTGGACATCCGCCCCTTCCGTGACACGCCACTCAGAAGTGCACCACCGTGCGCAGGCCGAGGACCACCGCATTCCCGGTCTTCACGCCGGCAGCGTTGAAGCCGCGGCCGCCCGGATTGATCACGTACTGGGCGTCGAACTTCAGGTTCATCCAGCCGGTGGCCTGCCAGCCGTACCAGGCCTCCAGCGGAATCTCGTTGCCGCCGGCATTCGGCGTCAGCGCCGCCGAATTGACGTGGGTGGTTCCGACCGCGAAGCCGACCTCGTCCTCGGGACGGAACGAGAAGGTTCCGGTGTGCTTGATGCCCCAGGAGATCTGGTAGTCCTGATAGGCGGTGCGGTGATCGGCGACGCTGGTGTTGAGGAAGGTGTACCAGCCCTGCGCCTTCGGACCCTCGACGGTCAGGCGCTGCAGGATCGACTCGTAGATGCCGTAGCGGCCGCGCGAATCGCTGAGGTTCTGAGCGCCCACGCCAGGACCGCCAAGGTAGACGCCGGTGACACCGGGCAGACCGCCGTCGATGGTCGACGCGTTGTCATACCAGCCGCCGAACCGCCAGGTGCCGTTGAGCGGACCGCTCGGCTCATACACCACCTCGACCGGCACCAGGACGCCCGAGGCCGGATTGGAGCGCGGAATACCCGGCGCGAGATAGACGCCGGCATCCGACGTCGTCAGGTAGTTCGGATTGGCGTCGTAGATGCCGACCGACAGCTTCCACTCCTTGGTGAAGTTGTAGTGCACCACGCCGGCCCACTGGCTCACCGGCCAGTTGTAGATGTAGCCGCCCTGGATGTTGCCGGGCTGGCCGCCGCAGAACGTCAGGTTGATGAACTCGCATTGACCGAAGAAGAAGTCCGAGCCGACCGGCAGCCGGCCGCCCTTCAGCACGAGGCGGTCATCGAGCAGTTTCTGCTGATAGTAGAACTCGGTCAGGCGCAGGATATTGCCGCGGCCGAACACTTCGTTGGTGAGCTGCAGCGCCGGAATGCCGGCCTCGCTGTTGAGATTCTTGCCGAAGCGGTCGACCAGCGTGATGCCGATCAGGCCACCCTGGATGCCGGCGAGCTTGGCCATGTCGAACTTGGCCTCGAACCACAATTGCCCGGCATTGGCCGAGGTGTTGCGCGAGCCGCCCGACAGGTTGGTGACGGCCTCGTCGCCGAGCGTCAGCGCAAGCGAGATGCCCTGTTCCTTCAGTTTCGTCCGGCCGAGATCGCCGAACAGATAGGGTCGCGTCCAGAAATCATCGACACCGGCATAAGGAATCGGCTGCGCCTTCACCGGCAGATCGGCGGCAACGGCTCCGCCTCCCAGCAAACAAGACAAAGCAATCCCTACGCCGCACACGCGTGCGGTCGTCACAAACCCACTCATTTTCCTGCTCCTCGCAGCGTCCCCAGGCTCCGGCTGTTGTCTGACGCGTCCGGCCCGGAGCCTCGTCCCGGCACGCGCTTCCCCTCGGCTCACCCCCGGCCGCCGCTCATTTCTTGAGCGAATTCGTCAACCTGAGATTGGACGAAGACCCTAGCAAGCGCAGAGATGCCTTTGAATAGTCATATTATATTTGGGAGTCGGTATAAATGTAACTGTGACATCAGCGTCACATACCGCATTGCGGAATTCTTAGGCACAAGGAGGCGAGGGAGCGTGGTCTCGTAGGGCGGGTTAGCCGCAGGCGTAACCCGCCGCCTCGACGGCGGATTACGCTCCGCTAATCCGCCCTACGGACCGCGCTCATCCGCCTCACGCGCTACGCGTTAATCTCTGGCAGCAGATTAGCCGTAAATAGTGGCGCCATATCTCGAACGTGTGGCCACTGCGGCGTCAACGCGGACGGCCCATCACGAGCAGGAGCCCGCTGCTCCCAACCGCATTACTCGAACAGACTGGATCTGATCTGGCGCGCGTGATGCAGCACGCCTCGAATCTCGACCACGTCGTTAGACACGGTGTAGTAGATGAAGTGCGCTTGGAAACGAAACCGCCGCAAACCACGCCGGAAATCCTCGGCCGACTGGCCGATGGCGGGAAAATCCGCGAGCAATTCGAAGGTTCGGATCAGTCCGGACGCATCCGCTTCCGCCTGATAGGCCGCGAACTCCGCCTCTGTGTAGTCGTAAATCTGCGCGAGTTGATCTCGCGTGCGTATCGTGAGGCGGTAGCTACCCACGGCGCACAGCAGCGCGCTGCCGGGCAGCGGCGATGATGTCCTCGGCCGTCTCGTCGGTAAACGTCTCGCAATCGGGATGAGCGAAGAACTCCGCGAAGCGCTCGATTTGCTCTTCGCGTGTCAGGGCATTCCACTCTGCCAACTCCGCCGGGCGCGGCGGCATCTCCGAAGGAAATGCGCGGATCTTTGTTTCGGACATCGGTCGTTCCAGCGAGAGGGAACACGGTAGCATTTGTGACGAGAGATTAGCATCCATCGGCGGACTTTGCGAGGTCGGCCCTGCCGCAGTCGCGCCAGTCGCAGCGCGGAGCAAGGCGCCCTACTCTGGCTGTCCTGATTTGCCCGACGAGCACCGTTGCGCCCTCCGACGGGTCTGAATCACTGCTGCGCCGTGTCGAAATCGGCTGCGCGAAACATCCGATTTCATCATCGATCTCAATGAGATCGTCCGTTTCAAGAGGCCCCCGCCAAAATAAATCACTTCCGAAAATCAGCAAATCACGCGTATTCTGTCCGCGTTCCGGTCCGGATGAGGGGCGTACGCGTCGTCACGACACGTTGGATCGGCAATGCGGTGGACGTGAGGGCATCAGCGCGCCGGATGGTGCGGACGAATGATGCGCTCGCGGACGTGAAGTCGCGTGGTCCTGACACCCCGATGCTGGTGTCCCTCGCGCAATGCGCGAAAGCGTGTTGTCGCGACACGGTGGCCAACAAGCCCGGTGCACCGAGGAGATCGCGTATAAGCGTTAAAACCGCCGCGCAGGGAATGTCGGGTCGATCCGGCTGCACCTGTGGTACCTGCCGCCTGCATTTTTGTTCGCAGGCGGGCCATGGGTGAGGCCATCACCCGGCATTCCCTGCGCCCTCATCGCTATTCGAGGGCCGACGCCTTCCGCATTCCCCGGGCGCTACACGCCGCGGGACCGCGAGCGCATGCCTAGCTGTTTGACTCGTTGAATGAACTCATGAGTTCGCGTATGACGCAACTCAGCGACGCTTGCGAGCTCCATTGGACGTGAGGCGATCTCGCTCTCACCCTCCCTCCCCTGGAGGGCAGGCCATCGCATATGGATATTCTAGGCCGTCGCAGCAAACGAACCCGTAAGTTAGTTACTCCGTCATGCCCGGGCTTGTCCCGGGCATCCACGTCTTTCTCAGCACGCCGGACTACGTGGATGGCCGGGACAAGCCCGGCCATGACGACGTGGTGAGAGACGAGCACAAAACTGCGATCGCCATATGCGATAGCCCTGCCCCTCTAGGGGAGGGTGGCAGCGGAACGCGCCCGCCCCTACCCGCCCGGCTGGTCGTCGTGCTCGGCCTGCGACAGCTCGGCGATGGCGAGATCGCCGGAATCGGCGAGACGCGCCTTGGCGATGGTGGTGACGTGCGCGGCGAGCGCCGGCATGCGGGCAATCAGCGCGTGGAAATCCTGCGCGTCCAGCACCAGCAGCCGGGTCTTGCGCGTCGCCGTCACGGTGCCGGAGCGCTTGGTCCGATGCAGCAGCGCGATCTCGCCGAAGAAGGTGCCGTCGGTCAGCTTGACGCATTGCGTCGGCAGCTCGATCTCGACCTCGCCGGCGGTGATGAAATACATCGAGGAGGCGACATCGCCACGCCGCACCAGCACCTCGCCGGATTCGATCGTGCGCGCGCGCAGCAGGCGCATGATGTCGGCGATCTCCGAGGCGTTGAGATGCGAGAACAGCGGCACCTTGGCGAGCATGCCCCAGGTGACGACGAAGTCGCGCCGCTTGATCTCTTCCGCAAACGCCGTGGAAATGATCGCGACCGGCAGCGCGATCATCGCAAAGCCCCAGATGATCGCGACCACGGTGATGATGCGGCCGAGCGGCGTCACCGGCACGACGTCGCCATAGCCGACGGTGCCGAGCGTGACGATCGCCCACCACATCGCATGCGGGATGGTGCCGAACTTGTCCGGCTGCACATCGCGCTCGACGGCGTAGAGCAGCGAGGCGAACAGAAGCACCGCGCCGGCCAGGATCACGAGGCAGCCGACCAACGTGCGCCGCTCGGCCTGGACCGCCGACAGCAGCGAGCGCAGCGCCGGCGAATAGCGCACCAGCTTGAGGAACGGCAGCACGATGCTCACCGCTTCAAGGCCGCGGTCGCCGAGCACGAGCGCGATCCCTGCCGGCACGAAGGACAGGAGATCGATGATCCCGAGCGCGGAGAAGGCGTAAGCGAGGCGATCCTGGCGTGGTGACTGGCGCCGCGGCATGTGGCCGGCGACGCTCCAGAGCCGCGCGGCATATTCGGCCGCGAACACGGTCAGCGCGACGATCTTGATCGATCGCAGCAGCCAGCCGAAGCTGGCCGCAATATCCGGATCGGACCCCAGCACCACGGCCAGCACGTCGAGGGTGATGACGAGCACGATCAGCTGGACGAAGCGCGAGCCGTGCGTGCTCGGCAGATGGTCGTGCTCGAGCAGCTCGTAGAGCCGGTCCCGGAGATCGGGGTTGCGAACGCTCTCGCCCGGCCCGAGCGGCGGCACGATCAGCCGGCCTTGCTGATCGCGCTCTCGATCGCGGCCAGCGCAGCCTCCGCCTTGGATCCATCGGGACCGCCGGCCTGGGCCATGTCGGGACGGCCGCCGCCGCCCTTGCCGCCCAGCGCCTCGGACGCCGCGCGCACCAGCTCGACCGCGTTGAAGCGCGCCGTGAGATCGGCGGTCACGCCGACGACGACGCCGGCCTTGCCGTCCTCGCTGCGGCCGACGATGGCGACCACACCGGAACCGAGCTGCTTCTTGGCCTCGTCGACGAGCGACTTGAGGTCCTTTACCTCGACGCCATCGACCGCGCGGGCCATCAGCTTGATGCCTGAGACCTCGCGGATGCCGGAGGCGGCTCCGCCCGCCGCCGCACCGCCGCCCATCGCGAGCTTCTTGCGCGCATCCGACAGCTCGCGCTCGAGCTTCTTGCGCTCCTCCATCAGCGCCGTGATGCGCGCCGGCACCTCGTCGACGGTGGTGCGCAGCTCGGCCGCGGCGGCCTTGGCGAGCGAGAGATTGTGGTTGGCATGGGCGCGGGCGCCGCGCGCGGTCAGCGCCTCGATGCGGCGGACGCCGGAGGCCACCGCGCTCTCGGAGGTCACCGCGATCAGGCCGATGTCGCCGGTGCGCTTCACATGCGTGCCGCCGCACAGCTCGACCGACCAGCCCATCGCGTTCGAACCCAGCTCGCGCGCGGCATTGCCCATCGAGACGACGCGGACCTCATCGCCATATTTCTCGCCGAACAGCGCGCGGGCGCCGGCCTCGCGGGCGTCGTCGAGCCCCATCAGCCGGGTCGTGACCTCGGCATTCTCCAGCACGACGTCGTTGGCGATGTCCTCGACGCGCGCGAGCTCGTCGGCCGTGATCGGCTTCGGATGGACGAAGTCGAAGCGCAGGCGGTCGGGCGAGACCAGCGAACCGCGCTGGGCGATGTGGTCGCCGAGCACCTGGCGCAGCGCCTCGTGCAGGATGTGGGTCGCCGAATGGTTGGCGCGGATCGCCGAGCGGCGCGAATGATCGACGTCGAGCTGCAGCGCGGTGCCGAGCTTGAGCGTGCCCTGCTCCACGGTGCCGATATGCGCGAACAGATCGCCGGCCTTCTTCTGGGTGTCGGTGATGCGGACGCGGACGCCCTCGCCGGTCAGCACGCCGGTGTCGCCGACCTGGCCGCCAGACTCGCCGTAGAACGGCGTCTGGTTCAGCACGATCGCGCCGCTCTCGCCGGCATTCAGGCTGTCGACCTCGGCGCCGTCCTTGACCAGCGCGGTGACCGCGCCCTCGGCCGTCTCGGTCTCATAGCCGAGGAACTCGGTGGCGCCGAGCTTCTCGCGCAGCGGGAACCAGACGGTCTCGGTGGCCGCCTCTCCGGAGCCGGCCCAGGCCGCGCGCGCCTTCGCTTTTTGTCGCTCCATCGCGTCGGTGAAGGAGGCCTGGTCGACGCTGATGCCGCGCGACTTCAGCGCATCCTGGGTGAGGTCGAGCGGGAAGCCGTAGGTGTCGTACAGCGTGAAGGCGACGTCGCCGTCGAACATGTCGCCCTTGCTGAGCGAGGCCGACTTCTCGTCGAGGATGGCCAAGCCGCGCTCCAGGGTCTTGCGGAAGCGGGTCTCCTCCAGGCGCAGGGTCTCCTTGATCAGCCCCTCGGCGCGGATCAGCTCCGGATAGGCCTGGCCCATCTCACGCGTCAGCGCGCCGACCAGCTTGTGCATCAGCGGCTCGCGCGCGCCGAGCAGTTGGGCGTGGCGCATCGCGCGGCGCATGATCCGGCGCAGCACGTAGCCGCGGCCTTCGTTGGACGGCAGCACGCCGTCCGAGATCAGGAACGACGAGGCACGGAGGTGGTCGGCGATGACGCGCAAGGATGCCTTCTGCGGGCCCTGCGGGTCGGCATTGGTGAGATCGGCGATGGCCCGGATCAGCGCGACGAACAGGTCGATGTCGTAATTGTCGTGCTTGCCCTGCAGCACCGCCGCGACGCGCTCCAGCCCCGCGCCGGTGTCGATCGAGGGCTTCGGCAGGGGATTGCGGACCCCGCCCTCGAGCTGCTCGTACTGCATGAACACGAGGTTCCATATCTCGATGAAGCGATCGCCATCCGCCTCCGGCGAGCCGGGCGGGCCGCCCCAGATCTTGTCGCCATGGTCGTAGAAGATCTCCGAGCACGGGCCGCACGGGCCGGTATCGCCCATCTGCCAGAAATTGTCCGAGCCGGCGATTCGGATGATGCGCGACTCAGGGAGCCCCGCGATCTTCTTCCACAGCCCGAACGCCTCGTCGTCGTCGATATAGACGGTCGCGGTCAGCTTGTCCTTCGGGAGGCCGAACTCCTTGGTGACGAGCTTCCAGGCGAGCTCGATCGCGTTCTCCTTGAAGTAATCGCCGAAGGAGAAGTTGCCGAGCATCTCGAAGAAGGTGTGGTGCCGGGCGGTGTAGCCGACATTGTCCAGGTCGTTGTGCTTGCCGCCGGCGCGCACGCATTTCTGCGACGTGGTGGCGCGGTTGTAGGGCCGCTTCTCGACGCCGGTGAAGACGTTCTTGAACTGCACCATGCCGGCGTTCGTGAACATCAAAGTCGGGTCGTTGCGCGGCACGAGCGGCGAGGACGGCACGATCTCGTGGCCGTTCGCAGCGAAGAAATTGAGGAAAGTCGACCTGATCTCGTTGACGCCGCTCATAGCAATCCAATCGAAGAAGTCCGGGAATTCGGCGGCATTGCTTTTAGACAAGCGTCCCTCACGTGTCCAGAAACTGTGCAGAAAGATCATGGGGTTGCTGCGCGGCTCCTAAAGCTGGTTGAAAGCCATGGTGACGCGTTGACAGCTCGGTTGAGCTGGTGTTTTGTCCGAACCACTGACGACAGTCGCGTCGGGAGAGACTGGTCTTCTGAGGTTCTGGTTGAACTTCAAGGGATCGGCGCCGAAGGAGCAACCGCCCCGGAAACTCTCAGGCAAAAGGACCCTCGCGACTTCAACTGCATCTGGAAAGAGACGCTGGCCGGGCCTGATCCCGGGGGGCGTCCGCCGACGGGATAATACTCTCAGGCACAGCGACAGATGGGGCTTCGATGGCGTTTTTCGGGACTGGTCCCGAGGAACCGCGCGAGGACCCCTGATGGCTGAACCGGCTGCTGCAACTTCTTCTTCCTCTCTCAAGCGAACCCCGCTCTATGCGCTGCATGTGAGCCTCGGCGGCAAGATGGTGCCGTTCGCGGGCTATGAGATGCCCGTGCAATACGCGCCCGGCGTGCTCAAGGAGCACCTCCATACCCGCAGCCACGCCGGGCTGTTCGACGTGTCGCACATGGGCCAGGTCGCGCTGGTGCCAAAATCCGGCAAGGTGGCCGACGCCGCGGCCGCGCTCGAGCGGCTGGTGCCGCAGGATATCGTCGGCATCCCCGCGGGCCGCCAGCGTTATGCCCAGTTCACCAATGCCGAGGGCGGCATCCTCGACGATCTGATGGTGGCGAATTTCGGCGAGCACCTGGTGCTGGTCGTCAACGCCGCCTGCAAGGAGGCCGACATCCAGCTGCTGCGCGACGGCCTGTCTGACGTCTGCGACGTGCAGCCGCTGACCGACCGCGCGCTGCTGGCGCTGCAGGGGCCGAAGGCGGCAGGCGTGCTGGCGAAATTCTGTGCAGACGCGGACGCCATGCGGTTCATGGATTCGGGGCCGCGCATGGTCGACGGGCTCGCCTGCTTCGTCTCGCGCTCGGGCTATACCGGCGAGGACGGCTACGAGATTTCGGTGCCGGCCGACAAGGCCGAGCAGCTCGCCGAGGCGCTGTTGTCCGACAAGGACGTGCTGCCGATCGGCCTCGGCGCCCGCGACAGCTTGCGGCTCGAGGCCGGACTCTGCCTTTATGGCCATGACATCGATACGTCGACGACGCCGGTCGAGGCAGCGCTGGAGTGGTCGGTACAGAAGGTCCGGCGATCAGGCGGCGCGCGCGCCGGTGGCTTCCCGGGCGCCGACAAGATCCTGGCGCAGTTCGACAGCGGCGCGGCGCGTCGCCGGGTCGGCCTGCGGCCCGAGGGCCGCGCGCCGGTGCGCGAGGGCGCGACGCTGTTCGCGACCGCCGACTCGACTGAACCGGTCGGCAAGGTCACCTCGGGCGGCTTCGGGCCGACGCTGAATGCGCCGGTCGCGATGGGCTATGTGCCGACCGCCCTCGCCGCGCTGGACACCCAACTATTTGCCGATGTGCGCGGCCAGCGGCTGCCGCTGCGCGTCGCCGCCACGCCTTTTGTCCCCAACACCTACAAGCGCTGAAGGACGTCCATGACCACGCTCTACACCTCCGACCACGAATGGCTCAGCATCGACGGCGATGTCGCCACCATCGGCATCACCGACTATGCGCAGGCCCAGCTCGGCGACGTCGTGTTCGTCGAGCTGCCGCAGGTCGGCCGCGCGCTGAAGAAGACCGAAGCCGCCGCCGTGGTCGAATCGGTCAAGGCCGCCTCCGACGTCTACGCGCCGATCACCGGCGAGGTGGTCGAGGTCAACCAGGCGATCGTCGACGAGCCGGCGCTGGTCAACACCGATGCTGACGGCAAGGCCTGGTTCTTCAAGCTCAAGATCGCCGACAAGGCCGAACTCGGCGGCCTGATGGATGAGGCCGCCTACAAGGCGCACACGGCGTGAGAGCCGCGGTGCGGCGACACCCACCGCTGTCATCGCCCGGCTCGACCGGGCGATCCAGTACGCCGCGCCCCCTCCGCCTGATCTCGACAGCAGCGATTACTGGATGCTCCGCCTTCGCGGGGCATGACGAGGCATAGAGGATTGCTCATGACCACGCCGCTCAAGCCGCTCGATGATGCCGCCACCGACTTCGCCCGTCGCCATATCGGTCCCTCCCCGCGCGATGTCGCGGCGATGCTGGAGACCGTGGACGCGAAGAGCGTTGCCGAGCTGATGGCGCAGACCCTGCCTGGCACCATCCGACAGGCCGCACCGCTCACGCTGGAGCCCGCCTTGAGCGAGGTCGAGGCGATCGGCCACATGCGCGCGCTCGCCGCGCAGAACCAGGTCTTCACCTCGCTGATCGGCCAGGGCTATTCCGGCACGATCATGCCGGCGGTGATCCAGCGCAACATCCTGGAGAACCCGGCCTGGTACACGGCCTACACGCCCTATCAGCCGGAGATCAGCCAGGGCCGGCTGGAGGCGCTGTTCAACTTCCAGACCATGATCTGCGACCTCACCGGGCTCGATGTCGCCAACGCCTCGCTGCTCGACGAGGGCACTGCTGCGGCCGAGGCGATGGCGCTGGCCGAGCGTTCGTCGCGCGTGAAGACCAAGGCGTTCTTCGTCGATCAGAACGTGCACCCGCAGACGCTCGCCGTGCTGCGCACCCGCGCCGAGCCGCTCGGCTGGCAACTCATCGTCGGCGATCCCGCGACGGATCTCGACAGCGCCGAGGTGTTCGGCGGGCTGCTGCAATATCCCGACACGACCGGCGCCTTGCGCGATCCGCGCGGCGTCATCACCAAGCTGCACGACAAGGGGGCGCTGGCGATCCTCGCCGCCGACCTGCTGGCGGTGACCCTCGTCGCCTCGCCGGGCGAGCTCGGCGCCGACATCGCGATCGGCTCGGCGCAGCGTTTCGGCGTGCCGATGGGCTATGGCGGGCCGCACGCCGCCTTCATGGCGGTGCGCGACGCGCTGAAGCGCTCGCTGCCCGGCCGCATCGTCGGCCTCTCCGTCGATTCGCGCGGCGCTCCCGCCTATCGGCTGGCGTTGCAGACCCGCGAGCAGCACATCCGCCGCGAAAAGGCGACCTCGAACATCTGCACCGCGCAGGTGCTGCTGGCAGTGATTGCCGCGATGTACGCGGTCTATCACGGCCCCGAAGGGCTGAAGGCGATTGCGCGCATGGTGCATCGCCGGACGACGGTGCTCGCGGCCGGCCTGCGCAAGCTCGGCTTCGCGCCCAGCAGCGACGCCTTCTTCGATACCGTCACCGTTGAGGCTGGTGGAAAGGCAGATTCGATCATCGCGCGTGCGGAAGGCGAGCGGATCAATCTCGGCCGCGACGGCGGCAAGCTGCGCATTGCGCTCGACGAGACCACGACGGCCGAGGTCGTCGAAGCCGTCTGGCGCGCGTTTGGTGGCGAGCTGTCCTACGCCGACGTCGAAGCTGGGGCGCGCGACGCCGTCCCGGCCGAGTTGAAGCGGCAGCGGCCTTACCTCACTCATCCGGTGTTCCACGCGCACCGCTCGGAGACCGAGATGCTGCGCTATCTGCGCAAGCTAGCCGACCGCGACCTCGCGCTCGACCGCGCGATGATTCCGCTCGGCTCGTGCACGATGAAGCTGAACGCGACGACCGAGATGATCCCGCTCACCTGGCCGGAATTCGCCAGCCTGCACCCGTTCGTGCCGCGCGCCCAGGCGGCCGGCTATCACGCGATGTTCGCCGACCTCCGGGACTGGCTGTGCCGGATCTCCGGCTATGACGCGGTGTCGCTGCAGCCGAACTCCGGCGCGCAGGGCGAATATGCCGGACTGCTGGCCATCCGCGGCTACCACGCCGCGCGCGGCGACAGCCATCGCACGATCTGCCTGATCCCCTCCTCCGCCCACGGCACGAACCCGGCGTCGGCGCACATGGTCGGGATGGAAGTGGTCGTGGTCGGCTGCGACACCGGCGGCAATGTCGACCTCGCCGATCTCAAGGCCAAGGCGGAGGCGCACAGCGCCAAGCTCGCGGCGATCATGATCACCTATCCCTCGACGCACGGCGTGTTCGAGGAGCACATCCGCGACATCTGCGACATCGTCCATGCGCATGGCGGACAGGTCTATCTCGATGGCGCCAATCTCAACGCCCAGGTCGGCCTCGCCCGCCCTGGCGACTACGGCGCCGATGTCAGCCATTTCAATTTGCACAAGACGTTCTGCATCCCGCATGGCGGCGGCGGCCCGGGCATGGGCCCGATCGGCGTCAAGGCGCATCTGGCGCCGTTCCTGCCGGGTCATCCGACCACGGATGGCGCAAGCACGCATCCGGTCGGCCCGGTCTCGGCGGCGCCCTACGGCTCGGCCTCGATCCTGACCATCTCCTACATCTACATGCTGCTGATGGGCGGCGACGGCCTGACGCGCGCCACCGAGATCGCGATCCTCAACGCCAACTACGTCGCGGCCCGGCTCGATCCGCACTTCCCGGTGCTCTACCGCAACGAGCGTGGCCGCGTCGCGCATGAGTGCATCATTGATCCGCGCCCGCTCAAGCAGACCAGCGGCGTCACCGTCGACGACATCGCCAAGCGGCTGATCGACTACGGCTTCCACGCGCCGACGATGAGCTTCCCGGTCGCCGGCACCTTGATGATCGAGCCGACCGAGTCGGAGTCCAAGGCCGAGCTGGACAGGTTCTGCGACGCCATGATCGCGATCCGCAAGGAGATCGCCGCGGTCGAACAGGGCCGTTTCAAGATCGAGGCCTCGCCGCTGCGCCACGCGCCGCACACGGTGCACGACATCGCCGACGACGATTGGAACCGCGCCTATCGCCGCAGCGAAGGCTGCTTCCCGGAAGGCACCTCGCGCACCGACAAATACTGGTGCCCGGTCGGCCGCGTCGACAACGTCTATGGCGACCGGAATCTGGTGTGCTCCTGCCCGCCCGTCGGCGACTACGCGGAGGCAGCGGAGTAAGCGGCCTCGCAATCGCGCCAATGGACCACCTGCCACGGCTCGCGACAGTCGATGACGTGAGGCGTGTCAGGGTCCGGCGCGATCAGCACGCCGTGCCAGCGCCAGAGATTGGCGTTGGTCAATTCGGTGCCGCCCCACCAGCGCCGGATTGGATTGTGGACCGTAAAATCGTCCTCGCCGGCCAGGATGGCCTTGCCGAGCGGCGTCAGCGAAAGCGTGCTCGCCTTGTAGCGGTCGAGACGTTCACGACCGTGGTGCATCTCGATCGAGAATGGCCATTCGGCGAGGCCTGATATGACGGGCACCGGCGCCAGCGCCAGGCCGTCGAGCAACGCACCCGCTTCCCAATAATCGAAGACGCGGCGTTGAAAGCGCTCCCAAAAGGGCGGAAGCACATCGAGCGGGTGCTCATAGCCCGCGGACAGCAATTCGAGGATTCGCAATTCCGAAGCTCCGAGCCCGCTCGTGTCGCCAGGAAGCTCATCGAGCAACTCCAGCACGCAGCGCCGAAGCTGCGGCAGCGCGCTGAGATCCTGCTTCAACAGGTCGAACCAAGCCTGCGGCGTCGGAGCTCGAAACGCCCGCCATGCGCGATGACCAAGCTCGAGATGCTCACGCGACACCGCGATGCCCATCGTCTGCTCGGCGATTTGCCAGGCGGGCGCATGAAGGGGGGTGTCGACATGCCGCAACACGATCTTGGTCGCGATCTCCGCGTGATGGCGGAGATAGTCCAACAACCAGATCAGGACCAACTGGTCGTTCGGTCGGGTGTCCATCCAGAGCTCGACACGATCGCAACGATCGACGATCTCGAGCAGACCCTTGCCGCGCACGCCGGCGGCCATCAGTTCGCGACGCGAGGCGAAATCCAACCAATGCGCCGCCTTCTGTCGCGGCGGGCGCGCGCCGAGAAAATTCGACAGCTCCGTATCGGACGGCAAAGGCCCCCACACGAAACGATGGAGAATCGGCACCACGAGATCGGCAAAGCCGCCTCTCCGCAGCGCACCGGCGCCGGGGTCATCGGCCGTGAGAATGAGGCTCGTCATCCGCTTGGCTCCGTCATCGCGCGATCGGCGCACGGCGCAGTCTGGCTGCCTGCAATCGGTCTAACCAAAAAGTCGACGTCAGGCTCCTCGCGCCCCATCGGCCACCCCGGTCCGGCGGCCGGCACACGCGCTTTCACCTGCTTGAACCCAGGAGGAAAGGACATCCATCAAGGCATGCGCGCTACGTCGATTGCCTCCGCCGGAGCCAGGCCAATCCACCAGAGCGCGAGATTGGGAAGCGTCGGGCGCCGGAACGTCGTCAAATCGACGTCTGCGGCGCCCGCGATGCTCGCTCTACTCCTCCGCCGGCTCCTCACCGTCGCCGTCGGCATCGCGCTCGGCGTTGCCGGCCAGGATCTGCTCGGCGATCAGACCGGAGTTCTGGCGGATCGCAGCCTCGATCTTCGCGGTCATATCGGGGTTGGCCTTGAGGAAGGTCTTCGAGTTCTCACGCCCCTGCCCGAGCCGCTGGCTATCATAGGAGAACCAGGCGCCGGATTTCTCGACGATGCCGGCCTTGACGCCGAGATCGAGGATCTCGCCCATCTTCGACACGCCCTCGCCATACATGATGTCGAACTCGACCTGCTTGAACGGCGGCGCCAACTTATTCTTGACGACCTTGACGCGTGTAGAGTTTCCGATCACCTCGTCGCGCTCCTTGATCGCGCCGATGCGGCGGATGTCGAGGCGTACCGAGGCATAGAATTTCAGCGCATTGCCGCCGGTCGTGGTTTCGGGCGAGCCGTACATCACACCAATCTTCATGCGGATCTGGTTGATGAAGATCACCATCGTGTTGGACTTGTTGATCGAGGCCGTCAGCTTGCGCAGCGCCTGACTCATCAGGCGCGCCTGCAGGCCAGGTAGCGACTCGCCCATCTCGCCCTCGAGCTCGGCCTTCGGCACCAGCGCCGCCACGGAGTCGACGACCAGCACGTCGACCGCCCCCGACCGCACCAGGGTGTCGCAGATCTCCAGGGCCTGCTCGCCCGTATCCGGCTGCGAGATCAGCAGCTCGTCGATATTCACGCCCAGCTTGCGCGCATAGACCGGATCGAGCGCATGCTCAGCGTCGATGAAGGCGCAGATGCCGCCCTTCTTCTGCGCCTCCGCCACCGTGTGCAGCGCCAGCGTCGTCTTGCCCGAGGATTCCGGCCCGTAGATCTCGACGATACGTCCCTTCGGCAGGCCGCCGATGCCGAGCGCGATATCGAGCCCGAGGGAGCCGGTCGAGACCGTCTCGACATCCATCGAGCGGTCGTTCTTGCCCAGCTTCATCACCGAGCCCTTGCCGAACTGGCGTTCGATCTGGGACAGCGCAGCAGAGAGCGCCTTACTCTTATCCATGGAAGAACCTTCGACGATACGCAGGGCGGTGGCGGACATTGGCGCTCCTTATGGCGGGGATTCGCGGGATGGACAAACGGTTAACGAGGCCGGCCAGCAATCTTGAGATGAATGTACCCGATCTGTTCTTTGTTCGCAATATGTTCTTTCGCGCGTTTGCAGCCGTTCACAGCTTCCGCCAGAGGCAGCCCACATTGCCGCAGGAAAAAGTGGCTCAGCTCAAGAGCCGAGCCATGCGCAGCAAACGCGCCGCCAAGCAGCCATCCGGCACGCAGCGAGCTCACGATCGGGCACCAGCCTAGCCACGCGCGAACCGGCAGAGCACGCGCCAAGAAGGCCCTGACCACAACCAGACCGTGTTCCGGCACGAGGGAGCTGGACTGCGACAACACGCGCCTTGATGATGAGTTTGGAGATGGCGCCAGACACTTGCGCCGCCTGCCAGGTTCTGCCCTATCGTGGGGCATCTGCTCGCCCCTCGGACAGCTTCGAGCCGCATGACCATCTCCCCCGACACCATCACGCTGTGGCGCCCTGTCGGCCCCAAGGAACTTGCCTTGATCGAGGCGTCGGGCATGCGCGCGTTTCCGCCGCGGCTGCCGGAGCAACCCATCTTCTATCCGGTACTGACCGAGCACTACGCGGTGAAGATCGCGCGTGACTGGAACGTGCCCGCCAGCGGCAGCGGCCATGTTGTACGCTTCGACGTGCTGCGGGAGTTCATCGATCGCTATCCGGTACAGCAGGCCGGTGGACGCGATCATCTCGAGTATTGGATTCCGAGCGAGGAGCTCGATGACTTCAACGCAGCCATCGTCGGCGCCATCACGCTCGTCAGAACATTTCCCTGAAACTATCAACTTCCTACACGCGTGCGCAGATCGCACATCCGTGGTTCTCCTGAGGGGAACGAAGTTCCATCGCCTCTTCTGCTTTTGTTCGGCTCATCTCGCAGGCAAACGCACGTCCAGAATGCAATTGACGGCGTGCACGGCGGCCGAAGCGCTTATGTGCGATGAGTTCCCATCGTCGTCGCCGCTGCAACTCCGCGGGCCTGCGACATCAAGACGGCGAGGACGTGCGCCGCTCGCACGTTCCCGAAGATGCCGCATGCGGCGCTCGTCTTATGTAGGTGATCGACCTCACTGATCCCTTGGTGCTCCCGAGATATTCAAGCAACCACCATTGTCATAAACTTGGGGTTGCGTTATAGCGTTCAGGTTGTCGGATCGTCGGAGCAAATTTTCACCAGCCCCGAATTTGTTTGTTCGTTTCGATAATGGTCGGAGCACATCCATCGGCGATGTGCTGCGGACCTGCCGCCTGCAACATCATTCCTTTGCAGGCGCCGTCACCGTAGGCGCAGGCCCTGAAACCATCAGCGCTGAAAGAAAGCCCCGGACGATGTCCGGGGCTTTTGACGTGATGCTCTGTGTCCCAAGAACATCTTGTCCGCAGCGACTGCGGCGCGCGCATGTCGATGCGACGAGCACACGACGCTGAGCGAGCGGCGATACAACCTTTGATTTGCCGCAAGGCGGGCAACCAGGTCGCGCGCTATGATGAGCTGTCATTGCCGAACTGCCCTCGCCGGGAAGCTACGACGTTGACGCCGAGCCTCGGACCGCGGCGGTCCGAGGCTCTTTGCTCGCCTTCGGCTGCCGCTGGCGACAGGCCGGCCCGACTGTACAGCCTCGCTGCCCGTCCCGGTTGCGGCCGGGGCTCGGCCGGCCGTCCACCGTATTCTACCGGAATTGATCCAGGAGGGTTTTGCGCTTGAACTTGCGGTGCGTACATCAAACCCAGCGGCCTGGGGCGGTCAGGGCTCACCGGTTTTGGCAATGCCGCTCTATTTCTTTCGTATCCGCAATGGCCACTTCTCCGGCGCGTCCGAGTATGGGACAGAATGCGCCGATCGCAATGCAGCCTGGAAAGAGATGACCACGGTCTGCGCCGATATGGCCAGCAGCATCTCGCGCAAGCTCGCCGAAAACTCCGAGTGGCAGATGGAACTGCTCGATGAGACGCGACAGCCGGTGTTTCGGATCCGGATCGTCGCCGAGTCGCTCGATTAGGTCGTTCGGCGGGAGGCTTTTGCGCCGGGCGTGACACCTTGGAAGAGTTCCTCCGGAGCAGCGCAATTGAGGATTGCGCCGCGCCTCGCGGCGGGCTGTGATTTCCCGCGTGGTCTTGATTCAGATCAAATTGCCTGCCCCGGTCCTGGCAGAAGCTTGAGTCTGTATGGGTAATCTGATCTTCAAATGTCCACGGACCGGGATGAACGTGCAGCATTGGCTGGAAGAGCCGAGGCCGGGCGATCCCACGAGCGCGTATGAGACCGTGGTCTGCAAGGCCTGTACGCGGCTTCACTTCATCAATCGCGATACCCGCAAGCTGCTCGGCGAAAAGGAATGACGCGCTGAGCCTTGGCGGTTCAGTCGGCGCTCGGCAGCCGCCGCATGGTGAACTCGATCGCCCCATCGGGAAGCTCACGCCAGCTTTCGACGGCGCTCATGTACCCCGCCTTCGGGTACCGGGTCAGATAGTCGCGCGCCTTGGCGCGCGCCTCTTCCCGCGGCAGCGTGAAGGTGTCGCGCACATAGCCGTCGCCTCTTTGGCGCCGGGCTGCCATCCGGCTGGCAAGGTCCCGCGGGCGCAACCCCATCGACGAACTCCTCGGCGTTGCCACCCCGTCAATATAGACGAGGCGGCACGGAATCCGAGTCCGATGGTCCCGATTCGAAGTGCTAGGCTCCTGGCCTAGTTGGTGGTGGCGCCGGTCTTTGGCTTCTTGGCTGCCGTGGTCTTCACCGGCGGCGCCTTCGGCGGTTCCGCGGTGCGGACATTGCCCCAAGGATCCGCGGCGGACTTGGCGTCCGGAATCTTGCGCATCGTCTCCCTGTAGGCCTTGTCGCGCGCCGCTTCGGCCTCCTTTTCCTCGGGGGTCTTGGAGGGGGCGTCGGCCAGCAGATTGATATTGGGCATCTGCGCCACTGCGGGAACGGCCCAGCCGGTCAGCAAGGCGACCGTCATCGTCACGATCAGCTTCTTCATTGATTACTCCCCGGTATCGGGCCGCCTTATACCATCGCTCCACGCCGAGCCAAGGGCGGGCCACTCCCGCCGGGTCGGGCGCCATGTCGCACGATCGGCGTGCCGCCTGACCTCGCGCATGCGCCGCCTGTCCCCCGGCGCGCATTCATCATAGGTTCGCAACTCCGGCCTTTTCAAGCCGCCGGCCTGTCGCACGATGACCCGCGCCGCTGCGCGAACAGCAGGCCGGCCAGAACATGAATCAAAAAATGGAGGAGCCTGCCCGTGCCGAGCGATACCCCGACCTTCACCATCGATGCGGCGCGCCGCATCCTCGATGACGTGTTCGCCCCCTGGATCAAGGATCTCGACCTTCGCGTCGAAGACATTGCGCCTTCTGCTCAGGGCGAGGCGGGGGCCATCCTGCGCCTGCCGTTTTCGCCACGGCTCTGCCGCGACAACGGCGTCGTGTGCGGCCAGGCACTGATGGCCTTCGCCGACACCGCGATGGTGATTGCGATGGTGACGGCGAGCGGCGGCTACCGGCCGATGACCACCGTCGATCAGACCACGCATTTCATGCGCGCGGCGGCGTCCTCCGACGTGCTGGCGGATGCGCGCGTCGTCCGCATGGGCCGCACCATGAGCTTCGGCCGGGTGACGCTGACCAGCGCCGGCGACGGCAAGCCTGTCGCGATGGTGTCAAGCGCCTTCGCGATGCTCTGAGCGGGGCTTCGGTGAATGCGGGGGTTAACAGAGCGTGAAGATGGCAGCTCTGGCCTCACAGATCGCATTCATTCCAACGAAACGCGGGCCTGATTTATTTTATCTGCTTTTGACGTGAAAGGTGACGGCATTCAGCACCGGGTTACAGGCCATGATCGAGACAGACAACAAACGCATCGCCCCCAGGCATCGTGTGCTCAAGCAGGGCAGACTGGCTTTCGACGGTGGCGGCGCCGTGGACTGCATGGTCCGCAACATGTCGGACACCGGTGCGCGTGTCGAGGTGGTCAATCCGGTGGGCTTGCCCGGAGCCTTCACCCTGGTCATCCCCGCCGACAAGTTCACGCGGCGCTGTCACGCGGTCTGGAGCCACGACAAGCGGATCGGCGTCGCCTTCGATTGATGAATGCGCCGCCTACGCTTGGCGGCGCCGGCGCCAGCGCAACCATGCCAGCAGCAACGCCACCAGGACGACGAAACCTGCGCTGAGCGCACCGCCCGCAAACCTTCCGCCGGGACGATCGATCGTCCGCGACCACAGCGAGGGCGCTTCGCCGTCCCGCGCCAGGCGGAACGCCACGACCGCATCGCCCAATGAGGTGCCCGCCTCGGAATGGCCGCCGGCGGCGATCACGACATATTGCTCACCCTTCCATTGGTAGGTCATGGGATTCGCGACGCCAGGCGCCGGCAGGCGGCCCTGCCATAGCTCCCGTCCCGAGGCAGCATCGAACGCCCGCAGATAGGCATCCATCGCTCCGGTGAAGACGACACCGCCGGCGGTGACGACGACACCGTTGACGAGCGGCGTGCCCCATTTGAAGGCCAGCCCGAGCGGCGCACGATCCTCGGTGGTGCCGACCGTCGATCGCCACAGGATCCTGCCGGCCTTGAGATCGACGGCGACCATCTCGCCCCACGGCGGCCGGTTGCACAACAGACCGAGCTTCGACATGGCTACCGACCGCGTCACGGCGAACGGCGCGCCGCGCTGCAGTCCGATATCCACGCCGCGCTGCGGCGTCATCCGCTCGGCCTGGGCCCGCGGGATCAGCCTGACGATCTGAAGCGCGCGGCTGACATTGGCGTAGAGGATCTGGTGCACGGGATCGAACGCCGCCCCGCCCCAGTTCACGCCGCCGCCGGTCATCGGAAAGAACAGCGTGCCCTGGGTGCTCGGCGGCGTGTACAGGCCGTCATTCCGCAACGACGCGAGCTGATCGTCGCAGGAGGAATCGATCGCGCGCGGAACGGCCCTGAAAATCTCGTCGAGCGCGAAGCGCTGGTCCAGCAGCGGCGGCACGTGGGTCGGAAACGGCTGCGTCGGCGACAACGCTTCGCCCTCCGCGGCGTCCTGCGGCACGGCGCGCTCTTCCACCGGCCAGACCGGCTGTCCGGTGTCGCGGTCGAGCACGAACACGAAGCCCTGCTTGGTCGGCTGCATCACCACGTCGCGCGCGCCCTGCCCGGTCTCGATCCGTGCCAACGTCGGCTGCGCGGGAAGGTCGTAGTCCCAGACATCGTGATGGGTGGTCTGGAACGACCAGGCCAGAGTCCCACTGTCGGCGCGCAGGGCCACGACGGAATCGGCGTGCTTGTTGTCTCCGGGGCGCGCGCCGCCGAAGAAATCGGGGCTCGGCGAAGACGTCGGGAGGAAGACCAGGCCGCGCTCGTCGTCGACCGACATCGGCGCCCATACGTTGGCGTGCCCCGCCTGGATCCCATCATGGATCAGCGGATCGAAACTCCAGCGCATCACGCCGGTGCGTGCGTCGAAGCCGCGGACCGTGCCCTTCGGTGCATCGAGCCTTTGATTGTCGGCGATCGACGAGCCGACCACCACGACGTCGCGGCCGACCACCGGCGCCGAGGTGATCTGGAATTCGCCCGGCCACAGCAAGTCCTTGGCGACGTCGATCCGGACCTCGCCCCCGTCGCCGAAGCCGGCACAGGGACGTCCGGTCCGCGCATCCAGCGCGATCAGCCGGGCATCGACCGTGCCCATGAAAAGCCTGCTGCGGCAGGCGGCATCGGCCGGAGCTGTCCGGTCGACCCAGGAGGTCACGCCACGGCAGGCATAACGATTGGCCGGACGCCGCCCGTCGCTGACCTTGGGATCGAAACGCCAGCGCTGCGCCCCCGTGCCGGGATCGAGCGCCACCACCTCGTTGAACGGCGTGCAGAACACCAGGCTGTCTTCAACCAGGATCGGCGTCGCCTCGAACTTGGTGCGGAACGCAGCTGCCGGCGTCCGGCTCTCGAGATCTCCCGTGCGATAGTCCCAGGCGCGCAGCAGCCGGTCGACATTGGCCGGCGTGATCTCCGACAAGGGAGCGAACCGTGTCCCTCCGGCGTCGCCACCCCAATGCTGCCAGGACTGGGCCGGCGCCACCATGAGCTGGCTGCAGATGACCGCGATCCGGACCCGTTTTGGCAGCAGCGGCATGACCTCTTTCCCCCTCGGCTGTTCGCGTCCCAAGCGACGCACCGAAGGCATGAAACGCAGCGTTCCCAAGCCGATCCAGGCGGATGGGATGGACGGCGGGCCCGGTGGGACGAGCGGCCGGGCGCAATGACGACCGGCGGATCAGGGGAGACGAGCCCAAAGGCCGCGACCGCCAAGCAAGGCGGCCGCCCTCAGGGCGGCCGCTGCGGTAACTCCGGTCGATGGAAGCAGTCAGTAGCCGTAGCCGCGTCGCGGCGGGTAGTTCGACGGCCCCCGGCCATAGCCACCGCCACCGTAACCACCACCAACACTGACGCCGAGGTTCACCGGCGGCACCACCCGGACCGGAGGTGGTGCATAGTAGGTCCGCGGCGGGGGCGGCGGCGCATAGACCACGACGTCGTCGCCGGGATCACGGCGGGTTGGACGGCTGGCACGCTTCGGCGGATCTTCCTCGCGCTTGCGGGCCGGCTTCTCCTCGACGCGCTTCGGGGTTTCCGTCTTCCGGGGCGGCGGAGTCTGCGAGCACGGACAGGTCGGCCCTGCCGCGAGGTTGGCCGGCACCACCGGCGGGGTCGCGGGAGCCGCGGCCACCACGGGCGTCACGACCGGGCGATTGCGCAGCCGCTCGATCAGCTTGCGCGCGGTCGGCGTCAGATCGCTGTTCGGATAGCGGTCGAGAAAGCCCTGATAGGCCGCCACCGTGTTGATCAGCACGGCCTCGTTCCAGGCCGCCATCCTGTTGTGAAGGTCGAGCCACTCCCGCGCCTGCGGACCGTAGGGCGGCGCGGTGTAGAGCGCCACGAAAGCCTCATAGGCTTCGACGCTGCCGTCGCCGACGATGATCTCGTTGGCGGACTCGATCGGCTTGCCCTGCAGGCTGCGTTTCCACTCGTCGACGCTGAGCTTGGCGACCGTCGGGCGCGGCCCGGCATTGGCGGCGCTCGCATCCGTCGACACCACGAAACGGAAATCTTCCGTCAGCGACGACGAATCCCATGGCGTCTGGCGGCCCTCGGTCGCCTTGTTGACGGCCACGCGGACCCGTTTGAACGCCTGCTCGATCGGCACACCCGGCTCGCGCGCTGCCTGCAGCAGCGCGGTCGTGTAGGGGCTGTTAGCGCCGTTGCCGTCCTCGGCCTCGGCGCCGGGCGACGTCGAGTAGGACAGGAAGGTGCCCGGCGCGCCCGTCTTGGTGTCGACCAGCGCAAGGCCCCTGCCCGCGTTCTGATTGATGGACGGGAACGGATTGTTGCGGCACGCATCGAGCATCAGGATGCGCATCCGGCTCGGCACCGAATTCAGCGTGTTCAGGACATCGTTGAGGCGAACGGCCTGCAGGGGGATGTCGGCCTCCCGGCGCGGATCGACATCGACAGGCACGAGATAGTTCTCGCCGTCGATCTGCAGGCCATGACCGGCATAAAAGACCAGGGCCACCGTGTCCGGTCCCTTGGCGGCGATCTTCGCGGCGAAATCCCCCACCTCCCGATTCAGATCTCGCTGCGACAGGTCGGCGGCCGTCGTCACCTCGAAACCGGAATCGCCGAGCAGTTTCGCCATGGCCTTGGCGTCGTTGGCAGGGTTCGGCAGCGGCGTCACAGCGCGATAGGACGACTGGCCGATCACCAGCGCCAATCTGCTGGTTTCGGCGGATGCTGCTGAAGCGAAGCCAGCCAACAGGCCGCCGGCCAGCACTGCGGCCCTGAGAGCGTGCCGAAACATGGGATCTCCAATCTGCTCATGCTGTTGCCCATTGGTCGAGACGATCAACGGCGCGGTTCACTCATCCCGTGGCCAGCATCGAGCGGCGCGAACGAAACCGGGCGAGTTCCCGGCCTGATCCGCCGAACAACGCCCTCGTCCGAACTCTCCGCGTCACGAGGTGGCCATCGGACCTCTCTTGTCCGATAGATGCGCCAATCTGGATGTGATGTTCGTCACTTGACACCAAGCGGGACGGCAGCCGATGGCCGCGCATTTCGTCGGGGAATGAGCACCGCCGTCGCATTTTACCGCACGCCCGTCAGGCTCTTTGAACTAAGGGACCCTGGTACCTTCAACGTGGACATTGTTAGTTCTTAGCTAACGCAAACACGGAACCGGCTAGCGAACGAATGGGTCAAATTTAACGTTTCCTGGGGATCATCTATCCGACTACGTGCATATTGCCCTGGGACTTGGTTCTTTCATGAACGTTCATCTCGTCGGCGATGACTCGGCCAAGCTCGCGCTGCTGCGAGGCATGCTGGCTGAACGCTGCTCGCTTACAACCGAGTTGATCTCGGATGCCGATCTCAAAGGCGGCAATATCGATGCCATCGTCGTTGCCGCGGATTTGCGCGACGTCGACAACATCACCGCATTGAAGGAAATCTCCGACCGGCTGTCGCGCATCCCGCGTCGAATTTTCCTGACCAACAACAAATCGCGCCTGTCGACCGTACAGGCCTATGCGCTCGGCGCCACGAGCGTGCTGTCGAGCACACCGAGCCGCAATCAGTTGCTGGGCAAGCTGCTCGATGCGCGGCCGGGCCCGGCTGCCAAGAGCGTCGTCGCGGACGACCGCCAGGCCGCGTTTACGGGTGCGGGCTGCATCGCGTCGATGTTTGCGGCGGTCCTGGGCGGTGCGGAGATCGACATCGAGGAGACGCGCCGCGCCGGCAAGCGGATCGCCGATTGCATCGCGGAAAACGGCCTCTCCGACTGGCTGGCCACCGTGCGCCGCCATCATGAAGGCACCTATCAGCATTGCCTGCTGGTCACCGGCGTCACGGTCGATTTCGGCCTGAGCCTCGGCGTCAACAGCACCGATCTCGAGCGGCTCTACATGGCCGCGATGTTTCACGACATCGGCAAGGCCAGGATTCCGCTCGCCGTCCTCGACAAGCCGGGCAAGCTCGATGGCAAGGAACGCGCGCTCGTCGAAACCCATCCGGCGGCCGGCTACGAAGCGCTGAAGGACAACACCGCGATCACCGAGGAAGTGCTGAAGGCTGTGCGCCATCATCACGAATTTCTCGATGGCAGCGGTTATCCGGACGGGTTGATGGCCAACAACATTCCCGACCTGACGCGCATCCTCACCATCTCCGACATCTTCTCGGCGCTGATCGAGTATCGCAGCTACAAGCCGGTGATGGCGCGCGAGAAGGCCTACGAGATTCTCCAGAGCATGGAGGGCAAGCTCGAAAAGCCGTTGATCGGCGCCTTCCGCGAGGTAGCGCTCATCCGCTGAATGCCGACGTGCTGAACGGGCCGTTAACGCAACGGCTCGAATTGTCGGGCGGCGACAAGCGTCTCTTGTGGGCTTTGCGCTAGTCTCTGCCGCACGCCGCGCGCGCAATCGCGCGCCGCCAGGGGACTTCGGGACGTGGCAGACATCATCGATCGCGCAATTGGGCCTGCTTCGACCAACATCAGGGAGCGGCACACGGAGCCGCTCGTGCGCGGCCTGGTGCCGCTCGAAAGTGCCTCCGAGCAGGCCTGGCGCGATCTGGCCGACCGCGCGCTCGAACCCAACGGCTACTATCTGCCGGGCTGGGAACGCGCGGTGAATGCCTCGGCCCGCGGCCGCACCGGCACCTCGGCGCTGTGCGCCTTCGACACGGACGAGCCGTCGCGCCTGATCGGCCTGATGCCGGTCACCTCGTTGTGGCGCGCCTACCGGCTGCCGCTGCCCGCTCTCGCCAGCGGCCATCCCTATGGCACCCTGTGCACGCCGCTGCTTGACGCCGACAGTGCGGAGGTGACGGCAGCGCACCTGCTCGCCGCGGCCCGGCGCACCGGCGCACGTGCCCTCCTGCTGCGCGACATGTCCATCGCCGGCCCGGTCATGCAGGCCTTCGACGCCGTACTGCGCCGCGACGGCCTGCGCCCGCGAGTCCTGCAATCCTACGAGCGGGCGTTGCTCGATGCGACGGGAGATGGGGAGACGGTGCTGCAGGAGGCGCTAGGGGCCAAGAAGATGAAGGAGCTGCGCAGGCAGCGTCATCGGCTGGCCGAGCATGGCGAGATCAGGTTCGAGGTCGCGCGCGCGCCCGATGAAGCCGCTGCTGCGCTCGAGACATTTCTCGCGCTCGAGGCCGGCGGCTGGAAGGGACAGCGCGGCACGGCGCTGATCCAGCACGACGGCGACGCGGCGTTCATCCGCCGCGCGGTGCCGGCGCTCGCGCAGGAGGGTGCCTGCGAGATCATCAGTCTGCGCGCGGGCAACACCGCCGTGGCCGCGGGCGTCGTGCTGCGCCATCGCAGCCGCGCGTTCTTCTTCAAGCTCGGCGTCGACGAGCGCTTCGCGAAATACTCGCCCGGCGTCCAGCTGACGCTGGATCTGACGCGCCATCTCTGCAGCGATCCCGCGATCCGTTCGGCGGATTCCACCGCCGGCCCCGATCATCCGATGATCAATCCGATCTGGCGCGGCCGCCTGGCGATCGGTGACGTGCTGATCCCGCTGCATCGGCGCGATGCCGCCGTCGAACTCGTTCACGCCGCGCTGGCCGCGCGCCGCGAAGGATTGGCGCTGGCGCGTCGCGGGGTGCATCTGCTCCGCGCCCTGCGAAAAGGCCGGGCCGCTACTCGGCCGCCTCGGCATTGACCTCGGCCGACACCTGCCGGATGGCGCGCGCCAGCATCTGCGGGTCCTGCGCGCCGGACACCGCGTATTTCTGCGCGAAGACGTAGGTCGGCACGCCGGAGATGCCCTTCTCCGCCGCCTCCTGGGCCTGGGCCGACACAAGTTCGACGTCCTCGTCGGTCCCCAGCATCTTGCGGACGACATCAGGATTGAGCCCGATATCCGCGGCCGCCTGCACCAGCACCTCGGTGTCGGTGAGATCGCCGCCGTCGCGGAAGTACAATTCCATCAGCCGCTGCTTCATCTCCGGCGCCTTGCCGATCTCGCCGGCCCAGCGGATCAACCGGTGGCAATCGATCGTGTTGGGCTGGCGCGCGACCAGATCCGGCCGGTAGCTCAGCCCCTCCTGCTCGGCGGCCGCGACCACGCGGCCCGCGATGCCCTTGTAGGCCTCGACCGAACCGAACTTCGTCGTCAGATACTGCTCGCGGCTGATGCCCTCGCGCGGCACCCAGGGATTGAGGAAGAACGGCCGGTAGTTCAACGCGACCGGGACGTCCGGCACGAGCTTCAGCGCCTCCTCGATCCGGCGCTTGCCGATATAGCACCAAGGGCAGACGACGTCGGACACGACGTCGATGATCAGCGGCTTCAAGGTGCTCATGCCTCGCTCCGAGTTTGGCGTGCGGTTCACCCAAGATAAGGCCATACGCGGCCAGGACAAGCGGGAGTCACGGCGGGGTAACCATCTCCTTCAGCCTGCCGGCGGTGAGCTCATCGGCCGGGAAGAAGGTCTCCAGCGCCAGCTCCGACAGCGTGATGTCGACGGGCGTGCCGAACACCATGGTCGTCGAGAAGAAGCTCAGGACATCATCGCCCATCCGCAGCCGGAACGGGATCGCGACGCTGTCGGCCGCGAGCGGCGCGGATCGCGCCGGCACCGGATAGGATTTCAACTCCTGATACAGTTTCAGCAACTCGGCATCGGCGGTGGCCTCGCATTGCCGGTGCAATCGCTCCAGCAGATGTCCGCCCCACTCTGCGAGATTGACGGTGCGTGAGGCGAGCCCGTCAGGATGCAGCGCCACCCGCAGCACGTTGAGCGGCGGCGCGAGCAGCCGCTCCGGAATGCCCGCGAGCAGCGGCGCAATCATGCGGTTGGCCGCAACGAGGTTCCAATGACGATCGACCGCGAGCGCAGGGTTCGGCTCATGCGCCTTGAGCACAAGGTTCATCGCCTCGCGCGCCGCCTTGAGCGCGGGATCGTCGAGGGAGCGCTGCTGGAACGCCGGCGCGTAGCCCGCGGCGACCAGCAGCACGTTGCGTTCACGCAGGGGCACGTCCAATCGCTCCGCCAGCTTGAGGACCATATCGCGCGACGGCGCGGCGCGGCCGGTCTCCACGAAGCTCAGATGTCGCGCCGAGATCTCCGCGTCCAGCGCGAGGTCGAGCTGGCTGAGATGGCGGCGCTGCCGCCACTGCCGCAGATGCTCGCCGACATGAACGGGTTTGGCGCGGTCGGCGCGCGCCGAAGCGAGCTGTGTCATGGACGGAGACCTATCACGCAGACGTCAGCGCCACCATGACGTGCGAGGTAATCGAAATGCCTCCTCCGCCGGGCCATCGTCATCACCACAGGAGATGACCGATGAGCAGACCGCGCAAGTCCACGACCTTTCCATTCGGCGCCGTCAGCCGCTGGATGGCGGGACTTGCGACCTCGCTCCTGGCGCGCTCGCTCAACCTGCCGGAGCCGCTGCTGCACGTCACCGGCAGCCTCGTCTTCGCGCAGGTCACCGAGATCGAGAGCCGGGCCGCACGCTCGCTGCGCCCGGCGCGCCTGCGCCGTCAACTCCTCGCCTGGTTCCGTTGAACCGTCCACCGCCCCAAACGAAGGAGACCCGACATGATCACCTCGTCCACCCTGCTCCGCCGCGCCCTCATCGCCGATGCCGTGTTCAGCGGTGTCGCCGGACTCGCGCTGACCTTCGATACATCGCCGCTCGCTGCGCTGATGCAACTGCCCGAGGCGCTGCTGCGGGAGACCGGCCTGTTCCTCATCGTCTATGCAGGCTTCGTCGGCTGGCTCGGCACGCGCGCAACAGTCGCAAAGCCGTTGGTCATGCTGGTGATCGCCGGCAATGCCGCATGGACGGTCGGCAGCATCGCGCTGTTGTTCTCCGGCCTCGTCACGCCGAACGTCCTGGGCGAGATCTTCATCGCGGCGCAGGCGGTCGGCACCGGCGTGTTCGCCGAGCTGCAGTATATGGGCCTGCGCCGCAGCGCCGGCGCGGTCGCGGCCTGAGGCCGATCGGTGGTGAGCGCCGGCCGGCCGTATCGACCGGCCAGGCGCTCGCCTCCGAACCGAAATGAGGACATGCGTGCCCGGCGTATCTCCTGCATAGTCGCGCATCGACAGGAGATCGCAGCGATGCAGCCGCAGGTCAGCGGAACGGAAGGCTACGCCGCCGAGGCCGATCAGTTGTTCGTGCGCTACGAAAACATTCCGCCGCAACAGGTGCACGCGGCGGTGCTTCATCTGCTGCCGAGGACGCCCGCCCGCGTGCTCGACATCGGCGCGGGGACCGGGCGCGACGCTGCCTGGTTGGCAGGCCTTGGACATCGAGTGGTCGCTGTCGAGCCGACTGAGGCGCTGCGAATTCGCGCGATGCGGCTTCATGCCTCGCCGGCCATCACCTGGATCGATGACAGCCTGCCCGACCTTGCGGCGCTGTCCGCCCGTGGCGAGCAGTTCGATCTCGTCATGTTGACGGCCGTCCTCATGCATCTCGACGACGCGCAGCGGCGACGCGCGCTTCCCAACATCGCGACGCAGGTCGCGCCGCGCGGCACGCTGATCATGACTTTGCGGCACGGACCGATCCCGCCGGGCCGCCGAATGTTCGAGGTCGATGCGGCGGCGGTCGTTGCGCCGATGCGACAGCTCGGCCTGGACCTCGAGCTCAACCGTCAGACTGCATCGGTGGGCGCTGCGAACCAGGCCGCTGGAGTGAGCTGGACGACGCTGGCTTTTGCCAGACGGCCCTGACGGGCCGGCAACCCCCGCAAGCGGGATCAGGCCGCTTTCGCGGTGCTGGACTTGGTCTTGGGACGCTTGGTGAGACCGCCTGCGGCGCGCTTGGTCTTGCCACGAGTTTTGCCGCGGCTCTTGGCCGCCTTGTCCATGCTGGCCTTGGCCTTCGCCCGCTGCTTGGCCTTGTCCTTGGCGAGCTTCTCCGACTCTTTCCGGGACTTCTTCTCGGCCTTGCGCGCGTCCTTGGCCTTTTCCTTGGCCTTCTCCTGCGCCCGCTCGGCACGCGCCTCGGCCTTCTTCTTCGCCCGCTTCTTCTCGCAGGCCTCGCACTTGCAGCCGATCGGCTTCAGATAGGCTTTGAAATAGTCCGTGCCGTAATCGTAGTTGATCTCGTCGCCCGGCGCGATGTTCTTGATCGCCCGGATGAAGATCTTCTTCTTGCGCGGCTTGACGTCGGACTCGGCGTTCGGCTTGCAGGAGTGATTGATGTAGCGGGCGACGTTCTCGCGGATCGAGCCGTCGATGGTCCAGCGCTTGTCGAGCTCGAACAGATATTTGTTCTCGATCGCGTCTTCTTCCGCCTTTTTCGAGTCCAGCAAGGGACCGAAATAACGGATGATCTTGGTGCCCTTCTTGATCGGCTGGGTGGCGAACAGGCCGAGCCCCGTCTTGGAGCGGCCGATGCGATAGGGTTTGGACGGCGGGATGACAGGCATGAGCGATGAGTTGAGATGGACCTCGCGAGGGGGCCGTTCTAGGATAAAATCGCGGCGCTGTCAGGTGTTTCCGACCGCTGCGGCGCGCCGTCCCCAGCTTGCAGCGTCGACTGCTCGACGAGTTCCTGACTTCACGAGCCAACACATGTCCGAATGTCTCACGATCGGCGCGACGCTGCGAATCAGTGCTGGAGTCATGTTTTGCAGCGTGTGGATGAACCAGGCCGCGGCCGAGACCATCGCGAGCGCCTACACGTCCGCGGCGGAGAAGGATTGCCGTACGGTCGGCAAGCCCGAGGGGGACAGTTCGACCCAGACCTGTACCGGCAAGGACGGCCTGATCGTCCTCGTCAACGAGGATGATCTGCGCCAGACCGTCTCGGTCGGTCGCAACGCCCGTGCCGCTGCCAAGGAGCCGGCCACGGAGACCTTCTTTGGGCCGTTCAACTCGGCCGGCCCCACGATCGAATGGCGGATGGCCGACGGCAAGCCGTTCGCGATCATCCAGCGCTGGCAGATCGCTGACAATGACGACCAGGGCAAGGCGGGTCCGACCAACAAGCCGATGCTGATCGTGACGCGACTGCCGCCGGGCCCAGTGTGCCACGTCGCCTATATCGATGCCGCCGCCAATCCCAACGCCAACGAACTGGCGCGGCAGGTGGCGGACGAGAGCGCGCGCGGCTTCGCCTGCGGCAAGGACAAGGTGAAGGTCGCAGGCAACCGCGGCCGCGCCGTCGATCTGGCGCTCCCAAAGCGCTAGCCCTTCGTGAGTCAGGCACGCTTGTCCTTGAGCCGGTGATAGCGGGCGAGCAGCCGCTCGCCTTTCGCAGCGATCCGGCGGGCCGCCGCGACGGTCCGCGGCACCGGCTCGCCCCAGGCATGCGCCGACAGCGCAAGCCGCGTCGGCTGTCCGTCGGCATCGACCAGCGGCGGCAACTTCTCGCGCCCGTAGAACCGCACCGCCCAGCTGCCCTTGCGGCGCATCTCCTGCGGCGTCATTTCGGATGCCTTCTTGGTGACGCCCGGCTTGAGATGCGCGCCGTCGCGCTTCGCGAAGGCCTTCCGCCCGGCTGCCGTCAGTCCGCCGCGCGGATCTTTCTCGCGCGCGCGGCTCGCTGTCTTGCGCTTCGTCTTGCGTGCCCCGGAGCGGCCTGTGCTGCGCTTTGTCGCCCGCTTCGCGGTGTGCTTCTTGGACGACGCTGCCGCGCGCGTCGTCTTCGCTGTCTTCGACTTCGCGGTGCGCTTGCGACCGCTGGTCTTGGTCTTCGCGGCCTTCTTGGCGGCGACGCGCATGTTGTCGACCAGATTCGGATAGCGCCGGCCGGCGCGCTTGGCGCGCGCCTTGGCCTTGGCCTTCTCGGCCGGCGTCAGATGGGTGGAGGCCTTGCGCGCGCGCTTGCGCGGGTTGGCCTTGCTCCAGGGAGCGCGGGGTGTTCGTGCCATGCGCCACCAACGCATGACCCCTGCCCCGGTTTCCGCTGCGTCGAGCTACGCGCCCGGCGGCAGCTTCGGTACCGTGGCACGCAGCATCGCCTCCAACAGCGACTCGGCCGTCGTGCCCGCGGGCGAGCGGCGCAGGATGTCGGCGAGACGGCCATCGAGCAGCAGCATCGTATAGCCGTGCACAAGCGACCAGGCGCGTGCGATGGCGGCGGATTGTTCGAGCGACAATTCCTCGTCGCCCACATGGCCTTCGCCTCGCGACGCCACCGAACCGGCGAGGCCGGCGAACGAGGCTTCCGCCGCTTCGTGCAGCGAAGGCCGGGAATAATCGAGCCGCTCGGTCCGGAACATCAGCCCGTACATGCCGGGATTGGCCTGGGCGTAAGCGACATAGGCGCGCGCCCGCCCCATCGCGCGCTCGATCGGCGTGCCCGGCTGCTCGCCCGCCGCCTTCATGGCCGCGTTGAAGCGCGTGAAGCCGATCGCCGCGAGTTCGCTGACGAGGCCGGTGAGATCGCCGAAATGATGCGTCGGCGCCGCATGCGACACACCGGCCTCGCGCGCCACCGCCCGCAACGTCAGTCCGGCGAGCCCGTCGCGCTCCAGCACGCGCTCGGCCGCTTCGAGCAGCGCATCGCGCAGCGCGCCATGATGATAGGGCGCGCCCTGCTCGCCCGGGCTCGACGTACGGCGCGTTCGCGTCCGGACCTGTTCTGTCGCTATTCGGCGGCGCTGCGCCCGCGCCTGATCGATCTTCGTGGTCATGAATCTCCTTATACAAACAATTTTGACAGCGTAAAGATTCGACTTGACCTGCCTCTGCCCTGTCAGTAGCTTTATCTTGACATCGTAAAGATAACTGCAAGAACCGGAGGAAGGACGCGCCATGACCATCCAGTTGCAGAGCACGGCCCAGCGCCATACGCGGCGCGACAACATCGCGCCGATCCCGTTCGAGTGCGACGCGCCGTTTCTCAAGATCACCGGCGAACTGCCGCGCGAGCTCAACGGCACGCTGTATCGCAACGGCCCGAACCCGCAATTCGACTCGCCCGGCGCTCACTGGTTCGTCGGCGACGGCATGCTGCACGCCTTCCATATCGAGAACGGCCGCGCCTCCTATCGCAACCGCTGGGTCCGCACGCCGAAATTCGAGGCCGAGCGCAAGGCCGGCCGCGCGCTGTTTGGCGGCTTCGGCCGCCGGCTCGCCGATGCGCCGGCCGATGTGACCGACGGCGGCGTCGCCAACACCAACATCATTTGCCATGCGGGCAAGCTGCTCGCGCTCGAAGAGGCGCACCTGCCCACCGAGATCGAGCCCGGCACACTCGCAACCAAAGGCTATCAGGATTTCGGCGGCCGCCTGCGCGGCGCCTTCACCGCGCATCCGAAGACCGATCCGGTCACAGGCGAATTGCTGTTCTTCGGCTACAACGCGAGCGGTCCGCTCACGCCCGCCCTGACCTACGGCACCGTCGATGCCGGCGGCACGCTTACACGCCTCAGCCGCTTCGAGGCGCCCTATGCCAGCATGGTGCATGACTTCATCGTCACCGCGAACCACGTGCTGTTTCCGATCCTGCCGCTCACCGGCAGCCTGGAGCGCGCGATGTCCGGCAAGCCGCCTTACGCCTGGGAGCCCGACAAGGGCGCCTATGTCGGCGTCATGAGGCGCGGCGGCGACGTCAAGGACATCGTCTGGTTTCGCGGCGATGCCTGCTACGTCTTCCACATCATGAATGCCTGGGACGACGGTGACCGCATCACAGCCGACGTGATGCAGTTCGAGGAGGCGCCGCTGTTTCCGCATCCCGACGGCCGGCCGACCGATCCGACGAAAGCCGTCGCGCGGCTGTGCCGCTGGAGCTTCGACATCGCCGGCAACAGCGACCGCTTCACGCAGACCTATCTCGACGATCTCACCGGCGAATTCCCGCGCATCGACGACCGCAGGGCCGGGCTCGCGAACCGCCATGGCTGGTACGCCTGCGCCAACCCGGACGGGCCGTTGTTCGGCGCCCTCTCCGGCCTTGCGCATGTCGACGGCGCCGGCACGCGGCGCGCCACGCATCTGCTGCCGGACGGCGACACCCTGTCCGAGCCGGTGTTCGTCCCGCGCAGCGCCGACGCCGCCGAAGCCGACGGCTGGCTGCTCAGCGTGGTCTGGCGCGCTGCGACCAACACCAGCGACCTCGCCGTGTTCAACGCCACCGACATCGGCAGCGGTCCCGTCGCATTGGTCCATCTCGGTCATCGCGTGCCCGACGGCTTCCACGGCAATTGGGTCGGAGCCTGAGATCATCGACAGAGCCTCCATTCAACCGGGCCTCACGTTATTTTGACACTGTCAAGATTCAGCTTGACCGCCTCACCGTCACCCCCTAGGGTCATCTTGTCACTGTAAAGATTGGCTCGGGAGGAGCCGTCGATGACCCTGTTCCTGATTCTTGCGCCGTACGGCGTCTACGCCGCGCTGATGATGATGGTCTCCGCCACGCTCAGCCTGCTGGTCGGCGCCGGACTGTGTCTGGCGATCGTCGCGCTGGACATCGCCAAGGGACGGTCGATCAAGATTCTGGGACTCGGCTCGGCCGCGATCTTCGCGGCTGTAGCCGCCTACCTCACCGCCATCGAGCCGGCCATGAGCACCTCGGCGGTGCGGCTTGCGGTCGACTGCGGCATTTTCGCGCTGTCGCTCGGCTCGATCGTGCTGCGCAGGCCGTTCACGCTGCAATATGCGCTGGAGGTGGTGCCGCCGGAAACCGCGGCAATTCCGGGCTTTCTGCGCGCCAATTACATCATCACCGGCGCCTGGACGGCGTCGGCGCTGTTGATGATCGTCGGCAACCTGATGACGCTCTATGTCCCCGGCCTGCCCTATTGGACCGGCCTCGCCATTGCCTTCGCTGCCCGCAACAGTGCACTTTATTTCACGCGCTGGTATCCTGAGTATCGTAGGACAAAGGACATCGCTGCGCAGACTGCCGCCGCAATGTCCGGCCAAGATCGATAAGTGTTGCTCTCCAGGGAGACAGGCGTGAAAGACGTATTCGTGAGGCTGACCGCAGATTTTCTCTCCGCCGCGGTCTTCTTCATTCTCTACCTCGCCACCGACGACGTCGTGCTGGCGACCGCAAGCGCCGTCACCGTCGCCATCGTCCAGGTGGTCTGGGCTCGAATCAAGGGCCACAGCCTCGGCTTCATGGCCTATGCCAGCATCGCCTTGGTCGTGGTGCTCGGCAGCGTCACGCTGCTCACCAACGATCCCCGCTTCATGTTCGCCAAGCCGGCCATCGGGCATTTTGCGATCGGCCTGATCATGCTCAAGCGCGGCTGGATGCTGCGCTATGTTCCGCCGATGGTGGCGGAGACCATTCCCGAATACGTCACCGTGGCCGGCTATGCCTGGGCGGCGCTGATGTTCGCGCTCGGCCTCGGCACGATCGGCGTGGCGATGACCGGCGACGTCAAGCTGTGGGCGATCTACATGGGACTCACCGCCGCCGCCAAGGTCGCGGCGTTCGCGCTGCAATTCATCGCCTTCCGTTTCGTGATCGCCAGCCGCCTGCGGGCGGCGCGGGCCTGATCGCCGCATTGGGCTTATCAGCGAAGATGCGCTATAGGGGCGGCCGAAGGCCCCCTCATAGGCTGCTTCGGGGCCCGGGATGGCAACGCCAGGAGAACGATCGATGGCTGTGGACGGCAACTGGAATCTGACCTTGAACACGCCGATGGGCGAGCGCAGCGCGACCCTGAGCCTGAAGAGTTCAGGCTCCACGCTGACCGGCACCCAGGCGGCCGAAGGCGATTCCGCCGAGATCTTCGACGGCACCGTCAATGGCGACGACGTTTCCTGGAAGGTCTCGATCACGAGCCCGATGCCGCTGACGCTCGACTTCAAGGGCAAGGTCGCCGGCGACACCATCTCCGGCGAAATGGGCATCGGCTTCATGGGCAGCTTCCCCTTCACCGGCGCGCGCGGCTAAGCCGCGCTTTGTAGGGCGGGCAAAGGCGCGCCAAGCTGCCTGATCGGGCGAGATGGCGCGCGCGCCGTGCCCATCATTGTCTCCGAATGCGCCGAAAGACGGTGGGCACGCGACCGCCCTTCGGGCAGCCGCTTTGCTCACCCTAGGCAACCTCGTCTACGGCGAGACGCCGCCGGCCTCCAACCCACCGTTGTCGTCCCGGCGAACGCCGGGACCCATACCCCCAGGGAGCGGTTCGAGGCACGCTGGCCATTGGCATTTTGCCTTCTCACATCCGCCGCGGAGTATGGGTCCCGGGTCGGCGCCACGATCGCGCTGTCGCGCGCTCGTAGCTTGCCCGGGACGACGCTGTTCTGTGCCGCCGGCATTTCCGCTTCACATTTCAAACAACCTGGACAAGCGTCCGCATTCCCGCAGCGAATGACGCCCGAGTGATGCATCGGCGTGGCCCTCGACGAAGGCGAAGGGCGCAGGGAAGGCCAGGCGTCGGCTGACGCCTGCGGCCCGCCTGCGAGAAAGAATGCAGGCGGCAGGTACCACAGGTGCAGCCGGACAACGCCCGGCCTTCCCTGCGCGGTGGTCTTCACGCTTATACGCAGTCTGCCTGGTGCGCCGGGCTTGTTGGCCACCATGCCGCGACAATGCTTGCGCATTGCCGCAGGGGACACCAGCATCGGGGTGTCAGCACGCTGCGACTTCACGTCCGCGCCATGCCGTTCGTCCGCGCATCCGAGGACACGCTGCGACATGATCGCGGCCACCGCTCCCCGCCCCGCGTGTCGTGACGATCGCGCGCAACGCCCCTTCGGTGGGACGGGATGCGGGAAGATAATCATGATTTCCGAAAATTGGCAAGTGATTTTTATTTTTCGGAAAAGACTCGCGCATCGCCCGCGTGAGGTTTGATCTGACGGGCGCGACGACCCCTCCGCCGTCATTCCGGGGCGTGCGTCCGCCACAGCTCGAAGAGCGAAGGCGGAGGCACGAGCCCGGAATCCATTTGGCGGCAGTGCGCGCGGCCTGATGGATTCCGGGCTCGCCGCGCTGCGCGCGCCGCCCCGGAATGACGGCGGAGAGCGTGGCCGCGCCAGTGTCCACTAACTCAGAACCAAATCTGCATCGCCACCTCATGCGCATCGCGCGGCGGCTCGCCCTCCGGCACGCAGCCGGCGCCATCGCGGGCAGCGAGCGCCACCGCGCAGGCGTCGAGCACGTCGTCGGGCTTGGCGCCGGTGCCGCGGCGGGCATGGGTCAGCCAGTCGTCGATGGACGCGAAGCCCGCGGCAACCAACAGGTCGCGCCGCAGCCTGGCCCCCTGCTCCGTCTTCTTCGACGGCAGCGGCGCGCCGTTGAGGCGCAGGAACACCAGCTCCGGGTGCGCCTCGCGGATGTCGCGGTCGCGATGCGCGCGGACGAAGGCATCGACCTCCATGATCTTGCGGCCGAGATGCCAGAGCTGCCGCGAGGCGCGCGGCTGGCCGCGACGTGTGGCTTCGAGGTTCGCTTCATCCGGATCGGTGTAGTTCTCCCACAGCCAGCGCCGCGCACCGGTGAACACGCGGGAGCGGTGCGGCGCGAGCTTGTCGCGCGCGAGCAGATCGCAGGCGCGGGTGCCGTCGTCGGTCATGCCGATCGGGATGTCGATGGCGGCGCGGGTGAAGGCGGATGCGAGGGCGGTGGCGATGTCAGCGGGGAAGCTGATGCTGCGCCTGTCGCCTTCGATCGCGACAGCGACCCAGCCGCGTGAGAAGCCGTCGAGACCGAGGATGCGGTGGGGGTGCATGGCGTTGAACTCCCGATGCGTCCATCGGACTACCTATTCGTCATGGCGCCGTAAACTCAACTAGTCGACGTCGGGCCTGGCCGCTCACCACGACGGCAGTGCTGAGCAACCGGGGACATAGGTGACAGATCTGACCGACGACATAGTTGACACAATTCTCGTTTTGTTCAGATCTTCAATTCTTGTGTCCTTTGCTGCTTTTGCTGCTGTGGACCCTGTGGGCAACGCGTAGCGTTGTCCACAAGTCCACGGCGCTTTCGCTTCGGCGGCCTGAGCTGATGCCTCTTTGGATCGATGGTGCCGAGCAGGACGGGTCCATAGCTCACAGTCCAGCCCGCCTCGGTTTCCGAGAGGCCGACGGGCTCACCCGCGAGTGCCTGGTTGATGTAGATCGTTTCGCCGCCCCACCTGATCTCGCCATTGTGGCGAACACGCCGGACGTCCCTATCCGCTTCGTATTCGGGTGAGCGCAGCACGCCATGATAGGCGCGCGGCGAGGGACGATAGCGATCGGCTGGCGTTGCGTTGTCGAGAGCCTCGTGCGGCCGTTCTTCGTTGAAGATGCGCTGGAAGCTCTGGAAGCGCTTGATCTGCTCGCGCAACGTCCGGGCCGGCGGCTTCGCGGTGTCCTGCAACAACGTCAGATGCATACGTTCATGGCGGCCGTTCTGCTGCGGCTTGCCGGGCGTGATGCGCTCCGGTGTGACGCCGGCCTTGATCAGCTTCACCGATAGCCGCGACAACCCGCCCGCCCCCTGTGATGCGAAGGGTGCGCCATTGTCCGAGCGCATCCTCAGCGGCAGGCCAAATTCACGGAATGCCGCATCCAGCACGGGCCAAACATGCTCACCGTCGGTACGCTGCAACGGCAGGCACCGCAGCAGACAGCGGCTCTCTGCGTCCGTCAGCGTGAGCGGTTCGCAACGGGTGCCATCCGCAGTCAGAAACCAGCCCTTGAAGTCGATGCACCAGACATCGTTGGCTTGCTCGCAATCGGCAAATGGAAAGCTCGAAGGAGGGCTGCGTCGACGAATCTTCCGCTTCACCGTGAGACCCTCGCGGTCAAACAGCGCTCCGATCGTGCTGGCCGCGGGCCACGTCGTGCTGGGCCGCTTCCGCTCGAGAAAGGCGCGTACCTTCGCTGGTCCCCAGGTCGGATGAGCCCGTCGGACTTCGAGGCAGAACTCGGCGATCTTCCCGGAGATTGCTTGGGGGTGGTGCAAAGGCGCTCGGGACCTGTCGAACAGACCCTCCAAACCCTCCTCCTGGTAGCGGTGCCACCACTTGTAGCCCTGCTGCCGGCTGATCCCGAACTCCCGACAGAGTGCCGCAAACGACTTCTCTCCCGCTTCAACTGCCAACACAAAACGCATCCGTTCGTCCACAGCGCAGGTTTCCTTCCAGCCCATCGGCAAGTCCTCCTGCCGATCACCTCAACCTGTCACCCATGTCGTCGGTTTGTTCTGTCACCTATGTAGCCGGTTTGGACCGTGCGCTCCCCTCCCCCTTGCGGGGAGGGGTCGGGGGTGGGGGTCTCCGGACGCTGACGCCCATGAAGGCCAGTCCTCTCTTGCCATCCGAGACATCGTCGTAAGAGCCAGATCGTAAGCGCGTATGTGTGTGCCCAATGATAGAATGAAATTCTTGGACCCCCACCCCCGACCCCTCCCCGCAAGGGGGAGGGGAGCGCACCGTCCTTGCCGCGAGTTTCTGGCTCCAACCCGGCTGAAGCCATCAACGAGTAGACATGACGCGCCGCCCTGCCCCACACGCCAACGGCCGGGATCGCTCCCGGCCGCTGCAAAAAAACGCACCCGAGCCTCGCCTCAGCCGAGGTTCAGCTCCTTGAAGAAGTCGTTGCCCTTGTCGTCGATGATGATGAAAGCCGGGAAGTCGACGACCTCGATGCGCCAGATGGCTTCCATGCCGAGCTCGGGATATTCGACGACCTCGACCTTCTTGATGCAGTGCTCGGCGAGGTTCGCCGCGGCGCCGCCGATCGAGCCGAGATAGAAGCCGCCGTGCTTCTTGCAGGCTTCGCGCACGGCCGGGGCGCGGTTGCCTTTGGCGACCATCACCATCGAGCCGCCGGCGGCCTGGAACTGATCGACGAAAGAATCCATGCGGCCCGCCGTGGTCGGACCAAAGGCGCCGGAGGCGTAGCCGTCGGGGGTCTTGGCCGGACCGGCGTAGTAGACCGGATGGTTCTTGAAGTAGTCCGGCAGCGGCTCGCCACGGTCGAGGCGCTCGCGCAGCTTGGCATGCGCGGCGTCGCGGGCGACGATCATGGTGCCGGTCAGCGACAGCCGGGTCTTGATCGGGTTCTTCGACAGCGTGGCGAGGATGTCCTTCATCGGCTGGTTCAGATCGATCTTCACGACCTCGCCGCCGAGCGCCTGCTCGACCTCCGGCAAATACTGCGCCGGGTGATGCTCGAGCTCCTCGAGATAGACGCCGTCCTTGGTGATCTTGCCGAGCACCTGGCGGTCGGCCGAGCACGACACGCCGAGACCGATCGGCAAGCTTGCGCCGTGGCGCGGCATGCGGATGACGCGGACGTCGTGGCAGAAATACTTGCCGCCGAACTGCGCGCCGACGCCGAGCGACTGCGTCATCTTGTGGATTTCCTGCTCCATCTCGACGTCGCGGAAGGCGTTGCCATCGGCGGAGCCGTGGGTCGGCAGCGCGTCGAGATAGCGCGCGGAGGCGAGCTTCACCGTCTTCATGCACAGCTCGGCCGAGGTGCCGCCGATGACGATGGCGAGGTGATAAGGCGGGCACGCGGCGGTGCCGAGCGTCAGGATCTTCTCCTTCAGGAACGCCAGCAGCCTGTCCTTGGTCAGCACCGAGGGCGTCGCCTGGAACAGAAAGCTCTTATTGGCCGAGCCGCCGCCCTTGGCCATGAACATGAACTTGTAGGCGTCCTCGCCCTCGGCATAGATCTCGGTCTGCGCCGGCATGTTGTTGGCGGTGTTCTTTTCCTCGTACATCGAGAGCGGCGCGACCTGCGAGTAGCGCAGGTTACGGCGCAAGTATGCGTCGCGGGCGCCTTCGCTGAGCGCGGCCTCGTCGTCACCATCGGTGATGACGTTGCAGCCCTTCTTGCCCATGATGATGGCGGTGCCGGTATCCTGGCACATCGGCAGCACGCCGCCGGCGGAGATGTTGGCGTTCTTCAGGAAGTCGAGCGCGACGAATTTGTCGTTCGGGCTGGCCTCGGCATCGTCGAGGATGCTGCGCAGCTGCTTCAGATGCCCGGGGCGCAGGAAGTGGTTGATCTCACCGAACGCTGCTTCCGACAGCGTCCGCAGCGCCTCGCGCGACACCACCAGCATGTCGCGTCCCAGCACCTTCTCGACCCGCACGCCCTCGGTCGTGATCTTCTTGTAGGGCGTGGTGTCCGGCCCGAGCGGAAACAGCGGCGTGTGCTTGTAGGGCGGGACGGGCTTGGACTGGTCGGGGAAAGCGGTGGGCGCATTCATGGCGAATCTCGCAGGGGTTCTAAAAGCGGCCGCCCAAAGCGGTCTTGACAGGTCTGATATCACCCTGGCGCCGGGGCGCAACATATGGTTCGGCATGGCCGTTCCGGGGCGGGACCATGCCACCTTTGGTCTGAAGACCCCCCTTTCGGGATGCGGCAGCACTTACCCGTAATCAGCCTTGGCGATCTCGCGCACCATGAACGATCGCAAGCACCACGATGTGCTGAGCGGCTTCGTCGACTTCATAGACGACGATATATGGCCCTTCCAGCAGTTCTCTGGTTCCGCGGACCAGGCCGGGCCGTCCGATGCGAGCAAGCCCCGGCCGCCCGAGTTGATTGATCCGCGCACGAATACGTCCAACTACCGCGGCGGCCGCCTTGGGGCTGTCGTGAGAGATCCAAGCGAAGATCGCCCCCAGATCGGCGACGGCAGCTTCGCGGATCAAAACCTTCATTTACTGATCAAGCTGTCGATGCGCGCGTTGAATTCGTTCAACGTCAAATTGGACGCGCCTTCGTCGTCGCGCCGCCGCTCGACTTCTCGCATCTGCTCGTCGGTCAGATAGTATCCGGCCTGATCCTGCGCCTCCATCAGCGCAAGAATTGCGGCAGCGTCATCCTGCCGGTCGCTCGACCAGGTCAGAACGCGATCCAACATATCTTTGACCTGCGGCTTGCTCATTGCAAAATCATAGCAGTTTCGGTCGAGGGCGGAAAGAACAGCCGTGCCGAACCAACGGCAGTGCACCCGCCCGCCTCCCGATCCGACCGCGAGATCGATTGCGCAAGCTCAATCGATTATGTAACCTGAGATTGTTGTACGATTCATTTTCACTCTGGAGGCGTCATGAAACGAGGTCTCTTTGCGATCATCACATTCGCACTTGCCTTGACGACCCTGCTGCCAAGCCCCGCCGGCGCCGTCGGTCCCGGGCGCGCGTGCGGCGGCTTTGCCGGCATCCCATGCAATGCCGGCCTGTATTGCGAGTTTCCGGCCGGCCAGTGTGGCCGGTTCGACATGATGGGCGTGTGCCGCCGCAAGCCGACATTCTGCACCAAGATCTACATGCCGGTGTGCGGCTGTAACTTCCAGACCTACGGCAACGACTGCGAACGCCGCGCCGCTGGCGTTTCGCTGTCGCATCCCGGCCGCTGCTGGTTCTGAGCGAGCGATCGCGCCGCTGCCGCCCGGCCCCGTGACCGCGGTCCGTCAACACGCGGTCAATTTGGCCGACGATCTTGTGCGGCCGCGGCGCATCGCGCTTGCATGACCTTCGCGCGCAGGCTTCAATGGCGCGGGGGTATTTTGAATGCAGTCTTCTCGTGTGTCCTACGGCCGGTGTTCATTTGGCCGCAACATCATCTTTGCCATTCTCATTGCGCTCGGCGCGATGCTCGCACCGCAGGCGGCGCGGGCCGATCGGTGCGACGACGTCGCCAAGGAACTCAGGAACGGCATCGAGGGCATCAAGATCGGCCAGACGGCGGCCGGCACCGTTTATCTCGCGCATCCGAAGGCGCGCGAGATCACGCTCGGCTGCTCGTCGAAGAATTTTTCCAACCAGCTGTTCGGGAAAACCGACCGCAAGCCGCCGCCGGCCTTCGTCGAGCTGATGGCGAGCGCGGCGGCGATCGTGTTCACGCTGCCGAAGGACGACATGGTGCGCGGCGTCAACCGCTGCTACCGCCGGCTCGGCATCTTCCGCGGCGACGACGTCCCCAGCCGCTACCGCAGGCTGGACATGCGCTGCACCCGGACCAAGACGGAATCCTCGATCACGATCACGCGCAGCAAGGATCAATAGCGGCGGACCCGGGTGCCGCCGGTTTCTGCGAAGCCATCAGCAAGCCGTTCACTATTGGCGGCCGCCACTCACAGTTGCAGACAATTCGAGCGATCCGGTTGACGCTTCCTTCGCTGGACATGGCCACGCTCGGGCCAACACCAAGCGAGGAGCTGGACCATGTCCGTTTCGAGCGTTTCGTCGTCATCAGCGCCGCCCTCACCGCCGCCGGTCTCGATCGAGACGAACAAGCCTCAGACGCAGCAGGCGCAGAGCCAACAGACGCAGTCGTTCAAGCCGGACAAGACCGGCGACGAAAACGCTGCCGAGAACAAGGCGCAGCGCCCGCCGCTGCCGCCCGGTCAGGGCACGCGCGTCGACATCATCGCCTGACGACCCCACACCCTCAGGCCAACTTCGTATGACGGCGGCGCCTTCGGCGTCCGCCGTCATACGTGCTACGCATCCAGCGCCTTGTAGTGGCGGAAGATGCCGTCCTCGTTGAAGGGGATGCGGCGCTCGCTCTGCAGATAGGCTGCGATGTTCGGCCTGGCGGCGACGCGGTCGTGCAGCGCGACGAGGCCGGGAATGTGAGGCTCGAACGCGGCCATCCGGTTGGGGAACGCGTAGCGCAGGCCGGCGATGATCTGGAACAGCGACAGGTCGACATAGGTCAGCTTGCGGCCGGTGACGTAGGCGCCGCCGCTCTTCGCCAGGATCTGCTCGAAATAGCCGAGGAATTTCGGCACCCGTTCATTCCAGAACTCGGCGGTGCGCTTCTTGGCGGGCGCGCGCTGGTCCTCGTAGTAGAGCGTCGGGCCGAGCGGATGATGCGTGTCGTGGATCTCGACGACGAAGTCGGTGATCGTGAGCTGCAGCTGATGCACCCAGAGCTGGCCCGCCTCGGCCTTCGGCGCGAGGCCATGGCGGCCGCCGAGGAAGAACAGGATGTTGGCGGTCTGGCCGATGACGCGGCGGCCCGCTTTCAGGAAGGGCGGCGCGAAGGGCGGCGTGGCGCTGTCCGCCTCCAGCATAGCGCTCATCGCCGCGATGCCCTCCTCGCGCGCCACATCACGATAGGAGGCGCCCGCCTCCTCCAGCGCGAGCCGGACATATTCGCCGCGGCCCTGGATCATCGGCCAGTAATACAACTCGTAACGCATGGGCCATCCTCGAGGTGATGCGCCCATACGATGCGAGGGAGACGGACGCGCGGTGTCAGTTCGCCGCGAAGCAGTATAGCAGGCCGTCGCCACCGGTGCTCTTCAGATCGGCCTGGGAACAGCCGCCGTCGGGACCGCGCGAGGGATGCGAGGTGTTCCACGATCTCGACGGCTCGTCGTCGCGCAGCCCGATGCGATCGGAATGGCCGACCATCGCAGCGCCTTGCGTGGAGCTCGTCCAGTTGCGGCAGGTGCGGTCCTCGCCGGCCGCAAAGGCCGTTCCGTCGGCCTGGGAACCCGTCAGCACATCGTGGCGGTTCGGCGTGTCGCCGCGGCCGTTGATGACCTCGCCCTTCTCGCTCAGCGCCGTCTGCTTGGTGAGGTTGTTGGATGCGCCGTGCAGGTCCGCGACGTCCTTGGCGACGACCACCCCCTTGGCGTTCTGCCACGGACCCTTGCCGATGCGATCGCGCGCGTTGACCGCGGGCTGGCCATCGGCGGCCTGCGTCGAGAGATAGGCGCGCCAGGTCTTGGCCCCGGCTCCAGCGGCTTGCGCCAGGGTCTGGCAGTGCTTGTCGGCGCCGGCGAGGCCGCCGAGATCGCCGCCCTTGCCGGGGCCGTTGCTGGTCAGGAAGAAGCTCATCTCTGCGCTCTGGGCCGAGGCGGTCGCGATCAGGCCGGGTGCTGCGCCGAGCAGCGCGCCCGCGATCATGATGGTGCGGAGCGGTGTCATGATGTCCTCCCTCTTGGACGATGTGTGTTGGACGGTGTTGGCGCATCGCTTGGACGCGATGTCGTTCGTGAGCATGGAACCCGTCGAAGGCCGGATTATTCCGCCTCCGCCAGCGCAAAACAAAAGCGCCGCGGATTGCTCCGCGGCGCGTGATGTTCGTTCCTATCGCTCGGCTCAGCTGACCTGCTGGATCGCCGAGACCTGCCAGTCGGCGCCGGGGTGGCGCAGGAAGGTCCAGATCTCCGTGACCTCCTGCGGCTGATCGGAGCCGTCGACCACGCGGCCCGAGGCGCGCTCGATAGTCTTGTCGGCGAGCGTGAACCGCATCGCCACCGTGGCGTAGTCGGCACCATCCTCGCGCCAGGACTCGGCGAGATCGCCCTGCAGCAGCTTCACGCCGGTGACCTTGTTGACCACGCCGCGCGCCTGGTTCTGCTCGAGGTCGCGCTCGAAATACGAGGCCATCTCGGGCGTCGACAGCAGGCGGAGGCGGCCGACATCCTCGTTCGACCAGGCCGACTGGATCTCGCCGAGCAGCCGCTCGAACGCCTCGTAGTCGGCCGGCTGGATCTGCAGCGGCGGCTGGTTGCTGCCACCGCCGAAGCCACCGAATCCGCTGCCGAGACCACCACCGAGGCCGCTCAGGCCCGAGCGCAAGCTCTGCTGGCTGTCATTGGAGCCCGGCGCCGGGCCGGCTGCATAGGCCGGCTGGTTGCGGCGCTGCCACCAGGACATCGCGAACCGGACCACCAGCACCACCAGCAGGACCTGGAGGATCAGGCCGATGATCGAGGCAAAGCCGCCGAGACCAGAGAACAGGCCGCCGCCGAACAGCATGCCGAACAGGCCCGCACCGAGGAAGCCGGCGGCGAGGCCGCCCAGCATGCCACCGAAGCGTCCGCCGAACAGGCCGCCGCGCGCGGGCGCCGCCGTGTTCATGCCAGGCTGGCCCGGCTGGGACATGGTGCGATTGAACTGCGACGCCGATCCCGGCGCGGTTGCGGTCGGAGGCGGCGCGGAGAACGTGCGCGTGCCGCGGGAGCCCGAGCTGGAGCCGCCGCCGATCCGGGCGTCGGCCGCCGAGACGGCGAGCACCGTCGGCAGCGCCAAGGAAAGGGCCACGGCCATCGCCTTGAGGAGGCCGCTTTTGCGCTGCATGAAGCTCATCATTGTTTCCCATCAGTCCCCGGAATGGGGATGCCCGTAATGTGGGCACAACCCGCGAAAAGGGAAGGCGGCACGAGGCCGCGCGGCTGCGGCGCTGGGTCGCGGCATGAACGCGCTTGTCCGCCTTGTCCGGGTACCCTGGTAACCTATTGCGGAGCCATGGTTTCCTTCACCGCCGCGACCAGCTGGCTGAGCGTGAAGGGTTTCGGCAGGAAGGCGAATTGCTGGTTTTCCGGCAGGCTCTTCTCGAACGCATCCTCGGCATAGCCCGAGACGAAGATGATCTTGATGTCGGGATTCTTCTCCCGCATCACCTTCAGCAGCGTCGGTCCGTCCATTTCCGGCATCACGACGTCGGACACCACGAGATCGAGCTCGCCGTTGCATTCCTCGAGCGCCTCCATGGCCTCGATGCCGTTCGACGCCTCGATGACGCTGTAGCCGCGCGAGCGCAGGCCGCGCGCGTTCAGCGCCCGCAGGCCCTCCTCGTCCTCGACCAGCAGGATCGTCCCCTGCCCGGTCAGGTCGGCACGCGGCTTCGGCGCCTCGGCGGCGGGTGCCGCGTCCTTCGCCGCGCCGTTAGTGGCCTGCGGCTCCGGCTGGACCTCGGGCACGACGATGTGGCGCGGCAGGAAGATCTGGAACGAGGTTCCCTTGCCGAGCTCGCTGTCGACATAGATGAAGCCGCCGGTCTGCTTGATGATGCCATAGACCGTGGACAGGCCGAGGCCGGTGCCCTTGCCCACTTCCTTGGTCGAGAAGAACGGCTCGAAGATCTTCTCGCGGATCTCGGCGGGGATGCCGGTGCCGGTGTCGCTGATCTCGATCTTGACGTAGTCGGCGACCGGCATGCCCTTGTAGCCGCCCTGCGCGGCCTCATCGGACGTGACGTTGGCGGTGCGCACCGACAGCTTGCCGCCATCCGGCATCGCATCGCGGGCGTTGACCGCGAGGTTCACGACCACCTGCTCGAACTGCGAGACGTCGACCTTGACCGGCCAGAGGTCGCGGCCGTGCACGAGGTCGAGCTTGACCTTCTCGCCGATCAGGCGGCGCAGCAGCATCGTGAGATCCGACAGCGCGTCGCCGAGGTCGAGCACCTGCGGCCGCAAGGTCTGGCGGCGCGAGAACGCCAGCAGTTGCCGCACCAGCGTCGCGGCGCGCGTCGCGTTCTGCTTGATCTGCATGATGTCCTGGAACGACGGGTCGGTCGGCTTGTGCGCGTTCAGCAGGAAATCGTTGGCCATCATGATGGCCGAGAGCACGTTGTTGAAGTCGTGGGCGATGCCGCCGGCGAGCTGGCCGACCATCTCCATCTTCTGCGACTGGTTGATCTGGGTTTCCAGCGCCCGCCGCTCGGTGGTCTCGAGCAGATAGACGATCGCAGCTTCCGTCTCGCGCTCGTCCTCGTCGACCGCGGTGACGAAGAACTGGCCGAAGCGCTCCTTCGCGCCCTCCAGCATCACTTCGACCGGCGGAATGTCCGCCTGACCTTCCGCCGCCTGGTTGATGGCAGCGATCAGCAGATGCCGGTCACGCTGGCTGACGGTGCGGAAGATCGATTTCGCCGCGGCGACGTCGCCGCTGACGCTCTGCGCCAGCTTGGCATAGCGCGCATTGGCCCTGACAACCGCGCCGCCGCGGTCGACGGTCGCGATCGCCATCGGCGTGTGGTCGAAGAAGCGCATGAAGCGCACCTCGGCGGCGCGCTCCGGATCGGAGCGCTCGTCGCGGGCGCGGCTGATGACCAGGGTGCGCGAGGCGCCCGGCTTGCCGTCGGCGCCAAAGGCGAGCTTGTGATAGAGCCGCGCCGGCATGGTCTTGCCGCCGCGCATCTTCAGGTCGATGTCGAACACCTCGGTGCGGACCTCGCCGGGCACAGCGACGATCGAGGTCAGGAGCGAGGCGCCGTCACCGGACACGACGTCGGCGAGCTTCAGCCCGCCGGACCCGATCTCGGCGAGATCGTAGTCGAGCCAGTTGGCGAGCGTCGCATTGACGTAGACCAGGCTGCCTTCCGGATTGACCGAGAAGAAGCCGCACGGCGCGTGGTCGAGATATTCGATCGCGTGCTGCAGCTCCTGGAACACGTCCTCCTGGCGCTCACGGTCCCGCGTGATGTCGGCGATCGACCACACCGCATAGCGGGCGTGGCGCTTGGTCTGGCCGAGCGGGCGCACGCGCATGCGCAGCCAGCGGCCCTGGCCGCCTTCGGCCGCGGTGATGCGCACCTCTTCCTGCTGCCGCTTGCCCTCGCGCGCGGCCTTGAGCAGGCGGAACACGGCCTCCGACACATCGGGATTGCCGATGAACACGCGCTCGACGGGCCTCGCCTCCTGCGGGCTCGCCGCCCCGGTCATGCTGAGATAGGCGGCGTTGGCGTAGACAACATGGCCGCGCGGATCGGTCACCGCGAGGCCGTCGAAGGCGTGATCGGCGATCGCGCCCATCACAGGATCGTCGGTCGCCTTGTCGGCGAAGCGGACGATGCCGGCGGCGAAAGCGAACAGGTTGAACAGGCCGACGGTCGCGAGCAGCGACAGCAGGCCGAGAATATAGGGCTGCGCCTGGTTGCGGCCGATCGTCATCAGCGCGATCGCCACCGCGACGAGGCCGAACGCGACCAGCAGGATCAGCAGAATGCTGCCGCTGCGGCGCGGCCGCTCCGGCAGGCTCACCTGGTCCGGTGACGCTTCGTTGTCTTTCTCGGCGCTCATGGCTTGAGGACGCGACCTGTCGGCTGGGAGCCCCAGCCCGTTCACGCGGCTCCCGCCCCCAACTGCCTGAATCGACGGGTCAAGCGCAAGCCCGTCAAGCCGATATTCCATGATTTATCCGTATTTTGCGGCCCGTCTCGGGTCCGAATCGGTTGTCATTGCGGGCGCCCCGAGAGGTTGCGCCGCAGCCCCATCACGTAGCCGATGATCTCCGCGACGGCGTGATAATGTTCCACCGGGATCTCCTCGTCGATCTCGACGGTGGCATACAGCGCGCGCGCCAGCGGCACGTTCTCGACGATCGGGATGTCGTGCGCCTTGGCGATCTCGCGGATCTTGAAGGCGATGTTGTCGACGCCCTTGGCGACGCAGACCGGCGCCGACATGCCGCGCTCGTAGGACAGCGCGACCGAGTAGTGGGTCGGGTTGGTGATGATCACGGAGGCCTTGGGAACCGCGGCCATCATGCGCTTCTTCATGCGCTGCTGGCGGATCTGCCGGATGCGGCCCTTGACGTGCGGATCGCCTTCCGACTGCTTGAACTCCTCCTTCATCTCCTGCAGCGACATTTTCTGGCGCTCGTACCACTGCCGGTACTGGAACAGATAGTCGCCGATCGCGACCAGCGCGAGCAGCGCGACGACCGAGCCCATCAGGCGCGTGGTCAGCGAGATCGTCACACCGAGCAGCTCGGCGACGTCCATGTGCAGCAGCGATTCGAGCCGCAGCCGCTCCGGCCACAGGATCATGACCATGACCGTGCCGAGCAGAATGAGCTTGAACAGGCCCTTGGCGAAATTGGCCGCCGCCTGCTTGCCGAACAGCCGCTTGGCGCCGGCGAGCGGCGAGATCTTGGACAGCGTCGGCTTCAGCGGCTCGCCCGACCAGACCAGGCGGTGCTGCATCATGTTGCCGGCCACGGCCGCCAGCATCACCATCAGGATCGGCACGCCGATCGCGGCGATCACGGCGAACGACAGGCTGCGCGCCAGCGCGAGCAGGCCCGCACCGTCGGTGTGGATCATCCAGGAATTGGCGATCAGGTTGCGCATCGGCACCAGCACGGCGGTGCCGATCGAGCCCGAGAAGGACGACATCACGAGCGTCGCGGCCGCGATCACGAACCAGGTGTTGAGCTCCTGGCTCTTGACGACGTCGCCACGCTCGAGCGCCTGGTCGAGGCGTTTTTGCGTCGGGTCTTCTGTTTTGTCCTCGGTATCGCCCTCGTCCGCCACCGGTCAGGCTCCCCTCACCGCGGCATCAGCTCGCGCAGGACGCCTTCGAAATAGCCGAGAAAGGTCCCCATCATCGCGGCCAGCACCAATCCGAAGATCAGGAAGCCGATCAGGATCGAAAGCGGCGCGCCGACAAAATATACCTGCATCTGCGGCATCAGCCGCGCCAGCACGCCGAGCCCGATGTTGAAGACCAAGCCGAACACCAGGAACGGCGCCGACAATTGCAAGCCGATCTTGAACGACGCCGTGAACGCCTTGGTGGCCAGCGCGGCGACGTCGCCGCTCGGCACCAGGTCGCCCGGCGCGAAGATCTTGTAGCTGTCGCTCAGCGCCGCGATCACCAGATGATGGCTGTCGGTCGAGAACAGCATGGTCACGCCGAGCATGGTGAGGAAGTTGCCGATCAGCACGCCCTGCTGGCCCTGCGTCGGATCCACCGCGGTGACGAAACCGAGCCCCATCTGCTGCGCGATCACGGAGCCGGCGACCTGCAGCGCCGACAGCGTCACGCGCGCGGTCGCGCCGAGCACGATGCCGATCACGATCTCGTGCACCATCATCACGAGCAGCGGCGCCATCGCCTGCAGGTCGATCTGATAGGCCTGACGGTGCAGCGGCATCACGATCATGGTCAGCAGCAGCGCGGTGGCGAGCTTGATGCGGACGGGGATGTTGACCTCCCCCAGGCCCGGCAGCAGCATCACCATGGCGGCGACGCGCGCGAAGACCAGCATGAACACGGCAGCGAGCGCCGGAAGAAAGGAGATATCGATGCGCATCGTCCGCCGTTCCGGCCCTTTCGGCCGCGGGCTGATGCGGCACGACGGTCTTCGAGGAGACAGCCTGCGACCAGGCGGCCTGCGCGCCGGCCCGCACAGCCGACTGCGCACGATCGAAAGCTGCGGCGCCCCCCGCACCGCCTCTCACGACCGCTCGCAGCGACCTCGCACAGGCCAGCTCTGCAGCGCCGGACATTGCCTCATCCGCCGATGATTCGCGACGAGATCCGCATCATCTGCTGATGCATCGCGTCGGCCATGAACGGCAGGGCCAGCAGCAGCGTGACGAAGATCGCGATGATCTTCGGCACGAACACCAGCGTCTGCTCCTGGATCTGCGTCAGCGCCTGGAACAGCGAGACGACCACGCCGACGACCAGGCCGACCACCATGAGCGGCGACGAGACCAGCACGATGGTCCAGATCGCATCGCGCGCCACATCGAGCGTTTCGGCACCGGTCATGTCGTGTCAATCCTCATTGTCGGTCGGTTTCGGCGGATGGCGCGCAGCATCGATGCGCCGGCAGCAGCGGACGGCACCTCTCCGAACGGCCCGGGGCGCGCATCGCGGCCGGGCGCGTTCAGAGCAGCGCCTAGATCGTCATCTTCATCACGTCTTCATAGGCCTGGATCACGCGGTCGCGCACCGAGACCAGCGTGGACACCGCAACGTCGGTCTCGGCGACCGCGGTGACGACATCCATCACGTTCGCCTTGCCCGAGGCCATCGCGACCGCCTGGCTGTCGGACTTTCGCCCGGTCTCGACGACGCTGCTGATCGCATCCTTCAGCACCGCGCTGAATGACGGACCACCCTTGTCGCCTCCGGCGCCATTGCCGAGGACGTCACGCACGCGTGCGAGTCCGCCGAAGGCGTTGCTCGTACCACCGGTATCGAGCACGCGGGCGGAGTTTGCATAGGCATTCGCTGCGGAGATTGGGGAGGCCATGACTTTCGTTCCTGTCCTAGGTCTTCAGAATGTCGAGTGTGCGTTGGATCATGCGGCGCGTGGCGCCGATGATGTTCAAATTCGCCTCGTAGGACCGCTGTGCATCACGCATGTCGGTCATTTCGATGAGCGGATTGACGTTGGGGTACTTGACATTGCCGGACGCGTCCGCGGCCGGGTTACTGGGGTCGTATTTGACGCGGAACGAAGATTGATCGGGCACCACCTTGCCGAGCGCCACCACCTTGGCGTCGAGCGCACGGTCGAGCGCCGAGGTGAAGGTCGGGACCTTGCGGCGATAGGGATCGCCGCCCGCCTTGGCGGCGGTGGAATCGGCGTTGGCGATGTTCTCGGAAATGACGCGCATCCGCCCGGCCTGCGCACGCAGTCCCGACGTTGCGATGCTCATCGAGCGCTGGAAATCGCTGGTGTCGTTTGCCATGCTTGTCTGTCTCCGTTAGCTCCGGCTCAGCCCTTGCCGATTGCAGTTTTCAACAGACGCAGGCTCTTGCCGTAGAGCGAGGTCGCGGCGGCATAGTCCATTTGGTTGGCGGAGACCTTGAGCATCTCCTCCTCGAGGCTGACGGCGTTGCCCGCCGGCCTCGTTTGAAATCCGACCTTGCGGTTCTGGTCGAACGTCGCGGCATCGCCCGACGACGGCGTGATGTGCGCCGTGCTGGTGCGCGTCAGCGACAGCGGCGCAAAGCCTCCGACCGCCTGGCCGGCCGAGTTGAACTTCGGCTCAACGAGATCCCGCGGCTTGAAATTCGGCGTATCGGAATTGGACACGTTCTCGGACAGCACGCGCTGCCGCTCCTGATGCCACTGCATCTTGGTCCGCAACGCCGACAGCACGGGGAGATCGTTGATGGACATTGCAACTGCTCGTTAGTGTCCGACTATCGGACGGATTCGGTAGGTAGAAATTGCCGCGCTTATGGTTAACAGGGAGTTAAGAAGTGGTGCGCCGCCCCCCGGGACAATCCCGGGGTTTTGACGATTTCTTAGGAAAGTACCGCTCTTCGAGCGGGAGGCTGCTCCAATCCGGGACGCTGTGCCTCGCCAAGAAGTCGTTTTGGCCCGGCCGATTCATGGGTTATTAAGACACCGCACGGCAGTTCCTGCCGTTATGCGTTAACAGGTTGGTTCCGGTTCTGAAGCTCCGTTCGCTGCCGGCGATGCGTTGGACAGACGAGAGACTTCGAAAGGACGCGGTATTTGCCGGGGACAGAGATGCAGGCACTGACGTTCTTTTTTGCTTTTGTAGCCGTGCTGGCGCTGATCGGCCTGGCTGCCTGGCTGGTCCGCCGATTCGCAGGGAATCGCCTCGGCACCAATCCGAATCGCGGCCGCATGCCCCGGCTCGCCGTCATCGATGCCGCCGCCGTCGATGGCCGCCGCCGTCTCGTGCTCGTGCGGCGTGATAACATAGAGCATCTTCTGATGATCGGCGGACCGACCGACATCGTGGTCGAATCGAACATCGTGCGCGCCATGCCGGCGCGCGAGCAGCTGCCGCAACGGCCCGGCCTCAACGCCGAACCGCCCGCCGCGCGCATCGCGCCACTTCCGGATGCACCGGCATGGAGCGACAACGAGCCGAAGGCCGAGGCCGCCGAGCCGGCGGAGCCGCAGATGCCGGAGCCGCCGGCCCGTCCGCTGCGGCCGTCATTCATCGATGAGGTTCGCCGGGCCGCACCGGCTGCTGCCGAGCGCCGCGAGCCGCCGCCGTTCCCGCAGGAACCGCCGCTTCCCGCGCGCCGGGTTGCGGAGCCGCGCCAGGACATTCGTGGAGAGATGCGAGGAGAGCCACGCGGTGGTGACGAGCCACGGCTGGAGCCTCGCCCGGAGCGAGCGCCTCGCGGCGAGCCGGTATTGCCGCGCGCGCTGCGTCCCGCCGAGCCGCAGCGCCCGGCGGACGCGCCGCGTCCCGAGGGTCCCCGGCTGCCGCCGGTGCGCGCGGCCGAACGGGCAGAGCGCGCCGAAAGGACCGCCGAGCGCGCGGAACGCGCGGCGGCGGCAGCACCTCCGCCGCCGCCCGTTGCCCAGATGCCGTCGCCGCCCGCCGCTCCGCCTCCGCCGCCGATGGACCAGAGCGCCGAAGCCAATCTGGCGGAGATGGCGCAACGTCTCGAGGCGGCGTTGCGGCGTCCGTCCGCCGAGCCGGCTGCTCCGCCCACGGGCGGCCCGGCCGTGCTGCGCCAAGCGCGCAGCGAGCCGGCTCCGGGTGCTGCCGCTCCCGCCAAGACCAACTTCGAGAACCTGGAGGACGAGATGGCTTCGCTGCTCGGACGTCCGAAGTCCTCGCAGTGAGATCGCTGCTCTCCCCGCGTAGAGTTCTTTTCATTGCTGTCCTGATTGGCACCGGCGCTTTCGCGGGGAGCGCGGCCGCGCAGGATATCAGCATCAATCTCGGCGGCGGCACCGGCGGCGGCGTCACCGAGCGGGCGGTCCAGCTGATTGCCCTGCTCACGGTGCTGTCGATCGCGCCGTCGATCCTGATCATGATGACCTCGTTCACGCGCATCGTGGTCGTGCTGTCGCTCCTACGCACGGCGATGGGCACAGCGACGGCGCCGCCCAACTCGGTGATCATCGCGCTGGCGATGTTCCTCACGGCCTTCGTGATGGGACCGGTGCTGCAGAAATCCTATGAGGATGGCGTGCGACCGCTGGTCGAGAACCAGCTCGGCGTCGAGGACGCGCTCCAGCGCGCCTCCGTGCCGCTGCGCGGCTTCATGCAGAAGAACGTGCGCGAGAAGGACCTCAAGCTGTTCATGGACCTCTCGGGCGAGCCCCCGCCGGCCACCCCGGACGAGCTGTCGCTGCGCATCCTGGTGCCCGCCTTCATGATCTCGGAGCTCAAGCGTGCCTTCGAGATCGGCTTCCTGCTGTTCCTGCCGTTCCTGGTCATCGACCTCGTCGTCGCCTCGGTGCTGATGTCGATGGGCATGATGATGCTGCCGCCGGTCGTGGTGTCGCTGCCGTTCAAGCTGATCTTCTTCGTCCTGGTCGACGGCTGGTCGCTGGTGGCGGGCAGCCTCGTGCAGAGCTACGGCGGGTAGAGCCGGCGACCGGCTGCTCATGCTGCCGGCGCGAGCCCCGCTCCGCCGCGTCGATCGATGGATCGTCCGACCTCCCTCCCGCCCGGCTCGCGCGCACGTCGTCGCGGCGAGGGGATTTCTCGTCGCGCTGCTGGCGGCCGGGTGATCGCGCCGGACGATCGACGTGTCGCGCTCATCCGTCTCGGCGTTGTCATGCCCGAGATGATTCCGCGACAGACTGAGATTGGTCGAATGCGATCGGCCTGCCGCTTGCGGGAAGAGCGAGCGCGCACCGTCCGTGCCTCCAACGGCATGGCTCCGACGTCGAGATGTGAGGATCAACACATCAGGCGCTGCGCGACGAAGATCGACGCACACGCGCATCGCATCGGCCGCACGAGGCACGCACAAAAAGAAAAGTCTCCGGCACTTGGGGAGCCGGAGACGAAGGCGGGTCTTGGAAAGATGATGAATGATGGAATCGTAGTCGCTCGCGCGGCAGCCGTGAAGCCAGAAATTTGCGACACGCTATTGGGATTGAACACATCGAGCAAACCGGGAATTTTTCCGTGTCAAATGAGGAAGGTTCGGACATCGCGGCCACCACGTGGCAACAATTAGTTGATGCAGGCCTTCCCACGCAGCGTCGCGCCTCGTCTTTCTTGACGCTCGCTTTCATCGGACTCTACGATGATCGCAGGATCCGAGAGAGATCCAGGGAGGAACGACATGAAGGTGAGAGAGTATCCGCGGCACGGAGCGCGTGCAGCTCTGGGCGCGGCCATCGCGCTATGCGTGACGCTTGCCATTCCGGCAGGCGGACAGGCTGAGGAGCTGACGCCGGACCGCATCAGGGCGACGATGTCCGCGGTCGACAGCGCGATGATCAAGGCCAATGCCGCGACGTCGAAGGATTGGCCGACCATCGGCCTCGACTACGGCGAGACGCGCTTCAGCAAGCTCGACAAGATCAACACCGACAACGTCAAGGATCTCGGACTCGCCTGGAGCTACAATCTGGAGTCCGAGCGCGGCATCGAGGCGACGCCCGTCGTGGTCGACGGCATCATGTATCAGACGGCGTCGTGGAGCGTCGTGCATGCGATCGATGCCCGCACAGGCAAGAAGATCTGGACGTTCGATCCCGGCGTCAAGCGCGAGCTCGGCTACAAGGGCTGCTGCGACGTCGTCAATCGCGGCGTCGCCGTCTACAAGGGCAAGGTGTTCGTCGGCGCCTATGACGGCCGGCTGATCGCGCTCGATGCCGCGACCGGCCAGAAGGTCTGGGAAAAGGACACGCTGATCGATCACGAGCATTCCTACACCATCACCGGCGCGCCTCGTGCGTTCAACGGCAAGGTGGTGATCGGCCAGGGCGGCGCGGAGTATGGCGCGCGCGGCTACATCACCGCCTATGACACCGAGACCGGCAACCAGCTCTGGCGCTGGTTCACGATCCCCGGCGATCCCTCGAAGCCGTTCGAGGACGAGTCGATGGCCGCGGCGGCGAAGACCTGGGACCCGTCGACCAAATACTGGATCAATGGCGGCGGCGGCACGCCATGGGATACGATCACCTACGATCCCGAGCTGAACATGGTCTATCTCGGCACCGGCAACGGCGCGCCGTGGAATCGCAAGATCCGCAGCCCGTCCGGCGGCGACAACCTCTACCTCGCCTCCATCGTGGCGCTGAATGCCGACACCGGCAAATACATCTGGCACTATCAGGAGACGCCCGGCGATCACTGGGACTACACCTCGACCCAGCCGATGATCCTGGCCGACATCGCCATCGACGGCGCGCCGCGCAAGGTGATCCTGCACGCGCCGAAGAACGGCTTCTTCTTCGTGATCGACCGCACCAACGGCAAGTTCATCTCGGCCAAAAACTTCGTCGATGTGAACTGGGCGACCGGCTATGATGCCAATGGCCGTCCGATCGAGGTGCCCGCCGCGCGCGGCGATGATCCCTACGACTCCATTCCGGGCCCCTATGGTGCGCACAACTGGCACCCGATGTCGTTCAATCCGCAGACCGGCCTCGTCTATCTGCCGGCGCAGAACATCCCGGTGAACCTCACGCCGGAGAAGAACTTCGTCAACAACGCCCCGACGCCCGGCAAGTTCGGCGGCGTCACAGCGTGGAATCTCGGCTTCGCCTTGAACGCGACGCCGCCGAAGGCGCCGGCATTCGGGCGGCTTCTCGCGTGGGATCCGGTACAGCAGAAGGAGGTCTGGCGGATCGAGCACGCTTCGCCGTGGAACGGCGGCACGCTGACGACGGCCGGCAATCTCGTGTTCCAGGGCACCGCGGACGGCCGCTTCGTCGCCTATGACGCCCGCAACGGCAAGATGTTGTGGGAGACCCCGACGGGGACCGGCGTGGTCGCTGCACCGTCGACCTACATGATCGACGGCGTGCAATATGTCTCGATCGCGGTCGGCTGGGGCGGCGTCTACGGCCTCGCCGCGCGCGCCACCGAGCTGCGTACGCCCGGCACCGTCTACACCTTCGCGGTCGGCGCCAAGGCGAAACTGCCGGAGTTCGTGAAGTACCAGACCGAGGGACTGCTGCAGGGCGTGAAATACGATCCCAAGGACGTGCCCGAGGGCACCGCGCTCTATGTCGCCGCCTGCGCCACCTGCCACGGCGTGCCCGGCGTCGACCGCGGCGGCAACATCCGCAATCTCGGCTACGTGCCGGCCGAGGAGATCATCAAGCTGAAGGACATCGTGTTCAACGGACCGTTCCGCGACCGCGGCATGCCCGACTTCACCGGCAAGCTGAAGGAGGAGGACGTCGTGAAGATCCAGGCCTTCATCCAGGCGACGGCCGACGCGATCAGGCCGAAGAAGTAACGGGCGCCTGCCAGAGCATGGCTTGATCCCGAGCAAAATGATCGGAGCCTGATCAGGCTCCGGTCACCATCCGCTGATCAGACGCAGAAGCATGGCGCGGAGCCGAGCTCATCCGGCAACGTCGTATTGCCTGCTCAGTTCGTCGCCGATCTTCACCAGCATCGCCACGCTCTCCGGATAGCCGGGGCGTGTGGCGGTGCCGGGATCGGCCTTGGCGCGAAACTCCCATTTCGTGCCCCAGCGCAGCACCGAAATCGCCATCCCCGCCGGGCAGTCGGCGCGCGTTTTCAACTCGTCCTTGGCCAGCGCGATCAATTCGGCTTCGGTCTTGGTCGGCTTGGTCATGTGATCAGGCTCCGACGATGCGTGGTGTGGCCTCAACGCCCGGCAATCGCCTGCTTGACGCCCTTGATCCGCGGCAGGCCGCCCGTCTGGTCGGACTCCAGCTTGGCGGCGTCCTTGCCTTCCGGCTTGCCGGTCGCATCGGGGAAGCGCGCGCGCATGTCGCGCAGGAAGCCGTCGAGCGTATCCACGCTCGCCGCCATCTTGGCGATCTGGGCGAACTCGGCGCTCGAGCCGCTGGCCGGCTTGCTGGCGACGTCGAACGCGAGCTTGTCGGCCTCGCCGGTCATCAGCGGCGCATATTTTTCACGGAAGCGGGCAAGACCGATCGCATCATCCGCCAGGGCGTAGCCGACCACGGCGCGCAGGATGTCGCCGCGCTCGGCTGGATTGAGCGGGCGGAAATCGCGCCAGCGGTCACCGTAATACAGCTCGATCTGCTCAGAGGCCTCGCGCCAGCGCCGTGACGCCCAGTAGATGTCGGAGCGCAGCCGGATCGCCTCGCGGCCGCCGACATTGGTGATGATGTCGAGCCCGAGATCGTGCCGGCCGATGTCGCTGTTGGCGCGGGCCTCGAGCAGCAGCCGTTGCTGGCGCAGCTCGCCCGAGAGATCGGCGATGCGGGTGGTGCGCAGCGCCTCCAGGGCACGATCCGGCTTGCGGTTGGTCAGATAGACCATGGCGAGGCGCGCGGCCACCTGGGCGCGCGCGGCGCCTTCCAGCCGGTGATCGACCTGGTACTGCAGCAGCTCGGCGGCCTGATCGAGCAGATCGATGCCGACCAGGCGGTCGGCGAGCTTGCGGATCATCTCGTCGCCGCGCCGGCCGATCGGGGTCAGCTCGCGGTAGCCATAGAACATGCTGAGTGCATCCACCGGCGGCAGCTCGTCGGCCTTGCCGCCGAGGAACAGCTGCGAGAACAAGCGCTGCGACGCATCCTGCGCCTGCCGCGCCATCTCGGAATTGGGCATCATCCGGGTGGCCTGGCGCGCGGCTTCGAGCGAATCCGCGTAGCGGCCCGCCTCCTCGTACATCTGCGCCATCATCTGCAGGGCCTGGACCTCGATGACATCGCCGCGCCAGATCGCCTGTAGCGTCTCCAGCTCCTTCAGCGCTTCGGCCGGCTTGATCTCGCCGCGCTTCTGCAGAAGCTTGATCTCGAGCAGCTTGGCTTCGGCGGCCGCCATGCGGTCATTGGAGTTCACCGCGAAGCGATAATCGTCGAGCGCATCCTTCTCCTGCGCCATCGCCTCGGCCAGCCGGCCGCGCAGCACGGCGATGTCGGGCTTCATGTCCGCGGGCACGCCGATCACGTCGAGCTCGGCGCGGCGCTTGGCGGCGCCGGCGAAATCCTTGATCTCGAGCGCCGACTTCATCGCGTCCGCGATCACGATCCGCTGCAGGTCGAGCGGCAGCGACGCGATGGCAAACTCGACATTCTTCAGCTTCTCGCGCGCGTCCGCGAACTTGCCCTGTCGCGCATAGGCAAGGCCCTTCCACATCTGCGAGTCGAAATTGCTGCCGATCGAGGAGGTCGCGAGATCCTTCAGCCCCTGCTCCGGCCGGCCCATCAGGATGCTCGCCACCGCATGGATCATCAGCATGGCGGTTTCGTCGGTGCGCGGGTCACTGTCGGAGATCATCAGGTTGGTGATGCCGCGCGCCTCCGGATACATCCCGCGCGCCATGTAGAAGCGCGCCAGCGCCAGCCGCGCCTGGGCGCGGCGTTCGGGCTCGGCATTGGCGGCCGCCTTGATCAGGAGATCGAAGCGCGGCCCGAACGGCTGGGTCTGGTTCTGCTGCCATTCGTCGATGTCGAACATCGGCCTGACGGCGGTCGGCGCCCGCTCCGGCGAGAAGCCGATCGAGGACAGCGTAAGGCCGCCGGGCCGTCCCAGGATCACCTTGTCGGGTGCGATCTCGACGGCGATGTCGTCGGAGTTCGGACGCACCGCGATGCCGTGCACGGAGTCGAGCAGCGACAGGTCGACGAAGTCCTGGCGCTTGATGAAGCCGCGGATCGGCGGCGGCGCGGTCACCACCAGCAGCGTGTCGCCGGCATCGGGATCGGTCAGCCGGTGCAGCATGCCGGCACCGGGGTTCGCGAGCGGTACCATCACATTGGCGAGCGCGGGATCGGTGACGTTGCGCATCACCATCAGCGGCTGCTGGTCGGTCTGGCCCTTATCGGCGAAGGACAGCGTCCAGCTGCGGCCGCCGTCGTCGCTGCTGAGCGAATGCATCTGCGGCCGGTTGAGGCGGATGCGGATCGCCTGGCCCTTGTCGAGCGGCATGCGGCTGGCCTCGCCGACGATGGCACCGCCCTTGGCCCGGATCGGCTCGACGTCGAGCGGCCTCGTGGTATCGAACACCATCCACACGGTGTCGCCACGGCGGAACAGCGCCGCCGGCGTCACCTGGCCGAAGCCGAAGGTGAGCCGCAGGCCGTCGCTGTCGCGCAGCGCCTCCAGCGTGGCGGCGCCGTTTGCGGCCTTCTCGACTGGCTTGGACGCTTCGGGTCTGGTCGCTTGAGGCTTGGCGATTTCGGGCTTCGCCGTCTCCACCTTGGCCGCTTCCATGCTCGCCGGCTCGGCCTTTGCGGCTTCGGACTTCGCGGGCTCGGCCTTCACCGGTTCGGCCTTCATCGGTTCAGCCTTCATCGGTTCAGCCTTCATCGGTTCAGCCTTGGCCTCGGGAGCTGCTTCCGCGTTCGCGGGAGCCGCCGCGGCGGCAGGCTGCGCGGGCTCGGTCGCCGGAGCCGCGATCGCGGGCTTGGGCTCCGGCTTCATCTCCTTGGCGATGGTCTCCGAAGTCGGCGGAACGATCTCGGGCTGCGCTGCCGCCTTCGGCTTGTCGCCATTCGGCTTCTCGCCGTTGGATTTCTCGGCGGCGGCCGCCTTGGCGCCCGGCAGCGTGTCAGAGGAGACCGCGGCCACCTTCTTGTCGGGCTGCACATAGGCGATGTCGACGTTGTAGTTCTTCTCCTCGCGGAAGGCGCGGACGTCCACCTCGCCGATCAGGCCGATCTCGACCACGGTCTTGCTGCCGTCGATGCGCTGGTTGATCGCGGCGACGTTCGGCGGCGACACGATCTTGGCGTCGGCGAGATCGAAGTTGAGCGGCGCCGAGAAGAACAGCGACATCTTCTGATCGTTCATCACCGAGGAGATGCCGACCCCGTCGGGAATCTCGAACACGAAGCGCACGAAGGTCGGCTGCACCAGCGCGCGTACGCGGATCGGCGGCCGCTTCTTGGATTCGGCTTCGGCGCGCTGCAGGCGCAGCGCACGTTCGGCGGCGCGGGCGCGCTCGGCCAGCTCGCGCACGACCTCGGCGGGCAGCGGCGGCGGCGGGCCGGTCCAGCTGTCCGGCAACAGGTCGATGAAGACGCGCTCGCCCGCGACCATCGTGTTGACGCGCACCTTGCGCGACAGCGACAAGCGCAACGCCGACCCGTCGGGATCACCGCGCGCCGAGGAGATGTAGTCCGGCGCCGCATCGACCCAGCGATCGATCGGCACGTTGGCGGCGCGGTCGAACCTGATCAGCAGGATGGAGCCGGCCGTGGTGACGTCGGCGCCGACATCCTCGGTGAATTTCAGCACCAGCCGGGCGTAGCCGTTCTGGGCTGAGAGGCTCGCCTCCCCCGGCACCGGCGCAGCGCCGGCCGCGACCGTCGAGAGCACGAGGCCGATGACGATCGCCGACAGCAGGGCCAGCCCGGCGCGCAGACGCGCGCGGGCCCGGGACCGCAATCCGATGGATGACGTGCGCGCCATGGTCAGAAGTTCCAGTTCGACAGCCGCAGGACGTGACGGATACGCCTGCCCCGCCACGCCGGAAGTCTAGGATCCGGCGTTTAAGGGCGCATTAAACATGCGGTTTCAATTGCTCTTCACCGGCACGATCTTGCCTTCGATCTTCGGCAGCTCCGCACTCGCTTCCGGCTTTTCGGCGCCGGCGCGGCGCGCGAGCTCCACGGTCAGCCGCTCGGCGGCTTCCGGCGTCATCAGGCCGAGAATGTCCGACATCTTGCGCGGCGCGATCTGCGAGGCGATCTCGATCAGCACCGACATCTCGAGCCGGTCAAACACCTTGGCGGCGTCTTTCGGCTTCATGCCCTCGTACATCGTGACGATGCTCTTGAAGCGTGCGTTGTCGGCCTCCGCCTTGGCGGCCTGCGCGCCGGAGATGCGCCCCTCGATCGCCTTCATCTCCTCGGTCTTGGACTGGATGCGCTGCTCGGCGGCCCGCAACAGGCTCTCGCGAATGTCGATCTCGCGCTGGCGCGCCTCGAGCTCCTGGCGGCGCGACTGCAGCCGCTCGAGGATCGCCTTCTCCGCCGGCGACACCTGCTGCTGGTTCTCCTCGGGCTTGATGACGATGCCGTCGGGCTTGGTGTCGGGCGCAGCCGGCTTCGGCGCCTCCTCCTTCTTCTCCTTCGGAGCGCCGTGGGTCGAGCCGGTGATGATGTCGTTGTCCTCGCGGCCGGGGTAGCCCAGGTTCTCCTGCGCCCAGGACCGCTTGGAGCTCTTCGGATCGTAGTCGAACACGTAGCCGCCATCGATCACGAGGCCAGCCACCTTCAGCACCGCGAGGCAGGCCACAGCGATCAGGACGACGGGAATGACGCGGATGTTACGGAACGCATTCATGCGGCAAGGCCACCAGTCCTTCGACGTTCAGAGAATGCCTGGGCCGCGGCGGCAACCGCCTTGGCGCCGGAGACGCGGACCGGCTCGGTCGTGATCGCCGGCACCGGCGCCGGCTCGGGCGCGGCCTCAGGAGCAGTGATGGGACGCGCGGCGCTGGCGATGCGCGACAGCCGGCGCACCACGCCGTCGCTCTCGGCGAGCTGCTTGCGGAGCTGATCGGACATCTGCGTCGCGGCAGCGAGCTGATTGCCGAGATTGTCGTTGACGTCGCGCACCGCGAGCTTGAGGCCGCCGATCGCCCGCTCGGCGATCTCGGTCGCGGTGATCAGCTCGGCGATGACGGCCTTCAGCGAATGCTCGTCCGCCTTCAGGCGCTTCAGCCTGGAGTTCAACAGCATGCAATAGCCGATGGTGAGCACCAGAAGGACCGCCACCAGACTTTCGATGATCAATCCGAGCGAGTGGTTCATTGGGCCTCCATCATCTTGTTCTGGCCTTCGGAGCCTTCGAACATCGCAAGCGTCGTATTGGGCTTGCGCAAATTCTTGGTGACACGGATCGCGACGCGGTCGCCGACCCGGCCCATCCGCCCCTCCGTCAGCATCGTGCTGCCGCAGCGGACCGCGACCAGCGCGTCGGGACGAATGTCGAGCGGCAGCGTGTCACCGACCTTCAACCGCATCAGCTGCTTCAGCGGCACGTCGGCCTCGTAGAGCACGGCGTCGACGGCGATCTCGGCCTGCGCGATCTCGGTCGCGAAGTGGCCTTCCCAGACGGGATCACGGCCGAACTTCTCGCCCATGAACATCTGCAGCAGGACCGGGCGGATCGGCTCGATCGTCGCATAGGGCAGCAGCAGCTCGATATTGCCGCCGCGGTCTTCCATGTCGATCCGGAGTTTCACGAGGATCGCGGCATTGGCCGGGCGGCTGATCGCGGCGAAGCGCGGATTGGTCTCGAGCCGGTCGATGGTGAAGCGCACCGGCGACAGCGGCCGGAACGCCTGCTCGGCGTCGCTCAGCACCACCTCGATCAGGCGCTTGACGAGATTGGTCTCGATCGTCGTGTAGGGGCGGCCCTCGACGCGTAGCTGGGTGTTGCCGCGGCGGCCGCCGAGCAGCACGTCGATGATCGAATAGATCAGCGTGGAATCGACGGTGGCGAGGCCGAAATTCTCCCACTCCTCCGCCTTGAAGACCGACAGCACGGCCGGCAGCGGGATCGAGTTCATGTAGTCGCCGAAGCGCACCGAGGTGATGCGGTCGAGCGAGACTTCGACGTTGTCGGAAGTGAAATTGCGCAAGCTCGTCGTCATCAGCCGCACCAGGCGGTCGAAGACGATTTCGAGCATCGGCAGACGCTCGTAGGACACCATCGCCGAATCGATGATGGCGCGAATGCCGGAATGGTCGTCGAGATTGACCTCGCCTGCGGTGAAGCCGAGGAGATTGTCGATCTCCTCCTGCGACAGCACCCGCTCGCCGCCGTTCTTGGTGGCGCCGAAATCGCGGCTGCCGTCCTCGACCATCGCGGCCCATTGCAGGGCCATCGATTCCGTGAGTTCGTTGGCTGCTGCGGCTTCCGCGGCCTCTGTGGGATCCTCGGAATCAAGCGAGGCTTCCCATTGCGCGGCTATCGCATCTTGGTCGACTGGATCGTTGCCCGCCATGGTCGTTGCGCTTTCCGTGCCTTACTGAATCACGATTTCCTTGAACAACACCGCGTTGACCTGGTTGGGCGCCAGCGCGACGTTGACCCGCTTGGTGAGCTCCTCCTTCAGCCGGAACAGGCCCGCCGAGCCGTTGAGGTCGCTCGGCCGGAGCTCGCGCAGGTAGGTCTGGAAGATGTCGGTGACGCGCGGCAGCGTCGGCTTGATCGACTCGACCTGCTTCTCCTCCTTCACCTCGAGCACGATCTTCACTTTGAGATATTGGACGCGGTCGCCGGGATTGCCGACGAGGTTGACCAGGAGGTCCGGGACCTCGACGAAGGACGGCGGCTTCGGCGGCGGCGCCTCGGCGTGATGCTCGTCGGCCTTGTGGCTGAAGAAAAGGAAGTAGGCAGCACCGCCGATACCGAGCAGCGCCAGCACACCGACGACCATGATGATGAGCTTGAGCTTGCTCTTCGGCGCGGCTTGCTCCTCGCCTTCAGCTGCTCCGCCTTCATTCTCAGCCATGGCCTTCGGATCCCCTTCGGAAAGTCGAACCGATGCCGCCAGAAAGCTTACGACGCGAAACAATCGCTCCCAGCGCATCTGCGCTTCGTTGAGTGAACGCTACGGTAACAATGGTTAACGGAAGCTTTCTTTTGGGAACACGGTGGGAAAATCTTGCCGGGCAATTATGGTTAGCGAGACGTTATTGCCGGGCGTTTCGGACCCCATCCAAAATCTAATGAATTGATTTATTTGAGATTTTAGAGTTGGCACGGCTTTCGCTGTACCTCTTGCGAACCCGCCGGCTTGGGAGAGCCGAACGGTTCACAGAAGACCCGCTTCAGACGCCTTGGGAGAGGCATCGGATGCGGGATTCGTTAAGAGGGGAGATCGACCGGTGGAGAATGCGCTTCTCATCGGATTGTCGCGGCAGATGGTGCTGGAGCGACAACTCGACGTCGTTGCCAACAACGTTGCCAACGTCAACACCAACGGCTTCAAGGCGGATCAGCAGCTGTTCGAGGAGTATCTCTCCTCCGGCGCGCATGAAGACAATTTTCCGGGCGCCGCCCGCAAGGTGGCCTATGTCCAGGATCGTGGCACCTATCGCGACTTCTCGCAGGGCTCGATGGAGCGCACCGGCAACGCGCTCGACGTCGCCATCACAGGCGGCGGCTTCCTGACGGTGCAGACCGCCGCCGGCGAGCGCTACACCCGCGACGGCAGCCTGCACATGAACAATATCGGCCAGCTCGTCACCGCGGCCGGCGACCCCGTGCTCGGCACCGGCGGCCCGATCGTCTTCCAGCCGACCGACCACGACATCAACATCTCGCCGGACGGCACCGTGACGGTGGTCGAGGGCGTCAACCGCACCGACTCGATCCGCGGCAAGCTGCGCATCGTCAACTTCGCCGATCCGCAGAAGGCCCAGAAGCAGGGCAACAACCTCTACGCCGCCGTCGACGGTGCCGCGCCGCAACAGGACACCAAGTCGACCGTCCAGCAGGGCTACATCGAGAAGTCGAACGTCAGCGCGGTCGGCGAGATGAGCAAGATGGTCGAAGTGATGCGTGCCTACACCCAGGTCGCCAACATGCTGCAGGTCCAGAGCGACATGCGCAAGAGCGCGATCGAGAAACTCGCCGACGTTCCGGCCTGACCGCAGAGATTGAAGGAGACATAAGATGCAGGCGCTTCACACCGCTGCGACCGGAATGGCGGCCCAGGAACTCAACGTCCAGGTGATCTCCAACAACATCGCCAACCTGCGCACGACCGGCTTCAAGAAGCAGACCGCGGCGTTCCAGGACCTGATCTACGAGCACATGCGCCGGGTCGGCGCGCAGTCCTCGGACCAGGGCACGATCCTGCCCGTCGGCATCGACATCGGCGGCGGCGTCAAGACCGTCGGCACGCCGCGCTCGATGACGCAGGGCACGCTGTCGCAGACCGGCAACGATCTCGACCTCGCCATTTCGGGCGAAGGCTTCTTCAAGATCCTGATGCCGGACGGCACCTTCCAGTACACCCGCGACGGCACCTTCCAGATGGACAATCAGGGCCGCATCGTCACCGCCCAGGGCAACCCGGTGCAGCCGACCATCACGATCCCGCAGAACGCCTCGGGCATCACGGTCAACGCGCAGGGCCAGGTCTCGGTGACGCTGCCGGGCTCGACCACCTCGAACATCATCGGCCAGCTCCAGGTCACCCGCTTCATCAACAAGGCCGGCCTGCAGCCGGTCGGCAACAACCAGTTCACCGACACGCCGTCCTCCGGCGCGCCGCAGGACGGCGTCGCCAACCAGGACGGTCTCGGCAGCATCACCCAGGGCAGCCTGGAGCAGGCCAATGTCGACGTCGTCAGCGAGATGAGCGAGCTGATCGCCGCCCAGCGCGCCTATGAGATGAACGCCAAGGTCATCTCCGCCGCCGACCAGATGATGCAGTCGACCACCGCGTTGTTCCGCTGAGGCCTGGGAGATCATCATGATGACCCGCACCGCCCGTCCCATCCTGCTCGCCGCCGCCCTGCTCGCCTCGACCGCGCTCCAGGCCTTCGCCGGCGAGGCCGACAACCAGATCAAGGCGCCCGTGCTGCGCGCCAGCGTCAATGTCACCGGAGACATCGTCCGCGTCGGCGACCTGATCGACAACGCAGGCGTCGCCGCCAACGTCGCCGTGTATCGCGCGCCCGATCTCGGCACCACCGGCGTGCTGCCGGCCGCGCAGGTGATCGCGACGCTGCGTACGCACCAGGTCATCGGCGTCGAGGTCCGCGACATCAAGGAGGTCGCGGTCACCCGGTTGGCCCGCGCCGTCGACGCCAAGGAGATCAGCACGGCCGTCGCCCAGGCGCTCGATCACCGCAACGGACTTGGTGATGCGGCCAACCTGAGCATCAGCTTCGACCAGCCGGTGCAGGACCTGAAGTTCGACGCGTCGAGCAGCGGCCCGCTGGCGCCGACCAACGTCCGCTTCGATCCGCGCAGCGGCCGCTTCGACATCAGCTTCGAGCTCGCTCATGGCAACGGCGCCAGCCCCACCAAGCTGCGCTACAGCGGTGTCGCGATCGAGACCGTCGAGGCTGTCGTGCTGACGCGCAACATTGACCGCAACGAGATGATCCGTTCCGGCGACCTGCAGGTCGAGCGGCGGCCGCGCGCCGAGCTTGGCGGCGCGGAGCCGGCCTCGCGCGAGCTCGCGGTCGGCATGCAGATGCGTCGCCCCGCCCGCGCCGGCCAGGCGCTGAAGACTACCGATCTCGCCAAGCCGGACCTGGTGCAGCGCGACCAGGCCGTCACGCTGATCTACCAGACCGCAGGCATCTATCTGACCACGCGCGGCAAGGCGCTGGAATCGGGCACCGAGGGCGACGTCGTCAGCGTGCTCAACCTGCAGTCCAAGCGCACCATCACCGGCCGCGTCACCGGGCGCGGCCAGGTCTCGGTCGACATCGCCGTCGCCAAACCGGCGCAGACCTCCGAGGCCGAGATCGCAGCCCCCGTCTCCGTCGCCAGCCGCCTTCCCTCCTCCGCCACTCCGAAAGCCGAGTAAGTTTCATGTCGAAGTTCAAGTTTGATGGTCAGGGCGTTTCGGGGCTGCGGCGGGTCGCGCTGATCTCGGTGTCGTTCGCGGTGCTGTCGGTCGCGGGCGGCTGCTCCTCCATCGACCGCCTCAGCCAGATCGGCGAGCGGCCGAAGCTGACGGAGATCGACAATCCGACCACGCAGCCGGGCTACAAGCCGGTGCAGATGCCGATGCCGAAGCCCGAGACCGTGTCCTACGCGCCGAACTCGCTGTGGCGCAACGGCTCGCGCGCCTTCTTCAAGGACCAGCGCGCCCGTCAGGTCGGCGACCTCCTGACTGTCACGGTCAGCATCTCCGACAAGGCCAATTTCGCCAACGAGACCCAGCGCAGCCGCACCAACAAGGAAGACTCGGGGATCACCGACTTCATCGGCTCGAAGACGCTCGGCGCCACCGGCCAGAACATTCTGCCCGGCCGCATCCTCACCGCCGACGGCACGTCGTCCTCCGACGGCAAGGGCACCATCCAGCGCTCGGAATCCTTGACCACCAGCGTCGCCGCCGTCGTGACCCAGGTGCTGCCGAACGGCAATCTGGTCGTGGAGGGCAAGCAGGAGATCCGGGTCAATTACGAGATCCGCGAGCTGATCGTGGCCGGCATCGTCCGGCCGGAGGACATCCAGAGCGACAACACGATCGACTCGACCAAGATCGCCCAGGCCCGCATCTCCTATGGCGGCCGCGGCCAGATCACCGACGTCCAGCAGCCGCGCTACGGCCAGCAGGTCATGGACATCCTGCTGCCGTTCTAAGGCGAACGCGAACATGACGGACCGGGCGGGTCTCGCCCGGTCGCTCAAGAGGGCCGCCGACGCCTCCCCCGTCGGCCATCGAAACGAGGACGATCATTCACCACGAAATCCTTCCCCCTCGGGAGGGTCGGAAAAGGATTGGCCGAGCGCGACACGGGTCATGACGATGACCTCGCAGCCGCCGCCCCGCTTCCGAGCAACGAGCTCCCACATTGCCCAATGCGAACCTAGGCGCGGCGGGTAATGTATACGCGGCCTCCGGTAGCTCCCCTGCCGGAGGCCGTGTTCGTTTGTGGGCGCGTTTACGGTTTTGAAGTGAGGTCGACCGGAGTCACCTGGAAACCATCGCCGATCAGCTCACGGATCCTGACGGCAGCTTTGTTCGCCATTGCGGGATCCTGACCAAAGTTCGGAACGCCGACATCGAGCAGGTCAGGAAAATAGTCCTTGGTAGTCGGCAGGCGAGCAATGCGACTGACATCCACGATAAAGGCCTTGTTTTGGCCCAACGCAAACGCGCGTGTCTCGTCGACCAAAAGATGTTGGCGGGGGCGGCGCGCGCCTGCATAAGCGGTACGCGTGGTCGTATAGGCTACGATGGCACAGACTGTATTGCCCGACCTGCCGATGCCGAGGACCAGAACAATGTGGGCAAATGGTCCGGGTCCTCGCTTCTCCCTGAATGGGAAATTGCACCGGACGTAGTCTCCCGATCGCATATCTCAGGAGAACAGCATTCCGAGTGCCGCGCGACGAGCCTCAAACGCCTCGTCGCTCTCGCCATCTTCGCGATCCAATACGAAGTCAGATCCTGCGGCAGCATCGTAGGCCAGAATGGCCAGCTCGCGAGGATCGAGCTCCATCTCACGCAGCAGCACGCGCATGACATAATCCTCGACCGACAACCCCTCCCGCTCCGCCCGTTGAGCAGCGGCGGCGACGACGGACCTTGCGAGGCAGATGCTTTCCATGTCGCTCATGAAAGTCTCCCTGCTCAAGTATAGGCGTATCAGGTACGGAACGCGAGCCATCAGATGCAGCTGCGCGCGGGCCCTATCCCGCGAAGCCCGCCTCGACCACGCCCAGCCCATCCAGCTCCATCCGCACTCGATCACCGGGCTTGAGCCAGACGGTCTTCACCAAGCTGCCGGTCAGCACCAGTTGCCCGGCCTCGAGCCCGTCGCCGCGCGCGGCAAGATGATTGGCGAGCCAGGCAAGCGCGTGCAGGGGATGGCCGAGCACATCGGCGCCGGTGCCCTGCCCGGCCAGAGCACCGTTCACGAAGGCACGGCCCTGCACGGCGGCGAGGTCGCCTGCCGCATCGCGCGGGACGGCGGGGCCGAGCACGCAGCCTGCGGCGAAGAAATCATCCGCCACCAGGGTCGGGGCGCCCATGCTCTCCCATTGGACGTAGCGGTCATCGACGATCTCGATGGCTGCATGGCAGTCGCCGATCGCGTCCCCGACATGGGCGATCGTGAACGGCGCATCCAGCGGCAGCAGGTCCTTGGCGAGCCGCACCGCGATCTCGCATTCGACGCCGACGCGCACGAAATCGGCCGCGCGCAGCGCCACGCCCGAGGCGTGAACACCGCTGGCAAACACGCCACCGGCACAGGGATGCGGAATGCCAATATAGTCCTGCATCACCTTGCTGGTGCAGCCGATCTTGTAGCCGGCGAAATCGCCGACGTGCTCGGCGAGCAGCCAGTGAACCTCATGCTGGATCTCATAACCGGCCGCTTCATCCTTCGGCTGAAGGTGAGCCGGCAGCACCGCCAATGGCGTCCTGTCGCGGCGGGCCGCCACGATCAGTTGTGCGGCGGCCAGGACGTCGTCTGCTCCCATGGTCGTTCAACTCCGGCTGCCAGCCGCCCGAAGCGGCCTCTCAGATCTTATGGTTAACAGTCTGTCACGACTTAGCTTTTGCCGTCCAATTCATCTTCTGGCGCGGCAGCTTCGCGCAGCGTTCGAAGCGTCCTCCGCGGTTGAGACGATGCTTGAGCTGCGTCACGGCCGCACCAGGCCGAGCCTCGAGAGGCTCTCCGCGGTCGCGATGATGATCTCATCATTCGGTCGCGGATTCCAGCCGAGCAGGCGCCGCGCCTTGTCACTGGTGGCGGCACGGCGGAGGCCCAGCAGCGGCTTGACGTCCCGCAACTGCGGGACGCCGAGCGCCACGATGCGGGCCAGCCAGTTCGGCATCTCGAACCGCGGCGCGCACCGTCCCGCCTCGCCCATCCGCAGCCGCAGCACCGCGGCAATCTCGATCACCGACAGCGGCGGTCCGGCCACGGCCAGGAACCGTTCGCCGCTCGCGGAAGGCGCAGTCATCGCGCGCAGATGCAGGTCGGCGACGTCGCGAACGTCGACCAGGCCGAGATGGATTTTCGGCGCGAGCGGCGCCCGGCCCTGCATCAGCGCCTGCACGAGCGCGATGGACGGCGAAAAATTCGGGCCCAGCACCGGACCAAGCACGGCGACGGGGCAGATGCTCACAAGCTCCAGCCCTGCGCCCTCGCGGGTGACAAAATCCCACGCGGCGCGTTCGGCCAGCGTTTTCGACTTCGGGTAAGGCTGCACGTCAGGACCGGCGAGATCGCTCCAATCGGCCTCGTCGAAGGGTGTCGTGCGCGGCGGATGGCCATAGGCGACGGCGGAAAACGACGAGGTCAGCACCACGCGCTTCACGCCGGCCTCGCGCGCCGCCCGCAACACCCGCAAGGTGCCGTCGCGCGCCGGCACAATCAGCTCGTCCGCGTTCTTCGGCACGTAGTCCGGCAAGGGCGAGGCGATGTGGAGGACGTAGTCGCAGCCGGCTGCCGCGGCGGACCAGCCGTCATCGCTGGTCAGGTCGGCCGCATGGAACGCGACCGCCCCGGCATTGGCCGCACCACCGCGCCGCAGCATCGCCCGGACCTCGCTTGCGCGATCGAGGCTGCGCAAGGTGGCGCGGACGCGATGCCGGGCGGCCAGAAGTTGCAGGATGGTGTGGACCGCGATGAAGCCGGAACCGCCGGTGACGAGAACCTCGCTCATCGCAACAGTCTCTTGATCAGCTGCATCAGCCCTGCTCCGCCGCTCGTATCCCGGCGAAACCTCATCGCAGGGTGACGTGGCAGGGCGATGTCAGCGAGCACCGATGCTCAGGTGACGCTGCCGGCCGCGGCGACATCAACGGGCTCGCGCGCATCCAGCCAGGGCAGCTCGAACTGGCAGATGAGACCGTTCTCGGAGAAGGTGCGCTGCAGATGCCTGACGGTGCGGGTGAGCAGCCGGCTGCCGAAGCCGACCACTGCGGGCTCATGGGCCGGCGGCCCGCCCGTCTCTTGCCAGCGAACGTGCAGCGCGTCGGGTCCCAACGACCAGCTGACGTCGACACGTCCGTCCGGCGTGGTCAGCGCGCCATACTTGCTTGCATTGCAGGCCATCTCATGGATGACCAGCGCGAGCTGGGTGGTCAGCTCGACGGGCACCAGGATCGCAAGCCCGCTGGTCGAGAGCTGTTCGCGCGCACTGACGAACGGCGCCACCTGGCCGGCGACGAGCGCGGCGAGGTCGGCGCCCTGCCAGTCGTTCTCCGCCAGGCTGGTGTGAACCGTCGCCAGCGCGTGCAGGCGCGAGGTGAAATCGCGGACCTTGGCGTCGTGCCGCGGCAGCAGCTGATGCGCCAGCGACTGCACCACGGCCAGGCTGTTCTTGACGCGGTGAGCCAATTCGTGGACCAGCAGATCGCGCTTGCGGTCCGCCTCCTTGGCCGCCGTCACGTCGATGTTCACGCCGATCATCAGGTCGGCGCCGCCGTCGCCGCGCAGCAGTCGGGCCCGGCCCTCGATCCAGCGCAGGCTGCCATCCGGCAGCGCGACGCGCCATTCGGAGTCGAGCTTGCCGGTGATCAGCGCCCGCTTGTTGTCCCGGTCGGCGCGCGACCGGTCCTCGGGATGGACCAGCGCCAGCCAGTCATCATAGGTGCCGGGGAACGTGCCGGGCGCGAGGCCATAGAGCTCTTCGATCTCGTCGGACCATTGGCTGGTCCCGGAGCGACCGTCCCAGATGAAAGTCCCGAGCCGCCCATATTTGGCGGCCAGCTTGAGCTGCTCGGCAGTTCGCGACGCGTCGTCCCTCGCCTTGGCGAGCATCCGGAAGTTATCCTGAATGATGCGCTCGCTTTCGGCCTGCGCCTTTTCCGCCGCGGCCAGCCGTGCGTTGAGCGCGCGGACCTCCGGCGGGTCGGAGGGCGCGGCCTCGCCGGGGATGGCGCGCTTTCGGGCGATGCTGTCGAGCGGGCGCGCAATGCTGCTGGCGATGCCCGCGGCCAGCAACAGCGCCAGCGCGCAGATGCTCGTCGCCGCGATGGTCGCGGTCTTCACGGTGGAAGAGACCGCTTCGGCAAAGGCGCCCTGCTTGATGCCGACGCCGATGGTCCAGTCGCTCAGTTGGGGATGCGCATTGGCGTTGATGATGCTGTCCCCCTCGATCGAGGGGAATTCGGCGATCCCTTCGACCCTGGCATGGGCGCGCCAACCTGCCGATGCCGGCTGGCCGGTGGAGGTCGCGTTCTTCGGGATGCGCGAGACGTAGCGCCCCTGGCTGTCGATGATCCCGACGAGCCAGTTGGCCGGCAACTGCTGCTGCGCCAGCAGCCGCGTATAGCTCGCGGCCGGCATCGCGATCGACAGGCAGCGGAACGGCTTGCCGTCTCTGAATACGGGGACATCGACGGTCGCCACCCACTCGCCCGAGTTCGGCCCCGTGAAAAGGTCGGAGATGGAGGGCCGTCCGGTCGCGAAGGCGCGCTCCTGCGAGCGCCGGCCTTCCGGCGTGCGCTCGCCGAGCGGCTTGCCAGGAGGCGCGAGCGTGTTGAGCAGCAGCCGGCCGCTCGCGTCAGACACGATGATCCAGCCGTCCCCGGTCACCAGCCCGACCCGGCGCGCCTCCGCTTCGAAATCCGTGAGGTCGGCGGCAGCGAGGTCCGGCGACTTCGCCAGCACCTCTGCCAGCGCGATATAGCGCCGCAGCTCGGCGTCGACGGCGCCGGAGATGGTCTGTGCCGCATAGGACAGGCCGCGCCGGATCGAGCCGTCCGCCGACTGCTGCATGGAGGCGATGACATAGGCGATCAGCCCGACGCAGGGCAGGAACAGAATGCCGGCCAGCAACAGCAGGCGGCCTTTGATGGTCAGGGCCCCATAGCAACGCTGCGCCGTGACGAGCACGCCGCCAAGCAAGGTCCCCGGTCTGTCCAGCTCGCGCATGATCCCCCGCGGCGAGTTCCTGATCGGAACGGCCACCAATTCCGCAAAGCGCGAAAAGTTCCTGAAAGGACGGGATGATCTGCGGAAGGACAGTGTCCGGCCCCAGCAAACCGAGGTCGCGTCAACGATGGGAGCGGCCCTCAGCGGCCAAGGCCGCTGGCGCGTCCTCGGCACTCCAGCCAATGCTCGAAGATGCGGCCGCTCCCGGCGGGCGGCCGCAGTTCAGGCTCGGTCAGGTCAGCGCCGCGACTACTCGTCGCGATAGACCTTTTCACGCTTTTCGTGGCGTTCCTGCGCCTCCACCGACAGCGTGGCGATCGGACGGGCTTCGAGCCGCTTCAGCGAAATCGGCTCGCCGGTCTCCTCGCAATAGCCGTAGGTGTTGTCTTCGATGCGCTGGAGCGCGGCGTCGATCTTGGAGATCAGCTTGCGCTGGCGGTCGCGGGCGCGAAGCTCGATCGCCCGGTCGGTCTCCGACGACGCGCGATCGGCGAGGTCGGGATGGTTCACGTTCTCCTCCTGCAGAGCCTGCAGGGTGAGCTTCGATTCGCGCAGGATCTCCTCCTTCCATGCCAGCAGCTTGGCGCGAAAGTACTCGCGCTGGCGTTCGTTCATGAAAGGCTCTTTTTCGGAAGGTTTGTAGTTCTTCAACTTTTCCAAGGTCAGCCCATCTGTACGTGCTGGCGCCGGTCTCGGCACCGGCGGACGGAATACGCCCGTTCGCGGCCGCGTTATATAGCGGCCTCATGTGACAGACAATATTTCCATCGGCACGGACCGCCCGCCGGTCGGCCGGTTGCACAGGCAAATTCGGCCCTGCCCGGCGGGACGGCTCCGGGGAGGCTAATAGCCGACCGTGAAACGGGCCCTCCGGTGCGCCGGACGCTCGATTTCGTCGGCCATTGCGACCGCGAAGTCCTCGAAGGTGATGAAGCTCTTGCCTTCGGCATCGACCAGCAACTGGTCCGTTCCGAGCCGGAACTTGCCCGTTCGGGCGCCGAAATCGATCATTGCGGACGGCGACAGGAAGGTCCAGTCGAGCTCGGTCTCCTGGCGAAGGCGGTCCAGGAACGCCGCCCCCTTCTCCGCCTCGGCCTTGTAGATGGCCGGGAAGCCCGGCGTGGTCACCAGCCGCACGCCGGGTGCGACCTCCAGCGAGCCGGCGCCGCCGACCACAAGGTAACGAGATACGCCGGAATCCCTGGCCGCCCCGATAAGAGTCTCGACATCGCTGGCGGAGAAATGGATGGAGCTGATCGCCACGTCATGGCCCTTCCAGATCCGCGCCAGTTCGGCCCGATCGTTGGCGTCGCCCTTCACGGCGGTGATGTTGGCGTGCTTTTCGATCTTGTCCGGGTTCCGGGCGATGCCGGTGACCTGATGGCCGCGGCTGGCCAGCTCGGCGGTGATGCGGGATCCGGCACGGCCGGACGCGCCGGCGACGGCGATCTTCATTCGAAACTCCTCTGTTCGAGATTCACGATCCGGACCCGAGGCTCTGGACGAGGCGTCCCAGTATCCGATAGTGACTAGATAGCGGAATGAATGCTGGTGTTAAGAGAGCACTTCAAGATCACCTGGTCACGCCGGAGTAACCGATGAGGGCCGCGAACGTCTATTCGGCCGACTGCCCCACCCGTCAGATCCTCGATCGCGTCGGCGACAAATGGGCGGTGCTGATCCTGATCCTGCTGCGCAACGAACCGTTGCGCTTCAATCAGTTGCGCCGGGCCATTGAAGGCATCTCGCAGAAGATGCTCTCGCAAGTGTTGAAGAGCCTGGAGCGCGACGGCCTGGTGCGACGGCGCGCGATCGCAACCGTTCCAGTGACGGTTGAATATTCGATCACGTCGCTTGGACTGACCCTGGCTGCCGCGGTCGATCCCCTGCGCGACTGGGCCGAGCAGCATCTGAAAGACGTCATGGCCGCACAGCGGCGCTACGACGCGCAAGCGTCGTCGAAGGCCGCTTAGTCGCGTCAGCCCTGTCCCGCCTTGGCGAGCTCGACCTCGACGCGGAGTTCGATCTCCGAGAGGATCGCATCGAGCCGCGTGTCGCCGGAGCTCTGCTTCAGCTCGGCCGCCGCATCGCGCAGCCGCAGCGCCATCGTGGTGTCGAGCCTGCCGGACAAGAGCGACAGTTTGAGATCGTCGAGCACGTCCAGAGCGCGCTTGCCGCGCTGGACCGAGCGCTTGCGCCGCTCGGCCGGATCCTCCTCGATGCCCTGCAACGCCAGCAGCGCGTCGATATTGGCGGTCTGCTTCGGCGCGAGTGTCGCGCGCGTGTCGTGCGTGGTGCCGATGTCCGGCAGCTTGAAGCCGCCGGAGGACGTCTTACGCGTGGAGCTGGTCGACGTGTTCAGCGTCGTGCCGTTCGGTCCATAGATGCGCATCGGTCTCTCCCCGCAAGCTCTGCGTGTCGGCGCGGAGATTGGCCGCGTCGTGGTTAACGGTGCGTAAATGGCCCGGCAAATTCTGCCGGGGCGGCAGCTTCGTTCCTCCGGAATAGCCCGGGATCGTGACAAGGCGCGCGATCGATTTCACAATCTATCAATGAGTTAGCCCGGAGCATCGCGCTGGCACGGCCCTCGCATAGTTAACGCCGATCATGCGGTCATGGGAGTGGCCACCTGATCACCTGCAGAGTTCGAGGGGAGCATAGGATGCGACGCGTCCGATCTACGCGCCTGTTTCAGGCCGCTTGCGCCGCCATGCTGGCGCTGGCCTCTACCGTCATGTCCGCGCATGCGACGTCGCGGATCAAGGATCTCGCCAATATCGAAGGCGTGCGCCAGAACCAGTTGATCGGCTACGGCCTCGTGGTCGGCCTCAACGGCACCGGCGATACGCTGAACAACATCCCGTTCACCAAGCAGTCGCTCCAGGCGATGCTCGAGCGGATGGGCGTCAACATTCGCGGCGCCACCATCCGCACCGGCAACGTCGCGGCCGTGATGGTGACCGGCAACCTGCCGCCCTTCGCCACCCAGGGTACGCGCATGGACGTGACGGTGTCCGCACTCGGCGACGCCAAGAACCTGCAGGGCGGCACCCTGCTCGTCACCCCCCTGCTCGGCGCCGACGGCAACGTCTATGCGGTCGCGCAGGGCTCGCTCGCGATCTCCGGCTTCCAGGCCGAGGGCGAAGCGGCCAAGATCGTGCGCGGCGTGCCGACGGTCGGCCGCATCGCCAACGGCGCCATCATCGAGCGCGAGATCGAGTTCGCACTGAACCGGCTGCCGAACGTCCGCCTGGCGCTGCGCAACGCCGATTTCACCACGGCCAAGCGCATCGCGGCGGCCATCAACGATTTCCTCGGCGTCAAGACCGCCGAGCCGATCGACCCCTCGACGGTGCAATTGAGCGTCCCGCCGGAGTTCAAGGGCAACGTCGTCGCCTTCCTGACCGAGATCGAGCAGCTGCAGGTCGATCCGGATCTCGCCGCCAAGATCGTCATCGACGAGCGCTCCGGCATCATCGTGATGGGCCGGGACGTCCGCGTCGCCACCGTCGCGGTGGCGCAGGGCAACCTCACCGTGACGATCTCCGAGAGCCCGCAGGTCAGCCAGCCCAACCCGCTCTCGCGCGGCCGCACCGTGGTCACGCCGCGGACCAGCGTCGGCGTCACCGAGGAAGGCAAGAAGTTCGCGGTGGTGAAGGATGGCGTCTCGCTGCAGCAGCTCGTCGACGGCCTCAACGGCCTCGGCATCGGACCGCGTGACTTGATCAGCATCCTGCAGGCCATCAAGGCCGCCGGCGCGATCGAAGCCGACATCGAGGTGATGTGATGGCCACCTCCTTCGTCGACTCCTACAACGGCCGCGTCGCGCTCACGATGCCCCGGGCCGCGGCGATCACGACGCCGCGCACCGATCTCGATCTCGCGGAAGCCCTGACCAAGGTCTCGCCCAAGGCCCAGGCCAAGGCCAAGTCGACCGCGACCGACTTCGAGGCCATGTTCCTCAACAGCATGTTCTCGCAGATGACCAACGGCGTGAAGGGCGAAGGTCCGTTCGGCGACACGCCCGGCACCGGCGTGTGGCGCTCGATGCTGACCGAGCAATATTCGAAGAATTTCGCCAAGGCGGGCGGCGTCGGCATTTCCAACGATGTCTTCCGCACCCTCATCCTGCAACAGGCCGGCAACAGCAACGCCGGCAGCAACAGCAAAGCGTAGATGTTCGCGTGACAAGCGCGTGGGCCGCGAAAGGCTCACGCCAAAGGGAGTTATGAATGACCGTACAGGGCCAGGCGAAGAAGACGACCTACACCGCAGCCGCGACCGCCGCGGAGGCACGCGCGCTCGCCGACGAGATGGTCAGCGTCATGAGCGAGCTGATCGCGGTCATCGAGCAGGAGACCGAGCTGGTGCGCGCCGGCAAGCTGAGCGAAGGCATGGCGTTCGGACCGCGCAAGACCGAACTGTCGCGGCACTACGTCACCACGGTGGGCCGCCTCAAGGCCAGCCAGGCCTTCATGAAGCAGACGGCGCCGGAGCTGCTCGGCACTCTGCACCGTCATCACGACACCTTCCGCGCGATGCTGCAGGTGAACCTGACGGTGCTCGCGACCGCGCATGCCATTTCGGAAAAGGTGGTGCGCGGCGTCAATGCCGAGGTTCAGCGCAGGAATGTCCCGAGCACCTACACGGCCGGCGGCCGTCGCGCCACGCCGGGCGCCCGCCATCTGACCCCGCTCGCCGTCAGCCGGACGCTCTGAGCCTCCCAAGCGCCCGGTGATCCCCGGCCGAGCCGCGCCGCCCCGAACGGGCCGCGCGGCTCGCGTCGTTTACGGTCGAATAATCTTAAAACCCCCGGCCGAATCACAACGCGCCGTTCATCCTATTTCCTAACATAACGTTGATTGGTCATCGGCATAGTTGCCAACGGGATGGGTAGGGAATTGACTCGATGGCCATGAGGAGGCTGCCATGAGTTCCGATTTCAGCGTGAGACCGGTGGGGGCGCCTGCGTCCGTCCCGATAGTCCAACCGTCGAGCCCGGCGGTGGTGAGCGCTGTTCCAACGGACCTTCCTCCGAGCCAGACCGTCACCGCGGCCGAGCCCGGCGTGCCCGTGCGAAACGACATTCCGACGAATGTCCCCAACGACCTGTCCGTCTCGCGCCAAGCCTACTACGATCGCGCTGCGGCCGCCCTGGTGTTCCAGGTCGTCAACCGCAAGACAGACCAGGTCGTGACTCAATATCCGGACGAAGCCGTGCTGCGGCGACGGGCCTACTTCAACACGCTCGACCTGCAGAAGGATCTGCAGAAAGCCGACGTGCCGCGCGTCACGGCCACCGACCGCACGGCCTGAGTCCCTATCGGTCCACCAGATCGATCGCTGCGCTTGCACGCCGCCCCCACCGGGCGGCGTCATCGTGTCGAGCGGCCGAATGTCGAATGCCGGGAACGGCGCTTTCTTCACAATTGGGAGGACTGCGAGCTCGGCGGATCGGGCCGGCTTGCCGGCGCAACGGTCGCTCCGCTGGCTTGGTGCGAGCGGAGAGAGAGCCCGCGGCGCAATCGAGCGGATCATTCGCAATGCCGAGCAAGCTCGGCTGACATGATGGAGGGGCCTTCAAGCGGGCGGCCCTGCCCGGCGATGGATCGCTTCAGCTGCGGCCCGACAGGCCGGCTGCGATGTGGCAGTTGATGTCGATCAGCGACTTCAGCTTCGCCGGATCCGGATCCATCTGCATCTCGATGGTCTGCTTCATGACGAACACGCCGATGTTCGCGATGTTCTGGCGAATGTCCATCGGGTTGGGATTGTCGTCCATCTCCATGGCGCTCATGAAGATCGTCCACAGACGACGATTGAACAGCAGCGCCTTGTACATGTTGCGGTCGGGGCCGTTCCAGTTCGCCTGCACTTCCTGCAGCTGCCGCGCAGCCTTCAACAACGCCTGAGCTTCGATCTCCCGTGGTGACGCCGTCGTCTGCGACGTACGGGCATAAGCTTGAGCGGCATATGACATCAACTACTCCGGACTGACGCGGGACACGACAAAACTGCCCGGATTTTGTACGTTGGGTGCCTTTAAAATATGGTTAGCGGGCGTTAGCGGAATTGGCATCATCGCGTCACCGAACACCGCAAAAAAGCCTTGCTTGCGGCACGTCTTAATTTGTGACGAACGCATGCCGTCAAGATTTTCAGAACGCATTCGCTGCGGGATCATCACGATATCGAAGGGCGAGTACGACGGCGCAAGCTCTTCGCGCAATCACCGTGCTTCACCGCCGCGGTGACGCACCAATCACCCGACGAGCAGACCAAAAACGAAAAGCGGCGGGCCATGCCCGCCGCCTCGAAATGCTGGATGAAGCTGATCGCGCTCAGCGCAGCAGCTGCAGGACGCTGGCCTGCGACTGGTTGGCCAGCGCGAGTGCGGAGACCGCGATGGACTGGCGGGTCGACAGCGCCTGGCTGTTGGCCGCTTCCTCGTTGGTGTCGGCGAGCGTCAGGTTCGACGAACCGGTCTGCAGCACGTTGATCAGGTTCTTGTTGAAGTCCTGACGGATCTGCACGATCGAGAGGTTCGAACCGAGCGAGGAGGCTTCGGAGCGGATCGCCGTCGATGCGGTGTTCAACGTCGACAGCACCTTGTTGGCGGAGTTGCTGTCGAGGAAGTCGGTGCCGACCACCAGCGACGACAGGCCAAGGCCGGTGCTGTTGAAGGTCACGCCGGTGATGTTCAAGGTGGACCGGCCGGTCTCGTTGAACGTCAGCTTCAGCGTGTCACCGTTGAGCAGGTTGATGCCGTTGAACGACGCATCCTGCGCGGTGGTGTTGATCTGCGCCAGCACGTTGTTGTACTGCGCGATCAGACCGGCACGCGTGGTCTGCGAGTTGGTGTCGGCCACCGGCGTCGATGCGGTGACGCCGTTGAACGCCGCGCCGCCGGCGGTGGACGAGCCGGCGATCGCGCCGATGGTCGACGATGCCGCTTCGTTGGTGGTGAGGATCGTCAGCTGGCCCGTGGTGCTCAGGCTCGCCTGCAGATTGTTGGCCGCAAGCGCGGTGTTGAGCTGCGCCAGTGTCGATATCTGCGACGCGCCTGTGCCGAACGTAATGTTGGTTGCGACGCCGCCTCCTGTCGAGGCGATTGTAAGCGTCTGTCCTGTCAAGGCTGGCGGATTTCGCGTGGTCGTGCCGGCGGTCAATCCGAGCTTCGCCAGCGCTGTGCCGGATAGTGTGAGGTCCTGCGCGGTGCCTGTCGACAATTGGACCTTGCCGGCGGCTACCGACGACGGCGTCGCGGTCGCGCCCGTGACCGAGTCGATCGCGGCCAGCAGGTTGTTGACGGTGTCGCCCACGCCGATATTGGTGCCCGCCGAAACCGAGCCGGCGACGAAGGTGAAGACCACGCCGTTGACCGTCAGCGTATCACCGGTCGTGATGCTGCTCGCGAGGTCGTTCGAAGTCGAGCTCGCGGTGCCCGACAACCGGGTCGTGCCGGTGATCGCGACGGCGGTGCTCAGATTGTCGTTGTTGACGACGGAGCCGGTGACCTGCGCATTCGACGAATTGCCCAGCAGGTTGTTCGCGGTTGCGCCGGGAATGACGGCGGACGTGATGCTCGACTTGGTGGTGTAACCCGTCGGCGCCTGGAGAACCTGGCTTGCGATCGACTTGGCGCTGTCGACCAGCTTCTGGAGCGAGGTGAGACCGGTATTCGCGGCCTGGAGAACCTGGACACCGTTACCGATGCTGTCGAGCAGGTTCGCAATGTCGCTCGCACGGTTGTTGAGCGATTGCGCGGTGAAGAATTCGGTGGGGTTGTCGAGCGCCGTGTTGACCTTGTTGCCCGTGGCCAGGTTGTTTTGAGTCGTGGCCAGCAGCGATGCAGTGTTTTGCAGCGCCAGCAGGTTTTGGCGAACCGAAGCCGAGAGAACAATACCGGACATGTGTGTGAAACCTTCCTAGTTATTCACCAGGCGGTTTTAGTACAGGTACTTTTAAAACATGGTTAATGCCACTTTAAATTTCTTGCTTAACGACTGGTTGCGATCCCCTGCTCTGCCCTCGGTCCGTGCCTGGACCAGTAATGATACGGCCCAGGCGGCAGAACCGGGCGCAAAAAAGCGGCGGGGTTTCCCCCGCCGCTTCCGATTTTTGCCTGAGAACGCCGTGTTTTAGCGGAGCAGCTGCAGCACGCTGGCCTGCGACTGGTTGGCGAGCGACAGCGCGGACACCGCGATCGACTGGCGGGTCGACAGCGCCTGGCTGTTGGCCGCTTCCTCGTTGGTGTCGGCGAGCGTCAGGTTCGACGAGCCGGTCTGCAGAACGTTGATCAGGTTCTTGTTGAAGTCCTGACGGATCTGCACCACCGAGAGGTTCGAACCCAGCGTCGAGGCCTCCGAGCGCAGCGTCGAGCTTGCCGTGTTCAGGAGGTTGATGGTCTTGTTCGCCGAGTTGTTGTCGAGGAAATCGGTCCCCGCGGTGAGGTTCGACAGACCGAGGCCGGTCGTGTTGAACGTCACACCGGTGATCGACAGCGTCGACTTGCCGTTCTCGTTGAACGTCAGCTTCAGCGTGTCGCCGTTGAGCAGGTTGACGCCGTTGAAGGAGGCGTCAGCCGCGGTGGTGTTGATCTGCGCGAGCACGTTGTTGTACTGCGCGACCAGGCTTGCGCGCTGGGACTGCGCGGTGGAGTCGACAACGGGAGCCGCAACAGTCGCGCCGTTGAAGATGCCGCCGGTCTGCGTGGCCGAGCCGCCGAGGGTCGCGATCGTCGACGACGCCGCATCGTTGGTGGTCGAGATCGTGATCTTGCCGGTGGCCGAGTCGAGCGCCGCCTGCAGGTTGTTGGCCGCAAGCTTGGTGTTCAGATCGTTCAGCGACTTGACCTGTCCTGTCCCCAGCCCGAACGTGATGTTCGTTGCCGTACCTCCGCCGGTTGCCGCGATCGTCAACGTCTGGCCAGCCAGACCATCGCCGATTGTCGACAGACCGAGCTTGGCCAAGGTGCCGGAGCTGCCCGAGACGGTCAACCCTGCGGCCGGAGCCGTCAGCGTGATCGCGCCCGCGCTGAGCGAGGCGGTGACACCGGCCTGCGTCGAGATGGCCGACAGCAGGTTGGAGACGCTGTCGCCGATGCCGATGCTGGTACCGGTCGAGGTCGTGCCGGTGACGAAGGTGAAGGTGGTGCCGTTGACGACCAGCGTTTCACCGGAGGTGATGCTGGAGGCCAGGTTGTTCGACGCGGTGCCTGCCGTGCCGGACAGCTTGGTCGAGCCGGTGATCGCCGAGGCGCTCGAGGTGTTGTCGTTGTTCACGACCGTGCCGGTCGCCGAGCTCGCGCTCGAGCCGAGCAGATCGCTGGCGGTTGCGCCGGTCAGCGCCGAAGACGCCACGTTCGACTTGGTGGAGTAGCCGACCGAGCTCTGCAGCACCTGGTTGGCAATCGACTTGGCGCTGTCGACGAGCTTCTGCAGCGAGGTGATGCCGGTGTTGGCGGCCTGCAGAACCTGCACGCCGTTGCCGATGCCATCGAGCAGATTGGAGATGTCGGAAGCGCGGTTGTCGAGACCCTGGGCGGTGAAGAAGTTGGTCGGATTGTCGAGAGCCGAGTTGACCTTCTTGCCCGTGGAGAGATTGTTCTGGGTGGTGGCGAGGAGCTGAGCCGTCGACTGAAGCGAGAGCAGATTCTGACGCACCGACGCCGAGAGAACAATACCTGACATTTTCATACCCTTCTGGTGTGAAACAAACTGCCCGATCCATTCAGGATCCGAGCGAAGCCCGTGGTTGAACTCACCAGCGGGCGACGGGATCAAGGTAAATGGCAGTGGCTAACAAAGGGTGAAGTGGCGGCGGCGGATGCACCTCCCGCAAACCATGATCGGCGCGGCGCCGCGAACTGATTCGCGGCGGATACCATTGAAAACACCGCATATTTGCCCGGCGGTCACGGCCGTTTACCGGCTGTTAACCATGTTCGGAAAGGATTGGTGCGCGCCGACCGATCGAGCGCGCAGACTCCCCGCGCGACTTCACCAGCAGCCGGGCTGATCACCCGGTCTCGACGGAGCAGGTTCGGCGCCGCGCCGACCGCGGCAACGGAGAAACAGAATGGCCCTGAAAGTCGAACTCAAGCCGCATGAGCGCATCATCATCGGCTCCTGCGTGATCACCAACACCGACCAGCGCGCGCGCCTCCTGATCGATGGCGAGAACATTCCGATCCTGCGCGAGAAGGACATTCTGACGCCGGAGACGGCCGATACGCCCGCCAAGCTCGTCTATCTGGCCGTGCAGCTGATGTATATTTCGCCGGGCGCCGACGCCGATCACGGCACCTATTTCAACCTGCTGCGCGACATCATCACGACCGTTCCGAGCGCATGGCCGATCATCGAGGCGATCAACGGCCATATCCTCAATGGCGATCTGTATCAGGCGCTGAAGGAGGCCAAGAAACTCGTGGCCTACGAGAAGAAGCTGATCGAACAGGCGGAAGCCGAACAACACGACCAGGACAAGCCGGTGAGCTCGGCGGCCTGATCAGTTTCAGCTCGACTCTGGAAAGCGAAAGCCCGGCTCGCGGACGCGACGCCGGGCTTTGCTTTGCCTGCGACCGCGGACGCGCGCTGCACTCGTTCGAACGATGTCGTGACCAAATAAAAAGAACGGCGGGGTTGCCCCCGCCGTTCTCGATTTCGATCCTGCCGTTCTGGCGGATCAGCGGAGCAGCTGCAGCACGCTCGCCTGCGACTGGTTGGCAAGCGACAGCGCGGACACCGCGATCGACTGGCGGGTCGACAGCGCCTGGCTGTTGGCCGCTTCCTCATTGGTGTCGGCGAGCGTCAGGTTGGACGAGCCGGTCTGCAGCACGTTGATCAGGTTCTTGTTGAAGTCCTGACGGATCTGCACGACCGAGAGGTTCGAACCAAGCGTCGAGGCTTCGGAGCGAAGCGTGGAGCTTGCGCTCGTCAGCACGCCGATCACCTTGTTCGCCGAGGCGTTGTCGAGGAAGTCGGTGCCCGAGGTCAGCGTCGACAGGCCGAGACCGGCCGAGTTGAACGTGACACCGGTGATCGACAGCGTCGACTTGCCGTTCTCGTTGAAGGTCAGCTTCAGAGTATCGCCGTTCAGCAGGTTGACGCCGTTGAACGAGGCGTCGCTCGCCGTCAGGTTGATCTGCGTAAGCACGTTGTTGTACTGCGAGACCAGGTTGGCGCGCGCCGTCTGCGCGGTCGAATCGGCCACCGGAGCGGCGATTGTGGCGCCGTTGAAGGCGTTGCCGCTGACGGAGAACGCCGTGCCGCCGATGGTGCCGATCGTCGAAGAAGCGGCATCGTTGGTGGTCGAGATCGTCAGCTTGTTGGTCGACGAGTCGAGCGTCGCCTGCAGGTTGTTGGCTGCGAGCTTGGTGTTGAGGTCGTTCAGCGACTTCACCTGCCCCGTCCCTAGCCCGAACGTGAAGCTGGTCGCCGTTCCTCCGCCTGTCGCCGCGATCGTCAGCGTCTGGCCCGCCAAGGCGTTGCCGGTGGTCGACAGGCCGAGCTTGGCCAAGGTGCCGGAGCTGCCGGAGACGGTCAATCCTGCCGCCGGAGCGGTCAGCGTGATCGCACCCGCGGTCACCGAAGCGGTCACGCCGGCCTGCGTCGAGATCGCCGACAGCAGGTTGCTGACGGAATCGCCGATGCCGATGCTGGTGCCGGTCGAGGTCGTGCCGGTGACGAAGGTGAAGGTGGTGCCGTTGACGACCAGCGTTTCACCGGAGGTGATGCCGGTGGCCAGGTTGTTCGACGCCGTGCCTGCGGTGCCGGACAGCTTGGTCGAGCCGGTGATCGCCGAGGCGGACGAGGTGTTGTCGTTGTTCACGACGGAGCCGGTCACCGAGGTCGCGCTCGAGCCGAGCAGGTCGTTCGCGGTTGCGCCGGTCAGCGCCGACGAGACGACGTTCGACTTGGTGGAGTAGCCGACCGCGCTCTGCAGCACCTGGTTGGCGATCGACTTGGCGCTGTCGACGAGCTTCTGCAGCGAGGTGATGCCGGTGTTGGCGGCCTGCAGAACCTGCACGCCGTTGCCGATGCCATCGAGCAGATTGGAGATGTCGGAAGCGCGGTTGTCGAGGCCCTGGGCGGTGAAGAAGTTGGTCGGATTGTCGAGAGCCGAGTTGACCTTCTTGCCCGTGGAGAGGTTGTTCTGGGTGGTGGCGAGAAGCGTAGCCGTCGACTGGAGCGAAAGCAGATTCTGGCGCACCGACGCCGATAGGACGATACCTGACATTTTCATACCCTTCTGGTGTGAAACAAGACCCGATCCCTTCGAGATCGGGTGAAGCCCGGCGGCTTGGCGACCGGAGCGACGGGCGTCACGGTGAAGGGCAGTGGCTAACAAACGCTGAAGCGGTTGTAGGCCGGCGCTGCTTCAATCGGTAGAATAGGCCATTCGGCGTGTCGTATCGTCGCACAGGCGCGCGAAAGCGCCCGTTGAAAAGGTTCAGAGATTCACCAGACGCGCGTGATCTTCACTACGCGTCAACCACCTTTGGAAACCGTAAGACACGCGTCATCGCGCGCTCGCCGGTGGTAATCATCGACCAGCGCAGCGGACTGAAACCATCATCTGCAATCACAGCGAGAGTGGCGGCGCCTCCACCTCGATCAACGGCATCAGGCCCGCGGCGCGCCGGCGGCCGAACATGAGAACCGCATCGACCAACCGATCGATGTCGCGCGCTTCGGTGCGATGGTTGACGATCGCCGCGCGGATCGCCAAGCGTCCGTCGATCATCGTGGTCGACGGCGCGGCCATGCCGGATTCGTGGATATCGGCAACGATCTCGCCGTTCAGCGCGTCGGCCTCATCTGCACGATAGCGGAAACAGACGATGTTGAGATGGACCGGGGCGAGCTGCTCGAGCTCCGGCTCGGCGCGCACCCGCGCTTCGAGGTGGCGCGCGAGCTCACACGTCTTCTCGATCACGGCGCCGAGCGCGTCGGTGCCGAACGTCCGCAACGTGAACCAGGTCTTCAGTGCGCGAAAGCCGCGCGACAGATCGGGGCCGAGATCGCACGGCCATTCGGTGCCGGCGGCAAGCCCGCGCGTCTCGCGACGCAGATAGGCGGCGGGCGACGCGAAGGCGTCGCGATGCATTTTCCCATCGCGCACGAGCAGGAATCCGGCGTCGTAAGGCACCTGCCCCCATTTGTGAAAATCGAGCGCCAACGAATCCGCCTGCTCGATGCCGGCGAGTTTCGGCGCAAGTGCGGGCGCCAGCATTGCAAGCGCGCCGAACGCGCCATCGACGTGGAACCAAAGTCCTTCGCGACGACAGACGTCGGCCACCTCCGTGAGATCATCGATCGCGCCGATGTCGACGGTGCCCGCGGAGGCCACGACGAGAAACGGATGCAGGCCCGCCGCGCGGTCCTGCGCGATCGCCTCGCGCAGCGCCGCGATGTCGATCCGGTGCGCCTTGTCTACCGCGATGCTGCGCAGCGCATCGCTGCCCATCCCGCAGATGTCCATCGCCTTGGCGATGCAGCCATGCGCGGCCCTGGATGTGTAGGCACGCAATCGTCCGCCCTGCCCGGCCAATCCCGCCGTTCGAACGGATGCGCCCAGCGCCGCGCGCCGCGCGACCAGCACCGCCATCAGATTGGCCATCGACGTGCCGGTCACGAAGATGCCGCTCGCGCCTTCGGGCAAGCCGAACAACTGTCGCGTCCACTCGACCACCTCGCGCTCGACCTCGATCGGCGCATGGTCGCGGCCGCCGAGATTGGCGTTCAGTCCGGCCGCGAGCATCTCGGCGAGCATGCCGACGACGGTGCCGCCGCCATGCACCCAGCCCATGAAGCCGGGATGAACATTGCCGGTGGCATGCGGCACGACGCGTTCGGTGAAATCGCGATAGACGTCGGCGAGTTCGGTCGGCGCATGCGGCAACTCGCTGCGGAAGCTTTGCCGCGTCGCCGGCGACATCGGCTGCCACACCGGCCGGTCGCGGATGCCGGCGACGTAGTCGATCATGTCGTCGAGCATGCGATGACCGAGCGCGCGGACCTCGTCCCAGTCCCGCGGGTCGAGCGCAGCTCCCGGCCGCAACGAAGCCTCGTTGCGCAGCTCCGTGGTCACGCAGCCTGCTCCGCGCGCGCCGCGGCGCGCTTCGCGATCATCTCGGCGAATGCCGCGAAGATCTTCCGCATATGCGGCGGCTTGTAGGGAAAGATATCGGGCGGATCCATGTTGTGGACGACGGCCGTGTTGTCGGCCTCGAACACCAGCAGCGCGCCCTCCTTCGTTTCGGCGCAGTCGATGATGAAGTAGTCGAGGCCGACGCGCGCGGCGATGGCATCGAGCACGCTGCGATGGCGGCGGCCGAAGCCGATGTCGAAGGTCTGCATGAAGGTCGCCTCTTCGAGGCGCTTGCTCTCGCTGCCGGACATGTTGGCGTTGAGGTACCAGATGTCCCAGCGCTTCGCGATCGCCATGTGGCAGGCGTAGGCCGTGCCGTCGACGAACACGATGCGGTATTTGCGGAACTGCCCGTCCTCGCTGGCATAGTCGACGAAGCGCGACAGGAAGAATTCCTGTTCGTCGCGCTCGTCGAGATAGAGCGAGAGCTCGAGCGGCTCCTCGACCTTCTCGAGGCCGACACCGGCATGCGAGCCGCGCGGACGCACGATGAGCGGAAACACGAGCGAACTGTCGAGATCGGCGATCCATTCGCGTTCCTCGGCGATCTCGACCAGACGGTCGCGATCGACGGGAATCGTCGCCGGAATGACCAGCCCTTCGATGCCGGCCAGGAGCGCGTGCAGCTTGTCGCGATCGAGATGCCAGATCCGCTCCGGCGGATTCAGCAGCGAACGCGGCCAGCGCGCCGCGACCGCGTCGATCTCGCGCAGCGCATGCTGGCAATCCTCGGAGTCGGAGGCGATCACGATGGCGACGTCGTGCGCCGGCAGCGGCGCCATGAGATCCGTCCCCGGCACGACATAGAGCAGCAGCAGCTCGATATCCGTGTCCTCGAGCAGGAATTCGATCGGCGTGTTGCTGCCCATGTCGGTGGACGCCGCGAGCGCCAGCACGCGCAGCCGCGGCGGCGTGTCCTGGCGGATCACGCGGTAGAGCTGCTGCGCCTGCAGCACGTCGTGCTGGATCGCGAGCCCGGATGATTTCTCGCCGATCAGCTGCGCGACGAGCGCGAGGTCGAGGCCTTCGCCCGGCGTAGCCGTGCCGTCGAGCAGCTTGCCGAGCAAGGCTGCCCACATCGGCTTGAGATCCTGGCCGTCGAACGCGGCCTTGGCGAGCTTGGCCATGCCGATGCGGTCGGCACATCCTGCGCCGGGCGCCTCGGCCAGCGCGAGCAGATCAGTCGGCATTGCAGATGTCCCTGAGATCCTGGCTGCTCAGCTCCGACACGAGCAGCTCTGTTTTGGCGACGATGTCGACCACGCGGTCGATGTCGGCTTCGAGATTGACGCGCGCGGTGGTGTGGTCGTCGCACCAGGCTTCGGTCACCTGGCGCGCGCCGATGCTCAGCCGCAGCGCGGCGGTCGGCGCCGCGCCGGGGCGTTCGATCCTGACGGGCTGACCGACCAGGCACTGGCGCGCGGCGACGTCAGCCATGGAGCCGCTGAAGCGGCTGCCGAGATCGTGTTGGAGCGCGCGATAGACCGCCTGCGTCTCTCCGAGATCGAGCAGTTTGCCGTCGCGCTGAAGCGCGAACGGAAAGATCGTCGGAAAGCCGAACTCGTCGCCGTCCTCGTCCGCCGCGACTGAACCTGCCGCGATCGGCCGCAACACCGGCGACAGCATCAGCAGGCTCGTGATGGTCTCGCCGAGTTGCCGGATCGCCATCCGGCGGAATGCCGCCGGCACGGCATGATAGGCGGCGATCTCGTCGAGCGCTGCCTCCCAGCGCAGCCATTGCCCGATGTTGGCGCGCGGCGCCGAGCGCGCGCGCAGATCCGTCCAGGCGACCGGCCAGTCGCTGCGGCCGACATAGTCGAACAGGCCCGGCGCAACGGGATTTCCCCCGCGCAGCGCCGCCGACACCAATGGCGGAACCAGGAGCGCGCCGCTGAAGGCCGGTCCGCCAAAAAACTTCGATCCGGAGATCAGCACGAGATGACCGCGCGCCAGATGGTCGCGCAGCCGCGCCGCGCCCAGCCGCATCTGGCAGGCGTCGACCACGATCTGGACCCGATCCGGCCAGCGCCGCGACACCTCGTCCAGGCACGCCATGCCCGGCGCGCGCCAGCCGAGCTTGGACGCGTCCATCACCTGGAGCAGCACGCTGCGCCCGTCGCGCACCAGCGCCTCGACCGCGTCGAGCACGTCGGACTGAATGTTCCTGCGCGGCTGCAGCGATGCGCCGTCGAGCAGCGGCAACGACACCGCCTCACCCGCCAGTCCGTCGATCGGTCCGTCCTTCGTTACCGTCAGGCCGCCCGCGGTCCGTGTGCTGAAGTGACGGCCGCGCGCGCTCGCCGCGGTGCCGCTCCCGGTCTGATCGGAGCCGACGACCACGCTGGTGACGGCATCGCCCAGCAGCGCTCGCGCGAGCGCCAGCGCATGCAGCTGCGAGTCGGTGCCGGAGGGCGAGAAGACGATGCCGACGTCGTCGTCCAGGCCGAATTGTTGTCTCAACTCGCACCGCATCTCCTCGGTGCGCAGGTCCAGCGCCGCGTCGAGGCCGAGCGAAATCGCCGCATGCATCAATTGCTCGCGCGCGAGCTCGACGCGGGCATAGGCACGCTCCGAGATCGGCGACGCCGTGCTCGACGAAAAGCACAACAGATCGGGCGCAGGCGATGGTCCGCAGCCATAGGCGTTGCGGCCCCAGGGGCGGTCGAGAGCCAGGCGAGCATCGCCGCCGTCGATCAGAAGATCGCCAAGCAACGCAAAGAGATCGCGCAGTCCTGTCGCCGCGCCGTCGCGCCGCGCATGACCCGAGAGCCAGGAGACGTCGGGCCGAGTTGCCGCCGGCATCATGCTGATGTCACGCGGCGTCGACAGCGGCAGCGGTCGGAACCGCGATCGCCGAGGCGAACTGCGAGGCGACGTTGCCGTGGAACACGGACGGGCCGACGTGATCGAGACGGCTGTCGAGATCGGCCCAGATCTCGCCGCCGAGATCGGTCCAACGCTTGCAGAACGCGAAATCCTCGCTGAGATAGGTGCCGGTTTCCGGATCGATCAGGCATTCGAACAGCGCGAAGCGGTTCGGGCTGCCGGCCAGCGCATCCTGCGAATGCTCGCGGAAGAACTGCAGCGGCGCGTAAGCGGGATGTGCGATCATCGCCTCGATGACGCGGCGGCGGATCATCAGGAATCCGGTGCCGGCATAGCGGACGCGGGTGAAGCCGTTGACCACGGCGACATGGTCCGGATTCTCGATCTCGAGCACATAGTCGAGCGAGGCGGCCGGCACGTCCATGCGGTTGGACTGGATGGCGCGGCGCGCCTTCGTCCAGTTGACCTTCTTGATCGGATAGACGCCGGCGACCATGTCGCCGCCGGATTCGATCAGGCGAAACACCTGCTTCGGCGTGAAACCGATATCGGCATCGACGAACAGCAGGTGCGTCGCGGTGGGGTCATTGAGGAACAGCGTGACCAGATTGGCGCGGGCCCGGGTGATCAGCGCATCGCCGTCACGCATGTGGACGGTCAGGCCGACATTGGAGGTCGCGCGCAGCTCGCGCTGCAAGGCGAAGATCGAGCTTGCATAGATGCTCGACACCTGGCCGCCGAAACACGGGGTGGCGATCACCAGGTGAATCCGCTCGTCGGTCACGTCACTCACGTCAGCCTCCAGACAAAGAGGCTCTCGCCCCAGATCTGAACAAAAGCTAAAGAGACGTGGTTAACGAAAGCCTAACCGCCGCCTCCCCCGTCGTTCTACAGGTACTTGACCAGCGTCAGCTGGGCGAGCATTGCCGTGGTCTGATAGGACGCCTGCAGATTGGTCTGCAGCTGCAAGAGCTGGCTCGCCACGTCCTGCTGCGAGATACCCTCGGTCTGGTCGACCAGGCTCTGCATCGCCGCCTTGGCCTGGGTCTGGCGGGCCGTTGCGTCCTTCATCGTGGTCTGGGCGTTGGCGAAGTCGGTCTGGATGTCCGAGATCGTCTGCTGGCCGAGCTGCGGCGTCAGATTGGCGGCGATGCGCTGGCTCAGCGCGCCGATCTGCTGCCCGGCATTGGCGCCCGCGGGCGGCGTCACGACCGCGGCATAGACCGCGGTCTGCTGCACGAGATTGCGGATCGCATACTCGTTGCCCTGGGCGCCGAACTGGATGCTCTGCGCGGTGTCGATGCGGATGGTCGCGCTCGACCGCGCCGAACCGGGACCGCTGTTGCCGGTGTACCAATTGACCGTGTTGGCCGAACCGTTGACCAGGCTGGTCGCCGACGCCAGCGGCGAGCCGGACACCCGCAACGGCGGCGTCGGAGCCGTCACGGTGCCCGAGAAGCCCAGCGCGGACAGCGCGCCGGCGTTCGAGCTCGTCAGCGAGAAGCTGGCGGCATCGTCGGTCCGCAGCGTGATCACCCCGCCGCTGACCGTCGAGGCCTTTGAGGTGCCGCTCAACGTGTCGATCTTTCCGAGCAGCGTCTGGACACTGTCGGTAATGTTGATCTGATTGTTGCCGTTGGCGCCGGACGCGACGAAGGTCAGCGTCTGCCCGTTCACCGTGAGCGTGTCGCCGCTTGCGAAGTTCGTCGCGATCGAGTCGGTGCTGGCCGCGCCCGACAGCAGGGTGGCGCCGGTGATCGGCGCCGGCGTCGCGGCCTTGTTGTTGACGGCGGAGCCCGAAACGGCGCTTGCCGTGTTGAAGAAATTGTCGCCCGCGGTGACCGCCGAGGCCGCCACCAGCGAGGTGTTGGCGAGCGTCGAGAGCGCCGTGTTCAGCGCCGCGTTGAGATTGGCCGACGTCGCGGCCGGCGTGGCGCCGATCGCAAACGTATTGGCGGGCGCCGGCGTCGTGGTCGACGCCGTCAGCTTGATCGCCTCCGAGGTGCCGTCGGGCAGTTTGAAGGTGAAGCTGATCTGGTCACCCGCGTTGGGATTGCCGGCGGTGAGGTCGACCGAGATGCCGGCCGGCGAGCCGGACGGTCCGGTCACGGTGGCGTTGGTCAGCGTCGAATTGACGTTGCTGAGCTTGAAGCCGAAAGGCGAGCCGGCGACGTCCTCCGCAAGCGTGATCGGCATCGTCGCCGAGGCCGACAGATTGAGGCGGCCGAGGCCGTTGAGCCCGAGATCCGCCTGCTGCCGCTCGGCGATGACCTGCTTCAGGCCGGCCTGTGTCGGCGTGCCGTTGAGGATGTCGTCGGCAGAGGCGATCGCCGGCCGATCGGTGGCGGTGCCCGAGAAGATGAAGCGGTCGCCGACCTGGGTGTTGAGGATGCCGGTGATCGCCGACAGGTTCGACGAGGCCGTGAGCTGGCCGGTGGTCTGGCCGGTGCTGGTCAGGTTCTGCGGCGTCGCCGCGGCGCCGCTCTGGATCTGGCTGCTGATCTTCGACAGCGACTGCAGCGAGGTGTTGACCGCGCCGATGACCGTATTGACGTGGGTCATCGTCAAGGTGAACGACGAGATGTTCGACAGCTGCGCCCGCGCCGCGATCGCAAACCCCTCGTCCGGACCCATGCCGGCATAGTTGTTCGACTTGACACCGCTGGAGAGCTGCGTCGAGAGGTCCGCGAGCTGGTTGGAGATGTTCCGCACGGACAGGCCGAGCAGAGACGTTCCATAGTTGACACTGCTGATCGACATCTTACACGCGCCTTACTGATAGGCCTGGAGCAGGCTCTGCATCATGCTTTGCACGACCGACATGATATGGGCGTTGGCCGCGTAGGTGTTCTGGACCTGGATCAGGTTGGACATCTCGCTGTCCATGTTGACCCCGGCGGTGGCGTTGAACTTTTCCTTGAGCGTGCTGACGACGACGCTCTGGCCCTGGCTGAGCTGCGTCGCGAGGTTGGCGGCGCTGCCCTGCTGGCTGACGAATTGCTGCAGATAGCCGGTCACCGTGCCCTGGAACGGCTGCGCGGCCGAGCCGAGCCCGGTGGTCGGCGAGTAGCTGAACGTGGCCGAGGTCAGCTGCGCGAACAGGAAGTCCGGCCGCGTCGCGTCGCCCGCGGGCGTCTGCGGCGAGGTCGAATAGGTCGACAGCTTGGTCGCATCGTTGAGCAGCGCCGGATTGACGTTGAGCCGCCCGGCGAGCCCGGTCATCTGGCTGCCCGTCGAGGTGATCTTGCCGGTGTAGAGCGCGCCGCCGTCGGTGAACACCGGCAGCTGCGCATTGCCACTGGCCAATGTCTGGACCGTGACCGTCGACGACGCCGACTTCACCGTCGCCTGGCTGGTGCCGTCATCGGTGATGCGCAGCGTCGTGCCCGAGGGATTGGAGAATTGCAGATGCGCCGATCCCAGCGCGCTGTTGAGCTGCGACACCACAGAGGCCATGCCGAGCGAGAAGTCGACGCCAACATAGGACGGGTTGGCGCCGGTCGCGTTCTGCAGCGGCAGCGCGGCGGGATCGTTGACGTTGACGATCTTGACCTGGCGCTGGATGTTGCTCGAATCCGTATACGTCAGGTTGATCGTGTTGCCGGCCAACAGGCCGGTGGTCGAGACATCGAAGCCGGCCGGCGGACCCGTGACCGCGGTGCCCGCCGTGGTCTTGTCCGATAGCGCCGACGCCACCGTCGCCGCAAGCTGGTCGACCTGGGTCTGCGCCTGCACCAGGGTCTGGTCGCGCAGCTTGAGATCGGCTGCGATCTGGCCGGAGTTCAGGAGATTGTTGGAGACGACGTCGAGCGACACGCCGTTCGACAGCTTGATGTTGAGCTGGCCGACGCCGGTCTTTGTCGGATCGCTGTTGTAGAGCGAGGTCGCATCGAGCGTGCCAGGCGAGGAGAAGGTGAATTCCGAGGACAGCCCGGCGCCGACGAGCTGGATGCCGGAATTGGTGAACACGCTGACGCCGTTGGTCGAGTCCGACACGACACGGATGTCGACATATTTGGACAGCGTGTCGATCGCGTTGTCGCGCTGGTCCTGCAAGGTCGCCGTCAGCGGATCCGACGGGGCGAGACCCTGAAGCTGCGTGTTCAACGTGGCGATCTGCTTGATCGCCGCATTGGCCTGCGTCACCGAGTTGCCGATGTCCTGCTCGACATTGGTGCGCAGCGTCTGGATGCCCTTGGTGGTCGCGTTGAGCTGCTGCGCCACGCCCTGCGCCGCCGACAGCGCCACCGATTGCGCCGACTGGTTGCTCGGATTGTTCGACAGCGATTGCAGCGCCGTCGTGAAATTGTTGAGCGCCGTCTCCAGCGTGCCGCTGCCGCCGGGCGTGCCGTACACGCTCTGCAGCTGCGTCAGGATGTTGGCCATCTGATTGGCATAAGCCCCGCCCGAGGTCTCGGTGCGGAGCTGGTTCTGCACGAACAAATCGAGCTGACGGTTGACGCCGGTCGTCATCACCGTCGAGCCGAAGCCGCCAGAGGCGACTTCGATCTGGTTCGGGTTCTGTGCGACGTAGCCGGGCGTGTTCGCGTTGGCGACGTTCGACGAGATGATCGAGAGCGCCGCCTGCGTCGAGCGCAGGCCGGACATCGCGGTGGCGAGGGCTGAACTCAAACCCATGTTCGTTTGCCTTATGTCAATTCAACTGCCACGTGGCCGCGCGTCAGCGCAGCACGTTCAGAAGATCCTGCACCATCGAATTGGCGGTGGTGATCACCTTGGTGTTCGCCGAATAGGCCTGCTGGGTCACGATCAGCTTGGTGAACTCGTCGGCGATGTCGGTGTTCGAGCCTTCCAGCGAGCCGCCCGAGATCTTGCCGGACGCGCCGATGATGGCCTGGCCGGACTGGTCGGTCGCCTCATAGGCGCCGCCGTCGAGCGCCTTCAGGTAGTTGGTGCCGTTGAAGTGCGACAAGGTCACCTGGGCCAGATTGATGGTCTGGCCGTTGGAGAAGGTGCCGGTGACGATACCGCTGTTGTTGACGGCGACCGACTGCAGCTGGCCGGCGGCAAAACCGTTCTGCGAGATCTGGTTGATGGTCGCCGAGCCGATCGTGCTGGCATATTGCGTCAGTGCGCCCGACGAGATGTTCAGGCTCACGGTGCCGAGCGTGGTGCCGTCGACCACGACATTGGGAATGGAAATGTTCGAGCTCGTCGGCGACACCAGCGAGCCGTCGGAGGCGAACACGAAGTTGGTGCCGACGTTCTGCCAGGCCACGGTCGAGCCGGTCGCCGTCGAATTGGTCTGATAGAACAGGTTCCAGGTGTCCTTGTGACCGGTGCCGAGGGTCGCGCTGTCGGTCTTACCCCAGCGCAATTGCACGTTCACCGGAGTACCCGCGGAGTTGTAGGTCGTGACCGCGCCGCCCGAGATCGTCTCGTTGTTGAAGTTGGTGAGGTCGTTGCCGATGACGATGCCGGTGCCCGCGCTCGCCGTCCGCGTCAGCGACACCGGCGATGTCAGGCCGAGCGCGGTGAAGCCGCCCGAGGCGCTGCTCAGGGTCCAGTCCTCGCCGCTGCCCGAGTGCAGCGTGATCTTGCCGGCGGTGATGGTCGGCTGCACGCCGGTGACGGTCGCGATCTTGGCGAGCAAGGTGCCGACGGAATCGCCTACATTGATCTGGTTGCCCGAGGCGCCCGAGGCGACGAAGGTGAAGGTGACGACGTCGCCCGCGCTGCCGGTCAGGGTGATGGTGTCGCCGGCGGTGAAGTTGGTGGTGATCGAGTCGGTCGCCGCGGCGCCCGACAGCAAGGTCGAGGTGGTGATGTTCGCCGCGTTCTTGTTGACCGCGGTGCCGCCCGTGGTGGTGGCGTCGGCGTAGAAATTGGTGCCGACCGGCAGCGGCACGTTGGAGAGGTCGGCCGAGTTGAGGCCGCCGGCCGCGACCAGCGTGCCCGTCGCCGCGTTGCCGCTGGCGCCGGTCTTCGGCTGCGTCGGCAGGTTGGCGGCGTATTGGATCGCGGTGGTCGCCTGTGCCGGCACGAAGTTGTTGGCGAACTGCAGCACCGTCGGCACGTTGCCGGTGGCGTTGCCGGTCTTGGCGTCGACCGCGACGCCCATCAGATAATACCCGGCGCCGTTGATCAGATTGCCGTTGGCATTGAGCTGGAAGTCGCCGCGGCGCGTGTAGTTGGTGACGCCGGTGAAGACCGGCACGTTGTCGACGACCGACGAGGCCTTCTGCACGTTGAAGAAGCCGTCGCCGTTGATCGCCATATTGGTGGCGACGGACGACGTCGAGACGGTGCCCTGGGTGGTAATCGTCGCCTTGGCGAAGGCGGTGACGCCGCCGGCATTCTGCCGGGTCGGATTGGTGGCGTTCGGAATGAGGTCTTCGAAGCTGGTACCGATGCCCTTGTAGCCAACGGTCGAGGCGTTCGCGATGTTACCGGAAATGTTCTGCAGCGCGAATGATTGAGCGGACAGGCCGCTCACCGAGGTGTTCATCGCGTCGAAGATACCCATACCATTCTCTCCACATTGACCCGGCGGCCGGTCCGCCCAAGGCCGCGTTTTCGTGGAGAGCTGTCGCAATCACCGTGCCAGATATGAATGTGATGCGAAATCAACGGCTTGCGAAATAACAACGTCAAGAAACCGTCGGCAGGAGTGGTGAACAATTGCCGAGCCGGCAGTTCTTGCCGGGCCGGGACGCGCACCGGCGCGCTCCGGCTCAGCTGAATTTGCACAGCATCCGGCGCGTCGTCAGACCCGCATCTGGAGCCTTGAACGGACGCGCCGGCGAGACCAGGCGGAGAATTTTCAGGTCGACGAGGGATTGGCCGGATGGAACACCAGCGACAGCCCGTCCATGCAGTAGCGCAGCCCGGTCGGCTTCGGACCGTCATCGAACACGTGGCCGAGATGGCCGCCGCAGCGGCGGCAATGCACCTCGGTGCGGATCATGCCGTAGGTCTTGTCCTGGCGGGTGCCGACGGCGTTGTCGAGCGGCTTGAAGAAGCTCGGCCAGCCGGTGCCGCTGTCGAACTTGGTGTCCGAGGAGAACAGCGGCAGGTCGCAGCCGGCACAGGCGAAGGTGCCCTTGCGGTGCTCCTTCAGCAGCGGGCTGGTCCAGGGCCGCTCGGTGCCCTCCTTGCGGAGGATGTCGAACTGCTCCGGCGTGAGCTGCGCGCGCCACTCGGCCTCGGTCTTCTCGATCTCGAACTTCTCGGCGGCGCGGGCCGGGGCGGAGCCGCCGAGCCAGCGCAAGGCAGCGAAGCCGAACAGACCGGCAGCGGTGGTGAACATCAGGCGGCGATCGATCATGGACGTCTCCGTACGGCGGTTGTGACCGGATTTACGGGCGAGATGTCGCGAAGTTACGCCAGGCGCGGTCCCGAAGGCTCACTTTCTTGCGAGCTAGCCGCCCTCCCCGGCCTCGGGCCGGCGGTTCAGGTCGGACGGCTGCGGCCGCAGCGGCAGGCGTGAATTGGGTCGCTCGGCTGCCCGGCGGCGCGCTTCGGCAGCCCTGATCTCCCGCGCGCGCTCCTGCGCCCGCGCCCGCTCGCGATGCCGCGCCAAGGTGCCGGCGGCGGCGGCGCGGCCGCGGATCCAGAGATTGACGACCTGGCCGGCGACCCGGCCGCTGACGCCGCCGGCCCAGACCAGCTCGAACGGCGAGAACAGCTTCCAGCGGTCGTCGCCCGCCAGGATGCCCTGCGCGATCAGTTGCCCCGCCATCGCCGAGGTGTTCATCCCCTGCCGGCCGAAGCCGCTCGCGACCCATAGGCCTTTGCGCAATTGTCCGATCTGCGGCATGCCGTGCACGGTCTGCCCGGTGACGCCGCCGAAGGTCTCGGTGATCTCGACCTTGCCGAGCTGCGGAAACACGGTGCGGATCCGGCGCTGCAGCGCGGAGGCAAAGCCGCTCGGCCGCGCATTCCAGGTCGTCTCCGGGCTCGCCCACATCAGCCGGTCGCCCTCGACGATGCGGAAATGATCGATGCCGTCGGTGTCCTGCACCGATCCCTGGAACGCGATCGCCTCAGCCAGCCGCTCGCCGAGCGGCGCAGTCACGCCGCCATAGCGCCACACCGGCAGCAGCGTATCCGACAGCCGCTGCAGCGGCGCGCCGAGATGGATGTTGCCGGCCAGCACGATGTGCGACGCCCGCATCCGTGCCGATGGCGTGACGATGCGCTTGCGCACGCCCGACGCATCGATGCTGACAACAGGCGTATCCTCGAAGATCCGCGCGCCGGCGCGATGCGCCAGCCGCGCCAGCGCGTGGACGTAGGTGCGACCGTCGAGCTGGAACGCCTTCGGATAATGCACGCCGTGGAAATAGCGCTCGGTCTTCAGCTCGGTCCTGACCCGCTCGACCTGCCAGCCCTCGACCTCGGTGTCGAAATCCTCGTGCAGCATCTGCAGCCGCCGGATCAGCGCGTCGCCGGCGTCGACGTTGGAAACTTCGAGCGCGCCTTCGCTCAAGGCCATGTTCGGCATGGTCGCCGCCTGTGCCCGGACGAATTCGGCGCCCGACCACGACAACGCCCACAGCGCGCGGGCATGCTTCAGCCCGACGCGCTCGATCAGGTCCGGCAGCGCGAGGTCGAACCCGGGCAGCACGGTGCCCACCATGGCGCCGGAGGCGTTCCATCCGACCTGCCGGCCTTCCAGCACCGCGACGCTCGCGCCCTGCCGGGCGGCGCACAGCGCCACCGTCAGCCCGGCCAATCCCGCCCCGACCACGCAGACATCGACATCGAGGTCGAAATTCAGCCGGCTGCGGACGAATGCCCCTGCGGCATCCGCGTCATCGTTCACGCTTGTGGAAGTCTCGCTCATGGCGTTTTCTTAGCGAACCCTGTGCCGGTCGTCATGACGCTTTTAATGGCGATAAAGAGACGTGGTACAGCCTGACCCAGCCTGAACGATTCGAGACCGGATTCCATGCGCCGATTGATGCTGCTGCGCCACGCCAAGACCGAGACTGACGCGCCATCCGGCCGTGACCAGGACCGCCGTCTCGACGAGCGCGGGCACCAGGATGCCGCCATCATCGGCGACTTCATTGCGAGCCGCCCGCCGGCACCGGAACTGGTGCTGGTCTCGACCGCGGTCCGGGCGCAGCAGACCTGGGAGCTAGCGCGCGCGGCGATGCAGGACCGCGTGCCCGCCCCGCAGGTGGAATCCGTGGCGGAGCTCTACGCCGCCGAGCCGATGCAGATCCTGCATCAGATCCGCCTTGCCGCGGCGTTCGATCCGAAACAGCTGCTTGTCGTCGGCCACAATCCCGGCATGCACGAGCTGGCGCTGGCGCTCACCGGCCAGGGCGACGCCGAGGCGCGCCACGAGCTCATACGCAACATGCCGACCTCCGGCCTTGCCGTATTCGATTTCGACACCGACGATTGGGGCGATGTGAGCTTCGCCCGCGGCAATTTGCTGATGTTCGTCACGCCGAAGCTGCTCAAGCACGGCTCGGTCGATTGAGCGGCGGCGTCGATTGACAGCGAGGTTCCCTCGGGCGCGTAATGTCGCCGACAGAGAGGAAGCCTTGCGATGTTCAACTCGATCCTGGTTCCGATCGATCTGGCCGACACCGACCTCGCCAAGCCCGCCATCGCCACCGCCGCCACTTTGGCCCAGACCTGGAGCGGCATGGTGCACCTGCTCAACGTGATGCCGATGACGCCGGTGATGCTGGCCGAATATGTGCCCGCCGATTTCGACGCGCAGCAGCGTGAGACCGCCGAGGAGGCGCTGTCGATCGTCGCCCGCGAATCCGGCATCCCCACGGAGCGCATCAGCTACACGGTGCGCCAGGGCGGCATCTATCACGAGATTTTGGAGGAAGCGGCCAAGGTGAAAGCCGACCTCATCGTGATGACCTCGCACCGCCCGGCGATGCGGACGTATTTCCTCGGCAGCAATGCGGGACACGTGGTGCGGTACGCGAAGTGCTCGGTGCTGGTGGTGCGGCCGTGAGTGTCTGAGCGATGCGCTCACACCGATAACTACAATTAGGCTTGCTATCCGACTCCGAGTCGCAGCACGCGGTTCAAATGACGACAAGCCTCGTTGTAAGGCGAAACTCGTCCCGCAACGGCGGTGAGCTCCCCTCCCCCTTGCGGGGAGGGGTTGGGGGGTGGGGGTCCGCGGGCGCCGAAGTTCGTTCGGGGCTGGCCTTCTCAAAGAAGATTTGGGCTCATCGAGAAACTGCCCGTGGGGACCCCCACCCCCGACCCCTCCCCGCAAGGGGGAGGGGAGCGCACCGTTTGCGGGGTGAGTGCTCGATTCCGACTGCTGAGCTGGGGTGTTCTTGATGTTGCCGACACCTGAAGTGAGACGGCCGCAACGATGGTGGGCAGGCCATCGCAATGACGACTTTGTTGCTGCTGCCCAAGCCGATCACGGCCACTCCGCAATAAAGCCCCTCGCCTTGTAGCTCTCGATCTTGTCCCACTCGCTCAACACGCGGCGACGGAATTCCGGATGCGTGTGCCACAAATGGCGCGGCACGCCGAAACCATCGACCGTCAGCAGCATCTTCTCCACCTCCGGCCAGTGCCGCTGCAATGTCATTGCGTAGCGGCGCGCGGTCCAGCTGTTGCCGAGGCAGATGACGCTGCGGATGTTGGCGAGGCCGAGCACGGCCTCGATCACCGGCAGCGAAAAGACAACGTTCTCGCCGGTGTTCAGAGCCTGGTGCTCCTCGAGGATTCGCTCGGCCGGCACGCCGCGTCTGACCATGGCGGCCTTGATGAGCGTGCATTCGGAAGCATCGGCCCCCGGCGTGATGCCGCCGCTGACGATGGCGTGGCGAAAATAGCCCTGCTGCCACAGCCGGCCTGCCGTCTCGGCGCGCAGGTCCTCCTCGATCCTTGTGCCGAACACGAACAGCAGATCCGCCGGCCGAAGCGACGTATCGGCAAAGTGCCGGGCAGTGATCGCAGCGATCTCGGCAGCGTCTGGCATGCGCAGCGCGCGATCCTGCATCGTCCATCTCCAACGGCAGTTGCGCATGCTTGCATGACCGGCCGCTGTCGCGCAGTCACATTCGGTCTCCAACGATGTCGCCGCGTGATCAGGGCAGCAGCGCGGGCGGGATCTCTGCGAAGCTGTAGGTCTGCGGCCGGTTGCGCAGGACGAAGCCGCCGACCTGCCAGGCGAACAGCGCGGCGAAGCCGATCAGGAACAGCGCCCCGGACCATTCCGCGATGAGAAGCGCGCGCACCAGCAGCGCGGCCATGGCGACGGTCAACACGCCCATCACCGCGACGGCCGCGGCATAGACCGTGCGGCCGAGGCCACCGGTGAGCCGCGCCGTGCTATCGGCGGCCGCAAGCCGCGCGTGCAAGGCGATGATGAAGGCCCTGTACATCTCGCTCTGCGGCACCATCAAGGTCACGGTCTGCCAGGTGGTCGAGATGACGTTCAGCTTCCGGCCGTCGCGATGCGTGATCTCGGCGCGGAAGCGCTTGGCCTGCATCGATACCGGCCGGTACGACAGCCGGATCGACGCGATGTCGGCATAGGGCCACAGGCCGGCGTGGCCGGCGAACCGCCACAATAGGCCCTGCTCGGTCAGCTCGAACTCTTGCGCGGAGCCGATCAGCGACGCCTTGTAGGCGTAGCCGATGGGGGAAACGGATGCTGGTGCGGGCGTGGAAATGGCGCGGTCCTGTTGCGTGTGGAGCGCGCCTTATCCTACAAACCGGGCATGAGCGAAACGATCTATTTTCCCCGCCACCTGATCCTGGCCGGCGCGATGGCCGCAGGTATCCTGCTCGCGCTCGCCGTGCACATGCTCGGCGCCCGCTACGGGCTCGATCTCGGCGGCCTGTGGCAGAGCGACGGAGCCTTCATGCCGGCGGGCTCGGCGATCGCCTGGTGGCTGATCGCGACCGTCGGCTTCTCCTCGGGCTATTTCATCGCCAACATCATGCACAGCGCGGTGTCCGGTGAGATCCCGCAGCGCGCGCGCAATTTCCTGGTCGTGGTCGGCGTGCTGATGCTCGCCGGCATCGGCCAGGCGATCTCCGGCCCGAGCCCGGTGCCCTCGGCGGCCGGCGTGCTGGCGGGCCTTGCCGCACTCTGCCTCGGCGCGCTGATGGCATTCTGCGGCGCCAATTTCGCGCTCAGGAAGAGCTGAACAGAACGCCGTCGCGGGAACGGCCGGACATGCAAACGCCGCGCGGGACAACCGCGCGGCGTTTTGTCTCACAATCGACGGATCAGCTCGCGGCGCGCAGATTGACGCTGGTCTCGGCGAGCTTGGTCAGCTTCATGTCGGTCGCCTTCTCCTCGTCGAGCGTCTTCTGCAGCACGGCGGCGCAGTCGCTGCGGCCGAGCTGCTTGGCCCAGGCGATCAGGCTCCCATAGCGGGTGATCTCGTAGTGCTCGGCGGCCTGGCCGGCATTGATCAGGGCGGCATCGAGCACGGTCTTGTCGGCGACCTCGCCGGCCACCTCCTCGGCCTCCTCGATGATGCCGTCGATGGCCGGGCAGTCGACCGCCTTGGGTGAGAGGCCCTGCATCTCGAACACCTGCTCGAGCCGCTTCACATGCGTCCGCGTCTCCTCCAGATGCGTCAGAAAGCCCTGCTTGAGCTGCTGGTCGGTCGCCTTGTCGGCCATCTTGGGCAGCGCTTTGACGAGCTGGTTTTCGGCGTAATAGATGTCCTGGAGCTGATGAACGAACAGATCGTTCATCGTCTTGATGTCCTTGGTGAAGAGTCCCATTTGCCACCTGTCCTTCGGTTCGGAACATGACGGGTCCCTCCCCGACCGCGTGTGCCATGTTCGCTTTGCGCGTGCGGCTAACCGGCGGAGGGACGCGTTGTTCCGGCATCGCAGCGGACAGCATCCGGAACCTCGCCCGACGGCGGCACGTTTGCGTGAGCTGACGGCGCGTGCCGTCGCAGGTAACCAATTGGACCGAACTGAGGCAGCCCTAGCTATGTGACTGGAGTGTGACAGACCCGCGAAGCCAAGCCGGAGCTGAGCTGAGTCAAGGACTGCACAAGGCGCGTATTTTAGCTTAAGGAACAGGCTGTCACGGATTGCCCGCCCAACATCGTTCTATGGTTTTGCCCTTCTTCAAAGATCTGATGCCGCCCCGCCGGGAGGATGAATGCAGCGCCTGCTGACCACGCTGTCGCGTGGCTTCAAGAAATGGATCGGCTGGAAGCGGCTGGGGATTGCAGCGAGCCTTGCGATCATCGCCTTCGCGATCACCACGCTCGTCCGCACGCTGAAGGGCGTCGACGGCGGCGTCATCCTGACCGCGCTGACCGAAATCCCACCCGGTCACATTGCACTCGCGGCCTTGTGTGTGGTCGGCGCGTTCTGCACGCTGACCTTCTATGACTATTTTGCGCTGCGAACGATTGGCAAGAAACACGTGCCCTATCGCATCGCGGCGATGAGCGCCTTCACCAGCTATTCGATCGGCCACAATATCGGCGCCACCGTGTTCACGGGCGGCGCGATCCGCTTCCGGATCTATTCGGACTACGGCCTGTCGGCGATCGACGTCGCCAAGATCTGCTTCCTGTCGGGCCTGACCTTCTGGCTCGGCAATCTGTTCGTGCTCGGCATCGGCATGACCCTGCATCCGGCGGCCGCGACCGCCATGGACCAGTTGCCGCCGGCCGTGAACCAGCTGATCGCGATCGGCATCCTCGGCGCGATCTTCGCCTATCTCGGCTGGATCTATGCCGGCAAGAACCGCCGCCAGCTCGGCCAGAACGGCTGGAAGGTGGTGTTGCCGTCGGCGCCATTGACGGTGGTGCAGATCCTGATCGGCGTCGTCGATCTCGGCTTCTGTGCGCTGGCGATGTATCTGCTGGTCCCGGCGAACCCGCCGATCGACTTCCTGTCGCTCTCGGTCGTGTTCATCCTCGCCACCCTGCTCGGCTTTGCCAGCCATGCGCCCGGCAGCATCGGCGTGTTCGACGCCGCGATGCTGGTGGCGCTGCCGCAGTTCGGCCGCGAGCAGCTGCTGGCCACGCTGCTGGTGTTTCGCGTGCTTTATTTCGTGATCCCGTTCGCCACCGCGATCTCGATCATGGGCATCCGGGAACTCTGGCTGAACGTCGTCAAGCCCTGGCAGGAGCGGCGCCGGCTGCAGGCGGCCGTTTCGGACGAGGTTGGCGCCAAGCGCGCCGCCGCCACCGCGACGGCAGCCGTTCCCCAGCGCATCAAGCGCCACTCCCAGGGCTGAGCCGACCATTCCGCCGCGTCCGGCGCGCGCGTTCGACCGGCGACCGGTTGAACTCGCGCGTCCCCCTCTTATTTCCGCCGCATCGCTGACGTGAACCCTTGCGTATGACCCGAATGTCCCATCGCTCAATGCTCGCCGCCTGCATGCTGGCGGGCCTGCTTGCCCCTTTGGCCGCCAGCCCGGCCGCCGCGCAGTTCGGCGGGGCGGCGCCGCAGTTGCAGATCAGCTGGGAGGTCCGCAACCGCTTCCGGCTGTTCCGTGAGGAGCGCGACTTTCTGCTGCATGTCGAGAGCACGCGTGACCGCTCGATCCTGGCCGCCGAGCAGGCGCTGGGCATCCAGAGCGACGGCCGCGGCTGGGCGCGCAACGTCGTCAACCGGCTCTGCATCGATCTCGCCGGCCGCGTCAACGAGCCCTGCACCCGCGACAACGTCAAGGAAAGCTACCTGACCCCGATCGACCATCCGGTGACGGTGCGGCTGACCGGCCCGGTGCCGGTCGGCGCCACCTGCGCCTGGTCGTTCGACGATGGCGATGGACCGCAGACCTCCACCTTCGACTGCGCCGAGCCGGTCAATTTACGCGTCCGCTACGGCCGCCAGACCGTTGCGACCGTCGATGTCACCAGCCCCGAAGGCACACAGCGGGCTCAGACCGGCATCCAGGTACGCGACGTCCTGATCGCCGGCCTCGGCGACAGCATCGCCTCCGGCGAGGGCAATCCGGACCGGCCGATCGCGCTCGCCGACGACGGCTTCTGCTTCCGCTCCTATATGGGCGGTCCGACGGCGCAATATTACCGGCCGAGCCGCGCCGGCTTCAAGGGCGGCCGCGCCTGCGAGGCGCCGGACACGCTGCAGAACTGGCAGAAGCACAGCGCCATCTGGTTCAACGCCGCCTGCCATCGCTCGCTCTACAGCTACCAGACCCGCACGGCGCTGGCGCTCGCGGTGCGCTATCCGCATGTCGCGGTCACCTATCTGCCGCTCGCCTGCACCGGCGCGACCATCGCCGATGGCCTGTTCGGCAGCCAGCGCGCGCGGGAATGCACGCCCGGCCGCTCCGTGGCGACCTGCGCCGGCGGCGTCAACGGCCAGATCGGCGAGCTCCGCGAGGCCCTGACGGCCGCCCAGCGACGCCAGCCCGACCGCCGGCTCGACCTGATCCTGTTGTCAATCGGCGCCAACGACATCAACTTCTCCGGCCTCGTGGCCGACGTCATCGTCGACACTCCGACGGAGCGCACGCTGTTCAAGCGCTCCGGCGTGATCGGCTCGGTGGACGAGTCACGGAGCGAACTCGCGCGCGACCTGCCGCGCGGCTTTGCCAAGCTGCGCGAGGCGCTCAAGCCGATGGTCGGCGATCTCTCCCGGGTGATCTACACCTCCTACGGCAATCCGGCCCTGAGTGGGCCGGGCACGCCCTGCCCCGGCGGTCCCGCCGGCTTCGAGGTGCATCCCTCCTTCAATGCCAATCCGCAGCGGCTCGCCAATGTCGCGGGCTTCGTCGAGAACGAATTTCTTCCCGCTTTGGCCGGCCTGGCGCAATGCACCGCGGGCGTGCTGTGCCGCGACCCGCGCACCGATCGCATGACCTTCGTCGATGCGCATCAGCCGGCCTTTGCGCAGCACGGCTTCTGCGCGCGCTCGCCGCAGGATCCGCCGTTCGACCGCGAATGCTTCGCCGCCAATGGCGAGAGTTTCGATTCCAACATCGTCTCCGCCGCCAACGAGCCGCTGCTGTGCGGCCGCGGCGCCAGCGAGTATCGCCCCTATCTGCCGCGCGCCCGCTGGATCCGCGACGCCAATGACAGCTACTTCTCGGCGATGACCTACCCGCAGGGCCTGCCGGCGGCGATGCAGCCGTCGGACATCCACGATGCGAGCTGGGGCGTGCTGTCGGCGGTCTATGGCGGCGCCGTACACCCGACCGCCGAGGGCCATGCCGCGATGGCCGATGCCGCCTTCCCGGCCGCCGCGCAGGTGCTCAGCCTCGATGCCGTCGAGGCGAACGTCACGGTGCAGCCGCTGCCGCCGGCGGGGGTGGTCAGGCAGTAGTTGGCAGAACGACAAGCTCGCGAGCGTTGCCGAGGAACTGATCGTTCGCACCCGATGCTGAGTCGCCCGTCGGGCGTCTCACGGCACGCGACGAGCCTTCGCGTAGCGCTGAATGGGCCGAAAAGCGCAGGCGTTACTGAACGAAATTCGCCTGCTGCCGCAGCACGATCGGCACTGCCGGTCCCGCCGGGAATCATTTCTTCGTTTCTTTTTTCCAGAATTCGTGCTCTGATGTCGCATCCCGTGCTCATGAGAGGGGCGGTTCGCGGTCGTCACGAGCGTGGAGTGCGGGATGCGGTGGGCGCCTTTGGTCGCAGCGTGATCCGATCATGCCGACGAACGGTCGGAGGCGCACGGTGAAGTCGTATGGTCCTGGCATCCCGACGCTGGTGCCAAGCGGGCGGTCATGATGATCCACCCGTGACGGGGGCAAGACAGCCCGGTCCCCGGGGAGAGTACGTATAAGCCGTAAAGCCATCGCGCAGGGAATGCCCGGTTGATCCGGCTGCACCTGTGGTACCTGCCGCCTGCATTTTTTTACGCAGGCGGGCCATGGGTGAGGCCATCACCCGGCATTCCCTGCGCCCTCTCACGTCGAGGGGGTCACTGTTCATCACAGCTCGGACGCAATGCGCCGCGAGATCGCGACATCATGTCACTGCGAGATAGCACAGGACGCTCATCACCCGCGCCTCGGCCGTGCGACGACGAACTACTTCGCCGGCGCCGGCTTCTTCATCATCGGCGGCGCCTGCTTCGCGCCTGGAGCGGTCGCGGTCGTCGCCTGCGCCGGCAAGTACTTGGCGATGATGGCGGGATCGATCTGCGCCATGTTGGTATCAGGCAGGCGCGTCCAGGTCTCGTCCTTGCCGAGCAGCGAGAAGCCGAGATAGCCGCGCAAGGTCAGCGACTGGCCGTCCGGGCTGACCTTCATGTTGGCCTTCCAGATGTTGCCGTCGCGCGGATTGAGCACGTTGCCGCCTTCGTACTTCAAGCCTTCGCGCTTCATGTCGCGCACGAAGGAGATGCCGAGGATCGGCGCGTTCTTGCGGTCGTCGGCGCATTTCGAGCAGACCTCGTTCGGATTGTCGCCCGGACGCGGAAACGTCTTGGCGATGACGCCCTCGAACACGCCGTCATGATCGATGAACAGGAACCATCCGACCGGCCGGCCATCCTCGACCTTCTGCCACAGCCCGGCCGCGGTCGGCTCTGCCGCCAGCGCCGGCCGCGTCAGCAGCGCACCGGCAACGACGAGCGCGCCGAGCGCAAACGTCGCAGCAGGAGACACGAGCCGAAGTCGGGGAAACGCATTGCGCATCATCATCTCACCTTGACCAAGTCAAAAAATGAATGGCCGCACAGTACGACCGTTTCATGCACCGTTCCAGCCCATAACAGGTCTGGCGTGCCGGTGAAACCGGCACGCGCAGGAAACATTTCTTCACATTTGAGTTGGTCCGGCGGCGCCGGGTTCCATCACAGCAGCAAATTAGTTCACGCCGAGCTTCTTCTGCAGGCTCGACGACGACGTCGTGTACTGGAACACCAGCCGCTTCTCCGGATACACGTAGCGGTGCGCCTTCTGCGCCATCAGCGCCCCCTCGTGGAATCCGCACAGGATCAGCTTGATCTTCCCCGGATAGGTGTTGATGTCGCCGATCGCGAAGATACCGGGCACGCTGGTCTCGAACGCCGACGTCTCGACCGGGATCAGATTGTTCTCGAGCGCGATGCCCCAGTCGGCGACGGGACCGAGCTTCATCGTGAGCCCGAAGAACGGCAGCATCATCTCACAGGGTATGGTCTCGACCGCATTGTCGTTGCCCTTGATAGTCGCTGCGGACAACTGGCCGTTCGCGCCTTCGAGCGCGGTGACCTGACCGATGCGCAGATCCATCTTGCCGGAGGCGACGAGCGCGCGCATCTGCTCGACACTGTGAGGCGCCGCACGGAAGTCGTCGCGGCGATGGATGAGCGTGATGCGCTTGGCGATGGGATGCAGATTGAGCGTCCAGTCGAGCGCGGAGTCGCCGCCGCCGACGATGACGACGTTCTTGTCGCGGAACTGCTCCATCTTGCGCACGGCATAGAACACCGAAGTGCCTTCATAGGCCTCGATGCCCGGTACCGGCGGACGCTTCGGCTGAAACGAGCCGCCGCCGGCCGCGATCACCACGACCTTGCACTCGAACACCTTGTCCGCGTCGGTGGTAACGCGAAAGCCGGGATCTCCGATCTTCTCCACGCTCGTGACCATCTCGCCGAGATGGAAGGTCGGACTGAACGGCTTGATCTGCTCCATCAGCTGATCGGTGAGGCCCTGCCCCGTCACCATCGGCACGCCTGGAATGTCGTAGATCGGCTTCTCCGGATAGAGCTCGGCGCACTGCCCGCCGACCTTGTCGAGGATGTCGATCAGATGCGCCTTGATGTCGAGCAGCCCCAGTTCGAATACGGCGAACAGTCCGCAGGGACCCGCGCCAATGATCAGCACATCGGTCTTGATCGCTTCACTCATGTCGCTCTTCTCGTTGGAGGTGCCGCTCGGAACATGGCGGCAGATGGCGGTTCCGAATTTGTAGCCAACGGCCCGGCTTCAGGGAAGGCACAAAAGCCGGCCCGCTCCGCGCCGAGGGCGGCTTGCAGCGAGGAGCCTAGCGAGGTTTGAAGAAGAGACGGAATGATGGAGATCAATCGGTGACAGAGACGGCCCGCCACGACCAGACGCCTGTGCTCGAGGACTTCCCCTACCGCCTCACGGACAATGTCCGTTTCGGCGACCTCGACCCCAACCAGCACGTCAACAATGCGGTCTACGCGACCTATTTCGAGACCGGCCGGGTGACGCTGATGAAGGACCCGCGCCACGGCCTGCTGCAGGATGGGCTCGCCTGGATCATGGTGCGGCTCGACATGCATTTCCGCGCCGAGCTGCGCTGGCCGGGCACAATCGAGCTGGGTCTGGGGGTCGTGAAGCTGGGGCGGACATCCGTGACCTGCGAGCAGGTCGTGTTCTCGGACGGGCGCTGCGTGGCCTCGGCCACGGCGGTCATGGTGCTCATCGACGAGGTGACGCGCAAGCCGGCGCCGCTGACGCCGCAGGTCATGGCGGCGTTGAAGCCGTGGGCGCGCCGCGGCGTGACGATCGCAGCGCCGCCGGCCTAGGCCGGACGGCGCCAGTCGGGAGATGCTGTGAGCAGGGAGGCCGAAAGCGGGAGATCAGGCCTGACGCTCGGGCGTCGCGACGACGAGGCCGTCGAGCTCGTCGGACACCTTGATCTGGCAGGCGAGGCGCGAATTCGGCCGGACGTCGTAGCCGAAATCGAGCATGTCCTCTTCCATCGGGGTCGGCGGGCCGACCTTCTCGCGCCAGGCTTCGTCGACATAGACATGGCAGGTCGCGCAGGCGCAGGCGCCGCCACATTCGGCCTCGATGCCCGGAATGGCGTTGCGGATCGCCGCTTCCATCACGGTCGCGCCGTTCTCGATGTCAACGGTTCGGGATTCGCCGGTGTGGTCGACAAAGGTGATCTTGGCCATGTGTGCTCGTACTGCGCAGGGAATGAGGTCGGGCTGTCCTATAACGGACCGCCCTGCTCCGCGCTAGTGCCGCGGATGGCCGCTCAGGACGCCGCGAGCATGTCCGAAATGGCGGCGCGGGCCTGTGCGACGGCCGTGCCGAGCCAGGCCAGGGCAGGCTCGGGATCCCCCTCCCGCAGGGCCGCTTCGAGGCCCTCGGCGGCGTCGGCGACGTCGAGGGCGCCGATGGCGCGGGCGGAGCCCTTGAGCGTGTGGGCGACGGTGGCCGCATCCTCCGGCATGACCTGCAGCCGCTCCAGCAGGCGGACGGCCTGGGTGGAGAACATTTCGAGCACTTCCCGCTCGAGCGCGGTGTCGCCCAGGGTCATCCGCCGCAGCAGGTTGAGGCTGATCGGCCCGTCATCGGGAACCAGCGGTGGCGAGGGCATCCATTCGATCCGTGACAGGTCGGGAGTCATGGCGGCTATTCCGGTCCGGCGGACGCATCCTGTGCGCCCCTGTGGTGAGCCAAGCACGACAATGGTTAATGTATCGTTACCGACCGATTGCCGCGGGTTTGCCGCGATTTGGGCCAGTGTCCGCCCCAATCGCGGCCGAAACGGGAATTCGCAGAACATCAAAGTGTTAACGGCGGCTGCTGTTAACGATGATTAAGAATCTCTTAACCACGACCATTTCTTTCAACAGGCACTGCCAATAGGATGATCCCCGGATGGAGTGGGTCACCCGGCGGAATTTGCCACCCCTGGTGCCTGCAGAGGGATGACGTCCGGTTCGAGCGCTTCGAGGGGGTACTCGTACGCGGCTCGCCGGAACGAAATTAAGACGAGGGCTCGGACTCAACATGGCGAACACCCCGAAAAAGGTCAAAGACCCGACTGAAGTTGCGCTGTCCGCCATTCAGGAGGCTTTGAACATCAGCGATTCGTCCGCGCCCCAGGACTCGCAGGGCCAGGCGCGCGCTGAGGGGACGATGCCGGCCATGCCGAGCGGCGGGTTCGAGCAGTTCGACGCCCGCCCCGGCGCCGACCGCGGTCCCAGCCTCGACGAGATCGAGCCGCCGCCGATTGCCGCGCGCCGTCCCGCCAATGACGATCGCGAGACCATCGGACAACTGCTGCAGGCGATCCAGAAGGGCCGCCCGTCGCGCGGCGTCTACACGATGGCCACCGTGTTTGCCGGCATCTGGATCGTCGGCTGCGTCCTGCTGACCATCGGATTCCTGCCCGCGCTGCAGGCCCTGATCGGCCAGAGCGGCGGCGTGCTCGTGCTCGCCGGCCTTGCCGCCGTGTTCTTCGCCCCTGTCCTGCTGTTCTATTTCCTCGCGAGCCTCGCCTGGCGCGGCCAGGAGCTGCGCATCATCGCGCAGTCGATGGCGCAGGTCGCGATTCGCTTCTCCGAGCCGGAAGGCGCCGTCAGCGATTCGATCGTGACGGTCGGCCAGGCCATCCGCCGCGAGGTCGCGGCGATGGGCGACGGCGTCGAGCGCGCGATCGCGCGCGCGGGCGAGCTCGAAATGCTGGTCGCCAACGAGGTCGCCGCGCTCGAGCGCGCCTATAGCGACAACGAGGTCCGCATTCGCGCCCTGCTCCAGGACATCGCGCATCAGCGCGACAACCTGGTCGGCCAGGCCGAGCAGGTCCGCAGCGCCATCTCCGGCGTGCAGATCGATCTGCGCCACGACATCGCGCTGATCTCGGACGCGATCGCCTCGCGCGTGGACGAGGTCGCCAAGAGCATCACCGGCGCGCTGGAAGAGCGCGGCGCCCACATCACGTCAGCCCTCAGCAACGCCGGCGACAACATGATCCTCGCGCTCGGCGAGCGCGGCGGCGACCTGCTGGACCGCCTGGAGGAAGCCAGCGCCGAGACCACCCGCGCCGTGCTCGACGCCTCCGAGCGGCTGACGACCAGCCTCAACTTCAAGACCGGCCACGTCCACGACGAGTTCGCCGATTTGTCCGACCGCGTCCACGAGATGCTCAACGAGCGCATCGACCGCATCACCAGCGAGTTCGAGCAGCGCACGGCGGCGATCGTCGACGGCATCTCGGTGCGCACCGAGCAGGTCCATGATTCATTGAAGGCGTCGGGTGAGTCCCTCCTGCTCGAACTCGAGCTGCGCGGCGGCGATCTCGTCACCAAGATCGACGAGGCCAGCCAGCGCCTGTCCGGCCACATCGTCACCTCGGGCGAAAAGGCGAGCGAGTCGCTGGACGCGACCGTGAACTCGCTGGTTGCGAAGGTCGTAAGCCAGACCGAGAGCACCCACGACACGCTGTCGATGCAGATCAGCGCCTTCGACGAGCTGGTGAAGAACCAGGGCACGGAGCTCGCCGAGCGCTTTGCGCGCGACAGCTCCACCCTGGGCGCCCTGATCACGCGGCACATCACCGAATTCGACCGCACCGTGAAGACCTATGGCGGCGAGATCGTCGAGCGCATGGGCCAGCGCACCCAGGAGATCTCCGACAATCTCAAGACCTATGTCGACACCTTCGACACAAGGCTGTCGACCAACAGTGGCGAGATCACCGCGACGCTGGACCAGCGGCTGACGCAGTTCGAAACCAACATGCAGGCGCGGATCAGCAGCTTCGATTCCACCTTCGACTCGAAGATCAAGAGCTTCGACGACAGCGTCGATGGCCGGCTGAAGGCGCTCGAGGAGAATTTCGACACCCGCGCGACCTCGGTCACCGCGACGATCGAAGGCCGCCTCGGCACCCTCTCCAACTCCCTGACCGACGGTGCCGCGCAGGTGCTGAGCGCGATCGACACGCGGCTGACCGTGCTGACGACGTCGCTGACCGACGGCTCGGCCCAGGCGATCCAGTCGATCGATTCCCGCCTCAACATCCTGACGTCGTCGCTGACGGACGGCACCGACAAGGCGCTCGAAGCCATCGACGCGCGCATCGTCAGCCTGTCGAACATCATAGACGGCCGCAGCTTCGAGCTGACCGAAGCCGTCACCGCGCGCTTTCAGGACATCCATCAGGGCATCGAGACCCGGGTCGGCTCGATCGCCAGCGAGATCGATCAGCGCGTGTCGCAGTTCGAGGACCTGCTCGGCTCGCGCGTCGAGGCGGTCGCCGGCCGCATCGAGAGCAGCGGCCGCCAGGCCAGCGACGAGCTCATGACCCGCGCCGAGTTGCTGTCCGCCAGCATCAAGTCGCATGTCGAGGACGCCGAACGCGCCCTGACCAACCTCGTGGTCAACACCAGCGAGACCATCCAGACCGGCGCGCGCACGGCGCAGCAGTCGCTGCTCAGCGTCTCCACCGATGTCGGCTCGCAGCTCAAGAATACGTCCGCCGAGGTCGAGCGCGCCCTCTCCAGCGCCGGCAGCGGCGCCGCCGATGCGATCCTGAGCAGCGCCCGCGAGGCCCAGGCGACGCTGGTCACGGCCTCCGGCGAGACCGCCAACCAGATCAAGTCGCTGTCGTCAGACGTCGAGCGCACCCTCACGGCGGCGGGCTCGACCACCGCAGCGTCGATCCTGGCCGGCGCTCGCGAAGCGCAGAACACCCTGGTGTCGGCCTCCTCCGACGCCGCCAACCACGTCCGGTCGCTCGCGGTCGACGTCGAGCAGGCGCTCACGGCGGCGGGCTCCGCCACCGCGGCCTCGATTCTCGCCGGCGCGCGCGAGGTGCAGAACACGCTGGTGTCGGCTTCTTCGAATGCAGCCGAGCACGTCAAGTCGCTCGCGGCCGATGTGCAGCGCTCGCTCACCAGCGCGGGCAACGAGACCGCCGAGACCATCACGGCCGGCGCGCGCGAGGCCCAGCAGGCCCTGCTGTTGGCATCGAGCGAAGCGGCCGACCAGGTCAAGGCGCTGACCGTCGACGTGCAGCGTTCGCTCTCGATCGCCGGCACCACCACCGCGGAAACGATCACCGGCGGCGCCCGCGAGGCGCAGACCACGCTGATCAACGCCTCCTCGGAAGCCGCCAACCACGTCAAGTCGCTGGCCTCCGACGTCGAGCGCACGCTCGCCGCGGTCGGCACCAGCACCGCCGCCGTGATCGTCGACAGCGCCCGCGACGTCCAGACCAAGCTGGTGACCGCCTCGACCGAGGCTGCCGAGCACGTCAAGTCGCTGGCCGTCGATGTCGAGCGGACGCTGTCGTCCGTCGGCGCCGACACCGCCACCTCGATCCTCAACAGTGCCCGCCAGGCGCAGATGTCGCTGACCGCGACCTCGGCCGACACCGCCGCCACGCTTGTCGGCAGCGCGCGTGAAGCGCAGGCGGTGCTGACGACGACCACCACCGAGACGGTCGCGGTGATCGTCGCCGGCGCGCGCGAGGCGCAGACCGTGCTGACGGCGACCTCGACCGATACCGCGGGCCAGTTGAAGGCGATCTCGTCCGAGATCGAGAAGTCGATCAATGCGGTCGCGGCCAACACCACGGACGCGATCCAGAGCAGCGCGCTGAACGCGCAGAGCGCGCTGGTGGCCGCCTCCAACGAGGTCTCCACGCGCGTGAAGTCGACCTCGACCGAGATCGAGCGCTCCGTGCTCGCCGCGGGCAACTCGTTCGGCTCGGCCATGACCGGCAAGACCGACGAGATCGTCACCTATGTCCAGCAGCAGAGCGAGCGGCTGTCGCAGCTGCTCGACGGCAAGCGCGGCACGCTGGTCGAGACGCTGAACTCCAAGACCAACCAGCTCACGATCGAAATCGATCGCGTGACCACCGACGCGTTGAAGGCGATCGAGATCCGCGGCCAGGCCTTCGCGCAGACCGTGAACGGCAACGGTTCGGAGGTCGCCCGCACGATCACCTCGGCGAGCGAGGTTGCGACCACGGCCATCACCAAGTCGCTCAAGGAGCTGGAGCATGCCTCGCGTGCTGCGATCGAGCAGTCGCGCCAGGTGTCGGTCGCGGCGGTCACCGAGATGCAGGAGACCAGCAAGATCCTGCGCACCGACACGGTGGCGCTGTTCGAGCGGCTGCGTGAGGGCAACATCCTGCTGCAGGAGGTCCTGACCGGCGCCCACGACAACCTCAACTCGCTGGAGCGCGCGCTCGTCACCCGCGTCGCCGACTTCGTGACCGCGATGAACGACGTCACCTCGCGCAACGGCACCGCGACGCAGAATCTCGAGGATCAGCTCAGCGTCTTCAACGTCAAGACCACCAAGGCGCTCGAGGATCTCAACTCGCTGTCGAGCCAGTTCGACGCCCATGGCAAGGCCCTCATCGAGGCCGCCGCCATCGTCGAGCAGAGCAACCGCGACGCGACCGTCTCGATCTCGGACCGCAAGACGACGCTGGAATCGCTGGTCACCACCATCGACCTGCGCACGGCCGATCTCGACCAGCGCCTGACGCGCTTCACCACCCTGCTCGACGAGTCCTTGGCGGCCGCCGAGGAGCGGGCGCGCGATATCGCCCGGGTCGTGGCGGAAACGGCGGGAGCGGGTTCGACCGCGCTCAGCCGGCAGTTCGAGGCCATCCGCACCAATGCGGAGGAGGAACGCCGCCTCACGACGCAGCAGATGCAGGAGATCTATCAGCAGAGCACGCAGGAAGCCGATGCGATGTTCAAGCAGTCGGCCGAGAAGTTCGCGTCGCTGGTCTCGAGCATGAAGCAGATGACGGCCGAGATGCAGCGCGAGCTCGACGCCACCCGCAACGAGCTGCGCCGCGGCGTGCTGGAGATGCCGCAGGAGGCGGCCGAGAGCACCGCGCAGATGCGCAAGGTCATCGTCGACCAGATCGAGGCGCTGGCCGAGCTCAACCGCATCGTCGCCCATCACGGCCGTGGACTCGACGTGGTCAGCCCGTCGCGTCCCGCGGCGGTCGCTGCCCCCGCGGCGGTGATGCGCCAGGAAGAGCCGGTTCCGGTCGTCGCCGCTGCCGTTGGCGGCCGGCCCGACATGCGCCTGCGCGAGCCGGCCGCAACCAGCGTCGCCAACCTGCCGCCGCCGGATCTCGGCATGCAGCCCCCGGCTCCGCCGCCCCCGCCGCGCCGGGTCGAGGCGCCGCCGATGGGCCCGGTCGCCGATCAGCGCAGCGACAATTGGCTGTCCGACCTGTTGAGCCGCGCCGACAACAGCACGGCCGGCCAGACCCCGCCGCGCGGCCGTGGACCGGCGCAGCCGCAGCAGCCCGGCAATCCGCTGGAGTCGCTGTCGCTGGACATCGCCCGGCTGATGGACCGCAATCTCGCGGCCGAGATGTGGGATCGCTACCAGCGCGGCGAGACCAAGGCGTTCTCGAAGCGGCTGTACACCCCGGCCGGCCAGAAGGCGTTCGACGAGGTCGCCCGGAAGTATCGCGCCGACCGCACCTTCAAGCAGACGGTCGACCGCTACATCACCGAGTTCGAGCGGCTGCTCGACGAGGTCGCCCGCGACGACCGCAACCCGCAGGCGCTGCGCGCGCAGCTCACCTCGGAGACCGGCCTGGTCTACACCCTCCTCGCCCACGCCGCCGGACGGCTGGCGTGACGGGAGGGGGAAAGAGCGAGTAGCGGATGGCGAGGAGCCGACACGCAACAGACAAGGAACGGAGGCCGAAAGGCCTCCGTTCTGCTTTTGGGTATGCAATGAAGACTTTTCGGCTTCGGCCAAGCCAGCCCGTCGCCCGCGCCAAAGCGATTTGGCGGAAAGGCATCATGCTGCGGTTCATGATCGAGATGAGGTGGTGCGGCCACTCCGCGCGATCGTCGCCAACCCTGATGATGACGACGGAACGCGCCGCGACCTCCGTGTCACCCTCCCCCCTGCAGGCGGCGCACGATGCCGATACTGGGAGATGTCAGAGCAGACAAAACACCAGAAAGCCAACGCCAGCGGCGCACAGCGTCAGGGCTCGCTCGCCCTCCTCGCTACGCCGCATTCGCTACTCGCCAATCCCTCAGCGCCGCCCACTTGTCGTCGGCGCGGCGGGCGCGGGTTGAGAGGCCTGGGCATTGCTCGGGCTCGTGGTCGAGCTGCTGGCGCCGAACAGGACGCGGGTCGGGTTGCGATCGAAATTGTTCACGGCGCGGCTGATGTCGGAGAGCGTCCGCCGGCCATCGGCCATCAGGGCGCCGGAGCGCTTGTCGAAATCCTCGGCGAGCTCGCGGATCGACTTCACCGTCAGGAACAGCTCGCCGCCGTCCTTGCCGCCGGCGAGCGTGTTGAGGCCGAGCATCAACGTATCCGCCTTGCCCATGATGCCGTCGACGCGGCTCATCACACCATCGATGCGCTCGGAGTTGCGCGCCAGCGACTGGGTGAAGACCTCGAGATTCTTGATCGAGTTCTTCACCGCCTCCTGGTTGTCGGCGACGACCTTGTTGATGTTCTGCAAGGTGGCGCGGATCGCCTCGGTGACATCCTGCAGCCGGGTCGGATCGGCGCGGAGCAGCGGGACGCCGTCTTCATCGAGCGGCACCGGCGGCGCGGCTTCCTCGCCGCCTTTCAGTGAAATGGCAGCGACGCCGGTGAGACCCTGGAACTCGAGGCCGACCAGCGTGTCCTTGCGGATCGGAGCGTTGTTCTCGACCATTGCCAGCGCCACGACGCGGCGCGGATTGTCGAGCTTGACCGAGATCACCTCGCCGACGCGGATACCGTTGAAATTGACACTGCCGCCGTTGCGCAGGCCCGCGGCCGGCCCCTCGAACACGACGCGCAGCGGGCTGCGCTGCTTGGTGGTGTGCAGGCTCTGGAACCACAGGACGAAGCCGACCGCCGCGGCAAGCACGGCCAGCGTGAACGATCCGATCAGGACGTAATTCGCCCGCGTTTCCATTACCAACTCCGGTACAAGCCCGTCTCAGCGGACATCCCAGCCGCCGCCGTGCGATCTCGGATGGCGCCGGACCGCGGCACCCACCCCATCAACTTGGTCGCGGAAGTCCCCACTCCCGCTCACAAAAATTCATCCGTGGGGCGCTGTACGCTACCCCATCACGGCGCGAGCCCGCTTGCCGTGGAAATACTGCCGCAGCCACGGATGCTCCGAGGCCTGCATGTCGGCCATCGATCCCGCGGCGATGATCTTGCCGTCGCCCAGCACCGCGATGCGGTCGCAGGCCGTATAAAGGCTGTCGAGATCATGGGTTACCATGAAAACCGTCAGTCCCAAAGTGCGCTGCAGGGTGCGCACCAGTTCGTCGAAATCGCCTGCCCCGATCGGGTCGAGCCCGGAGGTCGGCTCGTCGAGGAACACGAGCTCCGGATCGAGCGCCAGCGCCCGCGCCAGCGCCACGCGCTTGATCATGCCGCCCGACAATTCACTCGGGAAACGATCGGCAACATCGGGCCGCAATCCGACCATCACCAGCTTGGCGACCATGATCTCGTCGAGCAGCCGCTGCGAGACCTTGAGATATTCCCGCACCGGGAACTGGATGTTCTGCCGCACGGTCAGCGAGGAGAACAGCGCGCCCTGCTGGAACAGCACGCCCCAGCGCCGCTCGACGGCGCGGCGGCCGGCGCGATCGGCGGCATCGAGGTCGACGCCGAACACCTCGATCTTTCCCGACAGCTTTGGCACCAGGCCGATGATGGTCCGGGTCAGCACCGATTTCCCGGCGCCGGAGGGACCAACAAAGCCCAGAATCTCGCCGCGCTTGACGTCGAGATCGAGCCCGTCGAGCACGCGCGTCTTGCCGAACTGCACGGTCACGTCGCGCACGCGGATGATCGGATCGGAGACCTCCTGCGTCATGTCAGATCACATCCCGACCGCCGCGAAGAAGATCGCGAATACGCCGTCCATCACGATGACAAAGAAGATGCCCTTCACGACCGACGACGTAGTGTGACGCCCGAGCGACTCCGCGCTGCCCTGCACGGCCAAGCCCTCGACGCAGGCGACGATGCCGATCACGGCGGCCATCACCGGCGCCTTCAGGAGACCCACCGTGAAGTGATCGATCGAGATCGCATCGCGCAGCCGCAGCAGGAAGGCCTCGGGATCGACGCCGCCATAGAACCATGCGACCAGCCCGCCGCCATAGAGCGCGGCGATGTCGCCGAGGAACGACAGGATCGGCAGCGCGATCACCAGCGCCAGCATGCGCGGCAGGATCAGCACCTCGATCGGATCGAAACCCATGGTGCGCAGCGCGTCGATCTCCTCGCGCATCTTCATCGAGCCGAGCTCGGCCGTGTAGGCGCTGCCGGAGCGGCCGGCGATCATGATCGCGACCAGCAGTACGCCGATCTCGCGCAGCACCAGCACGCCCAGCATGTCGACGACGAAGATGTCGGCGCCGAACCTGCGGAAATGGAAGATGCCCTGCTGGGCGATGATGCAGCCGATCAGGAAGGTGATCAGCACGATGATCGGCACCGCGCGCCAGCACACCTGCTCGAGATGGTGGATGGTCGAGGTCAGACGGAAGCTGCCGGGATGAATCAGCACCCGGCCGCTGGCGACGATCACGGCGCCGAGCATGTCGATCAGCGCGGCCACCGTGCCGACGATACCGGCGACGCTGCGGCCGATCTGCCCGAGCATGCCGGTGATGGTCACCGTGGTCGCATCGCCATCAGGCGCGGCGCTGACGCGGCGCACCTCGTCAACGAGGCTGGCGTAGTTCGCGGACAGGCCGTCGATCCTGGCCTCGACGGTTCCCGTGGTGAAGCTGCGGCGCAGCCGCTCGATCAGCCAAGCCCCGAAGGTATCGAGCTTGGAGACCTGCGACACGTCGATGGAGACATCAACCTTCTTGCCGGCAAGCTTCTCGGCATCGGCAACGAGCCGCTCCAGCGACGGCGCGAACGGCGCAGTCCAGGCGCCGGTCGCGCGCAGCGACAGCGCATTGCCTTCACCGCTTCTCTGCAGATCGGGGCCGCCCTTCACAGCAATCCTCGGAACGTCAGATGTCCGCTCCTTGACGAGAAAAATCCCACCGCGTCGCCACCACCTTGCCGGAGACCCCCATCAACAGCCATAGTCGCTCCCCGCACGCAAGTCCCCAAGCGGCTCAATCCGGTTCACAATCGGCCAAACTTGATCATGACCTCGAACGGTTTTCCCACATTGGACGCTCATGTCGGCCGCTGGCCGATCGCCGGCAGCTTCACGATCAGTCGCGGCGCCAAGACAGAGGCCGTCACCGTCATCGCGGAGCTGCGGCTCGGCGCGATCGTCGGCCGTGGCGAATGCGTCCCCTACCCGCGGTATGACGAGACGCCCGAAGCGACGTTGAGCGCGCTGCTCGCGATGCAGGGCGCCATCGCCTCCGGTCTCGATCGCGACGGTCTGCAGACGGCGATGCCGCCGGGCGCGGCGCGCAATGCGCTCGATTGCGCGCTGCTCGATCTCGAAGCCAAGCGCAGCGGCCGGCGCATCTGGGACCTGCTCGGGCGCCGCGCGCCGGAGCCCTGCGTGACGGCCTACACGATTTCGCTCGGCGCGCCCGAGGTCATGGCCAAGGCAGCCGCAAAGGCGGCGCATCGCCCCCTGCTCAAGATCAAGCTCGGCGGTGACGGCGATCCGGCACGCATCGCAGCCGTGCGCGCGGCCGCGCCGCAATCGCAACTGATCATCGACGCCAACGAATCGTGGACCGAGTCCAATCTGGAAACCAATCTCGCCGCCTGCGCCGAGGCCGGCGTCACCCTGGTCGAGCAGCCATTGCCGGCCGGGCAGGACGACGCCCTCGCGCGCATTTCGCGACCGCTCGCGGTCTGCGCCGACGAAAGCGTGCACGACCGCAACTCACTCGACGCGCTGCGCGGACGTTATGACGCCGTCAACATCAAGCTCGACAAGACCGGGGGGCTGACGGAAGGGCTTGCGATGGCGGATGCCGCGCGCACGCTCGGCTTCGAGATCATGGTGGGCTGCATGGTGGCCACGTCGCTGTCGATGGCGCCGGCCATGCTGCTGACGCCGCTGGCGCGCTTCGTCGATCTCGACGGTCCGCTGCTGCTGGCCGAGGATTGTGCGCACGGACTGCACTATGACGGCAGCCTGATCTACCCACCCGATCAGGCCTTGTGGGGCTGAGGCGCGAGGCTCGGTCGCGCGAACCACATCAGCGCCCCGCCGGCCCCGGCCATCGCCGCCATCACGTAGTACACGCCCGGCCCGTAGGCTGCGTAGACCGGCCCGGACAGCGCCGATGCCGCGGAACCGACGACGCCGCTGGCCGCCGCGTAGTAGCCCTGCCCTCGCGCCGTCAGTTGCGGCGGCACCTGGCGGACCAGCAGTCCCATGGTTCCGACCAGCGTCAATCCGAACGTGAAGCCGTGGCTGATCTGAACCGCCGCGAGGCCGAGCGCATGCGGCTCTTGCGCCGTCAGAGCCCAGCGCAGCACCGCCGCCACCGCGCCGATCACGACCAGGTTTGCTGACGCCAGCTTGAAGCGCGGCGACAGCGCAAACACCACGATCTCCGCCAGCACTCCCATGGTCCAGAGCCAGGCGATCGTGAGCCCGCTGAGCCCCTGCGCTCTCCATTCGATCGCGGAGAAGGTGTAGTAGGCGGCGTGACTGGCCTGGATCAGCGCCGAGGCGGCGATGATGCAGAGGAAGCTCGGCCTGCCGAGCAGACTGCGCCCGTCCTGGACCGGACCTGAACTGCGCGGCAGCGGCGGCAGCGCCTGGAGCAGCAGGCTGCTCGCCGCACCGCACAGCGCCACCGCGACGATGATCCAGATCAGGTCCGAGGATGCGACAACGTCGGCCAGAGCACCGCACAGCAGCGTGCCGACAATGAAAGCCGCAGATCCCCAAAGGCGCAGGCGGCCGTAGTTCAAACCGAAACTGAGAACCCCGCGCAGCGCATAGGCATCCGTCAGCGGCACGAGCGGAGTCCACAGGCTGCAGAGGATCACATACGCGACAAAGACGAGCCATGGCTGCTGCTGAAATCCGAGCACAGCAAAGCCCGTCGCAGTGGCGAAGGTGGTCACCCGCATCGCGGTTCGGAGCGCCTGCCGTCGTTCCGCCAGCGCCGTGATCATGGGAAGAACGGTAAAGCGGGTTACGGCAGGAACGGCGATGATCACGCCGATCCATCCGGCGTCGAGCCCGATCGCCCGTAGCCACACGGGAAAGAACGGCAGATGCGTGCCCGACAGCACGAACACGGCCCCATAGAACAGGGCCAACCTGCCCGCGAATCGGCGCGACAATACCGGCGTTGTGGTGGAGATTTGTCGGGACAGTGGCATCAATTCAATTGCGATTCGATCAATATCATGGTGATCGTTATGCCAACGCGCAGCAATTTGCGCGATGGGTTTGCCATGGTCGATGAAGTGTTCGCCCTTTCGCCGATTTCCGCCCGTGCGGCGCAGCCGAACGAGGCTGATTACGAGGCGATCCGCGATGCCTTCATGGAGACGTCCCGAGGCCGCTGGTTCCTCGGTGAGTATGCCAAGCGAAATCGCAATGCCGACACCAGCATGGTGCTCGACGCGGTGGCCCGCATCGAGCACGCGCTGGCGTCGCAACGCCAGCAGCAGCAGGAGATCGAACAGGCTGACAGCAAGGCTCTGCCGGAAGTGCTGGCCGTCATCCGTGCTGCCGTCGAGGATGCCGCTCTTGCGGCCGCATCCGCGGTCGACAGTCTGGCGCTGGAGCAGAACCTGGCTCCGGTGCGCAAGGGCACCCGGATCATCAAGGAAATCTCCTGGCGCTGGCGCGAGATCGGCGCCGACTCCCGGATCTGCGACCTGATCGACTCGCAGGTCACCTCGATCGAGTTCGCCTGTAACCAGCTTGCCAGCGCAGACCCGAAGGTCGCGCTGCTGGCGGCCTTCGAGATCATCAAGGCGCGGCTGAAGGAACTCGACGAGCGTCCTGTCCAGGCCGCTCCGGCAGCTCACGAGATCAGGCCGACGGCCGAGGCTTCGACGGCAGCACCGCAAGAAGCCGCCCCGGCTCCGATCGTCGATGCCCCCGTCTTTCCTGAGCCCGAAACAGCGCGACATCCGGAGAGCGCAGCAGAGCAGCCGGCGCCGGCTGCATCTCCACTCGCAGCCACCAGCCCGCTGGTGGCGGCTGTCGCCTCGATCGAGGCGATCGAAACAGCCGCCGCGACCGTGGCAATTGTGTCCGAGGCCGGCGAAGCCGAACCGGTGCAGGCAGCCGTCCCCGCTTCCCCGCCTGAGGCCGTGGCCGCGCCGTCGATCGCCGAGGCGCTCGCGGATATCGAGCAGCAGGCTCCGGTAGCGGAGCTGGAGGACGCTGCAGCTGCCGAGGCGCAGGACGAGGCGATTCTGGAGCTGGTCGCAGCCGAAATGGGCGCGCCGGATCCGATGCTGGACGAGGACTTCAACCGGGCTCGCACGCTCGGCTTCGACATCGAGGAGCCGACCGCAGTCGACGACGACATCGTGGCAAGCTTCCGCGATCCCGGTCCGGCTGAAGTGGCCACGGACGTCGAACCAACCGACGTCAAAGCACCGGCTGTTCCTGTCGCGCCGGCACCGCCTCCGGCGCCCGTGGCCGATGCGCCGGCAGCCTCCGCACCGGCGCCTCTTGCATCGACGCTACTTGCCCCGGCGCCCGCCGCGCCAGTGGCAGCAGCGCCACCCACGGCGCCAACGGCAGTTCCGGATGCGCCGGCGCCGCTGCCCGAGTCCATCGCAGCCGAAACTCTGGCCGCGGTGGCTGCGGCCATGGCTGCTCCGCCGCCGCCTGCTTTCCCGCAGTCGGTCGTGACACCGGCCTCGCCGGCGACCTATCCGGCTGCTGCCGCGGCGGCCAGCACCAGCTCCTATGCCATGCCGAAGCCGGCCTATGAGCCGTCGCTGGGCTCGACGCTGCTGTCGAACGGCGTTTTGCAGCGGCCGCAGGCGCCGGCCAACGATGCGCTGGCCCCGATCCGCCGCATGACCCAGCCCGAGAAGGTCGCCTTCTTCTCGTAACACCCGAGCCGCTCGCCCCTGCGAGACGTACGGGCGGCTGCGACGATGTCAGCGGCGAACGCTCCGGTCGCTGGGTGACGCGGATCACGTACGTCCGTTCGCGCTCTTCGTAGCTTGATCCTCAAGTCATCACGTCGTGGATGCTCGAGGAGAACGCCGTGTCCATCACGCCCGTCCGTCGCCAAGGACTGTCTTGGACATCGCTGTTCGCGACCGCGCTGCTCGGCCTGACGGCCTGGCTCGGTCCGAACGCGACCTGGGCTGCTAACAGCGACCTCGATATCCTTCAGGCCCCGCCCCGCGCCCTTGCTTCGCCCGCGCCGGCAATGGCCGAGAGCACGGCCATCGCATCCCCCCAGGGCGTCGAGCCGCGCGTGGCGCTCGTCATCGGCAATGGCGAGTACCAGAACGCGCCGCGGCTGGAAAATCCCGACAACGACGCCCATGCCGTCGCCAAGCTGCTGAACTCGGCCGGCTTCGAAGTGATCACCGCCACCGACCTGACGCAGAGCGAGATGGTGCAGGTCGTGCAGGACTTCTCGAGCCGGCTGGCGGCGCACGGGCCCAATGCAGTGGCGATGGTGTACTACGCCGGTCACGGCATCCAGCTCGCCGGCGAGAACTATCTCATTCCCGTCGACGCCCGCATCTCCGCCCCCTCCGATCTGACAACAAGCACGGTCCGTCTCGTCGACCTGATGGCGACGCTCGAGGCCATTCCGAGCCGGATGCGGATCGTCGTGCTCGATGCCTGCCGCAACAATCCGTTTCCTGCCGTCAACGATGCCGGACGCGGGTTGGCGATCGTCGATGCGCCCAACGGTTCGATCGTCGGCTATTCGACGTCGCCCGGCGAAGAGGCGCTCGACGGCCGCGGCGAGCACAGTCCCTATACGCAGGCCTTTCTCAATCTCGCGCGCCAGCCGAACCTGCCGATCGAGCAGATGTTCAAGCGCATCCGCCTGCAGGTGAACCAGAGCACCGACGGACGTCAGACGCCGTGGGAGAGTTCATCGCTGACCAGCGACTTCACCTTCTTCGGCGACACGCTGGTTGCAGCCGGCCGCCCTGCCGACAAGGCGCCGGTCGTGCAGATGGCGGCGAACCTGCCCAGCCGGTCGGTGCGGCAGGCCTACGACTACGTCCTGTCCGAGAACCGCCCGCAATACTATCGCGAGTTCATCGAGCTCTATCCGCGCGACCCGCTCGCGGACCGGATCCGTGCTGTGCTCGCTGGCCTGGTACAGGCGACGGCGTGGCACCAGACCGTGCTGGCCAATTCGCCGGCCGCCTACAAGAGCTTCAGCGAAACCTACGCCGACAGCCCCTACGCTCCCGTTGCGCTGCGCCTGCAGGCCCAGCCTCGGCCCATCCCGGTGTTGCAGCCGAGCCATCTGATGATGTCGCCGCAGATCGTGCCGGCGGCGCGGCCGCTCGCTCCGGCCGAGCAGATGCAGAGCCGGCCTGGCCCGTTGCCGAGATTGCCGCCCCCCAACATGCCGCCGCGTCAGCCGGTCCCCACGACGGTGATCACGGGCAACAAGCCTCTCGGCAACACGGCTCCCAACAAGGTGCTCGAGCCGCGGCCTCCTGGCCAGTCCAAGATCGTCGACAAGACCGGACCGGCCGCGAATCCGCCTGGAGCGACAAGGATTCAGCGTGATCCCCTCAAACGGTTTCCGCAGGGACGTCCGTTCGAAAGCCGAGAGGCCCGGCGTCCGGTTCCCGGCAATTCCGGTCCGTTCAAGACCATGAATTCCCAGCGCCCGACGTTCGCGCGAAGTCCGTCAACGATGCGCGGCGCTGGATCACCCCATTTTGTCCAGTCCGGCCCGCGTCCTGCGGGTGGAGGATTTGCACGCGGCGGTCTCGGTTTTCGCTGACGCCGCGCGCTTCAGGCAATCAGCTTCGCATACAGTTCGGCATCGACATTGCCGCCGGAGAGAACGATCACCACCGTCTTGCCGGCGACCTCCAGACGACCGGCGAGCAAGGCCGCCAGCCCCACCGACCCGCCGGGCTCGACGACGAGCTTCAGCTCCCTGAAGGCAAAGCCGACCGCCCGGCCTACCTCCTCGTCCGAGGCTTCGACGGCTGCGGACAGCAGCCGGCTGTTGATGGCGAAGGTGATCTCGCCGGGGATGGCGGCCATCAGGGCATCGCAGATCGTTCGGCCCTTCGCATCATGGGCTTCGCGATGCCCGGCCCGGAGCGAGCGCGCATGGTCGTCGAAGCCCTTGGGCTCGGCGACGACCATCTGCGTGCTCGGAAAACGGGCCTTCACCGCAGTCGAGACCCCGGCCAGCAATCCACCTCCCGAAGCCGGCACGATCACGACATCCGGCGACAAGCCGAGCGCCGACAGATCCTCGGCGATCTCGCGGCCGACCGTCCCCTGCCCGGCGATCACGAAGGGATCGTCGTAAGGCGGCACCACCGTCGAACCGCGCTTCGCGGCGATCTCACGCGCGATCGCCTCGCGATCTTCGCGGTCGCGATCATAGAGCACGACATCGGCGCCGAAAGCCTTGGTGCGCTCGCGCTTGGCGGCCGGCGCATCCGAGGGCATGACGATCGTGGCATCCATGCCGAACAACTGCGCGGCATGGGCGACGCCCTGCGCATGATTGCCCGAGGAGAATGCGACGACGCCCTTGGCGCGATCGGTCTCGGGAATCGAGGCAAGCTTGTTGTAGGCGCCGCGGAACTTGAACGAGCCGGTCCGCTGCAGCACCTCCGGCTTCACGAACACGTTGGCCTTCAGCCGGTCGCTGAGGACCGGGGCCGGCAGCAGCGGCGTGCGCACGGCAACATTTGCAAGCGTGGCCGCGGCCGCATCGATATCGGCAACGGTGACGGGCAGGATCGGGGCATGGGCTGTCATGCCCTATTTTACCGCGCCCCATCACCGCGAGGCAAGCCGGGCGCGGCCTTCAGGCGGCGCGGGCCGTGAGCTGCGGAACCGGGGCCGGCTGCCGCTGCGGATCGGTCCAGGTCAGGATCTCGAAACGGCCATCCTCATGCTCCACGAGTGCCGTGCAGCTCTCCACCCAGTCGCCGCAGTTCATGTAGCGGATGCCATCCTGGTCGCGGATCACGGCGCAATGAATGTGGCCACAGATCACGCCATCGGCGCCATGCCGCCGCGCTTCCGCCGCGAGCGCCGTCTCGAATGCGCCGATGTAGTTCACCGCATTCTTGACCTTCTGCTTGGCCCATTGCGACAGCGACCAATACGGCACGCCGAACATGCGACGGAAGAAGTTCACCAGTCGATTCATCTGGATCGCGAAGTCATACGCCTTGTCGCCGAGATGGGCGAGCCAGCGGGCGTTCTGCACGACGAGGTCGAAGATGTCGCCGTGAATGACGAGGTATCGTTTGCCGTCCGTTCCGGTGTGCACGATGTTCTCGACGACGTCGATGCCTCCGAAATGCGTGCCGTAATAGCCGCGCAGGAACTCGTCGTGATTGCCGGGGACGTAGACGACCTTGGCGCCTTTGCGCGCCTTGCGCAGCATCTTCTGGACGAGATCGTTGTGCGATTGCGGCCAGTGCCAGCTGGATTTGAGGGCCCAGCCGTCGATGATGTCGCCGACCAGATAGATCGTATCGGCATCGTGGTGACGCAGGAAATCGACGAGAAGATTGGCCTGCGAGCCGCGGGCCCCGAGATGAACGTCGGAGATGAAGAGCGTACGAAAGCGCCGCGTCGGGCTTTCTTCACCAGCAGTCTCAAGTCCCATGCGCGCCCACCTAACAGTCCCTGATGACACCGCAATGACAAGGTCAGTTCGGCAGAACCCATCCTGCCGCTTCCGACACCATGCGCGACGACTCGCGCTGTCCCCCGCCACTGCCCCGCGATACCAGCGCGGTGCGACAATCAGGCGACAGGAGCGGCGCTCAACGGGACATCGCGCGCGGCCATGCCGCACAAAGATTGTGCGACGGCGTTGGCCTTTCCTGGGGCCTCCAGAGGAGCGCTGCGCGTTCATACTTTCAGGAATACTTTACGACCCCTGGTTCATGTTGACCGAAATTGCCAGCAAAACCCGTTCCTCCCATGGCCAAGGACCGATGACGACGGAGTTCATTCCGGATCTCGCCAGATGGCCGGCATCGGAAACCGAGCGCGGACAGTCCGACACCGCGCGCGCAGCGGTCGAGACTGTCCTGATCGCGGCCGTCGCATCGATCCTTTCGCTGCTTCACACCGGGTTTGCGTTCGGCGTCGACAACAACGTCTTTCACCTGCCGATCCTCGCGCGCCTGTACGACGAACCCCAGTTTCGCGACGACGCCTTCATCCAGTCGCTCCGCCATTTCGCCTCCGGCGTCTGGATGCTGCCGCTCGGATCCGCCGATGTCGGCAGGCAGGAGGTGATCTTCCTGGCCCTGACGTTCCTCTCACGCCTGGTCAATTTCCTGGGCTTCCTGTGCTGCGCGTCGCTGCTGGGCATCCATACTCTGCGGGACAGGATCGTCTTCAGCCTCGTCATCTCCATGACCGCGTTCCTGGTCGGAAGCAGCTTTGCCGGGATGGGCGGGCTGTTTCTGAACACTTTCACGCATTCGGAAATCGCCAACGGCACCACCCTGCTCGCGATCTACTTTGCGGCGAAGCGCCGCTATGTCGGCACGATGACGCTGGTCGGGCTGACGTTCTTCATCAACGCCTTCATGGCCGTGTGGCTGGTGCTGCCGATCGGATGCATGGCGGTGAGCCAACTCGTCCGCGGGCAGATCAGCTTGAAGGTCCTGTGCCGGGACGTGCTGCTCGGCCTCGTGCCCTGCCTGCTGCTGACGCTCCCCGTCCTTGCCAAGATCCTCGGCAACCCGGAATTCGGCCGGCCGATCGCGTTCGACTATGCGCACTACCTGCGCCAATATTTCGGCGAGCACTTCCTGATCGACACCATTGCTCCATCCCAGTTGGTCGCCCTCGGTGGAATCATCCTGCTGGGCCTCGCCTCACTTTTCCGTCTCGGCGCCGGCTCGCAGCCGCTGCGGGTGGCCTATGCCGGCCTTCTGCTGCTCTATGCGCTCGGCGCGGCGCTGCCGTTGTTGTCGACCTCGCCGACGCTGCTCAACCTCCATCTGCTGCGATCGAGCGGCATCATCCATCTCGTCGCCGGCCTCGCGGCCGCTGCGCTGGCGACACGCTGCTTGCGCGATGACCGGCGCCCCCTGTTTCTGCTCGGCGCGGTCGTCGTGCTGGTCCTGACCTCACGCACCAATGCCTTCGTCCTCAGCGTTCCCCTCATTCTGCTCGGACCCGCCGTTGTCGAACGCTGGTCGCCGAGTGCAGGTCCCGTCCGTCTCGCCGGCTACGCGGCCATCGCCGTCGCGGCACTGGTCGTGTTTCCGATGGCGACGCGGGTCAACTACGCGGTCGACCGGCAGCTTGCCGAGAGCCTCGCCGAATGGCGTGCTCTCAGCGATTGGGCGCGCGGCGCGACACCGCCTTCGGCGATCTTCCTGACTCCGGCCCGGGCCACGCCGAAGCCTGGTGAGGATCCCGATCAGGAGCGCCGCGACGCGGCGCTGACGCGGGCCAGCATCTTCGAAACGGAAGCCCATCGCCGCGTCTGGGTCGACTACAAGCGCGGCGCGGGGGCGATGTGGAGTCCGTCTTATTACCCCATCTGGCTCACCCGCTACACCGAAGTCGGAGAACTGACCTCGCTCGATCAGCGCCTCGCCTACGCAAATCGCAACGACATCGCCTATGTGATCGAGCGCTGCGCCGCCGTTCCGGCCGATCGCTCCCCTCTGTTCCGCACACCGCGTCTCTGCGTCTTCGCCGCCGAACCGGCGGCCTGACCCGCTCTCCTATCTCGGCACGGTGACGACGCGCAGATTGTTGGTGGTGCCGGCCTGCGCGAACGGGATGCCGGCGACGACGACCAGCAGGTCGCCCTTGTCGGCGAACTCCTCCTGCACGGCGAAGAACGTCGCGCGCTCGACCATCTCCTCGTAGCTCTGCACGTCCTGCGACAGCACGCTGTGCGCGCCCCACAACAGGCACATCCGGCGCGAGGTGTCCTCGTTCGGCGTGATCGCGAGGATCGGCAGACTCGGCCGCTTGCGCGCGACGCGCGAGGCCGAGGTGCCGCTCGACGTATAGGCCACGATCGCCTTGGCATGGATCGCGGAGGCGAGGTCCGCCGCCGCGGTCGCCACCGCATGCGGCGGCGTCTGCTCCTCGTTGGGCTGCGTCGCCTGGATGATCGAGGCGTACATCTTGTGCTTCTCGGTCGCCTTGATGATGCTGTCCATCATCGCGACTGCCTCACGCGGATACTGCCCGCTGGCCGATTCCGCCGACAGCATCACAGCATCAGCGCCGTCGTAGATCGCGGTCGCCACGTCGGACACCTCGGCCCGCGTCGGCGTCGGCGTCGCCACCATCGAATCCAGCATCTGCGTCGCGACGATCACCGGCTTCACCGCGAGACGGCAGGCGCGCACCAGCTCCTTCTGCTTGCCCGGCACGTCCTCGTTCGGAATCTCCACACCGAGATCGCCACGCGCCACCATGATCGCATCCGAGAGCTGGATGATGTCGTCGATGCGGTCCAGCGCCGCCGGCTTCTCGATCTTGGACATGATGCCGGCGCGGCCGTCGATCAGCCCTCGCGCCTCGATCACGTCGGACGGCTTCTGCACGAAGGACAGCGCCACCCAGTCGACGCCGAGGTCGAGGCCGAAGGCGAGATCGGAGCGGTCCTTCGCCGTCAGCGGCGACAGCTCGAGAATGGTGCCGGGGAGATTGACGCCCTTGTGATTGGAGATCGCGCCGCTGACGATCACCTTGGCCTCGATCCAGTCGTCGCCGAGCCCGGTGACGCGCACGCGGACGCGGCCGTCGTCGATCAGAAGATCGTGACCGGGCGCGACCGCCGCAAAGATTTCCGGGTGCGGCAGCGGAATCGACGTCCTGTCGCCTTCGGTGCCGTTCAGGACAAACCGAATCGTCTCGCCGGCTTCGACCTGGATCTTCTTGTCGCGCAGGGTGCCGACGCGGATCTTCGGTCCCTGCAGATCCATCAGGATGCCGATCGGCCGCTGCACCTCTTTCTCCAGCGCGCGGATCGCGGCGTGGACCTTGGCGTGATCGGCCTGCGTGCCGTGGCTGAAATTGAGGCGGAACGTGTCGACGCCGGCAAGAAACAGCGCTTTCAGCATCTCCGGTGAATTGCTGGCGGGGCCGACGGTCGCGACGATCTTGGCTCGACGGTGACGACGCATGATGTGTCCTTTCTCCCCAACCCGACTATCGCATCTCTATGACGCGCATGCCCTCGGGCACACGTGGACGCAGTGGAGCGGCTGATATACCGCCCGCGGCGTCCATTGCAAGCGCAACCCCGGACACGCAGAGATTGTACGGACGGATCGCACGTCTCAGACGTTCGAGCCGTGGATGGCGTCGATCACCGCGTCCGTCACCTCCTTCGTGGTCGCCTTGCCGCCCACATCCGGCGTCAGGATGCCGGCCGCACACACCTTTTCGACCGCCGCCATCAGCCTGATCGCAGCCTCCTTCTCGCCGAGATGCTCGAGCATTTGCGCAGCCGTCCAGAACGTCGCGACGGGATTGGCAATGCCCTTGCCGGTGATGTCGAAGGCCGAGCCGTGGATCGGCTCGAACATCGACGGGAAGCGCCGCTCCGGATCGATGTTGCCGGTCGGGGCGACGCCGAGGCTGCCGGCGAGCGCGCCGGCCAGATCGGACAGGATATCGGCGTGCAGATTGGTTGCGACGATGGTGTCCAAACTCTTCGGCTGCAGTGTCATGCGCACGGTCATCGCGTCGACCAGCATCTTGTCCCAAGTCACGTCAGGGAATTCGCGCGCCACTTCTGCTGCGATCTCGTCCCACATCACCATGCCGTGGCGCTGCGCGTTGGACTTGGTCACAACCGTCAAGAACTTGCGCGGCCGCGACTGCGCGAGCTTGAAGGCATAGCGCATGATACGGGTGACGCCGACGCGGGTGAACACCGCGACCTCGGTGCCGACCTCCTCCGGAAGACCGCGATGCGCGCGGCCGCCCATGCCCGCATATTCGCCCTCCGAGTTCTCGCGCACGATTACCCAGTCGAGATCGCCGACGCCGACATTGCGCAGCGGCGAGGCGACGCCGGGCAGGATCTTGGTCGGCCGCACATTGGCGTATTGATCAAAACCCTGGCAGATCGGCAGACGAAGGCCCCACAGCGTGATGTGGTCGGGAACATCGGGCGCGCCGACCGCGCCGAAATAGATCGCATCAAAGGTCTTCAGTTCAGCAAGGCCGTCGGCGGGCATCATCACGCCCTGCTTCTTGTAGTAGTCCGAGCCCCAGTCGAAGGTCTTGACGTTGAAGCTGATGTCGCCGCTGCGCTTGGCGAGCGCTTCGAGCACGCGGACCCCAGCGGAGATGACCTCGGGCCCGATGCCGTCGGCGGGAATGGCGGCGATGGAATGGGTGCGCATTGTCTGTCTTCAACCTCTGTCCGGGCGTTTCACCCGGACAGCTCTCGCATGTCGCCTCGCCAACGACAAGATGGCGAGGCTGTGCGCTGCACTATCCCAGCGGCGACTCCGCGATGTCGAGCAGCGCGCCGAGGCCGTGGCGCAGGCCGCGCATCGGCTGCTGCTCGGACGACAGGCCAAGCGCCAGCAGCGAACGTCCGGTGACCTCGTAGACATGGCCGAACGGCAGCGGCTGCACCTGCGCGTCAGGCTGGTTGGTGTCGATCAGCGCCAGCCAATTGTGCCCTTCGGGCACCGACGGCAAAGTGAAGTTCACGACGTCGAAATGCGCGTTGTAGATCAGCAGCAAGGTCGCATCCGAGCCGCGGCGCTTGACACCGGTCTCCTGGGCGCGGCCATCGAGCAGCATGCCGAAGCAGCGCGCGTTGCCGTCGGTCCACTGCTCCGTCGTCATCTCCTCGCCCGACGGCGCGAGCCAGGTCACGTCCTTGACGTCGAGCTCCTCGTTGAGCGAGCCGACCAGGAAGCGCGAGCGGTACAGGATCGGAAACGCCTTGCGCATCGCGATCAGCTTGCGCGTGAACTCGCGCAACTGCCGCCCCGGCGCTGTGATGCCCATCCAGTCGAGCCAGCTGATCTCGTTATCCTGGGCATAGGCGTTGTTGTTGCCGTCCTGGGTGTGCCCGAACTCGTCGCCGGCAAGCAGCATGGGCGTGCCGTGCGACAGCAGCATCGTCGCCAGCATGTTGCGCTTCTGCCGTTCGCGAAGCGCGATGATCTCGGGATCGTCGGTCGGCCCCTCGACGCCGCAATTCCACGAATGGTTGTTGCTGTGGCCGTCGCGATTGTCCTCGCCGTTGGCCTCATTGTGCTTGTCGTTGTAGGAGACGAGGTCGTTGAGATTGAAACCGTCATGCGCCGTGATGAAGTTGACGCTTGCCCACGGACGGCGGCCGCGCTTGTTGAACAGATCGCCCGACCCGGAAATGCGCTTGGCGAAATCGGCGATCGTGCCGCCGTCCCCCTTCCAGAACGCGCGCGTGGTGTCACGAAACTTGTCGTTCCACTCCGCCCAGCCCGGCGGAAACTGACCGACCTGATAGCCGCCCGGACCGATGTCCCAGGGCTCGGCGATCAGCTTGACGCCTGACAGCACTGGGTCCTGACGGCAGGCATCGAGGAAGCCGCCGCCCTCGTCGAAGCCATACGGCTCGCGCGCGAGAATGGTGGCGAGATCGAAGCGGAAGCCGTCGACCCGCATCTCGGTGGCCCAATAGCGCAGCGAATCTGCAACCAGCTGCAGCACGCGCTGATGCGACAGGTTCACCGTGTTGCCGGTGCCGGTGTCGTTGATGTAGTAGCGCTTCTTGTCCGGAAGCAACCGATAATAGCTGGCGTTGTCGATGCCCTTGAACGACAGGGTCGGTCCGAGCTCGTTGCCTTCGGCAGTGTGGTTGTAGACCACGTCGAGGATGACCTCGATGCCGTTGGCGTGGAACTGGTTGACCATGGTCTTGAATTCGGTCGCGAACGGCGTTTTGAGGTAGCGCGGCTCCGGCGCGAAGAAGCCGATCGAATTGTAGCCCCAGTAGTTGCGCAGGCCCTTCTCGACCAGGTAGCTGTCGTCGATGAAGGCGTGGATCGGCAGCAGCTCGGCCGAGGTGATGCCGAGCGAGCGCAGGTACGCCGGAATGTCGTGATGCGCGAGGCCGGCGAAGGTGCCGCGGTCGGCTTCCGGCACCAGCGGATGCATCTTGGTGAAGCCCTTGACGTGCATCTCGTAGAAAATCGTCCGCTCCCACGGAATCTCCGGCTTGCGCGACGTGCCCCAGGTGAAGGCCGGATCGATCACCCGGCACTTCAGCATCAACGGCGCGCTGTCGCGGTCGTCGAAGGAGAGATCCTTGTCGGCGTGATCGAGCTGATAGCCGAACAGCTCCGGGCCCCAGCGCAGTTGGCCGACGAGCTGCTTGGCATAGGGATCGATGACCAGCTTGTTGGGATTGAAGCGATGGCCCGCGTCGGGCTCGTACGGTCCGTGCACGCGATAGCCGTAGACGGTGCCGGGGCGCGCGGTCGGTAGATAGCCGTGCCAGACCTCGTCGGTGTATTCCGGCAGCTCGATGCGCTCGAGCTCGGTCTCACCTCGCTCGTCGAACAGGCACAGCTCGACCTTGGTCGCGTGCGCGGAAAAGATCGCAAAGTTCACGCCGAGGCCGTCCCAGGTCGCGCCGAGCGGAAACGGCCGCCCCTCGCTGATCTTGGCCTTGCGCAAATTGAAAGCGGCCTGCGTCAGGGCGTCGGCCCTGTCAGTGAGTTGATCCATGGATGCCCCCTGCCCGGTTTAAGTCGTCTAATGTGTTTCGGATGTTGCAACGGCCTCAGCGGCAACGGTCTCCGTTGCGGCCACGGACGCGATCACCTCTGCGGGTGGCACATCGGCCGGCACGGACGACTTGGTCCGCTGCAGATGCACCTCCTTCGAAATCGCGGCGATGGAGTTGCCGATGCGGCCCACGATCTCGGCGAGCTCGGCCTGGGTGACACGGAGCCGGCGCGTGACGATGCGAACCTGGACCTTGTCGGTGAGATCGAGCTTGTTGCGGATGGGCTGGATTTTGGGACGGCGCATATGGCTCCTCCTGCATAAGGTCAACAGCGGCTCCGGAATTTGGTTCCCGGAGAGAACCGCACTGCGACAAAGCGGGCGCGGGCTGCAGAGAGACATGTCGAGCCATCAGGGTGAGCGAATTCGATCTCGCGGCGGCATCCGCCCGAGTGATGTCGGAGATGTTGCCCTCGGACCATGCAGAGGGCGCAGGGAATGCCGGGCGCTGGCCGCAACCCATGGCCCGCCTGCAGAAAAATAAGCAGGCGGCAGTCACCACAGGTTCAGCCGAGACATCCCGGCATTCCCCGCGCGATGGTTTTCACGCTTATGTCGCGCTCTCCCCAGTGTCCGGGCTCTTAGCCACTGTCGCCCGGAGATCATCGCCTCCGGACTTGACGCCAGCATCGGGGCGCCAGGACCACGCGTCTTCGCGTCCGCAAGCCCGCCGTTCGTCCGCGCAGGTCTCCCCACGCTGCGACAGGCCCGCAGCCACCGCATCCCGCGCCCAACGTTCCGTGACGATCGCGAAGCGCCCCTCTCGAGGAGCACGGGATGGCGACAGTGAACCATGATTTCCGAAAAATAGCAATATATTTATTTTTCGAAGAAGCATCGAGCCCTGCTCCTCGACCGTCATTCCGGGGCGCGCGTCAGCGCGAGCCCGGAATCCATACTCACGATATCCGTGAGGCCCGAGATGCACGTTGCGGGTGGCTCGCACTCCATCACCGTTTGTGGTTATGGATTCTGGGCTCATCGCTTCGCGATGCCCCGGAATGACGTGGTGGTTGTGACAGAGTGGCCCGTCCAGGAAAGCGAAGCCCTGGGTCGTCAGAGCGCCACCGAAGGGGGGCGCGTGCCCGCTATCATCACCGCCCGAAACGCTACAGTCAGGGGCACGTGCCCAGCGCAAGTACCGCCGCCCGTGACTCGGCTATCGCCGGGGACTCAGATATCCCAGCGCCTCATCCCCAAGATCACAACTCCTGCGATCAGCATCACAACTGCAACAAATGCAAATACGATCAGGCCGACTTTCCATGAGCCGCCGACTACAAGAACACAGAACCATCCAATAGGATCTCCTGCGGCCACAACCACAGCGTCTGCCAAAGACGGTTTCATTTGACGAGGCTCTGTCATGCCAAGTCTCTTTACCACGACATTCACACCCTGGGAGAGCAAGTAAATGGCAAGTCCGACATGCGCGAAATGCGAAGGGCACACGTTTCAGCGGGGTCATATCGTGCCACTCGGAGAGCAGCGCGGCGTTTCGGTCTTGCATTGCGCTGCTTGTGGCACAGTCGCTGCCGTCTTGGATTCGCAAGCAGCCATCGAGAACCTGCAGAAGCAGGTCGCAAGCATCGATGCCGGTCTCATCCGCATCGTCAAGGCCATGCAAGAGCTCTGACGGAATCGGGAAAGTGAAAGTCTGGCGCTTATCGGGCCGGCAGACGACGGCGTCGCTCGGACGGACTTTGCTCCGACGGGCGCTGCACATAGGGGTTCAGCAGGCACATGGCAGACAGGCTGGTCGCCCGCACCTTGCACGCCTCCCACGATCTGTACTCGCACGAAATCGTGCTCGATCCGCCCCATTCCCAGAGCTGGAGGCACACCGGATCATTGCCGTTGAACTGTTGGGCCGGGGCTGGAACGGTTGCCAGCACGGTGATCGAAGCCATGACGAAGAGCGCGCGCATCATGGCCCATCTTGGCACGAGGATGCCCCGTTCGAAAAGGGTTGAGGAGCGGCTTGCTCCGCGCGAAGTTCTGCTGCCCCTCATCCAGCGCGGCGACCTGCCAATGATCTGCCGGCAGCCGATAGCACGACCGTGCCATGGCGATCTTCAGCCGCGCGGACGAAGATCAGACCGAGAGCGGCGCAGGCCACCCGCCACGGGTTGCCTCGAACATTCGGGATATTGCCGGGCGAGGATGGGAGATGACGGATAAAGCCCTCTGGTCGACGCTGCGCCGCAGATTGGTGCCCGCTATAGCGGTGCTCGGGGCGGTCGCCAACCTGCTTTGCATCATGCTCACATTTCATCGGGATTCCCTGAGATCCCATGATCTCGATCAGGGGATCTCAGCGGGCGTTTGGTTAGTTCTTCCCTTCGGCATCCTCCTCCTGGCCCCCAGCTTCGCTCTGTACGTGTTCCGCCGCTCCGCGCCGGTCGCGATCCTGTTGACCACGCTGCTGCTCCTGATCCTGAAGATGAACATCGACGGGCTCATTCTGTACCGGGAGATCGGCGTCTTCGAGCGCTTCCCGAAGTGGGACTCGCCGGGTGTGGCCCTGATCTTTCTCAGCATGTTGTCGCTCGCGATGATCGTGGTGCGGGCCATCATCCGGCTGGTCGACCGGCTTCAGGGCCACGATCCCGACGCGTCCGCTTCCTGATCCCACGGGGACAGCGCACATCATGCCGGGATCGCGACACGTCACCGCAGGCCCGGCACCATCCGCTTCAAGGTCCGGTCATGCAGCCAGTAGTGATGCAGCAGCGCGGCGGCGACATGGGCGGCGATCAGGATCATCAGGCCGTTGGCGAGCGCCTCGTGCATCTCCTTCATGTCATGGGCGAAGCCGCGGTCGGCGGCCCAGGGCGAGGCGATGGCGAACAGGCCGAGCACCGGCAGCGCCTCGCCGCGGGCGAACTGGGTGAGGACGCCGAGGACCGGAATGGCGAACATGATGCCGTAGATCAGCAGATGCGCGATCTCGCCGGCGTGCACGGTCCACGATCCGAACTTGGTCGCCACCGGCGCCGGCGGCGGATCGGCGAGGCGCCAGGCGAAGCGCGCCAGCGCGAAGCCGAGCATCGACAGTCCGAGGGAGGCGTGTGTGAACAGGCCGATCTCGTGAGCGGCGCGCGGCAGCATGTCGCCGAGATGCCCTGAGATCCAGGCCGCGGGCACCAGCACGGCGACGACCCAGTGCAGCCCGATGGCGACGGAGCCGTAGGCTTTGGCGGAGTTTCGAAGACGCATGATCAGCTTCCTTCAGCAAGGGGGCACCGCGCGGCCGGGAGAGCCGAAGCGCGGGTGGCATGACCTGCGGAATAGCCGGGCAAGGGGGTCGCGGGGCTGACGCGCGATGTCAGCCCGTTGTCAGGATGGAATGAGCCGACTCGGGCGCCGGCGCGCGCGGCGCCGACATGCGGGACGCCGACACCACGGCCGGCGCGATCGTGATGCGCGCGCCGCCGAGCTCGGAGCGGCCGATCTGCAGCCGCCAGCCATAGGCCTCCAGCACGTCCTGCACGATCGCAAGGCCGAGGCCGCTGCCCGGGCCCTGCTCGTCCAGCCGGCCGCCGCGTTCCAGCACGCGGCCGATCTGCGCGTCCGGGATGCCCGGCCCGTCATCCTCGACCGCCACGATCAGCGGACTCGCGCTGGCGACGATGCGCACCGTGCTGACAGCGTGACGCGCGGCGTTCTCCAGCAGATTGCCGAGCACCTCCGCCAGATCGGTGCGATCCATCGCCACGCGCAAGGACTCGGGCACCTCGCCGTCGAAACTGACATGCGCGGCCGCCGGCGTGCGCGCCAGCGTACCGAGCAGCGCATCCACCAGCGGCCGCAATTCGGTCGCCGCCGCCGGCTCGCCGCGCGCCTTGCCGCGCAGCCGCGCCAGCGCCAGCTCGCGATCGACCTGGCGGCTCATCGCTTCCGCGACATCCTCGACATTGCGCGCGAGCTCCGACTGGCCGAGCTCCTTCAGCCGCGCGGCATCCGCCGCGAGGGCCGCCAGCGGCGTCTTGAAGCCGTGCGCGAGATCGGCCGCGCGGCTGCGCGAGCGCATGATCTCGCGGCTCTGCGCATCGAGCAGCGCATTGACCTCCTCGACCAGGGGCGCCACCTCGCTGGGCACCGCGACCGGAAGATAACGACGGCGGCCGCTGCGGATTTCAGCAACGCCCTCGCGCAACACCATCAGCGGCCGCAGGCCGAGGCTGACCTGGACGGAGGTGCCGACCGCGAGGATCAGAGCGAGCACGGCGAGCGCGATCGACAGGTCCTTTGCGAAGGCGCGCACGGCGCTGGTGGCGCCGTCGAGATCATAGGCAACCGCTGCCCGGACGCGGGTCTGCTTGTCCGGATTCATCAGGATGCCGCGCTCCGCGACCAGGACGCGCGCGCCGACGGGGCCGATCAGTTCGTGCTGATGCACGTCGCTCGGCCCGGGCTCGTCGATCGGCAGCGGCATGATCGTGTCCCACAGTGAGCGCGAGCGCAGCAACTGGCCGTGATCGTCGGAAATCTGCCAGTACAGGCCGGACAAGGGCACCGTGAAGCGCGGGTCGGCCGGCGGCCGCGCCACCATGATGCGCCCGTCCGCGTCAACTTCGAGACCGTTGAGCAATTGGCGCAGGTGAATGTCGAGATCGGATGCGAGCGTGCGGGCGACGTGGCGCTTGAACAGCACGACCATGCCGAAGCCGGCGACGCCGAGCGCGACCAGCAATGCGATGGTGCCCGCCGCGACCAGACGCAGCCGCAGCGAGCCCAGCCTCATGCCGCCGTCTCCGCGATCATGTAGCCGAAGCCGCGGCGGGTCTCGATGATGTCGGTGCCGAGCTTCTTGCGCACGCGCCGGATCAGCACTTCCAGCGCGTTGGAATCGTGGTCGTGGCCGAGGCCGTAGACATTCTCCTCGAGCTCGTGCTGCGGCACGACGCGGCCGCTGTGCCGCAGCAGATAGGCGATCAGACGATATTCGAGCTGCGACAGCGCCACCGGCACGCCGGAGAGGCTGACCTTCATCTGCCGCTCGTCGAGCGCAAGATCGCCGCAGGACAGCACAGGGGCTGCATGGCCGGCGGAGCGGCGCACGATCGCGCGCAGCCGCGCCAGCAGCTCCTCGTTGCGGAACGGCTTCGGCAGATAGTCGTCGGCGCCCGCATCGATGCCGTCGACCCGCTCTGCCCAGCTCGCCCGCGCGGTCAGGATCAGGACCGGCATGTGGCGGCCCGCGCCGCGCCAGCGCTTCAAAACCGACAGGCCGTCCATGCCCGGCAGACCGAGATCGAGCACGACGGCGCCATAGTCCTCGGTGTCGCCGAGAAACCAGGCCTGCTCGCCATCCCCCGTGGTCTCCACCACATAGCCGGCCGCCTGCAGCGTCCGCGACAGGTCGGACGACAGCCGCGGATCATCCTCGACCAGCAGCACACGCATCTACTTTTCCTCGACCCGCTCGATCTCCCCGCTGCGTGCGTCGACATAGACCTCGCGCACGCGCCCGTCGCGGCCGATCACCCGAAATTCGTAGCGCCAGCGGCCGCGCTGGCGCTCGATGTCGATCCCCGTCACGTCACCCGCGATCCGGCCGCGCACCCGCGGCAGGATCTGCGACAGCGGCAGGACGTCCCCCGCTTCCACCGCGTGCCGCACCGCATCGCGGCGCTCGCGATCATCCTCTCGCGCATCGGTTGCCGCCGACGCCGCGGTCGAGATCAGCATCGCCAGTGTCGTGATGCGCATGAACCGTCCAATTTGAGGCAAATGCATGATGGTCCCGGAGCAGGCCGCGATGCCTGGCATTCGCAAATGCTAGGGAGGTCGCATGGCTTTTAGTGTGAAGTTCCGGTGTCGGAATTACGCCCCAGACCGGTGCGAGGGTGGAGACTCGCAACGGGGCCACCCTGCCCGAGGCGAGCTGACAATTCGCTGACACGCCGCGACAGGTTGCCGTCAGCGCGGCTGCGACACGCTCCCCTGCAGCCCGGCGAATGCCGGCCCGGTGAAGTGCGGAGAGTGAGCATGCGTATCACGTTGGCGTCGGCAATCGTGCTGGCGGCGTTCGGTGGCCTGGTTGCGGTGGCGCAGGCCCGTCAGGAGACGGCGCCGGAGCTGGTGCCGGTGGTGCGCGCCGATGGCAGCGCGTTGGCGCAGCTTGCCGGGCGCGAGGCCGGGCACGACGACCGCACGCTGAGCTACGAGCCCGCCCGCCGGGAGCGCGAAGGCGACGACGACGATCAGGACGAGCCGCGCCGCTGACGGCCTCAAGCCGTCAGCCCGGCTTCGTACCAGTCCCGGCTCGCCTTGACGATGCGCACGACCGACAGCATCACCGGGACTTCGACGAGAACGCCCACGACGGTCGCCAGCGCCGCGCCCGAGTCGAGCCCGAACAGGCTGATCGCCGCGGCCACCGCGAGCTCGAAGAAGTTACTCGCGCCGATCAGCGCAGCGGGTGCGGCCACGCACCAGGCGACGCCGAGCCGGCGGCTCAGCCAATAGGCGATGCCGGCGTTCAGATAAACCTGGATCAGGATCGGCACGGCAAGGATCGCGATCACCCCCGGCTGTTTCAGGATCTGTTCGCCCTGGAAGCCGAACAGCAGCACCAGCGTGGCCAGCAGCGCCAGCAGCGAGACCGGCTGCAGCAGCCCCAGGGTGCGCTCGAACGCGCCGTCCTTGCTGCGCAGCAACGCGCGCCGCCACAGCTGCGAGACGATCACCGGCACCACGATGTAGAGCAGCACCGACAAGAGCAGCGTCGTCCACGGCACCGAGATCGAGGCGACGCCGAGCAGGAGGCCGACGAGCGGCGCGAACAGGAACACCATGATGACGTCGTTGAGCGCGACCTGGCTCAGCGTGTAATGCGGCTCGCCCTCGCAGAGATTGGACCACACGAACACCATCGCCGTGCACGGCGCCGCCGCGAGCAGGATCAGGCCGGCGATGTAGGACGAGACCTGTCCCGCCGGCAGCATCGGCGCGAAGACGTGGCCGATGAAGATGCTGCCGAGCAGCGCCATCGAGAACGGCTTGATCGCCCAGTTCACCAGCAACGTGACGCCGATGCCGCGCCAATGCTCTCTGACGCCGCCGAGCGCGGCGAAGTCGATCTTCAGCAGCATCGGGATGATCATCAGCCAGATCAGGACGGCGACCGGCAGATTGACGCGCGCGATCTCGGCCGCGGCCACCGCCGCGAACACGCCCGGCAGCAGATGGCCGAGCGCAATGCCGACGCCGATGCACAGCAGCACCCAGATCGAGAGATAGCGTTCGAATGTCGTCATCGGATCAGGCCACGTCGGAGCGGGACGAGGTGGCGCCCTCGCCGGCCCCGATCTCGCGCAGCCGCGTCGCGAGCGAGAGCTGGTCGATGCGATCGAGCGGCAGGTTGATGAAGGCACCGATGCGGTTCTTCAGATAGCGGAAGGCGGTCGTGAACGCCGCGAGCTTCTCCAGCTCCGAGCCTTCGACCGCCGCGGGATCCTCGATGCCCCAATGCGCGGTCATCGGCTGCCCCGGCCACAGCGGGCAGGCCTCGCCGGCGGCGTTGTCGCAGACGGTGAAGACGAAATCCATCGCCGGCGCGCCGGCGGCGGCGAACTCGCTCCAGCTCTTCGAGCGCATACCCTCGGTCGGATAATCCATGCGCGCGAGCAGTTCGAGCGCCAGCGGATGCACCGCGCCCTTCGGCGTGCTGCCGGCCGAGAACGACCGGAAGCGGCCGGCGCCGTCCTTGCGCAGGATCGATTCGGCGAGCACCGAGCGCGCGGAGTTTCCGGTGCAGAGAAACAGAACATTGTAGATGCGATCAGGCACGGCTCTTCTCCTTCCGCTTCGGCGGACAGCACGGCGTGAGGCTCTCAATCACGGGTGCGCAGATATCGGGGCGGCCGCCGCAGCAATCCTTGAGCAGGAACAGCGCGACCTGCTGAAACGCCGCGAGATCGGCGCGGTAGACGATCGAGCGGCTGTGCCGGGTCGAGCCGACGAGGCCGGCCCGCGCCAGCACCGAAAGGTGCGACGACAGCGTATTCTGCGGCACCTCGAGCAGGCGCGCGAGCTCGCCCGCCGGCAGCCCCTCGGGCTCGTGCTGCACCAGGGTGCGGAAGGCCTGCAGCCGCGTCGGTTGCGCCAGCGCGGCCAGCGCCAGAACGGCTTGTTCATTTTCCATATATCCAGAATTATCGATATATTGGATCGGCGTCAAGCCGGCAGGTCGGCGGACCCGGCAACCGGTCATAGCTTATTTCCAATATTCTAGAAATATCGTTTGACTCCCGGCGCTGCTCTGCCGCATCCTGCGATCATGAAGCTCGATGACGCCGCCGCCCGCCTGGAAGCCCTCGGCAACACCACGCGCCTGAAGATCTACCGCGCCCTGGTGCGCGCCGGACATGCCGGCATGCCCGTGGGCAAGCTGCAGGAGCGGCTGAAGATCCCGGCCTCCACCCTGTCGCATCACGTCAAGACGCTGGTCGCGGTCGGGCTGATCTCGCAGCTGCGCGAGGGCACCACCCTGGTCTGTCATGCGGAATACGACGTGATGCGCGCGCTGCTCGGCTTCCTCGTCTCGGAATGCTGCGTCGAGGAGCGCGGCTGCGGCGCCGCGAGCACGGCCGCCTGACGATTTGTCGAATAATTCGATCATTCTAGAAATATGGGAGGTCAGTCATGTCGGACTCCAAGACGGTCGCCATCATCGGCGCGGGCCCGGTCGGGCTCGCCGCGGCGGCCCATGCGCTGCAGCGCGGATTGCGGCCGGTCGTGCTGGAAGCCGGTCCCGAGGCCGCGCACGCCGTGCGGCAGTGGCAGCATGTCCAGCTGTTCTCGCCGTGGAAGTACAATGTCGATACGGCGGCGGCGCGGCTGCTCGCTGGTACGGGGTGGAATTCGCCGGATCCCGAGGTCTACCCGACCGGCCGCGAGCTGATCGAGAGCTATCTGGCGCCGCTGGCGACCCGCAGCGCGATGCGCGATGTGATCAGGACCTCGCACCGCGTCACCGCGATCAGCCGTGTCGGCTTCGACAAGGCCAAGTCGAAGGGCCGCAGTACCGCGCCGTTCGAACTGCGGTATCGCAACGGCAAAGGCTGTGCGGCGATGCAGGCCGATGCGGTGATCGACGTCTCCGGCACCTGGTTCTCGCCCAATCCCGCCGGCGGCAATGGTCTGCCCGCGCTCGGCGAGACCGAGCATGCATCGCGCATCGCCTATGGCATGCCCGACGTCCGTGGCGCACAGCGCCACCGCTATGCCGGCAAGACCACGGCCGTGCTCGGCGCCGGGCATTCCGCGATCGGCACCCTGATCGACCTCGCAGCCATGGCCGAGGAGGCGCCGGGCACGCAGGCGATCTGGCTGCTGCGGGCAGATGATCCCGCCAAATCGTTCGGCGGCGGCAGCGCCGACCAGCTCGCGGCGCGGGGTAAGCTCGGCATGGCCTTCGCCGCGCTGGTGCGCTCGGAGCGCATCCGCGTCGAGACCGGATTTCACGTCAGCCGTATCGCCGGTGACGATGGACGGCTGCAGATCATCGCGAGTGGCGATCGCAGCGTCCACGCCGACGAACTGATCGTGGCCACCGGCTTCCGCCCGGATCTCTCGCTGCTGTCGGAGCTGCGGCTGCGGCTCGATCCTGCCATCGAGGCGCCGGTCGCGCTGGCGCCGCTGATCGATCCGAACGAGCATTCCTGCGGCACGGTGCGGCCGCACGGCGCCCGCGAGCTGGCGCAGGCCGACGAGCCCGGCCTCTATCTCGCCGGCATGAAGAGCTATGGCCGCGCGCCGACCTTCCTGATGATGACGGGCTACGAGCAGGTGCGCTCGATCACCGCGGATATCGCCGGCGACAAGGCCGCGGCCGCGCGCGTCGAGCTGCAACTGCCCGAGACCGGCGTCTGCACGCGCGGCGGACTGGAGAGCATTGCAGCCCTGTCCGGCTGCTGTGGCGGACCGGCGCCGGCGGAGGTAGACAGTTGCTGCGCTGATGACGCCAAGGCCAAGGCGGCGGGCCGCAGCGGCTGCGGCTGCTCCTGACGAAAGCGCGAACGAGAGGTTGTAGAGAATGCAGGCACGACGGCTGGGCGTGGTCATCGCTCTCGGCACCGCCCAGACCTTGGCCTGGGGATCGAGCTACTATCTGCCGGCGATCCTCGCCGACCCGATCGCGCGCGATCTCGGCATCTCCGACAACTGGTTCTTCGCCGCCTTCTCGGCCTCGCTGATCATCTCCGGTCTGCTCGGCCCGCGCATCGGCCGGCAGATCGATCGCGTCGGCGGCCGGCAGGTGCTGTGCGCCTCCAACATCGTGCTGGCGATCGGGCTCGCGCTGCTCGGCCTGTCGCATTCCCTCTGGGTGATGGCGATCGCCTGGCTGTGGCTCGGCGTCGGCATGGGCCTCGGCCTCTACGATGCCGCGTTCGGCGCGCTCGGGCGCATCTACGGCAAGGACGCGCGCGGCGCGATCACTGGCATCACGCTGATCGCAGGCTTTGCCTCCACTGTGGGCTGGCCGCTCAGCACCTGGGGACTCGCCACGATCGGTTGGCGCGAGACCTGCTTCGCCTGGGCGATCGCGCATCTCGTCATCGGCCTGCCGCTCAATCTGTCGCTGCCGCGCGCCACCGCGATCGCTCCCGGCGACCTGCCCACGGGCAAGCCGAACATCCCGCTCGACCGTCCGATGGTGCTGATCGCGTTTGCGATGGCCGCGGCCTGGACCGTGACCGCGGCGATGGCCGTGCATCTGCCGCGGCTGATGGAATCGTTCGGCGCGACACCGGCGCAGGCGCTGTTCGCCGGCATGATGATCGGTCCCGCGCAGGTCGCCGCGCGGGTGTTCGAGGCCGGCTTTCTCAGCCGCTTCCATCCGCTGGCCTCGGCGCGGCTCGCCTGCGTCACCCACCCGCTCGGCGCGCTGACCATCGGCCTGTTCGGCGGCGGCGCCGCGGCGGCCTTCGCGCTGCTGCACGGCTCCGGCAACGGCATTCTCACGATCGCGCGCGGCACGCTGCCGCTCGCGATCTTCGGCCCCGCCAACTACGCCTACCGGCTCGGCCTGATCGGCGCGCCGTCGCGGATCTGCCAGGCGTTCGCGCCGCTGCTGTTCGGCCTGCTGATCGACGCGCTCGGCCGCGGCGTGCTGATCGTCTCGGCAAGCCTCAGCCTGTCGGCGCTGACAGCCCTGATGCTGCTCTCGGCCGAGCGCGCCGAAACGGCGGTGCCAGGCAGCGCGCCGGACAAGGCGGCGTGAGCCGGTCCTTCAGACTTTCTTAACCAGCTTTCGGGGCTTCCGCACCGGTCGGGCGCCGCGGCCCGGCAGGACGGCGCGCATATACGGAAAGTTGAAACTTCGACGAAACGATAACCCGTGATCATACGGGGGACGTTCACGACACGATGGCGTTGCAACGCAAACACATGCTTCGTGTCGGAGCCGTGGCCGCCTGTGTCGGGATCTTCCTGGCCGGCGCCGATCTCGCCGTGACCGCACTGATCGGCGGCCAGACGACACGGCAGCTCAGCGAACTCAGCAAGGTGGCGCTGCGCCGTTCCGAGGCCGCGATCGATTCCGCCGGCGCGATCCTCAACCGCCTGATCGCCAAGGGGCCGATGGATTGCAGCGCCCTCGCGCTGCAGGCGTTGCGCCTGAGCGTCTATCAAGGAACGATCGTCAAGGACATTCGCACCGTCGATCGGCACGGCTCGGTGCTGTGCGCGGCCTATCCCGAGACGCTCGAATTCGACAATGGCTGGGCGCGGCAGGAGGAGATGTTCAAGTCGACCGACGGCGAGCTGCGGCTGTTCCGGGTCGAGCAGTTCACGGGCGCCGCGTTCGCGGTGATGCGCGACATCGACGCCTCGACATCGCTGGCGGCGATCCTGCGCATCGACGGCAATCTGCTCGACGTGATGCCGGTCGGTCTGCGCGGCGAGAGCACCATTACGCTCACTTTGCCGGACGGCGAGCAGGTCGCCGGCTATCATCCAGGCGCAGCGGCGAGGCCGTCGGCGCAATCCGTGGCCTTCACCACCGTGTCCGACCGCTATCCGCTGCAGGCCACGATCCATGTCCGGCCGCACGGCCTGAGCGCGCGGCAGGAGACAGCCTATCTCCTGACCATGCTCGCCGCCGGCGTGCTCGGAGGCCTGTTCGGCCTGCTGCTCGCGAGCTACCTCAACCGGCCGGTCGATCCGGTCGCCGAACTCGACCGCGGGCTCGCGGCCCATGAGTTCAAGCCTTATCTGCAGCCGACCTTCCGGTTGAGGACCGGCGATATCGTCGGCTGCGAGATCCTGGCTCGCTGGGAGCGAGCCGACGGCCGGGTGATCCAGCCGATGAGCTTCATCCCGCTCGCCGAGAACACCGGCCGCATCGAGAAGCTGACCTGGCAGATCCTGAAGGCCGCGCTGCGCGAACTGCAGCCGGAGATGAAGCAGGACAAGCTGTTCAAGATGTCGGTCAACATCACGCCGCGCCATCTGCTCGGCGACGGCTTCATCGAGGAGCTGCGCAAGGTTGTCGCCTCCTCCTCGGTCTCGACCCGCCAGGTCGTGATCGAGGTCACCGAGCGCGAGGAACTCGCCGACCTCACCAAGGCGACGACGGTGGTGAAGGAGCTCAGCGAGCTCGGCTTCCGCATCGCGCTCGACGACGTCGGCATCGGCCACAGCGGGCTCTCCACCATCCAGCGGCTCGGCGCGCGCATCCTGAAGATCGACAAGTTCTTCGTCGATGCGATCACGCGCGACCAGTCCGCGGTCGTGGTGGTGCAGATGCTGGTGGCGCTGGCGCGCGAGCTCGACATGTCCGTCGTCGCCGAGGGCATCGAGCATCAGGAGCAGGTCGACGCGCTGCTCGCCTGCGGCGTCGAGGAAGGCCAGGGTTATCTGGTCGCCCCGCCGCTGTCGCTCGACCGCTTCAAGCAGTTCCTCGAGATGCGGCGCATCGCGGCTCCGGCCGGCCGCGTGACCAAGCCGGAGCTGGCGGCGTAGCGCGCTCGTCCAACTACTGCCTGATCATCTGGCCGCGGATCTCGCCGCCCGGATTGGCCTGGGTGTGGATGTTGGCGTACCACTTCCCGGCCAGCAGATCGGCGGCCTGCGCCTCGGTGAGCGCCGCCGCGCCGGTGATCGGCGGCTCCGGACTCTTGAACGGCAGCACGATGCCGGCGGTCTTGCCGGGCTCGCTCGGGCCGTGGAAATGCGCGCCGATCGGCGGCCCGCTGAGGCCTGAGAAGGTGATCTTCCAGGTCAGCGTCCTGGTCGCGATGTCGAAGGTTGCCTCCGCACTGCCCGAGGCCGTACTCGCGTTCGGCGGCACCTCGTTGGCGGCCTTCAGCTCCGATTTCAGGACGATGGTGTCGGCGTGAGCGAGCGGCGCGGCCGCGAGGCCGGCCAAGAAGGCGAGCAGCGCCCAGCCAGACGTCCGATGCATGGCTTCCCCCAGATGTTTTCCGCAGTCTGGAGTGTGAGACCCCTCGAGGCAAGCCGATATTCCGCAAGCCGTACTGAACCCGCGGCAGCCGGCTTGATTGATCAGAAGCGGCCGCTGTGCCAAACAGGCGGACCCCCACGAGGAGCACGACAGAAGGCGATGGCGGAACGGATGGCTGCTTCCAAGACGGCGCGCGGCAAGGTCGGACGGCCCTCGCTCGAACGTGCCGGCGAGGTCGAGGAGCGCATCCTGGATGCCGCCAAGACGGTGTTCCTCGCCCACGGCTTCGAGGGCGCCAGCGTCGACGAAATCGCGCAGACCGCGCGGGCCGGCAAGCCGACAATCTACGCGCGCTTCCCCAGCAAGGCGGCGCTGTTCGCGGCGGTGATCGCCCGCCAGGCGGCGAACAACACGCAATATGAGAATTTGGTGCCGCAGGGGCGCAGCTTCCGCGCGCGCCTCGTCAACCTGGCGCTGACGCTGATCGAGCGCGCCTTCGTCGGCGAGACCATCGGCCTGATGCGCACGGCGATCGCCGAGAACCCGCGCTTCCCCGAACTGACGCTGGAGATCCAGGATTCGGCGCGCGAGCGCGCGACGCGCAATGTCGGCCAAGCGATCGCCGAATTGGCACGCGCCGAAGGCCTTTACGGCAAGGGCGCCTTCGCAGCCGACAGGATCGGGGAGACCGCGAAGATCTTCATCGATCTCGTCGTGTTCTCGATGCTGTTCCGCGCCCTGCTCGGCGAAGACATGCGCGCGCTGAAGAAGGAAGCGCAGGCCTATGTGGAAGGGCGTGTGGATTTTTTCCTGTCGGCGGCGACGTAAAAGTAGATAGTTTCGCCAGCTGATCGCGCGGAACGTAAACGGCCCCTCACCCAGCCGCCGTCATTCCGGGGCGTTCGCGCGCAAAATGGCGCAGCCATTTTGGAGCAGCGCGAACGAGCCCGGAATCCATAGCCACAGGCTGTGATGAGGTGCGAGATGTGCGTGGCGGAAAGCGTGGGCCACGCTGACAGACGTGGTTATGGATTCCGGGCTCGCGCTGCGCGCGCCCCGGAATGACGGGGGGAGAGAGCCGGCACATCACTCACGATGTTGGGGATGCGCTAGGCGTCGCGCTGGAGCTGGCACTCCGGCAGATGCCGCAACACCTATTTCTCCCCGCCCCTCGCCTTCAGCTCCGGAAAGATCGTCTCGTCCTGCAGGATGACGTCGGCCGTGCGCTGGTAGTGCGCGGTCAATAGCGCGACCGCGCCCTCGACATCGGCGTTCAGCACCGCCTGCACGATTGCGGCGTGCTCGTCGCCGACGGCGCGTGACGGGAACGCCTTGCGGATCGAGAGCCGGCGGTAGCGATAGAGCTGGTCGGCGAGCTGCTCGCAGAATCCGATCAGAGACTGCGAGCCGCAATTTGCGATCAGAACGCGATGATAGATCCGGTGCAGCTTTTCCCACTCCGGATTGTCCTCGAACGTCGTGGCGCTGAGCGAGCGCGGCGCGCGGCTGAGGCGATGCTGCGCCAGCACCAGTTGTTCCTCCCAGGACGGCGTTGCCGCCTTCATCGACTCCCGCAGCGCCAGCGCCTCGACCCAGCAGCGCGTCTTGGTCAGTTCGGCGAGCTCGGCGCGACTGATGTCCTTGACGTAGAAGCCGCGCTGCTCGCGCACCTCGACCAGCCCGTCGGCGGTGAGGCGGTTGAGCGCCTCGCGCAGCGGCGTCTGCCCGGTCTGATAGGTCTCGGTCAGGAAGCGCATCTGTAGCTTGCGCGACGGTGCCAGCCGCCCGGACAGCAGGTCCTCGCGCAGCCGGTCATACACATGGCTTGCCTGGGTCGACGGGCCCTGCCCGTCGGCCTCGATCACCGCGTCCAATTTCGATCTCCCTCGGAATCGCCGCTCATGTATAGAGCTTGGTCTCGAAACATAAAATTTATAAATTCTGATTGATTTCGATTTTTTATGTAATAAAAGAGCTCAGCCGCATCGCCGGCCGAAAGCAAAAAGCATCGCGCGCTCCTGGCAGGGATCGCGCCGGAGGACTCGTCCATGACCCGATTTCCGGTCACGGCTCTGCGCAGCGTCGACCTCGGCACGTCCGATCTCGGCCGGTCCGAGGCGTTCTATCGCGACGTCTGGGGGCTGGAGCGGGTCGCGACGGCCGATGGCGTCGTCTATCTGCGCGCGACCGGGAGCGACCATCACGTCGTCGCGCTGCACCGAAGCGACCGCACCGAGTTGAAGGCGGTGACGTTCCGCGTCGCCGAGGTCAGCGATTTCGAGCCCATCGCCCGCCACGCCATCCGCGAGGGCGCGACCTTGATCGCGGCCGCCGCGCCGAACCCGGCGCCCGATGGCGGCGTGATCCTGAGCCTGCGCAGCCCGGAGGGCTGCACGCTGCGCTTCGTGCATGGCGACATCACGCATGAGGCCAGGCCATCGCGGCCGGAGCTGCCGGAGCGCCTCGCCCACGTCAATCTCAACAGCACCGATGTGGACCGCACCGCCGCGTTCTATGAGAAGGCGCTCGGCTTCAGGCTGACGGATCGCTCGGCGGCGATGGCCTTCGTCCGCTGCAATTCCGACCACCATGCCGTCGTCATCGCGAGCGCCAAGGTGAACAGCCTGAACCACGTCGCCTTCCTGATGCCGACCTGGGAGGGCGTGATGCGCGGCGCCGGCCGCATGATCGATGCCGGCTATCCGATCGCCTGGGGCGTCGGCCGCCACGGGCCGGGCGACAACGTGTTCGCCTATTTCATCGATCCCGTCGGTACCGTCATCGAATACACCGCCGAGGTGCTGCAGGTCGACGACGACTATGTCGTGCACGGCCCGGAGCATTGGGTCTGGCCGCCCGGCCGCACCGATCAATGGGGCATCGCGCCGCCCAAGGCCGATCACGTCAAAGCCGCGCAGCTCGCGGTCGGCTTCGCCTGATCTCAGTCCCAGCTACGAGCCTCCCGCGTCATGTCAACAGAACATCATCAGGTCGTCATCATCGGCTTCGGTCCGACCGGCGCCGTCGCAGCCAGCCTGCTCGGCCGCGCGGGCATCTCCACGCTCGCGATCGACCGCGCCCGCGACATCTACGACAAGCCGCGGGCGATCGCGCTCGACCACGAGATCATGCGGCTGTTCGACAATCTCGGCATCGCCGACCAAGTCAGCCGCTACGTCGCGCCGTTCCCGGCCTCCGAGCACTTTGGCGCGCAAGGGCAATTGATCCGGCGCATCGACATGGTCGGCGAGCCCTACCCGCTCGGCTACACGCCGAGCATGGTGTTCACCCAGCCGCCGGTCGAGCAGGTGATGCGCGACCGCGTCGCCGCCTGTCCCTCGGTGACGGTCGAGCTCGGCACGACGCTGACCGACATCCGGCAGGATGCGAACGCGGCAACCGTCGTGCTGCAGCGAGAGGATGGCTCCACGCGCGAGGTCAGCGCCGACTACGTCATCGCCTGCGACGGTGCCTCCAGCACCGTTCGCCAGACACTCGGCATCCGCTTCGACGATCTCGACTTCGACGAGCCGTGGCTGGTGGTGGACCTGCGCGTCAACGTGACAGGCGCCGGCAAGCTGCCAAAGACGGCCGCTCAGTTCTGCAATCCGGCGCGGCCGACGACCTACATCATCGGGCCCGGCAATCACCGCCGCTTCGAGATCATGCTCCGCCCCGGCGAGGACCGCCACGCGATGGAGCAGCCGGAGCAGGTCTGGCGCCTGCTGTCGCCCTGGCTCTCTCCCGAGGATGGCGAGCTGTGGCGTGCGGCGAGCTATCGCTTCCATGCGCTGGTCGCGAGCCGCTGGCGGCAGGGCCGCGTGCTGCTCGCCGGCGACGCCGCGCATCAGCAGCCGCCCTTCATCGGCCAGGGCATGTGCCAGGGCCTGCGCGATGCAGCGAACCTCAGCTGGAAGCTGATCCGCGTGCTGCGCGGCAAGTCGCATGACACGCTGCTCGACAGCTACGAAGCCGAGCGCAGCACCCATGTGCGCGAGCTCACCACGCGCATCAAGGCGATCGGCCGCGTCATCTGCGAGCAGGATCCGGTCGCCGCGGCAGCGCGCGACGAACGCATTCTCGCCGAAGGCGGCGGCGCGCCACGCACCATCACCCGGCAGGAGATCGTGCCGCCGCTCACGACGGGGTTGCTGGCCTCGAAGCCGAACGCCGCCAACGGCACGCTGTTTCCGCAGCCCTGGATCGTCGGCGACGGCGGCCGCGCGCTGCTCGACACGGTCGCCGGCAGCGGCTGGCGCCTCGTGCTCGACGGCCGCGCGCTGAACGCTCCGACCCTGCCGTCCGACATCACGGCGATCGCCATCGGCGGCGGCGGCCTGCGGGAGGAAAGCGGCGTGGTCGAACGCTGGTTCGAGCGCCACGGCTGCCACGCCGCGCTGGTGCGGCCCGACCACTATGTCTACGGCGTCGCCCAGGACGCGCCGGAACTTGCCGCGCTGCTGAGCGAGCTGAACGACCGACTGAACTAATCACAAAAACAATCAATCACACGGGGAAGCGCCATGACGACACCAACGGGAGCCACGACCGGATCGGCAGGAGGACGCGCCATCGCCGTCCTCATCATGCTGTTCCTGTTCCAGACCTTGAATTTCTTCGACAAGCTGGTGTTCGGCCTGTCGGCCGTGCCGATGATGAAGGAGCTGGGCCTGAGCCCGAAGGATTTCGGCCTGATCGGCAGCAGCTTCTTCCTGCTGTTCTCGCTGTCGGGCATGGCGGTCGGCATGTTCGTGGTCGGGCGCTTCCCGGTGAAATGGCTGCTGCTGATCATGGCCGGCATCTGGTCGGCGACGCAGCTTCCGATCTTCTTCTCCAGCTCGATCGCCGTGCTGGTGATCTGCCGCATCATCCTCGGCGCCGGCGAAGGCCCGGGCCTGCCGACCGCGCTGCATGCCTGCTACAACTGGTTTCCAGCGGATAAGCGCAGCGTGCCGAGCGCGGTGGTGCTGCAGGGCATCAGCGTCGGTCTGTTGGCGGGCGGTCCGATCCTGACCTATGTCATCGTCAACTATGGCTGGCGCACCGGCTTCCTGTTCTGCGGCCTGCTCGGGCTCGCCTGGATGGTCGGCTGGTTCTTCGTCGGCGGCGAGGGCCCCTACTCGGCCCACGCGCCGGAGGCTGCGACTGCAAAGGACAAGGCGCTGCCCGCGCGCGTGCTGTGGGGCGATGCGACGGTGATCGGCGTCATCATCATGTCGACCGCGTCGTACTGGATCGTCGGCATGTCCGCGACCTGGCTGCCGCCATATCTGCAGCTCGGGCTCGGCTACAAGCAGGTCGATGTCGGCTGGATCATTTCGGGCATCTATCTGTTCCAGTCGCCCCTGCTGCTCGGCGGCTCCTGGCTCACGCAATATTTGCAGCGGCGCGGCTTCAGCCTGCGCGCCTGCCTCGGCCATGCCTCGGGCCTTGCGCTGCTCGCCGCCGGCTGCGCGCTGCTGCTCAGCATCGTCACGTCGGGTCCGCTGCAGCTCGCCTGCGTTGCGATTGCCTTCGCCGCCCCCAGCCTCACCACGATCTTCGGCCCGGTCGCGCTCGGCGCCATCGCGCCGGCCGTGCAGCGCGGCCGCCTGATCGTCGTGATCTATTCCGGCAACGCCGCCTCCGCACTGATCTCGAATGCGCTCACCGGCTGGATCGTCGGTGAGGCCGGCCCCAACGCGCCGCTCGGCTACGCCCATGCCATGACCTTCACCGCCGGCGTGCTCATCGTCGGCGCCATCTCCGCCTTCGCCCTGATCTTCCCGGAGCGCACCATTGCGCGCTTCGCGCGGACGGCGCAGGAACCAACCTCCCCCTCCGCCGTCGCGGCGGTCTCGACCTGACCAGAGGACATCCCATGAAATTCGCGAGCTTCACCATCAACAACACGCCGTCCTGGGGACTGGTCGAAGGCGACGAGGTCGCCGATCTCGGCGTCGTCTTGCGCGATCGCTTCCCGGACCTGAAATCGGCGATCGCCGCCGATGCGCTGAAGGAGGCGGCGGCGGCGGCCAGCGGCGCCAAGCGGCATGCGCTGTCGGCCATCACCTTCCTGCCTGTCATCCCCAACCCCGACAAGATCCTCTGCATCGGCCTGAACTACGAGACCCACCGCAAGGAGACCGGCCGCTCAGAGGTCGAGAACCCCACGGTGTTCGGCCGCTTCGCCAACAGCCAGACCGGGCATCTGGCGAACATCATCCGCCCGCGTGTCTCGACCGATCTCGATTTCGAAGGCGAGCTCGCCGTCGTCATCGGCAAGCCCGGCCGCTACATCCCGCGCGCCGAAGCCTTCAAGCACATCGCGGGCTATGCCTGCTACAATGAGGGCAGCGTGCGCGACTTCCAGCGCCACACCCATCAGTTCACGCCGGGCAAGAATTTTCCCGACACCGGCGCGTTCGGGCCGTGGCTCGTGACCGCAGACGAGATCGACGATCTCGGCCCGCTCAGGCTTCAGACGCGGCTGAACGGCGAGGTGGTGCAGGAGGCGACGATCAGCCAGATGATCTTCGATATCCCGCGCCAAATCGAATACTGCTCGTCCTTCACCCGGCTCGAGCCCGGCGACGTCATCGCCACCGGCACCCCCGGCGGCGTCGGCTCCCGCCGCACCCCGCCGCTGTGGATGAAGCCGGGCGACGTGGTGGAGGTGGAGATCGACAAGATCGGGCTGCTGCGGAACGGGATCGCGGACGAAGCGGTGTGAGCTCGCCTTGTAGGGTGGGCAAAGCCGCCGCCGAAGGCGGCGGCGTGTCCACCGTGCATCGGCGAACTCATCAGCAAACGGTGGGCACGGCGCCATTGTCGCCGGCGTTGGTGGAGAGAGCACGGCAGCGCCTTTGCCCACCCTACAATCGAACGCTCTCCTCCGTCATTCCGGGGCGCGCGTAGCGCGAGCCCGGAATCCATCACCACGACTATCAATGGCGTACCGACATTCCGACCACTGCCGCTCTCGCCCAACATAACGGCCTATGGGTATGGATTCCGGGCTCATTCGCGCTGCCTCAAAATGGCTTCGCCATTTTGCGCGCGAATGAGCCCGGAATGACGGGAAGCGGGAGCGAGAGTCAGGAGGCCATCGTCATTCCGGGGCAGCCCGCCAGGGCTGAACCCGGAATCTCGAGATTCTCAGGTGCGCAACTGCGCAACGTAGTTCGATGCTTGCGCATCGCCCCGGAATGACAGCCGAGATCCCAATTCCCCCTCAATGCGCCATTGCCGGGCCGCCGCCGAGCTTCACCTTGCGCAGGGTCAGCGCCAGCGGAATCGCCGACAGCGAGATCAGCATCAGCGCCCAGTACACATCTACATAGGCCAGCAGCGAGGACTGCGTCTGCACGGTCTGGCCGATCCAGGCCAGCGCCTGCTGCTTTGCCAGCACCATCGAGCTGCCGTGGGCGGCGAAGTAGTTGGTGACCTGGTTCAGCGTGTCCTGATAGGCCGGGTTCGACGGGATGGTGCCCTCGACGAGACGGTTTTGGTGGAACTGGCCGCGATGCGCCAGGATGTTGGCGGCGAGCGACACGCCGATCGAGCCGCCGGTGTTGCGCGCGGCGTTGATCAGCGCCGAGGCCTGGTCGGTCCTTTCAGGGGGAATGCCGTTATAGGACGCGGTCGTGATCGACAGGAAGATCAGCGGCAGGCCGATGCCGATCAGCATGCGGGATTCCGCGAAGAACCAGAAGTCGACATTGGCGTAGACCCGCGTCAGGTCATACATCGCGAACGCCACGACGGCGGCGCCGGTCATGATCATGTATTTCGGCTGCACCTTGCCGGAAAGCCGCCCGACCGCGAACATCATGGCCATGGTGACCAGGCCGCCGGGCGACAGCACGAGCCCGGCCCAGGTGGCAGTATAGCCGAAATCCTGCTGCACCATCTGCGGCAGCATCTGCGTGGTGCCGAGCAGGATGGCGCCGGTCGCGAGCATCACCAGGAAGCAGGCGCCGAACTGGCGCGAGGCCAGCATGCGCACGTCCACGGTCGGGTTCTTCTGGTTCATCTCCCAGGGGATCATGGCGATGAAGGCGGTGACGCAGACCGCGGCCGTGATCACGATGAAGCGCGAGTCGAACCAGTCGTCCTCCAGACCGCGATCGAGCATCAGCTCGAGCGCGCCAAGGAAGGTCGCGACCAGGATGAAGCCGACGACGTCGAAGCCATGCGCCTGCTTGCGCCGCTCCTCGGTGACCTCCTGCGGCTCCTTGAGGATCAGTCCGATCAGCACCATCGCGGCGACGCCGACCGGGCCGTTGATCAGGAAGCACCAGTGCCAGGAGGCATTGTCCGAGAGATAGCCGCCGAGCGTCGGACCGACCACGGGCGCGACGACAACGGCGACGCCGAACAGCGCGAACGCCTGGCCACGCTTCTCAGGCGGAAAGGAGTCGGCGAGGATCGATTGCGCCACCGGCACCATGCCGCCGCCGCCGAGCCCCTGCAGGATCCGGAAAAGCAAGAGCACCTGGAGGTTCCAGGCGAAGCCGCACAGCACCGAGCTCAGGGTGAACAGGCCGAGGCACATGATGAAGAAGGTCTTGCGGCCCAAGCGCTTGGCGAGATAGCTCGACGCGGTCAGGATGATCGCGTTGGAGACGAGATAGGTCGTCACCACCCAGGAGGATTCGTCCTGGCTGACGCCCATGCCGCCCGCGATATAGGGCAGCGCGACGTTGGCGATGGTGGTGTCGAGCACCTCCATGAAGGTCGCAAGCGCGACCAGCACCGCGATGATCCACGGACTGCCGGCGCGCGGCGCGGAGGGAGCAGCAGCCTCACTCATGGCAAACCTCTTACAGCACGGCCTTCAACCGCTCATAGAGCGAGGGCTTGGGATCGACCCGCACGGTCGGCACCACCGACATGCCCGGGCCGAGCGCGACATCGGTCGGCGGATCGTCCATGTCGATCTTCACCGGCACGCGCTGCACGATCTTGACGTAGTTGCCGGTCGCGTTCTGCGGCGGCAGCAGCGAGAACGCCGGGCCCGAGCCGGACTGCACGCTGGCGACATGGCCGCGGATCTCGCGCTCCGGATAGGCGTCGATCTCGAGGGTCACCGGCTGGCCGGGACGCATCTGGTCGAGCTGAGTCTCTTTGAAATTGGCGGTGACCCAGACCTCGTCGGGCACGAACATCGACAGCGCCGTGCCTTGGGCGGCGAACTGGCCGTCGGCGGCGCTGAGGTTGACGACACGGCCCGGCTGCGCCGCGGTCACCGTGGTGTAGGACAGATTGAGCTGCGCCTGGTCGCGCTGCGCCTGCGCCTGGGCGAGATTGGCCTCGGCGCTCTCGCGCTGCGCCTTCAGCGACTCGAGCTGCCGCTGCGCGACCTGCAGGTTGGCCTGCGCCGAGGTCAGTCCGGCCTTCGCCTGCTGAAGCTGCGAGGTATATTGCTGCTCGCTCTGCACGGTGCCGGAGCCGGTGCGGGCGAGCTGCTGATAGCGGTCGGCCTGCTGCTGGGCGAAGGTCAGCCCGGCCTGCGACTGCTCGACCTGGGCCTGGCCCGCGGTGATCTGCGCCTGCTGGACCGCGATCTGCGCGTCGATGTTGTGGATCGCCGCCTCCGCCGATCTGACCTGCGCCTCGGCCTGCGCCAGCGCCGTCTTGTAGTCGCGGTCGTCGATGCGGGCGATCACATCGCCAGCCTTGACATGCTGGTTGTCAGTGACCGGAACCGCGGTGATGTAGCCTGAGACCTTCGGCGCGATCGAGAACTGGCGGGCCGCGATGAAGGCGTCGTCGGTGCTCTCGAAATGGCCCGCCGCGTCGTAATAGACGTAGCCTCCGGTCGCGGCGGCCAGCAGCAGAACGAGTCCCAGCGCGGTCCCCACCGGATGCCGCCGCAGCACGCCTCGGCGCGGCTTGTCGCCCTGCTCGCTCTGCCCCTCCGGGGCGGGAGCAGTCTCATCCGGTTGATGCGTTTCCCGATCGGCCTCGCGGCGGAGCTCCTTGACGGCATCGCCGCGCCATTGCTTCAACGCGCGCTCGCGCGCCGGGATGGCCGGATCGGAAGGCTTGGAGGGCGGCGTGGACTCGGTGGTGGACGGTTGGACGGCCATTGCGGCGCTCCGAAAAGAACGAAACTGTTCCGTTCTAAAATAGAGAACGGATCTCAACAGGCAAGCCCGGAGCCCCGCTTCTGGATCGATAACTTTTCGTGAGCAGACCCTAAAATTTCCGTCATCCAATCATAGGCACGATCGGATCGGCTGGCCGCGATGACGAGCTGGAATTCAGCGCGCCGGCGGCGGACCAGCCATGCGCGCGACGAGCGTCAGCGCAGCGACAACAGGTGGGATCACGAAGCACCAGCTGCCGAGCCTGACAAACAGCAGCGCGGCCGCGCCGCAGCCGAGCGCGAAAGCCGCGACATTGACCGCCATCTGCACCAGCCGCGCGGGCGGCGGCGCCTGGCCCTTGTCGCCGACATAGATCTTGTCGGCGATGTCGATCATCACCTGCGTGGTGGTGCCGGTCATCAGGGTGGAGGGCGGCGAGGTCGGCAGATGGATCCGGTGCACGGCGTTCTGGATCGCCATCGCCGCCACCAGCACCATGCCGGTGAGGATCGCCTCGTGGCTGTCGCCGTTGTGGAACGGGCCGAAATGGATGGCGAGCGCGGCCCCGAGCACGAGTAACACAAGCTTGACGGCGATCAGGATCTCGAAGGCGCGCGACCATCTGCGCGACAGCAGCGTGCCGGTCAGCCGCGTCGCGATCACGACGACGCAGAACACTGGCAGCGCCAGCAGCTTTGCGATCGCGCCCGACGTGCCGAGCGCCAGCGCCGCGCCGAAGGTGACGAAGTTGCCGGTGACATGCGCCGTGAACAGGCCCTGCAGCGCCAGGAAGCCGGCGGTGTCGACATAGCCGGCATTGGCGCTGAGCAGCAGCGGGACGATGCGCGAGTCGGTGGTCGCCATGGTGTTTCTGCCTTCCTTCGTCAGAGCGCGTATTTCAGCTCGACGCCGATGTAGTCGGAATCGTGGCCGCCGGCGCGGCGGAGCGTATCGCCGATGTCGTAGTGCACGGCTTCGATCGCGCCGGTGAGGTTGGCATTGAAGCGGTAGTCGGCGCGCAGCTGCGCATAGGCGCCGGACCACAGACTGCCCTGCCCGGCGGTGCCGGCCACCGCGACATTGGGCTGGACGTAGATCGCGTCCGACACCGTCGCGCGCCATTGCAGGCCCACCGCGGCCATGAACGACAGCGCGGCGGTCGGCTTCACCGTCAGCGACGGCTTGAGGTGGATCAGGTTGGTGTAGCCCGTGAAACCGGCGAGCGAGAAATAGTAGCCGTTCGGGAACAGCGGATTGAAGGTCTCGATCCTGTCGTCGCCGCGATGGCGGTCGCCGGAGGCGCCGTCGAGCTGCAGGCCGATGCGCGGCTGCCAGGCGACATCGGCGAAGGTGTAGCCGGCGCGCGCGCCGGCGCCCCAGGCGCGGATCTGCTTGGCGCCGACCGAGCCCGCCTGCCCCATGGCTTCGAGGTCCCAGTCGAAGCCGGCGAGCTTGCCGGCGAAGCGGAGGTCCAGCACGTGGCGCTGCTCGAGGCCCGCGGCGTCGAGGAAGCGGGCATTATCGCGCTGGTAGTAGGAGTAGTACGCCGACAGCTCGTTGGTGCCGAGCACCTGGCGTTCGACGCGGAAGGTGTGGAACAGGAACTTGCCGTTCGAGGTGTCGTCGAACGGCCGCACCAGATTGTACTGCACCGGCTGGCTGACGAAGCCGATGAAGCGCCAGGGACCGCTCTCCCAGTCGCCCCACAGCGCATCGAAGGACTGGCGCACGTTCGGCCCGTCGCGCGAGGAGACGAAGCGCTGCAGGTCGAAGTCGAAATCCTGCCGGCCGACACGGGCCTTGAACGTGCCCTGCTCCGTCGTGTTGACGTAGGCGAGGAAAGCCAGCCGGAGGTCGAGCGGGTTCTGGTCGACCGAGGTGATGTTCGCCTTGCCGAAGGCTCTCGCGTCCTCAAGCTGGACGAACGCCTGCCAGTGCTCGTCGAAATGCGCGTCGGCATGGATCTGCAGCCGTTGCAGGACGTGGGAATCGGGCTTGGCGCCGCCGACGCCGAAGCTCGCCGCGTCCAGGCTCTCGAATCGCTCGCGCAGGGTCATGCCGAACGAGACGTAGCTCTGCGGCACGCCGGCCTGCAGCGGAATGTACTTGATCGGATCGAACGGCTGCGTGCGCAGCGCCGGATTGGCAAGAACGGACCAATCCTCCTGCCAACGGTTGGTGCGGATGGCGGGACGGGCGTCCTCGGCAACGGCGAGGCCGCACGACATCGCGACCATCGCAAGCGCGGCCGCCGTCCTCGTCAGTGCCTGACCCGTCCGCACGCGTGTCCCCATCGGGTTACTTTACCAGCGCGTGGATCTCCGCGACATAGCCGCCGGGAAACTGCACCAAGGCCTGCTCGCGCTTGTCGGCGGTGAAGGGCTCGACCAGCACGGTCGCGCCCGACGCCTTGGCCTTGTCGAGCGTCGCCTTGAGGTCGGCGACCTCATAGCCGGTCATCTCGCGGCCGAACGGAAATGGCAGATGGCCGTCGGTGACGAGCACGGTCATGCGGCCGAACACCGACTCGATGCGGATGCGCCGGTAGCGATCGTTGGGACGGCCGATCTCGACGCCGGGCGCCTTGGCCTCGTCGGAAACGACCTTGCCTTTCGCAAAGCGGAGGAAGGCGCGCGTGAAGGCTTCGGCGCGATCAGCCGAGACATAGACGCGGTTCTCCGGAACCGTCTCGAACGCCGCATAGGACGGCTTGGTCGTGTGCCAGTAGAGCTGCATGTTGACGCCGCCCGGCCACTGGATCACGGCATCGCGGCCGATCGGGTCGGGGAACGGCGAGACCACGACGTCGGCGCCGGCGGCCTTGGCCGCCTTGATGGCGGCGTCCATGTCGGTGACGAGATAGCCGGTGCGCTCGGCGCCGAACGGATATGGGATCGGAGTCTTGAAGCCGAACAGCGACACCGTGCCGACCGGCGTCTGCAGCAGCTGCGAGGTCGTGCTGCTCGGCGTCGGTGTCACCGTTGCGACGACCTGCTTGGTGCTCTGGCCGCCGAAGGTCGCCAGGAAGCTGGTGACGAACTTCTCGACATCGTCGGGCGCGACATAGACATGCGTCGTGTCGTATTGCGCGCCGACTCCAATGAGGGGCGCAGCGTCCTTGGCGAGCGCGGGAGCGGCGAGCAGCGTGGCGGCGACAAGTGCGCCGAGCAGATGACGGGAGCGGACCATGACAACCTCAGACAAATAGAAACCGGATCAGGCGCGGCGGGCACGCCAGGACATGATGGACACGAGCACCAGGCCTGCGATCAGGCCGAGATGCTCGAAGAAGGCATTAAGCGCCATGAAGCGGTCATGGCCCTCCATGTGCCAGAAGTCGTTGGCGGTGAGCATCGCGACGAAGGTGAGCACGCCGAGCGCTCCGGCACCGAGCCAGACGAACCGGTTGACCACGACGAGCAGCGAGCCGATCAGCTCGACGGCGATCGCGGCGATCGCCCACAGCGCCGCCGGCTGCAGGCCGAAATGGGCCTGCTCGGCGACCGCGCCTGGGAAGTCCGTCAGCTTCTGGACGCCGCCGATCAGATAGGCGGAGACCAGCGCGAGCCGAGCCAGCGGCCACAGCCACGGATGGCCGAGCACCGCGGCGATCGGCCGGGGCGTATCGGACAATGCCGCCATCTCAGACCGCCCAGCAGGCGCAGCCGAGCGCGCCCCAGAAGCTCTTGACGTCGGCGACCGGCAGCTGGCTCGACCAGGAGCGGGCGTGGTCGTGGCCGTGCACGCCGCAGGCATTGGCGCAGCCGCACATCTGCATCGCCTGCGCACGCACGGCGCCATTGTCGTCCTTCGCGAGCCACGCGCCGTAGCCGCCGAAACGGCGCACCGGCGACCAATCCGGCATCGCCGGCGGTGGTTCGGCATCGTCGAGCGCCTTGAAGTCGGACGCCGCGTAGACCACGCGGCCGCCGACCATGGTGAGGTGGCTGGTGATGTCGGCGATCTCGGCCTCGGCGCAGGAGAAGTAGTCGCGATCCGGCACGATCAGGTCGGCGAACTGGCCGACTTCGATGCGGCCCTTCCGGTCCTCCTCGTTGGAGAACCAGGTGACGTTCTCGGTCCACATCCGCAGCGCCGTCTCGCGATCGAGACAATTGCGTTGCGGATACAGCCGCAGGCCGCCGACCGTGCGCCCCGTCACGAGCCACGACAGCGAGACCCAGGGATTGTAGGACGCGACCCGCGTCGCGTCGGTGCCGGCGGAGACCTTGACGCCCTTGTCCAGGATCTTCTTCACCGGCGGCGTCGCCTCGGCCGCGCCAAACCCGTAGCGCTCGACGAAGTATTCGCCCTGATAGGCCATGCGGTGCTGCACGGCGATGCCGCCGCCCAGCGCGGCGATGCGATCGATCGACCGGTCGGAGATGGTCTCGGCATGGTCGAAGAACCAGTTGATGCCGTCGAGCGGCGTATCCTGGTTGACTGTTTCGAACACGTCGAGCGCGCGCGAGATGGTCTCGTCATAGGTCGCGTGCAGCCGCCACGGCCATTTGTTCTGCACGAGGATGCGCACGACCTCTTCGAGCTCGCCTTCCATCTCCGGCGGCATGTCCGGCCGCGGCACGCGGAAATCCTCGAAATCGGCGGCCGAGAACACCAGCATCTCGCCGGCGCCGTTGTGGCGGAAATAGTCGTTGCCCTGCTTGTAGGACGAGCTCTGCGTCCAGCGCAGGAAGTCGTCCTTCTCGCCCTTCGGCTTCTGCGTGAACAAATTGTAGGCGAGCCGGATCGTGAGCTGGCCGTCATCGGACAGCTTCTGGATCACGGCATAGTCGTCGGGATAGTTCTGGAAGCCACCGCCGGCGTCGATCGCGCCGGTGACGCCGAGCCGGTTCAGCTCGCGCATGAAGTGGCGCGTGGAGTTGAGCTGGTAGTCGAACGGCAGCTTCGGTCCCTTGGCCAGCGTCGCGTAGAGGATGGCCGCGTTCGGCTTGGCCAGCAGCAGCCCCGTGGGATTGCCTTGCGCGTCGCGCACGATCTCGCCGCCCGGCGGCTGCGGCGTGTCCTTGTCATAGCCGACGGCGCGCAGCGCGGCGCCGTTCAGGATCGCACGATCATACAGATGCAGCAGGAACACCGGCGTATCCGGCGCGACCGCATTGAGCTCGTCGATCGTCGGCAGGCGCTTCTCGACGAACTGATGCTCGGTAAAGCCGCCGACAACGCGCACCCATTGCGGCGGCGGCGTGATCGCGACCTGCGCCTTCAGCATCGCCATGGCGTCAGCGAGCGAGCGCACGCCGTCCCAGCGCAGCTCCATGTTGAAGTTGAGCCCGCCGCGGATGATGTGGAGGTGATTGTCGATCAGGCCCGGCAGCACGCGGCGGCCCTTGAGATCGATCAGCTTCGTCGCGGGGCCGGCGAGCTTCATGACGTCCTGCTCGTGGCCGACCGCCGTGAACACGCCGTCCTTGATCGCGACCGCATTGGCCTGCGGGTTGGAGCGGTCGAGCGTCGTGAACAGGCCGCGATGCAGGATGAGATCGGGATGGTCGCTCATGAGGCCTTCTCGTCTGGCGCAGGAGTGGTCGTGGTCTCCGCCCGGCCGTGATGGCCGGGCAGCAGGCCGAAGATGTGCGTGGCGCAGGCCGCCTTCTGCCAGGCCGCAGCAATGCTGCTGCCATCGAGGAGCTGCCGGCCCACGGGGATCACCTGCTCTCCGACGAGGATGCCGAGCAGGCCGACCAGCGCCACCAGAGGCGGCGCCGGCGAGCGGACCTGAAGCAGGCTGTAGATCACGCCGACCAACAGCCCTGCCCCGAGCGAGAGCAGATAGATCTTCATGATGCACCCTTGACTACTTCGCGCCGCCTTCGGAGGCGTGCTCGCCGAGCGCCCATTTGGAGAAGCGGATCTGGATGCCGTAGGGCGAATGCGCCTTGAGGATCTCCATCATGCCGTCATAGGTCTCGGCGCGCGCCCAGTCCTGCTGCAGTTCGAAGGCGAACTGGCACGAGGTGATCGGCACTGCGCCGGCCTGCACCGCGCGATCCATCGCGCGGTTGTGCGCCTCGAGCGACAGGTCGCCGCAGGCGTCGGCCGGGATGTAGATCTCGTAGCCTTCGCGCAGCATGTCCAAGGTCGGGAACAGCACGCAGGCCTCGGTCCAGAGTCCCGCGATGATGAACTTCTTGCGGCCGGTGGCGGCGACCTGCTTGCGGAAGCCGGCGTCGAGCCAGGAGTTCATCGCCGTGCGGTCGACGATGTCGTGCTCCGGAAACAGCTCGGTGATCTCCGGCATGAACGGGCCGGAGAACGAATCCTTGGCGACCGTGGTGATCACCGTCGGCAGTTTGAACAGCTTGGCCGCCTTGGCGACGATCTGGATGTTGTTGAACACGCCGAGACGGTCGTGCGACTGCACGCCCTGATACATCGCCGGCTGGTAGTCGATGAGCGCGACGGCGCAGTTCTGGGGGGTGAGCATTTCGAGCTTGGACACGTGGTTCTCCTTGAGAAGCGGATAATTGACTCAGGCCAGGGAAGCTCGCGGCGCGACGGAGGCGAACCGCCGCCATGAGACGATGCCGAGGCCGATGAACAGCAAGAGAGTGACGATCTGAGCAGCCGCAAACGGCGGCTCGCTCTGCGTCGGCGCCAGCGCGTTGAGCGCGCCGATCTTCTGGAACGACTGCACGATGGCAACGAAGACGTTGAGATAGAGCGAGAGCAGCGACGTCACGACGTAGACGCGTCCCCACCATCCCGACAGCGCGAACACATAGAGCGCGGCAGCGGCCGCCGTGAGCAGCGCGAGCAGGATGATGCCGATGATGCGCGGCGGGTCGAGGCCGAACGGCGGCAGCGGAAACCCGGTCACGCCGGTGAGGAAGGTCGTGAGCAGGAACAGCGCCGCCCACACCGCCAGATGGCGGCCCGCCAGCATGCCACCGAGCATGATGAGCCCGGAGGCAATTCCGATGAGGCTCAGCACCACGTGAATCTGAAGAAACAGACTCGTCGGAATTCCCCAGGTCATGCAACTCTCCTCTGATCAGCCCTTGATGAAAGCCAGCAAATCGGCGTTGATGGTCGCGGCCTCGGTGGTCGGCATGCCGTGCGGAAAGCCCTTGTAGGTCTTCAGCGTGCCGTTCTTGAGCAGCTTGGCCGAAAGCGGCGCGGAGTCGGCATAGGGCACGATCTGATCGTCCTCGCTGTGCATCACCAGCACCGGCAGCGTGATCTTCTTGAGATCCTCGGTGAAGTCGGTCTGCGAGAACGCGACGACGCCGTCATAATGCGCCTTGGCGCTGCCCATCATGCCCTGCCGCCACCAGTTCTGGATGACAGCCTCGGACGGCTTGGCGCCGGGCTTATTGAAGCCGTAGAACGGGCCGGCGGCGACCTCGCGGTAGAACTCCGAACGCCGGGTCGCGGTCTGGGTCTGGAAATCGTCGAACACCGACTTGGGCAAGCCGCCCGGATTGGCCGCGGTCTGCACCATCAGCGGCGGCACGGCGGCGATGATCGCGGCCTTGGCCGCGCGGCTCTCGCCGTGACGCGCGAGATAATGCACGACCTCGCCGCCGCCGGTCGAATGGCCAACATGGATGGCGTTCCTGAGGTCGAGATGCGCGGTCAGTTCCGCCAGATCGTCGGCGTAGTGGTCCATGTCGTGGCCATCGGAGACCTGGGCCGAGCGGCCGTGGCCGCGGCGATCATGGGCGATGACGCGGAAGCCATGATTGAGGAAGAACATCATCTGCGCGTCCCAATCGTCGGACGACAGCGGCCAGCCATGGCTGAACACGATCGGCTGACCGGTACCCCAGTCTTTGTAGTAAATCTCTGTACCGTCGTTGGTTTTGAGAACGGGCATGGTTTGTCTCCTGAGCCAGCCGCACGATCGCTCCGACGAATTTCGTATCGCGATCGCCAATTCCAGGTGCTATGCAGTCTCATGTGCACCTGCACAATGATCCGAGGACGCCAAAGCACTGGCTCCAGAAGCCATGGGGTAACCGAGGGGATGGCGCAGCTTCGATCCACATCGTCAGCCTGGATGCGTGGCGTCGCCAGCACGTTCAATGAGCAAGGCCTCGATGCGGCCGCGCTGTTCGCCGAGGCCGGCCTGTCGATCGCGGATCTCGAGGATTGCGATCGCCGCTGGCCCACGGAGGCCTTGAGCCGGTTGTGGGTGCTGGCGGCTGAACGCTCGGGCAATCCCGATATCGGCCTCGTCAATGTCGCAGCCCCTCGTCCGCACAATTATGGCGTCGCGGGCTATGCGATGATGTCGAGCCCGGACCTGCAGACGGGCCTGACGCGGCTGATCCGCTACATGTGCCTGGTCAGCGATGCCGTCGCGATCACGCTGGAGGACGGCCAGGGTGGCCGCTGGGTGCGCACCGACGTCTATGGCGGCGAATGCCCGATCCCGCGGCAGCGCTACGACTACGGCATCATCAATCTGCTCAATCTGTGCCGCTGGATGCTCGACCGTCCGCTGACGCCGCTCGCGGCACGCTTCACGCATGCCGTGCCGCTGTCGATCGCGGCCTACAACAGAGCGTTCCAGTCACCGCTCGAATTCGATGCCCCGTTCAACGGCTTCCTGGTGTCGGATGAGGATCTCGCCTGCAAGCTGACGACCTCGGCGCCCGAGTTGATGCCGATCCACGACCGCATCGCCGACGAGGCGCTGGAGCGGCTGGTCAAGACCGACACCGCGTATCGTGCGCGCGTCGCGATCGCCAGACTGCTTCCGGACGGCAGCCCGTTGCGCTCGGCCATCGCGGCTGCGCTTGGCTTGAGCGATCGCACCTTCCAGCGCAGGCTCGCCGACGAGGGCCTCTCGTTCAGCGATCTCGTCGACGAGACCAGGCGGGAGCTTGCCCAGCGCCATCTCGCCGATCAGCGCCTGTCGCTGACCGACATCGGCTATCTGCTCGGCTATGCCGATCAGAGCACGTTCTTCCGCGCTTCCAACCGCTGGTTTGGTGAATCGCCGGGCGAGTATCGGGCACGCATCAGCAACGGGCATTCGCGCGAGATCGAGGCCGCCCAGCAGAAGTGAGCGGCCGCGCCGCGGCGCTAGAACATGCCGTTGGTGTTGGCCGACTGCTCGGGGATCGGCTGCACCGAATCCCAGTGCTCCTCGATCTTGCCGTCCTTCAGGCGGAAGATATCGACGATCGCATTGCCGCGCGTGCCGGGCTCGCGGACGGCATGCACGCGCAGGATGACGAAATCGCCGTCGACCAGCACCTTGGTGATCTCGCTGCGGGATTGCGGATACTTCGCCTTCAGGAATTCGATGAATTTGCGAAAGCCTTCCGGGCCATCCTCGGCGCTCGGATTGTGCTGGATGTATCTGCCGAGATATTTCGAGGCGGCCGCGAAATCCTTGCGGTTCAGCCCCTGCTCATAGAAGTCGAGCACGATCTGCTTGTTGCGCTCCTCGTCGGCCGAATAGGCGCGCTCCGCCAGCGCGGGCGTCGCAACGATACCGGCAAGCGCAACAGCCAGCGCCGCGACGATTCCTGTCCTCATACAATCATCCCCTGATACCAAGCACCGTCCGTGATGATCGACGGCCCGTCCCCACGTAGCATGATCGATCGCCATCACGCGGATGGACCGCAGATTGCGGTCTCAAAACCGTGTGACCTCAGTAGAACCGGTAGAGATGATGCACCGGCCCGTGGCCATGACCGACCGTGAATCGATCGGCTGCCGCGATCGCACCGGAGATGAAGGCCTTGGCGTTGCGCACAGCCGTCTCAAGGCTTTCGCCCTTTGCCAATCCGGCGGCGACGGCCGATGACAGCGAGCAGCCGGTGCCGTGGGTGTTCTGCGTGGCGACCCGCGGCGACGGCAGGGCAATGGTGTGCTCGGCCGTGACGAGATAGTCCGTGCTCTCTGCGCCCTGCCCGTGGCCGCCCTTGATCAGCACCGCCGGGCAGCCGAGCGCGAGCAGGCGCCGGCCCTGCGCGGCAATCGCCTCCTCGGAGGTCGCGACCGCCTCGTCCAGGAGCGCCGCCGCTTCCGGCAGGTTGGGCGTGATCAGCGTCGCCTGGGGGATCAGCCGGCGGCGCAGCGCGTCGATGGCGTCCTCCGGCAGCAGCCGGGCGCCTGACGTCGCCACCATCACGGGATCGAGCACCACATGCCTGGGCGTCCAGCGGTCGAGGCTCGCCGCGATCGCCTCGGCGATCGGCGCCTGCGCCACCATGCCGATCTTGACCGCGCCGACCGCGAGATCGTTGAACACGGCGTCGATCTGGGCCGCGACGAAATCGGGCGGCACCAGGTGCACCCCGGTCACGCCGGTCGTGTTCTGGGCGGTCAGCGCCGTGAGCACCGAGGCGCCGTAGACCGACAGCGCGGCAAAGGTCTTCAGGTCGGCCTGGATACCCGCTCCGCCCGAGGAGTCGGAGCCGGCAATGGTGAGTGCGACGGGGGTGCTCATGCTCCTCTCCTAGCGCGGGCCGGTCGCGCCCGGCAAGCAGGCCCGGTCGCCGGAGAAACCGTATCGACTTCGCCGGAAAACGCTATATTGAGGCTTGAAACGCCTTCCGGAGACCTTCTGCAATGGTTCCCTTCTTCGTCCAGATCAAGTGCAAGCTCGGCCAGTCCTACGTCGTGGCCAATGCGCTGGCAGAGGCCGAGATCGCCTCGGAGATCTATTCGACGGCGGGCAATTACGACCTGCTGGTGAAGTTCTACGTCGACAACGCCACCGACATCGGCCACTTCGTGAACGAGAAGGTGCAGGTGCTGCCGGGCATCCAGGACACCCATACCATCATCACGTTCAAGGCCTTTGGCGCCAGCTAGCGTCGGTCGTTCGAGGCTGGCCGCGACAAAGGCGCCCGTCGTCACCGACGGGCGCCGAAGTCCTCAAAATGGGTCAAGCATGGTTTCGTCATGAAAGACGATGGTGGCCGATCCCGGCCTCGCGCCAGATGATCTTGGCGGGGCGGAAAGCCGGGACCCTTCGACCGCGAGGGGCAACGGGGGGACCGTCGAACAGTCCGGCTTTCCTTTTCCGCAACTTGGCGATAGGCGTCCTATAACGGGTGCCCGGCGGACCGGGTCAAGGCGAGCGAGCCGTCCGAGACAAACGATCAAGACATTGAGACGAACGCTCAAGACAGTCTGCGACGTCGTGTGAAGAGTGAGATGACAGCCGTTTCGTCCCTGCTGCCGAGTTACGGCTTCTCAGCCGCGCAGATGGACACCGCGACCAACATTGCAGCCTGGCGCGAGGCCGTCTCGACGTTCTTCGACGTCGACGAGCTCGCCTTCGGTGAAGCCGAGCCGTTCAGGGCCGACGTCGTGTCCTACGCGCTGGGCTCCATCCTGCTCGGATCGGCTCGCGCCAGCAGCCAGCGCTTCCGGCGCTCGGCGGAGACGATCGCACGCAGCGGCGTCGATCATGTCATCGTCCAGCTCTACGTCAGAGGCGGCTACACCGGCGTCGCGGGTCAACGCGCCATCAAGGTCGACGCCGGCGATCTCTGCGTGCTCGATCTCGCCCAGACACTCGAAACGCGAGCGACGCGTTTCGAGAACCTGACCATGGTGGTCCCGCGCCCCATGTTCGACGCCCGTCTGCTGCGGGTCGAGGATCTGCACGGGCTGGTGCTGCCGCATGACGGCGCCATGGCGCCGCTGCTGGCGCGGCATTTCGGCGCACTGCTCGAATGCGCCCCGCGGATGAGCTTCGACGAGTGCCACGCCGTGGTCGACGGCACGATCGCGCTCATCTCTGCCTGCCTGCGCGGCGAGCTCGAGCGGCGCGATGTCGACCGCAGCGTGACGGCCGACGCCTCGCTGCTGCGCATCCGGCAATACATCGAGTCCCAGCTGGCGAGCCCCGAGCTGAGCGCCGACGCAATCGCGCTGCATTTCGGTCTGTCGCGCGCCTCGCTGTACCGGCTGTTTGCGCCAATCGGTGGCATCGCCGACTATATCCGCAGCCGGCGGCTGCATCGCGCCTTCTTCGATCTCGCCGGCACCGGATCGCGCCAGGTGCGCATCAGCGAGGTGGCGCGGCGCTGGCAGCTCGGCACCGACGCGCATTTCACCCGGCTGTTCAAGACCGCCTATGGCATCACGCCGAGCGCCGCGCGCGAGGCGGCCATTCTCGGCCTGCAACGGCCGCAGGCCGTCGCGGAGGCTGAGCCGGCCTCGCCGCTCAGCCGTTGGATGCGAGGGATAGCAGCGCCCCGGACCGGGGAATGAGCGCGACCACGGCCGCCGGGCGCGGATCGCCCTCCTCCGCAGCCACCTCGGTCTCCTGCGCGTCGTCCTGGTCGGTGCCGACGCGCGCGATCTCCAGGTGCTTCTCGAGCTGCTCGACCGGCATCGGCCGGCCCAGCAGATAGCCTTGCGCGAAGTTGACGCCGAGCTCGCGCAACTGCTTCAATTGCTCCTCGGTCTCGACGCCTTCCGCAGTGATCTGGATGCCGAGGCCGCGCGCCAGCGTGACGACCGAGGAGATCACGGCCGCGCTTTCGTCGCGAACGCTGAGATTGGCGACGAACGATTTGTCGATCTTGATCTTGTTGAAGGGGAACGCGGTCAGCGAGCGCAGCGACGAATAGCCGGTGCCGAAATCGTCGAGCGCCAGCGAAATGCCGAGGCTCTTGAGCCGGTCGATGAAGCTCTCGTTTTCAGCGGCGCGCTCCAGCAGCACCGACTCGGTGATCTCGATCTCCAGGCGCTTCGGATCGAGGCCGGAGCGTGCCAGCGCCGACTGGATGACGTCGAACAGTTCCGCCTGCTTGAACTGGACCGGTGACAGATTGACCGCGACCTTGAGATCATCGGGCCAGGCGGTGGCGTCGTCGCAGGCGCGACCGATGATCCACTCGCCGAGCGGCACGATCAGTCCGGTCGATTCCGCCAGCGGGATGAACTTGTCCGGAGGCACCAATCCCTTGACCGGGTGACGCCAGCGCACCAGCGCCTCGACGCCGCGGCGCTCGCGCGTGTCGGCGTCGTAGAACGGCTGGTAGTGCACCTCGAACTGACACTGCGCGATGGCGTCGCGCAGGTCGCCTTCGAGCGTGTTGCGCGCCTCGAGCTCGGCGGACATCGCGTCGTCATAGAGCGTGTAGCAGCTGCGGCCAGCGGACTTCGAGCGGTAGAGCGCGAGGTCTGCCTTCTTGAGCAGATGCTCCTGGTCGTGGCCGTGCTCCGGGGCCAGCGAGATGCCGATGCTGGTGCCGATCTCGACGCGCTGTCCGCTGATCTGGAACGGCTCGGCGATCAGCCGCGTGATACGCTGGGCGAGCTCGGTCGCGGCCAAGCGCTGGTCGCCGGCACCGGCCTGGATCAGCGCGAACTCGTCGCCGCCGAGGCGGGCCAGCACGTCCTTGGAACGGAGCTGCGAGCGCAGCCGCTGTGCCACCTGCACCAGCAGCTCGTCGCCGGCGCCGTGGCCGAGCGAGTCGTTGACGTTCTTGAAGCGGTCGAGGTCGAGCAGGAAGACGGTGAAGCGGCCGTTCCTTTCGTCGTTGATGCGCTCCATCTCCTCGAGGAAGAAGGCGCGGTTCGACAGCCCGGTCAGCGCGTCGGTCTGCGCGAGCTCGAGCACGCGGCGGTTGGCGAGCGCGAGCTGCTGCGCGTTGCGGCTCGACAGCGCGAGATAGACGGCGAGAAAGATCGTCGTCGCCAGCCCGGCCGCATACAACGCAAGCGCCCGGTTGTGGCTCACCACCAGGCCGCCGCCGGCGGGCGCGGCCTGGAACACCCAATCGGCATCGCCGATGCGCAAGGTGGTGGACCAGATGCTCGGATCGGCCGGCCAGCGCTGCGGATCGACGCCTGAGGCATTGATGACGCGCTCGGGCGGCAGCAGGTTGATCTGCAGTGCCGGGCTGTTCGGATTGTTCGCACGCACCGACTGCAGCAGCATCGGCAGATCGAACACGCCGACGATGAAGCCGGAGAGATTGCGGCGGCGGTCGGCCACCGTGGTGCGCGACGTGCCCTTGGCATAGACGGGGATGCCGATCATCACCGCGTTGTTGCGCTCGTTCTGATTGATGAGATTCTGCCGCGTGCGCAGCGCGCCGATCACGTCGTAGTCGCGCGACTGCTCCAGCACGGCGCGATGATCGGGGATGCTCCAATAGTCCAGGCCGTAGACGGGCGAGGTCTTGGCCTCGGTGGAGAAATAGACCGGGAAGTACTCGTCACTTTCCGGCGCGACCGTGCCGTCCGGATAGGACTTGATGCGGAAGGCCGGGACGCCGTCGGTGATCGCGGCGGCTTCATATTCGCCGCGCTCCTTGCGCTTGATGCGCGGCAGCCAGGCGAGGCGCAGCATGCCGCGATGGGCTTCGAACAGGCGCGCGCTGAAGGTCTGATACTCGCTGCGGGTGATGTCGTCGTTGGCGGATTCGAAGCGGGTGCGCAGCGCGGTCAGCCGGCTGACATATTCGTTGACGCCGTTCTGCACCAGGATCGCCTGGGCTTCGGCGACACCTTCGAAGTCGGTCCGCGCCAGCCGGTTCTCCCAGCGGCCGACGGCCACCGTGCCGACAACTGACAGCACCACGCCGATGCATGCGGCGATGATGGCGGGACGATAGAGCCGGTATTTTGATAACGACGCGCGCAGCCTTTCACGCCCGCTACCGTTGCGAGCATCATCACGTCGTTGCAGCGTCGGTGCGCTGTACTCTTCAACCTGCAATATGGCCCCCGCCTGACGGCTGCCCCTCACTCACACGAGGGACATGACGCTCATGCTCGCTGCCTGAAGTTAAGGACGGTCAAAGATGATCAGTTGCGGAGTACCAGAAACCAGGGCTTGGTTAACGGCTGACTGTCGATGCACGGTCAAAACGCGATCAAGCGCGGATGCATCCTTAGCGAGGTCTTCATTCAAACGCGCTTAGGATGAGGTGTCATGTGGCCACCCGTGCATCGAAGATCGCAATGAACTGGCTTTCAACCTTCAAGACGTCCATCGCACTCGTGCTGCTCGCCGCCGCGCTGCCCCTGGGGTCTGCGCGCGCCGACGAGCTCGGCGTCACCAATGACTCGATCCTGTTCGGCCAGGTGGCGGCGCTGGAAGGCCCGTCGGCCGCGCTGGGCCAGGCGGCCCGCCAGGGCCTGCTGGCGGCCTTCAGCGAGCTCAATGCCAAGGGCGGCGTTTACGGCCGCAGGCTGAAGCTCGCGAGCCGCAACGACGGCTACGACCCGGACCGGTCGGTGGTCGAGACCATCAAGCTGATCTATGAGGACAAGGTGTTCGCGCTGATCGGCGCCGTGGGCACGCCGACCGCGATGGCGACCGCGCCGATCGCGGCCTCCAACGACGTGCCCTTCATCGGCCCGGTGTCCGGCGCCGAATTCCTGCGCGCGCCGGAATTCCAGAACATCGTCAACATTCGCGCCAGCTACGCGGCGGAGGCCGAGGCCTCGATCAAGCATCTGACCGAGGATCTCCGTCTCACCCGGATCGCGATCTTCTATCAGGACGACGCGTTCGGCCGTGACGTGCTGGCCGGCGTCAAGACCCATCTCGACAAACGCGGTCTCGAACTCGCGGCCGAGGGCACCTTTGAACGCAACACGCGCGCCGTCGGCGCCGCGCTCAAGGTCATCCGGCGCGCCGAGCCGGAGGCGGTGATCCTGGTCGGCACCTACGGCCCGTGCGCCGAGTTCATCAAGATGGCGCATCGCTCGGGCTTCAACCCGACCTTTGCCGCCGTCTCCTTCGTCGGCGGCAATGCGCTCGCCAAGGAGCTCGGCCCGGAAGGGCGCGGCGTCATCGTCTCCGAAGTGGTACCGTTCCCGTGGGACACCGACCGGCGCGTCGTCGCCGACTACCAGGCGGCGATGAAGACGCTCGACCCGAGCCAGACGCCCGATTTCATCGGGCTGGAGGGCTACATCACCGGCCGCCTGGTGGCGCGCGCGCTGGCGATGACCGGGCCGAACCCGACCCGGGCGGAGCTGCTGCGGATCATCAACGATGTCGGCCAGTTCGACATCAGCGGCCTCGTCGTCAGCTTCGGCAACGCACGCAAGGACAATCCGCCGCAGGTGTCGCTGACCGTGATCCAGGGCGACGGCAGCTTCAAACCGATCTGAGCCCGCGAACCGTCAGCTCTCAGGCTCAGTTCGCAGGTTCAGTTCGTAGATTTCTTGGGCTTCGGCGGGCCTTCGACCGGCGGCAGCGATTTGAGATAGACCGCCATCGCCTTGCGATCCTCGGGCGTGAGCTGCGAGGTGTTGCGGATCACGCGGGCCATCGATCCGCCGGCGCTGTCGCCATTGGGCAACTGCCCGGTCTCCAGGAAATAGCTGATATCGCTCTCGCTCCAGTCCGACAGGCCCTTCTGGGTGATGTTCGGCACGAAGCCCCGGCCTTCCGGATCGGGGCCGCCGGCGAGCCGCTGCGCCGTCTTGATGCCGCCGAGCGGGTTGCGCGGGCTGTGGCACTCGGCGCAATGGCCGAAGGTATTCACCAGGTAGGCGCCGCGATTCCATTCCGCCGAGCGCGAAGCGTCCGCGACAAACGGCTTGTCGTCGAAGAACAGGAGCTTCCACACGCCGACGGTGCGGCGGATGTTGAACGGGAATGGCAGCTCGTGCGGCCGCGAGGCGCCGCTGACCGGCGGCAGCGTCTTCATGTAGGCGAACAGGTCCCTGACGTCGTCGACCTTCGCCGCCGCATAAGAGGTATAGGGGAACGCCGGATAATAGTGGCTGCCGCCCGGCGACACGCCGCGCACGACCGCGTTGACGAAGTCGGCCTCGCTCCAGCGCCCAATGCCGTCGTTCGGATCGGGCGAGATGTTGGGCGCATAGAAGGTGCCGAACGGCGATTCCAGCGGCAGGCCGCCACCGAGCTTCAAACGGTCGGGCTGGTTGGGCACGGCGTGACAGGACGCGCAGCCGCCGATGTTGAACATCTCCTGGCCGTTGGCCAGATCCGGCGCGCGCGTCGCGGCCGCAAGCGCGATCGTCGACGGCCGGGTGATCCACCAGAATACCGCAAGACCGGCGACGCCGAGCACACACAGGGCAAGCAGGAGTCGTCGGTACATGGTGGCTCCGTCACTGCGGGGAGGATGGCGATCGATCCGGCGGCTTGCGGATACGCCCGCGAGAATAAGACGCCTGTCCCGGACAAACAAACGGGGGCGAACGCGTCGCCGCGTCCGCCCCCTCGAACTTGCGTCAGATCAGCTGTTCTTGAGACGGAAGGTCTCGTGGCAGCCGCCGCATTCCTTGCCGATCGCCGGCGCGGTCGCCTTGAGGCTGTCGAGATCCTTGATCTTGGCCTTGGCCTCGGTGACGACCTTGGCGAAGCTCTCGATCTTGGCGTCGAAGCCGGCCTTGTCTTCCCAGATCTTCGGCGACGGGGCGTAATCACCCTCGAACTTCGCGCCCTTCAGGCTGGCCGGATACATCGTCGGCAGCTTCTTGGCGGTATCTTCGAGCACGGCCAGAGCGGCATTGACGGCGGCCTGGTCATACGGCTTCTCGCCCTTGACCATCGCGATCAGCACACCGCCGAGGTTCTTGGCGTTCGCCTTCATGATGTCCTGGCTCTGCTTGACCAGGTTGTCCTGTGCCATCACGGCGCCGGCCCCGAGCAGCAACGCTGCTGCTGCCACCACGACAGTCCGCTTCATCAATTCGCTCCTTTGTTGTCACAATCCCGTCCAGCCCACCCGGACGGGTCGCGCCTGTTTGGTCAACCCCTGCCCCGGCGGGTTATTCCGGAATTGAGGCGGATATCGGAGAGGTCCACTGGGAGAGGGTACTCAGAGACTGTGACGGCGATGCTGCTCCCGGATCGCGATCCAGACCCGCTCGGGCGTCGCCGGCATGTCGATATGGTCGATCTTGTACTCACGCCACAGCGCTTCGACGATCGCGTTGACCACCGCCGGGCACGAGCCGATCGCCCCCGCCTCACCCGCGCCCTTGACGCCCATCGGGTTGGTCTTGCAGGGCACGTTGTGCGTCTCGAAGGTGAAGGTCGGCGCGTCAGCCGCGCGCGGCAGCGCGTAGTCCATGTAGCTGCCGGTGACGAGCTGCGCGTCGGCGTTGCTGTAGACCACCTGCTCCATCAGCGCCTGCCCGATGCCCTGCACCGCGCCGCCATGGACCTGGCCGGCGAGCAGCAGCGGATTCAGCGTCACGCCGAAATCGTCGACGATGACGTAGTTGACGATTTTGATGATGCCGGTCGCCGGATCCAGTTCGATCTCCGCGACATGGGTGCCGTTTGGATAGGTGCCGTCGGCGCTGGCGAAGGTGGCACTGCCGGCGAGCTTGGCTGGATCGACGCCCGGACGCTTGGCGAGATCGGCGAAGGAGATCGACCGGTCGGTGCCCGCGACGCGGATCACGCCATCGGCAATCTCGAGGTCGCCCAAGCCCGCTTCGAGCGCTTCGGCCGCGATCTGCTTGAGCTTGTCACCGAGCTCATGCGTGGCACGCTGCACGCTGACGCCGCCCGACGGGATGGACGCTGAGCCGCCGGTGCCGAGGCCCGTCGGAACCTGCGCGGTGTCGCCCTGGTGGATGTGGACGCGCTCCGGCGGCAGGCCGAACTGCTCGGCGACGATCTGCGCGTAAGCGGTCTGATGGCCCTGCCCGCTCGACTGCGTGCCGATCAGGATCGTCACGTCGCCGTTCGGATCGAGCTTCACATGGGCGGTCTCCTCGCCCATCGTGCCGCACACCTCGACATAGCTCGCGAGCCCGATGCCGCGGACGAGACCATTCTTCTTGGCCGCCTTGGCGCGCTTGGAAAAATCCTTCCACTCGGCGATCTCCATCGCGCGCTTGAGATGCGCGTTGAAGTCGCCGGAGTCGTAGACCTTGCCGGTCGCGGTCTTGTAGGGCAGCGCGCGCGGCGGGATGAAGTTCTTGCGCCGGATGGCATCGACGCTCATGTCGAGCTTGCGCGCGCAGGCATCGACCAGGCGCTCGACCACATAGGCCGCCTCGGGGCGGCCAGCGCCGCGATAGGCGTCGACCGGCACGGTGTGGGTGAAGATCGTGCGCACGCGGCAATGGAAGGCCTGGATGTCGTAGAGGCCCGGCAGCATGCCGGCGCCGCCATGCGGGATGTAGGGCGCGAAGGTCGAGAGATAGGCGCCCATGTCACCCATCAGATCGACGTCCATGGCGAGGAACTTGCCGTCCTCGGCGAGCGCCATCCGCGCGGTGGTGACGTTGTCGCGGCCCTGCGCGTCGCCCATGAAATGCTCGGAGCGGTCGGCGGCCCAGCGCACCGACTTGCGCAGCCGCTGCGCGGCGACCGCGACCAGCGCATATTCCCGGTACGGAAACAGCTTTGTGCCGAAGCCGCCGCCGACATCCGGGCAGATCACCCGCATCTTCTCGGTCGGGATCTTCAGCACGTTCTGGCAGAGAATGTCGCGCAGCCGATGGCTGCCCTGGCTGCCCGCCGTCAAGGTGAGGTGATCGCGCTTGGTGTCGTATTCGCAGACCGCGGCGCGCGTCTCCATGAAGCTCGCGACCACGCGCGGATTGACGATGCGGATCTCGGCCACCGCATGCGCCTTCGCGAACGCCGCCTCGGTCGCCGACTTGTCGCCGATCGAGACGTCGAACAGCACGTTGTTCTTGTGATCGGCCCACACCTGCGGCGCGCCCGGCTTGATCGCGTTCACGACGCCGGTGACAGCCGGCAAGGTCGTCCACTCCACCTTGATTGCCTCGAGCGCGTCGCGCGCGTGATCGAGCGTATCGGCGACGACGAAGGCGACGGCGTCGCCGACATGACGCACCTCATCTTTGGCGAGGATCGGATAAGGCGGCGCGGTGAACGGATCGGTCTCGAGGTTGAACAGGCACGGCAGGCCGCCGAGTTCCGCCGTGTCCTCGGCGGTCAGAATCAGCGCCACGCCCGGCAGCAGCCGCGCTGCGGCGACGTCGATCGTGAACTTGGCATGCGCCTGCGGCGAGCGCAGCACCAGCGCATGCAGGGCGGCGGATGGCGCGAGATCGTCGGTATAGCGGCCCTTGCCGCGAATCAGCGCGTCATCCTCTTTGCGGAGAACGCTTTGTCCCATACCGAACTTGATTGGAGCTGCCATCTGGTTTCTCATCCCGCTTCGTTTTGGCGATGTTGGCGCCATATTGCAGCGGAACGCGAGCCCGCGCAAACGGCATATCGGCCGCAGGGGACCACGAACGGTCAACTCTCGTCGGGTCGACGCCCGGCTCGCACCGGATCACGTGATATTGCATTGCAATGGACGCTCCGGCGCACGGTCCGGCGCCGGAGCCCCTGCCCTATCGGGCCATCAATGATGCGCGTGCTCTGCCTTGGCGGTGCCGTCCTGCTGACCGCCCGGCGCCTGGGCGCCGACGCCGAGCACGTCGAGCAGCACCGCCATCTTGCCGGCGCGCTCGAACTGCAAGGTCACAGGAACAGACTTGCCCTCGACCAGCGGCGCCTTCAGGCCGGTGAGCATCAGATGAATGCCGCCTGACGTGAGCGTGACCGTCTGCCCTGCGGGGATCGGCAGGCCGCCGTCGATCGGCCGCATCACCATGACGCCGTCGCGCGTCGACATCTCGTGGATCTCGACGGTCTCGGCGATATCGGCACTGGCCGCGATCAGGCGATCCGGCTCACGGCCCGTATTGGTGAGCGAGAGATAGCCGGCGCCGACCTTGGCGCCCCCCGGCGTGGCGCGGCTCCAGCCGGACGACACGATGATGTCGCCCTTGGCGACACCGCGCGGCGGCGGCTCGGCCGACGTCAGCCGCAACAGCGGCGCGGGATATTTCAGCGCATGCGGATCCTGGCCGGGCGCGGCGAGCTCGACCCATTTCGCCGTACCCTTCTCGCAGTCCTGGACCGCGGCGATGGGCAGGACATCGCCGGGCTTGAACGTGTCGGCCACGAATCCCGTGAAGGTGAACTCGTCGTAGTAGCCGTCCTCCAGCCGCCCGCTCCAGCTGATCTCCTTGACCCCTTCGCTGAGCTGCGCGCCGTGGAAGAAACTGTAGGCCCGCGCGTAAGCGCCCTTCTTGACCTCAATGGTCCAGCCCGGCTTCGGCATCGGCTTGATCGCGATCAGGCCTTCCGGCACCTGCACGGTCAGCCGCACGGTCGCTGCGCCCTCGCAGCCATGAGGCACGGCGAGCACGGCCTTGAACGTCTTGCCGATGCGCGCCTCCGGCTTGTCGAGCACGACATGCGCCTGCGCCGGGACGCTGCCGACGGCGGCGGAGAGAGCGGCGAGGCCGAGCAGGATCGATTTCACGAGAGTGGTCCTTTGCGAAGGTGTGGTGTGATCGCGCATGCTGCAGCTCCTCACAATTTGTAGCGGAGGCCGGCATAGACGCCGCGGCCATTGCCGGGGTTGAACAGTGTCGACGTCGGCGTCGCGCGATCGATGATGCTGGTGGTCGCGATATACGCCTTGTTGGCGAGGTTGCGCCCCTCGAGATAGGCGGAGAAATTCTTGCCGTCGTCATAGGTCGCCTTCAGGCCCCACAGCAGATAGGGGTCCGTGGAGAGGGTGTTGGCGCTGTCGACGAAATAGGATTGCGGCACCCACTCGATGTTCGGCCCGAAGGCGAAGCCCGCCGGATGCTTGTACAGCAGCTCCGCGCGCAGGAAGTGCGGCGGTGCGCCCGGCAGGCGGTTGTTGCCCCAGGTCGCGTCGTTGCTGTAGCGGAAGTCGTTATAGGTGTAGGCGAGGTTGAGCCAGACGCGGTCCGGCGCATCGCTCTTCACCGCGAGCCCCTTCAGCAGGCTGAGGCCGAGCCCGGCCTCGATGCCCTGATGCATCGTCTTGCCGGCATTGGTGACGTTGCAATTGCCGAACGACGAATAGAAGCATTGCAGCTCGTTCTGGATATCGGCGTGGTAGAGCGCAAAATCCCAGGTGACGTCGGGCCGCCGGCCGCGCGTGCCAATCTCATAGGTCGTCGCGGTCTGCGCCTTGATGTCGTAGAAGCGCACCAGTGCGCCCCTGCCCTCGCCGAAGCTCGGCGCCTCGCCGCTGCGCGAGATGTTGGCGAACACCTGCCAATTCGGATCGATGTCCCAGAGCACGCCGATCTTGGGGCTGGCGAGGTCATAGCTGGCGCGGCCCGCGGCGTCGCCGTTGAGCGTGAAATTGACCTGCTGGCTGCGGACGGCATGCAGGAACTGCGCACCGGCGATCAGCGAGACGCTCGGCAGCGCGTACCAGGCATTCTCGGCATACAGCGTGTAGTTCTCCGGATTCTGGGTCAACGAGGACATCTGCATGCCCTTGTTGCCGCCGGTGTTGACGAACTGGTTGGCATCCGTGGTGCCGTTCTGGATGTTCAGCCCGACCGTGAAGCGGTTGCGATGGCCGCCGATCTCGCGATCGTCCACCGCGCGCACGAAGCCGCCATAGTCGTGATAGCGATAGTCGAGCCACTGGAAGATCGGATGCATCAGATGCCGGTCGACGGCGAACACGCCGAACTCGACATCGGTGTTGTCGAGATGGATCGTCGACTTGTTGGCGACGCGCACCGTGTCGATGTTGCGCTGCCAGTCGTTGAGCACATTGTTGGCCGCGGCCGTCTGCGGCGAGTTGAGCGCGCTGGTCTTGCTCACCTCGCCCGGGATACGCTGCCGCACCGAGTTGGCGTTGAGATAGAAGCGTGTCTCGAAATCGGGCGAGACCTGGTAGCCGAGATTGGCGCTGCCGCGCTCGGACGTGCCCCAGCTGTGGTCGCGATAGCCATCGACGCGCGACGCCGAGCCGGTCACGAAATAATCGGCCGCGCCATACACGCCTCCAGTGGAGGCTTGGCCGCGCAGGAAGCCGAACGCGCCGCCATCGAGTCGGCTCTCGAACGCCGAGGCGTCGCGCCCGGTCGGCGTGACGAAGTTCACGGCGCCGCCGAGCGAATTGGCGCCGTAGCGCAGCGCATTGGCGCCCTTGTAGACCTCGACATAGCGATAGGCGGTCGGATCGATCTCCTGGAAATCGCCGTAGCCGTCGGCGGTGTTGATCGGGATGCCGTCGAGATAGAGTTGCGTGCCGCGCAGATGGAAGTTGCGCGACAGGCCGGAGCCGCGAATCGACAGCCTCGTGTCGTCACCCCATTTCGGCTGAGCGAACACGCCGGGCACGTAGTCGAGCACGTCCTTGATGGTCTGCGCCGCGCCAGTCTTGAACGCGGTATCGGGCACGACGGCCACCGCACCCGGCGTCTGCTGGATACGCTGGGTTGCCGTTTGCGTGTTCGGCGAAGTCCGACTCGGCGCCGGACCGGCGGGAGCCGCCGCGGCCGTCTGCGGTGCGGCGGCTGATCGCGGCGCGCGCGCTCTCCGCGTGGACGGATCATTGCCGGCGGGCCTCGCCGGACGCGACGCTGCGGGCCTGCCCGGGTCGACATTGACCGTCGGCAGATTGCTTGGCTCGCGGGCTTGCGAGAAACAGGGAGATGACAACGTGACGAGGCACGTCGCCGCGCAAAGCGCGGTTACGGAACGGGACATGATGAACCTCTGGACGAACGAAACCTGACGACAAACTGCGATCAGGCGTTCGCGGGAGGTCCTTGCGACAAGCGGGGTTCACGGAGACGGGAATCGCGCGCAGCCCAGGCGGCGAAGCTGGCAAGCCTCAGCTCGCTGGCACTGCGCAGAAGCAGCGCGGCGACCGGTGTCGGCACCGGCGCGGCGTGGGCGGCGAAGGCGCAGACCGCGCAGAAGTCCTTATGCAGGACGGCCGAGGCCGGCGCGCTGGTGCCGTGGACGGTCCCATCAACGTCGGTGCAGATCACGCCGAGATCGTTGGCGGCAGCGGCCGCCATCTGCGCCGACATCGCGCCGGCGAGCACCATCTGCAACGCGATGAGATAGGCGGCCAGAATGCCGACCGTCCTCCTCGCCCAATGTGCAGTGCCTCGCCGTCGCGTCACCGACTATCTCCCCGCGCCAACCATATTCGCCGCGCCGCAGTGGCGCAAGGCGTAACCGATGCGCGCGCAGGATCTCATCAGTTCGCGCGCAGTCGCGTCTCATGCTGCGCGCGGGCCTCAGCGGCGCACCAGCGCCTTGAGCCAGCGCAGGCCGAACAGCCCGAGAATAGCGGCGGCATAGATCACGGCGCCGACCGCGATCAATAGGCCCAGCATCGCCTCGTCCTGCAAGCGGCCGAGGAAGGTCAGATGCGGCGTTGCCAGGACAACCGTCAGCCACAATGCCGCCGCAAGCAGGACGCCGGTGGCCGCAAATTTCAGCAGCGACGCGCTGAGACGGCGATCGACCACGAGATAGCGCTTGTGCACGGCGAAGCCGAGCACAAGCAGCAGATTGATCCAGGCGCCGACGGCGGTGGCCAGCGCCAGGCCGACCTGGGCCAGGGAGCCCATCAGCAGCACCTTCAGCACGACGTTGACCGTCAGTCCGGTGAGCGAAGCCTTGACCGGCGTCGCCGTATCCTTGCGCGCGTAGAAGGTCGACACCGCGCTGCGGATCATCACGAAGGGAATGAGCCCGACGGCGTAGGCGGCGAGCGTCGCGCCGGCCGCCGCGGCATCCCCTTTGGTGAAGGCGCCGCGTGCGAACATCGCGCGCGTGATGACGTCGGGCACGGCGAGGAAGGCGGCGACGAACGGCACCGAGAACAACAGCGTGAACTCGAACGCGCGGCGCTGCTGCTCCATCGCGCCCTGGTGATCACCCGCCGTCAGCCGCCGCGACATCTCCGGCAGCAGCACCGTGCCGATGGCGATGCCGATCACCCCGATCGGCAGCTGGTTGAGACGGTCGGCGTAATACAGCGCCGAGATCGCGCCGGCCGGCAGGAACGTCGCGATGATGGTGTCGGCGAACATCGCGACCTGCGTGCCCATCGATCCCAGGGTCGCCGGCCCCAGCGCCTTGAAGAAGGCGCGGATGTCGTCGTCGAGCTTGAGCGGCGCGAACCGCGGCAGCCCGCCATGGCGCGCGAGATCGCCGGCCAAGAGAAAATATTGCAGGAAGCCGGAGATCAGCACGCCCCAGGCTGCCGCATGGCCCGCGTTCGGAAAGAACGCCGCCAGCGCCAAGGTCAGCATCATCGCGAGATTGAGGAAGATCGATGCCGCCGCAGCGCTGGCAAAGCGCTGCATCACATTGAGCATGCCGCCATACAGGGTCACCAGGGTGATCAGCAGCAGGTACGGAAAGGTGATCCGCGTCAGCGTTATCGCCATCTCGCGCTGCGCGGGATCGTCGGTGAAGCCCGGCGCCAGGATCGTCATCGCCTGCGGCATGAACACCCAGGCGAGGATCAGCAGAACGACCTGCGAGGCCAGCAGCAGCGTGAAGATCCGGTCAGCAAACAGGCTCGCCGACGCCGGCCCCTTCTCGCCATGAACATGCGCATAGGCGGGAACAAAGGCGGCGTTGAACGCGCCTTCGGCGAAGATCGCCCGGAAATGGTTCGGCAGCCGGAACGCAATGAAGAACGCGTCGGCGACCGGCCCGGCGCCAAGGATCGCCGCCAGCATGATGTCGCGGGCAAAGCCGGTGAGTCGCGACAGCAGCGTATAGCCGCCGACGGTGAAGATACGTCCGAGCATGGGGGGCTTGTAGAGGATTGGGGGCGGAGTTTGAAGCGGGACGTCCGCGCTCCCACTTGCGGCCCAGATGTGGCGTTCGCTGCATCAACTCTCCAACACGCGATGAGCCGGCGGCTCGTCAGCCATCATCGAGCATTGCTGGAAACGAGCCTCGAAGACATGATCGGCTGCTACGATCATCTCAAATGAGTTGATCGATATCTCAATATGAGATATTCGTCATGAAAGCGATCGTCTACACCGCCGCTGCGAGACGGGCCCTTCGCGGGCATGCGAATCGCGCCGAGTTGATCTTGGCGAAGATCGAGCAATATGCGGCTGCGCCCGAAACGCAGGCGAACAACGTCAAGAAGCTCAGGGGACGTTCCGACTATCGGTTGCGCGTCAGAGATTTCCGGGTCGTCTTTTCAGAGACCAAGGACACCATCACGATCCACGACATCGGGCCGCGCGGCGCCATCTACGATTGAGAGGCGACACCATGACCAAGGTGCAGAAGATTACGTCGCCGAACGGCGAGGAGATGGTGCTGATGTCGGTCGCCGAATATGAGCGACTGCTCGAAGCGGCGGAGGATCTGCGAGACAGCGAGATCGCGGAGCGATCGCGCCGCGAGATCGAGGCCGGCACAGAGGAGTTGCTAACCCACGGCGAGGTGACGGAGATGTTGGCCGCGAAGTCCCCCCTCGCCTTCTGGCGCAAGAAGCGCGGCCTGACTCAGGCCGCACTCGCCAAAGCCACAGGCGTTGCGCAAGGCTTCCTTTCCGAAATCGAAGCGGGACAAAAGCCGGGCACCGCCGCGACGCTGAAAAAGATCGCCGATGCATTGCGGATCACGGTGGATGATTTGATATAGATCGGCACGTGGGGCTGATGCCGGCGTCACCAATCCAGATTGACGGCAGCGGAACAGAATTCCGATAAAAATAAATCTATTGCGCTTTTGTGGAAATCATGATTATCTCCCGCCATCCCGCCTCATCGCAGAGGGGCGTTGCGCGCGATCGTCACGACACGCGAGGTGGGGAGGCGATGGCCGTGGGAGCTCGCAGCATGTCCTCCGGGGCGTGCGGACGAACGGGCGCTCACGGACGGTCAAGTCGCGTGGTCCTGGCCTCCCGAAGCTGAGGTCAAGTTCGCGCTGGTGCTGACAGCACGGCGCTGATGACGGTGGCCAACGAGCCGGGCACCGGGGAGATCGCGAAGCAGCCGGAAGCCCATCGCGCAGGGAATGCCGGAATGTCGGCTGCACCTGTGGTACCTGCCGCCTGCATTCTTTTTCGCAGGCGGGCCATGGGTGAGGCCTTCACCCGGCATTCCCTGCGCCCTCTGCACTCGTGCGAGGGCGAGTTGATCGCAGACCTCGGGCATGATGTGCCGCGAGAACGCGCGGTCATGTCGTTCGCTGTTTGAGATGTAAATCAGACTACGAGCCACACGGCCGTAGGATGGGCAAAGCAGCCGCCCGCAGGGCGGCCGCGTGCCCACCGTGCATCGGCATCGGTGGTGAGAATGGTGGGCACGGCGCGCTAGAGTTCAGCGAAACAAGCACATAGATGGGCGCGCCTTTGCCCACCCTGCGGACTCGGACGCGAGATGAGGCCACATGTCTCACCAGCGTCATTGCGAGCGCAGCGAAGCAATCCAGAGTCACGCGCGCGGCCCTGGATTGCTTCGCTGCGCTCGCAATGACGGCGAATATGCCGATCCTACGTCCGCACGAATGATACCGGTAAGAAGCCCGGACGCCCCCCTCACCCACCGTCGTCATCCCGGACAAGCCTGCCGGCGCGAAGCGGCGGCGGGCGCCGATCCGGGATCCATACGCCGTGGCAGACGTGTTGAGAAAAAGGCCAATGACCAGCCTGCCTCAAACCGCTTCCTGGGGGTATGGGTCCCGGCGCCGCGTGCGCAATTGCGCACTAGGCCGGGACGACACTGGTGTGTGGGGCTGCCGGTAGGGGGCAGATCAGTTCAGCGCGTGCGGTCTCAGGCCAGCGCGCCGCGCACGACGTCGATGATGCGGGCTTGCGTGGCCTCGTCCAGATAGGCGTGCATCGGCAGGCTGATGACGTCGGCCGAGAGCTGCTCGCTGACCGGCAGGCCGCCATCGGCGCTCGGGAAAATGCGGTACGCGGTCTGCTGGTGCATCGACTTCGGATAGTAGATCGCGGTCGGGATGCCCTGCGCCTTCAGCGCGGCCGCAAACGTGTCGCGGTCGACACCGCGCGGCAGGCGGATGGTGTACTGCGCCCAGACCGAGGTGCAGCCCTCGACGAGGCGCGGCACCTTGACGACATCGGCCAGCGCCACCTTGTAGCGCTCGGCCACCTTGTTGCGGGCCGTGATCTCGTCCTCGAAGATCCTGAGCTTCTCGATCAGGATTGCGGCCTGGATGGTGTCGAGCCGCGCGGTGAGGCCGAGGCGGACGTTGTCGTATTTGTCGCTGCCGCCGCCATGGGCGCGCACGCTGCGCAGGCGCTCCAGCAGGCCAGCATCGTCGGTGAGGATGGCGCCGCCGTCGCCGAAGCAGCCGAGCGGCTTGGCCGGATAGAAGCTGGTGGCGGTGGCGAGACCGAAGGTGCCGATGCGGCGGCCCTTGTAGCTGGCGCCAAAGCCTTGGGCAGCGTCGTCGAGCACGAACATGCCTTCGTCCGCGGCGATCGCGGCGACGGAGTCATGATCGGCGGCTTGGCCGAACAGATCGACCGGGATGACCGCCTTCGGCTTCAGGCCGAGCCGCTTCGCGGTGGCGATGCCGCGGCGGAGCGAGGCCGGATCGATGTTGAAGGTGTCTTCCAGCACGTCGACGAACACCGGCGTGGCGCCGGTCAGCGCCACCGACTCGCCGGTGGCGCAGAAGGTGAAGGACGGGCACAGCACGGCATCGCCCGGGCCGATGCCCTGGGCCATCAGCACCATCAAGAGCGCGTCGGTGCCGCTGGAGCAGCTCACGGCATATTTGGCGCCGCAGAACTCAGCGAGCTCCTTCTCGAGCTGGATGACCTCGGGGCCGCCGAGAAACTGGCAATGCGCGAGCACGCGGGCGACCGCGTCATCGAGCGATTGGCCGAGCCGCTGGCGCTGCGCGGCGGTGTCGATGAACGGAATGGGCTGATGACGCAAATGCTGGTTCATGAGCTCTACAACGTTGCGAAATTGGACAGGGGTGGAGCGGACGCGCGCCTAGCCGGCCGCGCGGAGCTTGGCGGCCTCGGCCGGACGATGGCTGGAGGTCTCCAGGCACTGCGTGGCGATCGCGAGGCTGGCGACGCCCTCGTCGCCGGTGACGGCCGGCGAGGTGCCGGAGCGCACCGCGTGCAGGAAGGCGATCAGCTCGGCGCGCAGCGGCTCGTCATGGCCGACCGGCAGATGCCGCATCGAGTAGCTGCCGTCCGGCTTGAAGCCGAAGCATTCGGTGACCTGGCGGGTCAGCAGGTCGCCCATGATGTACTTGCCGCGCGTCGCGACCGTGACGTTGCGCGCCTTGAACGGCGTCAGCCAGTTGGTGTTGATGTGGGCGAGCACGCCGGAGGCGGTGCGGAACTGCAGCAGCGCGATGTCCTCGCGCTCGGCCACCGCGCTCGACAGCTGCGGCTGCACCTCGACGATATCAGACTCGGTGAACCAGCGGATCAGGTCGATGTCGTGCACGGCGAGGTCGATGACGACGCCGACATTGGACATGCGAGGCGGGAACGGGCCGACGCGGGTGATGGCGATCGACAGGATGTCCTCGCCGGCGATCGCCTTCTTGATCGCGGCCACCGCCGGGTTGAAGCGCTCGACATGGCCGATCATCAGGGTGACGCCGGCGCGATGCGCGGCCGAGACGATCTCCTTGCCCTCTTCGACCGTCGAGGCGATCGGCTTCTCGACGAGCAGATGAACCTTACGGGCGATGCAGGCGAGCGCGAGCTCATGGTGCAGGTGAGTTGGGGCGGCGATGGTGACCGCGTCGACGCCCTCGGCGGCGAGCTGATCGAGGCTCTCGAAGGTCGGACAGTTCGCAAGCTGGGTGACGCGATCGCGATGCGCCGGCAGCGGATCGACCACGCCGACGAGATGGACATCGGGGAGACCTGCGAGCACGCGGGCATGGTTGCTGCCCATCACGCCGGCTCCGATGACGCCAACGCGCAGCGCCTGTCTCAGATCGGCCTTGTGGCCCGCCCCCTTGGAACTCATGTCTCTCGACCCCATCGATGTCACGGAATGGCCATAACAGTTAATGAACTGCAAATCAGCCGGACGAAGCTCTCCTAGCATGGCGCTTCCGGCGAGGCGAATGCCGAAAGCCTTTTCAGGACACGATTTGATTCAGAAAGTTACATCGGAGGAGAACGAAAAGCGGAGCAGTTTGAAGGGCCTGCAGCGGGCCCTTCGCGTGTGGCAGTGGTCTTGCTCAACGATCGCGACAGGCCGCGCAGACATGGGATGAACGCGTTCACGCCTGCGTGTAGGCCGCGTACCGAGGTAACGCGATGGATCGCCCCGGCGAAGACAGAGCCATGTCACATCGCGGGAGAAAGCCCATGACCATCCGCCTCGCCTCGTTTCGCCACGCTTGGCACCTCGCCCTGCTGCTGGCGTCGTTCGCGCCCTGGGCACCGTCGGCCGCTGCCGCGGCGGAGAGGCCGGTGGTGATCGAGCTGTTCACCTCGCAGGGCTGCTCCTCCTGTCCGCCGGCCAATGCGTATCTCAACGAGATGGTGCGGCAGCGACGCGACGTGCTGCCGCTGGCCTTCCACGTTACCTACTGGGATCGCCTGGGCTGGAAGGACCCGTTCTCACTGCAGGCGGCGACCGATCGCCAGGCCCGCTATGGCAGCCGCTTCGGCGACGGCTCCTACACGCCGGAGATCGTGATCGACGGGGTGACCAGCCATGTCGGCTCCAACAGGGCCGAGATCGGGCCAGCGATCGACCGCGCCAAGGGCGCGAGCACGACGGCGGCGAGCGTCAGGCTCGCGCGCAACGGTGACAAGCTCACGGTCGATGTCGGTGGCGGTGAAGGACGCGGCCGCATGCTGCTGGTCGGCTTCGACCGCCGGCACGAGACGCCGATCCGGCGCGGCGAGAATGGCGGCCGCACGCTGGAGGAGTTGAACGTGGTGCGCTCGGTGCGCTCGCTCGGCGACTGGAGCGGCATCGCGCTGCGGCTGACCGAGTCGATGCCGGAGGGCGAGGATGCCGCCGTCCTGCTCGAAGCGCCGGACGGCCGCATCGTCGGCGCCGCGCGCTTGTAGCCCGAGGTCAGGAGGAGGAGCAGAAACGGCGCCAGAACTGACGATAGCCCTCCTCGACCTTGCGGGTGTAGGTCTCGACGTTGCCGGCCGCGGAATTGGCGGCCATCGCCGGCAGCGCCGCGCGCAGCTTCGCGAGCTCCCCGGGCGCCGCGGCATGTTTGAGGGCGATGGCGAGATAGCTGTCGTCATCGCTCGCCACGAAGTCATCGAGACCAACCGCGACGTTGATCGCCGCGGCCGCGCGCGCGGCGGCGCCCTCCCCGAGCTTGGCGATGACCGGCACGCCGGCCTGCAGCGACTCCCAGGTGCTGACGCCGCCGTTCTGCGGGAACGGATCGAGCGACATGTCGATGTTCGCGAACTGGGCGATGTGCTGGTCGCGCGTCGACAGACCGAGGCAGGTGACGCGCTCCTGCGCGATGCCATTGTTGACGAAGCGGGCGATCAGCGCGTTGCGCACCAGCGCATCGTCGAGCGCGCCGTTCTTGATGACGATCCTCGCCTCCGGCAGCGCGCCCATGATCCGCGCCCACAGCGCGAGCGCGGGATCGGAGATCTTGTCGATGCGGTTGAAGACGCCGAAGGTGACGAAGCCGTTGCGCAGCATCGGCAGCGGCGTCGGCTGCCAGCCCTGCAGCGGGTCGGTGGTGATCACGGCCGGCAGGTCGTAGACCTGCTCGGCGAACAGCGGACGCACCGGCTCCGGGATGGTGACCGGGTCGGCGAAGAAATAGTCGATGGTCGGCAGTCCCGTGCCGGTGCCGCTGCCCCAGGCGGTGACCTGGATCGGCGCCGGCTTGCGGGCGAACACCGGCAGCCGGTTGCCGGCGGAATGGCCGGAGAGATCGACGAGGATGTCGACCTGATCGGCGTCGATCCGATCGGCGAGTTCCTCGTCCGACATCTGCCAGGCGTCGACCCAGAGGTCGGCCGCCGCGCGGCACCGCTCGGTCATCGCGTCGCGCAGCGGCGAGCAGGAGTAGCAGACGACCTTGAACGCGGCGTGGTCGTGATGGCGCAGCACCGGCAGGAAAGTCAGCGCCGCCGAATGGCTGCGGAAATCGGACGAGACATAGCCGATGGTCAGCCGCCGCTCCGGATCGCGATCACGCACGGGCGGCGGACGGCGTTCGATCGCGGCGCCGATCCGGGTCCACCATTCGCGCCTGATCGCCTGATGCTGGGCGAAGCCGGTGTCCGGCATGAAATCGAGCAGGAAGATCTTCGCAGTGATGGCATCGCCAAAGGCCGGATTGAGATCGAGCGCGCGATCGAAATGCGCAAGCCCGGTCGCGAGATCGCCCTGCTTGCAGAAGCATTCGCCGAGCCAGGTCCAGGCGACCTCGGAAGTCGGATTGAGCTCGAGCACCTTGCGGCAGGCATCCATTGCGGGGGCGATGTTGTCCCTGACGACGCTGAGCTGCGCGAAGCCGAGCAGCGCCACCTCGTGGCGCGGATCGAGCGCGAGCGCGGCCTCGAAATCGGGCATCGCCTTGTCGAAGCGTCCGGCCTGCTGATGCAGCCGGCCGCGCTGCGCCAGCACCTGCGCGGCGTTCGGCTTGATTGCGAGCGCGGCATCGAAGGCCGCCAGCGCTTCGTCGGAATGGCGGAGCGCAATGCTCGCGAGCCCCTTGCCGAACATCGCCTCCATGTGGCGCGGATTGAGCGACAGCGCCCGCTCGAAGCTCTGATTGGCCTCCGCATTGCGGGCCAGCGGCAACAGCGCCATGCCGCGATTACAATAGGCATCGGCGTAGTCGGGCTTCAGCACGATCGCGCGGTCATGCGCTGCTATCGCCTCTTCCGGCCGCCCCAGCCGCATCAGGGTGTTGCCGAGGCCGGTGAGCGCGACGAGCAAATTGGGCTTCAGCACGATCGCACGCTCCTGGCATTTGCGCGCCTCCTCGAACCGCTTGCGGTTGAACAGCGCGAGGCCGAGATTGGACAGTGCCTCGGCATGGCGCGGCTCGATCTCGACCACCCTGGTCAGCGCCTGCTCGGCCAGCTCGAACTGGCCGCCGTCGAGCGCTGTGACGCCACGCAGATGCAGCGCATCGACATGATCCGGCAGCAGCGCCAGGATCTCACCGCAGATCGCCTGCGCCTCGGCGTGACGGCCGGACCGATAGGCGGCGACGGCGCGCGGCATCAGCTCGTCGGCCTGCTTGCGGTGCTTCTTCTGGAGCCGCGCGTTCTGAAAGGCGCGAGACCCGACATTGCTAGCCAAAGACTTGCCCCCCGAGGCAGTATGCAGATCCTGAGAACGCGACGAACATTTGCGTGGCCTCGTCCGAGGCCACCGCTTGTTTCACTCTCCGGCGCCTGCGCAATAGCGACGCCAGAACAGGCGGTAGCCCTCCTCGACCTTGTGCGTGTAGGTCGCGACATTGCCGGCAGCCGAGTTCGCCACCATCGCCGGCAGCTCGGCGCGCAGCTTGGCCAGCTCCTCCGCCCTGGAGGCCCAGCTCACGGCGAGCGCAACATAGGCATCGTCATCCCTGGCGACGAATGCGCCGAGCCCGACCGCCGAGACGATCCCGGCCGCGGCGCGCGACGCCGCGCTTCGACCGAGCTTGGCGATCACGGGCACGCCGGCCTGCAGCGATTCCCAGGTGCTGACGCCACCATTCTGCGGGAACGGATCGAGCGAGATGTCGACCAGGGCAAACTGCGCGATCTGCTGCTCGCGCGTCGACCGGCCGAGGCAGACCACGCGCTCGGGCGCCACGCCATGGGCCGCGAAACGCGCCAGCAGGCGGTCGCGCAACAAGGGATCGTCCAGCGAGCTGCTCTTCATCACGATCCGCGAGTCCGGCAGCGCCTGCATGATCCGCGTCCAGACACTGAGCGCGGGATCGGAGACCTTGTCGAGGCGATTGAACACGCCGAAACTCACATGGCCGTTGCGCAGCATCGGCAGCGGCGTCGGCACGAGGCCGGGCAAGGCTTCGGTGGTGATCACGGCGGGCAGATCGTAGACCTGCTCGGCGAACAGAGGGCGCACGGCCTCCGGCACCGTCACGGGATCGGCGAAGAAGTAGTCGATGGTCGGCATCCCCGTGCCGGTGCCGCTGCCCCAGGCCGTCACCTGAACCGGCGCGGGCTTGCGGGCGAACAACGGCAGCCGGTTGCCGGCCGAGTGACCGGAGCAATCGACCAGGATATCGACGCCGTCAGCCTCGATCTGATCGGCGAGCTCATCGTCGGAAAATTGCGAGGCATCGATCCAGACGTCGGCACAGGCGCGGAACTGCGAAGTCACGGCGTCATTCACGGGAGAGCAGGCGTAGCAGCAGATGCGGAACGCCTGCCGGTCGGCATGCTTCAGAACCGGCAGATAGGTCAGCGCCGCGGAGTGATTGCGGAAGTCCGACGAGACGTAGCCGATCGTCAGCCGCCGCTCCGGATCGCGGTCGCGCGGCGGCGGCGCTCGGCGCGCGATGTGGCTGCCGATGCGCTGCCACCATTCGCGCCTGACCGCCTGATGCAGCTCGAAATCCGCATCGGGCAGGAATTCGAGCGTGAAGATCTTCGCAGTCATGGCCTCCGGAAAGTCGGGCCTGATCTCCAGCGCGCGATCGAAATGCGCAATGGCGGCGTCCAGCTCACCCTGCTTGCCGAAACAGATGCCGAGCCACAGCCAGGCATCTTCGGAGCGCGGATTCTGCTCCAGCACCTTGCGGCAGCCATCGACGGCCTGGGCGATGTCGGTGAAGTGGTCGAGCTGCGCCTTGCCGAGCAGCGCAATCTCCAGCATCGGATCGCGCGCCAGCGCCGCCACGTAGTCCGCCTTGGCGAGGTCGAAGCGCCCAGCCATCTGATGCAGGCGGCCACGCTGCGCGAGCACCAGCGGCGCACCCGGCCTGATCGCGAGCGCGGCATCGAAGCAAGCGAGCGCCTCCGCCAGATGGCGCTGCTCGAGGCTGAGCAGCCCCTTGCCGAACAGCGCCTCCATGTGACGCGGATTCAGCGACAGCGCACGGTCGAAGCTCTGGATCGCCTCGGCGTTGCGGTTGAGCGGCAGCAGCGCCATGCCGCGATTGCAATAGGCGTCGGCATAGTCCGGCTTCAGCGCGATGGCGCGGTCATGCGCGGCGATGGCCTCGTCAGGACGTCCAAGACGCATCAGCGTGTTGCCGAGCCCGGTCAGCGCGACCAGCAGATTCGGCTTCAGCGCGATCGCCCGCTCCTGGCATTTGCGGGCGTCCTCGAAGCGCTTGCGGTTGAACAGCGCCAGCCCGAGATTGGACAGCGCTTCGGCATGACGCGGCTCGATCTCGACCGCCTTCGTGAGCGCCTGCTCGGCTAGATCAATCTCGCCGCTGTCGAGCGCGACGACGCCGAGCAGATGCAGCGCGTCGAAATGGTCGGGCAGCAGCGCCAGGATCTGGCCGCAGATTGTCTGCGCTTCGGCCCGCCGGCCGGCGCGATAGGCCGCGACCGCGCGCGGCAGGAGATCATCGACCTGCTTGCGATGCTTCTTCAGCAGCCGCGCGGTCTGAAAGGCGCGCGAACCGACATTGCTTGCCACGAGTGGCCTCCAGGGGGTGACGCATTAGCACTCACTCGAACAATGGGACGCGTGAACAGGGAGAGGACAGTGAACGCGAACGCAGGACCGTCAGCCAGCGGCACAATAGTCGCGCCAGAACTGGCGATAGCCGTCCTCGACCTTGCGCGTGTAGGCCTCGACATTGCCGGCGGCGGAGTTCGCGACACGCGCCGGCAGTTCGGCCCTGACACGCGCCAGCGCCTCGGGATCAGCCGCATGCTTGAGCGCGGTCGCGATGTAGCCGTCATCGTCCTCGGCGACCCAGTCGTCGAGCCCGATCGCCTTCACGATCGCGCCGCCGGCGCGCGAGGCGGAGCTGTTGCCGAGCTTCGCCACGACGGGCACGCCGGCCTGCAGCGATTCCCAGGTGCTCACGCCGCCATTCTGCGGGAAGGGATCGAGCGAGATATCGATCTCCGCGAAGGCTGCGATGTGCTCCTGCCGCATCGACGATCCCAGGCAGGTCAGCCGGCTTTCGACGATGCCGTGCGCCACAAAGCGCGAGATCAGTCCGTCGCGCAGGAAAGCATCGTCGAGCGCCCCGTTCTTGATGATGATGCGGGCGTCGGGAAGCGCGCGGAGCAGTGCGGCCCAGACAGTCAGTACATGATCGGAGATCTTGTCGACCCGGTTGAACACGCCGAAGGTGACGTGGCCGTTGCGCAGCATCGGCAGCGGCGTCGCCTGCGCGCCGGGCAGCGGATCGGTCGTGATCAGCGCCGGAAGATCGTAGACTTTTTCCGCAAACAACGGCCGCACCGCCTCCGGCACCGAGACCGGATCGGCGAAGAAGTAGTCCATGGTCGGCAATCCCGTGCCGGTCGCATTACCCCAGGCCGTGACCTGGATCGGCGCGGGCTTGCGCGCGAACACCGTGAGGCGGTTGCCGGCCGAGTGGCCGGAGAGGTCGACGAGGATGTCGACCTGATCGGCCTGGATGCGGTCGGCGAGTTCGTCGTCGGACATCTGGGCGGCATCGACCCAGATGTCGGCCGTCGCCCTGCACTGCTCGGTGACGGAATCCAGCTGCGTCGAGCACGAGTAGCAGACGACCTTGAAGGCGGCGTGGTCGTGATGGCGCAGCACCGGAAGGAAGGTCAGCGCCGCCGAATGGCTGCGGAAGTCCGACGACACGTAGCCGACCGTGATGCGGCGGTCTGGATTGCGGTCGATGGAGGCGAACTGGCGCTGGGGGATGCGCGCGCCGATGCGTTCCCACCATTCGCGCCGGACCGCCTGATGCACGGCGACGTCGGCGCCGGGATAAAAATCGAGCGCGAAGATCTTCTTCAGGATGGCATCCTCGAAATCCGGCTTGATCTCGAGGGCGCGGTCGAAATGCTGGATGGCGCCGGCGGTATCGCCCTGCTTGGCGAGACAGGTGCCGAGCCAGATCAACGCCACCTCGGACCTCGGGTTCTGCTCGAGCACCCGCTTGCAGGCGACCATCGCTGGCGCAATCCGCTCGGTCAGGACGCAGACATGCGCCTTGCCGAGCAGTGCAGACTCCTGCCCGGGATCGACCGCCAGCACAGCATCGAAATCCGCCTCGGCCTCCGTGAACCGTGCCATCTGCACGTAGAGCCGGCCGCGCTGCGCGATCACGGCGGCCGCTCCCGGCTTGAGCGCGAGCGCCGCATTGAAGGCCGCCAGCGCCGGCTCGAGGTGCCGCAGATTGATGCTGACGAGCCCCTTGCCGAACATCGCCTGCATGTGGCGCGGCGCCAGGGCCAGTGCGCGATCGAAACTCTGCCTTGCCTCCTCGTTGCGCAGCAGGAGCAGTTGCGCCATGCCCCGGTTGCAATAAGCGTCGGCGAAGTCGGCCTTGAGCGCGATGGCGCGGTCATGCGCTTCGATCGCCTGCGCGAACAGCTGCATGTTCATCAAGGTGTTGCCCAGGCTGGTCCAGGCCGTCGCAAAGGTCGGCTTGAGCGCGACGGCGCGCTCCTGCACCGCGCGCGCCTCCTCGTAGCGCTTCAGGCTGAACAGCACGAGGCCGAGATTGGAAAGCGCCTCGGCGTTGCGGGGCTCCACGGCGACGGCACGAGTGAGCGCCTGCTCCGCGAGATCGAACCGGCCGCTGTCGAGCGCGGAGGCGCCCAGCAGGTGGAGAGCGTCGAAATGATCGGGTACGAGGCCGAGCGCCTGGCCGCAGATGGCCTGGGCCTCCGCGTGCCGGCCCGCGCGATAGGCCTCGACGGCCTTCGGCATCAGGCCATCGGCCTGCTTGCGGTTCTTCTTCTGCAGGCGCGCGTTCTGGAACGCGCGCGATCCGATCGTGCTTTGCAACGAAGCTCTCCGGCGGGCTGATCCGGGGCTATCTAGCACGGCTCGCCTGATTCGCGGCGAGCGCCCGCTTTACTCGCGGCGGTAATCGTCCTCGATCCGGATGATGTCATCCTCGCCGAGATACGAGCCGGTCTGGACCTCGATCAGCTCCAGCAGGATCTTGCCCGGGTTCTCCAGCCGGTGCACCGCGCCCATCGGGATATAGATCGATTCGTTCTCGTGGACGGTTTTGACCGTCTCGTTGACCGTGACGCGCGCCGCCCCGCGGACGACGATCCAGTGCTCGGAGCGGTGGTAGTGCTTCTGCAGCGACAGCCGCTGGCCGGGCTTCACCACGATCCGCTTGACCTGGTGGCGCTCGCCATTGTCGACCGACTGGTAGCTGCCCCAGGGCCGGTGGACCTTGATGTGCGCCTCGGTGACCTCCGGCGCCACGGTCTTGAGCTTGGCGACCAGCCGCTTCAGCCCGTTGGCGTCGCGCTGGCGCGACACCAGGACCGCGTCCTGCGCGGCCACGACGACGAGATCGTCGACACCTTCGAGCGCCACCAGCGCCTTGTCGGTGACGACGTTGCAGTTGCGGGAATCCTCGAACACGGCGGTGCCGCGCGCGGCGTTGCCCTGCCCGTCCTTGTCGGACAGCTCCCAGACCGCGTGCCACGAGCCGACGTCGGACCAGCCGCACGACACCGGCGCGACGGCGGCCCGCTCGGTCTTCTCCATCACGGCATAGTCGATCGAGATCGGCTTGGCCGCCGCGAAGGCATCGGAGTCCAGGATGATGAAACTGAGATCGCGGCCGGCCTTGGCGACCGCGTCGGCGACGCTCTGCACGCTGCCGGCATCATACTTGCGATACTCGTCGAGCAGCACGCCGGCACGGAACATGAAGTTGCCGCTGTTCCAGAGATAGCCCTCGCCGATGTAGCGCTCGGCGGTCGGCTGGTCCGGCTTCTCGACGAATTTGGCCACGGCCCGTACTTCTCCGGAGACCACAGCGCCAGGGCTGATGTAACCGTATTCCGTCGCCGCACGCTCCGGATTGACGCCGAAGGTGACGATCCGGCCGGCTTCCGCCGCCGCCAGCCCCTGCCGGCAGGCCGCCACGAAGGCCGTGTTGTCGCGCACGATATGATCGGCCGCGAGCGCCAGCACCACGGCATCCTGATCGCGCGACTGGGCGAAGGCGGCGCCGGCGGCGATCGCCGGCCCAGAGTCGCGCCGCATCGGCTCCAGCAGGACATCGGCCTCGATGCCGATCTCGGCCAGCTGCTCCAGCACCATGAAGCGATAGGCCATGTTGGTGATGATGATCGGCCGCGCGAACAGGTCAGCGTCCGACACGCGCAGCAGCGTGTCCTGGAAGGTGGAGCGCGCGCCGAACAGCGGCAGGAACTGTTTGGGCCGCACTTCGCGTGAGGCCGGCCACAGCCGGGTCCCGGCGCCGCCGCACATGATGAGGGGAATGATGCGTCCGGTCATGAAATCAGTCCATCAAATCTGGTGGTAGTCGCGATACCATTTCGCAAAACGTGAAATGCCGTCGGCGATCGACGTCGCCGGCCGGAAGCCGATGTCCCGTTCGAGGTCGCTGACGTCAGCATAGGTCGCCTCGACGTCCCCGGGCTGCATCGGCAGCATCTCCTTGATCGCCGGCCGGTCGAATTCCTTCTCCAGCAGCGTTATCACGTCGGTCAACTGCTCGGGGTGATTGTTGCCGATATTGTAAACCCGCCATGGCGCCCGGCTGCTCGAGGGATCGGGCCTGTTTCCATCCCAATCCGGGTTTCCCTGTGGCGGACGGCCGATCAGGCGGCCGATGGCCTGAACGATATCGTCGACATAGGTAAAATCACGCCGCATCTGGCCGTGATTGAACAGCCTGACCGGCTGTCCCGCCAGGATGGCCTTGGCAAAGATGAACATCGCCATGTCCGGCCGGCCCCAGGGGCCGTAGACAGTAAAGAAGCGCAGCCCTGTGGCCGGCAGCCGGTAGAGATGGCTGTAGGAATGCGCCATCAGCTCGTTGGCCTTCTTGCTCGCCGCATAGAGGCTGATCGGATGGTCGACATTGTCCTTGACCGAGAACGGCAGCTTCGTATTGGCGCCATAGACCGACGAGGACGAGGCGAACAGCAGGTGTCCGCAGCCGTGATGCCGACAGCCCTCGAGCACGTTGATGAAGCCTTCGAGATTGGCGTCGACGTAAGCGTGCGGATTTTCCAGCGAGTAGCGCACGCCGGCCTGGGCGGCGAGATGCACCACCGCGGGAAAGCGATGCTGGGCAAACAGCGCCTTGACGCCGGCGCGGTCGACGAGATCGAGCTTGTGGAAGGTGAAGCCGGGCTGCGCCTTGAGAATCTCGAGGCGCGCGTCCTTCAGCTTGGGATCGTAGTACGAATTCAGATTGTCGAGCCCGACGACCTGCCGCCCCTCGGCGAGCAGCTTCCGTGACAAGTGAAAGCCGATGAAGCCGGCGGCGCCGGTCACGAGGATGGGCTGATCGGCCATGGTCACTTCCTTACGGTCGCCAGAGTTCAATGGCGGCGGGTTTGCTCGCGCGGTCGAGCTTCATCTTGACGTCGAGCACGAGGCCGCTCTCCTCGCGCAACAGCCGCTGAACCAGCGGCCAGCCGCCGGCCAGGAACGGATCGTGCGAGACCGCGAGCACGACGGCGTCGGAAGGCTGCAGCTCCGTCATCGGGGTGAGGCCGATGCCGTATTCTTCATGCACGGCGGCGGCATCGGCGAGCGGATCGGCGACCTGCACCTCGATGCCGAACGACTGCAATTCGCTGATGATGTCGATCACGCGGGAATTGCGGATGTCAGGAACGTTCTCCTTGAACGTCATGCCGAGGATGGTGACGACGCCGCTGCGGCCGCGCCGCTTCAAAAGCCCACGGATGCATTCCCGCGCGATGCGCCGCCCCATCTCATCGTTGATCCGGCGGCCTGCGAGGATGACCTCGGGGTGATAGCCCGCCTTCTCGGCGCGATAGGTGAGATAATAGGGATCGACCCCGATGCAGTGGCCGCCGACGAGGCCGGGCGTGAAGGGCAGGAAGTTCCATTTGGTTCCGGCCGCCGCCAGCACGTCGCCAGTGTCGATGTCGAGCGCCTGGAAGATCAGCGACAGCTCGTTCATGAACGCGATGTTGAGATCGCGCTGGGTGTTCTCGATCACCTTGGCCGCCTCGGCGACCTTGATCGATGGCGCGCGGTGGATGCCGGCCGTCACGACGGAGCCGTAGACTGCGGCCACCGTCTCGAGTGTCTCGGCGTTCTGGGCCGAGACCACCTTGGTGATGGTCTCGAAGCGATGCGTCTTGTCGCCGGGATTGATGCGCTCCGGCGAATAGCCGACGTTGAAGTCGCGGCCGGCCCGCAGCCCCGAGCCGCTTTCGAGCAGCGGCACGCAGTCCTCCTCGACCGCCCCCGGATAGACCGTGGACTCGTAGACGACGATGTCGCCACGCTTCAACACGGCGCCCACCGCGCGGGTCGCGGCGAGCATGGCGCCGAGATCGGGCCGGCGCGCGCTGTCGATCGGTGTGGGGACGGTGACGATGAAGAAGTCGGCCGCCGCCATCTCACCAGGGTCGCTGCTGAAGCGCAGGCCGGGCCAGCGCAGGTCGGCCGCATCCACTTCGCAGGTCCGGTCCCGGCCCTCGCGGAGCTCGGCGACCCTGACGGCATCGATGTCGAACCCGATGACCGGGCAGCCCGCGCGCGCGAACGCGGCGGCGACCGGCAGGCCGACATAGCCGAGGCCTATCACCGCAATCTTCCGGCCATGAGACATAAATTGATATTCCGGTCGTTTCGGAGGCCATTGACGCCACCCCTGCGACTGTTTAGCCACCGGGGCATCGGGACCGCAAGGGGTCGGCCGCCCCGATGGGCCGGTCCCATCCGGGCCTCGATGCCGCCAGGACGGGAGTTGCGCGTCTCGCACTCGGCTTGGGACCTTTCAACCAAGAGCGAAGCCAGCCCTCGCATGCGAGCGTTTTTGATTCTCATTCTCCGGATCGTGGTTTCGCTCGCTTTGCTGTATCTCGCGCTGCGCGGGATCAACTTCGCGGCGATCCGCGAGCGGCTCAGCCAGATCAGCATCGGCTGGATCGTGCTGGGGGTGGCGATCACGCTGCTGCAGATTTTCATCGGCGCGCTGCGCTGGCGCGAGATCTCGGCACTGTGCGGGGCGCCGCTGACCGACATGCGCGCCTTCCGCTACAACATGATTGGCGCCTTCTTCAATCAGACCCTGCCCTCCTCGATCGGCGGCGATGCCGTGCGGCTGTGGCTGATCGGCCGCACCGGCGCCGGATGGCGCGCGGCCAGCTATTCGATCCTGACCGACCGCGCCGTCGGGTTCATCGCCTTGGCGCTGATCATCGTCGCGAGCCTGCCGTGGAGCTACGGCCTGATTGCCAACGAGAACGGACGCCTCGCGCTGGTGTTCGTCGACGCCGCCGCATTGGCGGCGGGCGCCGGCTTTCTGATCATCGGCTACCTGCCCGCCGCGTGGATGAAGGCGTGGTGGCCGACGCGTCACGTCTATGCCTGCTCGGTGATCGCCAACAAGGTGATCTTCGGCAAGGCCACCGCGGTGAAGATCGCCGCGCTCTCGCTCTCCGTCCACGTGCTGGCAGTCGTCATCGCCTGGTGCGCCGTGCGCTCGATCGCAGCGTCCGTCGGCTTCGAGCAGCTGTTCCTGCTGACGCCGCCGATCATGCTGATCACGATGCTGCCGATTTCGATCGCGGGCTGGGGCGTGCGCGAAGCCACCATGATGGTGACGTTCGGCTATGCGGGGCTGGCGCCGGCCGACGGCACGGTGGTCTCGATCCTGTTCGGCGCGATCTACTTCATCGTCGGCGGCATGGGCGGGCTGGTGTGGATTCTCAGCGCCGAGAAGGGCGCGGGCCGGATGGCCATCCCCGCGACCGCGGAGGAGTGACGCTTAACGGTTGGCCGCCCATTGGTCGTGCCAAGCCTGCGCCATCAGCACATTCCACAGCCAGTAGGCGTGATTGTGCCGGCGGCTGAGATGTTCGTCGAACATGCGCGTTACCCGCGCGGGGTCGAACAGGCCTTGCCGCTGCAGCCGCGATGACGACAACAAATCCGCTGCCCATGATTTCAGCGGGCCGCGGAGCCAGGCGTCGATCGGGATGCTGAAGCCGGTCTTCGGCCGGTCGATCATCTCGGCGGGCACATGGCGATACAGCACCTGCCGCAGCAGCCATTTTCCGCGGCCATCGCGCACCTTCATGCTGGCGGGAACCCTGGCGGAGAATTCGACGACGTCCTTGTCGAGGAACGGCACGCGCGTCTCCAGCGCCACCGCCATCGCGGCGCGATCGACCTTCTGCAGGATGTCGTCGCTGAGATAGCTGAGGGAGTCCGCGAGCGTCATGCGATCGAGCGGATCGAGCGGTTGCGTCAGCTTGTGCAGTTCATCGGCCGCCCAGCCGGCGCGCTCCTCACCGCCGATCACCGTGCGGGCGGGATCCTGGTCGATCGAGCACAACGTCCGGTACAGGCTTTCGAAACCGTCCGCGGCCATGAGGCGGCCGAGCTTGGCGACCTGATCGCCGGCATGCCGCACTTTCAAGCGCCCCGGAAGAATGGGCTGCAGCGCCGACAGGATCGTGTCCGCGGGTTCCGGCGCGACAGCACCAAGAGCAGCCCCGATCATCCGCCGCACCGGCACCGGCAGCCGGCCGAGGCGCGCCTGCAGCCGCTCGCCCCAGACATGCCGGTTGTAGCCGCCGAACAGCTCATCGCCCGCATCGCCGGACAGGGCCACGGTCACGTGGCGGCGCGCCAGTTGCGCCACCAGATGGGTCGGAATCTGCGAGGAATCGGCGAACGGCTCGTCGTAGATGAGCGGGAGCTTGGGAACCACGTCCATCGCCGTCGGGGCATCGACATAGAGATCGGTGTGATCGGTGCCGAGATGCTGCGCCACCTTGCGCGCATCCTCGGCCTCGTTGTAGCCGCCCTCCGCAAACCCGATGCTGAATGTGCGCACCGGCCGGCTCGTCTGGGCCTGCATCAAGGCGACGATGGTCGACGAATCGACGCCGCCGGACAAAAAGGCGCCGAGCGGCACGTCCGCGAGGCATTGGCGCTTCACGGCGGCGGACAGCAGCTGTTCCAGCCGCGCAACCGCGTCCGGCTCGCTCTGGATGCGATCGGATTGGGCGGCGACGACGACGTCCCGCAGCGACCAATAGGCCTGCGGCGCGGGCAGGCTTCCCGACGCGGCGTTCGCGGAGAAGCTCACGAACGAGGCCGAAGGCAGCTTGCGCAGGCCGGTCCAGATCGTCGCGGGCGCCGGAACATAGGAATAGCGCATGAACGATGTCAGCGCCGCGCGATCGAGCGACGGCGCCCAGGATGGATGCGCGGCGAGCGCCTTCAGCTCCGAACCAAAGACCAGGTCGGTGCCGCACCAGCCGTAGAACAGCGGCTTCTCCCCGAAGCGATCGCGCGCCAGGGTCAGCTGCCGAGTCTCGGCATCCCATAGCCCGAACGCGAACATGCCGATCAGGCGCTGCAGCGCCGGCTGGATGCCCCATTGCCTGACGGCGGCAAGCAGCGTCTCGGTGTCGGAATGGCCGCGCCAGTTTGGCGCCCCGCCGCACGCCTCCAGTTCGGCCCGAATTTCGAGATGGTTGTAGATCTCGCCGTTGAAGGTGATGGTGTAGCGCCCGCAGGCGCTGTGCATCGGCTGCGCGCCCGCCTCGGAAAGATCGAGAATCGCCAGTCGCCGCTGGCCGAGGGCCAAACCGACATCGGCCCGTGTCCACAGCCCCGATGCATCCGGCCCACGATGGGCGAGCGCCGCCGTCATGCCGGCGACGACGCCGGTCAGCATGCTCTCGTCAGCCCCGCCCGGCCGCAACAGTCCGGTTATGCCGCACATGAGTTCTCGTTCGACGTTAAGGCTCTCCGAGGCAGAGCTCGGCGACCCCGGTCTCATTCAGGAGAAACGTCTTCTCATGCTTGGCGAGAAACGCAAGGCTGGGACGACTTGGACCGTAGAAATAGGGCAGCGCGAGGGAGCGCTTCCAGCGGTCCAGAAGTCCCGCCGTGTCATAGCGGGCCTCGAATTCCGCCGATCGTCCCTCGGCCAACGCCAGGACCTCCTCGACCGCATGACAGATCTCATCGGACGAATTGTTCTCCGGGTGCGCGCCGTTCCTGCCCAGCACGGCGGCATCAAAAACCCGCCATCGCCACGGCTCGCTTGTCAGCTGCCGCTGCGTCAGCGTTGTTCCATCCCTCAGCCTCACGTGCTTCAACGCAAAACGGACATTGGCGTGCCACAGCTGGGCATCGGTCGTGATGGCGTTGACGATCGCACAGGGAATCCCAAAGCTCACGGCCACGTTCGTCAGCCCGGACGTGGTCCCGACGAAGGCCCGGGCATGACGGATCAAATGAACATCCATCAACTCCGAGCGGAACTCGCTCAATGCGTAGTCGATGGTTCGCTCCATCGGAGGAAGCTTGGGAGATTTTGGCCCACCAAGCTTGATCACCCATCCACCCCGCGAGGTGATCAGTCGGATGGCCTCGAGCGACGTTTCGATCGGCGCATTGCGATGCGTCTGCCCCGTCCCCATGAACTCGAAATAGTGGGCTGCATCGCGGGTGTGCAAGCAGACGTACCAGTCGTCGGGCTTCATTCCGTATCTGGAACAGAGCCGCCGGAATCCGTCGGCGGCAACATCCGCGAGATTGGTCGCCTGATCATAGACCTCCCGCAACGGATGCGGTCGTCCTTCGCGCTCCCATTGCTCGATGGCGATCGCTCCCGCCTCCTGCCACGGCACGGCACGTCCGTCCGGCAGCCGGCACGCATTGAAATTCAAGCCATACCACCGCTGAAGGGACAACAACTCATGTGCGGTCCGCTCAGAGATCGACTCACCGACCACGAGGATCTGACCGAAGCGTTCGAAAAGACGGAAGAATGGGTCGTTGGCAATCAATCCCGGGCGCGCAACGATCACCGCCTTGCCCGACCACCAGCGAAGCTCACGCATACGAAACAGAATGTCGAGCATCCCCAGATGGCCGATCTGGGTGGCCCATTCCTCCGGCACCAAACGCAGCTCCTCCAGGGAGACGTCGAGTCGGCGGAGCAGGTCTGCCAACTCTGCGGATAGCAGCGGTGGCGATTGGCGGAGTTCCTCTTGCGCGTCCAAAGCACGTTCGAACAAGCGAGTTCCAAGCTCGCCGCGTCCGACATGCGTCACCCGCTGTCCAGTGAAGTTGCACAGATCGAACAGCCGGCCGGGCGCTCCCGAGAGCACATCGATCTGGTTGGGAAAATAGCGTGACGAACCGCGAGCAGCGATATTCTGATGAGGACGAAAAAAATGCAGGCTGCCCCGGCAGGCCCAGAATAGCGCGTCCAACGCACCCGCTTCATCGCCGTCAATGATCTGGAGCATCGCCCTGTGAAAGGCGAGATCGATGATTCGGATCAGATCGTCGTCTGTCGCTCCCGCTGCCGCATCCAGGGCTTCATCGAACTCGCCCAGTTCGAAGAGCGACCTCACGAGCGCATACCTGACGGCCGGGCTGTCCAAACGCAACGTCTCCCGACGCACAGACTCGATCACCTCCCGATAGGCTCCGATCCGGTACAGGACATGGATCGATGCCCGATAGAAGCGACGACTGAGAGCCGTCGAATAGCGGTAGTCAGCGTGCTCCGCGAGATGAGAAGTGACGTAGGGAAAGTAGGCCTGGTACATCCGCTCACGCAGCGGCAATCTCACGAACTCGGCGACGACGAGACCAAGGAACACCAATCGCCGCGGCAGCAGACTCAGCGCCGCGCCGAACGTGATGAAAGCCAGATAGACAAACCTGCGATAGCGAGCGGGCTTCATTTTGAGCTTCAACTTCCTCCGGTAACGCCCCAACGGAGCCGATGTACCTGCTTCCCCGCAGACAGATTCAGCTTGGGTTGGATGACCGAAGCAAGTTGCGTGCAAATACGATGTCGACGATCAGCTTCGAGAATGAATTCATAAGAATGCGAAGCCCCAAGGAACAACGGGCATTGCCGAGCTATCAGCTCGGCAATGGATGATCCAAAGTTGTATCGTCTGCCCCAGGCACGACGTATAGCAGAGCGAATGCTGCCAAGCCAAGCCGAACCTCGCGACAGACTGATCGGCGCCGACAGAGTGCAGAAATCCGCAACTTGCTGCCTTGCTGTTCATCTGGCTTTCAGCTCGGCGCAAACCGAATCTCACCGCGAACACATGCCACCGCGCTATACAGCGCGTTCAGCGAACACCGCACGCTTCGACCTGTCCTGCACGATTGCCGGCTTCGATGAACGGAGCCCCCTGCCCGGTAGCCTCCCCATCCCCTGGCTCGTGAACCGAGATTCGTCAGCCCAATCGGGAGATTCCGTACGCCAACGCGCCTGCGAATCGATCTCATCTGGCGCCGCGGGACGACATCCGCTTCTCACAACATGAAGCGGCCGCCATGTCGCATGAACTTCAGTCGGCAAGTCCGAGCCTGCTGGAAAATGCCTGCTTGAACGCCCGCGTCCGGACGATCTCGCGCGCGAGATAGCTCGTGTATTTTTCTGCGCCCCGGCGGTCCAGGTGACCGCCGCCGTCCACGGTCGTCATGCCGTCGAAGGGCGGCGCGATCAAATCCACGTCGAGCGCTTTCGCCAGCTCTTCGGCCTGCTTCAAGCATGACTGGCTGTGCGGAACCAGGGTAAGCACAGCGCGACCGCCGATCTCCTTCAGCATCGTTTTCGCGTAGTCGACAATCACGGGCGTGGTATGGCAGTCCGGGTCGCGCGCTGAAACGAGCGGCTTGTTGCCGTCCGCGACATAGGCTGGATTTGCGTCCAGCCCGAGGTCTCCGTCGGAAATGTTCCGGTACAGCCCGGATGGGGTGAACTGCCCACTGCGATACGCAGCCACCATGTCCTCGATGCGCCAATGAAGATTGCGCCCCACGACCGTCAGATATCCACGAAGCCGCGTGCGCGTCACCGCAGCGATCGGCATTTTTTGCGGGCCCAGGGTGACATTCAGATCGTTGCTGAAGAAGTGGACGAACTGATCGTCGGCGTTGATCACCCAGAGCGGCGGGTGGATCTTCCAGCGCTCGATGAGCCGACGGGAGAACTCGCCCCCGCGCAGACCCAGGAAGGACATGTTGTAGATCTTCAGGCGAGACAGCTGCGGGTCTGCGAGAAGCGTCCGGCGATCGAGAGCATAACCGACGAACGATGGGCCGAGAAAGACGATGTCCGAGCTCCGGGCCGCGTCGACTGATGAGCCGACATTGCTGAAGAAGACGTCCTGATCCTGGATTTGCGGCACATTGCGCCCGCCGAAATCGCGGTACCATCCGGCATCGCCTTGGCGGGGTATCTGCAGCCAGCCGTCGCGAAACGTCCAGCCGTCATATGAAAACAGGGCAATGCCGACGACGAACAGGCCAAAGACGACAACTCCGCAAAGGCCGACAACGAGAAGGTAGCGTCGGACCGCGGGCGTTCCAGACTTGGCTTCGGACCCGGCTTCGGACTTGGCCCCCGCTCCGGCGACTGATGACATGGCTCGATCTCACTTCCACGGATTCCGGAACATGCTGAGGAGCGTTCGCTGCCCCTCGAGTGTAGCCACCAACTGACCAGCTCACGCCACCCCTGAACGCAGAGCCGTTTCCTGGAGCGCCAGCCGCAGCAGCGCGGCGCGCATTTGCGAGTTGCCGATCAGATTTGACGAAGCCGCTTGCGGACTTAAAGCATCATCAGCACCGTTCAGCCAGTCCGACGGCGTGTCGGAGAACCACAATCCCACAGACTTTCGACGCCCGCACCCAGGATAACCTTGGCATGGCGTACGATCGTTGATAAACCAAATTAACCCGCGGCAACACCAAGAAACTTTCCATGCTCTTCACGCAGTTCGAGTTTCTGTTCCTGTTCCTGCCGGTGACGTTCGCCGGATACTTCCTGCTGGCGCGGTTTGTCGTTTCTCCCGTCGCGCGCCTGAGCTGGCTGGCCGCCGCATCGCTGACGTTTTACGGCTATTGGGACATCCATTTCGTCCCGATCATTCTCGTTTCGATCGTCTTCAATTATACGATGGGCCTGCTGATCGCGGGACAACAGGGGAAGGCGCGCAGCGGTCTCTTCGCCGGTGCCATTACGCTCAATCTCGCGGCGCTGGCCTTCTATAAATACACGAATTTCGGCATTCAGATCCTCAACGCGCTGAGCGCATCGAAGTATCCTTCGCTCGCGATCGTGCTGCCACTGGGAATCTCCTTCTTCACCTTTACCCAGATCGCCTATCTCGCCGACGTCTATGGCGGCTATTCCGACGAGCGCAGCTTCGTCAAATATGGCCTGTTCGTCACCTATTTCCCGCATCTGATCGCAGGACCGATCCTCCATCATCGCGAGATGATGCCGCAGTTCGGCTCGGAGGAAAGCCGGAAGATCTCGCTCGAGAACATCGCCATCGGCCTGACGATCCTGACCATCGGCCTGTTCAAGAAGTCGTTCATTGCCGATGGTTTCGGCCTCGTCGCCAATCCCGTCTTCCAGGCCGCGAATTCCAGCCATCTCCATCTGATGGACGCCTGGGGCGGCGCGCTCGCCTATTCGCTGCAGATCTACTTCGACTTCTCCGGCTATTCGGACATGGCGATCGGGATTTCGATCATGTTCGGCATCAAGCTGCCATTCAACTTCGATTCGCCGTACAAATCACAGAACATTGTCGAGTTCTGGCGCCGCTGGCACATCTCGCTGTCACGCTTCCTGCGCGACTACCTCTACATTCCTCTCGGGGGCAACCGTCACGGCGAGCACAGGCGGAACATCAACCTGTTCACGACCATGCTGCTCGGCGGCCTCTGGCACGGCGCCGGTTTTACCTTCGTGATATGGGGCGCCCTGCACGGGCTCTTCCTCATCATCAATCACCGCTGGAGCAAGTTCGTTCAGCGACAGCCGACGCTCGCGCGTTTGTCCAGCTCCATCTGGTACGCCGCAGCCGCGCTGCTGCTGACGCAGTTCGTCGTCGTTTTGGCGTGGGTGTTCTTCCGCGCCGACAATCCCGCTGCGGCCGTGAGGCTGATCAAGGGGATGGTCGGTCTCTCGAACTCCGAAAAAATCACGATCAGCAATCTCATCGACGCACGGATCATGCTGGCAATCGTGCTGGGCTATGCGGCCTGCCTGGGATTGCCCAACGTGAACGCGATGTTCGATCGGTGGAAGGTCGGGCTCGAAACCTATCACAATCCGCGCCCCTGGAGCATTCTCAGTCTGAAGTGGCGTCCGTCATTGCCCTGGGCGATCGGCACATCGGTCGCGCTGGTCGCAGCCGTCCTCATGAACATCATCGCCGGCGACACGTCGCAGTTCCTTTACTTCCAGTTCTAGTCGCCCTCAGATGATCCGCGGGGCTGATCCGGCAGAACTTGACGATTGGCGATGCTGACGAACGGCGAAGGCGACGATCGCAGCGTGATTGGTTCGCCGCAGCGAGCCGATGCCCCTCCGCAGCCCGACCGGACGAGACGCTATGTCATCAGCGTCTTGGCGGCTTCCGCACTCGCGGGCTACCTGCCTCCCCTCGGTCTTTTTCGGGCTGGAGAACGGTTCGGTGCGTCGAGCAGCCTGCAGCAGCTTGCCAACTCGCAACGGGACAATCCCGAGCAGATCGTGCTTCCCTACGATTTGCGCTACAATGCGGCGTTCAAGCTGGCGCGGCTGGAGCAAGAGCGCCCCGACATCATATGGATCAGCACGTCTCGCGCCGGAGCATTCCGCGCCGAGATGTTCAAGCCGTACCGCTTCTACAATCTGTCTTTCACCGCCTGGACCACGGGCCAAACGGCCACGCTGTTCGACTTGGCCACGCGGCAACACCGACCGCGGATAGCGATCCTGTCGCTGGACCATTTCCTGTTCGCCGACAGATGGGAGGAATGGTTCGCGATCACGCGAAAGATGCACGAGAATTGGCCGCTCTCCTACCTGAGCGGCAGCCTGCTCGACTTCGCCCGGACGGCGGCCCGCCATCCGGCCACCTTCCGAAACTATTTGAATGCGCCGACGGTGTTCACCGGAACCCAATCGATCCTTCACGAAGAAGGTTTCCGCAGCGACGGTTCTTACCAGTATTCACCCGCGCACCTGGCTGATGCCCGGTCCCGATTCATGAACGCCGCCACCCTCGCCGACACATTGCCGCGTGCGGCAGGCATCTCCCCCTGGCTCAAGCGGCCAATCGCTGCCTTGGCCGAGATGGCGCGGACGCGTGGCATCACCTTGCTCGGGGTGCAACTTCCGTTCATCCGCGCCGGCATCGAACTGCTGGATCGCGAACAAGGCGGTCGCTACGGGTTCGGCGCCTGGCGCGAGTTTGCCACGCAGGACATGCGCGATTGGCTGAGGACGCTGGGCATTCCGCTCTTCGATCTGGGACGACTGGAATTCGAGGACGAGACCGCGAGCTTTGTCGACGCCTATCATCTTGCAGAACGTGGCGCCGCCAAGGTGATGCTGCATCTGCTCAAGGATGATGAGTTCCGCGGCATGTTCGCGAACATCGACGCAACTGAGATCGAGCGCAACCTCGACACCGCGGCCGGGCATCAAGCGCCGACAACAGCCATTGGGGATGACGAAAGACGCTAGCGCCGGGGTGGACGGGAGCCCCCTGGGAAAGTACGGATAACGGTGGATTTTTCCGAGACTTAAGCTAGAGTTTCGAGCAATTCGAGGCGGGGTTGGCATCGGCCGTGACGCGCTATGTTGTAGTTGTCCTGGCGCTGTTCGCGGCAGTATTTTCGCCGATGCTTGCGAGCCTCGAATGGCTCGGCTGGCGGCTGGGTGCGACAGTGCCTCTCTCGACCATCGCTGCCGAGCAAACCCACAATGACCATCTTCTCTGGCTCGGTTCCTTCAAGGACTACGCTCCGTTCAAGCTCGAACGGATCAAGCAGGTTCAACCCGAGGTGCTGCTTGTCGGCAGCTCGCGGTGCGGTCAGGCCCGCGACCAGATGTTCCGGCCCTATGTCGCCTACAATGCATGCCTGACGGCGTGGCCGCTCACCCACGTCGTCGACTTCATCGACCGCGCCACTCACGTCGCCAAACCTCGTGTCGTCATCGTCGCGCTGGATTACTTCCTGTTCGGCGATTCTCTCGCAGAAGTCTGGCAGAAGGAGCGCACGATGGACTTCAGCCAGGGGCTGGCGTCGCATCGTCGGAAATTGCACGATGTCATCGACTTCGTCATGCGAACCCATGGCAACCGCGATGCCATCCTCTCCGCGGTGACCACTCCCCAGCACGAGCCGATCGACGGCAACAGGCTGATCGGGACCGAGGCCATTCGCGGCCAATTCGGCTTCCGCAAGGACGGTTCGGTGATGGTCGCTCCGCCCTATCGGAATCTTGCCGCGGAAACCTTGGCGCGCGGCGCTCAATACGTCACGTCATCCTTTCCCGGAGCCCAGCATCTCAGCGAGCGGCAGCTCGGCGAGATCGAGCGGCTGTCCCGACTGGCGCGCGAGCGCAATTTCACGGTGATCGCTATTCAGTACCCTCTGCTGGAGAGCGCCGCGGCTTTCCTCGATACCGACGAAAACTACTGGCCCTATTCAGGATTGTGGCGGGAGCTGAAGAGCACGCAGACCGCAAGCAGATTCGCGCAATTGGGAATTTCGTTCTTCGACATGAGCCGTACCGAGATTTCGCAGACGACTGAGAACTTCTTCGATCCGGCTCATCCCTCGGAACGCGGCATGCTGAAGACCTATCTCGCATTGCTGAACCGCCCCGATTTCAGCAGGCACTTCCCGCGCATCGATCGCAACGAACTCGCGGCCGACCTCGACCGCAAGGAAGAGCAGTTCGATCTCTATCACTGACCAGAGCGCGAGGATCCTCCCCTCCATCGCTCTTGCTCTCCGTCGCCATCGGCCGCGACGTTCAAGGGCACAACGCGAGATCTCCGCGCGGCGCGTGTGGAGACGACCATCCCGGGCATGAACGCAGCATGTCTCAGCAGGATTGGCCGCTGTGAACCGACATCCGTCACCCTGAGATCTGCGCGATGATCGCAACTTCATCGTCCGAGAATTCAACAACAGGCCGTGCAGGGGTTTGTGCTGCTGCGCACACCTGTTAAAGAGGGGTGCACAACGCCTGGATGCCTCGCGCCTCTCGTCACCGATCATGAGAATGCTTCGACTTTTCGCAATAGAATCAACGTCGACGAGGCGTGCTGAAGTTGGACCTTCGCCGCTACGATCACCCGGATCCTGGCCGTTGCATCGGCGATTCGCATACGCAGCCGGCAGCGAGGCCCATTCAGGACAGATGAGCCGGAGTCGAAGCCCTTGGATCAGGTTATCGAAATGACGCAGATGGATCTGGTCTGTCAGACAATTCGCGCTTCCTGCGAGCCCGGTCAGACGATTGCCTTCGTGTCAGGCAACTTCAACGTCGTGCACCCCGGACATCTACGGCTTCTGAAGTTCGCGGCCGAGCAGGCCGATGTGCTCGTCGTCGGCGTCAATCCGGACTCGACGCCCGGCGTGACCCTGGCGCAGGACATGCGGCTGGACAACGTGCGCTCCATCTCGTTTGTGCACCATGCCGTGCGTTTGGAGACCTCCGCGTCCGACTTCATCGGGCAGCTGAAACCGACGATCGTCGTCAAGGGCAAGGAGTTCGAGGACCGGACCAACCCGGAACAGGAGGCTGTGGACGCCTATGGCGGCCGACTGATCTTCTCCTCCGGTGAACTGCGCTTCGCCTCGCTGTCGCTGCTGGAACGCGACGCCAACATCGACATCTCCACCGTCCGCAAGCCGCTCGAGTTTCCGAAACGCCATGGTTTCGAGATCTCGAGCCTGAAGGACCTGCTGCGCAAGCTCTCGGGCATGCGGGTGGCCGTGATCGGCGATCTGATCGTCGACGAATATGTCACCTGCGACGCCGTCGGCATGTCGCAGGAGGATCCGACCATCGTCGTGACGCCATTGATGACCCGAACCTTCGTGGGCGGGGCCGGCGCCGTGGCGGCTCACGCCCATGGGCTCGGCGCGGATGTGAGCTTCTTCACCCTGGTCGGGGACGATGATGCGGCGCGCTTCGCTCGCAGCACGCTTGAGCAGCACGGCGTGAATTTCAACGCATTCGCCGACCAGACCCGGCCGACGACGCGCAAGCAGCGCTTTCGCGCGCTGAACAAGACGCTGCTGCGCGTCAATCATCTGCGCCAGCACGCCGCGGATGCCGATCTGCAGCGGCAGATGCTGACCTCGGTCGAACGCGCCCTGAAGACCTGCGATCTGCTGCTGTTTTCCTGCTTCAATTACGGCTGCCTGCCGCAGGATCTGGTGGATGCGATCGCCGATCTCGCGCGCTCCAGAGGCGTCATGATGGCCGCCGACAGCCAGGTCTCGTCGCAGACCGGCGACGTCTCCCGGTTCAAGGGCATGACCTTGCTGACGCCGACCGAGCGCGAGGCGCGCGTCGCGCTGAACGACTTCATCTCCGGCCTCGCCGTCATCAGCGAGCGGCTGGTCGAGCGGGCACGCACCAAGAACCTGGTGATCACGCTGGGCGCTGAGGGCGCGCTGATCAACACCATGGCCGAAGGCGCCTTCACCTCCGACCGTCTGCCCGCGTTCAACCCGTCGCCGAAGGACGTCTCCGGCGCCGGCGACAGCTTCTTCATGGCCTGCTCGATGGGCCTGCGCGCGGGCGCCGATATCTGGCGAGCATCCTATCTCGGCTCGCTGGCCGCGGCGCTGCAGGTCTCCCGCGTCGGCAACCTGCCGCTCACGACAGCGGAACTGGTCAAGGAAATCGACGAAACCGGCTTCAGCCACGAGTAGGATGTCGTCATGCGTGCCCTTCTGCTCGCGGCCGGGATCGGAAGCCGGCTGCGTCCGCTGACCAACACGACGCCGAAATGCCTGGTGCGTGTGCACGACCGGCCCCTGCTGGACTACTGGCTCGACCTCGTGTTCGAAGGCGGCGTCGAGCGGGCGCTGCTCAACACGTATTGGCTGGCCGAGCAGGTCCGGGCCCATGTCGCGCAGTCGCGCTGGCGCGACCGGATCGATCTCGTTCACGAAGATGAACTGCTCGGCACCGGCGGCACCGTGCTGGCCAACCGCGCCTGGTTCGGCGACCAGCCGTTCATGGTCGCCCATGCGGACAATTTGACGGATTTCGACGTCAAGGGGGTGCTCGCCGCTCATCACGGGCGGCCGTCCGGCTGCATCATGACGATGCTCGCGTTCCGGACCGACGATCCAAGCTCGTGCGGGATTCTCGAACTGGATGATCAGCGCCGTGTGATCGCCTTCCACGAGAAGGTCAAGAATCCGCCCGGGAACCTCGCCAATGGCGCGGTCTACGTGTTCGAACCCGGCGTGATCGCCGACATCGCGGCGCTCGGAAAGCCGGTCGTCGACCTCTCCACCGAAATCATCCCCAACTATTTGGGACGCATTTTGTGCGTGGAAACCAGCGGTTATCATCGGGATATCGGCAACCCGGAAAGCTTGCGCCGGGCTCATTTGGAGTTTAATCACGAACCGCGCCGTGGCGGGGACGTTTGACGGGCGGCTATTGCCGCCGGGCCGGTCGCCTTCCCCAGCCAATTTGTATAAAGGTGCGCGCGACGCGCCAGCCGGCGAGACGACAGGCGAGCCACGGGGATTGCTCAGATGAAAGTATTCGTGACCGGAGCGTGCGGCTACAAGGGCAGCGTGCTCGTGCCGAAGCTGTTGAAGGCCGGCCACAAGGTCGTTGCGTTCGACATCATGTGGTTCGGCAACTTCCTCGAGCCGCATCCGGATCTCACCGTCGTTCAGGGGGACGTGCGCAATCCCGACGCGATCGACCTGACCGGCGTGGACGCCATCATCCATCTCTCCAGCGTCGCCAATGACCCCTGCGGCGATCTCGATCCGAAGCTGACCTGGGAGATCTCCTGCCTCGCCACGATGCAGCTCTCCGATCGCGCCTACCGCCACGGCATCAAGCGCTTCATCTACGCGTCCTCTGGCAGCGTCTACGGCGTGAAGGAAGAGGAGCAGGTCACCGAGGATCTCGAGCTGCTGCCGATCTCGGAGTACAACAAGACCAAGATGTGCGGCGAGCGCATCGTGCTGTCCTACAAGGACGACATGGTGGTGCAGATCGTGCGCCCCGCCACCGTCTGCGGCTACTCCCCGCGCCAGCGCCTCGACGTCTCCGTCAACATGCTGACGATGCAGGCACTGATGAACGGCCGCATCACGGTGTTCGGCGGCGACCAGACCCGGCCGAACATCCACATCGACGACATCACCGACCTCTATCTCTTCCTGCTCGATCATCCCGAGCACACCGGCGTCTACAATGCCGGCTTCGAGAACATCTCGATCCTCGACATCGCCAACATGGTCACCAAGCACGTGCCGGCCGAGGTCATCGTGACGCCCTCGAACGATCCGCGCAGCTATCGCGTCAACTCCGATCGCCTGCTCGCGACCGGCTTCCGTCCGAAGAAGACGGTGGAGGACGCGATCAAGGAGATCATCGGCATGTACTCGCAAGGCCAGCTCAAGAACGACGACCGCTGGTACAATCTGAAATGGATGGAGAAGGAGGTCGTGAAATGAACGTCCTGGCCTTCAAGACCCCCGGCAGCCTGTTCGCCGACTACACAAGCCGCTTCAGCACCGTGCTGAAGGATTTCGACTGGGCACCGGTCGAGAAGCTCGCCTATGACCTGCGTGACTGCTGGCAGACCGGCCGGCAGGTGTTCTTCTGCGGCAATGGCGGCAGCGGCGGCAACGCCAACCACCTCGCCAACGACTTCCTCTACGCGCTGTCGAAGACGCCGGGCTCCGGCCTCCGCGTGCATTCGCTGTCGTCGAATCCCTCGGTGATCACCTGCCTCGCCAATGACGAAGGCTACGACCAGGTGTTCTCGCTGCAGCTCGCGGTGCTCGCGCGCAAAGGCGATGTGCTGATCACCTTCTCCGGCTCCGGCAATTCGCCGAACATCCTGAAGGCGCTCGAAGAGGGCAAGAAGATCGGCATGACCTCCTATGCCGTGCTCGGCTTCACCGGCGGCAAGGCCAAGGCGCTGGCCGACGTGCCGATCCATTTCGCCGTCGACGACATGCAGATCGCCGAGGACGCGCAGATGGTGATCGGCCACATGATCATGCAGTGGCTGTATGCCCAGCGTGGCGACATCATCACGACGCGCGAGGTCTGACGGACAGAGACGATGGCTGCGAACGAAAAGTACCTGATCCTCGGCTCGAACTCCTTCTCGGGCGCAACCTTTGTCGACTTCCTGGCCGCGGCCGGTCACGACGTGATCGCCACCAGCCGCTCCGACGAGCCGCATGACGCGTTCCTGCCCTACAAGTGGCAGAAGCGTCCCGGCAAGGTCCGCTTCCAGCGCGTCGACCTCAACCACGATCTCGAGGCGCTGAAGGCGCTGCTCAAAGCCGAGCGGCCAACCCATGTCGTGAACTTTGCCGCGCAGAGCATGGTCGGCGAGAGCTGGCTGTACCCGGACCATTGGATGATGACCAACGTCGTCTCCGCCGTCCGCCTGCACGACATCCTGCGCAACTATGACGGCCTCGATCGCTACGTCCACGTCACGACGCCGGAAGTCTACGGCTCGACCGAGGGCTGGGTGCGCGAGGATGCGCCGTTCAACCCGTCGACGCCCTATGCGGTGTCGCGCGCGGCCGGCGACATGAGCCTGCGTACCTATTTCGCCAACTACCAATTCCCGGTCGTGTTCACCCGTGCGGCCAATGTCTATGGCCCGGGCCAGCAGCTCTACCGCATCGTGCCGCGGACCATCGTCGCGGCCATGACCGGGCAGAAGCTGCGCCTCGACGGCGGCGGCAAGTCGGTGCGCGTGTTCATCCACATGACCGACGTGTCGGACGCGACGGTGAAGATCGGCCGCAGCGGAAAGCTCGGCGAGACCTATCACATCTCCGGCTACGAGTTGGTGTCGATCCGCACTTTGGTCGAGATGATCCTCGCCCGGCTCGGCAAGAACTTTGAGGACTGCGTCGAGATCGGACCGGAGCGGCCCGGCAAGGACACCGCCTACACGCTCGACAGCTTCAAGCTGCGCACCGAGCTCGGCTGGCGCGACACCTTCTCGCTGGAACAGGGCATCGACGACGTCATCGCCTGGGCGCGACGCTTCGAGGATGTGATGGCCAAGCTGCCGACCAAGTACGAGCATAAACCCTGATTTATTCCTGCGCCTCCCCGTGGGGCGCGACTGGAGAGCACGATGAACGTGGCAGTCCGGAACACCGCGGCCAAGCCCGACGTGGCCGCCCTGAAGGCGCAGGCCGCCAAGCTGCGCGGCAAGATCATCGAGATGTCGCACAAGGCCCAGGCCGCGCATCTGGCGTCGTCGCTGTCCTGCGCCGATGCGATGACCGCCGCCTATTGGCACGTCCTGAACATCGATCCGAAGAATCCGACCGATCCGCTGCGCGACCGCTTCATCCTGTCCAAGGGCCACGCCGCCGCAGCGCTGTTCGCGACCCTCGCCATGAAAGGCTACTTCCCACTCGAGGAGCTCGACACTTACTGCCAGGACGGCGGCCGGCTCGCCGAGCATCCGCCGGCGAACCTCTTGCCTGGCGTCGAAGCCGCCACCGGCTCGCTCGGTCACGGCCTGCCACTCGGCTGCGGCATGGCGCTGGCGGGACGCATCAAGGGCGAGAACTACCGCGTATTCGCCCTGCTCTCCGACGGGGAGAACAACGAAGGCTCGGTGTGGGAGGCCGCGATGTTCGCCGCCGCCCAGAAGCTCGAGAATGTCTGCGTCGTCGTCGACTACAACAAGTGGCAGGCGACCGCGCGCTCCAACGAGACCCTGATGCTGGCGCCGCTGCGCGACAAATGGGCCGCCTTCGGCTGGGACGCGCATGAAATCGACGGCCATGACGTCGGCGCGCTGGCGGAGGCCATGCAGAACATCCCGAACGGCTCGGGCAAGCCGGTGGCGCTGATCGCCCACACCGTGAAGGGCAAGGGCGTGTCGTTCATGGAAGACGACAACAACTGGCATTACCGCGCCCCCACCGCTGAGGAAGTCGTCAAGTCGTTCAAGGAGCTCGGCCTGTCATGAGAAACGCGTTCGCGGACGAACTGACCAAGCTCGGCAATGACGACCCCCGCGTCGTGATGCTGTCGGGCGACATCGGCAACCGCCTGTTCGACAAGTTCAAGGACAAGCACCCCAGCCGCTTCTTCAACTGCGGCGTCGCCGAAGCCAACATGATGGGCGTCGCCGCCGGCATGGCCATGAACGGCCTGCGCCCGGTCGCCTATACGATCACGCCGTTCGTGACGACGCGCTGCCTGGAGCAGATCCGCACCGACGTCTGCTATCACGAGGCGCCGGTGACCATCGTCGCCGTCGGCGCCGGCCTCGCCTATTCCGGCCTCGGCCCGACCCATCACGCCTGCGAGGACATCTCGTTCCTGCGCTCGATCCCGAACATGGTCGTGATCTGCCCGGGCGACGCCTTCGAGGTCCGCGGCGCGCTGCGCGCGGCGATGCAGCAGGACCGCCCGGTCTACATCCGCATGGGCAAGAAGGGTGAGCCGGTCGTTCACAAGGGCCCGATCGCGGATTTCAAGATCGGCAAGGCGATCACGATCGAAGAAGGCAGCGATGTGTGCCTGCTCTCGACCGGCAACATGCTGCCGGAAGCCATTGAAGCCGCACATAAGTTGAAGGAAAAGGGCATCTCCGCCGAGGTCGTCAGCTTCCACACCGTGAAGCCGCTGGATGAGGACAAGCTCAAGCAGGCGTTCAGCCGCTTCAAGCTGGTCGCGACCATCGAGGAGCATTCGCTGATCGGCGGCTTCGGCGCGGCCGTCTCCGAGTGGCTCGTCGACAGCGAGACGCAGGCGAATAAATTCCTGCGCTTCGGCACGCCGGATGCCTTCTTCAAGAAATCCGGTGAACAGGAATATGCCCGCGAGGTGCTCGGCCTGACCGGCCACCAGATCGCGGACAAGATCATCCACGCCTTGAGCTGAGACATCACATGAAGACCCAAGCTGCCCTCCTGGTCCAGACCGGCCAGCCGCTCGTGCTCGCCGAGATCGAGACCCCTGCCCTGAAGCCGGGCCAGGTGCTGGTCGAGATCGCCTATTCCGGCGCCTGCGGCACGCAGGTGATGGAGTGGCGCGGCGACAAGGGCGAGGACAAATGGGTGCCGCATTGCCTCGGCCATGAGGGCACCGGCACGGTCATCGAGACCGGCAGCGCCGTCACCAAGGTCAAGGTCGGCGACAAGGTCGTGCTGTCCTGGATCAAGGGCACCGGCATCGAGGCCGGCGGCGCGGTCTATGACTGGGACGGCAAGAAGGTCAACGCCGGCGGCGTCACCACCTTCCAACGCCATTCGGTCGTCAGCGAGAACCGCCTGACCCTGCTGCCGCCGGACCTGCCGATGGATGTCGCGGTGCTGCTCGGCTGCGCCGCGCCGACCGGCATGGGCGCGGTGTACAACGTGCTGAAGGTGCAGCCCGGCGACGCCGTCGCCGTGTTCGGCACCGGCGGCATCGGCCTCAACGCGCTGATGGCCGCGGCGCTCGCCGGCGCGATGCCGGTGATCGGTATCGACCCGAACCCGACGCGCCGCGCGCTGGCACAGATCTACGGCGCGACGCATGTGATCGATGCGGCCTCCGACGTGCTGGCCGAGATCAAGAAGATCGTGCCGCAGGGCGTTGATCTCGCGGTCGAATCCTCCGGCATCCCCGGCGTGATGGATCAGGCCGTCAACGCCACACGGCAGCAGGGCGGCCGCGCGGTCGTCATCGGCAATGCCAAGCATGGCGCGGCGCTGACGTTGAACCCCGGCGTCTTCAACCAGGGCAAGAGCCTGCTCGGCACCTGGGGCGGCGACAGCGTGCCGGATCGCGATTACGGGCGCTACGGCCGGCTCTTGAGCTCCGGCCGCTTCCCGGTGCGGGATCTCCTGTCGAAGCCCTACAGCCTCGCCCAGGCCGACCAGGCGCTGCAGGATCTCGCCGCCGGCAAGGTCGGCCGTCCGCTGATCGACATGTCGCTGGCTTAAGTTCTGGCCATGCGGATCGGGATCGACTTCGACAACACGATCGCCTGCTATGACGGCGTGTTTCATGCGGCCGCGCTGGAGCGCGGCCTGATCCCGGCCGACCTCGGCCGCGACAAGAACAGCGTCCGCGACCATCTCAACGGCTCGGGGCGCAAGGACGATTTCACGGAGTTGCAGGGCTATGTCTACGGTGCCCGCATGGACCTGGTGTCGCCCTATCCTGGGTTCGCCGAGTTCGTCACGGCGGCCCGTGCTGCCGGCCACGACCTGTTCATCGTCAGCCATAAGACCAAGCACCCCATTCTCGGGCCGAAGCACGACATGCATGCCGCCGCGCGCGGCTTCCTGACCGATCGAGGGCTGATGGGCACAGCGCCCAGCCAGATCGCGCCGGACCGGGTGTTCTTCGAGCTGACCAAGGACGAGAAGGTCGCGCGCGCCCATGCGTTGGGCTGCGAGGTCTTCGTCGACGATCTGCCGGAGATCCTGGGGATGAGCGGCTTCCCTGAGGGCATGCGCAAGGTGCTGTTCGACCCGGAGAACCAGTTCGCCGCCAAGGCCGTGCCTTACGAGCGCCGGGCGTCGTGGCCCGAGATCGCGGCGGATATCCGTGACCGCGGCTGAGGCCAGCGCCGATGCCGCTCTGCTGGCGCTGGCACAGCGCCTCGCCGCGCAGGCCGGCAAGGCCAGCCCGACGGCGCTGACCCGGCTCGCCGGCGGCCGCAACAACCAGGTCTTCCGTCTCGATACTGAAGATGGCCCGTTCGTCCTCAAGCGCTACTTCACCGATGCCCGCGACACCCGCGACCGTCTCGGCGCCGAATGGAGCTTCATCAGCCATGCCTGGTCGAACGGCGTCCGCGTCGTGCCGGAGCCGCTGGCCTGCGACCGGGCCGAGCAGGCCGGCCTCTACAGCTTCGTCGACGGACGCAAGCTGACCGCGCTCGAACTGGCGCCGGCTCACGTCGATGCGGCGATCGACTTCGTGCTGGCGGTGAATGCCCCGCCCCGCCCCGCGCTGGCACCGGGATCGGAAGCCTGCTTCTCGCTCGCCGAGCATCTCGCCACTGTCGAGCGCCGGGTGGCGCGGCTGGCGACGCTCGATGCCGACGTGCCGCATGTCGCCGCGGCCCGGCAGTTCGTGGCGGAGCGGCTGCAGCCGGAATGGGCCGACGTGAAGGCCAACATTTTGCGCGGCGCTGCGGCTGAAGGGCTTGCCTTCGAGGCCGCCATCCCCGCCGATCAGGTCTGCCTGTCGCCGTCCGATTTCGGCTTCCACAATGCGCTGATCGACGATCAGGGCAAGCTGAGCTTCCTCGACTTCGAATATGCCGGCCGCGATGATCCGGCCAAGCTGGTCTCCGACTTCTTCTGCCAGCCGGAGGTGCCGGTGCCGCTCGCGGTGCACGAGCACTTCATCGACCGGCTGACCGAGGGCCTCGCGCTCGACGCCGCCAGCGTGGCGCGCTGCCGGCTGTTGATCGACGCCTACCAGGTCAAATGGACCTGCATCATCCTGAACGACTTCCTGCCGCTCGGCGCCACGAGGCGCGCCTTCGCCGACACCGGCGCCTGGGCGCAGCGCTGCGCCGCGCAGCTCGCCAAGGCCGAAGCGCAGCTCGGCCTGATCGGCGCCACTTCCGACTAACCGATAATCCCACGCCTGGAGATCTTCATGGCCTATCGCGAGTTCGTCAGTCTCGTCCACAAATCGACCAAGCGCGACTATCTCGCGCGCGTCACCCAGCGCGACAAGGCCGATGTCGCGGAAATGGCGATCAAGTTCGACTACGACTATTGGGACGGCAGCCGCGAGACCGGTTATGGCGGCTACAAATATGACGGCCGCTGGCGCAAGGTCGCCGACGCGATGATCGAGACCTACGGCATCAAGCCGGGCATGCGCGTGCTCGACGTCGGCTCCGGCAAGGGTTTCATTCTCCACGATTTCCGCGAGGCGATTCCGGACCTCGAGGTGGCCGGCATCGACATCTCCTCCTACGGCGTCGAGCACACGATGGAGAGCGTGAAGCCGTTCTGCCAGGTCGGCTCGGCGGCAAAGCTGCCCTACCCGGACAAGTATTTCGACCTCGTCATCTCGATCAACACGCTGCACAACCTCTACAACTACGATCTCGACGCCGCCTTGCGCGAGATGGAGCGCGTCAGCCGCGGGGCGAAATATCTCTGCGTCGAGGGCTATCGCAACGAGCGCGAGAAGGTGAACCTGATGTACTGGCAGCTCACCTGCCGCATCTTCCACACCCCCGAGGAATGGGCCTTCGAGTTCAAGCGCTCCGGCTACACCGGCGACCACGAATTCATCTTCTTCGAATGAGTTTGAGACGAGCACGGCGACTGTGACGTCATGACGATGGGATGTTTCGTCGGCTGCCTCGGGCCGCCCTCCCATCGGTCTCCCGCCGGATGATGGGGAGCGATGTCGCATGAGGTCGCGGGCGGCCTCGCCGCTCGCTGCTGGTCATTCGGGGTCAGGTTTGAGTACCAATCCAGGTTCATCACGGGACAACCGATCGCGATGAGTAACGCCCGCTCCGATCAGAACCACGAGACGTGTTGCCGGGTTTGCGGTCACCCGATCGGGTCGTCGCCGCTGTCGCTCGGCCATTTGCCGGTCTGCAACGATTTCAGCGACGATGGCGTGGTCGACCGCAGGGTCGATCTCGACATCGTCGAATGCGAGTTCTGCCAACTGGTGCAGTTGCGCAGCACGGCTTCCGCCGATCTGCTGATGCCGCGCGTGGCGTGGATTCGCTATCGCGAACCGGAAGACCATCTCGACGCGCTGGCGGCCAGCCTGCTCTCGCTACGCCCCGAAGCCCAACGGGCGATCGGGACCGGTCCTTTCGAACTGCCGCTGCTGTCCCGGCTCGGCGCGCGCGGGCTGGAGACCAGCACTCTGCCGATCGGCGTCGATGCCCCCGCCGGCCGCTATCCGTACCTCGAAAGCTGGCAGACCATCCTCAACGACGAACGGCTGTCGGCTGCCTCGGCACAGCACGGCACCTTCGACATCGTCTCGTGCCGCTACATCGTCGAGCACAGTCCGACGCCCGTGGCGGCCTTACGGGCTCTCAAGCATCTGCTCAGCCCCGAGGGCCTGCTGCTGGTCGAGGTGCCCGATAGCAGCAAGTTTCTGGCTGCGCGCGACTATTGTTTTCTTTGGGAAGAGCACAGCTGCTATTTCGTCGAGGAGACCTTGCGCCTGTTGGCGCAGGCGAGCGGATACCGGGTGCTGACGCTGCTGCGTTATCCCGGCGCGCTCGAAGACGCGCTGGTCGCGGTGCTGACGCCGTCGCCGGATGCGCCTCCCCTCCCGATGCGGGGCGCGTCGGAGCTGTTCCGGAGCTATCGTCAGGGATTTCTGGACCAGCGGGGACAATTGCAGTCGCTGCTGCGGACAGCCGCCGGCCCCAACAAGGATGGTCTGGCCCTGTTCGGCATCGGGCATCACGCCATCATGTTTGCAAACGCCTTCGGGGTCGCCGACATGATCGCGCTGGCGGTCGACGACGATCCCGACAAGGCGGGCTTCTTTCCGCCTGGGTTCAGCGTCCCCGTGGTGGGTTCAGAGCGCCTGCTCGCGGATCAACGGATCGGCACATGCCTATTTGCGGTCGCGCCCCACATCGAAGGACGGGTGCGCGACAAGCTTGCGCCGCTCGCCGAGCGCGGAGTCGTTTTCCGTTCGGTCTACGCTTCGCTGAACAATGCCATCACTGGCGGTCTCGGGTGACGGCTTCAGGCCTTGCCTTGCAGGAGCTTGCGGCGCCGCAAGCTCCCGCCATCAGGCTGACATCTCCCATCTCCCGCTCCGGACCCGACGCACCAGGTCTGCCGCGTCACGGAGCGGCTTCGTGATGTGCCAGGACCGTGATCGCTTGAGCGCAATCAATTCGCGCTCCGCGGCCAGCAGTTCAGATAGTCTCTGTTTGGGTACGTTGCCGGCGGGCATCGCGCCGCCGCCGTTCTGATAGCGCTCCAACATCGTCGAATTCACCTGCGAATGCGCTGTCGCGATTTCGAGCGATGCCCGGAATGGCGCGTGCTTGGTCTTCCGCAGAATGACGTGAATGTTCAACTGCGGCACGCGGTTGTCCTGTCCCAAGGGGGCAGTGTTGCTCAACAGCGAATCTCCCCCCATGGATTCGATTCCGATGACGTCGATCCTGCTTTCGCCGGCCGGCGTCACTGCCATGTGCTCGACCATGTAGCCGTTCGCCTGAGCCATCTCGCGGAAGAACAGCGGTGTATAGCAATAATAGCCGTGATCGAGATATCCGCTCGCCGGCAATTGGTGATACGCGATGCCACCGACCTTCAACGCATCGTGCACGAACTCGAAGCAATTCCACTGGTTGAAGATGTGCTCGGTCGTCCCGAAATTGAAGACGACGTCGTAGTGATCGATCATGTCACCGGGCACTGTATCGAAATTGAGGTCCAGGATCCTCGTCTTCAGGCCAGGGCACACGTCGACGGAATTGTACTCGATGTTGGTCAGGTCCGTGATTTCGGAGAACAGCGTCGTTCGCTCTTCGGGACGCGGGGTCGAAAAATACACGAGGCGCTGGATCTCTTTGTCGAGCTGCGGGCCAGGCATGGTCGACCCGCCCTGGCGTTCGATGAACTCCCGGATCTGCTCCTCCTTCACGAGCAGCACGTTCTGAGGTCCGATATCGAGCACCTTGTTTAGCTGCGGCGTCAAAAATCCCTTGCGCTGCAAATAAATCGGGCCGTTCAAATTCATACCCACCGACAGAGTCTCCCTGCACTAGACCGACGCGGCACCCAAAAGCGCGGTGTCGCAGCCCCATTTGGATCGAGAAGATCATCAAGTCAGAAACGAGCCGTCGAGGCACAACGCGCAACAATCAATCAAGCCGAGGCTATCAATCGCGGTTGCACCCGGAAACCATCGCTACCACATCGTGCACGACGGCGTCCGAGGATAGCGGGTTGCATTTCGTTGACCAGCGGAATTTCCAGCTGCAGTAGCTCGATCAGGAGCGGTGCGCGGATAAGTCGCTATTGACCGAGCTGGACGGGGCTGCCGCGCTTTTGCGCCTCGAACATCGCGCCCCGGCCAATGATCTAGCCTGCGGAAAAGCCACCGTTTTGCATCCTGCCTGCGCCGCCCTATGCTAGACCCTCATCGTCCGATAGCCGAAGAGCGGATCCCTCCCCGCCTGGTGCCAGGTCCGGCCACGTCGAGAGGCACGTGGCTGGAGAACTGGCACGTGTGCGGTGTGAAGTGCGCTCCGTCTGCGCTAATCTGGACGCGAGCTCCATTCTGAAGGACACGGCGTCATGAGCCTCGTTCAAAAATCTCCCGAGGTGTTCCTGGCCGAGGGTCCCATCGCCTCGGTCGGCGTGGCCGAGATCAGCACCCTCAAGGCCGCCGTCAAGGCCAGCCCGAAAAAGCGGGCCCGGATCAATACGCATCCCGACGGCGAGGACCAGTTGCACGAGATGATCATCGCGATCGACGCGAGCAGCTACATCCGGCCGCACAAGCATCCCGGAAAAAGCGAAGCTTTCCACATCATCGAGGGCGAGGTCGACATCGTCGTGTTCAACGATGACGGCGGCATCGAACGGGTGGTGGAGCTGGGGCCGCCGGGCGGCACGCGTCCGTTCTACTACCGGATGTCGAACGCCTTCTTCCATACGCTGATCATTCGCAGTGATCTCCTGATCGTGCATGAGATCACCAATGGACCGTTCCGCCCCGGCGCCAGCGTGTTCGCCGATTTCGCGCCGGAGGACAGCGACGCCGCCAAGGCTGCTGCCTACCAGGCCGATCTCGTCAAGCGCGTCGCGGCGCTTCAGGACGCCGCAGCATGACCGAGCATGCTGTTGTCGTCGGCGGCACCCGCGGCCTCGGCCGCGTGGTGGTCGAGCGATTTCTGGCCCGCGGATGCGCGGTCAGCGTGGTGTCGCGGCAACGCCCGGCCGATTTTCCCGATCAACCCGGACTGAAACATTTTTCCGCCGATCTTGAGCGGAGCGACAGCTTTTCCAGCCTCTGGCGCGACGTCGCCGACGCCAATGGTCCGGTCCGCTACCTCGTGCTGAGCCAGCGCTTCCGCGGCCAGGGCGACCCCTGGGCCGGCGAGATCCAGGTCGGCCTGACCGCCTCGCGTGACCTGATCGAGGGCTTTTCCGGCCATTTCGCCGAAGCCGGCGACCGTGCCATCGGCGTGGTCAGCTCGGTCTACGCCGAATTCGTCGGCTCGTCGCAGCCGGTCGGCTATCACGTCGTCAAGGGCGGCCTCAACGCGATGGTCCGCCACTATGCCGCCACGCTCGGCCGGCGCGGCATCCGCGTCAACGCGATCATGCCGCTGACCTATCTGAAGCGCGAATCGCGCATCTTTTACGAGCAGAACGACAGGTTGATGGAGACCTACCGCAAGCTGGTCCCGCTCGGCCGTCTCGGTACGGCCGAGGAATGCGCCGACGCGCTCGATTTCCTGTGCAGCGAGCGTGCCTCGTTCATCAACGGGCAGAGCCTGTTCCTGGATGGCGGAGTGTCCACAGTCTGGCAAGAAGAGGTCGCCAAGAGCTTCGCGGGCCTGTAAAACGCGGCGCAAATCTCTCTTCGGCCGACCACCCCGCCTCTGCGGGCCCGCAACCCAGGATCGCCAGTACATGCAACACGTCAAGCACAAGACCGATTGCCGCCTGTGCGGCTCGACCTCGCTCGATCACGTGCTGCCGATCAGGGCCTCTGCGATCGGGGACGCCTTCGTCACGGCCGATCGGCTCAACGAAAAGCAGGACCTCTATCCGCTCGACTGCTATCTGTGCCTGTCCTGTGGCCATCTGCAGAATCTCGACGTCGTCGATCCCGACATCCTGTTCCGCGACTACACCTACCGCACCTCGGTGTCGCTCGGCCTCGTCGAGCATTTCAAGCGCTACGCCCAATCCGTCGTGTCGACGCTCGCGATCCCTGCGGGCAGCCTGGTCGCGGAGATGGGCAGCAATGACGGCTCGCTGCTCAAGGCGTTCAAGAACGAGGGCATGCGCGTGCAGGGCATCGATCCGGCGCGCGACATCGCGGCGACCGCGACTGGCGAAGGCATTCCGACGATCCCGGATTTCTTCACCAGCGCGCTGGCGGCCCGGATCAAGGCCGAACAGGGCGAAGCCAAGCTGTTCTGCGCCAACAACGTCTTCGCCCACATCGACAACATGTCGGATGTGGTGAAGGGCATCCGGCTGCTGCTGGCCGACGACGGCGCCTTCGTGTTCGAAGTCTCCTACATCGTCGACATGATCGACAACATGGTGTTCGACACCATCTATCACGAGCATGTCTCGCATCATGCGCTGATCCCGCTCGAGACCTTCCTGAATCGCCATGACATGACGCTGTTCCATGTCGAGCGGACCGGGACCAAGGGCGGCTCGATCCGGGCCTTCGCGCAGCCGAAATCGACCGGCAAGCGCCCGCGCTCGGCGGAGCTGTCGCAGCTGATCGCCGAGGAGGAGCGGCGCGGTGTGACCAAGCCGCAGATCTACCGCGACTGGTTCGTGGCGATCGAAAACTGCAAGCGTAAGGTGCTGGCCGCCGTCGATACCGCGATCGCCGAGGGCAAGCTGGTCGCCGCCTATGGCGCCTCGACCACCACGACCACCCTGCTCTACCATTTCGAGCTGGAGAACCGGATCAAGTTCATCGTCGACGACAACCAGCTCAAGCACGGCCGCTTCAGCCCGGGCGCCCACATTCCGGTGCTGCCCTCCAGCGAACTCGCGACGCGCAAGCCGGACCTGGTGGTGATTCTCGCCTGGATCTATGCCGATCCGATCCTCAAACGGAACCAGGCGTATCTCGAGGCCGGCGGCCGCTTCCTGGTGCCGCTCCCCGAGCCTCGCATCGTCGCTGCGGCCGGCACGGCGACACTCTGAGCCCACGGGGCGGATCTCCACGCCCCCCTGATGGCCCCGGGGCTGCCCGGTTGACAGCCCCCGCGTAACATGGTCCAGCAAGCGCTGACGATCCGTCGCTGCCGCGCCGGATCCCGAACGGTTTCGGCTGACAGGCCAGACACTTACGGCACATGCGAGGTAGCGGGAATGACCACCCTGACCGATGGACAGGTCGAGCGGTTCGTGGTTGCGGATAAGCGTCGCTTCTCCTGGGCGCGCTGCCGCGAGGACATCGCCCCGTTCATCACCCGTCACGTCACCTGGCGCGCCCTGGCCGCCGGCGATATCCGCTCAAAATACCGCCGCACCATGCTCGGACCATGGTGGATCACCGCCACCAATGCGATCACGGCCCTGATCATGGGAACGGTCGCCGGCCGGTTCCTCGGCGCGGACATGAAGACCTACCTGCCCCACTTCATGGTCAGCATGACGATCTGGAATTTCATCTCCTCGTCGCTCAGCGAGTCCTGCTACACGATGATCAATGCGGGAGGCATGATCAAAGCGGTCGACATGCCGATCCTGATCCACATCATGCGGATGGTTCAGCGCAATCTGATCATCTTCCTGCACAACATCGCCGTGATCCCGTTCATCTGGCTCGTCTATCCCTGGTCGATCGGTTTTGGCAGCGTGTTGGCGCTGGTCGGCCTCATGATCGTCTATGTCTTCGTCGTCAGCGCCTCGATCATCGTCTCGATGATCTGCGTGCGCTATCGCGACGTGCCCCCCGTCATGGCCGCCGTGCTGCAGCTCCTGTTCTTCATCTCGCCGATCATCTGGGAGCCGTCGCATATCCGTGGCGGCGAGTGGGCCGTCACGCTCAACCCGATCGCCTATCTTCTCTCCATCACGCGCGGCCCGCTCATGGGCAACGTTCCCAACCTCGCCACCTGGGCCGGCGCCATCGGCGTTGTCGCCGTGCTGACCGCCGCCATGGTCTATATCTACACGCGCTACCGCTCGCGCGTCGTCTACTGGGCCTGATGAAGGCCATTCGAGATCCCTCATGCCTCTGATTGAAGCCAAGCAAATCGGCATCGAATTCCCGGTCGCGCCGCCGAACGCGCGGTCGTTTCGGCATCTGGCCATCAAGGCGGCCTCGCGCGTCGGCGGCCAGGTCTCCCGCGGCCAAGGCTCGTTCCAATTCGTCCAGGCGCTCGACGACATCAGCTTCACCTTGAAGCAGGGCGACCGGCTCGGCCTCGTCGGACACAATGGCGCCGGCAAGACCACGCTGATCCGCGTGCTCGCCGGAATTTACGAGCCGACACGCGGCTCGCTGCGCGTCGTCGGACGCAATGTGCCGATGTTCGACATCGGCCTCGGCATGGATGAGGAAGCCTCGGGCTACGAGAACATCCGCACCCGCGGCCTCATCCTGGGCCTCTCCCCCGAGGAGATCGAGCAGCGCGTGCCGGAGATCGCCGAATTCGCCGAGCTCGGCGACTATCTCGAGCTGCCGATCCGGACCTATTCGTCGGGCATGCTGCTGCGCCTGGTGTTCTCGATCGCAGCCTCGATCCATGGCGACATCATCCTGATGGACGAGTGGATCGCGGTCGGCGACGCTCATTTCCGCAAGAAGACGCACGACCGGCTGCAAGAGATCACAGGGCGCTCGGGAATCGTGGTGCTGGCCTCGCACGATCTGGGCCTGCTGCGGGAGACCTGCAACCTCGGGCTCTATCTCGAGGGCGGGCGCGTGCGGGCGTTCGGCGCTCTCGATGACGTCGTGAAAGAGCTGCCTCCGGCTTGAGCGGGCGAACTCGAGACATGCGGCGGGATGTTCGCTGAGCCATGACCCCCACGACCAGCCGAGCCGCCGCGCCGACCGTCACCCTGGTCGTCCCCAACTTCAATCACGCGCACTACCTGCCGGAGTCACTCGGCAGCATCGCCGCGCAGACCCGCGCGCCCGACCGCGTCATCGTCATCGATGATTGTTCGACAGACGACAGCATCGCGGTGATCTCGCGCTTCGTGGCGGACCGGCCGAACTGGCGGCTCATCCGTCACGAGGCCAACCAGGGCGTGGTGCGCGGCCAGAACGAGGCGCTGGCGCTGGCGGAGACGGAGTGGGTCGGATTTCTCGGGGCCGATGACGCGCTGCATCCGACCTATCTCGAAAAGGCCATGAGCCAAGCCGCGGATCATCCCGAAGCCGGTCTGATCTTCGCGTGTTGCGAGATCATCGGGCCGACCGGGCCGTCCGCGAAGCGCATGCTGCGGCCGATGATGCTGCCGGCGTCCGCATCAACGATGCTGGCGCCCGCCGCCGTCCGCCGCATCCTGGGCTTCGGCGACAACTATTTCTCCGGGACCACCTCGCTGTACCGCAAGCAGGCCTTGCAGGCGCTCGGCGGTTTCGACGTCACGCTGGGCTCGTTCTCGGATGCGTTCCTCGCCCGCCGGCTGGCGCTCACCTATGGCTGTTCGTTCATCGCCGACGTCCTCGGCTATTGGCGCATCCACGGCCAGAACTACTCGACCGCGACAGCAACCGACCCGGCATTGCTCAACGCCAAGCTGGCCGAGATTTCCACGCTCATCCAGCAGAGCAGCCTGTTTCCTCCCGGCTATGACCAGGCATTCGCACGGCGGAACCGCTTCGGCGCGGCGCGGACGGTACTGGGCAACGCGATGGCGCCCGCGGCAAAGGCCGCACGCGTCGCCGCCCTGCTCGACGGAAACGTGCTCGACACCCGGCTGCTGCATGTGATGCTCAGCCTCGGGGCAGCCGGACGACTGGCTGCTCTCGCCTGGATCACCCTGAGGACCCGCCCGATGTCGCTCATGCGTCTGCTCGCCCAGCGCGGGGTTCGACGGCAGATCATCTCCGCGACCCCGGCGTACCGCGCGCCATGACGACGCGCGCCCCCTTCGGCTCTCTGCGCCATCGCCTCGGCAAGCGGATGGCCGGCAGCCGGCCGCCCGCGCCGGTCACGACGTCGGTCGCGCCGGCAGCGACCGGGAGCCTGCCGGTGCCGGGCAAATGGTCACCACGGGTCTGGCTGACTGGGACGGCCTTTCGCCTGTATGCGTTCCTGAGCGCGCGGCGCCGGCAATTGCTGCCGCTGACCACCCGCGCCGCCAATGTCCTCGATAACCACGTCATCCTGGCGCCCGCAGGCGCACGGCTGCTGCGGTCGATGGACCGCCGGCTGGCCGAAGGCTCACGGATGGACGATCTGCTCGCCCGCGTCGTCTCGACCACGCTGGCTGCCGCGGCGCAGGTGCACCTGGCCGCGAGCCGCAAGCCGAGCGCGCTGCGTGCGGTTCGCTTGCTGAACCTGATGTTCCGCAGCCAGATCCGTGCGCGAGCAGGCGTCGGCGCCCAGGCCTATTTCACCACCCTGGCCCTGTGCAGCGCTTATGATCGTATCGTGCGGGAGGTGCCGCAGCCCGAGACGATCGACAGCTTTGCGATCAACTTCGCGGCCGGCGTCGCTCACATGTACCGCGGCAATCTCACGCTCGCCGCTCACTTCCTTGAAGCCGCCGCATCCTCCGGGGACGGCAACGCGCTGCGTAAGCTCGGCGCTGTCCATGCTCTGGCCGGCGATCACGCCCAGGCGGCCGCCTGCTTCAAGGCCTCGGTCGAACGCGATCCGCGCTCGGTGATGGCGCATCAAAATTATGCCGGGGGCTACGACCCGTCGACCTACACGCCCGGCTCCTGGGAGCTGGAGAATGCCGGCGAACTCCTGATCTACGACAATCTGATTCAGCTCGGCGAGAACTTCTATCATCAGGGTCGTTACGACGACACGTTCCGCAGCTATCAGGCGGCGCTCGATCATCAGGACGCCCTGGCGCGCAGATGGTCTGTTCCCGACAAGCTGGTCCAGCGGATCGCCGCCGCGAGCAGGATCTTCGATCCAACACTCCCGGTCCGGCTGCTCGGCTACGAATGGGTGACGTTGATCGGCCATATCGGCTTCATCGACTGCCATCTGCGCATGGCCGCGATGGGCATCCTGCCCCGCGCCAACTACGTGCTGCTTGCCCCGCACAACAAGGTGGTCAACCAGCCCTTTCTCAGGCTGTTCGAGCAGCATGTCACGATCATCGAAGACCCGGGTCTCGTCGATGAGCTCCTGCCCTATCAGCGGCTGGTCGGGGATCAGTTCATTGCCGTCCGCGGCAAGGATGGCCTGGCCGAGCCCTGGGCGCACGCAGCCTCGCGGGCCCAGGTCGCCTGGGCTGAACAGCAGCGCGGGCCGCTGGTGACGGTTTCAGCAGAGCTGATGGAAAAGGGAGCCGGCAAGCTGCGCGCCGCCGGCGTCACCGCCGACTGGTTCGTCGCAATCCACATCCGCGAAGGCGGCTATCACGGCGACGGTCCCGGCACGACCCGCCAGCATCGCTCCGCCAATGTTGGCGACTATCTCGAAGCGATCACCGCCATCACGGCGCGCGGCGGCGCCGTCGTCCGGCTCGGCGACCGCAGCATGACGCCGCTGCGCGGCATGGCAGGCGTGTTCGACTATGCCCATAGCGACATCAAGTCGGCGGAGATGGACCTGTATCTCTGCGCCGCCGCACGCCTGTTCGTCGGCACCACGTCGGGCCTGACCACGGCCGTGCAGGCGCTTGGAACACCCATGCTGCTGGTGAACTGCATCTCCAATGACTGCCAGTTCTGGCACGAGCGCACCGACTTCACCGTCCGTCCGGTCTACGACCGGCGCAACCGGCGCTACCTGTCGCTGCGTGAAACCTATCGCCAGCCATTGCAGGCGCTGCTGATCGACACCGCCGTGCTGGCGCGCCACGGCCTGGAGGTTCACGCCAACACGGCGCAGGACGTGCTGGAAGCGGTTCGCTACAAGCTCGACTGCCTGGACGGCATTGGCCAGTCCATGCGCGAGGGCGGCCCCTTCCTCGATCGCTATCGGGCCACTCTTCGCGACAACCCGTACAATTTCGGTGCGGCATTGCCCGTGCCTGCTTTTCTCGATCGGGTTCCTGAACTCTTGGACTGAGCGCGCAAGGGAAGCCGCGTTCGATCAACGCCCACCTGTATCCCAGTAATTTCCCGATGTTCGGCACATTAACCTTCGGGCAAGACGATCGGCCTGATAGGTAAAGCCTGCAGGAGCGCGAATCGCCGCCAGCGGATGGACGTTGGCGATCAGTGCTCCGCCGATACGAATTGCAGGGACTGAGGCAATGTCAGCGTCGCTACAGGGCTCCCCGAACACAACCCAGGCAGGCGACGAACGGACCCCTCCGTCTACGCCCATCGAGCTTCCGGAAGAGGCCGTCGAATCCTTGCTTGCTCAGGGTGATTTCGCCGGCGTCGGCGCCATCACCTCGGTAACGGCAGGCGGGCTGACGATCAATCTGCTGTTCGACACCGCGGCGATGAATGCGCCCGCGAGCTTCCGGGCGGGCATTCAACAGGCCGCGGCAATCCTGACCTCCGCGATCTCGGATCACATCACGGTCAATCTCAAGATCGATTACAGCGGCACCGGAGGCGGCGCGGCTGCCGGGCCGGACAACGGTCAGTGGATGAGCTATTCCAGCGTCCGCTCCAACCTGATCACTAATGCGAGCCCCGGTGACACCACTTTCAATGCCCTGCCCACCGGATCCAGCATTCAGGGACAGTCCTACGTCGCGGTCTGGAATTCGCAGCTGAAACTGTGGGGCGGGCTGAGCGCCAACGACGCGACCACCGATGACGGCAGCGCAACGTTCGCGACCGACATCAATCCCAATTTGCTGGTCGGCGTCGCATTGCACGAACTGACGCACGCCTTCGGCCGCGTCCCCTACGGGCCGCAGCCCGACGTGTTCGATCTGTTCCGTTTCTCCAGTCCCGGCGTCCGCCTGATGACCGGCGGCGCGACGGCGTCGACGGCCTATTTCTCGGTCGATGGCGGCTATACCAAGCTCGGCGACTATGGCCAGTCGTCGGATCCCAGCGACTTCCTGAATAGCGGCGTACAGGGCGCAAACGATCCGTTCAATGAGTTCTATACCTACAATACGCTCCAGACGCTCACGTCCATCGACCTCAAGCAGATGGTCGCCCTGGGGTTTCATCTCATCGGGTCGTCAGGCACCGTCATTCGGACGAATGGCGATACGAGCCTGACACAGGTAGGAAGCTCATACTATCTGAACAGTGTTTCGGGCGGTGTCGGGCCTGTCCTGAAGTACGCCGGCGCGGCCGTCCTCGCCGGCCAGTTCGGCAGCATCGCCCCCATCGGAGCGGTCAAGACAGCCGCCGGCTATGACGTCGCCTGGCAGATTCCCAGTACGAACCAGTTCACGTTCTGGACCACGGACAACAACGGAAACTATACGTCGAACCTGTCCGGGATCGTGTCCGGCAACAGCATCACATCCGAGGCCCTCGAAACCACGTTCGGCCAGGATTTCAACAACGACGGCACGATCGGCGTCACGGCGGCGCTCGTGCACGCCAACGGCGGGACCAGTCTGCTGCAGATCGCAGACGGCTTCTACATGTACGTGAATGGATCCGGGCCGCAGCTCAAGTACGCCGGCAGTCCGTTCACTGTCGGGCAGTTCGGAACGATCGCGCCGATCGCGGCGGTTCAGGTCGGCAACGGCTTCGACGTGGCCTGGAAGGATTCCGCGACGAACAGGTTCACGTTCTGGACGACCGACAAGGATGGCAACTATACGGGCAACCTCACCGGCTTGGTGTCCGCCGGCAGCTTTGCGACCGAGTCGATGGAGACGACCTTCGGCCAGGACTTCAACGGTGACGGCACGATCGGCGTCACCGCGGCCCTGGTGCGCACGAACGGCTCGACCAATCTGCTTCACATCGCCGACACCTACTACATCTACGTGAATGGCAGCGGCCCGCAGCTTAAATACGCAGGATCACCGGTCACGGACGGCATTTTCGGAACGATCACGCCGATCGGCGCGATTCAAACGGCCACCGGCTTCGATGTGGCCTGGAAGATTCCCGGCACAAGCCAGTTCACATTCTGGGCGATCGACTCCAACGGCAACTACAGCTCGAACCTGAGCGGCCTCGTCGATGGAACGTCTGCGTCGGTGAAGTCGTTCGAGCTGATTTTCCAACAGGATTTGAACGGCGACAGCATCATTGGCCCCCCGAGCTCGACGAGTTTGGCTGCCTCCCCCTCTGCGATCCAGACAGCGGCTTCGGGTCCTTCGGCAGGCCACGCTCTCGAGATTTCGGGCACGTTCAGCGGAGAGCTGATTGGCTACGGAAGCACTGCCGACCAGATCAAGATCAGCAGCCTCGCCTTCGCCTCGCTCCGTTCGGTCTATGACGATCAGAGCGGCCAGCTATCGCTGAACGACGGAACGAGCAGCGCAGTCCTGCACTTCGCAGGCCCCGAGCTCCACGATGGCTTCCACTTCGCCGCGGACAGCAACGGCGGTGTGCTCATTTCCGGCGTCAACGCTCCCCCCGCGGCCACCGGTCAGCCGGTCTCCCTTCAGGGACATGACGCCTTCGTCTTCGCCGAGCATTTCGGCAACGTGAGTGTATCCGGCTTCACTCCCGGGACCGACAAGATCGTGTTCAACCAGGGCATCTTCGCTGACCAGGCGGCGCTGCAGGCTGCAATCCATGACGATGCTGCGGGCAATGCCGTCATCACCGATGCGGCGCAGGACACGATCACGATCCAGCATGTGTCGACGGCCGAGCTTCTGTCGCACCTGTCGACCTTCCATTTGGTTTGAAATCCGGCCGTCCCGGTGCGCAGCCGGCGGCCAGCGTTGTCGGGTGGCGCTCTCGCGATCTTTGCGGGGCGGCGCGGCCGGCTTTCCGGCCGCCGCCGGCGGATAACGGCTCGCGCGCGGCGCGGTCTTGGCCTATACGGCGCTGCGACCGCCCGAGACCGTGAAAGTGATGTCCCCGCCCCGCCCTGCTTCGCCGCGCCGCCTGCTTTATGTGGCCAATGAGGATTTCGCCTTCCTGATGCATCGCCTGCCGATGGCACGCGCGGCGCGCGAGGCCGGCTACGAGGTGCATGTCGCGACCAATGTGAATGCGGGCGCGGCCGCGATTGCCGCCGAACGCTTCGTGCTGCATCCGATCCCGTTCCAGCGCGGCGGCCTGTCGCCGTCGTCGGCCTGGCCAACGATCCGCGCCATCCGGGCCGTGCAGGCCGCCATCCGGCCTGACGTCGTACACCATTCGGGGCTGCAGGCGAGCGTGCTCGGCTCACTCGCCGCGCTCGGGCACGCGACCCCGGTGGTCAACGCCCTGACCGGGCTTGGCTACGTCTTTACCTCGTCGAGCTTCCGCTCGCGCCTGCTCAAGCAGGGCCTGCTATGGCTGCTGCCGCGCCTGATGAACCGGGCGTCGAGCTGCGTGCTCGTGCAGAACCCGGACGATCGCGAGGCGCTGCAGGCGATGGGCGTCCGCGCCGACAAGATCACGCTGATCCCGGGCTCCGGCGTCGACACCGAGCGCTTCCAGCCGCTGCCCGAACCGGACGGCCCGATCACCTATGGCTTCGCCGGGCGGCTGCTCACCGACAAGGGCGTCCGCGCCTTGGTCAAGGCGCACCGCATCCTGCGCCAGCAGGGCCGCGACGATCAGCTGCTGATCGCAGGCTCCCCCGATCCGGCCAATCCGGCCTCCGTGTCCGCCGAAGAGATCGAGGCCTGGCGCAAGGAGCCCGGCATCACCCTGCTCGGCCAGATCAAGGACATCACCGAGCTCTGGCGGCGCTGCCATATCGCGGTGCTGCCGTCGCATCGCGAGGGTCTTCCGGTGAGCCTCTTGGAGGCTGCGGCCTGCGGCCGGCCCCTGGTCTCGACCGATGCGCCGGGGTGCCGCGAGATCGCCATTCACAACCAGACGGGATTGTCGGTGCCGGTGGAGGATGCCAGCGCACTCGCCGAAGCGATGGCTAAGCTGGCGACCTCTGCCGAACTACGCACCCACTATGGCGCGGCGGCCCGGAAGCTGGTCGAGGACAAGCTCTCGGCCCGGATCATCGGCCGCTCGGTGGTCGCGCTGTATGATCGCCTCACCTCCGCGACGGGCGCGCCGCGATGATCGCAAATCCAGCGACCATCCTGGCCCTTGTCGCCCTGCTTGCGGCCGTGATGTGCGCCGTGCTCATCGTGCTGCTGCGTCCCCTGCTGCAGCGCTATGCGTTGGCGCGGCCGAACGCGCGCTCCTCGCACAAGATCCCGACGCCTCAGGGCGCCGGGATCGCGGTGATCGGCGCGACGCTCGTGGTCGGCGGCGCGTTCGCCTCCGTGATGGGCTTTGCGCCACTGCTGATGCTGTTCATCGCGGTGCCGATGCTGGCGCTGGTCGGCCTGGTCGATGATGTCAGACCGATCCCCGTGCTGCCGCGCTTCGTCCTGCAGGGGCTGGCCGTTGCGCTCGTGATCTTCACCGCGCCCGACGACCTCAGGCTGTTTCCGATCCCGCTTGCGGTCGAGCGCACGCTGCTGCTGATCGCGGGGCTCTGGTTCGTCAACCTCGTCAATTTCATGGACGGGCTCGACCTGATGACCGTGTCGGAAGCGGTGCCGATCACGGCGACACTGGTCCTGTTCGGCGTGTCCGGATCACTGCCGTGGCCCGCCACCGCCATCGCAGCCGCGCTCGGAGGCGCCCTGCTCGGCTTCGCGCCGTTCAACCGCCCTGTCGCCAAGGTCTTTCTCGGCGATGTGGGCAGCCTGCCGATCGGCCTCCTGCTCGGCTGGGGCCTGCTGCATCTGGCGTGGCAAGGATATGTGGCGGCGGCGCTGCTGCTGCCGCTGTACTATCTGGTCGATGCGACCTTCACCCTGCTGCGGCGGATGGCGCGGCGCGAGCCGTTCTGGGCGGCGCACCGCACGCACTTCTATCAGCAGGCGACCGACAACGGCTTCACCGTTGCGCGTGTGGTCAGCGAGGTCTTCGTGCTCAATCTCTGGCTCGCCGCGCTGGCCGGCGCCTCGGTCGCCTTGCAGTCGATGGCGGCGGATGGGCTCCTGCTGCTCGCGGGCCTTGCCGCCGTCGCCTTCGTGCTCCGCCGCTTCTCGCGGCCGCGATCAGGCGGCGCTTGAGCCGAACTCCGGCACGGCATCCTTCAGCACCGACTTGATCGTCACCGGGTCGTTGCGCGTGATCGCCTGGTCGAGCGCCGCGATCCAGGCCTTCAAGGTCGGCATCGGCGGCTCGTTCGGCGTGGCCGCCATGATGCCGGCCACACCGATCTCGACCGGGGGCTCTTCGCTGGCGAACAGGATCTCGTTGAGGCGCTCGCCCGGACGGATGCCGGTGAACTTGATCTCGATGTCGTAGCCCGGCTGCAGCCCTGAGAGGCGGATCATGCGCTCGGCCAGCTCGACGATGCGGACCGGCTGGCCCATGTTCAGCACATAGACCGACACATCCGGGCGCTGCGGCGCCAAGGCGTGCGAGGCTGCAGTGATGACGAGATCGCAGGCCTCGCGGATGGTCATGAAGTAGCGCACCATGTCCGGATGGGTCACGGTGACCGGGCCGCCCGCCTCGATCTGCGCCTTGAACTTCGGCACGACGGAGCCGTTGGACGCCAGCACGTTGCCGAACCGCACCGAGATCAGCCGCATCGGCGGCCGGCCGGCGGGACGCTCGGCGAGCTGGCGATCGAGCGCCTGGCAATACATTTCGGCGAAGCGCTTGGTGAGGCCGAGCATCGACACCGGCTCGATCGCCTTGTCGGTCGAGATCATCACCATGGCCTCGGCGCCGGCGGCCATCGCGGCGTCGGCGACGTTGATCGAGCCAAAGATGTTGGTCTTGACGCCCTCGCTCCAGTCGCGCTCCAGAATGGGCACGTGCTTCAAGGCGGCCGCGTGAAACACCAGATCCGGCTTGAACTCGCCGACCAGCGCGAACACGCGGTCGCGATCGCGGATGTCGGCGATGCGGCCCTCGACGGCGACATTCGCCTCGGGGTCCGCCGCGAGCGCCTCGGTGATCGCATAGAGCGCCGGCTCGGAGTTCTCGAGAATGAGCAGCCGCGCGGCGCCGAAAGCCACGACGCGCTGGCAGATTTCGGCACCGATCGAGCCACCACCGCCGGTGACGACGACGGCCTTGCCCTTCACCAGCGCTTCGAGCCGGCCGTAATCGATCTTGTGGCTCGGCCGCAGCAGGAGATCTTCGACCGCGACCGGCGCCAGCCGTGGCGCATCCCCGCTCTCCAGCGACGGCAGCCGGCTGACGATCAGGCGCAAGCGGCGCGCGCGCATCAGGAACGTCTCCGGATGGCAGTCGGGCTCGAACGCAGTCGGCATCATCAGCGCGCGCGCGATCGGCCGCTCGCGCCGGGCGAAATCGGCGGCGACGTCTTCGACGTCATCGATCCCGCCGAGCACGGGAACGCCACGGATCAATTGGCCGCGATCGGCCGCGGACGGCGAGAGAATGCCGATCGGCCAGATGCGCTTGACGGCGCCACTTTCGATGCCGCGCAGCACCACCTCGGCATCGGCGGCGCGGCCGATCAGCAGTGCCGGCGCGGCATCGTCCGACCTGGCGTGCCGGCGCACCCGCGTGTAGCGGAAGTAGCGGTAGGCGAAACGCAGCGCGCTCAGCCCGAGGATCTCGAGGAACCAGTACAGGATGATCGTGAGCTTGCCGAAGAAGAACGTGCCGCGCACGTTCGGCGCCACGATGATGTAGTCGAGCACCAGCAGCGCCAGCGTCAGCACGGTCGCCACGCGGACGATGTTGAGCGCATCCGGCAGCGAGATGAACCGCCACTTCGTGGTCAGCAGATTGGAGAAGTAGAAGACGATGAAGCTGAAGGCGATGAAGTAAGGCAGGAGCTGCAGCAGCAGCGGCACCCGCTCCCAGAAGGAGCTGGCGCCTTCGAAGCGGATGTAGAACGCCGCGAACAGCGCGACGACGCTGACCAGGATGTCATGCGCCGCGATCAGCAGGTTCCGGTAGGTCAACTGGGCCAGACGCGTCATGACGTGACAGGCCCCTGTGTCGTCTCGGCCTGCGCCCGCGATCTCAGTACCATGCCGCCGGCCACGCCGACGCCGATCACATACATCCACCCCTCGTGGAAATCGAAGATGTGCGAGTTGAACAGCGAGGTGAAGATGTTTTGCACCACCACGAGCAGGCCGATCCACGGTACGAGCCCCTCGCCACGGAACAGCAGCAGATGCACGGCCCACATCGCATAGAGGATGATCACGCCGAGCGCGCCCCATTGCACCGCGACGTTGAGCGTCTGGTTGTGCGGGTTGCCGATCACCTGGCCCGAGGCAAGCTCCTTGGTTCCGCTCGCGGCGAGCTCGAACAGATGGCGCGTCGAGCCGGAGCCATGGCCGATCAGCGGCGCCTCGGCGAAGAAGCGCAGCGATTTGCGCCAGTATTCCAGGCGCTCCCCGATCGAGGTCGTGGCGCGATCGTTCCGATAGTCGTCATACTGGCTGGTGAACGTCGCGACCTTCGCCTGCAATTGCGGCGAGACCGCCCATGCCGCGAAGCCGAGCCCGAGAGCAGAGACCGCGATCAGGAGGTTGGCGCGCCATTGCAGATGCATCAGGCCGAACACCGCGACCAGGATCGGGATCGTCACCAGCGCCGTGCGCGAGACGACGACGAAGGCCATGTTCGCGAGGAAGGCGATCATCAGCGCCGTCAGCAGAGAGGCCTGCCAATAGCGGCGCGAGCGCAACAGCTGCGCGATCGGATAGGCCAGCGCCACGGCGCAGAGCGAGAACTCCTGGCCCTGGTCGATGTAGTTCTTCACGAAGATGCCGCGGTCGGCATTCGCCTTCAGCGCCAGCGCCGGATTGAACGCGACCGCCGTCGACGCCACGACCATCAGCGCGCAGGAGCCGAGAAAGGCCGCGAACACCCACAGACCGCGCTCGGAGCGCTGGAAGTGATAGAACAACGCCGGCAGCACCAGCAGCTTGGCCGCCGGTCCGACCGCATACAGCCGCGCCCCCCAGGCAACGTCGGACCACAGCGTTCCGAGCAGCGCCAGCAGAAACAGCCCGATCGGCGCCAGCGCGATCGGCCGCTTCAGCACCTGCAGCAGGCGGTCGATGTCGAGAAACGGCACCATCGTGATCAGCATGACCACGCCAAGGATCGACACCAGCGACGTCGACCACGGCAGCGAGACCGCGAGCAGGATCGCAACGACGTCGGACGTGGTCCGCCATGCCGCGGGATCGCGCCAGCGGCGCACCAGCAAGGTCGGGCCGGGATGGCCTGCCAGCGCGCTCATCGCTTGTCGCTCCGCGCGCGATCCACCAGCGCCGTCGTGCTGTGTCCCTTGAGGATGTCGATCAGCAGGACCTCGCCGCCATGGGCCTCGACGACCTCATGTCCCACCACCTGCTCACGCGTATAGTCGCCGCCCTTGACCAGCACGCTCGGCCGGACCAGTTCGATCAGGCGCAGCGGCGTATCTTCCCCGAAGATCGCGACGGCATCGACCGCCTCCAAGGCCGCCAGCACTTCGGCGCGCGCGCGCTCGTCCTGCACCGGCCGGCTTTCGCCCTTCAACCGCTTGACCGAGGCGTCGCTGTTCAGCCCGACCACGAGGCGGTCGCAGGCGGCGCGCGCTGCCGTCAGCACCTTCACATGGCCGGGATGCAGGATGTCGAAACAGCCATTGGTGAAGCCGACGCGCAATCCGTCGCGGCGCCACGCCTCGACGCGCGCGACCAGATCATCATCGCCGGTGATGATCTTCTCCTCGGCCGCGAGATAGGCATGCGGCAGGATCTTGCGCCGGAGCTCGGCCGCGGTGACGCTGGCGGTGCCCTGCTTGCTGACGGCGACGGCCGCCGCCGCGCTGGCCATGCGCAACGCGTCCGCCCAGCCGGCGCCGGCCGCCAGGGTCGCCGCCAGGACGGCGACCACCGTGTCGCCCGCGCCGGAGACGTCGCGCACCTTCACCGGATAGGCCGGCACATGAACCGGATCGCCCTGCCGCGGCACCAGCGTCATGCCGCGCTCGCTCTGCGTCACCAGGATCGCCTCGCAGTCGGCGAGGTAGATCGCATCTTGCGCGGCCACGGCGATCTCCTGCTCGGTCTCGGCGCGGCTGCGCGTGGCTTCCGAAAACTCCTTGCGGTTCGGCGTCAACACGCTGGCGCCGCGATAGATCGCGAGATTGGCGCTCTTCGGATCGACGATCACCCGTTTGCCTGCCTTGCGTGCGGCATCGATCACGTTTCGCAGCACGCGCGCCGTCAGCACGCCTTTGGCGTAGTCCGACAGCAGCACGATGTCGGCGCGTGCGAGCAAGGGCACGATGGCCGCGATCAGCGTCTGCTCAATCTCGCCGCTCGCGGGGGCGGCACGCTCCCAATCGGCCCGCAGCATGTGAGTGGAGAAATGCTCGGAGACGAAGCGCACCTTGCGGGTCGTCGGCCGCGCGGGATCGCGCACCAGCACGCTCTCGATGCCGGCCTCCTTGGCGAGTTCGGCCTCGAGCTGATCACCGGCCGCGTCCTGCCCGATGAGGCCGACGAACACGCAGCGCGCGCCGAGGGCGGCGATGTTGCGCGCGACATTTCCGGCGCCGCCGATGTTGGTCTCGCTGCGCCGGACGGCGATGACGGGCGCAGGCGCCTCCGGCGAAATCCGTGACACCTCGCCATAGACGAACTCGTCCAGCATCAGGTCGCCGACGCACAGCACCGTCTGGCGGGCGATCGCTTGCGAGAGATCGTCGAAGTCGAACATCAGCGGCAGTCTCGATACGTCTGGATGGGGGTCAGCGTGATCATGCTCTAGCGGAATCGATCGGCCGAATCGAGATAGCCGCGGACATAGTCGGCGACGGCGTCCTCGAGCGAGGTGAAGCCGCCATTATAGCCGGCGGCCTGCAGCCGGCGGACGTCGCTCTTCGTGTAATATTGGTAGCTGTCGCGAATCGCCTCGGGCATGTCGACGTACTCGATCCGCGGCGTGGCTCCGAGCGCAGCATAGGCCGCCAGCATCATCTCCTTGAAGCTGCGCGCCTCGCCCGTGCCGACGTTGAACAGCCCGGACACGGACGGCGAGGCCAACAGCCACATCATCACGCGCACGATGTCGTCGACGTAGATAAAGTCGCGGCGCTGGTCGCCGTCCGCAATGCCCTCGCGATGCGACTTGAACAGCTGGATGGTGCGGCCGGCCTTGATGTCGTCGAAGCGGCGGGCGAGCACGCCGACCATCGGTCCTTTGTGGTACTCGTTGGGCCCGAACACGTTGAAGAACTTCAAGCCTACATATTGCGGCGGCAGCTTGTCGCCGCGCTCGACGCGCGCCGCAACCGCCATGTCGAACAGATGCTTGCTCCAGCCATAGAGGTTCATCGGCCGCAGCGTCTTGAGCGCAGCGAGCGAGGGATCATCGACGAAGCCTTGCGCGCCGTCGCCATAAGTAGCGGCCGAGGAGGCATAGATGAACGGCGTGGCGCTCCCCGTGCACCAGTCGAGCAGGCGCAGCGAGGTGCGGAAGTTGGTCTCGATGACGAGATCGCCATCGACCGCGGTGGTCTCGGAGATGGCGCCGAGATGCAGGACGGCGTCCAGGCGGCGGCCGTTGAGCCACTCGCCGAGTTCCGCCGGCGGCACGACGTCAGCGAGCTGCCGCTTGGCCAGATTGCGCCACTTGCCCTCGCTGCCGAGCGTGTCGCAGACCACGACGTCGGTCCGGCCGGCATCGTTGAGTGCCGCCACCAGATTCGATCCGATAAACCCGGCGCCGCCAGTCACCAGCAACATTTCGCAACCCGTCCTGATCCCGAAAACCCGGCCCTCGCGTAGCGCATGCGGGGCCAAAGTGTAAGCGGTTTGGTAACGGCAGGTCTCGGCCACTTTACCTGCGGCGGCCGAGCGGCTACCAGCGCCGCGCACAGGCAAGCGGATAAAGAATGAACGTGAATTCGGCCAAGGTCGAGGTGGACGCTGACGACACCAGCCCGATCCTGATCATCCCCTACATGTGGATCGGCGATTTCGTCCGTGGCCACACCGTGGTGCGGGTGCTCAAGGAGCGCTGGCCGAATCGCCCCGTCGACCTGCTGGTGACCTCGCTCTGCGCTCCGCTGGTCGATTACATGCCCGGCGTGCGTTCCGGTATCGTCTGGGACCTGCCGCGCAGCCGGCTGGCTTTGGCCAAGCAGTGGCACCTCGCCAGCCTGTTGCGCGAGCGTCACTATCGCACCGCTTTGGTGATGCCGCGGACCTGGAAGTCGGCGCTCGCGCCCGCGCTGGCCGCGATTCCCGAGCGGGTCGGCTTCGTCGGCGAATTGAGGTTCGGGCTGCTGAACCGCTGGCGGTGGGGCGAGAAGAAGCTGCCGCGCTTCATCGACAAGAATGCCGCGCTGGCCCGTCCGGACGGCGCGCCGCTGCCTCAGGAATGGCCCGTGCCGCAACTGAGGGTGCCGTCGGAGGATTTCGCACGCTGGCGCGAGGCCAATGGCCTCGGCAATCGCCCTGCGGTCGCGCTGGCGCCGGGCTCGGTCGGCTCCGGTAAGCGTTGGCCGTTTTACGGTGAGGCAGCGCGGCTGCTGATCGCCGCCGGCCTCGACGTTTGGGTGGTCGGCGGTCCCGGTGAGAAGGCGCTCGCCGCGGAGATCGTGTCTCAGGGAGGGCCTGACGTCCGCGACCTCACGGGAACCGATCTGCGCAACGGCATCCTGGCGATGGCGGCGGCCGGTGTCGCCATTTCCAATGATTCGGGCCTGATGCACATCGCGGCGGCGCTGGGCACGCCGACCATGGGCATCTTCGGCCCCACCAGCCCGTACCACTGGGCCCCCCTGAATGGTCTCGCCGCGACGGTGCAGACCAAGACCCAGGTGCCCTGCCAGCCCTGCCATCGTCCGGTCTGCCGCATGAACGACCACCGCTGCATGCGCGACATCCCGGCCACCGACGTGGCGACGCTTGCGCAGCAGATCCTGGCCAAGGCCGCGATCCCGGTGGGACCCTAGCTTGCGCGGCAACGCCGCGCCCCCTACACCGGCCCTGTTGCCATCCGAGCCAGCACCGTGACCTCCGTACCGGACAGCCTGATCGCCAGCCATCTCGCCCGCTCGCAAGCCGCGATGGCGCGCGCCGCTGGCGATGCCGCGTTGCTCGCGAGCGCCGAGCGGATCGCGGCTGAGATCATCGCGGCGCTGTGCGGCGGCCATAAGCTGCTGATCGTCGGCAATGGCGGTAGCGCGGCGGATGCGCAGCATATCGCCGCCGAGATCGTCGGCCGCTACAAGCAGGAGCGGCCGGCCTATGCCGCGATCGCACTGACCACCGACACCTCGGCGCTGACGGCGATCGGCAACGACTACGGCTTCGATCACGTCTTCGCCCGCCAGGTCGAAGGCCTCGGCGCACGAGGCGACGTGCTGCTGGCGATCTCGACCTCGGGCCGCTCGCCGAGCATCCTCAACGCGCTGCGCAAGGCGCGCGAGCGTGGGCTGGTCACGATCGGCTTCACCGGCGCGAAGGGCCTCGCGATGGGCGAGCTGTGCGACGAGTTGCTGGTCGCGCCGAGCGACGACACGCCCTTGGTCCAGCAGATCCACCTCGCCACCGCGCACGGCATTTGCGAGACCATCGAGGTGGCCTTGATGCGAGACCAGACCTGAATGACCACAGTGCAGCTCAAGCCCGCGGCGTTTCTCGATCGCGACGGCGTCCTCAATCACGACGACAACTACATCGGCTCGCCCGACCGCATCCGCTGGATGCCGAATGTGGGGCCTGCGATCCGGCGGCTCAATGAGGCCGGCTATCACGTCTTCCTGTTCACCAACCAGTCCGGCGTGGCGCGCGGGCTGTTCAGCGAGGACGACGTGCTCAGCCTGCATGACTGGATGCGCGCGGAGCTTGCAGCGCAGGGCGCCGTGATCGACGACATCCGTTATTGCCCGTACCATACCGAGGGCTCCGTCGCGCGATATCTGCGCGAGCATCCCTGGCGCAAGCCGCAGCCGGGCATGATCCTCGACCTGATGCAGCACTGGCCCGTGCAGCGTGAGGGCAGCTTCGTGATCGGCGATCGCGCCTCCGATATCGCCGCCGCCGAGGCAGCCGGCCTGCCCGGCTTCCTGTTCGCCGGCGGCGACCTCGATGCGTTCGTCGCTGACGTCATCGCTCAGACCAGGCCGCGATAGACCGCAGCGATCTTCTCGGCCTCAGCTTCGAGGCTGAATTTTTCGATCACGCGCGTTCGCGCCTTCTCGCCCAGCGCGTGCGCCGCTTCCGGATCCCGCATCAGCGGCTCCAGTGCTGTGACCAGCGCATCGACGTCGCCCGGCGGCACCAGCCTGCCCGTGATGCCGTCCTCCACCACGATCTCGGCGGCGCCCGCGCGTGCCGCCACCAGCGCGGCGCCGGCGGCCATGGCTTCGATCAGGGTCAGGCCAAAACCTTCGTTGCGTGAGGTGAAGGCGTAGATCGTCAGCCGCTGGTACCAGCGCTGCACCTCGGCGATGTCGAGCTCGCCGGTGATGACGATGCGCTGCTCCAGGCCTGCGGCGGCGATCTGCTTCCTCAGCTCGCTCGCGAACGGCATCTGTTCGGGCGTGACGGCGCCGACCAGGACGGCGGAGAAATCCGGATAGCGCGGCAGCAGCCGGCACATCGCGGCGACGAACACGTCGCTGCCCTTCTGCGCGCGCACGCGGCCGAAGCAGCCGATCGCGTATTTGCCGGGAAGTCCGCTCTCGGCGAAGGCAGCCGCGCGATCGACGGGCGGCTGATACACCTCGGTGTCGACGCCATGGGTGATCACAACGGCCTCGCGCTTCAGATAGGACGCCGAGATGTCACTCGTCGCGATGATCGCGTCCATGCGGCGGATCAGCCAGCGCGTGATCCAGCTGTGATGGCGTTGCGCGGCGGACGTGAACACCAGCTTAAAGGGCCAGCCCAGCGCGCGCATCATCACCCCGACGATCATCTCGTCATTGCGGCGCGCGTGCCAGATCAAAGGCCGCCGCCTCCCCCACAACTTCATCACGTCGGCCATGCCGATCCGCGCGATCCCCTCCGGCGCATACGACCCGAACCACGCCGCGCGCACCAGCTTCGCCAGCTTCGGCGCCACCATGCGGTTGGTGGCCGTCACGCCGGAATAGCGCCGGTGCAGGTTCGGCACGATCACGTCGAGATCGGCGGCGGAAAACGGCTCGGAACCCACCCAATCACTCCAATTTTAGCGGTTCCCTATACGGGACATTGAGCACCGCCGCCAGTTCGCATCCCCGTTCAAGAAGTCCTTCATTTCATTGGCGTTACCGTGCCTGAAAATAACAGGGATTGCGGCGAACGATGACTGTATTGGTGACGGGCGGCGCCGGTTATATCGGCAGCCACATGGTGCTCGCTTTGGCCGAAGCCGGCGAGAACGTCGTGGTGATCGACAACCTCTCCACCGGCTTTTCCGCTTTCGTGCCCGAGGGCGTGCCGCTGTTCATCGGCGATGCCGGCGACGAGAACCTCATCGATGGCGTCATCAGCCAGCACGGCGTCGACAGCATCATCCATTTCGCCGGCTCGGTCGTGGTCCCGGAGTCGGTGCGGGATCCCTTGCTGTATTACCGCAACAATACCATGACCACGCGCAGCCTTTTGAATGCGGCGGTCAAGCGCGGCATCAGCCGCTTCATCTTCTCCTCGACCGCCGCCGTCTATGGCGAGCCCGAGCAGGTTCCGGTTCTCGAGACCGCACCGACGCGGCCGACCTCGCCCTACGGCACCTCGAAGCTGATGGCGGAGATCATGCTGCATGATGCGGCCGCGGCGCATGACCTCAACTATGTCGTGCTGCGCTATTTCAACGTCGCCGGCGCCGATCCGCAGGGGCGCATCGGCCTCGCCACCGTCGGCGCCACGCATCTGATGAAGATCGCGATGGAGGTCGCCACCGGCCAGCGCGCCAAGATCGACATCTTCGGCACCGACTATCCGACCCCGGACGGCACGGCGATCCGCGACTTCATCCATGTCAGCGACCTCGCCCAGGCGCATCGCGCCGCGCTGGCCTATTTGCGCACCGGCGGCGCCTCGGTGACGCTGAATTGCGGCTATGGCCGCGGCTATTCGGTGCTCGAGACCATCGAGGCCGTCCGCCGCGTCTCCGGCCGCGCCATCCCGACCCAGTCGATGCCGCGCCGCGCCGGCGACATCGTCAGCATGGTCGCCGATACCAGCCGCATGAAGGCGCTGCTGGACTGGACGCCGGCTTTCGACAATCTGGAAACCATCGCCGCCCATGCGCTGGCCTGGGAGGAGAAACTGTTCCTGGAACGCCACAGCGGCGCCTTGCAGCGGGCCTCGGCGTAGAATCAAGCACTTAGCCGGAGAACGGGGGGCTTGAAAAAGCCGCCCCGAGCGGGCAAGCACACCTGTCCGCTCCGGCGATTTGCCGAGGGGCGGCCAGGGACCAGAATGGCCGAATTTCCCAAGAAGATCACCGACGATCCCTATGGCGCCGCGATCCTGATCCGCCGCCTCGTGATGGAACAGGGCCTCGTCTACTGGCGCCGCTATCTCACCGCCTTCGCGCTGATGGCGGTCGCCGCCGGAGCGAGCGCCGCGGCGACCTACGTGCTCGGCCAGGTCATCAACAAGGCCTATGTCGAGAAGAGCATCCCCGGCATCGTCGCGCTCTCCGGCGTCACCGTGCTGCTGCTGTTCGTCAAGGGCATCACCACCTACAGCTACGCCGTCATCCTGTCGAAGATCTCCAACGCCATCCTCGCCAACAACCAGCGGCAGCTGTTCGCCAAGCTGATGAACGAGAGCGTCGGCTTCTTCTCCGAGCGCCATTCCTCGGAGTTCCTGGCCCGCCTCACGTCCGGCGCCAAGTCGATCACCGACATCCTGAGCATGCTGATCAACGCCATCGGGCGCGATCTCATCACGCTGATCAGCATGATCGCCGTGATGGTGCTGCAGGATCCCTGGATGTCGCTGCTCGGCCTGCTCGTGGTGCCGCCGGCGATGCTGGTGCTGCGCAAGCTCGTGAAGCGCATCAAGGGCCTCGCCTACAGCCAGTTCACCGGCAATGCCGACATCCTGGAGACGATGCAGGAATCGCTGCAGGGCATCCGCACCGTCAAGGCGTTCACGCTCGAGGACACGATGCGCGCGCGCATCGATGCCAACATCGCCGCGGTCGAGCAGAACGCCAACAAGATGGCCCGCGTCTCCAACCGCTCCAACCCGCTGATGGAGATGCTCGGCGGCTTCGCCGTCGCCGGCTGCCTGATGTATGCCGGCTATTCCGTGGTCGCGCTCGACGCCACGCCGGGCCAGTTCTTCTCCTTCATGATCGCCTTCCTGATGGCGACCGAGCCGGCCAAGCGCCTCGCCCGGCTCAACATCGATCTCAACAGCCAGCTCGTCGGCGCCCGCATGCTGCTCGAAGTCGTCGACAGCCCGGCCAGCGAAAAGCCCGATGACGACAAGCCGGCGCTGAAGCTCAGCCAAGCCAAGATCGAGCTGCGCGACGTCTCCTTCGCCTATCGCGACAACGAGCCGGTGCTCAACCGGATGAGTTTTGTCGCCGAGCCCGGCAAGGTCACCGCGCTGGTCGGCCCGTCCGGCGGCGGCAAGTCGACCGTGCTGGCGCTGCTGCTGCGTTTCTACGAGGCGACCCAAGGCGACATCCTGATCGACGGCCAGTCGATCGCGCAGGTGTCGCGGCGAAGCCTGCGCGAGCAGACTGCCTATGTCGGCCAGGACGTCTATCTGTTCCGCGACTCCATCCGCGCCAACATCGCCTTCGGCAAGCCCGGCGCGACGGAGGCCGAGATCATCGAGGCGGCGAAGGCGGCCTGCGCGCACGACTTCATCATGGGCTTTCCGCTCGGCTACGACACCCCGGTCGGCGAGCACGGCACGCAGCTCTCCGGCGGCCAGCGCCAGCGCATCGCGGTCGCCCGCGCGCTGGTCCGCAATGCGCCGATCATCCTGCTCGACGAGGCCACCGCGGCGCTGGACTCGGAATCCGAGCGCCAGGTGCAGGAGGCGATCGAGCATCTCTGCCAGAACCGCACCACGATCGTGATCGCGCATCGCCTGCACACCATCATGAACGCCGACGCCATCCTCGTGGTCGAGGCCGGCGAGATCGTCGAACGGGGCCGGCATGACGATCTGTTGCGCCGTGGCGGCCGCTATGCTTCGTTCTTCCGCCTGCAACAGCGCGACATGGGGCCGAACGTCATCCCCATGACTGCAACGTCCTGACAAGCCCATTTCACCGCATCGAGACCTTTCATGAGCTCCACCGTCATCCCGGCCTTCCCGCAGCCTTCCCTTCCCGTCACAGGCGAAGCCGGTGTCTTCCCGGTCCGCCGCATCTGGTGCGTCGGCCGCAACTATCTCGAGCACATCCGCGAGATGGGCAATGACGAGCGCGACCCGCCGTTCTTCTTCGCCAAGCACGCCGACATGCTGGCGCCCGAGGGCGCCGTGATCCCCTACCCGCCGCTGACGCAGGACATGCATCACGAGGTCGAGCTGGTGGTCGCGCTCAAGAGCGGCGGCCTCAACATTCCGACCGACAAGGCGCTCGACCATGTCTACGGCTACGCCGTCGGCATCGACCTCACCCGCCGCGACCTGCAGCTCGCCTCCCGCAAGATGCAGCGCCCCTGGGAAGTCGGAAAGTCGTTCGACCATTCCGCGCCCTGCTCCGCCGTGGTGCCCGCGTCCAAGATCGGCCATCCCGCGAAAGGCAAAATCTGGCTGTCCGTCAACGGCACCGAGCGCCAGACCGGCGACCTCTCCGAGCTGATCTGGAACGTGCCGGAGATCATCTGGAAGCTCTCCCAGCAGGTCGAGCTGGCGGCCGGGGACATCATCATGACCGGCACGCCGGCTGGCGTGGCGGCCGTGGTCGCCGGCGACAAGATCGAATGCGGCGTCGATGGCGTCGGCACGCTGAAGGTGAGCATCGGGCCGGCGGCGAAGTAAGCCGACGCGCCTCGCAAGGCGGCCTCAGCGCCGCAGACCTTCCAAAAGGCCGCGCCCAGCGCGGCCTTTTTCGTTCGCGCCGTCCCGCAACGGCCACACTCTCACACCACGGCCGGTCCACTCCCCTCCCCCTTGCGGGGAGGGGTCGGGGGTGGGGGTCCCCGAACTCCGCTCTCTCGATCGGCCCACGACCAACTGGCGCAATGTCCTCACAGCGCCTGCAAAGAAAAAACTCCACGCACCCCAAGAAAATTCATCGCCCGGAGACCCCCACCCCCGACCCCTCCCCGCAAGGGGGAGGGGAGCTCACCGTCCGCGCGGCGCACTTCGTCCTTCCGTCATGGCGAGCGCAGCGAAGCAATCCAGGGCGTCACGAGGACTCTGGCTTCCGCCTGCGCCCTCCGGGCTTCGGCGGACACGTCGCTCCGCTCGCAATGACGCAAGCGGCAACACTGATCCACAATCTCAAACAGCATCGGGCTATCAGGGAAACAAGCATCCACCTTCTCGCGACGCATCCCGCGCCCGAGTGATGCTCCAACTCCCGCCCTCTTCCAAAATGGAGGGCGCAGGGAAGGCCGGGCGCTGGCCGCGCCCGTGGCCCGCCTGCAAACAAAAAAGCAGGCGGCAGTCACCACAGGTCTGGCCGAACACACCCGGCCTTCCCCGCGCGATGGTTTTAACAGGCTATAGCGCGCTCTTCCTGGTGCACCGGGCTTTCTGGCCACCATCCCCAACGCGACGCCGCTAGGCATCGCCGCCGGGTTGACACTAGCATCGGAGTATCAGAACCACACGCCTTCACCGTCCACGAGACAAACGTTCGTCCGTGCTCATCACACGCCGCCGCCCGCGTCCACCGCTTCCCGCTGCCAACGTCCGTGACGACCGCGAACCGTCCCCTACCGTGCAACGGGATGGGCGAACTGTAATCCTGATTTGGGGAGCAAAGAAAGCGATTTATGTTTTTCGGAATCACTTGACAGCATGTTGTCGGTTTCTGTGATTTGCCCGACAGGCACTTATGTTCCCGAAAGCACTACAGCAAAACCAAGGGCGAACCGTCGGGCCTTCAAACATTGCAGAACGCCTAGACAACCACACAACCCTAATGGAAAGTTGGTCAGAATTCTACTAAAAGACGATCAACGATAAAACCATTTGGCAAGCAAACCGATGTCGATACGTGTCAATTTAGCGAATCAAGTCCGACAGACAACCGTTCACGCCTGGCGACCGCTTCTCCCCTTATTCGAAGCGATTATGAATTCGCTCCAAGCGATCAAAGAGGCGAAGCTACCTGCGAATACCCCGGGGCGAGTTAGGATAGAGGTAAGCCGGAACCACGACGAGCTTGGAATCGATACTCCAACTATTGTTGGATTTCAGATCATAGACAACGGGATCGGATTAGACGACGACAACTACGACTCGTTCAACACAGCCTACTCGTCCCACAAGCTCTCTAGAGGTGGAAAGGGGCTGGGGCGTTTTACGTGGCTGAAAGCATTTGGTCACGCAAAGATCCGGAGCACATTTTGCGACGCAACCGGCGCGCACACACGCGAGTTCATATTCGATGAGAACTACGACGACGATGATGAACGAGGATTGCCAAAGAAGGCAGACCAGCAGCAATCGGGAACGTCTGTAGAATTAATTGGCCTCAAGCGTCCGTACCGGGATCAATGCCCGAGAACTACCGAGGGCCTGATACAAAAGCTGATTGAGCACTTCATTCTCGTCTTTATGGACAGCGAATGCCCCTCGATAAGCTTGATTGATCTAGGTCAGTCTCATGACCTAAATGCAATATTTCGTGATGATTACAAGTCGTCGGCCTCCTTCCATTCATTCGAAATTGCTTCACATACGTTTACTCTACACGGCTTTCGCCTACCAACATCCCGCGCAACCAAGCACAAGCTCGTATACGCGGCAGATCAAAGGTCCGTTTTAAGCGATCGACTGGCAGACCACCTCCCGAATCTAAGCTCTCGCCTCGAAGACGAAAACGGGACCCCATTTTTCTACCTCGGCATTATCCAAGGGCAGTACCTGACGGACCACGTCAACAACAACCGAACGGATTTTGATTTTGGCGACTCCGAGGACGCAGAGCTCGAACTGCCCTTGGAAGCTCAACAGCTAATACCAAGAGCCGACATTCGAAACAAAGCTATCCCCCTCGTACAGGACGACCTTAGAGACGTAATTAGCTCAATCAATTCTCTGAAGCTTGAGCGGATCAGAAAATATGTCCGCGAGGAAGCTCCTCAGTATCGCATACTTCTGAAACATGCCGATTCCTTTATCGACAAACTACCGCCCACTCCGTCTAGATCCGACATGGAGGCCGCACTTCATCGAGAACTCTATCTTCGCGAGAGCGAATTGAAAAAAGAGAGTACGCGCATCATACGCGAAGCAGGCAAAATCACCGATTACGAGACATACCACAAGGAATTCACCGACTTTCTCGATCGATACAACGAGCTCGGAGTATCAGCGCTCGCCCAATACGTTCAACACCGTCGCATTATTTTGGATTTTCTAGAGCGCGCGATCAAGTTACCAGACGACAAGAAAAACTATCCGCTGGAAAAAGTTGTACATCATTTAGTCTTCCCAATGCAGTACACCTCTGACGACATTCCCTCCAGCGAACAAAACCTCTGGATCATAGACGAGAGACTTACATTCCACTCGTTCATTTCTTCGGATAAACGGAACAAGGCAATAAGCGTAATCGAAGCCGACGACAACCAACGGGGAGATATAGTAATATTCGACGAAAAGATCATCTTCAGCGATGAGCGGCCCGATCAGGGCCACCCGCTAAACTCAATAATCGTTATCGAATTTAAGCAGCCCGGCCGGACGAAATACAACGGCGACGAAAACCCAGTGCTGCAAGCAGCAAAGGTGATCAATGCCATTCGTAGTGGAAAGTATAAACACAAGGGACGAAAAATCCCTATAGCAAGCGCCGAAATCCCTGCAATGGTGTTTGTTGTAGCGGACCTCACCCCGCGTCTTAGGCAGATACTGATTGACTTTAACGCAACACCAACTCCAGACCAGCAAGGGTTTTACGGCTACCACGCAAACCACAAAGTGTATTACGAGGTGATGGATTACACCAAAATGCTAAGCGACGCGACAAAGCGGAATAGAATTTTCTTTGACAAGCTGAACCTCGTCGACAATCGGTAGATCCGTCCTATAACCGGCAAGGAGACGAGACAATCTAGATTACGCATTACTCGAACGTGGGCTAACCGTCTGCGCAAACAATACACCTCTTTTTGATCATCGACCCAATCTAACTTCGATCAGTGCATATTGTTGATCGAGACTAACTCGACAACGCGAACCAACTGCTTGAAAGATGCCGATGTCGAAGAATTCGAGACGACTCGCCTCTCAACTAAAGATAGCCGAATTTTCGAAACGCAGAGGTGGCGCCAGCTATCTTGATGCAGCGGGAGTGGCTGAGGAACGTCTTTGGCAGCTTAAAGTCGACTATGCAAATGCTCCAGCGTCGTACCAAAAGTACCTTCGTGTCGGAATTTGCACGTGCTTGGAGAGCCACATCAAGTATCTTTACGCCGCTGCCGCAGAAGCATTCGATGACTTTCCAGACATCCTACGAGAGCTCTATAAAGACATTCAGGTAGACACAGATACTTTGATCTCGGCAACAACCAAGACTTTTGGTCTGGCCGACATCGTCGCGGCGAGTATTTCAGTATCGAGCTTGGCGGCCTATCGCGAAAGAGCTTGTCACTTCTTTTCTGTCCTCACCGGCAAACAACACGATTTTCCTTGGGACTTCATGAACGTCCGAATAGGCGGCGACATTGCACTAAGAAAAGAGTATGTATGCAAGCTTGACCGCCTGGAGCGCATCTTTGATGCGCGCCATAGACTTATTCACGAGAACGACGTTCTTGATTTAGTCGATGGTAGCGAAGATGACACGCTTCAGTGCGTGGAAGACGCGCTTTGGTTGACGTCTCAGTTTGAAGAACAGTATCTTTCCATTCTGGAGAGCCCGAAGTATGCCTCGCTTAAGGACGGTGAAGGCATGGACGACGCGGTTCAACGAGTTTCTACCGAGATTGAAGCCGCATTTGATCACATCAAAACTCGATGTGACGTCCGTCAGCATAAGTCTCTTGAGAACCTAAAGAGAGCCTTTTTTGAGTACCTTTGGGCGCGATGCGATTTTGTAGCGAGCGTGTTCGTTGTTCAGCAGAGTGAATGGTCAAGAGCTCAGTTTTTGGATTTGGCGCCCGAATACAAGACGATGCTTACCGACCTCGCACTTAAACAGAGCTACATGCTGTCTAAGTTTCCAATTGAGGAGCAGGAACGTGACCTTTTGGACATGGTCAAAGAGGAAGGCGAAACCGGATGCGGGTCCTAATAGCTGCGTCGGGAATGGCGTTTTCGACAGCCGCAGTGCAGTGGAAGTCGAGGCTCTTCTGGTTCTTTGAATGAGAACGGGGGCTTAAAGTGCCCGACGCGCACTTAGAGTTCCTTAGGCCGCCGGCCGGTGAGTGGCAGCCCGCGCGGTGTTCTCGATAATGTCGACGCCGACTTTCCGCAAGTGGCATCGCTACTCGCCATTCGTTCTACTCTATCGCCCCCTCACCGGAACGCCGACACTACGATCGCGCCGACGATCGCCACCGTCAGCGTGTACTTCGCCGCGTAGTACACCGTCCGGTTCCACGCCTTCACCTTGCGCGTGGCGAGGTGAAACTCGTACAGCTTGCCGAACACCTTGTTGAGCACGCCGACCTGCTCGCCCTCGACGTTCTGCGTCGCCGAGGCCTTGACGATGTGGTGGCTGACCCAGCGGTTCATGGCGGTGAAGACGCCGTATTTCATCGGGCGCTCGACGTCGCAGAACAGAATGATGCGGTTGACGTCGGTGGCGTTCTCGGCGCTGTGGATGAAGGTCTCGTCGAACATGAAGGCCTCGCCGTCGCGCCAGACGCAGGGCACGCCGTCGACCAGGATGCGGCACTTGTCGGAGTTCGGGGTGACGAGCCCCAAGTGATAGCGCAGCGAGCCGGCGAAGGGGTCGCGGTGGGCGCCGAGCTTGCCGCCGGGCGGCAGCATCGCGAACATCGCGCCGTGGACGTTCGGGATGGAGTTAAGCAGCTCCACCGTCTTCGGGCACAGCGTGCGCGCCGATGGCAGGAAGTCGTCGTACCATTTCAGATAGAAGCGCTTCCAGCCGCTCTTGAAGAAGGAATAGAAGCCCCAATCGTTGTTCTTGGCGGCCGCGCGGATGAAGCCTTCGTCGAACAGGCGCACCGCCTCCTCGCGGATCTCCTGCCAATTGTCGGTGAGCTTCTGCAATTCCGGAAACTGCTCGACCGGGATCACCGGCGTGTTCGGCACGGCCGAGCCGGCATACATCAGCACGTTGTAGGGGGCGAGATAGGTCGAGTGATCGCCGAGCTGGCGCGCGAAGCGCAGCCGCTCCTTGCCGCGGAAATGGACGTAGAAGGTGGCCCCGATCAGGATGTAGAGGCCGACGAGTTGTGGCGCGAAGATCTGACTGAGCATGCCCGGTCCCCATGATCCGGCCGCTCAGAGCGTGTTGCGCACAACCGTGTCGCCTTGTGGGCGAGGAAAAACGGTAATCTGATGCCAGCCGCAAAGCCTTAATTTAGCCGGAAGCGCGGCAGGCTGCATCCCCCGGGGGACGAGTTGTGATTGGAAACGCACCGCAATAATCGCCCGGCGTGCCCTGGCGGCAACAGCCGGAGCGGTCGCGGCGCCCGCCGTCGGCCTGGCGCGGTCAGCCCCGCGCCATCTCCTGCAGCCCCTTGAAGGTCAGCCGCTTGGGATCGCGCACGCCGGCGAGATACATCCGGCGGATGAAGGCGGCGACCGCCTCACGCTCGCACCCGGTCAGGACGACGATGGCGTCCACCGCGGTCTTCTGGGCCTCCATGGGACTGGTCCTCCTGGCATTGCACCCGGCGCCGCAAAGCATTCACGACGCCGCTTAACAGCGCGTTAACCGTGCGGACGCCTGCCAGTTCCCCTTGCCCGGATTCGTGCCTTCACCCAATACGCGAAACTGCGGATGTTGCTCGGCGGACGCAATCGGTGACGCGCGGCGGCCCGTGGAGGGCGACGCCGATCGCGCCGGGATGCCCACCCTCCCCTGGAGGGGGAGGGTCGGTCGCGGGCGAGCGGGGTGGGGTGATCTTTCCGCAGACGCTGGCGCGAGTGGAGAGATCACCCCACCCCGCCTCACGGTTCGCTTCGCGCTCCGTGAGGCGACCCTCCCCCTCGAGGGGAGGGTGAAAAACCGTCTGCGCGGTGAGAACGCCTTCCATCGGGCCGCCGGCCTTCACACCATGAAGAAATCCTCGGGCGCCTCGACGCGGTGGTCGTCATGCTCCGTAGCGAGCTTGTGCCGCGTCGGGCGGGATGGCGGCGTGATCACGCGACGCTCGAGCTCCGAGGACGCCGGGATCGTGTCGACGAACCTCACGGCAAAGCCGTCGGGAAAATGCCGGACGACGCGGCCGATGCAGCTGCCGACCGCGAGCGGCGTGCCGATTTCCGGCTGGACGGCTGCCGAGACGGCCGCGCCCGACATCGAGGCATCGATCACCAGGCACGGGATGCAGCTGCCGTCGGCGAGCGTCAGCTCGGAATGCGGCGAGTTCGGCACGAAGCGCGCGTCGCGGCGGGAATCGCGGATCGACGGGTCCTTCTGCTTCTTTTCGAGCCACACCAGCTTCTCGGCGAGCTTGGCGCGCTCGGCGCTCGTCATCTCCAGCTCGAGCAGGAAGCCGCCATGCACGGTGTCGCTGATCTCGCCCTCGAACTTGCCGAAGTCGCGGAAGTACGACGTCAGGCGGTCACCGACCTTGCCGACCACGGGCACGTCGAGCAGCGCGCGAAACGGCGACACGCGCGTGGTGCGGCAGGCGAAGGAGCGCAGCTTCCCCTGCGGATCATACCAGTTGGGCAGCGTGTAGGTGCCGACCGTCTGGATCCGGACCGCACGCTGCTTCAGGAATCGAGCAACCGACATTGCACGCCTCCCCTCACCCCCCATCCATCCCCGTGACTCCCGACCGCCGGCCGCGGCTCGCGGCACGGCGCAGGCAATGCAATCTCTGCGTGTATTTTCGAGCAAAATACGCCGCGCATGAACCCAGCCATCATGGCCGGACGGTGCGCGCAAAATCCTAAGGAACTCTGAAAATCAGGACGGAAATCCCGCCCAACGGAATCGTAGGTCCAACCCGTTTCGGCTTTCTGAAGATGCCGCTCCGTCTGACTACGGTGCAGCGCGGAATGACGTGGCGACATCTCGTCTCCCATCGAAGGCGCTGCGTACGTGGCTCGCGCGGCGCGGATGCAAATGGCGCGCGGCCGATCCGCGCCACCGCACAACCATTCGGCGTCGGCGACGTTCCTCGCGCGAGTTGTTAGCAAACGATCAAGCTTAACGGAATCGGCACTGAGGCGCCGCTGCAACTCACGATCTCATTCTGCCGAGTGAGCGCCGACGGATGCGTGCAGGCGCGCTGCGCGCAAAGTGCTAACACATTCGCGGCGTTTCATTATTTGCACGCTAACAACCTGTTCACCACTTGCACAATCGTTGCTTGAGGCAGGGGCTGCGGTCCGCCGCGTTCAAGTCTGTCTATACCATTGGCGCTTAGTCGTTAGTGAGGGGGACAGCTGTCACTCGGCTCGCATGTCGCCCCTGTTGTGAGTGAGTAGAGTAGTCACGCAGATGATGACCGCACGCATCGTGGTATTAACCATCGCTCTCGGCGCGGGCGGCGTTGCGGCGTATCTCGTCAGCACCTCCGAAAGCCAGCCGCAGGCCCCGGTCGCGCCGGTCGCGCAATTGCCGACCGTCGAGGTGCTGGTGGCCAAGAACGACATCGGCCTCGGACAGCCGATCAAGCAAGGCGACCTGATCTGGCAGACCTGGCCTGAAGCGGCGAGCAACATCTTCATCCGCCGCGGCGACCGCCCCGAGGCCGCCACTCAGTTGATCGGCTCGATCGCGCGCTCGCCGTTCGTGATCGGCGAGCCGATCCGCGAGCAGAAGCTGGTGAAGGCGGACGGCTCCGGCTTCATGGCCGCGATCCTGCCCTCGGGCATGCGCGCGATCTCCACCGAGATCTCGCCGGAGACCGGCGCCGGCGGCTTCATCCTGCCGAACGATCGCGTCGACGTCATCCTGTCGAAGCGCGACAAGAATCCGGACCGGCCGGGCGCGCCCGACAACGTCACCTCCGAAATCATCCTCTCCAACGTGCGCGTGCTGGCGATCGACCAGGCGCCGAAGGAGAAGGAAGGCCAGAACACGGTGGTCGGCAAGACCGTGACGCTCGAGCTCAAGCCCGAGCAGGCCGAGACGCTGCAGCGTGCGCGGCAGACCGGATCGCTGGCGCTGGCGCTGCGCTCCATCGCCGACGTGAATGCGGCCGACGCCGGCAAGACCGACACGCAGCAGCAGATGGCGCGACGGGGAAGCGCCATCGAGATCATTCGCTATGGGATCACGAGCCAGCTGTCGGCGGCGAAGTGATGAGAAGGACGGGGACAATGATGGGTGGGCATCAACGCGCAGCGCTCGGAGCATGGGCCGTCCGCGCACTCTCAGTGACGGCCGCGCTCGGCCTCGTGCTCAATCCGGCGTTCGCGCCGGTGAAGGCGGCCGAGGACAGGCTGGACACGCCGATGGTGTCGGTCGGGTCGTCGAAGGTTCGCTATCTGTCGCTCGGCATCGGCAAGTCCGTCGTCGTCGACTTCCCGCAGGACGTCAAGGACGTGCTGGTGGCCGATCCCAAGATCGCCAACGCGGTCGTGCGATCGGCGCGGCGCGCCTACATCATCGGCGCCACCGTCGGCCAGACCAACGTCGTGTTCTTCGACGGCGAGGGCCAGCAGGTCGCGGCCTATGACATCGCGATCAAGCGCGATCTCAACGGCGTGCGCCAGGCGCTGAGCCAGAGCATTCCCGGCGTCAAGATCGACGGCGTCGGCGACGGCGTGATCCTCACCGGCTCGGTGTCGAGCCCGGTCGAGGCGCAGCAGGCCGGCGAGATCGCGGCACGGCTGGTCGGCGGCAACGAGAAGGTCGTCAACTCGATCGTCGTGCGCGGCCGCGACCAGGTGATGCTGAAGGTCAACGTCTCCGAGGTCCGCCGCGAGGTCGTCAAGCAGCTCGGCATCGATCTCAGCGCCAGCATGACCTACGGCACCGCGGTCGTGAACTTCAACCAGACCAACCCGTTCACCGCCTATGGCAAGTCGCTGGTCGGCACCAACGGCCTGTCGGCCACCGGCGGCGGCCTGTCGTCGGTGTCGGCGACGATGCGCGCGATGGAGACCGCGGGCGTGGTGAAGACGCTGGCCGAGCCGAATCTCACGGCGATCTCCGGCGAATCCGCGACCTTCATCGCCGGCGGCGAATTCCCGATCCCCGGCGGCTATTCCTGCGATCCGACCACGCGGGTCTGCAGCACCTCGATCACCTACAAGAAGTTCGGCATCTCGCTGAACTTCACGCCGGTCGTGCTCAGCGAGGGCCGCATCAGCCTGCGGGTGATGACGGAGGTCTCGGAGCTGTCGAACGACAACGCGATCACGGTGTCCTACGCGCTGACCTCGGCCTCGACGTCGTCGGTCACCATCCCCGCGATCCGCACCCGCCGCGCCGAGACCACCTTGGAGATTCCCTCCGGCGGCTCGATGGCGATGGCCGGCCTGATCCAGAACCAGACCAAGCAGGCGATCAACGGCCTGCCCGGGCTCAACCAGCTGCCGGTGCTCGGCCAGCTGTTCCGCAGCCAGGACTACGTCAACAACGAAACCGAGCTGATGGTGATGGTGACGCCCTATGTGGTGCGCGCCGTGGCCCAGAAGGAGCTGTCGCGCCCGGATGACGGCTTCGCGCCGGCCACCGACGCGGAGTCCGCTCTGCTCGGCCGCATGAACCGGCTCTACGGCATCGCCGCCAAGGTCGATACGGCGACGGGGCAGCCGGCCGGCTTCGGCTTCATCATCGACTGAGACGGCGCGGGATTTCGGGGCACGGGGAACGATCATGGCGAAATCATCTGCACGGGACGGACGGCGCGCGCTGCAAAGGCTTTCGGCCATCGCCGGATTGGCGCTGACGCTCGGCGCCTGCAACTACACCACCGGCGAGGTCGTCGCGACCATTCCGGATGACTACAAGATGCGCCATCCGATCGCGATCGAGGAAGGCCGGCAGTCGACCGTCGTCTTCATCGGCAGCGGCCGCGGCGGCCTGACGTCGCAGCAGCGCGCCGATGTCGCCGGGCTTGCCCGCAACTGGCTGCGCGAGGGCACCGGCGGCATCGTCGCGGAGGTGCCGACGGGCACCTCGAATGCGCGCGCCGCGGCGGACGCCTATCGCGAGATCCGCGCCACGCTGACCGCGGGCGGCGTGCCCGGCCACGCGATCAGCTTGCGCAACACCATGCCCGACGATCCGCGCCAGCTCGCCGTCATCCGGCTGACCTATCCAAAGATCGCCGCTGTCGCCGGTCCCTGCGGGTTGTGGCCCGACGATCTCGGGCCGAACATCAACAACCCCGGCTACAGCGCCAATCAGCACTACCAGAATTTCGGCTGCGCCACGCAGCGCAATCTCGCCGCGATGATCGACAACCCGGCCGATCTCGAGCAGCCGCGCGCGGAGACCGCCTCCTACACGCCGCGCCGCTCCGCTTTATTCGAGAAATACCGCAAGGGTGAGTCGACGGCGGTGACCTATCCCGAGACCGACAAGGCCAAGCTCAGCGAAACAGGCAAATGATCAACGCGTCCCGTCAGAGCCAGGAGGAGCAGCCGGGCCCGAGCGGCCCGATGCTCGACGATCACATCGCGCCGGTGCCGCGCGTCTCCGTGCAGGCATTCACCGAGACCGACCAGACCTCGGCGGCGGTGCTCGCCGCCAGCCAGGACCGCAGGCTCGGCAAGGCGCACATCACGATCAAGGCCGGCGGCATGGCGCGGGCGATCGAGACCTATCATTCGCAGCCGACGCCGAACGTCATCGTGATCGAGACCAAGCCCGGCGGCGACATCATCGGCGGCCTCGACGAGCTCGCCAGCGTCTGCGATCCCGGCACCCGCGTGGTCCTGATCGGCAGCATGAGCGACGGCGTCGCCTATCGCGAGCTGGTGCGCCGCGGCGTCAACGACTACGTGGTCGGGCCGGTCGAAACGATCGACATCATCCGCTGCATCTGCAGCCTGTTCTCGGCCTCCGAGGACGTCATCACCGGCCGCATCATCGCGGTGGTCGGCGCCAAGGGCGGCGTCGGCGCCTCCACGGTGGCGCACAACGTCGCCTGGAGCATGGCGCGCGACCTGACGCTCGATTCCGTGGTGATCGACCTCGACATGGCGTTCGGCACCGCCGGCCTCGACTACAACCAGGATCCGCTGCAGGGCATCGCCAACGCGATTTTCCAGCCCGATCGGCCGGACACCGCGCTGATGGAGCGCCTGCTCGCCAAATGCACCGAGCATCTCAACCTGCTCGCGGCGCCCGCGACGCTCGACCGCGTCTATGATTTCGGCGCCGACGCCTTCGACGCGATCTTCGATACGCTGCGGCTGACCCAGCAATGCATCGTGCTCGACGTGCCGCACCAATGGTCGGCCTGGACGCGCCATGCGCTGATCAATGCCGACGACATCCTGGTGGTCGCCGAGCCTGATCTCGCCAATTTGCGCAACGCCAAGAATCTCCTCAGCGTGCTCAAATCGTCGCGGCCGAACGATCGGCCGCCGCTGTACTGCCTGAACCAGGTCGGCATGCCGAAGCGGCCGGAGATCGATCTGAAGCGCTTCGCCAAGACGGTCGAGGCCGAGCCGGTCGCGATCATCCCGTTCGACTGCAAGCTGTTCGGCACCGCCGCCAACAACGGCCAGATGATCGCGGAAGTCGGAGCGCTGAGCCGCACGCCGAAGCTGTTCAAGGAGATCGCCAACCGGCTGACCGGACGCGTCGAGCCGAAGCCGCAGCGCTCGCTGCTGGCGCCGATCGCAAAGCTGCTCGGCGCGAAATAACGCTCAGTCGTCGGTGCGGCTGAGCGCCTTCGCCAGCGCCTTGTCCGGCTGCCCCGCGACGGGACGGTCGTGGCGCGGCGAGAGCTCGCGCTGCGCGACCTGGCGGCGCACCAGGATCTTCTTCACATAGGCGACATTGGCGCTCGCCTGCTCCGGCGGCAGGCCGGAGCGCGCGATGGTCTCGGCCTCGCTCATGCGGCCCTGAAGGCCAACGATGACGGCGAGATTGGTGCGGACGCGCGGGCTCGCATCGGGATGTGCAACGGCCTTGCGCAACTGCTCCTCGGCCTTCGGCAGCTCGCTGGACAGCGCGTAGGACAGGCCGAGATTGGACAGCACGGAGGGATCATCGTGCGCGATCTTCAGCGCGCTGATGTAGTATTGCCGCGCCTCCTCGTTGCGCCCCATCTGGTCGAGCACGGCGCCTTGCGCCGACAGGATGCGCCAGTCGGGATCCTCGGGCGAATGCGCCCGGCTCAGCACGTCGAAGGCCTGCTGGAAATTGCCGTTGTCGGCGAGCGCCCGGCCGTAGGCGGCGAGCAGCCCCTTGTGGCCGGGATTGGCGATGGTCGCCTGCTCCAGCACGGCCACGGCCTGCGCGCGCTGGCCGGTGGCACGCAGGGCGACGCCATAGCGCAGCGCGATGTCGGGATCGTTCGGCGTGGCGCGGAAACGCTCGCGGAGTTGATCGAGCTCGGCGCGCGGGTCGGACGCCGGCGCGGCCGGCTTTTCAGCCTTGCCGCCGAGCGCGCCGGTGATGTCGCCGAGGTCGGTGGTCTGGCATGCGCCGAGCCCGAGCAGGACGACGCCGAAGCACAGCGCGAACGCCGCCGGCCGGCGCAGAGGGAGAGATCGAGAGGGCCGCGTACGCATGCAACTGAACTACTTCGGGACCGATGATCTGCACGCTGGCAGATTAACCCTAAGGTCCCGTTAAGCGAGCGCGGCGGCCGCGGCTCAATCCAACAATCAATCGATGAATTCGGCGCCGAACTCGCAGCCGATGCGCCAGGCCAGCCGGCATTTGCGCTGGTGGTCGGGCGCGAACACGATGGTGAACTGCGGCGGGATCTCGACGAATTCGGCGACCACCTTGACGCCGCCGTCGGAAATATCCGTCACGGTGCAGTCACGCGGCAGGCTGCCGTTGCCGTAATGGATCTTCGCGATCCTCCTGCACAGCCGACGTTCGCTCTTGCGACGGTTCGCCAACATCAACATCTCGCCACTCGCCCACTCAATCGTCCATCCTGAGATCGAATCTGTAGCGCGGAAAGATTTGGATCTGGCTATCGCGAAGGCCGGGAATCCGGCGATGTGATTTGCATTTCGTTTACCTTCCGGCGGCGGGCCGCATGAAGCCGGCGAAATAAGCGGCCAGCCTGCCGAAATCGTCGACCGGCATCACGTCGGCCACATACTGGTCGGGCCGGACGATCACGAGGCAGCCGCTTGCGCGATCGATGCCGCGCATGGCGAAGATGTCATGGCCGCTCTTGAGGTCGGGACAGTACATCTTTTCGTAGTCGATCAGGCCGTAGCGCCCCTTCTTCGGCAGCAGCAACGCCGGCATGGCCTGGATCGCAAGCTCGCGATGACCCTGCTGGAACACCGCCCTGAGATCGATGACGGCATCGATGTCGGCACCATCAGGCGTGTAGCGCCGCACGGGTGACGCCGCGTCGTCGGCGAGGAACCTGCACAAGCGGTGGATGGCGGCGTTCGGCGCGCTCGGGTCCTCGGTGCCGGCGAAGGCGAACAGCCGGAAGCGGCCGTCCGCCTGCACGACATGGCCGAGCTGCAGCGGCTTGGCGTCACCAAGCCGGATCACCGGCGCAGAATGGAAGCGCTTGCCGATCACAAGGCCCGCGGCCAGTTGCTGGAAGGTGGCGTCGCCGGTGAGGACCGAAGGCCGGTAACGGGTCGCGGTGCCCGCGGTGTAGCGGCCGTGGCGCACGAAATAATCCTGCGTCTTCGCCGCATCCGCGCCGCCCTGCTTGGCGGCGGAGGCGAGAATGCCCGACCATTCGCGATCGAAATCGATCAGCTCCTGCGCGATCGCCTTGCGCTCGGCCGAGTAGCTGTGCAGCAGCTCCGGCTTGCTGCGGCCGCGCAACACGGCGGCGAGCTTCCAGCCGAGATTGAAGGTGTCCTGCATCGACACGTTCATGCCCTGCCCCGCCTTCGGGCTGTGGGTGTGGCAGGCATCGCCGGCGATGAACACGCGCGGCAGCCGCGAGGCGACCTCCGCCTCCGGCACGTCGTCGAACTTGTCGGTGATACGCTGGCCGATCTCGTAGACCGACCACCACGCCACTTCCTTCACCTCCAGCGTATAGGGCGCGAGGATGCGCTGCGCCTTGGCGATCACCTCGTCGACGGTGATGTTGCGCCCGGCGACACGCTCACCGACCTCCAGCTTGGCGAGCTCGACATAGAGCCGCACGAGATAGCCACCCTCGCGCGGGATCACCAGCAGGCTGCCGTCCCTCGATGATTGGATCAGCGACTTGAAGCGGATGTCCGGGAAGTCGGTCACGGCGAGCACGTCCATCACGCCCCAGGCATGATTGGCGGAATCGCCATGCAGCTCGCGGCCGATCGCCTTGCGCACCACGCTGCGCGCGCCGTCGCAGCCGACGACATAGCGTGCCTTGATCGTCTCGACCTGCCCTTCATGCGCGGGATCGATGCGGTCGAAGCTGACGGTCACGCCGTGCGCGCCGGCTGGCGCGGCCGGGTCGATCGCGAGGTCGCGCAGCCGCCGCGAGTAATGCGGTTCGAGCCGGCTCGCCGAGCGGCGCATGATGTCGAGAAAGAAATCGTGCACGCGGGCCTGGTTGAGCACGACATGCGGCATCTCCGACAGACCGTCCTCGACGTCCTGCACGCGGCCGCTGCGCGTGATCTTCGCGCTGTCGGCGGCATCGGGCTTCCAGAACGTCGTTTCGTTGATCCAGCAGGCTTCCCTCAGCACCTTCTCGGCGAAGCCGTAGGCGTTGAACATCTCCATGGTGCGGCAGGCGATGCCGTCGGCCTGTCCGAGCAGCAGCCGCCCGGGTTTCTGCTCGACGATGCAGGTCTTGATCTCGGGAAAGGCGGAGAGCTGAGCGGCGAGGTTGAGGCCGGCAGGGCCGCAGCCGACGATCAGGACGTCGACGTCGGCCGGCAGCGCGCCGGTCGCGCCCGAGCTCGCCACGCGCTCGGCGGCATCGGCAATGTCAGGGTCGCCCGGCTGGAATCCGTTGAGATGGAATTGCATGTGGCGCCCTCCCGCGTTGTTCCTTATTGATCAGTATGCTGATCATCAGTATGCTTGTCAAGCAAGCAGAGGAGACGGGATTGGCCGAGATGCAGGACATGCCGGGGCACCTGGCACGGCGGTTTCAGCAGATCGCGGTGGCGGTGTTCCTGGCAGAGGTCGAGGCGGTCGGCTTCGACCTAACGCCGGTGCAATACGCGGCGCTGGCGGCGATCGCGGCCAATCCGGCGATCGACCAGATCACGCTGGCCGGCCTGATCGCCTATGATCGAACCACCATAACCGGGGTGATCGACCGCCTTGCACAGAAGGGTCTGGTGGTGCGCCAAGCGAGCCTGCGCGACCGGCGCGCGCGGGAGCTTTCGATCACGGCGGAGGGGCGACGGACACTGGAGGCGATCACGCCGGCGGTCGAGGCTGCGCAGCGGCTGATGGTGCGCGGCCTGACGGGGGCCGAGGCGAAGGAGCTGGTGCGTCTGATGCAGAAGGCGATTGCCGCCGGCAACGACCTCAGCCGCGCCCCGCTGCGCGAGGGCGCGGCGGAGCGGTGAGTGTTGACAGCCGAGGATGTGACCCGCTCATTCGCCCCGAGCGCCGCCGCGCTCCCTCTCCCCGTTCTTCACGGGGAGAGGGAGCGCACCGTCATCGCGGCGGCGACGTTCGTCCTGCCTGTGCAGCACCGGTCTCAGTGACAAAACCTCTGCCTGAACACGCCCGCTGGCGTGTTCCAGGATCGGTGCGCAAGCCCCCCCGGGTGCCGATCCTCTCCATGAACACGCCTCTTGGCGTGTTCATGGTCGGTGTGCAAGGACCGCTTGGGTGCCAGAACCTCATGGTGAGGAGCGCCGCGGGACTGGTGGAGACAACGCGCAGTGTTCGTTGCGGCGCGTCTCGAACCATGAGGCCACTGCTCGGGCCTCGCCCTTCGAGACGCCCGCCTATAGGCGGGCTCCTCAGGGTGAGGAGAGATAGTTCGCGGTGAAGCTCAGTCGGCCTGCCGAGGCAGATGTTAGATCACGAATACCGCATCACCCCGTCATCGACCTTGCCGAAACGCAACGAGACGATGTCCAGCGCATAGTTCTGGTACAGCCGCCAGGGCCGCTTCGAGCCCTGCTTGGGCAACTCGGCGATCGAGCGCTGCACGTAGCCGGAGCTGAAGCTCAGCGACGGCAGCGGCGTGACGCTCGCGTCGTCATTGTGCGGCACGCATTGGCGGTAGCCGTGCCGGTCCATGTAGTTGAGCAGGCGGCAGACATATTCGCAGGTCAGGTCGCATTTCAGCGTCCAGGAGGCGTTGGTGTAGCCGAGCGTGGCCGCAAGGTTCGGCACGTCGGAATACATCATGCCCTTGTAGTTCAGGGTCTTGGCGAAATCGATCTTGCGGCCGTCGACCACCACTTCGATGCCGCCGAGGACCTGTAGCACGAGTCCTGTCGCGGTGACGACCACGTCGGCCTCGAGCTCGCTTCCATCGGACAGGCGCAGGCCGCGCTCGGTGAAGGTCTCGATCCCCGCCGTCACCACTGACGCCCGCTGCTCGCGGATGGTCTTGAACAGGTCGCCGTCCGGCACCAGGCACAGCCGCTGATCCCATGGGTTGTAGCGCGGCGTGAAATGGGTGGCGACGTCGTAGCCCGGGCCGAGCGCGGCGCGCACGCCGCCGAGGATGAGCTGCTTGACGCGCTCCGGCTTGCGCCGGCTGAGCTGGAAGAAATACATCCCGAACAGCACGTTGCGCCAGCGGATCAGGTGATAGGCGAGGCTCGCGGGCAGATGCCGGCGCAATTTGTTGGCGAGCGCATCCTGCGCCGGACGCGACACCACATAGGTCGGCGAGCGCTGCAGCATCGTGACATGCGCCGCGGTCTTGGCCATGGCCGGAACCAGCGTGACGGCGGTGGCCCCGGAGCCGATCACCACCACGCGCTTGCCGGCATAGTCGAGATCCTCAGGCCAGGCCTGCGGATGCACGATACGGCCCTTGAAATTCGCCATGCCCTTGAAGTCCGGCAGAAAGCCTTTTTCGTAGCGATAGTAGCCCGAGCACATGAACAGGAAGCCGCAGGTGATCTGCACGGTGTCCGTGCCCTGCTCCGTCGTCCGCTCGGCTTCCACCGTCCAGCGCGCGTCCGCGCTCGACCAGGACGCACGGATGACGCGATGGTTGAAACGGATGTGGCGGTCGATGCCGTTCTCGGTCGCGGTGTCGCGAACGTATTTCAGGATCTGCGGCCCGTCGGCGATCGCCTTGGGATCGGTCCACGGCTTGAACGAATAGCCGAGCGTATACATGTCGCTGTCGGAGCGGATGCCGGGATAGCGGAACAGGTCCCAGGTGCCGCCGATGGCGCCCCGCCCCTCCAGGATCGCGAACCGCTTGCCCGGACATTTGTGCTGCAGATGATAGGCGGCGGCGATGCCGGACAGTCCGGCGCCGACGATCAGCACGTCGACATGTTCTGTTGACATGAGGCGGTCCTGGCGTTCCCTGAAGCGAGCGTCTTGCGTCTCGTCACCGACAGTTGCAACCCTGCTCGCCGCTGTCAAATCGGCCGTGCATTGGCATTCGATCAACTCTCCTGCTCTATCAAGATGACCCCGATGAGACGGACCTCGCGATGAACGCCCCCGACCCGCTTCAGCAGACGCCCGGCGACGGCAGCAGCCGGGAACGCGACAGCGTGCGGGCCAAGCGCATCGCCCTGGGCTTTTCGCTGACCGCGATCGGGCTGGGAGCCTGGTCGCTGTTCCCCAGTTTTCCGGCCGGGCAACTGATCGCGGTGGTCACCGTCATTCCGCTGCTGGCGCTGATCCTCACGCTGCGCTTCCCCGGCCTGTTCAGGATCGGACTCGGCTCCGGCTACGGCGCCAATCTCGGCACCGGCTGCATCGTGGCCGCCGGGACGCTCGCTGCGCGCACGCTCTCGGATGTCAACCTCGTCAGTTGGCTGCCGCTCACGGCGTTCGCCATCGCCGTCGCCATCATCTTCCTCGTCGTCGCCATGCGGTTCGAAACCCAGTTGCGCCGGCGCGGCTGGCGGCTGCTGCTCGCGTCTGTCTTCGTCGGCGCCTATGCCTTCGGGACGCTCGGCCAGTTCAACACCGCACTCGATCGCTCGGCCCCGGCCCTGCTGCGCAGCCGGGTGCTGTCAAAACACCTCGGCCACAGCCGGCTCGCGGGCCACCAGGTGACGCTGGAGGCCTGGGGACCGTTCGCAACGCCGACGCAGGCGCATGTGCCACAGGCACTGCACGAGCGGCTGCAGCCGGGCGACACCGTGTGCCTGCGCCTGCGCGACGGCGCGTTTCGCATGGCGTGGTTCAGCGTGGCGGCGTGCCGGTGAAGGACGGCAGGCACATTGCACGGATCAACGACGCTGCGTAGACTTCGTAGCCCGCATGAGCGCAGCGACATGCGGGGTCTCATGCGCATTCTCGGTGAACCCGGATGTCGCTGCGCTCATCCAGGCTACGCAGCGATCCCATTCGCATGACCGACTTTCTTCCTCGTCCCTTCGCCGTCGAACATCCCGAGGTGCTGAGCCTCGACATCGCCACGCTGGACGCGCGCCCGGGCGCGGTGCTGCTGGCGCGCTCACCGTTCTATCCGGGCGGCGGCGGCCAGTTGCCGGACCGAGGCACGATCGCCTGGAACGGCATCGTGCGTGAGGTCGTGGGCTTCGAGGCGACCGCCGAGGGCCTCTGGCACCTGATCGGGGACGAGGCCATTCCCGACGGGACGATCGAGTTGCGCGTCGACCCTGCCTTCCGGCAGCGGATGTGCGAGCAGCACACGGTGGCGCACCTCGTCAACAGCGCGGTGTACACGCTGTTGGATGGCGCGCTGCTGACCGGCGTCCGCATGACCGACACCGACGAGTTCAGCGTGGACTTCGATCTGCCGAAGGTGGCGCCGGAACAGCTGCGCGCGGTGGAGAACGCGGTCAACGCCGCGATCGCCGACGACCGCCCGGTGCTCACCTTCGACATGGAGTACGACGCGGCGCAGGCCACCGCCGGACTTTTCCGCGCCAAGTCCGTCGCCCCGCCGCGCCAGGCCGACGGCATGATCCGCATCGTCGACATCGACGGCCTCGACCGCCAGGCCTGCGGCGGCACGCATCTGGTCTCGACGGCAAAGGCGCGGCGGATACGGATTCTGAAGGTCGACAACAAGGGCCGGCAGAACCGAAGATTTCGGATCGGCTCGGGTGCGGCATAGACGCGCCGTTCAACGCGTCGCCGCCACGTCGTCATCGATGAAGGCCAAACTCTCTCCGGCGTCATTCCGGGGCGCGCGCAGCGCGAGCCCGGAATCCATAGCCACGCCTCCCCTAGAGCGTGGGTTGATTTCTCCACGAGGATCTGACCGCTCATGCCGGCCTGTGGCTATGGATTCCGGGCTCATTCGCACGTCCGCTCGCGCGAACGTGCGAATGCCCCGGAATGACGGGCGGATGGAGCTGGCCCTTGCGCGGCCAGCGACGTCAGGGCCGATGCACGATCACGTCGAACCCTTCCTCGGGCGTCGGCGCCACGAAGTACGACGTGAACAGGTCGAACTCCTCGTCCGTCACCGTGAAGGCATGCCCACCCGCTTCGTTTCGCGCCCGCAGCCGCGCCTTGCAGATCTCGTCGGGGACGTCGAGATGATGCAGCTGATGCGGCACGCGGGCCGCCTCGCACAGGCCGCGCATCCAGGCGCGGCTCGCCAGCGTGTTGGCGGGGAAATCGAGCACGACCGAGACGCCGGCACACAGCAGAGCCACGACATGCGGCCCCATGACGGCCCGCAGCCGCGACGAATTCCGGACATAGTCGGCAAGGCTGGTCTGCTCGCCTGGATAGAGCTGCGCCAGCCAGTCGTCCTCGGCGACCACGATGGTGGCCGGGCGCCGGCCGAGCTCAGCCACGAGCGTCGACTTGCCGGCAGCGATCTTGCCGCACACCAGGTGCAGCGTGGGTGGGTTCGAAGACATGATGAAAGACCTCCGGCGCCAGCTCGGGCACTCGACACGTTCACAGATAGTTCGCAGGCAGCATCGCCCGGCCCGACGGATCAGGCCGGGTCGATAATTCGGCGCCCGAGGGCCGCGCCTGCGAGGTGGACGTGTGAGATCATGCCGGTGATCTTGTCAGAGATCGGAGACGTCGTCCAGGGAGCACCTTGCCGGCGTTGACGATCCGCGGGCCCGTCCCGTTACAATGGCGTGCTGCACCGATCACCATCGTCCCTTTGCGTTCGATGTGCGCAGCATCGGCACCTCCGGCCCATTCAATGACGAGCCTTCCATGACTCACGCCGAACAGATCTTCGACTATCGCTTTCCGAACGTGGACATGGCCATTGTGACGGTGAAACGGCGACTGACGGAGCTCGCGGCAAGCCACGGCTGGACGGTCGAGGCATGGCAGGAGGGCGGGCTCGGCGACGCGTCAGGCGTGCTCCTCAGACTCGGGTCGGGTCGCATTGTTCTGCTGATGGAGCTGCGTCACCAGATCGAGCATTTCGGCGCGACGGGGCCGACCGCCTTCATCGATGGCGCCGAACTCGCCACAGATGGCGTCGCGCTCCTGGTCGCCGAGCTCCTTGCCGCGCTGGGATTGAGCGAGCAGGAGACGAGCTGGATCGCGCCGCCCGAAAGCCAACGAGCCGCGCTGGACTTGATCAACCATCTTCGCTCCCGGCCTCCGCCGCCGTCGGTCGGACCGCCGCACAGCTACATGCACACGATCAATCCCCCGGACGGCGATACCGAAATCGAGTGCTATGGCGAGCTCGACCGCGATCGTTGTCCGATCCGGTGGATCAGGATGTATCCCGACGGCCGGCTCGAGACCTGCAGTTTCGCTCAGGCGAATTGGCGCGACGTCATGCCGGAAGGCACGATTCCGTCGCTTTCCGAGATCAATGCCCTCAGCGGATTTTCCGCGCGAGAGATCTCGGCGTCCGACTTCGAGGCGGTGTGGCGGAAGGCACTGGGCTTCAAGTGATGAGCGAGACCTAACGTCGCGGATGCGGGGGCAAGCGCGGCACCCCTTGTTTTGCAGCTTCGGGACGAATTTGGAAGTCCTCTAAGAGCGATTCCAGCTGCCGCTCCGTTGACACATTCATGCCATTGCCGTCTTCCCTGATCCCACGATGCATCGTGTTTGAATTTGCTCATTGGAGGGATTGATGAGACTGACCACCGCCGCCCTGCTCGGCGCCGCACTCGCCGGCTTCGCCATCTCGCCGGCCCTGGCCGACGGCTACAAGGACTGCACCAAGCTCGACAAGGCGCAGTGGAAGCCGGCCGCCGAGGCCGAGGCGAAGGCCAAGGCGCTGGGCTACGAGGTGCGCCGCTCCAAGATCGAGGGCAGCTGCTACGAGGTGTATGGCGTCAAGGAAGGCAAGCTGTACGAGCTGTTCTACAGCCCGGAGGACCTCAGCCTGAAGCACACCGTCGCCAAGTAAGCGGCAGAGACGTAGTCGGCAGAGGCGTCATCCGGCGCGGCTGGATGACGTGACATGATACCGATGCACGGCACAGCTCCCAGCGCCAGCGTGAAGACCCCGGACCCGGCCGAGACGGTGCAGGTCTGGGACCTTCCCTTGCGCCTGTGGCACTGGCTGCTGGCCGTGCTGGTGCTGATCGCCTGGGTGACGCCGAACGTTTATGATGGGCTGCACCGGGTGGCGGGCTACGCAATCCTCGGGCTGCTCGCGTTCCGACTGATCTGGGGCCTGATCGGCACGCGCCATTCGCGCTTTCGCAGCCTCAAGGCGCGGCTGCGCGCGACGCCCTCTTATTTGTGGAGCCTGCGGCGCGGCAAGACCGGCCGCTATCTCGGCCTCAATCCCGCGGGCACGGCGATGCAGCTTGTGCTGCTGCTCGTGCTGATCGTCTCCGCGGTCACCGGCGCGATGCAGGTCACCGTGCGCTTCTTCGGCCTCTGGTGGGTCGAGGACACCCACGAGGTGACGTCGTATCTCTTGATCCCGCTCGTCGTGCTGCATGTCGCCGGCGTCGTGCTGGTGAGCCGGATGCAGGGCGAGAATCTCGCGCGCGCCATGCTGACCGGGCGCAAGCTGCTGCGGCGGACGATGCCTCGCGCGCACCGCGACCGCCCAAGACTCAACTCATAAGCGACACACGGAACTCGCAATCCGCGGCCGTTGCGCTGATGTCACAGGTCACGCAAAAGCTGCCGGCGGCACACGCTGTGATATTGCGCCCGGCCGCCCGGCACCGAACAATCGCAGGTATCGGATGCCTGACCGCTCCTGCTCGCAGGGGCCTGGATCTCGGAGGCCGGATGATGAGCTCGCAGCAGTTCACCACGCGTGCGTTGTGCCGATCTTTTGTCCTCGCCGGCTGCGTCATGGCCTGGCCTGCCGGCGCTGCCGAGCCGGAGGCGGCGACGCCAGTCGTTGCAGAGGTCACGGCGGTGACCACGACCGAGGCCGCGGCTGCGCAGCCGCTCTCGTCGGAAACGGCGCTGACGACGGCATCGATCACGCCGTCGGCGGCTCTCCCTGCCGACGAATCGCCGGCACCGTCAGGCGACATCCCGAAGCCCACCGTCGCCAGCGCCGATCGTATCGAAATCCTCGACGAGTGCCCCGATATCGACGCCTGCGTCGACCGCTATCTGTTCGCGCTGTATGAGCGCGCGCCGAAGCTGGACAAGATCAGGGAGACCGAGCGCCGCGTGGTCACCATCAAGCGCAAGGGTCGCTTGGTCAAGGTGACGCGCAGCTTCACCAGGCTCGTGGACAATGATTTCACCTGGAAGGATCCGAAGGCCGCCGAGCGCGTCGGCCGCAGCATGGCGGAATACGTCATCGGCGGCATGGACCGCGGCTTCAAGCTGAAGCTGTTTCACACGCTGCACGCCGCCGAGGCCGCAGGGCTCGCGCCGGGCATCACCAGCGGCTTCCGCGACGATTATCGCCAGGAGATCGCCAGCGGGCTGAAGGCCGCCAGCAACCGCTCCTATCACGGCGGCAGCCTGCGCGGCGGCTACGGCCATGGGCTCGCGGCCGACATCGTCAGCGTCAACGGCGCCACCCGCGCGCAGCGCTGGGTCGCGACCGAGCAGCTCTGGAAGTGGGTCGACGCCAATGGCAAGAGCTATGGCATCGGCCGGCCCTATCTCGATCGCGACCCGCCGCATGTCGGCCCGGTCGACGGCGAGGAATACACCAAGCACCGCACGCCGGCCGTGAAGCTCGCGGCGGCGGAGACGAAGAAGCATAAGCGGATCGCAGCGCGGTCGGAGCATCATCCCGCCAAGCGCGCGAAGGCCGTGCGCGCCTCGGCGCTGGGCTCGCGACGGACCGGCTGACGCAGGCCAGTCGATCGGCCGTCCGGACGGCAATCGGCCGCCCGGGACAGAAGCGGCCGAGAGGCGCTATGGTGACGGTCTCCCACCTGCCGCCTCATGAGACGATCATGCCATCACAATCGCCGCCCGAGCCCGCCGATGCCGCCGCACGGCGCGCAGTCCGCCCCGCCATTGTCTATCCCGCCGGCACGCTGCCGCGGCCGGACATGACGATGCTCGAGGCGGCGCGGCAGACGCTGAGCAAGGTCGACGAGGTGATCGTGCCGCCGCGCGATGCGCGCAGCTTTCGGGTGGCGCGCGGGCAGTTCTTCCGCATCGTCAGCATCGAGGGCCCGCAGGTCGGAGACCTCAATCTGTGGCATGCGCATGATCTGTCCGAGCGCTTCTTCAGCGGCAAGACGCGGGCGCTGCATGCCACGCACGTCTCCACCGGCGACCGGCTGTGGAGCACCATGCCGAACCTGCGGCCGATGGCCACGATCAGCTACGACACGCTCGGCTGGTACGGCTTCGACGCCGACGGCGCCGGCATCCACGACGTGATCGGCACGCGCTGCGATCCCTACACCAACCGCCTGCTCAGCGGCGGCAGCTATGACTTCTGCTGCCATTCGAACCTGTCGCGTGCGCTGGCCGCCGAGCTGAAAGCAGAGCCGCGAGCCGTCGAGCATCACGTGCACGACGTCCTCAACGTCTTCATGTGCACCGGCTTCACCCGCGATACGCATCAGTACTTCATGAAGGCGAGCCCGGTGCGTCCCGGCGACTTCATCGAGTTCCTGGCCGAGATCGACCTCATTGGCGCGCTCTCGGCCTGCCCGGGCGGCGACTGCGGCGCGACGCATTCGAGCGATGCGGCGGCCTGCCATCCGCTGCGCGTCGAGATCTACGAGCCCGACCGGACGCGGCTGGCCGGCTGGCCGTGGCCGCAGCCGAACGACTATCATCGCGGCCACGGCGCGGCGCGCGCGGGCGGCTGAACGGAGCTGGACAAACAAAAGGCCGGGGCGATGCCCCGGCCTTCGTCGTCTCCGCCGCGCGTGAGCGCTGCGATCAGTAGCGGTAGTGGTCCGACTTGAACGGGCCTTCCTGCTTGACGCCGATATAGGCGGCCTGGTCGGGACGCAGCTCGGTGAGCTTGACGCCGATCTTGGACAGGTGCAGGCGCGCGACCTTCTCGTCGAGCGACTTCGGCAGCACGTAGACTTCCTTCTTGTACTTGCCGTCCTTGTTGTTGGCGTAGAGCTCGATCTGCGCCAGGGTCTGGTTGGTGAACGACGCCGACATCACGAAGGACGGGTGGCCCATCGCATTGCCGAGGTTCACGAGGCGGCCTTCGGACAGCAGGATCATGCGCTTGCCGTCGGGGAAGGTGATCTCGTCGACCTGCGGCTTGACGTTCGTCCACTTCAGGTTCTTCAGCGAGGCGACCTGGATCTCGTTGTCGAAGTGGCCGATGTTGCAGACGATGGCGCGATCCTTCATCGCGCGCATGTGCTCGATGGTGATGATGTCCTTGTTGCCGGTGGCGGTCACGAAGATGTCGGCACGCGGCGCGGCGTCTTCCATCGTGACGACCTCATAGCCCTCCATCGCCGCCTGCAGCGCGCAGATCGGATCGATCTCGGAGACCATGACGCGGCAGCCGGCCTGGCGCAGCGAGGCGGCCGAGCCCTTGCCGACGTCGCCGAAGCCGGCGACCATCGCGACCTTGCCCGACATCATCACGTCGGTGCCGCGGCGGATGCCGTCGACCAGCGACTCGCGGCAGCCATAGAGGTTGTCGAACTTCGACTTGGTGACGCTGTCGTTGACGTTGATCGCGGGCCACAGCAGCGTGCCGGCCTTCTGCATGTCGTAGAGGCGATGCACGCCCGTGGTGGTCTCTTCCGACACGCCCTTGATCGACTTGGCGATCTCGGCGAAGTAGCCCTTCGGCTTCTCCTTGAGCTGCTTCTTCAGAAGCGCGAAGAACACCTCCTCCTCCTCGGAGGCCGGCTTGTCGAGGAACGCGGTGTCGCCGTTCTCCGCGCGCAGGCCGAGATGGACGTACATGGTGGCGTCGCCGCCGTCATCGAGGATCATGTTCGGGTGGCCGCCGCCGTGCCAGTCGAACAGCTTGGCGGTGTAGTCCCAATAGTCGACCAGGGTCTCGCCCTTGACGGCGAACACCGGAATGCCGGCGGCGGCGATCGCGGCGGCGGCGTGGTCCTGGGTCGAGTAGATGTTGCAGGAGACCCAGCGGATGTCGGCGCCGAGCGCGGCCAGCGTCTCGATCAGCACCGCGGTCTGGATGGTCATGTGCAGGGAGCCTGCGATGCGCGCGCCCTTCAGCGGCTGCTTCGGGCCATACTCCTCGCGCGTCGCCATCAGGCCGGGCATCTCGGTCTCAGCGAGCGAGATCTCCTTGCGGCCGAACTCGGCGAGCGAAATGTCCTTGACGATGTAGTCGGTAAAGCCTGGCTTGGCGGTCATGTCGGGTTTCCTGGTCGGATGAATTCGAAACTGGTCGTGACGAACGAAGAGAGACGCGTCGAGGCGCAGTCCAGATCACTCCCCCCGTTCCTCACGGGGAGAGGCAACGGCGGCCTTCTGCCGCCGTCTTCAGTCTGACGACACCGATGCGAAGCATCGGCTGTCATCTCTCCCCGCGCGCGGAGAGAGATGACGTATGCATCACACCGCGCGCTTGAGCGGCTCGACGAGGTCGGTCTTCTCCCAGGAGAAGCCGCCCTCATTGTCCGGCGTGCGGCCGAAATGGCCGTAGGACGACGTGCGCGCGTAGATCGGGCGGTTGAGGTCGAGGTGGGTACGGATGCCGCGCGGCGTCAGGTCCATGGCCTTGGCCACGGCCTTCTCCAGCGCATCCTCCGACACCTTGCCGGTCCCGTGCGTGTCGATATAGATCGACAGCGGCCGCGCCACGCCGATGGCGTAGGCAAGCTGCAGGGTGCAACGGTCGGCGAGACCGGCGGCGACAATGTTCTTGGCGACATAGCGCGCCGCATAGGCGGCCGAGCGGTCGACCTTGGTCGGGTCCTTGCCGGAGAACGCGCCGCCGCCATGCGGAGCCGCGCCACCGTAGGTATCGACGATGATCTTGCGGCCCGTGAGGCCGGCATCGCCGTCGGGACCGCCGATGAAGAACTTGCCGGTCGGATTGATGTGCCAGATCGTCTTCGGAGTGATCCAGCCTTCCGGCAGCGCCTTGCGCACGTAGGGCTCGACGCGCTCACGCACCTGCGCCGAGGTCATGTCCTCGACCAGATGCTGATGCGAGACCACGATCTCCCGCACGCCGACCGGCTTGCCGTTCTCATATTGCACGGTGACCTGGCTCTTGGAGTCCGGGCCGAGCACCTTTTCGACGCCGGAGTGACGGGCTTCCGAGATCAGGCGCAGGATCTTGTGGGCGTAGAAGATCGGCGCCGGCATCAGATCCGGCGTCTCATTGGTGGCGTAGCCGAACATGATGCCCTGGTCGCCGGCGCCCTCTTCCTTGACTTCGCCCGGCTGCAGCGCGTCGACGCCCTGCGCGATGTCGGCGGACTGCGGGTGCAGCAGGATCTCGATGTCGCAGGTCTTCCAGTGGAAACCCTTCTGCTCGTAGCCGATGTCCTTGATGGCCTCGCGGACGACGTGCTCGATGTGCTCGTTGGTGACCGAGGACGGGCCGCGGGTCTCACCGGCGATCACGACCTTGTTGGTGGTGGCCAGCGTCTCGCAGGCGGCGCGGATAGCCCACGGATCGATGCCGGCCTTCGGTCCTTCGCGGTAGAACAGGTCGACGATCTCGTCCGAAATGCGGTCGCAGACCTTGTCCGGATGGCCTTCGGACACCGATTCCGACGTGAACAGATATGACGCGCGCATCAAGCAACCCCTTCTTTGCCGCCCACGGCGGTCGTTTGTATTGATCTCAAGGTGACCTCGATTGATCCCCAGGATGTCAGTCGCGACGCCGCGAGATGACGTAGGACTCGTCGTAGAACCACAGCCCGTTGTGCTTTCGCAGGACCTCTCTGGCGGCGTCGAGCGCGCGGGACGAGTGGGCCACCTCGGTCAGGCGGTCTTCCTCGATCTGCGCGACATACACCGCCGCGTTCCAGGCTGCAAAGGCCGTCGAGGTTCCGATCGCACCGGTGACCTCGTTGGGCAGAGCCTCCATCTCATACCTGAAAATCGAGCGATTGTCCGCATAGGCGTTAAAATTTAAGTCCCGCCCACTGGAGCCCAGCTCGTACTTGACGGCGCGCAATAGCTCATGGCGGCTGACCGAGAAAGGATTTTCTCCGGGCCACACCGCCTGGATGATTTCCAGGCCCGGATCCTGGCCGTGGGAGTGGATTCCGATCAGCCGGCCGCCGGGCTTCAGCGCCCGGGCCAGCGGTGCAATGATGCGCTTGGCGCGGAAATTCACCGAGGACCGCGCCCGGTAGGGCTGCGAGGCGATGATCAGGTCGAAATTGGCCTCGACCCGCCCTGCCCTGGGGATGATGTTGTCGAGCAGGAAGCGGTGATCCTCGCGGTACAGCACCAGCGCGATCGGCCGCTCATAGACCGGCATGCCCGTCCGCTGGGAGACATTGGCGCGCCAGTTCTGCTCCAGGAACGGCTTCAGCGCCGTGATCTGGGCCTCGAAATCCCCCGAGGAATCGCCCTGCAGCACGACCTCGTGCCAGATCATCGAGGCCGCCACCGAGGGCGAGGCCGGCGTCAGCCATGGCGCCTCGGCATAGTTCATGTTGGTGAACACGAACACCGAGGCCGGATGCTCGAACAGCCGGTCCGGCACTTTTTCGAGGGTCAGCCGGACGTCCTCGAGGCTCAGCTCCTTGCCGGCGACATAGAACGGAATGTGTGGAAAACGGCCGTGCATCGTGCGCAGCACCTTCGACAGCACGGTGCCGTCGCCGACGCCCGCGTCGAACAGCCGCAACGCGGGCGGACGCGGGTGGATGCTAGCGAGCTCCAGGCCGACGCGCTCGGCGACCACCCGCTTCTCGCTGCAGGTGTGCACGAACAGCAGATATTTCTGCCGGTTCTCGAAGAAGCGGAAATTGCTCTTGGGGTCGCGCTTCTCCGGCACCACGTCGAGCCGCGGCGGCGGCAGCGTGCCGGTGGACGCCGCGATATAGGCCTGGATGCGGTCCAGCGTGTCGATGGTGATGCGCTTGCCCTCGCGCAGCCGCTGCACGAGCTTGCCGTCGTTGACGGCGCGGCGGCCGAACGTCGATTCCGCCATGTCCGACTGGCGGCAGAACTCCGTGATCTGGGCGAGCAGCTGGTCGTTCTTCATGCGGCCGGAGGGGTGGGAAGCGAGGGTGGGCAGATGCCCGTTGGCCCAACGTCCTAGCACCTTCTGCCCACCAATGGAAAGGGGCTGAACCCGGAACTGCCCGGACGCAACAAACCGGAGTGGTTCCCGCCCTCGCTTTCCCCCGGTCCCTGCCGATGCGCCGCTCTTTCCTGCTGCTGATACCGCTGCTGACGGCCCTCTGGGCACCTCCCAGCTTGGCCCAGTCGAAGTCCCAGCTCGGCCCGCTCTGCACCACCGAGACCACGCCGGCCGACCAGATGATCGCGGCCTGCAACAAGATCATCGCGCTGAAAGTGTTCTCCGGCGCTCAGTTAGGGACGATCTACTTCTGGCGCGCTGTCGGCTGGAACAAGAAAGGCGACTACGCCCATGTGATCGCCGATGCGACCGAAGCGCTGCGGCTGCAGCCGGCGCAGGCGATCTACAATCTCCGCGGCTCGGCCTATTACGACAAGGGCGAGTATGAGATCGCGATCGCCGATTTCAACGACGCGCTCAAGGGCGGCCCGCCGAGCGGCACGATCTTCCACAACCGCGGCAATGCCTATCGCGGCACGGGCGACTACGCCAAGGCGATCGCCGACTATGACCAGGCGATCAGGCTGACGCCGAAATCCGCGCTGTCCTGGCAGAACCGCGGCATCTCCAAGGCGGCGACCGGCGATCTCGACAGTGCGCTCACCGACATCAACGAGGCCATCCGGCTCGATCCGGCCTTGGCCTCGCCGCTGGTCAATCGCAGCGTGATCTGGCGCGCCAAGGGCAATGTCGACCGCGCCATCGCCGATGCCTCCGAGGCGGTCCGGCTGGCGCAGAATCCACCCGTCAATGTGATGACCCCACCCGGCAGTGTGGTCATCTCGGCGCATGTGCATCGCGCGCTGGCCTATGAGGCGAAGGGCGAGCGCGATGCCGCCAAGGCCGATTATGCCGCGGCGCTGAAGCCCACCGCCTCCGATGCCGGCAGCAAGGCCAACCAGGCCACCGCGAAGGTGCGGCTGTCGCTGTTGTCCGAGCCCCCTGCTCCACAGGCGCAACGCGCCGAGCCGGCGGCAGTCTCGCCCTCCTCCGAACTGGCAGCGGCTCAGACCTTGCCGCGCATGGCGCTGGTGATCGGCAACGGCGCCTATGCGCATGTGCAGCCGCTGCCCAATCCGCCGCGCGACGCGCGCATTGTTGCCAAGAGCCTGCGCGACATCGGCTTCACCGTCGTCGAGGGCATCGATCTCGATCGCGCGGCGATGCAGGCCAGGACACGCGACTTCCTGCGCGAGGCTGCGCAGGCGCAAGCGCAGATGGCCGTGGTGTTCTACGCCGGCCACGGCGTGCAGATCGACGGCCGCAACTATCTGGTGCCGACGGACATCGCACCCTCCGCAGGCAGCGACGTGGTCACCGCGATGATCGACATGGACCAGATCCTGGCCGGTCTCGATGACCAGATCCGCACCAACATCCTGATCCTCGACGCCTGCCGCAACAATCCGTTTGCTGCTCCCATGACAGCCAATGCCGGCGCGAGCCGAAGCCTGAGCGCCAGCGGTCTTGCCGCGCCGACGTCGCTCGGGGCCGGCGCGACGTCGGGTGCCGGCACGCTGATCGCCTTCGCCACGGCGCCCGGCAAGGTCGCGCTCGACGGCCAGGGCGACAACAGCCCGTTCTCGGCGGCCTTGTCGCGACACATCGGCACGCCCGGCCTCGAGGTGCAGCAGATGCTGACGCGCGTCCGCGCCGAGGTCGTCGCCGCCACCCAGAACAAGCAGGTGCCGTGGTCGAACTCGTCGCTGCTCGGTGAGGTCTATCTCGCGGCGAAATGAGCCGCGGCTGCGAACATCACGGCCTGCGCCGGACCAGATGCAGCGCGGTCGAATCCTGCTATCCTCACGACCGACAGAGACGACACGGATCGCAGCCCTACGCCGCGACCGCAGGTAAACGTTCGTCTCGCATGCCGGGGAGAGGCGTACATGATCAATCGACAGAGTCTCGTCGTTGGACTGGGCTTGGCGCTTGCGCTTTTGGGCAACGCTGCGCGTGCCGATGACGTCACCGGCGTCTGGCTGCGGGAGAGCGGCGCCTCGAAGGTGAAGTTCGCGCCCTGCGGCGGCGCCGTCTGCGGCACGCTGGTCTGGATCAAGGAAGGCACGGATACGCCGGCCAAGGTCGGCCAGCGATTGTTCTCCGGGATGAAGTCGACGGGTCCCAACGCGTGGGCCGGCAGCTACAGCAATCCCGACGACGGCAAGACCTACGATGCCAAGATGACCCTCTCGGGCAACACCCTGACGACCTCGGGCTGTGCCCTCGGCGGGATGATCTGCAGGTCATCGACCTGGACGCGGGCGAACTGAGATCAGGAAAGCCGGATCCGGTATGGCCTGATCCGGTTCGATCATCTCTGATCTCAGACGCCGATGACTTCCCCGGATTCTCGCGGCGAGCTCGCCCCCACAGGCGCAGCTGGCGTTAACGATCGATCAAGAGGAGAGAGGGCGACAGGCAAGTGCGCGCGGCGCGACTTCTGCTTTGGTCACGGATTGCCGGCCAGGCATGTTCAGCAACAAGGCCGCGAGCTCGGTGCGATTATGGGCTCCGAAGCGGCGACACAGGTTTGCGACATGCTCCTTCACGGTCTGATCCGAGATCCCCATCTCCCGCGCGATTTCCTTGTTGGTCTGGCCGCGACAAACACGAACGGCGACTTCGGCCGAGCGTGGCGGAAGCGATGCAGACAGCAACGGTGCCGGCTCATGGACCGGAGTGACGCTCAGATGCGCTTCGATCTCGCCGGCTTTCATGTTCGTCAAGGCGAGCGAGCCGGCACGGCACAGCAGCTCCATGCGCTGCCGCGTCTGTGACGTGTAGGGTGCGTCCTTGTTAGTCGTCGCCGTGAACAGCACGCCGACGATCTTGTCGCTGCTCCACAGCGGTCCGCCCATGTTGTAGGCAAAGCCCCATTCGTGCAGCATCTCGAACGATGCACTGTGCCGCCATTGCTGAGGACCGATCACGGATTCGCCATCGGCCGCGCAGCCCCTGGTCATGATGCAGTCGAGCACGGGATCACATTTCCAGAAGCCGGCCTTGTAGTTCTCCAGCAGGCCTTCAGCGACATGATCGCTGTAGACCAACTCAGGCGCGAGGCCATCGAGAAGATAGAGACCGACTGTCGGCGACCCTGTCATGCGCGCAATCGCAGAACAGCAGGCAATTCCGAGTGACCGAACGGACCGGCTCTCGGCGATCGAGAGCAGCTGATCTGCGAGCTGCCTCTCGGGCAGACCACCCCCATGCTCCTGTTCGGCTCTCACCAACGTTCCTCGCGAGATCGTGTCGCGCCCGAGAGCAGCGACGCGGAATTGGCAATTATTATAGGCTTAAAGCTTCGTCGCTGCTTGTTGTCTGGTCAAGCGAAAAGAAGCAGCAAAGCGCCGTTCCAACGGCTCAGCTTTGCGGCAGTGCACCGCTGTCGTCCCCCCCATGATGGGGGATTGCCGGTTCGCCGACCTCATCCCTAGCATTCAAGCATCGTGATCGCGCAACAACGATTGTGCGGTTCCGACGGGGAACGTCGACACCATCGCGAGCCGTCCATCACTCGTGCCAACCGGCTTGGCACGCGACGGACTCGTTTTGCACAGCGCCGCCCTGTGTTCGCACCGACCCGAGCCTTCCGCCGCCGATGCGCGCGGGCGGCCAAACAGCCTGACGTGGAGACATCGACCATGAGCCTTCTTGCACAGCGCGCGGCCAAATCCACCGCAACGCCGACGGTGGCCGACTTTCACGCCCGGCTGGACGCTCTGCTTCCGCTGGTGGAGACCAAAGCCGCCGAGGCTGAGGCGCAAGGCTATCTCACCGATGACGTCGTGGCCGCGCTGCGCAAGGCCGGCATCTACAACATGCTGTTTCCCAGGGAGGTCGGCGGCGCCGAGCTTCTCCCCTACGACGCCATGACCGTGATCGAGCGCCTCGCCTACACCCACGCATCCGCTGGCTGGTGCGCGATCGGATGCAACATGGAAGGCACGACGCTCGCCATCTACCTCGAGGATGAAGGCGTGAAACAAGTGTTTGCTGGTGGCCCGGATATCACCATTGCCGGCAACGGCGTGCCGCGAGGCTACGCTCGCCCGGTCGACGGCGGCTACATGATCCGCGGCAATTGGGCCTATGGCAGCGGCATCCAGCATGCGGAGTGGGTGCATTCCGGCTGCTTCGTGACGGACGCATCCGGCAAGGACATGGTGTTGGGCCCGAACGGCCAACCCAAGATCGTCGTCGCCCATCATCCGCGCGCGACGATCAAGCTGATGGGCAATTGGGACGTGCTCGGCCTGCGCGCGACCGGCAGCTTCGACTACACGCTGAGCGAGGGCGACGAGCTGTTCGTGCCTGCTCACATGACCTACGATTTCGACATCGAGGCGCCGCGCCGCGGCGGCGCGCAAGGCGGACTCGGACTCGCCGGCTACAGCGCCTGGGCGCATTCGGGCTGGGCGGTCGGCGTCGGACGCCGCATGCTCGACGAACTCGTGAAGGTCATCGTGCAGCGCCAGGACCCGTTCGGCAAATCGCGCGAGAGCGCGAGCTTCAAGTTTCAATACGCGCAGGCCGAAGCCCGCTTCCGCGCGGCGCGGGCGCTGGTGCATGAAACCTGGCAAGACGTCTCCGAGACCTGCGCCAACGGCAAGAAGCTGTCGCTGGACCAGTTGACGATGATCAAGCTGTCGCTGCGCCACATCCACGACGTGCTGTCCGACGTCGGGACGTTCGCGCATCGCGCGGCTCGCGGCGCTTCGCTGCACAACACGCCGATGCAGCGCTTTTATCGCGACATCCACGCCGGCACTCAGCACATCCTGATGGCCGACCAGATCGTGGAGGAATGCGGCCGCGCGCTGCTCGGTCTGCCCGGGCCGAATGCGCAATGGACCGTGTTCGGCGTGGCGGGCTGAACATGCGGCCAGGCATGAGGGCGTGGACGTGAGGACAGCTCGGATCGTCGGTTTCTGCGGCAATAGCTGGCGGCCGGCCAAATCGCGCGTTCTGGTGGAAGCGGTCGCTGCTGATCTGCGCGACAAGCACGGCCTCGAGACCGACGTGCTCGACCTCGTCGATGCCGGCACGGGCCTCGCCGCCTTCACCCGCATCGGGCTCGACGGTCCCGCCAGCGCCGTCGTCGACGCCATCGAGCAGGCCGATGGCCTCGTGATCGGATGCCCGGTGTTCCAGGGCTCCTATCCCGGTCTGTTCAAGCACGTCTTCGACCTGATCGAACCGCGCAGCTTGCGCAATCGGCCGGTGCTGCTCACGGCCGTCGGCGGCGGTCTGCGCCACTCCCTGGTGGTCGAACATCAGCTCCGTCCGCTGTTCGGCTTCTTCGAGGCCTGCACGGTCTCGACCGCGATCTACGCCAGCAGCGGCGACGTCCAGATCGATCAACCGTTCGCGCCGGCGATCACGGAGCGCATCGCCAATGCGGTCGAGCAGTTCGCCATGATGCTCGACGGCCGCCGGGCGAACGCCGCGTGAACTTGCCTCCCGACACACGACCACAGACATCAGCCGGAGTTGGCGCCTTGCACGACACACTCAAACTCTCCCCCGATCTCACCGGCTTCATTCGGAGCGAATACGACATCAACGGCGTGCAGACGGTGGTCCTGCAGATCGGAAGCGGTCCGCCGCTGGTGTTCCTGCACGGCACCGGCACCTTCACCGGCTTCGAGATAGCGCGGGACTGGGCGAAGCGGCACACCGTGATCATTCCCTATCACGCCGGCTTCGGCGAGTCCGGTGATGCCGATGCGATCGACACGATCGAGGATCACACGCTCCACTACATGGATCTGTTCGATCGACTCGGGCTTGCGCAATTCGACCTCGCCGGCTTCTCGCTGGGCGGATGGCTCGCCGCGGAGTTCGCGATCCGCCAGCCGTATCGGGTGCGCAAGCTGGTCCTGGTCGCCCCCGCAGGTCTCGTGGTGCCGAGCGCGCCAGCACCGGGACTGTTCGATATCCCGCCGCAGGAATTGCCGGCCTATCTCGCGCATGATCCAGCCGCGGCGCTGCGTTACTTTCCAACCGCTCCAGACCCCGACTTCGACCAGCGCCTGGGACGCGAGGTCACAGGCTTCGCCAAGCTGATCCGCGACGAACCCCAGGGCAATCCGAAGCTTGCGAACTGGCTGCACCGGATTGCGATGCCGACCCTGGTGCTGTGGGGCGCGGCCGACCGGCTGCGTCCGACGGCCCAAGCCGAGGCCTGGAAGTCCGGCCTGCCCAAAGCCCGCGTCACGCTGGTGCCCGCGACGGGCCATCTCGTCTTCGAGGAAACTCCCGCTGCCGCGCAGCACGTCCTCGATTTTCTCGCCGATTGAACACCGCAACAGAGGACACAAGCATGATCGAGATGCCCCCGGGCGTGACCCCGTCCGAACAAGGCTTCGGCAACATCGTCTGGAACATTCTGGGCCAGACCTACACGCTCAAGCAGCACTCCGAAGCCTCGATGGCCTGGCACGCGGTGTTTCCAAGCGGGACGTTCGTGCCGCCGCATGTGCATCCGACCCAGGACGAATTCGTCTACGTGCTGACCGGGCGTTACGACCTGTGGCTCGACGGCAAGGACTTCGTGGCCAAGACCGGCGATCTCGTGCGCATGCCCAAGGGGATCCCCCACGGCATCTTCAACAAGTCGGGTGAGACCGCGACGAGCCTGTTCTGGGTGGCGCCGACGCGCTCGCTGAAAGAGCTGTTCGAGCGGATCCATGACCTCGCCGATCCCGAGGAAGTCGTGCGCCGCGCCGCCGAGCACGAGGTCAATTTCCTGCCGCCGCCCGCCTGACCCCCGGCCCGTGCCAGACGATATCCAGCCTGCGAGGATCGACCATGACCGTGCTGACGACCAACTGGACGACAATTTCCGAAAGCGACCGCCGCCGGATTGCACGCTGGCAAAAGGGAATGCTGGCGCTGGCGGTGCTCTGTGAGATCTTTCTTGCGGCGGACTGGTACGCCTTCGCGGCGGTCCTGCCCTTCGTCTCCGAAAGCCTCAAACTCGAGGCCGCCGAGGCAGGGTTGGCGCAAGGAATCTTCGCGCTCACCTACGGCATCGGAATGGTGGTGTGGTCGCCGGTCAGCCGCTCGATGACCGCGCGCAATCTGCTGCTGATCGGGCTTGCCGGCACCGGCCTCGGCATGGTGCTCCAGGTGTTCGTCCAGAGCTATGTCCAACTCATCCTGCTGCGGCTCGTGATCGGCTTCTTCGACGCGGCCATCTTCATCGGCAACATGAAGCTAATCTTCGGCTGGTTTCCGCAGAGCCGGCGCGGCTCGGTGGTCGGCATCATTCTCGCCGCCTACAGCCTCGCCATCACCCTGGATTTCGCGCTCGGCATTCCGCTGACGATCGCGACCAGCTGGCGGACCTTCTTCGCCGTCTGGCGGTGGGGACGCTGATCGTCGCGGCGGTCGACGCGCTCGTCGTCCGCAATCATCCGCGCGAGATCGGCATCGACGCCTTCACCTGGGGCAACGAAGCCCAGCAGCAGCATCTGCCGCTCGGCGAGATCTTCCGTTCGAAATGGATCGCGGTCGGTGGCTTCGGCATTGTGGCCTGCACCTTCGCGATCGCAGGCACCGCCACCTGGGTCGTGCCAGCGTTCATCGCCGTGCAGCACATGGCGCCGGACTCCGGCGCGGTGATCGGCACCGTGATGGGACTGTCTCAGGTGCTGTTCCTGGTGATCGGCGGCTACATGTCGGACCGATTGGGCAAGCCGCTCATGATCAAGCTCACCGCGTTCCTGGCCCTGCTCACCGCCCTGATGTTCCTGTGGAGCGTCGTAACGCCGATGCCCTTCGGCATGCTGGTGCTGTTTGCGGCGCTCAGTGGAATCGCGCTGCTGGGCGGCGGCGCCATCTTTGCCCTGTTGAGCGAAAAATACTCCGATGCGCTCGCGCCGGCGGCGATCGGCTATGCCGAGGTGTTCGGCATCCTGTCGGCCTTCGTGGCACCGTGGATGATGGGCGCGATCATCAGCGCCTCGGCCGGCTCGTTCACCGGGGCCTTCATTGCCTTTGCCGCGGTCGAGTTCATCATCGTCGGCCTCCTGATGATCCTCGCCCGCGACGACGTCAGGCAGGCGGTGACCGTCGGAAGTCCCGCGGAATAGATCGCAACGACTTTGCGCGTGGCTGTCGTCCCGCGTGTTGCGACGTTCCCGAGTGAAGGATGCTGCACTAACGCAAAACGGGGCGGACATCGAGTCCGCCCCGCTTCGATAAGGTCACGTGAGCAGCGCTAGGATCAGCCACCGCTCAGGGGTCCGCTCCTAAGAGCTTACTTGCCCCAGATCTCCTCGGCGAGCTCGACGCAGAGGCGCAGCTTGGCCCACTGCTCTTCCTCGCTCAGGATGTTGCCTTCCTCGGTCGAGGCGAAGCCGCATTGCGGCGACAGCGCGAGCTGGTCGAGCGGAGCGAACTTCGAGGCCTCTTCCATGCGGCGCTTGATGTCGTCCTTCTTCTCGAGCTCGCCGACCTTCGAGGTGACGAGGCCGACGACGACAACCTTGTTGCCCTTGGGCAGGAAGCGCAGCGGCTCGAAGCCGCCGGCGCGCTCGCTGTCATACTCCAGGAAGTAGCCGTCATAGTTGGTGTTGGCGAGCATGGTCTCGGCGACCGGCTCGTAGCCGCCCGAGGAGATCCAGGTCGAGCGGAAATTGCCGCGGCAGACATGGGTGGTGATGGTCATGTCGGCGGGACGGTCGGCGATCGCGTAGTTGATGATGCGCGAATAGATCTGCTGCAGGCCATCGGGATTGTCGCCACGCTCCCGCGCCTTCTGCAATTCGTCCTGCGAGCACAGATAGGCCCAGACGGTGTCGTCGAACTGCAGATAGCGGCAGCCGGCATCATAGAACGCCTTCACGGCCTTGCGGTAGGTCTTGCCGAGATCCTCGTAGAACGCGTCGAGATCGGGATAGACGTCCTTCGAGATCGACTTGCGGCCGCCGCGGAAGTGCAGCACGGCCGGCGACGGGATCGTCATCTTCGCCGTCACATGCGCCGTATCGGCGTGCTTCTTTAGGAAGCGGAAGTGGTCGAGCATCGGATGGTCGTCGGGGAAGTCGAGCTTGCCGATCACGCGCACGGCGTCATGACGGGTCTGCACGCCCGTGAACTGGATGCCGGCGTCGGGATGAAAGAGCTCACAGCCGGTCAGCTTGGCGAGAAAGTCGAAATGCCACCAGGAGCGGCGAAACTCGCCGTCGGTCGCGAGCTTCAGGCCGGTCGAGGCCTGGCGGTGCACGACCTTCTCGATCTCCATGTCCTCGATCTTGGCCAGGTCGGCCGCGGAGATCTCGCCCTTCTCGAGCTTGGCGCGGGCGTCCTTGATCTTCTGCGGGCGCAAGAGGCTGCCGACTTCGTCGGCGCGGAAGGGAGGCTTGGTGCGTTGCATCTGTTCACTCCTTGGAATGGTCGACGTCTTCGATTGGGTCGTTGGACCGGTTGAATGATCTACCTTGACGTGCGGCCCCGTGGCCGGCGCCCGCGCGTTCTCAAAAGCCGGGGCAAGCCCTAGCGCGTCTCCGATCAGTATACAATTCCGTTCGGTCAGGATTGTGTGCGGGGCGTGGAAAGTCCCACCCGTGCGCCGGTCTGGCTTTGGAGTCTAGGCCGATTTCACGATTCCGGTCATAGGCGCTCTTGACTGCGCTCCCTGCGGTCGATGTTCCGGTATACAGAATAACACCCCCGCTCCTGTTCGAGACAGCTTGCCTCGCCGGCCAGGCCCGTCCAGCGAACCCGAGCATCAGTGCGCCGCAGCGCTGGCGACTCCGAGGTGCCGCTCCAGCGGCGCAGGGTCAGCCTTCAGGTCGCTTGACGGCGCATCGTGCACGATGGTGCCGCGCTCCAGGATCACGACACGGTCGGCCAGCGCGAGCAGCTTCTGCGCATGCTGCTCGACGATGATCGAGCACAGCCCGCCGGCGCGGCTGATCGTGCCGATCGCGGCCAGGAGCTCCTCGACGATGATGGGCGCCAATCCTTCGGTCGGCTCGTCCAGCAGCAGCACCTTCGGGTTCAGCGTCAGCGCGCGGCCGATCGCCAGCATCTGCTGCTCTCCGCCGGAGAGCTGGTTGCCGAAATTGTTGCGGCGCTCCTTGAGCCGCGGAAACATCTGGTAGACGCGCTCGACCGTCCACGGGCCCGGCTGCGCCACCGCGGTCATGTTCTCCTCCACCGTCAGCGAGCGGAAGATGTTGCGCTCCTGCGGCACCCAGCCGATGCCGGCGCGGGCGCGCTGGTCGGCGCGCAGGGACGTGATGTCGGTGCCGCCGAGCGCGAGCTTGCCGGAAAAGCGGCGGGTGACGCCGACGATGGAGTTGATCAGCGTGGTCTTGCCGGTGCCGTTGCGGCCGAGCAGCGCCAGCACCTGGCCTTCCGGCAGCGACAGCGACATGTTCGGCAGCACGACGGCCTGGCCGTAGCCGGCGCGGAGGTTCTCGATGGCGAGCAGATCGGTCATCACGCGGCCTCGCCGAGATAGACGGCCTTGACCTGCGGATCGCGCGCGACCTCCTCAGGCGTGCCCTCGACCAGAAGCGCGCCGGAGACCAGGACGGAGATGCGGTCGGCGAAGGAGAAGACGAGATCCATGTCGTGCTCGATCAGCAGCACCGTGACGTCGCGCGGCAGCGCGGCGACGGCGGCGAGAATGTCCTTGCGCTCGCCCTCGGGCACGCCAGCTGCGGGCTCGTCGAGCAGCAGCACGCGCGGCTTGGCGGCGATCGCGACCGCGATCTCGAGCAGGCGCTGCTTGCCGTAAGGCAAGGTCGAGGTGCGGTCGTTCATGACGTCGAGCAGCCGGAAGCGCTCCAGGGTCTCGGCGATCTCGGCATTGATGTCGTCGCGCGTGCCCATGCGGCGCCACCAATTGCCGCCGCCGCCGAGCCGCTCGGAGACGGCGAGGCCGATCGTCTCGAGCGGCGTCAGGTCCGGATACAGCTGGTTGATCTGGAAGGTGCGCGACAGGCCGCGCAGCACGCGCTTGTGCACGGGCAGATCGGTGATGTCCTGGCCTTCGAGCAGGATGCGTCCCGAGCTCGGCTCCAGCACGCCGGTGAGCTGATTGATCACGGTGGTCTTACCGGCGCCGTTCGGGCCGATCAGCGCATGCCGGGCGCCTGGAACGATCTGAAGGGAGAGATTGCGGGTGACGTGGAGGCCCCCGAAATGCTTGTCGAGGCCGCGGGTTTCCAGGGCGAAGGTCATGGCGCCTCGTTGTCGGTGAGGGCCACCGCGGCCTTGCGGCCGGCGATCTGCCGGAGAATGAGATTGGGCAGCCACAGCGCATAGCCGTGGATGCGGTGGCGGCCGACGAGCACGATGATCACGAGTACGAGGCCGATCCAGAACATCCAATATTGCGGCGTGATCCACTGAAACAGCTCCTGCAGCATCCGGAACACCGCGGCGCCGATCAGACCGCCATAGAGATAGCCGGAGCCGCCGATGACCAGCATCAGCACGAGGTCGGCGGAGCGCTCGAACGAGAACACGTCGAGCGAGGCAAGCGCCGTGGTCTGCGTGAACAGCGCGCCGGCGACGCCCGCGTAGAACGCCGCGACGGTGTAGATCGCGATCAGGCGCTTGTTGACGGGAATGCCGACGGCGGCGGCGCGCAGCGGATTGTTCTTGATGGCGCGCAGCGACAGGCCGAACGGCGAATGCACGATGATCCGCGCCAGCAGGAACAGCACGAACAGCACCGCGAGCGCATAGAAGAAGCCGGTCTTGCCGAACATGTCGAACGCGAACAGGCCGAAGATCGGCTGGATGTCGATGCCCTGCAGGCCGTCGGTGCCGCCGGTGACGTTGGAGAAGCGCTCGGCGAGCGCCTCCATCAGGAGCGCGATGCCGAGCGTCACCATCAGCCTTGTCAGATCGACGCCGCGAATGACGAGGAAGCTGGTGGCGAAGCCGAGCACGGTGGCGGCAAGGCCGGCGACGATCAGCGCCAGCACCGGCTCGTTGATGATGCCGTGGACCGACAACAGACCGGCGCAATAGGCGCCGACGCCGAAGAACGCGGCGTGGCCGAGCGAGACGATGCCGGCATAGCCGAGGATCAGATCGAGCGACAGCGCGAACAGCGCCAGGCGCAGGATCTCGGTCATGATCAGATAGCGCGAGGGAAACGCCAGCCCGACCGCCAGGACGACGATCCAGAAGGCGAACTCGCTCCAGTGCCAGCGGCCGTGCTGCCTTGCGTGAAAGCCGACCTCGGTTTGTGCGTTCGTGGTCATGCGATCCTCACCGCGTCGCCGTGCGACCGAACAGGCCGTTCGGGCGCCAGATCAGGATCACGATCATGATGGTGTAGATGACGAAGGGTCCGAGCTTCGGCACGTAGTATTTGCCGGCGACGTCGCCGATGCCGAGCAGCAGCGAGGCCAGGAACGGACCGGTGATCGAGGACGAGCCGCCGACGGTGACCACGATCAAAAAGTAGATCATGAACTTCAGCGGGAAGTACGGATCGAGGCCGAGGATCTCGGCGCTCAGTGCGCCGCCGAGGCCGGCAAGGCCGCAGCCGAAGGCGAAAGTGAAGGCGAACACCTGAGGCACGTTGATGCCGAGGCCGCTCGCGGCACGGGGGTCATCCACCGCGGCGCGCAGCCGGCTGCCGAAGCGAGTCTTGGACAGGACGAGTTGCAGCCCGACTGTGAGCAGGCCGCAGATCACGATGATCATCAGGCGATAGCGGCCGATGCCGACCCCGAAGATGTCGAACTGGCCCTGCAGCACCGCGGGCAGTTTGATGAAGATGCGCGAGGACCCCATGATGTAGTCGACGGTGGCGACCGTCATGAACACCAGCCCGATCGAGAACAGCACCTGGTCGAGATGGCTGCGCGCGTAGAGATGCTGGTAGAGCGTCCGCTCCAGCAAAGCTCCGATCAGCGCGCTGGCGACGAAGGCCATCGGCAGCGCGGCGAAGAACGGCCAGCCGATGCGGTTGACGAGCACCGCGCAGACATAGCCGCCGGCCATCGCGAAGGCGCCGTGCGCCAGATTGACGAAGTTCATCAGGCCGAGCGTCACGGCGAGCCCGCAGGCCAGCACGAACAGCAGCATGCCGTAGGCGACGCCGTCGAACAGATTGGTGAGGATGGAGGTCATTGAGGTGTACGTCGGCCCCTGGTCTCATCCCTTCCAGGGAAGGGCACACATCAAACGCTTGCTCGGTCAGCGCCTCCCCCGCTTGCGGGGGAGGTCGGATCGCATCATCAGATGCGATCCGGGTGGGGGAAACTCTCTCCACACGAGCAGTACGCCGTGGGGCGCCCCCACCCCGGCCCTCCCCCGCAAGCGGGAGAGGGAGCGCACCACCCGTGCGGTGCGCCCTTCGATGACGCCGCTAAGGCGTCACTTCTTCGCCTTGCCCGGATCCTTGACGGCTTCGAAGGTCTGGAACTCCACATTGTAGAGTTCGCCGTCGACCTTCTCGACCTTGCGGATGTAGATGTTCTGGACGATGTCGCGGGTTTCCGGATCGATCGAGATCGGGCCGCGCGGGCTCTCCCAGGCCATCCCCTTCATCGCCGCGATCAGGGAATCGCCGTCGGTCTTGCCCTCGGTCTTCTTCAGCGCCTGATAGATCAGGTTGATGCCGTCATAGCCGCCGACGGCCATGAAGCCGGGACGGCTGTTGAAGGCCTTCTTGTAGGCCGCGACGAACTCCTTGTTCTTGGCCGAGGGATGCGCCGCCGAATACATGTGGGCGGTGACCGCGCCGAGCACGGCGTCGCCCATGTCGTTCAGCAAGTCGTCGTCGGTGACGTCGCCCGGTCCGATCACCTTGATGCCGCTCTTGTCGAGGCCGCGCTCGGCATATTGCTTCATGAAGTTGCCGCCCTGCCCGGCCGGCACGAACACGAACATCGCATCCGGCTTGGAGTCCTTCATGCGCTGCAGAAACGGCGCGAAGTCCGGGTTCTGCAGCGGGACCTTGACTTCCTCGACGATCTCGCCGCCACCGGCGGTGAAGCGCTCCTTGAACGAGGCCAGCGCGTCGTTGCCCGGCGCGTAGTCCGAGGTCAGCGTCGCGACCTTCTTGATGCCGTTCTTGACCGCCCAGTCGCCGATGATCGTGGAGGACTGCGGCAAGGTGAAGCTGGTGCGGACGATGTAGGGCGACTTCTCGGTGATGATGGAGGTGCCGGCCGCCATCACGACCTGCGGGATCTTGCCTTGCGTCGCGAGCGGCGCGGCCGCGAACGCCGCCGGCGTCACGCCGAAGCCGGCGATGACATTGACCTTGTCGTTGACGATCAGCTCCTGCGCCAGTCGCTTGGTGTTGTCGGGCAGCGCAGCGTCGTCCTTGAGGATGACCTGGATCTTCTTGCCGGCGACGGTGTCGCCGTTCTGCTGCATGTAGAGCTTGATCGCGTTGTCGATCTGCTTGCCGGTCGACGCCTGGCCGCCGGTCATCGGCACGATCAGGCCAATTTTGAACGTATCCTCGGCGTAAACCGGACCAGCGGCAACCGCGGCCGCGCCGAGCACCATCAGCCCCGCAATTCGATTGTTCACGTGCCATCCTCCCTTTGCGCCGCCTCTAAAGGACGGTGCTTAAGACCAAATGCCCAGTTTTGCGGCGACGCTAGAGCGATTTGTGATCTCCGAACATCTGCCGCACGCTCTAACAGCTATAGCAATTCGGAATAGATTCTGTATGCCAGCCATGCAACTGCGTAATTTCTGAGAGGGTTTAGCCCCCGCGTGGCCGTGGGAGAAAGTGCAGGGGATCGAGAACGTTTGATGTAATATGATACCTTTATTTGGAGCCAGCGCGTCGCTGGGTGACGACAGACCCGGGCCACTCAACTCGCCTGCCCTGGTCCCAAATGCCCCGTTCCACATGGTGTTGCCGAGACATGCCACGCAGTTTCCGCCTTCTGATCCCGCTATTGGCCGTCTTTGCCGTGCTGCCCCTGGCCGGCTGCTCGTCGATCAACGCGAAGGTCGGTGCGGGCATGGGCGACGCGATCCCGCAATGGGCCGGCGGTCTGCCCGCGGACGCCCCGCCCCGCCCGGGCACCGTCGAATACGACCGCTTCATGCAGGAGCGGGAGCGGCGGCGGCAGATGCCGGCGAGCGAGCGCGACAAGGAGACGCAGTCCGACGCCAAGGCCCAGGCGCCGGCGTCCCAACGCTGAGGTCGCCCCTGTTCGCGCCGTTCCACCCCGGCGCCAATGTCGCGATGGGCCTGCGCATGATCCAGGACATGGCGTTCGACGCCACGCCCGCGAGCCGCGATGCCGGCTGGACCGCCCGCGACTTCCGCCAGCGGTTCGACTAGTCCATGAACACGACCGTCTTGCGGCCGTTGAGGATGACGCGGTCCTCGAGGTGATAGCGGATCGCCCGCGCCAGCACGCGCCGCTCGATGTCGCGGCCCTTGCGCACGAGGTCCTCGGGCGTGTCGCGGTGGCTGATACGCTCGACGTCCTGGTCGATGATCGGGCCTTCGTCGAGGTCGCGGGTCACGTAGTGCGCGGTGGCGCCGATCAGCTTGACGCCGCGCTCATAGGCCTGGTGGTAGGGCTTGGCGCCCTTGAAGCCCGGCAGGAACGAGTGGTGGATGTTGATGCAGCGGCCGGACAGGCTCGCCGACATCTCGTCCGACAGGATCTGCATGTAGCGCGCCAGCACGACCAGATCGGTCTGGGTGTCGTCGACCAGCTTCAGGATCGCCTGCTCCTGGTCGCGCTTGGTATCCTTGGTCACCGGCATGTGGTGGAACGGAATGTCGCCGAAATCGAGCCCGGCATAGGTCTCGCGCGGATGGTTGGAGACGATCGCGGTCGGGATCATCGACAGGTCGCGGGTCCGCCAGCGGTAGAGGATGTCGACCAGGCAATGGTCGAACTTCGACACCAGCAGCATCACCCGGCGCTGCCCGGCGCGGTCGCGCATCTGCCAGTCCATTGCAAAGCGCTCGGCGATCGCGGCGAAGCCGGTCTGCAGCGCCGGCAGGTTGACGGCGAGATCGGCCGCCGTGAACACCACGCGCATGAAGAAGTGGCCCGTCTCGAAGTCGCCGAACTGCTGGGCGTCGAGAATGTTCTGGCCATTATGGGCAAGGAACGTGGACACGGCCGAGACGATCCCGGGACGATCCGGGCAGGACAGGGTCAGGACGTACTGGTGGTCGGACATGGCGATGGCGTCACCGGCGGGGAGATGAAGATGAATGATGCGGCGGGCTTGGCGCCCGTTCGGCCCTGCTCTACCACCCTCCGCACGCTTGCGCCAACGCTCGACGCGGAGGCAGGATGAACAAAAGATCACCTCTCACCGGCGAGACCAACCATGGCTGACAGGCTGACCGGCAACCGCATCCTCATTCTGGAGACCCGCGAGGAGGCGCAGTTCTCCCGGCTGCTCGCCGAGCAGGGCGCCGACGTGCTGCAATGTCCGATGTTCACGATCGAGGATGCGCCCGACCCGGCGCCGGTCGAGGCCTGGATCCGCCGCGCCATTGCGCAGCCGTTCGATGATCTGGTGCTGATGACCGGCGAGGGATTGCGGCGGTTGATGACGGTGGTGCGCCGGATCGGCGTCGAGGCCGAGTTCGTCGCAGCGCTGGGCAAGGCCCGCAAGTTCACCCGCGGCCCCAAGCCAGGGCGCGCCTTGCGCGAGCTCGGCCTCGAGTCGCAGGCGACGACCGAGAAGCCGACCTCCGAAGGCGTCGCCGAGTTGCTCGGACGCTACGACCTGAAGGGTCATCGTCTCGGCCTGCAGCTCTATCCCGACAAGGACCATTCCGCGCTGATCGGCGCGATCACGGCCGGGGGCGCCGCGGTGGACCCGGTGCTGCCCTATGTCTACGACGCGAAAGCGGCGGATTCGAATATCCTCACCGCCATCGACGAGATGATCGCGGGTCATGTCGATGCGATCGCGCTGACCAGCTCGGGCCAGCCGCGGCGGCTGTTCGACGTCGCCAAGGCGCACGGCGTGGAGGACCGGCTGCGGCAGGGGCTGGCACGGACGCAGATCGCATCCGTGGGGCCGGTCGTGACCGATGAGCTCGCCGCGCATGGGCTGTCGCCATCGATCACGCCGGTGGGCGAGGCCTACTTCATGAAGCCGTTGATCTCGGCGATGGCCACGGCGCTGGGTGTGAAGGCACAGCCAACGGCACCTCATTAAAGATGTCGTCCCGGGCTTGACCCGGGACCCATAGCCACCGGCCGTGATGAGGCAGGCCACCGCCAGCCCGGTTCCCTAATAGCGTTCGGTGGCTATGGGTCCCGGCTGGAGGCCGGTACGACGGCGGAGAATTACGCAAGAGCCTGCCCAGTCTCCTGCAGGAACGCCTGATAGGCGCGCGCGATTCCCTCCTCCAGCGAGGTCGTCGCGCGCCAGCCGAGCTTCGCCAAGCGCGAGACGTCGAGCAGCTTGCGCGGGGTGCCGTCGGGGCGCGAGGGATCGAAGCTGAGGCGGCCCTGATAGCCCACCGTGGCGGCCACAACGCGGGCGAAGTCCGCGATCGTAATGTCCTCCCCGGTGCCGATATTCACCAGCTCGACGTCCGAATAGCTCTTCATCAGGTGCACGCAGGCATCGGCCATGTCGTCGACATAGAGGAATTCGCGCCGCGGCGTGCCGGTGCCCCACACCACGACCTCCGGCGCCTCGCTAAGCTTCGCCTCATGGAAGCGGCGGATCAGCGCCGCGACGACATGGCTGTATTCGGGATGATAATTATCGCCGGGGCCGTAGAGATTTGTCGGCATCACGTTGATGAAGTCGGCGCCATATTGGCTGCGATACGCCTCGACCATCTTGATGCCGGCGATCTTGGCGATGGCATAGGGCTCGTTGGTGGGCTCGAGCAGCCCCGTCAGCATGGCATCCTCGCGCAGCGGCTGCGGCGCGAGCTTCGGATAGATGCAGGACGAGCCCAGAAACATCAGCTTCTCGGCGCCGTTCACATGCGCGGCGTGAATGACGTTGGTGGCGATCGCGATGTTGTCGTAGATGAACTCGGCGCGCAGCGTGTTGTTGGCGACGATGCCGCCGACCTTGGCGGCCGCGAGGAACACGGCCTGAGGCTGCATCCGCGCGAACCACGAGAACACCGCGGCCTGGTCGCGCAAGTCGACCTCGCTGCGTGACACCGTCTGCAGCGTGACGCCTTCGCTCGCCAAGCGCCGCGCCAGCGCACTGCCGACCATGCCGCGATGGCCGGCGACGAAGACCCGCTTGCCACGGAGATCAAAAGGCTGGAGATCAGAAGGCGTGGCCACGCACCGTCTCCTGCCGCGCCGCGCTGAGATCGCTCGCAACCATCTCCTTGACCAGCTGCGCGAAGCTGGTCTTCGGCGCCCAGCCGAGCCTGTCGCGCGCCTTGCTGCAGTCGCCGACCAGAAGATCGACCTCGGTCGGCCGGAAATAGGTCGGGTCGATGCGCACCACCGCCTTGCCGGATCTGCAATCGATGCCGGTCTCCTCGACCCCCTCGCCGCGCCATTCGATGCGGCGGTCAACCTCGGCGAAGGCGAGCTCGACCAGCTCGCGCACCGAATGCGTCTCGCCGGTGGCCAGCACGTAATCGTCCGGCGTCTCGGCCTGGAGAATGCGATGCATGCCCTCGACATAGTCGCGGGCATGGCCCCAGTCGCGCTTGGCCTCGAGATTGCCGAGATAGATCGTCTCTTCCAGGCCGGCCTCGATCCGCGCGACGCCGCGGGTGATCTTGCGCGTGACGAAGGTCTCGCCGCGGATCGGACTTTCATGATTGAACAGGATGCCGTTGCAGGCAAACATGCCGTAGGCTTCGCGGTAGTTCACGGTGATCCAGTAGCCGTAGAGCTTGGCGCAGCCATAGGGTGAACGCGGGTAGAACGGCGTGGTCTCGCGCTGCGGGATCTCCTGGACCAGGCCGTACAGCTCCGAGGTGGAGGCCTGGTAGAAGCGCGTCTGCTTCTCCATGCCGAGAATGCGAATGGCTTCCAACAGCCTGAGCACGCCGAGCCCGTCGGCATTGGCGGTGTATTCCGGGCTCTCGAAACTGACGCCGACATGGCTCTGCGCGGCCAGATTGTAGATCTCGTCGGGGCGGATCTGCTGCACCAGCCGGATCAGGTTGGTGGAGTCGGTCATGTCGCCATAATGCAGCAGGAACGGCACGTTGCCTTCGTGAGGGTCGCGATAGAGATGATCGACCCGCGCGGTATTGAAGGACGATGAACGCCGCTTGATGCCATGCACGGTATAGCCGAGCCCGAGCAGATATTCGGCCAGATAAGCCCCGTCCTGGCCCGTGACGCCCGTGATGAGGGCCACGCGGCCGCTGCAATTCTGCCCCACCATACCGTCTCCACACACTGACTCCGGCCGCCAGGGCCGCAGGTTCCCTGACGAGTCCATAGCCGGGACCAGCGGTCAAGCCCCGCAGGCAAAGCCGCGCGAGATCAGCCGATTCAAGGCTGGATTTAATCCCCGTAGCAGCGTAGCCGGTCGAGATCGAGCACCGTCACCCCGCCATATTCGACGCGCAGCAGGCCCTCGCGCTCCAGCGACTTGAGGCATTGATTGGCGTTCTGCCGCGACAGGCCGGACAGCGCGCCGATCTCCTCCTGGGTGATCTCCAGGTGGCGGGTCGTGTTCGGGTAGAGGATCGGATTGAATAGCGAGGCGATGCTGCGCGCCAGCCGCGCCGTCGCATCCAGCGTGCGGCCGACCTCGACGAGACCGATGAACTGGCCGAGCCGCTCGTTGAGCTGGGTGACCAGGAAGCGGTTGAAGCCGACGCTGTTCTCGAACAGCCACATGAAGGTCGGCCGCTCCATCAGCGCTGCGCGGCTGTCGCGCAGCGCCACCACGTCATAGCGGCGCGGCTCGTTCTTGAGCACGCTGCCCTCGCCGAACCAGGCGCCCGCCGACATGCCGGCAAAGGTCGTGGCCTTCCCACCCCGCGATACCGTGCTCATGCGCGCGAGGCCCGTGACGATCCCCGTCCAATATTCGAACTGGTCGCCCCGCAGAAAGATGTGCTCGTTGGCCGCGAAGGAACGCTCGACGATGCCGGCTGCGGCCACGTCGATCTCCTCGGGCTTCAGATGGCGCGACCAGGGCGCAATGCGCAGCAGGGTGTCGGAAGAGATCAAGCCGTCATCTCGTCGTGTCGAATCCCACGGCGATCATATTGCATCGCAACAACGCCCGGATGAATTTTGCCTGGGAATTGTCAGGCACAAGACAGTTCCTGATAGCGCTTTCTCCTATCCAGGACCACCGCATTCGACTCGCCGAAGCCCACGCCGGGCGCATCGAGATGCGGCAAAGTGCACCCATCCGGGGCGGCCCGTCATTCGTCGGATGGCGCGGAACCGGCCCGCGGGATAGGATTGCCTCAAGCGACGAGCTCAACGTCGCGCCACACGATTCCTGAAGAGCGCGCAAAGCGCCGCAGACCGTTCGGGAGGACGACTTGGACTATACGTTGGAAGCGCGCGGAGTCTCGCTGCGTTTCGGCGGGGTGAAAGCCCTGACCGACGTCAGCTTCGGCGTGCGCGAGGGCGAGCTGTTCTCGATCATCGGCCCGAACGGCGCCGGCAAGACCTCGATCGTCAACTGTATGTCCGGCCGCTACAAGCCGACCGAGGGCCGCCTGTTCCACCGCGGGCGCGACATCACCGGCCTGCCGCCGAACGCGCGCGCCAATATCGGCATCGGCCGCACCTTCCAGAACCTCGCGCTGTTCCACCACATGAGCGTGCTCGACAACATCATGGTCGGGCGCCACCACCTCTTGAAGAACAACTTCCTGACGGGATCACTGTACTGGCTCACCGGCGCACGGCGCGAGGAGCTGAAGCACCGCGAAAAGGTCGAGCAGATCATCGACTTTCTCGACCTGCAGTCGGTGCGCAAGGCGCCGGCCGGTACCCTCTCCTACGGCCTGCGCAAGCGCGTCGAGCTGGCCCGCGCCATGGCGCTGGAGCCGCATCTCATCCTCCTCGACGAGCCGATGGCCGGCATGAACTTCGAGGAGAAGGAGGACATGGCCCGCTACATCGTCGACCTCAACGAGGAATACGGCATGACGGTCGTGATGATCGAGCACGACATGGGCGTGGTGATGGACATCTCCCACCGTGTCATGGTGCTCGATTTCGGCCGCAAGATTGCCGAGGGCGATCCCGCCGCGGTTCTCGCCGATCCCCACGTCAAGCGCGCCTATCTCGGCGAGGAGGACGAGCTGCTGGTCGATCCCGATGAGGCGCCGTCCATCGCGGAGGACGCGGCATGATGGACTATGCTGATCGCGTGAAGCAGGCCGATACCTATCCGAAGCTGCTGCGCCTGAATGCCAGGGAGCACGGCAAGGACATCGCGCTACGCGAGAAAGACCTCGGTCTGTGGCGGACGTTCACCTGGGCCGACTACCAGGCGCGCGTGCGCGACTTTGCGCTGGGGATGGTCGAGCTGGGTCTCGGCAAGGACGACGTCGTCGGCGTGATCGGCGACAACCGGCCGGACTGGGTCTCAGCCGAGATCGCCACCCATGCGATCCGCGGCCACAGCCTCGGCCTCTATCGCGACGTGCTCGACGACGAGGCCGCCTATCTCCTGAACTATGGCGAGGCGCGGCTGGTGTTCGCCGAGGACGAGGAGCAGGTCGACAAGCTGCTCAACCTCGCCGAACGCGTGCCGGCACTGAAGCACATCATCTATTCCGACCCGCGCGGCATGCGAAAGTATGACGATCCGCGATTGATGCCGGCCGACAAGCTGGCCGAGCTCGGCCGCGCCCGGGCTGCGCGCGAGCCCGATCTCTACGACCGCATGGTCGATGCCACGGTCGGCGACGACGTCGCCATCCTCTGCACCACCTCGGGCACGACCTCTCATCCCAAGCTCGCGATGCTCTCGGCCGCGCGCGTGCTCAAGCATTGCGCGACCTATCTCGCCTTCGACCCCAAGGGGCCGGAGGATGAATACGTCTCGGTGCTGCCGCTGCCCTGGATCATGGAACAGGTCTACGTGCTCGGCAAAGGCCTGCTCTGCCGGATGAAGGTCAACTTCGTCGAGGAGCCGGACACGCTGATGAACGACTTCCGCGAGATCGCGCCGACGTTCGTGCTGTTCGCGCCGCGCGTGTGGGAGCAGATCGCCGCCGATGTCCGCGCCGCCGTGATGGATGCCTCGCCGCTGAAGCAGCGGCTGTACCACGTAGGCATGTCGGCTGGCCTTGCGGCGCTGGAGAAGGGCCAGCATTCGGGCTTCGCCGACATGCTGCTGTTCCGCGCCTTGCGCGACCGGCTCGGCTTCACCCGACTGCGCTCGGCCGCCACCGGCGGGGCCGCGCTCGGGCCGGACACCTTCAAGTTCTTCCGCGCCATGGGCGTGCCGCTCCGCACGCTCTACGGCCAGACCGAGTTGCTCGGGGCCTACACCCTGCACCCGGACGACAAGGTCGATCCCGACACGACCGGCGTGCCGATGGCCGCGGACATCGAGATCAATATCGACCAGCCGGACAGCCAGGGCATCGGCGAGATCCTGGTGCGCCATCCCAACATGTTCCTCGGCTATTACAAGAACCCCGAGGCCTCGGCTGCCGATATCAAGGACGGCTGGATGCATTCCGGCGATGCCGGCTATTTCAACGACGCCAGGCAGCTGGTCGTCATCGACCGCATCAAGGACCTGGCCGAGACGTCGCGCGGCGAGCGCTTCTCGCCGCAATATATCGAGAACAAGCTGAAATTCTCGCCCTACATCGCCGAGGCCGTCGTGCTCGGCGCTGGCCGCGAGCATCTCGCGGCGATGATCTGCATCCGCTACTCGATCATCTCGAAATGGGCGGAAAAGAACCGCATCGCCTTCACGACCTATTCCGACCTCGCCTCGCGCAACGAGGTCTATGCGCTCTTGCAGAAGGAGGTCGAGACCGTCAACGCGCACCTGCCCCCTGCTCAGCGCATCACCCGCTTCCTGCTGCTCTACAAGGAGCTCGACGCCGACGACGGCGAGCTGACCCGCACCCGCAAGGTGCGACGCAGCGTCATCAACGAGAAATATGCCGACATCATCGACGGCATCTATGGCGGCAAGCCGGCGATCCCGGTCGACACCGTCATCCGCTTCCAGGACGGCACGACGCAGCGCATCCGCACGACGCTGAAGGTGGTGGATCTGGGTGGCCATGGACCGATGGCGGAGGCGGCGGAATGATGATGGGCGTTCGCATCAGTCTCGCTTATGCCGACGCTATCAGGGGTGGCCCGGTGCCGAAGACCTCCTGCGCGGAGAGCCCCCCTCACCCGGATTGCATCTTCGATGCAATCCGACCTCTCCCCGCACGCGGGGAGAGGTTAGCACGACAACCGTCTGCACCATTGGCTGTGGCGTTGCTGTCTGGGGTAAGTGTCGGCCGCTGGGTTCACCTCTCCCCGCGTGCGGGGAGAGGTCGGAGCGCGTCAGCGCTCCGGGTGAGGGGGGGCATCCGCAAGCGCGGTGGCAATCGTTTGGAGAACTCCCTCCACGTTGCCAAGCACATCGTTGTTCCAGAACCGCAAAATCCTATAGTTGCGCGCCCTCAGCCAGGCATCGCGGGCAGCATCCGTCTGGCTGTCAGCGTGCTGCCCGCCGTCAACTTCGATGATCAGGCGCCGCTCCCGGCAAACAAAGTCGACGGTGTAGAGGCCGATCGGTTCTTGTCGAACAAATTTGTGCCCGTCGAGCCTTCTGCTCCGGAGATAGTACCAAAGGGCCGTCTCCGCATCAGTCGAGTTGCCCCGCAGCCTTCTCGCACGCTCCGTCTTCGCATTGTTGCCAGGACGCATGTGGATAGTCCCCCTCACCCGGATTGCATCTTCGATGCAATCCGGCCTCTCCCCGCAAGCGGGGAGAGGCTAGCACCTCTTGCATCATCATGAACACCGCCTTCCTCATCCAGCTCCTGGTCAACGGCCTCGTGGTCGGCACGCTCTATGGCGTGGTCGCGATGTCGTTCGTGCTGATCTACAAGGCGACGCAAGTCGTCAATTTCGCGCAAGGCGAGCTGCTGCTGATCGGCGCCTGGGTGTGCTGGACGCTGCTCACCAAATTCCAGGTGCCGTTCTGGGCCGGCATGCCGCTGTCGCTGATCTTCATGTTCGCGTTCGGCATCGCGATCCAGGTCGTGATCCTCCGGCCGATGATCGGCGAGCCCATCATCTCGGTCATCATGGTGACCATCGGCCTCTCGACCGTGTTCCAGGCCGCGCTGAAATGGATCTACGGCGTCAACCCGCAGCCGTTCCCGCCGGTGTTTTCCAGCAAGGCCGTCGACCTCTTCGGGCTGCAGATCCAGACCGTCTACGTGATGAGCCTGGTCGTGTCCGTGCTGATGATGCTCGGCATGGCGTGGTTCTTCAAAGCCTCGAAATACGGCCTTGCCATGCGCGCCACCGCCTTCAACCAGCAGGTCGCGCAGTCGCTCGGCATCTCCGTCAAGAGCGTGTTCGCGATGGCCTGGGCGATCTCGGCGACCGTCTCCGCCGTGGCCGGCGTCGTCGTCGCGGTCGTCAACGGCGTCTCCTCGGGCCTGTCCGCCTACGGCATCAAGGTGTTTCCGGCGGCGATCCTCGGCGGCCTCGACTCCGTCGGTGGCGCGGTGCTCGGCGGCATCATCATCGGCCTCTTGGAGAACATCGCGCAATATGTCGACAGCCAGTACCTGCACTGGGGCAATCTCTACGAGATCGCGCCGTTCTACGTCCTGATCATCATCCTGATGATCAAGCCCTACGGCCTGTTTGGCACCCGAGACATCGAGCGGATATGAGCATGATCGCCGAAAAGTGGGCACCGGCTTTCGGTAACGATCATGCTCAAACAAAGAAGAACGGCGAGCCCATGACGCAACTCAAGCCTGAGGCGAGATAGAAGCCCATCATGGTCGCACGTTCCACCATTCCCGCCGGTGACTTCCGCACCTCCTATGCGGCCGACACCACGATCTTCCCGACCAAGACGAGCCGCAATTTCGCGATCGCGGGCGTGATCCTGCTGTGCTTCGCGCCGCAGGTATTCTCGGAGTTCTGGCTGTCGATCGCGATCCAGATCGGCATCTTCTCGATCGCAGCGCTCGGGCTGAACATCCTGGTCGGCTTCACCGGCCAGATCTCGATCGGCCAGGCCGGCTTCTTCCTGCTCGGCGCCTTCACCTCGGCCTATCTCAACAATGCCTACGCCATTCCCGTGTTCTTCGCGATCCCGCTGGCCGGCGTGGTCACCGCGCTGGTCGGGCTCGTGTTCGGCATTCCCGCCGCGCGGCTGAAGGGGCTCTATCTCGTCATCGCCACGCTGGCCGCGCAGTACATCCTGCTCGACTTCTTCTCCCGCGCCGAGTGGTTCTCCGGCGGCTCGGTGCCCGCCTCCGCCAATCCGTTCTCGATTTTCGGCTACACGCTGCGCGGCGACCGGCAATATTTCTACGTCGTTCTCGCCTATGTGCTGGTCTGCTACATCCTGGTCACCAATCTGATGCGCACCCGCGACGGCCGGGCGCTGATCGCGATCCGCGACCATTATCTCTCGGCCGAGATCATGGGCATCAACCTGACCAAATACCGGACGCTGTCGTTCGGCCTCGCCGCCTTCTTCGCGGGCATCGCAGGCGCGCTGTATGCGCACTACCAGCTGGTGGTCTCGCAGGAAGGATTCGGCATCGAGCGCTCGATCCTGTTCCTGGCCATGATCATCATCGGCGGCACCGGCTCGATCATGGGCACCTTGATGGGGACGGCCTTCGTGGTGCTGCTGCCGGAATCGATGGAATGGCTCAGCCATCACCTCAAGGGCGGCGCGATCGACAAGGCGCTCGCGCTCAACAACAACATCACGTTCCTGCGCGAGATCGCGATCGGCCTGATCATCATCGGCTTCCTGATGTTCGAGCCGGACGGGCTCGCGCATCGCTGGCGGCAGATCAAGACATATTGGAAGCTCTACCCGTTCTCGCATTGATTCCAACCAACAGGGACCGGCGACAATCCGGCCCGGACCACCACAGGAGGAAGCACTATGACGATCAAATCATGGCTCGGCTCGGCGGCGCTCGCGCTGCTGGCAGGCACCTTCGCCAGCTCGGCGCAAGCGCAGCAGATCGCGATCGGCCATCTGCAGGATCTCTCGGGCGGCACGTCGGACGTCGGCACGCCCTATGGCCAGGCCGTGGTCGACACCTTTGCCTGGGTCAACAAGAACGGCGGCATCGGCGGCAAGCAGCTCGCGGTCGACAGCAACGACTACGGCTACCAGGTGCCGAAGGCGATCGCGCTGTACAAGAAGTGGTCGGCGCCGGACAACAAGGTCGCCGCGATCATGGGCTGGGGCACCGCCGACACCGAGGCGTTGACCGGCTTCCTCGCTAACGACAAGATCCCGGACATGTCCGGCTCCTACGCCGCCGCGCTGACCGACCCGGAAGGCACCAGCGGCAAGGCCAAGCCCGCGCCCTACAACTTCTTCTACGGCCCGAGCTACTCGGACGCGCTGCGCGCCGAGCTGACCTGGGCGGCCGAGGACTGGAAGGCGAAGGGCAAGCCGGGCAAGCCGAAATTCGTCCACATGGGCGCCAACCACCCCTACCCCAACGCGCCCAAGGCCGCGGGCGAAGCGCTCGCCACCGAGCTCGGCTTCGAGGTGCTGCCGCCGCTGGTGTTCGCGCTGGCGCCGGGCGACTACAGCGCACAGTGCCTGAGCCTGAAGAGCTCCGGCGCCAACTACGCCTATCTGGGCAACACCGCGGCCTCCAACATCTCGGTGATGAAGGCCTGCAAGAATGCCGGCGTCGACATCCAGTTCCTTTCCAACGTCTGGGGCATGGACGAGAACGCCGCCAAGACCGCGGGCGATGCTGCTGACGGCGTGATCTTCCCGCTGCGCACCTCGGTCGCCTGGGGCGGCGATGCGCCGGGCATGAAGACGGTGCAGGAGATCTCGAAGATGTCGGATCCCACCGGCAAGATCTATCGCCCGGTGCACTACGTCGCCGCGGTCTGCTCGGCGCTCTACATGAAGGAAGCGCTCGACTGGGCGGCGAAGAACGGCGGCGCCACCGGCGAGAACGTCGCCAAGGGCTTCCACCAGAAGAAGGACTGGGTGCCGGCCGGCATGGAAGGCGTCTGCAGCCCCTCGACCTGGACCGAGAAGGACCATCGCGGCACCATGAAGGTCGACCTCTATCGTGCCCGCGTCACCGGGCCGACCGATGGCGACCTCAACGACCTCATGGCCAAGGGCGTCATCAAGCTCGAGAAGGTCAAGACCATCGAGCTGCCGCGCAAGGCCGAATGGGCGGGTTGGTAGTCCCACACACGGGACGTCATGGCCGGGCTTGTCCCGGCCATCCACGTCCAGCTTCACACGCCGATGGGCGTGGATGCCCGGGTCAAGCCCGGGCATGACGACGGATAGAGTGTCGCCATGACCGATACATTGGATAGTCCGCGGACGAGCGCAACAGCTGGAGCAGCCCCGCTGCTCTCCGTGCGCAACATCGAGGTCGTCTATGACGACGTCATCCTGGTGCTGCGCGGGCTGAGCCTCGATGTCCCGAAGGGCGCGATCGTGGCGCTGCTCGGCGCCAATGGCGCCGGCAAATCGACGACCTTGAAGGCGATCTCGGGTCTGCTCAAGACCGAGGACGGCGAGGTGACGCGCGGCGAGATCATGTTCGACGGCGCGCGCATCGACGGCATCGATCCCGAGAAAATCGTCCGCCGCGGCATCTTCCAGGTCATGGAAGGCCGGCGCATCGTCGCCGACATGACCTCGCTGGAAAACCTCAAGCTCGGCGCATTCACCCGCAGCGATCGCGAAGTCTCAAAAGACATCGAGATGGTGTACAACTACTTCCCGCGGCTGAAGGAGCGCACCGGCCTGGCCGGCTATCTCTCCGGCGGCGAGCAGCAGATGCTGGCGATCGGGCGCGCGCTGATGGCGCGGCCGAAGATGATCCTGATGGACGAGCCGTCGATGGGCCTGTCGCCGCTGCTGGTCAAGGAAGTGTTCGCGATCATCAAGGAGATCAACCGGGATCTCGGCGTCACCATTCTCCTGGTCGAGCAGAATGCGCGGGCGGCGCTGTCGGTCGCGAGCCACGGCTACATCATGGAGCAGGGCAAGGTCGTGCTCGACGGCACCGCGGACGCGTTGCGCGACAACGAGGACGTCAAGGAATTCTACCTCGGCGGCGCCGGCGACCAGCGCAAGAGCTTCAAGAACCTGAAGAGCTTCAAGCGGCGGAAGCGGTGGCTGTAGCCGTCACACGCCGTCATTCCGGGGCGCGCGGCACGCGCGAACCCGGAATCTCGAGATTCCGGGTCCGGTCCTCTGCGCAAAATGGCTTCGCCATTTTCCGCAGCGGACCGTCCCGGAATGACGTGCCAGGACACGAGCAATGACCACCCATTACGACGCCCTCGAGACCCGTGATCCCACTGAGCGCGAGCAGGATCTGTTCGGCCGCCTGTCCGACGTGTTGCGTGCGGCGATCAAGGCGCCGGCCTATGCCGCGCTGCTGCAGGGCATCGATCCGCAGGACATCACCAGCCGTACTGCCCTCGCGCAACTGCCGGTGCTGCGCAAGTCCGAGCTCCCTGCCCTGCACAAGGCGGCGCCGCCGTTCGGCGGCTTCGTCGCGCGACCGCCCGGGGCATTCTCGCGCCTGTTCACCTCGCCCGGGCCGATCTTCGAGCCGGAGGCGGCGCACGCTGATCCCTGGCGCGGCGCGCGCGCGCTGTTCGCGGCCGGCTTTCGCAGCAGTGACGTCGTGCTCAACACCTTCAGCTATCACCTCACGCCCGGCGGCTTCATCTTCGACGCTTCGGCGCGTGCGCTGGGCTGCGCGGTCATCCCGGCCGGTCCGGGCAATACCGAGGCGCAGTTCGAACTGATCGAGGCGTATCGGCCGGTCGGCTACAGCGGCACGCCCGACTTCCTGAAGATCCTGCTCGACGCCGCCGCCAGCGCCGGCCGCGACGTCTCCTCGCTCAAGCGCGCACTGGTGTCGGGCGCGGCGTTCCCGCCGTCATTGCAGGCCGAGATCAAGGCGCGCGGCATCGATGCCTACCAGGCGTTCGGCACCGCCGATCTCGGCATCATCGCCTATGAGACATCAGCGCGCGAGGGCATGGTCGTGAACGAGGACCTGATCTTCGAGATCGTCCGCCCCGGCACCGGCGATCCCGTGGCGCCCGGCGACGTCGGCGAGATCGTCGTGACCTCGCTCGATCCTGACCATCCCTGGATTCGCCTCGCGCTCGGCGACCTCACCGCCGCCCTGCCCGGCATCAGCGCCTGCGGCCGCACCAACATGCGCATCAAGGGCTGGATGGGCCGCGCCGACCAGACCACCAAGGTCAAGGGCATGTTCGTGCGGCCCGAGCAGGTCGCCGAGATCGGCAAGCGCCATCCCGAGCTCGGCCGCCTTCGTCTGGTCGTCACCCGCGCCGGCGAGACCGATGCGATGACGTTGAAGGCCGAATGCGCCTCGCCGGCAGACGGGCTGCAAGAGGCACTCGCCACCAGCCTGCGCAGCGTCGCCAAGCTCGGCGGCCAAGTCGAGCTGGTCGCGCCGGGCACGCTGCCGAACGACGGCAAGGTGATCGCCGACGAACGCTGAGCCTGGTTCCTGCAACCGAGGCGAAGCCCTGCGGCGACGGCATGAGCCGCGCCCTGCGCACGTCCCATGCGCAATTGTCGCCTCCCGCGCGCTCTCCTATACAGCCATGTCACGTTCCCTGGAGTTCGTCCGCATGGCCTTCCCGCGCGCGTCCAAAGCCCTGTCCCGCTTCACCGTGCTCGATCTGACACGGGTGCGCGCCGGCCCGACCTGCGCGCGGCAGTTTGCGGACTGGGGCGCCAACGTCATCAAGATCGACGCTGTCATGGAGGACGGCGGCGAGGCGCTCGGCGGCCCGCGCCGCGGTTCCGACTTCCAGAACCTGCATCGCAACAAGCGGGCGATGACGCTCAACCTGAAGGACCCGAAGGGCGTCGACGTGTTCATGCGGCTCGCCAAGCAGGCCGACGTCGTCATCGAGAACTATCGTCCCGACGTGAAGACCAAGCTCGGCATCGACTACGAGGCCGTGCGCAAGGTCAATCCGCGCATCGTCTATGGCAGCATCTCCGGCTTCGGCCAGGACGGCCCCTATTCCAAGCGGCCCGGCTTCGACCAGATCGCACAGGGCATGGGCGGGCTGATGTCGATCACCGGCGCGCCCGGCGAGGGCCCGATGCGCGCCGGCATTCCGATCGCTGATCTCTCGGCGGGCTTGTCCTGCGCGATGGGCATCCTCACCGCGCTGCTCGAGCGCGAGGTCTCCGGCGAGGGCCAGTGGGTGCAGACCTCGCTGTTGCAGGCGCAGATCTTCATGCTCGACTTCCAGGCCGCGCGCTGGCTGATGGAAAAGGACGTCGCGCCGCAGGCCGGCAACAATCATCCGACCAGCATCCCGACCGGCGTCTTCAAGACCTCCGACGGCTACATCAACATTGCCGCGACCGGCGGGCGGATCTGGGAGCGGCTCTGCCAGACGCTCGGCGCGCCCGAATGGATCGACAATCCGGACTACGCCACGGCGCCGGCGCGCTCGAAGAACCGCGACGCGCTCAATGCCGAGATCAACGCGCGCACGCTTTCAAAAACCAGCGAGCAATGGGTCGCCGAGCTCAACGCCGCCGGCGTGCCCTGTGGGCCGATCTACGCAATCGATCAGATGTTCGAGGATCCGCAGGTCAAGCATCTCGGCATGGCGCAGCGGGTGCCGAGCGACGACGGCCGCGACATCACGCTGGTGGCGCAGCCCTTCACCTTGTCCCGCACACCGAGCCGCATGGCGGCGCGGCCGCCGGAGTTCGGCGAGCAGACCGAGGAGATCCTCTCCGAGTTCGGCTTCACCGACGGCGAGATCGCCGATCTCCGCCTGCATCGTGTCGTGTGAGCAGGTGCAATATGACGAAGCCGCGGCATCCCGTCGCTGTGGCCCAGATGTCACCACGTTGGAACTTCGACCTGGGCGGGATTGAGGCCGAGGCAAGACCGCGTTAATCTCTTCTCATCAGTTGACGCGGACCTGAGGTGGCCCGCGGGCGTAAGGAGTAGCGGGTCATGAGCGCATCCGAGTTGAACGAGTTTCTGACGGCGATGGACATGGTCCGCGACGTCAACGCGGCCGCTCTGACCAAGGACAGCGCTGTCCTGTTCGATGAGACGGTGCTCGACAACGACTCGGATTGGTACCACCTGCCTGTCGAGGAGACCGTCAACTGAGACGGAGCTGGCGCCAGCACGCGCGCGTCCTGTCGATGTAGTATCACCAAGCCTTCGTTCGATGAACCGGACGGAGGCTTTTGCTTGTCTCGTCCCGCTGATGAGCAGGCCGTCCTGACGAGGACAGCACAAAAAAAGCCCGACGCAAGCGCCGGGCAAGGGATCGTCTCGGGAGGAAACATCAGGGCGCGATGACCATCCGTGAGGCGTCACCACGCTGAGCAGGACGAAATCTGCCCATGAATGAAGCCTACCACCGCTCTGCCTAAAAAGCTGTCATCGCAAAGACACAACCTCTGGAGAAGCGCCGGGGCGAATCGAACAACGGTCCGCCGCAGTCAATCCGGCCTGTCGCGACCGTGTCGGTGGTGCCACAGTTCGGCTGCGAACCGCGCGGCGCTGCAATTCACCCAAAAAGTCACAGTTCCCGTCTCCGCATTTTTGCGTGCTTTGGATGACGGCCTCTGTCCGTCGATCGGCACCGGCCCTGACTTCGAGCTGCGCAAAGGGCTGGCGTGCTGATTCCAGAAACATCGAACACCGATCGTGCGGCCGGTTCTCTCCGACGGACCCGCCTGCATTGGCTCACGGCGACCACGGCGCTGCTATCGCTCGCACTGGCAAGCCCAGCGCTCGCCCAGGCGACCAGCGGCGGCTCCGGCGGCAACGTCAACGGCATCGGCAACGGCAGCGCCAGTTCGGCAACCGGCACCGGAGCGAATGGTGTTGCGGGCAGCAACCTCACGCAAGGGGGCGGCGGCGGCGGCGCAGGCGCGATCGGCGGTGACGGTGGTGGCGATTACTCCGGCGCGTTCAGCGGCGGCCTGGGCGGCGTAGCGCCGGGCGAACAGGGGAATAGCGGCCAGGGCGGCGGCGGCACGTCGAGCGGCGGCGGCGGCGGTGGCGGCGCTCATGGTGCGGTGGTCACGACGGACGGCAGCAATACTGCGACCATTACCGGCGGCTATGGCGGACGCGGCGGCTCCGCCAGCCTGAGCTGGGGCGGTGGTGGCGGCGGCGCAGCCGGCTATGGGCTCGTCATCGACGGCACTGGCCTCAACTACACCAACACCGGCGCGATCGCCGGTGGCTTCGGCGGCCCGGGCGGCACGGCCAACAACAATGGGCACGGCGGCGCCGGCGGCGATGGCGGCTATGGCGTCTATCTGACCGGCACGGGCGTTCTCACCAATTCCGGCAGCATCACCGGCGGCAATGGCGGCGACGGCGGCAATGCTCTCAACAGCAGCCAGCCCAACGCGGGCGGGGACGGAGGCAATGGTGGCGCGGGCGTCGTCTTCGCGACCGGCGGCACGCTGATCAATTCCGGCAGCATCACGGGCGGCGCGACAGGCATCCGCGGCATCGGCGGCAGTTCGTCTAATGGCGTCTTCGGGTCAGCGGGCAACGGCGTGCGCGGGGCCAATCTCACCGTCATCAACAGCGGCGCGATCTCGGCGGGATCCAATTTGAGCGCCGATCCCTTGTTCGACGCCAACGCCATCACCTTCACCGGCGGCAGCAACGTGCTGGAGATCTGGGCGAGCTCGATCATCAACGGCAATGTGGTCGGCACCGGCAGCGACACGTTCCGGCTGGGGGGCGCGGCGAACGGCACATTCGACGTCTCCAGCATCGGCGGCTCGGCGCAGTATCAGGGCTTCTCGAGCTTCGTGAAGACCGGCACCAGCACGTGGACGTTGACCGGCACCACGGCCGCCGTCACACCCTGGGCGATCAACCAGGGCACGCTTGCGGTTTCCTCCGATGCCAATCTCGGCGCGGCCTCCGGCGGGCTCTCCTTCGGCGGCGGCGCGCTGCAAGTTCTGGCGGGCTTCAGCTCCAGCCGCAACATCACGCTCAATGCCGGCGGCGGCAGCTTCGACACCAACGGCTACAACGCCACGCTCAGCGGCACGATCTCCGGCAGCGGCGGCCTGACCAAGTTCGGCACCGGAGTCCTGACGCTGAGCGGGATCACCAGCTACGCCGGTGACACTCTCGTCAGCGGCGGCACGCTGCGGACCGGCGCGTCCGGCGTTCTCTCGGTCGCCAGCAGCTACATGATCGCGACAGGTGCGACGCTCGACCTCGATGGCACCGGCCAGACCATCGGCGGGCTCAGCGGCAGCGGCAACGTGCTGCTCGGCAGCAACGGCTCGCTGGCGATCGGCGACAATGGCGGAGCCGCAGTGTTCTCGGGCACGATCTCGGGCAACGGCACCTTCGTCAAGAGCGGTCCCGGCGTGCTCACCCTCAGCGGCACCAACACATACAGCGGCCTGACCATCGTCGATGGCGGCACGCTGCGGGCGGGCGCGGCCGGCGCCTTCGCACCTTTGAGCTCTTTCGAGGTCGATAGCGGCACCACGCTCGATCTCAACGGCTTCAACCAGACCATCGCCTCGCTCACCGGCGGGGGCGCCGTGCTGCTCGGCGCGGGCACGCTGACATCGGGCGGCGACAATACCAGCACGAACTTCCTCGGCACGATCTCCGGCAGCGGCGGCTTCACCAAGGTCGGCACCGGCACGATGCGGTTCGACGGAGCGACCACCTACACCGGCGCGACGACGATCAGTGCTGGTACCCTGCAGGCCGGCGCCTCGGGCGTGCTCGCCTCGGCCAGCGCGTTCATGATCGCATCAGGCGCGACGCTCGATCTCAACGGCTTCGATCAGGCCATCGGCTCGCTCGCGGGCAGCGGCAATGTCCTGCTCGGCGCGGCAATGCTGACGGCGGGCGGCAACAACGGCAATACCAGCTTCTCCGGCGCGATCTCCGGCAGCGGCGGCTTCACCAAGACCGGCACCGGCCGGATGGCGCTCACCGGCACGAACAACTATACCGGCGCCACCATCGTCAACGGCGGCGTGCTCGACGTCGCTGGCGCCATCACCAATACCTCGGGTGTGACGGTCAATGCCGGCGGCACGCTGATGGGCGCGGGTCTCGTCGATCCGCCGATGACGGTGAACATCAACAATGGCGGCACGCTGGCCCCGGGTAACGGCACCGCCGGCTCGTCGATGACCATCATCGGCAATCTCGCCTTCCAGTCGGGCGCGGTCTATCTGGTGCAGTTCGATCCGACGACGGCTTCGTTCGCCAGCGTGAGTGGATCTGCCTCCCTCGGCGGTGCGACCGTCAACGCCGTGTTCGGCACCGGCGGCTATGTCGACAAGCGCTACACGATCCTGACGACCAGCGGCGGCATCTCCGGCAGCTTCGGATCGGTCGTGAAGACCAACCTGCCTTCCGGCTTCAAGACCAGCCTGAGCTACGACGCCAACAACGCCTATCTCGACCTGGTCCTCGCCTTCGCCCTGCCCGGTGGCCTCAACGGCAATCAGAAGGCGGTGGGCGACACGTTGTCGGCCTACTTCGATCGCACCGGCGACATTCCGGTCGTGTTCGGCCGATTGAACCAGGCTGGTCTGACGCAAGCCTCTGGCGAGAGCGCCACCGGCGTGCAGCAGACCACCTTCAACGCCATGAGTCAGTTCACCGGACTGCTCACCGACCCGTTCGCGCAACGCCAGGGCGGCGGTGGTGCGACCGGCTACGCTGACGCAACGCGCAAGCGCACCGATGCCTTTGCGATGCTGTCCGACGAGCGGCCTGCGGATTTTGCGCAGCGCTGGAATGTGTGGGCGGCCGGCTTCGGCGGCTCGCAATCGACCAACGGCAATGCGAGCATCGGCTCCAATGACACCACCAGCCGCATCGCCGGCACCGCCGTCGGCGCCGACTATCGGATCGCGCCGCGCACCACCGCGGGCTTCGCGCTCGCAGGCGGCGGCACCAGCTTCAGCGTCAACGGCCTCGGCTCCGGCCGCTCCGACCTGTTCCAGGCCGGCGCCTATCTGCATCACCATGTCGGCCCTAGCTATCTGCGGGCGGCGCTGGCCTATGGCTGGCAGGACGTCACCACCGACCGCACCGTCGCAATTTCTGGCACGGACCGGCTGCGCGCGAGCTATCAGGCCAATGCGTGGACCGGCCGCATCGAGGGCGGCACGCGCTTCGTCGCGCCGCTCGGCGGCATCGGCGTCACGCCCTACGCGGCAGCGCAGGTGACCAGCTTGCGCCTGCCCACTTATATCGAACAGGCCACCGCCAGCGCCGCGACCTTCGCCCTGACCTACGCAGGGAAGACCGTCACCGACACGCGCACCGAGCTCGGCCTGCGCTCCGACAAATCCTATGCATTGGCAGACGGCAATCTCACCCTGCGCGGCCGCCTCGCATGGGCTCACGACTTCAATCCCGATCGCTCCGTCGCCGCGACGTTCCAGACGCTGCCCGGCGCGAGCTTCGTCGTCAACGGCGCAGCGCAGGCGCGCGACTCTGCATTGACCACGACCTCAATCGAGATGAACTGGCTGAACGGCTGGAGCGCGATGGCGACGTTCGAGAGCGAAGTGTCGAACGTGACGCGGTCGTATGCCGGCAAAGGGACAGTGCGTTACGCGTGGTGAGAGCCGGTGTGGCGATTGACACCGCCGAGTTGATAGGCGCGTGGCCCATCGCGTCTCCAACGTCATTCCGGGGCAATCGACAGCGGCTACGCGTTGGCGATTGAACCCGGAATCCGAGCTGTCGAAAAGAACGCCAACCCATCTCCAGATTCCGGGTTCAAGGCCTGCGGCCTTGCCCCGGAATGACCGTGGGTGGAAGACCGCGCCTACGCCTCAGCCTTCGCTGCCGGCGGAGTCGACTTGCTGACGCTCGCCACCAGCCGATCGATCAGCGGCCAGAACAGCAGCACGATCGCCAGCGTCGTGATGGTGCCGACCAGGCCGTTCGCCCAGAACACCTTCATGTTGCCGCCGGAGATGATCATCGACTGCCGGAAGGCGTCCTCGGCGCGGCTGCCGAGCACCAGCGCCAGCGTGAACGGCGCCAGCGGAATCTTGATCTTCTTGAAGACGTAGCCGACGACGCCGAAGCCGAGCATCAGCCAGACGTCGAACATCGCGTTCTGAATCGCATAAGCGCCGATCGCGCAGGACACCACGATCATCGGCGCCACCGCCGCGAACGGCACGCGCAGGATCGAGGCGAAGATCGGCACGGTGGACAGCACCAGCACCAGGCCGACGACGTTGCCGAGATACATCGAGGCGATCAGGCCCCAGACGAAGTCCTTGTGCTCCACGAACAGCAGCGGGCCGGGATTGAGACCCCACACCATCAGGCCGCCTAGCAGGATCGCCGCGGTGCCCGAGCCGGGAATACCGAGCGCGAGCATCGGCAGCAGCGCGGCGGTGCCCGAGGCGTGCGCCGCTGTCTCAGGCGCGAACACGCCCTCGATGCGGCCCTTGCCAAAGCTGTCCTGGTCCTTGGAGAAGCGCTTGGCGAGGTTGTAGCCCATGAAGGAGGCCGCGATCGCGCCGCCCGGCGTGATGCCGAGCCAGCAGCCAATCACCGAGGAGCGGAACAGCGTCATCCAGTATTTCGGCAGGTCCTTCCACACCGCGAGCACGGTGCGCAGCGAGATTGAGGCGGCATGGCCGCGCAGCGCCAGGCGCTCCTCCATCGTCAGCAGGATCTCGCTGATGCCGAACAGACCGATCACCGCAACCAGGAAGTTGATCCCGCGCAAGAGATCAGTCGAGCCGAAGGTCATGCGCAGCTGGCCCGACACCGTATCCATGCCGACGCCGGCGAGCAGCAGGCCGAGCGCCATCGCGATGACCGTCTTGTGCTTGTCCTCGCGGCCGAGGCCGACGAAGGAGCAGAAGGTCAGCAGATAGACGGCGAAGAACTCCGGCGGCCCGAACTTCAGCGCGAAGGACGAGATCCACGGCGCCAGGAAGGTGATCAGCAGCACCGCGACCAGCGAGCCGATGAAGGACGAGGTGAAGGCCGCGGTCAGCGCCTCCGCCGCCTTGCCCTGCTGCGCCATCGGATAGCCGTCGAATGTGGTCGCCACCGACCAGGCCTCGCCGGGAATGTTGAACAGGATGGAGGTGATGGCGCCGCCGAACAGAGCGCCCCAGTAGATGCAGGACAGCATCACGATGGCCGAGGTTGGATCCATCGAGAAGGTCAGCGGCAACAGGATGGCGACGCCGTTGGGGCCGCCGAGCCCCGGCAAGACGCCGACGAACACGCCGAGCACCAGCCCGACCATCATCAAGAGCAGCGTCTTCCAGGTCAGGAGGACCGCGAACCCGTGCAGCAGCAGACCCAGAGCTTCCATTACTTGGCTTCCATTGGTCAGTTCCACTTACTCCGTCATCGCGAGGAGTGAAGCGACGAGGCGATCCAGGAGTTGTCAGGCTCGAGTCTGGATTGCTTCGCTTCGCTCGCAATGACGGTGGGAGGATTGTTAGTGCCCGAACGCCGCTTCGAGCGGTCCCTTGGGCATGATCACGTCGAACACGACATCGAAGGTCACGAACATCACGGCGCTGAACAGGAACGCCGTGAGCAGCGACTTCCAGATCGCGATCTTGCCGACGATACGCATGAAGCCGGCGATCAGGAGGAAGCTCGCGACATAGATGCCGAGGAACTGCATGGCGATGCAGAACAACAGCGTGGGGACGAACACCGCCATCACGCGGCGCAGCTGCGCCCGCGTGACGAAGGTCTCGACCGCCTCTTTGCGCGACAGGAACGCGGCGCCGATGCCGTAGAGGCTGGCACCGCCGAGAATGACCGAGAGATAGAACGGGAAGTAGCCGGGCTCGGGACCGGTCGAGTCCCAGGACGCGCCGGTCCGCCAATTGTCCCAGGCCAGCAGGACAGCGAGCCCGAGCAGCAGCAGCGACACCGCGACGTCGACCGTCCGGTTGGATGTCACGGACGGAGAGTTCTCCTCCGGCGCAGTGGGATCGTCGACCGCGATCTCGAGCTCAGCGTTGGACATGGATCCTGCTCCCCTCGCCCCGTCCTACTTCGCGACGAAGCCGGCTTCAGTCATCAGCTGCTTGTTGAGCGAGCCGTCCTCTTCCAGGAACTGCAGCATGTCCTTGCCGGTGAGAAAGATCGGCTTGAGTGCCTGCTTTTCCATGTAGTCCTTGTATTCCGGCGTCTGCACCAGCTTGCTGAACAGGTCGACGTAGAACTCCTGCTGCTCCTGGGTCACCTTGCCCGGCAGGAACATGCCGCGCAGCATCAGATACTGCACGTCGAGACCCTGCTCCTTGCAGGTCGGGATGTCGTTCCAGGACTGCGTCTCCGTGACCTTGGTGGTGTAGGAGATGCGCTCCTTGTCGAACACGCAGAGCGGACGGACCTGGCCGGCACGCCAGACTTCAAGATTCTCGGAAGGGTTGTTGACGTTGGCCTCGGTGTGGCCGCCGACCAGCTGGGTCGCGGCTTCGCCGCCGGACTTGTACGGGAGATAGGAAAACTTGGCGCCGGTCTTCTTCTCGAGGAATACGGTCAGCACGTGATCCTCACGCTTCGAGCCGGTGCCGCCGAGCTTGAACGGCGAGCTCGATGCCTTGGCGGCGTCGATGAACTCCTTCACCGTCTTCGGGCCATTGACGTTGTCCCACAGCACGAATTGGTCGAGCGCGATCACGGCGACCGGCGACAGCTCGCGCCAATCGAACGGCAGCTTGGCCGACAGCGGCAGCATGTAGATCAGCGAATAGGCGATCAGCACCTTGTTCGGATCGCCGTCGCTGGACTTCATGTACATCAGCGCCTCCGCGCCGGACGCGCCACCCTTCAGCGACACGACGACCGGCTGCTTCAGCAGATTGTTCTTCTGGATTGCGGCCTGCATCATGCGAGCCATCTGGTCGGACGCGCCACCGGCGCCGGCGGCTACGACGATCTCGACCGGCTTGGTCGGTTCCCAGCCGGCAAAGGCCGGCGCACTGGCGAAAAGAGCCACGGTGGTGGCTGCGATCTTGATCAGGTTACGCACGTGTTTTCATCCCCGTTCGAAGTGCCAGCTTGTATCCTACCAGGATACTGTCGGCTTATTGTGATCACTTCAAGAACACAAGCGAGATGCGGCCTCATGATGTCGTCATAAGGTCGCAAGCCCCGCGTCAGACTACTTGCCCTTCCAGTTTGGCGTCCGCTTGTTCAGGAACGCATCCATGCCCTCGCGGAAATCCTCGCTCATATAGGCCCGTAGAATCAGGTCCTCGCCCTCGTCGCGCGACAGCGTCCGGCGGATGCGGCGCACCGCCTCCTTGGTCACTTCGAGCGTGATCGGCGCATGCGAGGCCACGAGCTTCGCGGTCTCCAATACGCGCGCCTGCAGCGTGTCGACATCCGGCACGATCTCGTTGAGCAGCCCGAGCGCCAGCGCCTCCGGCGCTTCCACCAGCCGCGCCTTGAAGATCAGATCCTTGGTGCGCGCCGGGCCGATCAGGGACACCACGCGCGAGATGTTTGACATCGACAGGCAATTTCCGAGTGTACGGGCGATCGGAAAACCGATGCGTGTGGTCTCTGTGCCGATGCGGATGTCGCAGCAGGCCGCGATGCCGGCGCCGCCACCGGTGCAGGCGCCAGCGATCGCGGCAATGACGGGCACGCGGCACAGCTCCAGCGTGCCGAGCACGCGATCAATGCGCGCCTCGTAGTCGAGCGCGTCCTGCGCCGTCTTGAAGGCGCGGAATTGGGAAATGTCGGTGCCGGAGGCGAACGCCTTGTCGCCGGCGCCGGTCAGGATCAGCGCCTTGATCGACCGGTCGGCGTTGATGGCCTCGCAGATCGAGGCCATCTGGTCATACATCGCGAAGGTCATCGCGTTGCGCGCCTGCGGCCGGTTGAAGGTGATCTTGGCGATGCCGTCGTCGACGGCATAGATGAGATCGTCGGAGCCGCTCGCAGGCGCGTTCATCAGGCCACCTTCGGAATCGGCGCTGCCTCGCGCGCCTTGAGGACATCCATCGCCGCGAGCACGCCACCGGCGCGATGCGGCACATTGGCGAGCGCAAGACCCATCTCGACGCCGGACAGCGTCCCCATCAGCATCAGGTCGTTGAAGTGACCGATATGGCCGATGCGGAATACCTTGCCCTTGATCTTGTTCAGGCCGGTGCCGAGCGACATGTCGAAGTTTTCCAGCACGGTCTTGCGGAACGCATCGGCGTCATGGCCCTCGGGCATGACCACGCCGGTCAACGCCGGCGAATGCGCCTGCGGGTCGGCGCATTGCGTGTCGAGGCCCCAGGCCTTCACGGCGGCGCGCGTCGCGAGGCTGTGGCGGCGGTGACGCGCGAACACGTTCTCGTGGCCCTCCTCCTCCAGCATCTTCAGCGCCTCGTTGAGGCCCATCAGGAGATTGCAGGCCGGCGTATAGGGGAAGGTGCCGAGCTTGTTGAAATTGATGATCTCCTGCCAGTCCCAATAGGAGCGCATGCCGGGATTGGCCTTGGCCACCGCAAGCGCCTTCTCAGAGACGGCATTGAAGCCGAGGCCCGGCGGGAGCATCAGCCCCTTCTGCGAGCCGGCGACGGAGACGTCGATGCCCCAGGCGTCGTGCTCATACTCCATCGAACCGAGGCCCGAGATGGTGTCGACCATCAACAGCGCCGGATGGCCGGCGCGATCGAGCGCCTTGCGCACCTCAAGCGGCGGCGTCAGGCAGCCGGTCGAGGTCTCGTTGTGCACGACGCAGACGGCCTTGATCTTGTGCGCCTTGTCATCGACCAGGCGCTGCTCGATCGCCGCGATATCGGCACCATGACGCCAATCGCCGGGGATGAAATCGACGTCGAGCTTGAACTTGTCGGCGATGCCCCGCCACAGCACCGCGAACTGGCCGGTCTCGGCCATCAGCACCTTGTCGCCGGGCGCGAGCGTGTTGACGATCGCGGCTTCCCACGCGCCGGTGCCGGACGACGGATAGATGATCACCGGCTGCTTGGTGCGGAAGATCCGCTGCGATGCTGCGAGCACCGCAAAGCCGAGCTCAGCAAACTCGGGGCCGCGATGATCCATCGTCGGCATGTCCATCGCGCGCAGCACGCGGTCGGGCACGTTGGTCGGCCCCGGAATCTGAAGAAAATGCCGTCCTGTGTGCACAGTCATTGGCGTCCATCCCCGGTCATTTGGTTGGTGCGCGGACGTGGCATGCCACGCGCTCGTCGCGCTTTTCTCCCGCCAGACCGCTGGCGTCAACAAAGAAGACGCGAGCACCGATCGCTTCGGGCTGACATCCCTCAGATGCACACGACTCCCTTTCTTCTGTGCAGTGCGACACCAGCCGGAAAGACCGGCCGCCGCCCGCGATTTCGCCTTACTTCACAACTGCGAGATGCCGCGGCGCATTGCCGGGCATCGGCTGCTCCAGCAGCGCCATGGCGGCATCGACGCCGCCGCCACGATGCGGCACGCCGGCGACCCGGAGCCCCATCTCGACACCGCTCAGCGCCGCCATCAGGGTCAGCTCGTTGCACTCGCCGAGATGGCCGATCCGGAAGACCTTGCCGGCGACCTTGGACAGGCCCGAGCCGAGCGACATGTTGAAATTGTCCAGCACGACCTGGCGGAACTCATCGGCATTATGGCCGGGCGGCATCAGCACGGCGGTCAAGACCGGCGAATGATCCCTGGGCTCCTGGCACAGCACCTCCAGCCCCCAATGCTCCACCGCCGCGCGGGTCGCAGCCGCAAGCTTGAGGTGGCGCGCGAACACCTGATCGAGGCCTTCCTCGAGCAGCATCGCAATTGCCTCGCGCAGGCCGTAGAGCAGGTTCGTCGCCGGCGTGTAGGGGAAGAAGCCGTTCGCATTCAGCTTCAGCATATCCTCCCAGTCCCAGAACGAGCGCGGCATCTTGTTGCTCTTGGCAACCGCGCGCGCCTTGTCAGAGACGGCGTTGAAGCCGAGACCCGGCGGCAGCATGAACCCCTTCTGCGAGCAGGAGACGGCGACGTCGACCTTCCACTCGTCGAAGCGGAAGTCGGCCGAGGCGAGACCTGAGATGGTGTCGACCATCAGCAGCGCCGGATGCTTGGCGCGATCCATCGCCGCGCGCACTTCGGCGATCCGGCTGGTCGCGCCGGTCGAGGTCTCGTTGTGCACGACCATCACGGCCTTGAGCTGATGCGCGGTGTCGGCCGCCAGCTTCTCCTCGATCACGGCGGCATCGACGCCGCGGCGCCAATCGCCGGGAATGAAATCGACCTCAATGCCCCAGCGCGCCGCCATCTGCCGCCACAGCGTGGCGAAATGGCCGGTCTCGACCATCAGCACCTTGTCGCCGGGCGACAGCGTGTTGACGATCGCGGCCTCCCAGGCACCGGTCCCGGAGGATGGATAGATGATCACCGGGCTGGTCGTCTTGAAGATCTTCTGCGAGCCGCTGAGTACGGCCTTGCCCAACTCCGCGAACTCGGCGCTGCGATGGTCGATCACCGGCATGTCCATCGCCCGCAGCACGCGCTCGGGCACGGGGCTCGGGCCCGGAATATGCAGGAAATGACGACCTTGGTGACGGGTCACGGCAGAACTCCAGGGAAGCAGCGGCATCAAGGCACCCACAATTGCATGCAATTTTCTCAAGAACAAGAGATCAACGCATGCATTTCTGCAATCGACCCCATCTGTAACTACCGCTACAATGGGCCAGCATGAGTTCCACGATTCCAGATATCGAAACTGTCGATGTGGGCGAGCCGACCAGCCGCCCCTCCCCCGCGCGCGACGAGACCTCGCTTCACGAGGAGATCCTGGCGCGGCTGCGCGACTATATTGTCGAGGGTCATGTCGCCGATGGCGGCCGGCTGTCCGAGCGGCAGCTTTGCGAAATGCTGGGGGTCTCGCGCACGCCATTGCGCGAAGCTCTCAAGGTCCTGGCGGCTGAAGGCCTGGTTGAGCTGCTGCCGAATCGGGGGGCCCGCGTCCGCCCCTTGAGCGCGTCCGACATCCAGGAGCTGTTTGACCTGATGGGCGGCCTCGAAGGCCTCGCCGGCCGCCTCGCCTGCGAGAAGATCTCGGATGAAGAGATCATAAAAATCGAACAATATCATCATGATATGTACGGTTTTTACATGCGCCAGGACATGCAGGGCTATTTCCGCATGAACCAGCTCATCCACCGCGCGATCGTCGATGCCGCCGCCAACGCCACGCTTCATGCGACATATGAAAGTCTCGCAGGGCGTATTCGCCGGGTCCGCTTCTCCGCCAACTTCGCCCGCAAGCGTGAGCGCTGGAGCGAGGCCATGCGGGAGCATGAACTCATCCTCGACGCGCTGCGCCGGCGCGCCGGCAGCGAGCTGTCGGACATCCTGTTCCAGCACCTGCGTAACAAGGGCGCCGCTGCGATCACCTATTTCGCCGAGGATCAGAACGGCATAGCGACCGCGTCTGGCGGCAAGCCGACAGGCTAGACTAAGGTCGAGGTCGCTCCTCTAAAATTGCATGCAATTCGGTTGACGCTGTTCCATAAATGATTGACACCGGGGCAAGGCCCGGTGAACTGCGACGCGACCAGGGCTGATCAGGGATCACCATGCCGAACGCCAAAGCCGGTCCGTCCAGGCTCGAACAGAAGCTCCGTGCCGAGATCACGGGCGACGTTTTCTTCGACCGTTTCAACCGCGGCCGTTACGCCACCGACGCCTCTTTCTACCAGGTCATCCCGGCCGGCGTGGTCGTGCCGCGGACCATGGACGAGGCGCTGCGCGCGCTCGCCATCGCCCGCGACGACGGCCGCATCGTCACCCCGCGCGGCGGCGGCACCTCGCAATGCGGCCAGACCGTCAACGAAGGCATCGTCGTCGACTTCTCCAAACACCTGAACCGCATCGTCTCGCTCGACGTCGAGGGACGCACCTGCGTGGTCGAGCCGGGGATCGTGCTCGACGACCTCAACCGCCAGCTCAAGAAGCACGGGTTGTGGTTTCCGGTGGATGTGTCCACCGCCTCGCGCGCCACGATCGGCGGCATGGCCGGCAACAATTCCTGCGGCGGCCGCTCGCTGCGCTATGGCACGATGCGCGACAACACGATCGCCATCGATGCCGCGCTCGCGGACGGCACGCTCGCGCTTTTCGGCGAGGTGCCGCGCGATCTCAACGACGTCAATGCGCCGGACAAGACCCGCGCACTGTTCCGCGACATGCTGGCATTGGGCGAGCGCGAGGCGGCGGAGATCGCCGACAAGTTTCCGAAGGTGCAGCGCCGCGTCGGCGGCTACAATCTCGATGCCCTGACGCCGCGCAATGCCGCAAACAACCTCGCCCACCTGCTGGTCGGATCGGAAGGCACCCTCGCCTTCTCCACCCGCATCGAGCTGAAGCTGTGGCCGCTGATCCGCACCAAGGTGCTCGGCGTCTGCCATTTCGGCAGCTTCTACGAGGCGATGGATGCGGCCCAGCATCTGGTCAAGCTGAAGCCGATCGCGGTCGAGCTGGTCGACCGCACCATGATCGGGCTAGGCCGTGATATCGCGATGTTCCAGCCGGTGATCGCGGCGGCCGTCCGCGGCGATCCGGACGCCATCCTGGTCGTGGAGTTCGCCGAGGAGACGACAGACGAAAACCTCGCCAAGCTGAAGCAGCTTGGCGAGCTGATGGGCGACCTCGGCTTTGCCTGGAGCAACGAGCCTCGCAAATGGGGGGGCGTGGTCGAGATCACCGAGCCCGCGCTGCAGACCGCCGTCGCCGATTTCCGCGCCGCCGGCCTCAACGTGATGATGTCGATGAAGGAAGCCGGCAAGCCGGTGTCGTTCGTCGAGGATTGCGCGGTGCCCTTGCCGCATCTCGCCGACTACACCGCGCGCCTCAACGACGTCTTCGCCAGGCACGGCACCCGCGGCACGATGTATGCGCATGCCTCCGAGGGCTGCCTTCACGTTCGCCCCGTGCTGAACCTGAAGCTGGAGAAGGACGTCAAGGCGATGCGGGCCATCGCCGAGGAAGCGTTCGCGATGGTGCGCGAATACAAGGGCTCGCATTCCGGCGAGCATGGCGACGGCATCGTGCGCTCGGAATTCCACGAGCAGATGTTCGGCCCTCGCATCGTCGCCGACTTCAAGGAGATCAAGCAGCGCTTCGACCCCGGCAACGTGCTCAACCCCGGCCGCATCGTCGATCCGCCCAGGATGGACGACCGCACGCTGTTCCGCTATCCGCCGGACTATCGCGTCAATGACATCAAGACCGTGCTCGACTGGTCGGCCTATCCCGGCGCCGCCGGCGGCTTCCAGGGCGCGGTCGAGATGTGCAACAACAATGGCGCCTGCCGCAAGCTCGACGGCGGCGTGATGTGCCCGTCCTATCGCGCCACCCGCGACGAGAAGGATGTCACGCGCGGCCGCGCCAATACCTTGCGGCTTGCGATCTCCGGCCAGCTCGGCTCCGGCGCGCTGTCCTCCGACGAGATGATGGAGACCTTGAAGCTCTGCGTCTCCTGCAAAGCCTGCCGCCGCGAATGTCCGACCGGCGTCGACATGGCCAAGATGAAGATCGAGGTGCTGGCGGCGCGCGCAAGCACGCATGGCCTCACGCTACGCGACCGGCTCGTGGCCTACCTGCCGCGCTACGCCGATCTCGCCGCCCGCTTCGCGCCGCTGGTGAACCTGCGCAATCAATTCGCGCCGCTGCGCGCGCTGATGGAGCGCGTCGCCGGCATCAGTGCGAGGCGCCAGCTGCCGGCGTTCCGCAGCGACACGTTCCGCGTCGACGCCGAGGCATTCGGTCCCGAGAACGGCCACGAGGTCGTGCTGTTCGGCGACACCTTCAACCGCGTCTATGAGCGCGAGAACCTCGACGCCGCGCTGCGCGTGCTGATCGCCGGCGGCTATCGCGTCTACGTGCCAAAGCCGGCCGATGGCGGTCGTGCGCTGTGTTGCGGCCGGACGTTCCTCTCCGCGGGACTCGTTGAAGAAGCAAAGTCCGAGCTGCAGCGGCTCGTCGACACTTACGCGCCGTTTGCGTCTCGTGGCGTGCCAATCATCGGGCTAGAGCCGAGCTGCCTGCTGACCTTGCGGGACGAACTGCTGTCGCTGCGCAACGACGCCACGGCCAAGACGATCAGCGCCCACGCCCTGCTGCTCGAGGAATTCTTGGCGCGCGAGGCCGAGAGCGGCCGGCTCGCCCTGCCGCTTGGTCCCCTGCCCGGCAAGGCCTTGTTGCACGGCCATTGCCACCAAAAGTCTTTTGCTGCGTTCAAGCCGGTCGAGCAGGTGCTGCGGCTCATCCCCGAGCTCGCGGTGGAGACCATCGAGTCCTCCTGCTGCGGCATGGCCGGCGCGTTCGGCTATGGCGCCGAGACCTACGAGGTCTCGCTGCAGATGGCGGAGGCCTCGCTGCTGCCGGCGGTGCGCAAGGCTGACAGCACGACCTTCATCGTCGCCGACGGCACCTCCTGCCGCCACCAGATCCACGACGGCGCCGCCCGCGGCGCCGTCCACGCCGCGCAGCTCCTGGCGATGAGCCTGGATCGGGCGCAGCTGCGCGCGTAGTTCAAGCGTTGGCAGCCGCGGAGCGCGATCTCGATGTTCGTCATTGCGAAGAGCGAAGCGACGAAGCAATCCAGGGTTTCATGCGTGGCCCCTGGATTGCTTCGCTACGCTCGCAATGACGGCAAGAGCCACCTCATTATTCGTTGAACCGATAAAGGACTTCGACATGGCCGACCTCTCGCTCGACACCGCCCGCAAGATCCTCGATGCCACGCTCGCCAAGGGCGTCGAGAAGAAACTGAAGCCGCTCGCCGTGATGGTGCTCGACGCGCGCGGCTGCCTGAAGGCCGCCGTCGCTCAGGACGGCACCAGCCTGATGCGGGCCGAGGTCGCGCATGGCAAGGCCTATGGCGCGCTCGCGCTCGGCCTCGGCTCACGCGCGCTGTTCCAGCGCGCCCAGGAGCAGCCCTATTTCATCGATGCCGTCAACACGCTGGCGCAGGGCCGCATGGTGCCGGTGCCCGGCGGCGTGCTGATCATGGACGGTACCACTTTGCTCGGCGCGGTCGGCGTCTCCGGCGACACCTCCGACAATGACGAGATCTGCGCCATCGCCGGCATCGAGGCCGCCGGCCTCAAGGCGAATGCCGGCTGAGCTGGTCGTTGCGTTACCGCGCGTCGGCGATCACCGGCGCGCGAGCCCTCCCGATAATGCCGTGCGGTCCGGTTTCGGCGCGGGGTCGCTCGGTGCTTTGCGTGCCGATAGGGGCAGGCCCAAGGCATCGACGATGGGCATGACAGTGCCAAACTCCGGATTGCCCGTCTCAACGAGCGCTTTGTAGATGCTCTCCTGGTTGAGGCCCGCCTTTTTGGCGATCTCGGCCATCCTCCGTGCAGGGCGACGAGGCCAAGCGCGCCTCGCACAACATCAGCATCATCGGATTCGATCGCTGCAGCGGCGCAGATCGTGATCACCGGGCAAGGCGCGGCAATGCGTATCAGGAGTCGAAGCGGGCACTCGCCGCACCGGCAGACGATTTCGACGTCGTCCCGGTTCCCGAGGACACGCGCGACGGCCTGCATCGCTGAGCTTAACAAGAGTTCATCGGGAGCGGACATTCGCGGCCGAAACATTGCCGGCCGCAGAACGTTTGTACGACGGGGTGCACGGAGAACCGGACATGCCTCGGATCAGAGCCCGCACCGTCATCATCACCGGCGCTTCCGCCGGGGTCGGCCGCGCCATCGCCAAGCGCTTCGGCGAAGCGGGCGACCGCGTCGGCCTGATCGCGCGCGACGAGGATGCCTTGCGCGGCGTTCAGCGCGAATTGCAGGCGCGCTTCGTTCATGCCGAATATGAAGCGGTCGATGTCGCAGACGCGCAGGCCCTGCTCGATGCCGCCGAACGGCTCGAGGAGCGGCTGGGACCGGTCGATATCTGGATCAACGATGCGATGGAGACGGTGTTCTCGACCGTCGCCGACATCACTCCTGAGGAATTTCGGCGCGTCACGGAGGTGACCTATCTCGGGTTCGTGCATGGGACGATGGCGGCGCTGCGCTCGATGCGCCGGCGCGGCGAGGGCCGGATCATCCAGATCGGCTCTGCGCTCGCCTATCGCGGCATTCCTTTGCAGGCGGCCTATTGCGGCGCCAAACACGCGATCCGCGGCTTCACCGATTCGCTGCGCGCCGAACTGATGCACGAGCGCTCCCGCATCTCGCTCAGCATCGTCGATCTTCCGGCGGTCAACACGCCGCAATTCGACTGGGCCCGCGCGCATCTCGCGCACACGCCGCGGCCGATGGGACGGCCGGTCGAACCCGAGGTGATCGCGGACGCCGTCTATCGCGTCGGCGATGGCGGCTTTCGCGAATATTGGATCGGCTGGCCCACGCTGCTCACGATCCTCGGCAATGCCGTCGCGCCTGCTTTGCTCCACCGCTATCTTGCCGCCAAGGCGATTGCCGGGCAGCAGACCGATGTGCCGCTGGTGCCCGACCGCACCGACAATCTCGACCACCCGGTCACGCGTCTGCACCGCACCCGCGGGTCGTTCAGCCAAGGCGCGGCCCAGCAGGCCATCCTCGTTCCCGGCGACGTCGCCCGGGCCGCGACCGTCGCGATCGGAGCCGCGATCTTCTTCGCGCTGGGAGCGACCATGACCCGGCGGCGGTGGCGTTAGGCCACGTGCCGCAATGCTGCCCTTGCGCGACCCCAGTCAGATGCGTTTCTCTGTTCCGCGGCTTCAAGTCCGGTCCGGAGAGTCTCCATGACCATCGAGAGCATCAGCGCGATCACCATCGCCACCCACGACATGGCCCGCGCGGTCGCCTTCTATCGCGCGCTCGGCTTCGACGACATCCCCTATGGCGGCGCGGAGTCGCCGTTCACGACCTTCCGCGTCGGCGCGGGTTATCTCAACCTGGTCACGATGCCGGAGGACAAGCAGTGGAGCTGGTGGGGCCGCATCATCTTCCATGTCGGCGACGTCGACGCCGTCTATGGAAAGGCGCTGGCGGCCGGTTTCGACCCCTCCACCACGCCGCGCGATGCCGAATGGGGCGAACGTTATTTCCACCTCACCGATCCCGACGGTCACGAGCTGAGCTTCGCGCGTCCACTCGGCAAATGAGCTAGCCGAGCTCGAACGTCGTCACGCCGAACACCCGCTCGATCCGCAGCGGCCGGACCGGCCCGGTGTACATGCGCGCCGTCTCGAACACCGGCTTGAGCCCGAGGCCTTCGGCGAGAGCCACTGCCTCCGCATTGATTGCGGGCACGTCGAGGAACACCTCGCCATCACCCGTCGCGCCCAGCAGCGCCGCAACAACAGTCTCGGCATCGCTACGGCGATCCGCAACCAGCGGACCAATCTTGTAGCCGGTGCGACAGGGGCGGATCACGCCCCAGGCCACCAGCTCACCGCCCCTGACCAACGCCCGACCGACGTGCTGGGACGTGCCGATCCAGGTCTGCAGGAACGCACGTCGCTGCGCCGGAAACACGGTCGCGTCCGAGGCTTCGATCTGCGACATCGGCACGTCCGGCAGCGCGACGAGATCTGGCTCGACCGTGGCCGGTCTGGCGGAGGGCCGCCCGCCATAGCGGATGTTGGCATAGGCGTAGCCGAAGCCTGACTTGCGATAATTGTCCTGCTGAGCGACCACGCCGTCGAGGCCAACGACCCGCGCTCCCGCATGCGCCATCGCCGCCTGCCACAGCCGCAGACCGTATCCCCGCCCGCGCATGTCCGAACGGACGATGTAGAAGCCGAGAAAGGCAAAGCGATCGTCATAGTTCACGCAGGACACGGTCGCCACCGGCTCGCCCCTGAGCTCGGCGACGAGGAAGCCCTGCGGATCGACCGCCGCGAAGCAGGCCGCGTCGGAGAGACCCGGATTCCAGCCTTCGGCCGCAGCCCAGTCGACCGCGAGAGCAATCTCGTCGGCACGCATAGGGCGAATGGCTAGGCCATCGCCGTCGAATGCAAGATGTGAGGTCATGGCGTCATGGTAGTCCCGCCCCACGCAATCCGCAGCAGGAAATGCTCACGCAGTGAGACTTTGCCCGTCGGGTTACTATGTCGCACCCTCCGGGCCGTTGCGTCGTCGGGCAAATCAGGCGCACATTTTCCGCTGTCACGGCCCACGAGAGGGGCGCCTCGCGATCGTCACGAGCGTTGGACCGTTGATGCGATGGCCGTCGCGGCATCAGGCGCGTTTGCGCAAGACGACTGGTGACGTGGCGGACGGCGAAATCGTGTGGTCCTGACATCCCGACGCTGATGTCAACTCACGACGAAGCTTGGCTTCGCGCGAGGATGGTGGCCAGAAAGCCCGGCGCACCAGGGAGATCACGTATAAGCCGTAAGCCCATCGCGCAGGGAAGGCCGGAAGTTGCGGCCAAACCTGTGGTGACTGCCGCCTGCTTTTCTTCCTGCAGGCGGGCCATGGGGGCGGCGAGCTCCCGGCCTTCCCTGCGCCCTCTTCTTCAGAGGGCGGATGTCAGATCAACAACTCGGGCGCGACGCGCCGCGAGATCGCGGATGTATGTGTTCAGTTTGACGACAGCAAAGATGTTGGGAACGCTCGGGCATCTCAACCGGCGTCATTCCGGGACGCGCCTGAAAGGCGCGGGCCCGGAATCCATAACCACGATCGGGCGTATGGATTCCGGGCTCGCGCTGCGCGCGCCCCGGAATGACGCCGAATTGATAGTGGCGAGACTACTTACCCGGCCAGACCGGTTTGCGCTTCTCGGCAAACGCCTTCAGCCCTTCCTTGGCGTCCTCGGTCATCGCGAGCAGCGCGATCTGGCTTTCGAGATAGGCGATGGACTCGTCAAACGACATCGAGGCGATCGCGCGCATCGCATATTTGCCGCGGCGGATCGCCGTCGGCGATTTGTCGACGATGCGGCCGATCAGCCAATCGACCTTGGCGTCGAGCTCGGCGGCCGGGACGACGTGATTGAGCAGACCTGCGGACTGAGCGGCCTTGGCGTCGAACGGCTCACCCGTCAGCGCCCATTCGTTGACGAGCCGCGGCGGCGCCATGCTCTGCAGCAGGCTCAGCACCTGCATCGGGAATACGCCCACCTTCACTTCCGGCAGGCCAAAGATGACGTGATCGGCAGCGACCGCCATGTCGGTCATGCACAGAAGGCCCATGCCGCCCGCCATGCAGACGCCGCCGACGCGCGCGATCGCCGGCTTCGTGGCGTTCTGCGACAGCCTGAGCAGATCGGCATAGTCGACATTGGGGCGCGAGAAATCCATCGCGAAGGCCGCGCCCGAGTTCTGCAGGTCGGCGCCGGCACAGAAGGCCTTGTCCCCTGCCCCCGTCAGCACGATGACGCGTATCTCAGGGTCCTCATGCGCCTGGCGATAGCCGCGCGAGATCCCGGCGATGACGTCACCGTTGAGGGCATTGCGTTTCTCCGGACGGTTGATGGTGATCCAGAGGGCCTGCCCGCGCTTGTCGAGAATCACGCTGTTATCGGTCATCGCCTTGCCTGTCGCTTGCTGTCGAATGCGAGATTGTCGCGGGATAGCGGCGGGGAGCAAGGAAAACTTGCGTCAGGAGGCCGCGCGGCGGCCGATCTCGGCGATGGCGTCGCGCAGCAGCGGGCGCACCGGTTCGAACTGGCCGTCGCGCAGGAACGCGATCGTCTGCCGGACCGAGGTGGGGTGCACCAGCAGGCCCATATGCGACGCCTTGATCACCGTGTAGTCGGTCATCTCGGCGAGCTTGCAGCTCTCGACCGAGACGCGGCCGTCATTGGGCCATGGCAGCAGAAACAGTCCGGAGATCGGATCGAGGAAGCGGCTTCCGGCGATCACGCCGATCTCGTAGTCCGCCGGCGGCAGCGATGCGAGCGCTGCGCTTTTTGTCGTCACCAACTGCAGGCCTGCAGGACCGAAATAGGCGCGGTAGAGCCCGACATTCTGCAGCCGGTCGGCGAGTTCGCTGCCGCCATTGGGCGTGCCCAGCATGACGACGCGGCCGAGCCGCCGTGGACGGTGATGGGCGATGGTGACGCGCGCCAGCAGCCCGCCCATCGAATGGGTCACGAAATGGATCGGTCCGTCGAGGCTGTGGGCAAAGTCGCTGATGGCGGGATGGATGTCCTCAGCCAGTTCCTCCAGCGGCTTCTTGCGACTCTCATAGTCGAGGTTCAGCGTGGCGAAGCCCGCGCGCTGCAGTCGCTTTTCTAGCGGGCGCAGCATCAATGAGCGGCCGGCGATGCCATGCAGCAGGACGACCCCCGCGTCGCGGAGGCCATGCTCCTGGCGAAATCGGCGCGGCGATGCCATCACGCCACTTCTCGTTCCTCGGGCTCGCGTTCCGGAGCCGCGGCCTTGGCAGTCTCTTCGGCCAGCGCCTTGGCGCCGACATAGTCGGTCTTGCCCGAGCCGAGCAGCGGAATCTTGTCGACCACCATGACGACCGCCGGAACTGCAAGCTCGGGCGCGCCCTGCGCCTTGGCCTGGCGCTGCATCGCCGCGCGCTCGGCGTCCTTTTGCGTCGTGATCAGTACGATGCGCTCGCCCTTGCGCTCGTCGGGGATCGACACCGCGACGGAGGCGGCCTGCGGCCACAAATTCGCGGCGATCTGCTCGACCACCGTGAGCGAGACCATCTCGCCGGCGATCTTGGCGAAACGCTTGGCGCGGCCCTTGATCGTGATGAAGCCCTGCTCGTCGATGGTGACGATATCGCCGGTGTCGTGCCAGCCCTCGGGCAGCGCTTCGAGCACGCCGGGATTTTCGGCACGGACGTAGCCGAGCATGACGTTGGGACCGCGGACCGACAGCCGGCCGCCCTCTTCGATGCCCGGCACCTTGTCGAGCCGGTACTCCATCAGCGGCGACAGGCGGCCGACGGTTCCGACGCGGTTGGCCATCGGCGTGTTCATCGCCAGCACCGGCGCCGTCTCGGTGACGCCATAGCCTTCGAGAACACGGATGCCATAGCGCTCCATGTAGATCTGCCGCGTACGGTCCTTGACCGGCTCGGCGCCGGCGATGACGAGCCGCAGGGTGCGGAAATCATAGGCATGGGCGGACCGTGCGTAGCCGGTGAGGAACGTATCGGTACCGAACAGAATGGTCGCGCCGGTCTGGTAGATCAATTCCGGCACGATCCGGTAATGCAATGGCGACGGGTACATGTAGATCGGGATGCCCGCCAACATGGGCATCATCATGCCCCCGGTGAGGCCGAAGGAGTGGAACACCGGCAGGACGTTGAACACAAGATCGTTAGCGTTGGCATCGACCCGCGCCAGCGCCTGGGCCGCATTGGCCAGGATGTTGCGGTGGGACAGCACCACGCCCTTGGGCGTGCCCTCCGAACCCGAGGTAAAGAGGATCACGGCCGGATGATCGGCATTGCGGGCGACGCGCGGCTTGGTGCCGTCGAGGATGCCCTTGAGCTTGTCGACGGCGCTGACGGATGTCTTCACATCCTCGAGGTAGACGAGCCGTGCTTGCCCCTCGATCGCGGTGATCAGCTTGTCGAGCTTGCCCTTTTCAATGAAGGCGCGCGAGGTCAGCACGGTCGTGACCTGCGCGGCCTTCATTGCCGCAAGCACGTTCACAGGGCCGGCCGAGAAGTTCAGCATCGCCGGCACCCGGCCGATCGACTGCAGCGCCATGAACACGACGGCGACGCCGGCGGAGTTCGGCAACAACACACCAATGTTCTCGCCGACCATGGTGCCATGTTCGAGCTTGCGGCTGAGCACCTGCGCGCCCAGCAGCAGCTTGCGATAGGTCAGCTTGGTGCCGAGCGGATCCTCGATCATCACCTTGCCGGTGTCGTGGTCGCGATGGGCATGGGCCAGCGCCTCGAACAGCGTGCGGTCGAGCATCGCGTTCTTGACCATCGCCTCGATCATGACGTCCTGCAGCGCGGCGCCGGCGGCGTTGCGGCGGGTCTTGCCCTTCAGCGATGCGTCGACGTTCAGCTTCACCGGCGGCAGGATCGTCACCGTCACCTTCGGGAACCACGAGCGCTTGATCTGGCCGTCCTTGAGGTAGCTGAGATGCGAGCGCTGCGCGCCCTCGATGCGCACGGGCACGACGACGGCGTCGGCCTTGTCGGCGATCATCGCGGTGCCGTCATAGACCTTCATCAGCGAGCCCGAGACCGTGATGCGGCCCTCGGGGAAGATCACCACCGGCTCCTGGCTCGCCACCAGCTTGATCAGATCACGCGCGCCGAGCGGCTTCGTCGGATCGATCGTGATGTGGCTCACCATCTTCAGGAAGATCTTCGCCCACCAGGCCTTCGAGATGCCGGTGTCAACGGCGAAGGTCGCATCGATCGGCAGCACGGCGTGGAGCAACGGACCGTCGATCAGGCTGACATGGTTCGGCGCGATCAGCATCCGGGTGCCCACCGGCGGCAGGTTTTCCAGGCCGCGCACCTCCGTTCGGAACAGCGCACGGAACAGCATCGCACCGAAATCGCGCACGCCTTCGCGGCCCCACTTGGTCAGTACGAACCAGACAGCGCCGAAGCTTGCCAGCGCGAGGCCGAAGAAGATCCAGGCGATCGAGACGCCTGCGGCCTGAAGACCGGCCACGCCGAGCGAGCCGACCACCATGAACGCGGCCTGCAGCACATTGCCCGCAGCGATGACACGGGCGCGTTCGTTGGGCTCAGTCCAGGCCTGGACGGCTGCGAATGCCGGCACCACGAACAGGCCGCCGCCGAAGGCGAACAAGGCAAAGTCGATCAGCATGCGCGCTCCCGCCCAAGAGCCGATGAAGCCGAGCGGCGCGACATCCTTCGCGGTATCAGTGGTCGCAATCGCCCAGGACAGATCGAGACCAAGCACGCCCATGACGATCGCGCCGATCGGCACCAGAGCCAGGTTGGGGCGAACGTGGCTGAGGCTGGCGGCGAACAGCGAGCCGATGGCGATGCCGATCGCGAAGATGGCGAGGCACAGCGTGACGACGCCCTCGGTCCCGCCGACGACATCCTTGACCAGGGCCGGCAGCAGCGACAGCACGACGGCACCGACCAGCCAGAACCAAGACACGATCACCATGCCGTCCCACAGCCGCGGGGCGGCATACAGCGACTTGAGAAGATGCGAGGTCGAGGTCCAGGGATTGGCCGTGATGCGCAGATCTGGCGCTGACGGCGCGGTGTGCGGAATGCGCGAGGCCGAGGCCCAGGAGATCACGGCAAGCCCGATCACTGCGAGCGCGACCCATCCCATATGCGATGAGCCGGAGACCAGCTGGCCGCCGGCGATCGTGCCGATGAGGATGGCCATGAAGGTGGCGCCTTCCACCAGGGCGTTGCCCGTCGCGAGTTCGCCGACGGTCAGCTGGTCCGGCAGCATCGCGTATTTCACCGGGCCGAACAGCGCCGCGATCACGCCGAACATGCCGAGCGCGACGAACAGCAGCGGCACCGAATGCAGGAAGAAGCCCAGCGCTGCAAAACCGGCGGCGAAGATCTCCGCAAACTTCAGCCGGCGCGCGACGACGCCCTTCACATAACGATCGGCCAATTCGCCGCCGAGCCCGGACAGGATGAAGAACGGGAAGATGAAAACTGCACCGGCGACCGTCACGAGCGCATCGCCATGCGACGCAACGGCGCCGTAGAGCAACATGATGACCAGCGCGTTCTTCAGGACGTTGTCGTTCAGCGCCGACGCGAATTGCGCCCAGAACAGCGGGGCAAAGCGGCGCGACGACATCAACTGCTTGATCATGGTCGTTTCCTGCTGTGTTGCGGCGCATGTGCCGCCGATAGCGCGAGGTTGAAAACTTGCTGCTGAAATGGACACTCGTCCGACACGGGCGCGGCGTTACGCGCCGCTCCGTCCCGGTCTGCCGTATCGGCCGCTCCGCCGCGGACGCCGCGACAACAAAGCCATCGTGTCGGCCAGCGTGAAGGAGGACCACACCAGCGCCACGAGCCCCGCCGCGAAGCCGCCGCGTGGCGGCCAGTCGAGCGGCAACGAAACGCTGCCAGCCCCGACCAGCACGAACGATATTGCGAAGGACATGTGCAAAAAGCTTATCCGGAGCGAGGACAGCTGCACGCATGAGGTGAGACGTGAGGACATGGTGACCGCTTCGTTGCGCAGGAGCCGGGGATTTGAGCCGTCAACTCAGTTCGCGGAGGTAGTGAAAGCAACCGAACAGGCTGCTGCGGCGGAGCCAGCGCCCTTCGCGGCCGGCGGCGCGATAAAGCTGGTTGCCGGCTTTCCACCGTGTGCGTCTTGCCGCCAGCAGGCCGGCGACATCACAGGCGTTGGCGATACGCTCAATGCGCGCCACCATCAGGTGAGACGCTGCGCGCGCCAAACCGTTCATCAAGACTTCCGACGAGGTCGACAAAAATCGCGGACTGGAGAGGCTGAGGACCGACATTTGAAAACTTCCCTTTTTGAGCATCGCTCAAAACGAATACCTCGGATTTGAGCGGCGCTCAAGAAAAATCCGCAAGGGAGCCTGCCGGTGGGTAAACGAAATCTTCCCGGCGCGCGAAAGCAGCGCGTACCGGGACATCAAGAATTTGAAGTTATTGGTGTTTTCTGACTGTTACGCGACCGACTTCCGCAGCCAAACCTTGTTGTCGTGGAAGGCCGCGCCGCCGATCGGTGCGACGGTATCGGCGCCCGTGAGCGTATTAATGCCGCGGCCGCCGGCATGAGCGCGGTTGGGATGGATCGATTCGGCGATCAGCACCCCGCGGCGGACGCCATCGAACAGCCGCGCCGTCAGCGACGTCTGCCCGCGCGGACTGCCGAGCGTCACCAGGTCGCCATCGACGATGCCGAGTGGCGCGGCATCGAGAGGATGGATCATCAGCGACGGCGCCCCTTCCCTCGCCTGGGAGGAAGGGGTCTCGTTGAACGACGTATTGAGGAACGATCGCGCCGGGCTGGTGGCGAGGCGGAACGGATGCTCCTGATCAACCTCCTCCGTCACGGCCCAATGATCCGGCAGCGAAGGCATGCGCTCAGGGTTGCCCATGACCCGGCCGAACGGCGGGTGCGCCCAATCCGCCTTGAAGTGGAACTTGCCGTCCTGATGCGCGAAGCCATCGAGATAATGCGAGGTGCGGAAATCGGGCTGCAGATCGCGCCAGACATCGGCTTCGAGCGCGGCAATATCGCCGTGACCGCTCTTCTTCAGCGTCGCATCGATGAGTTCGCGCGGCGTCATCTCGAAACCCGGGTGAACCGCACCAAGCCGGCGCGAGAGGCCCTGCAGCACCTCGTGGTTGGAACGGCATTCGCCCGGGGGATCGATCAGCTTCGGGCCAACGGAAATATGCTGGTGACCACCGCCGTAATACAGGTCGTCGTGCTCCATGAACATCGTCGCCGGCAGCACGATATCCGCCATCAGCGCCGTCTCTGTCATGAACTGCTCATGCACCGCGACGAACAGGTCCTCGCGCGCGAAGCCCTCCCGGACCCGTTCCTGTTCAGGCGCAACGGTCATCGGATTGGTGTTCTGGATCAGCATCGCCTTGACCGGGGGGCCGCCGCACAGCGCCTCGCGATCACCGGTCAAGATGCGCCCGATCTGCGACTGGTCGAGATAGCGGGTCGAATGATCGATCGCGTCATGTCCCTCGATGATCGACTCGTCGAAATGCCACAGCGCGGCATTGTTGAAGAAGGCGCCACCGCCTTCATACTGCCAGGCGCCGGTCACGGCGGGAATGCAGGACGCTGCATGCATCTGCGTCGCGCCGTTTCGACTGCGCGTGAAGCCATAGCCAAGGCGGAAAAAGGTTCGCTTGGTCTCTCCCACCAGCTTCGCAAAGGCCTCGATCTCGGCTACGGGAACGCCGGAGACCTGCGAAGCCCATTCCGGCGTTCGTGTCTTCAGATGCGCCTCGAGCTCATCCGGACAATCCGTGTACTTCGCCATGTAGGCGCGGTCGGCATGCCCGTCGCGAAACAACACATGCATCACGCCGCAGGCAAATGCGCCGTCGGTGCCGGGACGCAGGATGATCTTGATGTCAGCCTGCTTCATCGTTTCGTTGTCGTAGATGTCGACCGCGGCGATCTTGGCGCCCCGCTCCTTCCGCGCGCGCGCGGCATGGGTCATGACGTTGACCTGGGTGTTCACCGGATTGGTGCCCCAGATCACCACCAGGTCCGACAAAGCCATCTCGCGCGGATCGACACCGGCAATCTTGCCGGTCCCGATCGCGAAGCCGACGCGGGCGACATTGGCGCAGATGGTCGAGTAGAACCGCGAGTACTTCTTGACGTGGGTGAGACGGTTGAGGCCGTCGCGCATGACGAGGCCCATCGTGCCGGCGTAGTAGTACGGCCAGACCGACTGAGCACCAAAATCCCGCTCGGCCTCCGAAAACCGCATGGCGATCTCGTCGAGCGCCTCATCCCAGGTGATGCGCGCAAATTGCCCCGAACCTTTCGGGCCGACGCGACGCATCGGATGCATCAGGCGGTCAGGATGATGAATGCGCTCGGCGTATCTTGCGACTTTCGCGCACACCACGCCGGCCGTATAGGTCTGTCGCTTCGAGCCGCGAACGCGGCCGATCGTCTTCTCGTCGATCACCTCGACGTCGAGCGCGCAGGCCGAGGGACAATCGTGCGGACAGGTGGAGTGGCGGATATTGAGGCGGGTCTGCTGGTTCATGCGGGATTGGTAACACCAAACATGTCTCTCGCCGAGAGCATTCGCGAGGCATTCGCATGAACAAGATTCGTGCGCCGAGGGATAGCGCGGGAGCAGGCGAACTCGCTGCGCCACCGATGTCCTCGGTCGCAGTCACCGCGAGAGAAGGCGAAGTCTTCCGCACGATCGAGACCCCGGGCTCCCCGGCCTCTGCAACGCAGCACAAGGACCCGTCGAGCAACGGGCCTTTTGGGTTGTCAAACCGGCTTCATATACTAATATATCAATCTTAGGAAACGCCAGATGCCCAGTCGAGGCCCAAGGAAATTGGCCCCTGTGCCACGCCCTGTGTCGGTACGTGTGCGCCGCAGCAGCCGGCCTCGCGGCGCGACAGTGGCATCGCGCATCTATGCCGATCTCAAGGTCGAACTCGTGTCGCTTGTGCGCCTGCCCGGCGAGCCTGTCTCAGAAGCCCGGATCGCGTCCGCCTATGGCGTCAGCCGAACCCCGGTCCGCGAGGCCATCCTGAAACTCGCGGATGAAGGACTGGTCGAAATCTTCCCTCAGTCCGGTATTTTCGTCTCGCGCATTCCGGTCGCTGCGCTCCCCGAGACGATCATCATCCGAAAATCGCTCGAAGAGACCACGGCCCGCATGGCGGCCGAGCATGCCACGTCGACCAAGCTTCTCGACCTCCATACGACCCTCGAGCGCCAGCGCGATTCCTGCGCTGCCAAAGACCGCGAGGCCTTCCATCAGGCCGACGAATCGTTCCACGCTGGAATTGCCGAGGTTGCCGGTTATCCCGGGATCTGGAAGCTGATCCAGCAGGTCAAGGTGCACGTCGACCGTTATCGGCGGCTAACCCTCCCGCAGATCGGACGGATGGCTGAAGTGGTTGCCGAGCACGAGCAGATCTTGCAAGCGATCGAGCGGCGCGACCCGGAGGGTGCCCGGGCGGCGATGGCAAGTCATCTCGAACGGCTCCTCGGCGACATCTCTGAAACTCAGACGCTGAACCCGGAATACTTCGCTCAACCAAGCTAACAGGCAGCCGCGCCTTGGCCGCGGTCGCCGCACATGCCATTGTCCGTGGGAGCGGCGCCATGAAGAGACGCGACTTCGTCAAATTGAGCATGGGCTTTGCCGGCCTTGCGACCCTGCCGACCGTCTCGAACGCGCTCGCGCAAGCAACGGCCGCGTTCAAGGCGGCCGATGTTCAGCCGCCGGGCTATCCCACTGTGGTCGCGACGGAGAATCTTGGCAGGAAGCTCACAGCCTCGACCAATGGGCGGCTTTCGATGCAGATGTATCCGTCCGCCCAGCTCGGCGGCGAGAAGGACACGATCGAACAGACCCGAACCGGGGCTATTCAAATGCTGCGTGTCAGCGCCGGCTCGCTCGGACCAATCGTCGACGACGTCAACGTCGTCAACATGCCGTTCCTGTTCAGGAGCATCGCGCATTCTGAAAAGATGATGGACGGTCCTATCGGTCAGGACCTTCTCGATCGTGTCAGCGCCGATCCCAATGCCAATTTGGTCGCGCTTTGCTGGATGAATTCGGGTGCACGCAGCATCTACAACACCAAAAAGGCGATCAGAAGGGTCGAGGACGTCAAGGGTCTCAAGATCCGCGTGATCAGCAATCCGATCTTCATCGATATGATGAATGCGCTTGGCGGCAACGGCGTCGCGATGAGTTATGAACAGGTCTTCAGCGCGCTGCAGACGGGGGTGATCGACGGAGCGGAGAACAACTTACCGAGCTACGTCTTCAGCAATCAATACACGGCGGCGCGATACTACTCCCTGACGCAGCATCTCGTGATCCCGGAGCTGCTCGTCTTTTCGAAGCGAGCCTGGGCGACCTTGTCGACCGATGATCAAGCGCTGATCAAGAAGTTCGCGCGCGAAGCCCAGGTCGAGGAGCGCGACCTCTGGAAGGCCTATGAACGGGAAGCGATGGAAAAGGCGAAGGCTGCAGGATCCGAGATCATTGAGATCGCCGACAAAGCGCCGTTCCAGAAGGCCGTCAAGCCGGTCTGGGACAAGTATGGTCCGAAGTACCAAGAGATGATCAAACGCATCCAGGACATCGCGTAGGCCGAATCGGGCCGGCGGGCGCCCTGCCCTGCTCCGTCACCAGACAGCGACACACTTGGCGCGGTTCAGAAGCAGCCCTACTCGTCCTCTTGCTGGGCGGCTTCCGCCAAGCCGCGGAGCGGCTCTGGATTGAGCAGGACGATCGCCCCATGCTCGAGCCGCACCCAATCTCGCGCGGCCCAGGCACGCAGCTGCTTGTTGATGCTCTCGCGGGTCATGCCGACCATCTCGCTGATCTCCTGCTGCGTGATGGCGATGGTGCGGCTGGCGGGGTCCAGCTTGCGCTTCTCCGTCAGGCCGAGCAGAGCGCTGGCCAGACGACGTGGAAGGTCTTGGAGGATCACCTGCTCGACCTGATCGCTGGTCCAGCGCAGCCGATCGCAAAGCAGCTCGATGAACTTCATCGCCAGGACGGGCTGGCTCTTCACGAACGGCAGAAACTCGCGACGATCGATCACCAGGATCTCGCAGTTCGTATTGGCGGTGGCGTCCGCCGTCCGTTCCCTTCCGTCGAGCACGGCGACCTCCCCGAAGAGCTCGCCTGCGCTGATCAGGTTCAGGATTGCGTTGCGGCCGTCCGGCGACGAAACACTGATTTTCACGGTCCCGCTGATCACGGCATAGAGGCTCGAACCGGGATCGCCCTTCGAGAAGATGGTGGCGCCACGCTTCAAGGAGGTCGGCTTGGCGTAGCGGCAGAGCTGATCGAGGGCATCGGCCTCGAGTTCGCGGAACATCGGATGCTGCCGCAATACGGACAGCTTGCCGCTGCTGGACGAACGAACGCTGCCCCTCTTCTCCTCAGTCACACCGCGTCTCCCAGGCGTCCGCATCCCCCGGCGGCCAAGGGGTGGCGTCGCAAGCTGGTGGTGCGCCCTCGATGTCGGAGGACGACGGTCGCGCCGACGTCCACCGGCAAGGACGATCCCATCGGCTTTCGATAGCCGGCCCCTCGATCTCCGCTCACCTTCCGAATACGGTAGATCGGCAGATTGTCCAGGAAAATGCAACGCCGGGCGTCTCGGCAGAAGTCAAAACGAGACGTCCCCCGACGGCGCGTGGTCCGGCGGGGGGTCTGAACGCCTTATTGCAGCGCGGCTATGCCCGCTTGGCCGAGAGGATCTATAGGCCTGCTCGGGAAGCTGCGGCTTCAGGCACGGTGCTTTGTCTGAGAATCAGCCCACAGCAGAACGGCAGCGAAGGCAACGAAAACACCCACCACAGCAACACTGACCATCACGGCGTCGAACGGCATGTCTCTCTCCCCATTTTTGAGTTGGAGACATTCTTCCCGAGCACCCGCGCGTCCGTCTTTGATCCAGATCAATGCCGAGGCGCGCCCCACATCCCGCGGGGATGGTCAGGCGGCAGCCAGCGCCTCGGCGCGTGCGGAATCGCGCAGCGATACGCCGCCGGGAAGGATGGCGATGATCCCCTCCCGCTCCAGCTTGGTAAAGGTTCGACTGACTGTCTCGATTGTGAGGCCGAGATAATCCGCGATATCCTGACGAGACATCGGCAACGGCACGATGTTGGAGGGGCCGCGCAGCTCGACCAGCCGGTCCCGCCAGCCGACCAGGAACGTAGCGACCTTTTCCTCGGCCGACCGGCGCCCGAGAAGAACCATGTGGTCGCGCGCTTGATTGAGCTCATGCACGGCCAGTTCGTTCATCCGGCGCAGGAGGTTCGGCTTGTCTTCGGCAAATCGGCCGAACGGCCCCCTGGCGAATTGGCACACGGTGACGGGACCAATCGCATCGGCGGAAAATCCATGCCTTTGCTCGGTCGTCATGCCGACGAAATCGCCAGGAAGCGCGAAGCCCACGATCTGTCTGCGGCCGTCGGGCAGAAGCTTGTACAGCCTCATCACCCCGTCCAACACATTGTAGAAACAGGACGACATGTCTTCCTGTGAAAAGATCGTCTCGCAGGTCGAGAAGTGCGCTCTGCGGCTGAGCTGTTCGAACTCACGCATTTCGAACTGGTCGAGCGACGCACAGACGCTGAAACCGCGCACGGCACAATCCGCGCAGGCTTGGCCATGGAAATCGACTGCAACGAGAGACGTCTTCATACAGGGGCTCCGCAGGGCCAGGCGCGAGAGGAATGGCTGCATTCTAGCGGATGCGCCAAGTTCCGATTGATTCAAATCAAACGAACCGACAATGCGGGCCCTATCGTGACCGATAACGGCTTCCTTAAGCGGACATTTTGAATGCAACGCCTCGTTTGGTGTCATCTTCTCGTGGCGATGTCGCTCGCATCGCCGTCATACGCAGCGTCGACGCCGGAGCAGCGCGGGCGGGCGTTCGCGAAGGTTCATTGCGCCCGGTGCCATGCCATCGGCCGCACCGGCGACAGCCCCTTCAAGCCGGCTCCGCCATTCCGGACATTGCACCTCCGTTACCCCGTGGAAACCTTGGGGGAAGCGCTGGCGGAGGGCATCGTCACTGGCCACCCGGCGATGCCGCAATTCGAACTGACACCGCCGCAAATCAACGATTTCTTGTCGTATCTCAAGAGCCTCGAATGAGCGTTCGGACCTCCCAGGATCAGAGCGCCTGAACTGTCCATGAAAGGATGGACTTGGCGGCTCTGCCGAATGCTGCGTCGAAGGCGGCGACAGCCTCGGTGGGATTGATCTGCGCAATCGGCTGCGTCTCATCGAACAAGCGCGAAGCGACGACCTTCCCGCTTTTTTCGACCAGACGCGCCGACAGCCCGATGTCCGCCTTGGCACCGCCCTCGGTATCGATGCGGAAGCGCCGGATATCGATCACCAGCTGAACGTCCGGCTGGCCGAGGTCCGAGGCGCGCAGTGGCGCGTGGGCCACGTCATAGTTCTCAAACGTGTCGATCAGCCGGGCCTGGACGAGCTTTGGGATGCTGTCGGCCCAGAGGAATTCGGCAAAGCCGGGGACCTCCCGGATGGGTGAGAACAGCATGCGCTGCGTCTGCAACATCGCAACCGCGGTCGGCTCAGGGATCGCGAGCTGCCCCTTGATCGTCCTGCCGACGGGACCGACGTCTCGCGGCGCTGTCAGATCGTAGGTGATCTTCTGCACCGGCGTGCCGCCGCCGGTCATTTTCTCGAGCCCGGAGACGATGCCATCGAGCTTCCCGGTGTTTCTGGCGAGCCCGTCAGAGAATGTCTTGAGATTGGCGATTGTGTCCTTCAGCGGTCCGGCATTCTCCGCCAGCACGGCATCGACACGGCGCAAGGCGTCGCGGGCAGCCTGCGTCATGCTCTGACCGGCCCCCTGCTCTGCGATCAACGTTGACACCGCCGCCGCGGCGCCAGACGCCCCGCCTTCCAGGGCGATCACAGGCACGCCCGTGAGTCCCTGAAATTCAAGGCCCACCTTCGTATCCACCCGCACCGGGGTCGCTGACGCCACCGAGATCGTCGCATTCACGCGACGAGGGTTGTCAGGCGCCAGTCCGAGCTCCGTCACCTCCCCAACGCGGATTCCGTTGAACAGAACTGCGGCACCAACCAGCAGGCCCGGCACCGATCCTTCGAACTGAACGCGATAAATTGTGCGCGGCCCGAGCCCACCGGTGTTGTTGAGCCAGTATACGAAACCAAAGATCGCGACGATGGCCGCCAGCACGAAGCCTCCAATGACGGCGAATGGCGCACGGGTTTCCATCTCTCAACTCACTTTCGGTTGCAGCATCTGGGATCGCTTGCCATGGAAGTAGGCTTTGACCCAGGGATGTTCGGATCTCAGAAGATCGCTCATCGGGCCGATGGCGACGATCTTTCCGTCCGCGAGCGCAGCGACACGATCGCAAACGGTGTTGAGGCTGGCGAGGTCATGAGTGACCATGAACACCGTCAGGCCAAGCGTCTGCTGAAGCGTCTTGATCAGGGCGTCGAAATCGCCGGCGGAGATCGGATCGAGACCGGAGGTCGGCTCATCGAGAAAAACGATGGCGGGATCCAACGCGAGCGCTCGTGCCAGCGCGGCACGCTTGGTCATGCCGCCCGAAAGCTCGGAAGGAAACTTATCGCCATCCTCGGCCCGAAGACCGACCATCTCTAGCTTTGCGATTGCGATCTCGTCCATCAGGCCCTGCGACATCTGCAGGTTCTCCCGCAGCGGAAACTGCACGTTCTGCTTGACCGTGAGCGAGGAGAAAAGAGCACCCTGCTGGAACAGGATTCCCCAGCGGGTCGCGACGCCCTGCGTCGTGCGCTCTTCTGCACCGCCGAGCTGGACACCCATCACCTCAATGGTCCCGCTACGGCGGGGAATGAGCCCGATGATCGTCCTCATCAGGACGGATTTTCCGCCGCCGGAGGCGCCCACCAGTCCAAGAATCTCGCCGCGGCGGACGTCCAAAGACAGTTCGTTGAGAACGACCTGCCGGCCAAATCCAACCACGAGATCGGTGACGCGGATCGCGCTGGACACGTCGAGATCATCCATCGGCTACATCCCGATCGATGCAAAGAAGACGGCGAACAATCCATCCAGCACGATGACGAGAAAGATCGATTTCACCACGGACGTAGTCGTCTGCTGCCCCAGCGATTCGGCGCTGCCTTTGACCCGAAGGCCTTCGCTGCATGCGATGATGCCAATCACCAAGGCCATGAACGGCGCCTTCAGGATCCCGACCTCGAAATGCGTGACCGAGATCGCATCATGCAGCCTGGCGATGAATATCTCGGGCGCCATGCCACCGTAGAGCTGAGCCACGAGGCCCCCGCCGTACAGACCCGCCATCGAACCGATGAAGGACAAGATCGGCAAGGTCAGGATCAATGCGACGATGCGAGGCAGAATCAGCACCTCGACGGGATCGAGCCCCATCGTGACCAGGGCGTCGATCTCCTCGCGCATCTTCATCGATCCGAGTTCGGCCGTGTACGCACTTCCTGATCGGCCGGCGACCATGATCGCGACAATGAGAACGCCGAGCTCCCGCAAGACCAAGATGCCGACCATGTCGACGACATAGGATTCCGCACCGAAGCGTCGAAAGTGGAAGATGCCCTGCTGAGCGATGATCGCGCCGATCAAGAAGGTGATCAATATGACAATGGGGATCGCCTGCCAGCCGATCCGATACATCTGATAGACGAGAGAGGTGACGCGCAGCGATCGTGGCCGGCGCAAGGTGCGAAGCAAGGCAAAGGACAGCGCGGCCAGCATGTCCAGGAACACCGTCACGTCCTTGGATGCGCCCAGAGAGGAGCGGCCGAGATCGGTCAGCTTGGCAACAATCGGATTCTGCTTCGGTACCGGCTCGATCACGCGCCGGTTGACCTGCCGCACCTCTTCGACGAGGCCGGCATAGTTGTCGGCAACGCCGGTGACTTCGACCTGTTTTCCGCCAATGGTGGCGCGGCGGCTGAGTTTCTCGAGCAGCCAAGCGCCGACGGTATCGATCTCGCTGACAGCCGCGAGATCGAGCTTGACGGCCTTGGCTCCATCGATACCGCTATCTACTGAGTCCGTCAGGCTTTCGAGTTCTGTGACATTGAGGGACACCCACGATCCGCTGGGACGGAGTTCGAGCACCTCCTGCGACGAAGCAGCGGTCAGTCTCGGATGCGCACGCAATTGAACGTCTCCCTCAGTCGGCGAGCCGACGCACGCTCGTTCCTAGAACTCGCAGAACCGTCTCGCTTGATCTGCGTCAAGCAGCGAGACGCTCAGGGTTGAGCGAGATCAAGCCTCTGGCACCCCCAGGTTCTACATTGAATTCGGCGGAGGACAAACCATGGTCACCGACGGGACGGCACTCCGGAACGAGCTGCAGCACTTGACGCGTGAACTCAGCAATTTGGTGGAGAAGGCGAACGCATCTGGCGGCAGAACGAATGCACAGTCGATAGCGGGCGCGTTTGCAGCAGCGATCAATGGTCTGGACACGAGGGATGCCGCCTCTAGAGCTGAGCACCTGATCAAGACCCGCCCGATTGCGACGGTGGCTTCAGTTTTCGCGCTCGGGATGGCGCTCGGCCTCCTGTTGAGGAGACACTAGATGGACACTGAGAACGTCGTCAAACATCTTCGCCTGCTCTGGCGCACGGACCGGGTCATCGCCGACATCAGGCTTCGCCACCTGCTCGTCGGGCTTGGCTTGCGCGCATTCGCCGCTCTGATCGCAGTCTTCGGTCTCTTGATGTTCGAGCTGGCAGCCTATCTTGGGCTCGTCCAGATCACATCTGCCGTGGTCGCCGCCGCAGCACTCGGCGGTTGCAACATCGTGATCGCGGCGCTGCTTCTGATCATAGCGTCCCGCGCGCCCTCCGGCCGCGAGCTCGAGTTGGCGAACGAGATCCATTCATCATCGATGGACGCATTGCAGCTCGAAGCGCGATCGTTTCAGTCGCAAGTCTCGAACCTGATCAACCATCCACTCAACAATCTGATTCCGTTGCTCATCGTTCCGATTGCAACGATGATCATCAAGACGCTCCGCACGCAGGGGCATTCGGAGAGTGAGGCTTCGGGGCCTGCCGAAGCCTCGCATTCCGGTTGAAGGATCAGCCGCTCATCTCACCCACCTACAGCCGCAGCTTGACGTTACACAGGTCGCGTTCGGTCGGGTCGGTCTTCACTTCGAACCCGAGATTGCGGCACATCTCCAGCATGACGATGTTCTCCTGCAGGACATCTCCGGAGATCATTTTGAGGCCTTCCGCCTTGGCATATTCGATGATCAGCTGCATCAGCGCCCAGCCGAGGCCTCGCCCCTTCAGATCTGACCGCAGCAGAATGGCGTACTCGCCGCTCTCATAGACGGAATCGGAATGAATCCTCACGACGCCGACCAACTCATTGGTTGATTCATCCAGAGCAACAAATGCCATAGCACGAGCGTAGTCGAGCTGCGTCAGACGAGCGATGAACTCGTGCGTGAACTCCTTCATCGGCGCGAAGAAGCGCAAGCGAAGGTCCTCGGCCGTCACATGCTTGAGGAACTCGTGGATGACGGGCTCGTCTTCGGGGCGGATCGGACGGGCAAAGATCCGCCAGCCATCCTTGACCTGGAGATGCCGCTCCCATTGGGTTGGATAGGGGCGCACGGCAAAGTTCGCGTGACCCGAGCCCTTGAACCTCGGCGGCACTTTCCCGACCGCGACGCGCGCGTCGACCGCCAGGACACCACTCTCATCGGCGAGCAACGGATTGATGTCGAGTTCCCGGATTTCGGGAATGTCGGCTGCAAGTTGCGCGAGCTTGACCAGGACCAACGCGACAGCATCTGGCTTCACCGCGGGAACGTCCCGATACGCCTGCAGCAGCCGCGAGACCCGCGTCCGATTGATGAGATTGCGCGCCAGATGAAGGTCGAGCGGTGGCAGGCCCAACGCCTTGTCGTTGATGATCTCGACCGCGGTGCCGCCACGGCCGAAGACGATCACGGTGCCGAATGTTGGATCATCGGCAAGACCCATGATCAGCTCCCGCGCCTTGGCCCGAAGGACCATCGCCTGTACGATCACGCCGGAGATCCGGGCGTCAGGACGCACCGCCTTGGCGCGCGCGATGATCTCGTTCGCGGCGTTCCGCACCGCCTCGGCCGTGGTCAGGTTGAGCACCACGCCGCCGACGTCGGATTTGTGAACGATGTCGCGCGAGAGCACCTTGAGCACGACTGTCGCACCTTGAGCAAACAGCCGATTGGCATAGGCAACCGCCTCATCGACCGATGACGCGGCGAATGTCGGGACCATCGCGATGTCATATGCTTCCAGCAGACGGCTGATCTCGACGGGATCGAGCCAGGTTCGGTCGTCGGCAAGCGCTGCCGCAACAATTTGGCGGGCAGTCTCGACATCGGGGGCAAACGAACTCGGCATCGCCGGCGGGACTGCCGCGAGAGAGTCGACCACCTCCCGGTGGCGCACCAGGTGCATGAAGCCTCGGACGGCGTCATCCTCGGTCGGATAGTTCGGAATGCCGCCACCGCTCAAGGTCTCGATGACCGTCTGTTCCGCACCGACCCATGCGGCCAACACCGGCTTGGCCCAGCGTCTGTGCTGCTTTCGATAGTTGCTGACGAATTCCGTCACGGCCGTTGCGATCTCGCTCGCCGAAGCGATTGCAGTCTGGACGTTCATCACGAGGATTGCATCATTGGCCTGGTCGGCGAGCAGCGCCTCCAGCGCCCGCGTATACCGCTGGGCGTCCGCATCCCCGACGATGTCCACCGGATTGGATCCGGACCAGGTCGCGGGCAGGACAGCATTCAGCTTGTCATGGACCGCCGGCGACAGCGCTGACGGGATGCCGCCGAGCTCGACCAGCCGATCGACTGCGAGCACGCCGATGCCGCCGCCATTTGTCAGAATGGCAAGTCGCTTGCCCGTCGGCGACTCCACCCGTCCCAGTGTCTCCGCGCAATCGAACAGCTCGCGCAGATCCGAAACGCGCAACACTCCGGCCCGGCGGAAGGCGGCCTCGTAGACCGCGTCTGCGCCCGCGAGAGCACCTGTATGCGTTGCCGCGGCCTTCGCAGCGAGGGCGCCTCGGCCCGACTTGACGACGACGACCGGCTTGACCCTGGCCGCCGCTCTCGCGGCAGACATGAATTTCCGGGCGTCCTTTATCGCCTCGATGTAGAGCAGGATGGCCCGGGTTCCACCATCGAGCGCAAAGTGATCGAGCAGATCCGCGAGATCGACATCCAGTTGATCTCCGATCGACACGATGCCGGAAAATCCGACACCCCGCTGGGCTGCCCAGTCGACCATTCCGGCGGCAATCGCGCCGGACTGCGAAATCAGTGCAAGATTGCCCGCACATGGCATATGCGCCGAGAACGACGCATTCAGCTTGATGGTCGGCATCATGATGCCCAGGCAATTCGGGCCGATGAGCCGCATGCCATGCCGTTGTGCGGCTTTTTCTGCCTGGTCGGCGAGCGACCCTGTCCCGTGACCCAGCCCCGCCGTGATGATCAGGGCTCCGGCGGCCCCCAAGGCGCCTGCACGATCAACGAGAGCGGGAATCGACGGAGGCGGCGTCGTGATCACCACGAGTTCAGGAACGAACGACAGATCGTCGAGAGCTTTGACGGCAGGAATGTCCGAGATCGCCGGATAGCGTGAATTGACCAGACCGATCTGGCCCTCGAACCGGGCCTTGATGATGTTGTCGAGAATCGCTTTCCCTACGGAATTCGGCCGTGGACTTCCTCCGAGCAAAGCGATGGAGCGGGGCAGCAGCAGGTTCCGCAATCGGTAGGTCGACATTTTGATGATCCAAGGTCAGGCGGCTTGCCGCGTCGGCATCTTAGTTTCAATCCAACGTGGGTCTAGCGCGACTTATCACCCCAGCACCCGGGTCACGATGCATCCTGCTGCCGCAGCTTGCAGCACGCGTGATAAGCTCCTGGCCGCGATGGGGACCTTGACCGAGGTCAAGCGGCGGAAGACGTGAATGCCCTATGTCCTCCGCGCAACATGAGCCGGGAGGCTGTCGATGCACGCGATGCTGTTGCAAGCGCCTGGAACAGCCCTCCGGCACGAGGTTCTGGCAGACCCCGAGCCCGGGCACGGCGAGATTCGCATCAAGGTCAGCGCTTGCGGCGTTTGCCGCACCGACCTGCATGTCTACGACGGAGAACTTCCGAACATCTCTTATCCGATCATTCCCGGGCACGAGATCGTCGGCCACATCGACCGCCTTGGCCCTGGCGTCACCACGCACCAGCTGGGCCAACGTGTCGGGATTCCCTGGCTCGGCCACACCTGCGGTCGCTGCACGTTCTGCAAGCATGGAATGGAAAATCTCTGCGATGCGCCTGCCTTTACCGGTTACACGCGCAATGGCGGGTACGCGACCCACGCTGTTGCAGACGCAGACTTCGCATTTGCGCTCGAAGGCTTCGATGACGAGGTCGCCGCCGCCCCGCTGTTGTGCGCCGGCCTGATCGGCTGGCGATCCCTGGTCATGGCGGGCGAGGCGGAGACGCTCGGACTCTACGGATTCGGCGCAGCCGGACATATCGTCGGCCAGGTCGCACGCTGGCAGGGTCGCAAGGTCTATGCTTTCACCCGAGAGCATGATCAGTCAGCGCAGGATCTCGCCTACGAGCTTGGTGCCGTCTGGGCTGGAGGATCGGGTCAGAGTCCTGATGTTGCACTCGATGCGGCCATCATCTACGCGCCTGCCGGCGAGCTTGTTCCCGCCGCGCTCCGGGCGGTCCGAAAGGGCGGCCGGGTCGTCTGCGCGGGCATCCACATGAGCGACATTCCAAGCTTCCCTTATTCCCTGCTGTGGGGCGAACGTCAGGTGATATCCGTTGCCAACCTCACGCGACAGGATGGTCTTGACTTCCTGCGCGTCGCCAAGGATGCACGAATTCGAACTCATGCCACCGCCTATCCGCTCTCTGATGCCAACGCCGTTCTGGCTCGCTTGAAGCAAGGTCACATCGTCGGCGCCGCGGTCCTGGTCCCCGATTTCTGAAGCGCAGCACGACGGCAACAGCGTCATGAACTCATCGTCTGACCAGGACCCCGTCTTCTCGTTCTTGGGCGATACCCGGCGCTTTCCGGAAGTTCGCCGGATCGATACACACGCGGCTTCCGTCTTTCTGGCCGGGGACCGAGCGCTCAAGGTCAAGCGAGCCATACGGCTGCCATTCCTTGACTATTCCACCCTCGCGCAACGCAAGGCTGCCTGCCTCAAGGAAATGGAGGTCAATCGTCCCTTTGCGCCGGACATCTATCGGGGCGTCGTCGCAATCACGTTGACCCCGGAGGGATCGTTCGCCATCGACGGATCCGGCACACCGGTCGAATATGCCGTCGAGATGCGTCGCTTCGATGACGATCAGACACTCGACCATCTCGGGTGCCGCCATCACCTGCCGCCCGATCTCGGCGAGCGGCTGGCAGAAGCCATCGCAGCATCTCATCAGGCCGCCGTCTGCCCCTCCTCCAACGAATGGATCGAGTCCCTCCCGAATTGGATCGACGCGTTCGCGGCCAGCTTTCGTGCCGGCGGGCGCTTCGATCCGGCCGGAATTGACGAGCTTCGATCGGCTTGCCATGCCGCGTTCGCACGTCTCCGGCCTTTGCTCGAGCAGCGCACGCGCGCGGGACACGTCAAGCGCTGTCATGGCGATCTCCACCTCGCCAATATCGTCCTGATCGATGACAAACCCGTCCTGTTCGATGCCATCGAATTCGACGACCGGATCGCCACGATTGACGTCCTCTACGACCTGGCCTTTCCCCTGATGGATCTTCTGCATGTTGAGGAGACGGCGGCGGCCAACCATGTGTTGAACCGCTATCTCGCGATCGCCTCGCCCGACCAGACCGATGGCCTGGCCGCCCTGCCGATGTTCATGGCAATGAGGGCCGCGATCCGGGCGCAAGTGTTCCTGGCAAAGCTGGATCGCGACGCATCCGAACACGCAAGCCCCGGTCGTTCGGCAAACTTCGAGGTCGCCAAGAGCTACTTTCAACTGGCACAAGAGCTGATCCGCCCCGTTGCTCCCATGATGATTGCCGTCGGCGGCCTTTCAGGCACTGGAAAGTCCGCGCTGTCCCGCGCGCTTGCTCCCCATTTGGCCCCTCCGCCTGGAGCGATCGTGCTGCGCAGCGACGTGCTGCGCAAACGTCTGTTTGGGATCAAGGACACCGAGCGCTTGCCGGCAGCCGCCTATACGCCTCAGTCCAGCGCGACAGTCTACCAGGCACTCGCAACGCACGCCCATCGCGTGCTGTCTCACGGCTTTACGGTCGTAGTCGACGCGGTCTTCGCCCGCGCGGACGAACGGAATGAGATCCATGCGCTGGCGAAACGGCTGAACCTGCGCTTTGCCGGACTGTTTCTCATCGCCGACTTGCAGGTGCGGCAAGACCGGATTCAAAGTCGCGTCGGCGATGCGTCCGATGCCACCGTCGCTGTCGCCAAGGACCAGGAGAGCTATGATATCGGCGCGCTCGACTGGTGGCAGGTCGACGCGTCTGGAACACCCGAGGCAACCCTGGCTCTGGCCTTGTCACGCCTGTCGGGCAAGACCTGACGCGAGTTGCGCTCGAATTCTGTCAGATTTAGCTCCGCGCTCAGTTCACGTATGAACGTACTCGCCCGGCGCGGGTCCGAGATCGTTCGTCCCATCAGTCCCGAGGCGAGGCGGCCCACCCGCCGCGCCGGATCGCTGGCCAAGCCAGTCGACCCAGGCCGGCCACCATGACCCTTCGATACGCGGCGAGATGCTCTGCCACTCGTCGGGTCCGAGGTATGGAGCGTCGGCAGCCTTGGTACGGACCTGATGCGAGTGCCCCTGTTCGCCCGGCGGTGCGACAATTCCGGCATTGTGGCCGCCGCTGGCGAGCACGAAGGTCACGTCGGCATCGACCTCATAGTGAATCTTGTAGGTCGACTTCCACGGCGCCACATGATCGCGGAGCGTCCCGACGACGAACATCGGCGTGTGAATATCCGACAACGCGATCGGCTTGCCGTTGACGCGGTAACGGCCCTCGGCGAGATCGTTGTTCAGAAACAGCTTGCGCAGATACTCGGAGTGCATGCGGTACGGCAGTCGAGTCGCATCGGCATTCCACGCCATCAGGTCACTGGGAGCCGCCCGTTCCCCCAGCAGATAGTCACGAGAGACCCTCGACCAGATCAGATCGTTGGAGCGAAGCAGTTGAAACGCGCCGGCCATCTGCGTGGTGTCGAGATAGCCGCGCTCCCACATCATGTCTTCGAGGAAGGCAACCTGGCTTTCGTTGATGAAGAGCGTGAGCTCCCCGGCCTCGGTAAAATCGGTCTGCGCCGCAAACAGCGTGATCGTCTTGAGCCGCTCGTCGCCATCGCGCGCCATGGCTGCAGCGGTGATCGAGAGCAGCGTTCCCCCGAGGCAATAGCCCGCGGCGTGAATCGGCTGATCCGGAACAATCGTTCCGATCACGTCCAGTGCAGCCATCACACCAAGCGACCGGTAGTCGTCGAAAGCAATGTCCCGGTCCTGCGCTTCGGGATTGCGCCAGGAGATCATGAACACGGTGAAACCCATGCCCGTCAGGAAGCGGACCAGCGAATTGTGCGGCGACAGGTCCAGGATGTAGTACTTCATGATCCAGGCCGGCACGATCAGGACCGGCTCCGGCCGAACCGTCTCGGTCGTCGGCGCGTACTGGATGAGCTCGATCAGCCGATTGCGATAGACGACTTTTCCCGGCGCGGTCGCGACCGTCTCGCCGACGACGAACTCCGATTTGTTCGTCGGACTCGTCGGCTGCAACACCTGCATGAGATCGGTGAGCCAGTTTTGCCAGCCGAACACGAGGTTCTCGCCGCCGGTCTGAAACGTCTTCTCCAGGACTTCCGGGTTGGTTGCCGCGAAATTCGACGGTGCGTAGATATCGAGTAGCTGCCGAAGCGAGAAGTCGACCACGGCCTCATTGGCTGGGTCGACACCCCGAACGCCCGTCGTCGCCTTGTGCCACCACTCTTCCCCTAGCAGGAACGCCTGGGCGAACAGGTTGAAGGGCTGCGTCGTCCATTGCGGCTTTGAAAACCGGTGATCGTTGGCCTGCGGCTTGATCAGATCCCAGGAAGCGCGATGAGGATCGGCGAAATGAACGGATCGTTCGACGACCTGCCGCATGCCATGCCAGGCATCCCGCGCAATCTCGATCTGGCGCTGAGGCGCAGCCGCGAGGTGACAGGCCCAATCCAGATACGCCATCGAAAGAGCCGCAGGCGAGATACCTCCCGTCATGCGCGCCAGCATGGCGCTGAACGCTCTGTCCAGCTCGTGGTCCTCGCGCTGAAACTCTCCAGCGCCCGGATGCCCGTCCTCCGCGAGCTGCTTTGTCGCAGGTGCTACCAAATGATGATCTGGTCCCACCACGATCGGCTCCCCGGAACGACCAGAGTTGGGCTGCTCGAAGCCGCTTGTCGCCTCATGCTGCAGCTCAACCGGATGCGACGCTCCGGCATTCCTCAGTTCTGCCACCTTTGCCCCACGAGATTCACGCCGGCATCGATGAGGCGCTGCCCATGCTTGAACAGCCGATCGCAATCACGCCTCATGAACTCGATTTGATGCCGGCCACACTCCTCGACCATGGCCTGGATCCCTTTCACGGAATGCACGCCGGCGAGCTTCGACACGAATTCGGCGAGCAGATGGGTCTCGGTCCGCGCGCGATCCAGAGCCTCATTGCTGGCAAAGAGAACCTCCTCCAGCATGATCTGCTGCGAACCGATCAGCAACTCAAGCGCATGCTTGTTGGACAGGGCGACACGTTCGGACAGTTCGGCCGTCTCGTCGGCGATGACTTTGGCCCCGGAGAGCTCAGACATGGCACCTCTCCTCTCGCTGGAAGAGGCCCTCCTTAGCCGATCCCCGGGCGGAAAACCTTGCGCTGCATCAATGACGCGGTCACCTCGCCGATTGACCTGCGTCAAGTCGCAACCTGCGCGACATATTACCGTCAGTCAGCCTTTGACATTGGAGTTCGCCATGCGCGCCCATCAGATCATGACCCGTCCCGTCATTACCGTCACGCCGGACACCTCGATTGTGGATGCGGCCAACATCATGCTGCAGAAGCACGTCAGCGGCCTGCCCGTGGTCGATGCCGCCGGCAAGCTGGTCGGCGTGGTCTCGGAAGGCGACTTCATCCGCCGCACCGAAATCGGCACTGGACGCAAGCGCGGCCGCTGGCTGCGTTTCATTCTCGGCCCCGGGAAATCGGCCGCCGACTTCGTCCATGAGCACGGCCGCAAGGTGTCTGAAGTGATGACGCGGTCTCCTCTCACGATCACGGAAGATGCCGCATTGGCGGAGATCGTGGAGCTGATGGAAAAGAACCACGTGAAGCGGCTGCCGGTGGTCAAAGGCGACCAGGTGGTCGGCATCGTGTCACGGGCCAACCTGCTGCAGGCCGTCGCCACCCTCGGACGGCAGGTGCCGGATCCGACCGCCGACGATGATCACATTCGCAATCGCGTGATCGACACCCTCGAGAAGAACGACTGGTGTCCGTTCGGGCTGTCGGTCATCGCCAAGGATGGCATCGTCCATCTGAGCGGCGTCATCACCGAGGAGCGTTCCCGCCAGGCGGCCATTGTTGCGGCCGAGAACGTCGCCGGGGTCAGGAAGGTCCACGACCATCTCTGCTGGGTCGATACCATGTCCGGCATGTATCTGAACTCGCCGGAAGACGATGAGATGGCCAAGGCCAGCTGATCTGACGAGGGACTACGACCGGTCTCGCGAATCCTCGCCGACGGTTCTGGCGGAGGCTCACACTCGCGAGGCCGGCTCACCCTGTCCAAATGCGCCAGCCCGGCGCGAGCGTTCGATATCCTGCTCAGAGTATCCGAGCCGATCCCGCAGAATGGCGGCCGTATGCTCGCCAAGGCGCGGAGCGGCTGAGGGCTCGACGGTCGGCGTCAACTGCATGGCAATGGGCGGCTCGATATTCGGGATCGTGCCCGCCGTTGCGTGCGGGAGACGACAGACGCGCTGTCGGGTCCGGACCTCCGGCGCATTGAAAGCCTGCTCGACTGTACGGACGCGTCCGACCGGAACGGAGGCCGCGTTCATCCGCGCGATCCAGGCGTCCATGCTGTCGGAGGCGAAGATGTCGGCAATGATGCGGCGGAGCTGAGCGCGGTTGATCCATCTCGCCTTGCGCGTTGCGAATCGTGGGTCACTCAGGAGGTCGGGACGGCCGAAGACCTCCGCCGCCAGCCGTTGATACAACCGATCATTCGCGCACGCCACGTACAGCGGGCCGTCTGACGCTTCGTAGAAATTTCCATTGACTCAGCTCCAGGTCGCGCTTGAGCTCGAGGCCCTTCAGCATCTCCTGATAGGCGAGCTCGTTGTCGCGGCCGGCATGATCGACCGCCTGCTGGGTGCCGGAGACCCGCGCGACCTTGTAGGGGATCTGGCACTGGTTGCCGAGGCGGACCGTCGGCGTCGTGACGCTGGTGTTGGGGTCGTCGCCTTCGAGCTGGGCATTGCTGCCGTCGGCCGGCGCCAGCGCCTGGGTCTGCCATTCATGGTTGACCGCGGTCGCCTTCTCCTTGTCGACGCCGCTCATGAACGGCGTATCGACCGGGTCGATCCGGTAGATCATGTCGCTGAGATCTTCGCGGTTGCCGACCGCCTGGTAGGTGACGAAAGTAGACGTAGGTGTGGTCATCGGTGATCCCTTGATGATCGTTGCCCAGCGCAGAGCGTTCGTCCGCCGCGTCGCCCGCAAGCGGACGACACAAGCGCGACGCGCCGCCCTGCGGCTGCGAATATCTGAAGATGGACTAAGTCGTTCAGGTCCCGCCGGCCCGATGGCGCGAGAGGTCAGTCTCGGTTCGGCTCATGCGGAACGTCGATGCCGTGGCGCCCGGGTGAACCGAGGTCGGCGGAGCTGCATTAAGCAAGGTCGCCTCGAGACACATTGTCCCAAGACGAACAAATCTCAAGACGAACAATCCCGAATCGACGACATGCTTCGGATCGAAAGACATCCTGACGCAAGTCAAACATGCGCCCAAGAAAACGCCCGCGCCAAGCGGTCGGCCGCGGGCATCTTCGAATCTTGTGATGATACGTTTATCGTGGTGATTTGCCCGACGTGTCAACGAGTGATTGCTGTCGCTCGCCGGAGCAGGAGCTTGGCGATGCCGTGGAACGACACGGTGATCAAAGTCGAGACGAACGTGGTCGATGCCAGCAATAGACCCATGCGAATGCCGCCTCCTAGGCCACTTCCAAGGGAGAACAGCAACGTCATGACCATGCCGAAAATGGCGCTGGCGCAGACGATTTCGACAAAGACCTGAAATACCGGATGCTGCGTGATGAATTGCCAGGGAAGCAAGGCCGCGAGCCTCGCCCCCATGATCAGAAACGTCACGGTCAAAACCGCCATCGCGGCGGCGACGATAGCGAAGTAGATGACGGCCTCGATCCCTCCCGTGATGATCATGCCGAGTGACACAAGGACGGCGCTACCGTACAGCAGCAGAAACTTGATGATGGCATCGACGATGAAGACGGCATACCACCGCTTTATGAGGCCGCTCATGAGACAGCCTCGCCGGCCAAATTGGGATTGAGAACGATGGGGCGAGAATGTGATGAGGTCTTGTCGCTCAATTGAGGACTCCGACAACAGTCATTTTGTGAAAGATCAATCCAGCGATTGATGATCAAGCATCACGCTGCGGACTCCAAGCAGACGGCCAATGCAGCCCCTATCTCAATCGTGTGGCGGCTTTTCTCAAGGGCCGGGACGCTCATGGCCATCTCGCGCTTGCCGCCATTGCCGCTCAAAGCAAGGCAGGTTCTGGGCGACTTGGCTGACCACGGACCGGCAATGGCGAAAGCTCAACGAACCGTCGAGGCAGACGATCGTCCGGTCGAAGCTGATCGACCTTGCGTACAAGCGTTAGAGACGGTCGGCACGCCGGACCGATGCACCTTCGCATTCTGACCACTGCCAGCCGTTGTCGTTTAAGAGCATAAGGAACAAATAAAGAACAAGTCAACAGCTTTCGTGGTCTTCTGTGCGGCCCGCTTACAGCACGCCAAATCGCTTTCTCCGCTCCGCGGTCTGCGCCAACTCCTTCAGCTCCGCCTCGGCCAGCTTGCCGTTGGCGACGATCGCACCGAGATGGTCGCGCACCTTGCTGACGATGTTGATGGCGAGAAACAGTTTCTCGCGGCCGGCGACATCGTCGATCAGCGTCTGACGCCAGGCCGCGCTGTAGCTCGCCTCGAGCGTAGCGAAGGCGCCGGAGAGCAGCTCATCGTCGAGCAGGGCCCTCGCGCGCACGCCCCGTGCCGCCGTCTGTTGCAGAAGGCTCTCGTCAGTCATCGCGCCGCTCCGTCTTGGTGTCAGATCCGCCATCGATGTGCGCAGCGGCCGCTGCGAGGCCGACCGCCGCTTCAGCGATCTTCATCTCATGAGCCGTGTGCGCCTGCTCGCGCTTTTGCGCCGCCTCGACCGGCTTGAGATGCGCATCGAGCAGCGCGATCTTGGCATCCAGGCCGGCCTTGATCTTGGCCAGCTCGATCTCCGCCTGCATCTTCACCTGCTGATGGACCAGGTCATTGTGCGCCTGCTGCTGCGCCAGCTGGGCCTTCTGCGCCGCGATCGCCTGTTCGGTCTGCACCCGCGCCTGCGCCGCGATGAGCTTCGGATCGGGCGGTGGCTGCGGCGGCGCCGGCGGCGGATGCAGCAGGCGGCCGGTCCGCGGGTCGACCGCGGCCGGATCGTTGAAGAAGCGGCCGGGATTCTTGTGGCCCATGATCCGCGTCAGCTCGGCGGCCGTGTTGTAGAGCTCGCGATCGCCGACCAGGTTGATCTTGCCGGCCATCGCCAGCTCCTTCTGCACGTTGGCGATCGCCATCGTCTGCGCGAACTGCTGCGCCTTGCCGCCGGAGCCGAGCCCGACCTCGATCGTCATGTCGTCGCGCGTCTTCCAACTGCGCGGATCGACCAGGACCCAGGCATTGCGCAGCCGCACGGTCTGGCGCTGCTGGCCGTGCTTGCGGATGGTGGCATGCAGCAGGCCGAACATGTCGCGAACCCCCTCGGCCATGATCCGCGCGATCAGCTTGATGCGCATCTGCGACGCCGAGAAGACCTGCGCGACGGCCGTCGCAGACTGGTTCTGCAGCGCGTTGGCGTCGATGCCCTGCGCCTGCTTCGACAGTCCCGAACGGCTCTCGAGCTCGGCATCGATGTATTGCAGCATCGGGTAGATCGAGCTGGTGATGTCGGGCACGACCTGCCAGTTGAGACCACCGGCGGTTTTGGTGCGCACCACGCCGCCGGGGCGCGAGACCAGGAGATCGTCGAGCGTGTTTGGGCCGGCGTTCTGCTCGGCGACTTCGACGCGGGGATTGTTGTGCAGATAGAGATTGTCCAGCGCTCCCCGCTTCAGCGCCGTCTTCTCCCGCTGCAGCGGCATCACCAGGTCGGCGATCGAGCGGCCGAAGAAGCGGTGCGTCATCGGCACCGGCGTGGTTGCGGCGAACGGGATCGCATCGAACGGCGTGATGCAGTCCTGGCCATCCTTGCGCAGGATCTCGCACTCGTCACCGCCGGTAACGATCTGGTACAGGCACGGCCTGCCCTCGCCTTCATAGTCCATCCGGAGGTAATGCTCCGTGATCCGGACCAGCCGGGTGCCCGCATTGGACACGCTCGATGACGTCTGCGAATGCTCGTCGACCGTATCGCGGGCCAGGGTTTCCACGCGCGTGGTCCCGGTAGAGTCGCCGAGCGACCTGATCTGCGCCGCGTCAAATCCTTCGGCAATGAGCTGCGCCTCGGTCTTGGTGACGATGTCGTGGAAACAGTAGTTGCAGTCGCGGATCGAACGCGCACCGCGCTCGATCCCGAACTCCTCGGGCGGCACGCCCATCACCCGCGCCTGGGCGTATCGTCGCGTGGTGACGATGGTGACGTCGTGCGTGATCGGCGGCACCGGTTGCAAAGGCGACACAGAAATTCCGTCTGCGCGCAAATGTCCATTCTTGTTGACCGACAAATCGTTCTCCATATCTTGTAAGAATCGAACGTGTGGTACTGCGTGCAGCTCGCGGTTGCGGCATTTGCGAGGGATCGAGCCGTGATGAGCCCTTTTCCCGATTTACTCGGGCTCGGCTGGTTGGCTGGTATTGTCGGGATTGCCCACAGAGCGCGTTCGCAGCTCCGTCTTGCGCTCAGGCATCCAGCGCTGGATGCGAGTTCTGCGGACTTTCGCCGATTTGGTCTGACCAAACCGGCGATCTACATCGACCCGGCCAAGCTGTCCGAAGCTGGTCGCGCGCTCCTGTCGCGAGCGCAGTGGGGAGAGCGATGTCTTTTCGTTTGGATCGTCGATGTTCCGCGCTCGTCTTGATCCCGCTCGTCTCGCCCCCTTTGCATCCGTGACCCAGCACAGCGGCGCTGGCGGAAGCACCATGGTCATGACGGTGGATTCGTTGCGTGACGGATCAACAGATCAGAGCAGCGTACGGCTGCTATCAATTCGAACCGGGACGGTCCCGGAGGTAGTCCTGGATCATGCCGAGAAGACCGTCGGCAGATTCCACTTGCCCGGGGGCTCCCGAGCCGCCACTCACAACGGAAGCAGCCAGATTCGCGGGAGCTCCGAGACTCGCGCGCCCGTCTTTGATGTAGGGAATGACCGACGCACCATCGAAGAGCACACGGTCGGGAGGGCCTCCCGAAACGGCGCGAGCTGGAGGCGCATGGACGTCAGCATAGTCGGAGAACCAAGGAGAGATCCCGGACGCGAATGGCTCGCTGCCGGCCGAATGTCCCGCATAAGGCACGGGCCGCTCAGCGCCGCGCTGAATTCGGATCGGCAGACTCTGGGGCATGTGGCCAGGCGCCGCGGACTGATCTGTCAACCCCATGATCGGGGTCAGCACGTATTTCCTGATGAAAGCGGCGATCTGCTCCGGTGTCGCCGTAAAGTTCGCGCTGACACCGGGAAGTCCAGCTCCTACTCCGATCGACGATACTTTCGCCTTCCAGGGCAGCGGAACGCCGGATGCGTCCGGAATGGTTGCGTTGAGATTGAACGATGGCACGTTGACCGACGCTCCGTACCTGAGAGTGTCTTCGGAGGACATGCCTCGTCTCAGGTGGATGAGGTGCACCCCGCCTCCTCCCTTGCCTACTCCTCCTGTCACCGTGATCCTCGGCGCGGACGGCGCCCCCGGATTCCAATAGTATGTCGCTCCAAGCCCGTACGGCAGCTCCAAGGAGATGCCGTCCGGCCGAAGATTGCCTTTCTCATTGACCGACATTAGACTACCTATCATCTATGACAACAACTCGATCAGGTTTGATCGGCACCTCATCAGCTCCGCAGACATGTCCTACACGGCAATCGGCATCCTCTGTGTTTGGGCGATCGCAGGCCTGCCGCTGGGGGGACTATGGCTGAATGATATCCGCGTCATCCACAACCATATTGCCCCGAGCGCCTCGGACATGCGCTACCAAAAGCCGGGCTCTTGGTTTTGGACGTGGGCCGGCTTTTACTTCACGGCAATGGATCCCGCGAAGCTGACCGAGCCCGGTCGAGAACATCTGAGACTCGCGATCCGGCACGAGTGGATGCTGTGGGGATGGATTGTCGGATCCGCGCCGATTATCGTCGCTATAGCCATGCTGGGCTGATGCGTTCGAACAAATGCGATGCGATAAGCCCTGCGACTTCCTGACGATACTAAAACAGTTGTTCGTCCCGAAGTCCGGTGAGCCTTGCGCAGTCCGGTTTGCGGGCATCGCTGCCCTCATCGGATGAGCATGCTCGCTGTCGGCTCAGCGCGGCCCTCGAGGCCGCCGTCCGACTTGATCCGGCGCGTTCGAGACGATCGTCGCCCTCACCCGCGTCAGCTACTGTGGCGGGCTGCCGCATCGTTGTCGGCTCCGCGCAGATTGACGCTCTGCTCCGGGCCACGCATCGTATGCGCGACGATCCGCATCGCGCCGTCCGACTCCATGACGGACTGCGCCAGCAGCGCGAACTGGTCTTCGGTGAGATCATAGTAGGTCTCCCGGCTTTCCTCCTCGCGCTCTTCCCACCACACCTTGACGATGCCGACCTTGGAGAGAAGCGCATCCTTGATGAACGAGTAGAGGATCATGAAGCCCGGGTTCTGCTGCATGAAGACGTGGTTGACGTAGTCGGTTTCCTGCGACGCTGCGGCCTCGTCCTCGGGACCGACCGGCTCGAACCGCACGACCTCGTCGGAGCCCGCGAAGATGTCCATCAGATGCGGCATCAGGCCCTCGACCGTATCGGCGACGTCGGTCGAGACGGCGCGCGAGCGCCCCTCCTGCGCCGGCATGTCCTTCTTCATGTTGCCGAGATAGTAGTCCATGGCATCGGCGCGCTCCTCGGCGAGCCGCGCCGCCGAGACGGCAGCGAGCGCATCGGCCTTCTCGGCGGCGAGCATCGTCTTGAGGTCGGCATCGGACATTCTGGGCATGATCGGAACCATATCGTTGGCAAATGGCGTTCACTGAAACAGGATTTGAATGCTGACGTTGACGGTGACCCGGACCGACGATGGGCTCACCACCGCAAACAGGCACCGGTGACGACTATCAGCGCGATAGATTCCACGGCAAGCGGGCCCCCCAAGATCCGGGCCACTCTTCATCAGCGGGCCCTGAGTCTCCGAACTCCGGAAGCGCGAACGGATCTCCCTGCATCTCGGCTCCAGTGGGCCGCCCGATCGGATCCGCAGACCAAGGCATCGGCGTGAGTTGCTGATGACGCCAGAGTGGCGCGCTCGCACCGTCCGTCGATCCCCAGCGGCCGAAACGGTCGTCAAACAACGGCGCCTGATCCGCGGCGGACGATTGCACGGGCATCGCCTGAACGGGCATCGTTGCTGTCGACCCTGGCGTCACCAGAGGTAACGGCTGGTCTGCACGACGGGAGCGCAGAACACGGATAGGCGCCCTGACCGCATCGGGCACTGCTGCGCCGCCATCTGTCGCGGCCAACGACGACCGCTGTCCAGCCACAAGCTCGCCAGGCGACGAAGAGCCGTCGGGCAAGACGGTGCGCGTTGCAGTCACCCCGCCACCGCGAAGGCGAGCGAGTTCGCGCAAGAGCGGCGCCTGCGGCATCTCGGCGTTGCCTGCCGCCGACGGCCAATGGCCGAAGCGCTCCGCCCACCCAGCAGGAACGCCATCAGCGATGGTCGTGTCTCGCTGTCCAGCCCGATCCCCTCGCTTGCCCGGCACCGACTGTCCGCCCTCGGCCGGATCGTCGGTGACCTCAGGCGCCGACCAATCATCCTTTTCCCATGCCTTCGCCTCGAACGCGCGCTTGGCATAATACGGCGTCGACTTGGTCTCCTTGTTCACATAGGTTCGATCGTGCGACAGGCCATTGTAGAGCGCGTAGATGTTCTCCACGCTTGGATCATCCAGCCGCTTGGCGATGGCCGCGATGAGCCTGGCCGTGAGCTCGATGTTGTCTCGCGGCTTGTGAACGTCGGAACCGGGAATGAGCTTTTCCCAGCTCGGATCGAGGTTGCCCGGAAGAATGGTCTTGGACAGCAAATCCTTAGGGAGCGGCAGCGACCATCGGATCACCCGATCCACCGCTTCAGCGGCGTAGCCGTATGCACCCCGCGAGATTTCGGTGTAGATGACGGCTCTCACCAGATCGGGATCGAGAGCATTGCGCTTGGCAGCGTCCTCGATCAGCGCATTGTATTTCTGGATCTCCCGAGCTGCGACACCGTGCGGCTGATAACGATTGTTGACCGGCGGTCGCCCCTCCTTCGGAATGTCCGAAAACTTCTGACTTTCGAACTCGAATTTGGTGTCCGGAAGATCTTTCAGGATGGCCTGCCTGCGGTCCTCAGCACGTCGCAAATATGTCGGCATGGAACTCCTCTACGAACGTCCATTCATGAACTTGATGGAAAGACTCGAAACAATCAGGATGGCGTAATACACTGCGGCGACGAAACCAGTTCCGACCCACATCCTCTCCCAGCCGTAATTTGGAATGTAGTTCAACATTGGAACGACCAGCAGATCCCACCCGCAGGTCCGGCACTGATAATACGTATTGTGCTGAAGTCCCCTGACCACCATATAAAAATTGACAGGCGCAGCAATCAGCGCCGGCACGAGCACCCAGAACCATCGGCTCAGACTCGATGTCAGTTCGACTCCAAGCCTCGCCCCTACAGCCGTCAACAGCAGAAGAAACACCGCAAGCAGAAATCCGGTCGTCACGACGGCCAGCACGAATTGCGCGACGCCCACCACGAATAGATATTGAACAGGAAACCAAACGGCGAGTAGGACGATCACGGAGATGTATTTCAGGCGGTTCAGCAGATCACGCATCGTGCGAGCCATTCCAGAGCGGGTTGAGGCAACAGCAAAGTCCGCGGCTATCTACAAACTGCATCGCCGGGTGATGCAACGGCGCCATGTGCGGTCATGTGGGTTGACAACAATGTACACGATTTGTTCTGGTTGCAACATTGCTTTCCGGTTGCAGGGCCCGCGGAGTTTAGCCATCGCCGCCGCAGGTCACCGCCACCCTGCGTCCTGGTAGCGGATCGGTCGGTTGAAGCTCATGATGCGCCCCGGCGCCTCATAGCAGACCGCCATCATTCCGAGCGCGTCGGCGGCGTGTGACGACCAGTCGTGCTCGGGGCCGAGCCCGACGTTGCGCGTCTCGTCCTTTCGCTCGTGATAGAAGCCGAGCGCTTCGCGTCCGGCCTCGGTCGTTGCGGCGTTGAACCACAGTTGTGGCCCGAGGCGGCGCAGCGCCTCGATCCGCATCATGGCGGCTCCCCTGCCCTGGTTCTTGAGCGGCGGCTCGACCGCGAAGCCGGCATCGCGCAGATGATCGGCGTAGCGCTTGCCCGTCACGGAGTTGGTCGCCAGCCCGTCATGCGGAAGATGGATGATGGCGCTCTGATAGCCCCGCTCGCGCAGCCAGTTGACATGGAAGGCCAGCACCTGGCCGACAGCCTCGTAGTAGTCCAGCACGCGGATCTCGTTGCCGACCCACTGCACGATCCAGATCGTGAAGGCATCGGCGGTCGCGCCGGCGCCGCCGATGTCGATGAAAGCGCGCAGCGGTAGCAACGGATCGGTGGCCACTTTGCCAATGCGCCCGTCACGTTTCGCCTGCGCCAGCAGATCAGCGTAATAGGCTCCTTCGAACGCGCGCACGTAGTCGCCCTCCCAGATGTGCTCGTAGCGGTCCGGATAGAGCGAAAGGTCGAGTCGCCGCTCTTCGTCGAGCACCGCCGGAAACCACGGATTGTCCCGCCAGCTCGCCTTGATCACGACGGCACCGTCCGGCTTGCGGCCGCGCAGAAAATCGTCGACGGCATCCGACTTGCGGCGCGGATTCCAGCTCGCCCACAGCTCCGAGCGCGGCGCACGGATCGTCGGCCGCAGCAGCGACAACGACCGCGCGCTCAAGGTCTGCGCTTCGTCGACCCAGGCAATCCGAAACCCCTCGAGCGACTTGATCGATTCCGCCGTATGGTCCTGCATGCCGCGAAAGATGATCAGCCCGTCACCGGGGGTGGCGATGCGATCGCTGAAGGAGCGAAACCCCTGACCGAGGCCGAGGCCTGCAATCTTGGCCTCGATCAGCCGCTTGGACGATTGAGCCAGCGTGCGTTGCGCCTCGCGAATGCAGACCGCGAGCGTGCCACGCTCGGACTGGCAGGTCTCGACCAGGAGCTCGCCGAAAAAGTGCGACTTGCCCGAGCCGCGGCCACCGAACGCGCCCTTGTAGCGTGCGGGGGCAAGCAGCGGCTCGAACACTTTCGCGGTGGGGATCCTGAGGGTGGACAATGACGGCCCTCTCACGATGTCATGGCTCAGCTCATAGGTTTCGGCGCGAACAACTCTCGTCAATCAGGACGAATTCAAGTCGGCCAACGGTCAGATCTTCCAGCAAGGCGTCCGGATCCTTCTTGTGCCCTTCGGGGTAGTAGGACCCGTCTCCGTTGATCATGTCGTCGAGCTGTCGTCCTATGAAATTGAAAACACGCGTCCGGTCGCTAGCGCGATGCTTGGCGCCCCAGGCGCAGGCAGTGGAGTTTGCTCGATGAGACATCGGGTGTCGGTCATGTTTGATCCATTCCCGGCATAATCCCGTCCAATGGTTCACCGGGCGCTCTTCTGAAATTCGAGATAAACGGTCCCGACCCGCCGACTCCAGGAGAACGGGGTTCTGACGAAGTCATCAGGGCCTGACGACATGCGCCGGTAGATCGCAACGCGCAGCAAACCTGGTTTTACGAGCAATTCAAATCGTTCTCGGCTATCGATCGTGTGGCAGCAGCCCGGCGCGCCTCGGACCACCATGTCTATGGCGGCAAAGCCATCGGTGTCCGGATGGACGAGGACTTCGACATCCAAGTCGGCAGCCCTGAAGCGGCACACGCGTTCGGGGCCACAGCTCTCAAGTCGGCCGCTACCTGTCTTGCCCTCAGCTTCGACGGCATAGTTCAGGGCGAAATCTCCGCCGATCGCCGGGCGGCAGAACAAGGCGAGCAGGATGAAGCCGACCGCGAGCCTTCGCGTGAGGGCCCAACCGGCCTTGTGCTTCTTAGGCCGCGTTGACCGCGGCGCGTGCCCCAGCAGCAGCAGCATCTCGATAGCTGTCAATCAACCCACGCGCGGGGCGCCTCTTCTGGAACAAAGATAGAACAAACAATCTTGACCGTCAATATCGAGCGAGCCATGAGCGCCGCCATTCCTGCCTCGTCAGCTCTCCTGCTCGTCATGCTCTTCATCCGGATGCACGATGACGCGCTCGATGCGGTGGATCAGCTCCAAAGCGCCGTCCTCGCCATTCTGCAGCGCTTGCGGCGCCTTGCCCCAGCCGCGATCGAGGATGGCGTTGGCAGCCGACACGCGCGCCGCGTGGGTCGCCTTCGGCGAGCGCATCACGCCGACCAGCGTGTTGATCGCCGTCTGGGTATGTCCGCGGGCGATCGAGCGGATTTCAGTGATGGTCTTCGACATGGCCGTCTCCGGAAGAATGCGAGATCACGACAGCGCGTCGGCAGACGCGATCACGATGAGACCCAGCAAGGCGAGCGAGATCAGATAGGCGGTCATCCTGGCTCCAGATCAGATGAAGGAAAAGGCGCGGCAGATCGCGGCCAACGCGATCGTTTCGGGCGCGAACCCTATCCCCTCCACGAGGGACCGCAGCAAGCGCGGCGACGGTCGCCGCGCGCGCGGACCGTCCCGTTCGCGCGGGACGGCCAATATCCGGAAGACGGCAACGACGCGCGCGGTCCCGCAGGCTGGCGATCGACGGCGTCAGGCAAGAGTGCAGCTTTAACAACAGCCGTCAAACACCCGCGTGCGAAGCGCCGCGGACTGCCGATGCTGCGATTTCGGAAATTTCGATGCTGGCAATATGCCGGTGATTTGCCCGACTTGTCAAATTTGATCAAAAGGTGGCAGTCGCAACCTTCGACTTCGCTAACCGCGCGAACAAGTCCCGCCGGGGACCAACAAAAAGCCCGCTGCCGATTTCGCGGCGCGGGCTCTATGATTTCTTCGATGGTGGCAGAATGAGGCTGATTTGCCCGACGTGTCAAGCGTCGCGGCGAATGGCGATTGTCACCGATCGAGAGCTCATCGGATCAGCTGAGAAGGAGGTTCCTCCGATGTACGTCGTCGCGGCCGTTCTGGCTGTCTTGTCCGCATTGTTCTATGCCGCCGGGCAGCATGAGCTCGGTGCTGTCAGCAGCGATGTCTGTCAGGTCGGCAGCCTGTTCTGCGACAAGCCGCATTACGTGATGGCGGGGGCCGTGCTGGCAGGACTATGGGGCAAGTTCGTCAGCATCCGCTGACCGTATATGGCGCGCGCTCGATCAGTTCCTGATCGCGTAGAGTGGCGTTCTCACGGTCAACTGATAGACCGGCTTCGGAGCCCACGCGATCTGCGCGGTGATGCCGAACAGCCGGTTGTCGTCGTCGTCCATGCGATCGAGATCGAGCCGGACCAGGGGCTGCGTGTAGGACGGGATCGGCGTGGCGACGAGCAGCTGCGCGCCGGCGAACGACTGGAGCCCGACGCGCGCGGAGAGCTTCCAATTGTTGTCCCACTGATAGAAGCCGCCGACATAGCCCGCCGTCGTGCCCCCGACCCGCGCCAGCGTGGAGTCGACCTCGACATGGGTGTACTGGACGCCCGCGAGCCAGCCTCGCGTCTCCTCAGGATCGAGGGCGTATTTGGCCTCCACGACCGTGTTGAAGGAGGTGGTGGCCAGCGGCGAGGCCGGCACCGATCGCGTCATCGTCGACTGCAAGGTCAGCGTCGGAAACAGCCCGCCGTTCTGCTGGTAGACGTCGGCCTGGAAGCCGAGAAACCAGCTCGTGACGGCCACGTCGGACCATCCGGAAAGGCCGTTGTAGGAGGCGCTGCCGGTGAAGCCGGCATAGAGCGACAGGGCTTCGCCAAGATCCACCGTCAGCGGAATATCGACGCCGACGCCCTGGTTGGTGGGCACCGAAAGCTGCGGCCGTCCCGGCAGGACGGGACGCTCCAGCAGCCGCCGCAACGTCGCGATCTGCGACAATGTCCCGAACAGCGACGTGTCGCCAAGGCCGGTCGATAGCGCTCCACCGGGCACATAGGCGTAGTTCGTGCGGAAATCGATGTAGACGTTGGCGAGGCCCGGCTCGGGCTGGTCATCATCCTCGTCCTTGGCAAGCGCGCTGCCCGCCGCGACCAGTGCCGCCCCGACCACCAGAACGAACAGGCTTCGCAGCCCGCGCCGGCAGCCCGGCAACCATTCCTCGTCCGTCATCACGCGCCCCCCGCGCCCGAAACTACGCCGGACGGGCCTGCCCCTTCAAGGGCGGATCAGGACGGGAGCGGCATCGTCAGGGGACAGCTGCGATGAGCATCATGGCGACGCCGGCCGCGTGGCTGCGCCGCGTGCGGCCATGACCTGGCGCAGCACGCGTGACAGCTCGTCGACCGAATACGGCTTCTGGATCAGACTGAAGCCATGACGGTCGCCCTCAGCGAGCACGTGGCTGTAGCCGCTGTTGAGCACGATCGGGATCATCGGCAGGCGGCGGCGGATCTCCTGGCCGAGCGTCACCCCATCCATGCCCGGCATGACGACGTCGCTCAGCACGAGATCGAAGCTGTCGGGCTTCTCCTCGATCATGCGCAGCGCGTCCGTTCCGCTGCGCGCCAGCACCGTGCGGTAGCCGAGGTCCTCGAGCAACTGGGTGGAGAATTCACCGACCTCGGGGTTGTCCTCGACGACGAGCACGTTCCAGCGCGCGTCGGGCGCTTCCGCCCTGCGCTCGCTTCTTTCCCCGGGACCGAGCGGCTTGTGGGTCAGTGGCAGGAGCAAGGTCAGGGTCGTCCCCCGGCCGAGCTCGCTCTCCGCCAGCACGCGACCACCGGACTGATGAACGAAGCCGTAAACCTGGGACAGACCAAGGCCCGTGCCGCGCCCGACCCCTTTGGTCGTAAAGAACGGCTCGAAAATCCGGTCGATCTGTTCGGGCGCGATGCCGCATCCGGTGTCGCTGACGGAGATCGAAACGAATTGCTGAGACCCGTCATCGGGTAGGAGCTCGCCCCGGATGGTCAGCACGCCCTGGCCTTCCATCGCATCCCGCGCATTGGCGACGAGATTCACGAGCGCGGTCTCGAACTGGTTGATGTCGACGTCGACGGGAAGCGGCCGCGAGCGGAGGTCGAGGTCGATCATGGCCGGCGCTCCGAGCACCGTCTGCAGCATCTCCGCAATCTGCTCGATATGCGCTGCCGCGTCGAAGACGCGGCGCTCCATCGGCGTGCGGCGCGCGAAGGCGAGCAATTGGCCGGTCAGCTTGGCGGCACGATCCGCCGTGTCGGAGATCGCGTCCACGTAGCGTCGCATCCGCTCGGGCGGCAATTGCCGGCGACGCAACAGGTCGGCCGATGATCGGATCACGGTCAGCAGATTGTTGAAGTCGTGCGCGACGCCGCCGGTGAGCTGGCCGATCGCCTCCATCTTCTGTGCCTGCCGAAAGGCCTCCTCGGCCTTGCGCCGCTCGGTCAGTTCGACCGCCTCCGGGACGATCGCGACCACCTGCCCGTACTCGTCGCGCACGGGGCGCATCTGGAAGTCGAACAGGCGCAGGCCGCCGACCGGAAGCTCGAGCTGAAGTTCCTGCCGCGCCTCGTCGCCGCGGGCCACGGCCTCCACCAGAGATCTGATCGTGTCGGGCATCTCGGGGGTGCTGGCGAACCACGGCGTCTCCCAGAACGCCATCCCCGCGACCTCGTGCAACGGCGCCGCGATCGCCTCGAGCGAGGTGGCATTGGCGTCGAGCAGCGTGCCGTCCGCCGACAGCAGCGCCTGGAACGTGTAGCTCGCCTCGAAGATGGTGCGCAGCCGCGCCTCCTTGGCCCGCAGCTCCGCCGTCCGCGCCGTGACCTGCTCTTCCAGCCGTTCATTCAATCCACGCAGCGCCATCTCGGCCTCGCGCCGCACCCGCGACATGTCGATGTTGGCACGCACCCGCGCCAGCAGCTCCCGCGCGCTGAACGGTTTGCTGAGATAGTCACTGGCCCCGGCGTCGAGTCCTTCGACCTTCGCCTCCTCGCCGGCGCGCGCCGACAGCATCACGACCGGAATGTCGTGCAGCTTCGGATCGGCCCGCAGCGCCAGCAGCAAACCAAAGCCGTCGAGCTGCGGCATCATCACGTCGGTGAGAACCAGATCCGGCCGGCTCCGCCGGATCGCTTGCAGCGCGGCGCGACCGTCGGCGACCGCCTCGACGTCATAAGTGTCCCCGAGCAAGCGCTGGACGTAGTCGCGCATGTCGGGATTGTCGTCGGCGAGCACGATGCGATCGCGACCGGGCACGGCCACGATCGGCACATCGAGATCATCGGAGGATGATGGGTGGGGCAGATCCTCGAGATCGTCGCCGCTCAACCAGCCCAGCGCCTCGTCGACATAGGCCTGCGCTCGCGTGGTCGCGACAGCCTGCCCCCGCGGCCTCCCAAGCTGATCGGCAGGCAGGTGAGCCGATCCGAGGGGCAGCCGCACGGTGAACGCCGAGCCGCGTCCGAGCTCGCTCTCGGCCGTGATCTCACCACGATGCAGCTTCACGAGCTCCTGCACCAATGCGAGGCCGATGCCGCTGCCTTCGAACGAGCGGCCACGCGCGCCTTCGATGCGGCGAAAGCGCTCGAACAGATGCGGCAGCTCATCGGCGGGAATTCCCGTGCCCGTGTCGCGGACGGTGAGCTCGGCGTGGCGCCGATCGGCTGACAAGCCCATGGAGACCGTGATCTCGCCCTCGAACGTGAACTTGAAGGCATTGGAGACGAGATTGAGAACGATCTTCTCCCAGAGGTCGGGATCGACGTAGACCGGCTCGGGCAGATCGCTCGCGCGGATGACGAGCCCGAGACCGGCGCGGTTCGTCGCCGAACGAAAGTTGGAGACCAGCTCCGTCGTGAACGAGGCCAGATCGACCGGCGCAAATCGCGCGGTCATCCGTCCGGCCTCGATCCGAGAGAAGTCCAGCAGCGTGTTCACGAGCTTCAGCAGACGAATGCCGTTGCGATGCACGAGGTCGAGAACCGATCGCGTGTCGCCGGGCAATTGGGTGGCGTCGCGACCGAGCAGGTCTTCGAGCGGGCTCAGCATCAACGTCAACGGGGTGCGAAACTCGTGGCTGATGTTGGAGAAGAACGCCGTCTTGGCGCGATCGATCTCCGCCAGCGCCTCGGCCCGACGCCGCTCCGCTTGATAGGCACCGCCATTGCTGACCGCCGCAGCGATCTGCCCGGCGACGAGGTCGAGGAAGCGGGCATAGCTCTCGTCATACAGCCGAAACGGATTGAGCCCTGCGATGACGAAACCGCCCTGTCCTGCTTCACCGGACGAGGGTATCGGCAACACCACCGCTTGCGTCGGTGGTTGCCGCCAGCCCCCGGTCGGAAAGGGCACCCCGAATAGATTCGCCAGATCGCGAACAAGTACCGCGCCCTGCCGCCGCAACGCCTCAGCAAGCGGCCACGCTCCTTGCGGCCCGATGTGCAGCGTCCCCTGCACGGCCGGATGCTCGCGCCCGATGCCGGTCACGGACTCGAGATGTGCCGTCTCGCCGCCAGGTTCGATCATGTAGATCATGACGAAGGGGAGATCGAGCGAGTGCTGCGCCAAGGCGGAGGCGCAGCTCGCGCAGGCCTGCTCGATGCTGCGCGCCTCCGCGCCGGCATTCGCAAGCGCACGCAGCAGCGACAGCTGGCGCTCGCTGATCACCCGCAGCGTATCGTCCGTGTTCGCACAGAAGATGCCGCCGGGCGATCCGTCGTCATCGGGAATGGGGCTGTAGGAGAACGTGTAGTAGGTCTCCTCGGGAAACCCGTTGCGCTCCATGATGAGGAGCTGCGCCTCGACATAGGTGCCCTGATCGCCGCGGCTGGCCTTGGCCAGCAGCGGTCCGATGTCCTCCCAGATCTCGTGCCAGACCACCGAGGTCGGGCGGCCCAGTGCTTGCGGATGCTTGCCGCCGATGATCGCCTTGTAGGGATCGTTGTAGAGATAGGTCAGCTCCTTCCCCCAGCCGATCCAGATCGGCTGCTGGGACGTGAGCATGATCCTGACCGCGGTCTTCAGGCTTTGCGGCCAGCGCTCCGGCGGCCCAATGGGCGTTGCGTCCCAGTTCAACCGCAGCATCAAGCCGGCGAGCTCGCTGCCTCCGGCAAAGAGCCGTTCACGCTCGGCAACCGCCTCTCCCTGATCGTGCCCTGCTGGCACCTCGTCCGGCACGCGCTCCCCCTGGTCAAAACACGACGTGATCGTCAACGCCGGTACTCTTCTACGGTTCCAGAGACCGGAACAAAAACGGCCCGTTTCGACTTCGAATGAGATACGTCCGCCTAGGACTGCTCGCCATGACCACCGCCGTCGAATCTGAGCCGAACAAGCCGAAGAAATCGGCAAGGAGCATCCTTCGACTCCTCGGGCCGGGCCTTGTGACCGGTGCGGCGGACGATGATCCCTCGGGAATAGCCACCTACTCCCAGGCCGGCGCACAGTTCGGCTACGGGCTGTTGTGGACGGTCTTCCTCACCGCGCCCTTCATGATCGCGATCCAATTGGTCAGCGCGCGCATCGGCCGCGTCACCGGCCAGGGCCTTGCCGCAAACATCTCGAAGCTGGCGCCGCGATGGATCGTCTTCGGGCTTGTTGCGCTGCTGGTCGGCGCGAACACGTTCAACATCGCGGCCGACATCGCGGCCATGGCCGAGTCGCTGTCACTGGTGATCGGCGGCCTCAACCATGAGCACGCGCTGATCTTCGCAGCGCTGTCGACGCTGCTCCAGGTCTTTCTGCCCTACCGCCGCTACTCGCCCGTGATCAAGGTGCTCACGCTGAGCCTGTTCGCCTATGTGGCGACGGCGCTGCTGGTCAAGGTGCCCTGGGGCACGGCGCTCCTCGCAGCGGTCTGGCCGAGCCCCTCCACCGATGCGGACTACCTGTTGACGGTGGTCGCCGTCCTGGGCACGACCATCAGTCCCTATCTGTTCTTCTGGCAGGCGTCCCAGGAAGTCGAGGAGATGAACCAGGGGAAGGTGGATCGCCCGCTGCGCGAGCTCTCGAAGCAGGACCATCCAGACCTCCGGCGGATCAGGATCGACACCACCATCGGCATGATCTTCTCGAATGCGATCGCCTTCTTCATCATCGTCACGACAGCCACCGTCCTGCACGCGAATGGTGTCACCAGAATCGACTCCGCCACCCAGGCGGCCGAGGCCCTGCGCCCGCTGGCCGGCGACTTCACCTTCCTGCTGTTTGCGCTCGGCATCATCGGCACCGGCATGCTGGCCATCCCGGTGCTGGCGGGATCGGCGGCCTATGGCGTCGCGGAGATCTTCGGCTGGCACGCGACGCTGGAGGCCAAGCCGGACGAAGCGGTCGGGTTCTACAGCATCATCGCCGCGGCCACGATCATCGGCTTCGGGCTCGGCTTCACCGGGATCGACTCGATCCACATGCTGGTCTGGAGCGCCGTGCTGAACGGCATCGCCGCAGTCCCTATCATGGCGATGATGATGGTCATCGTCTCCAATCGCGGACTGATGGGGCGCTTCCGCGGCCGCTCATGGCTGATCGCCTTGGGGTGGATCGGCACAGCGATCATGGCGATCGCCGTGCTGGCATTGCTGTGGTCATTCGTCACAGGGCGCGGCTAGCGCCCCCCGCTGTCCCGCAAGGTCCGCAACGCAGTTGCACAACGTCATTGGTGCAATGCGGAACGTAAACTGTGTTAACAGTCCGTTCCCGCCAATCCGCCGCGGTTGATCCCGATCAACGCCGATGCGCTCCGGTATGGCGAGGCTCGAATGAAGGACCTTGGAGACCGCCTTGACCCAACCGCAACGCATGAGCGCACCGACGCTGTCCACCTACTCCCCGCGCGGGCTCGCGCTGCTGCGCGATCCGCTGCTCAACAAGGGGACCGGCTTCACCGAGCAGGAGCGTGATGCGCTGGGACTGCGCGGCTTCCTGCCTGCCGGCGTGCTGTCGATGCAGGCCCAGGCCGAGCGGATCCTGGTCAACCTGCGCAGCCTGTCCAACGATCTCGAGAAGTATGTCGCGCTGAACTCGCTGCACGATCGCAACGAGGCGCTGTTCTTCCGCGTGGTCTGCGACAACATCGACGAGATCCAGCCGCTGATCTACACGCCGACTGTCGGCCTGGCGTGCCAGAAATACGGCCTGATCTTCCAGCGACCGCGCGGCCTGTTCATTTCGGCCAATGACCGCGGACGGATCGCGGAGATCCTCGCCAACTGGCCGTATCGCGCCAAGCTGATCGTCGTCACCGATGGCGAGCGCATCCTCGGCCTCGGCGATCTCGGCGCCAACGGCATGGGCATCCCCGTCGGCAAGCTGTCGCTGTACTCGGCCTGTGCCGGCATCCACCCCGAAGAATGCCTGCCCGTCATGCTCGACGTCGGCACCAACAATGAAGAGCTGCTGGCAGATCCCTATTACATCGGTCTGCGCCAGAAGCGGCTCACCGGCGACGCCTACGACTCGTTCGTCGACGAGTTCATGACGGCTGCGCGCGCGGCGTTCCCCGGCGTGCTGATCCAGTTCGAGGACTTCGCCAATCACGCGGCCTTCAAGCTGCTGCACAAATATCGCGACGAGGCCTGCGTCTTCAACGACGACATCCAGGGCACTGCGGCCGTTGCGCTCGCCGGCCTGTTCTCGGCGCTCCGCATCACCGGCGGCAAGCTGCGCGACCAGACCGTGCTGTTCCTCGGCGCCGGTGAGGCGGCGACCGGCATCGCCGATCTCGTGGTCTCCGCCATGATGGCCGAAGGCCTGCCGGAAGCCGAAGCCCTGCGGCGCAACTGGCTCACGGACTCGCGCGGCCTCGTCATCAAGGGACGCGACAATTTGCACGGCCATAAGCTGCGCTATGCGCATGAGCAGGCGCCGATCGGCGACTTCCTGACCGCGATCAAGACGCTCAAGCCGACGGCGATCATCGGCGTGGCTGCGGTCGGCGGCGCCTTCACCCCTGAAGTGTTGCAGACGATGGCAGAGCTCAACGAGCGCCCGATCATCTTCGCGCTCTCCAACCCGACCTCGAAGGCCGAGTGCTCTGCCGAGGCAGCCTATCGCTATACGCAGGGGCGCGCGCTGTTCGCCTGCGGCAGCCCCTACGATCCGGTCAAACTCGACGGCAAGACCTTCGTGCCGCGCCAGGGCAACAACTCCTACATCTTCCCCGGCGTTGGCCTCGGCGCCATCGCAACCGGCGCGCGGCTGGTGACCGATGAGATGTTCATGGCCGCCGCGCACACGCTGGCGAACTGCGTCACCGGCGCCGATCTCGAGCAGGGCAGTCTGTACCCTGCCCTGCCGCGCATCCGCGAGGTGTCGGCGCAGATCGGCGCAGCCGTTGCCGGCGTGGCCTATCAGAACGGACTCGCCGCCGGACCGGCCCCGAACGACCTGCTCGGCTTCGTCGAAGCCAAGATGTACGACGCGCGCTACTGATCACACGCGCTACTGATCATGATGGTCCGGATGCCTCGCGTGACGCGAGGCATCCGCTCTATGGCTCCGGAACGATCGCGTTGGTCGGCGTCGGCCGATCCGTGATCTGCTGACCGAACAGGCTGGCGATCAGTTCGACCGCGACCCGCGCGGTCTTGCCGCGTTCGTCGAGGAACGGGTTGAGCTCGACGATATCGACAGAACGTACCAAGCCGGAATCGTGCAGCAGCTCCATGATGAGATGCGCCTCGCGATAGGTGGCGCCGCCCGGCACGGTGGTGCCGACTCCCGGAGCCACCTCCGGATCGAGAAAGTCGACATCGAAGCTCAGATGCAGGACGCCGTTGCGGGCCCGGACCTTCTCGATCAACCGCCGCATCAGCACGCCGACGCCGAACTCATCGATGGCGCGCATGTCGGCGATGCTGACGCGCCGCAGCCGCAGCAGCTCCTTCTCGGCCTTGTCGACCGAGCGGATTCCGAACAGCTCCAACTGGTCGGGGCTGATGCTCGCGCGCGCTTCGTCGCCGAGCAAACCGTCAAGTCCGGCCTCGCCGCACAGAAATGCGGCGGACATTCCGTGCATGTTGGCGGTGATCGTGGTTGCCGGCGTATTGTAGTCGGCATGCGCATCGAGCCAGAGCACGAACAGCTCCCGGCCACTGTCGCGACAATGACGCGCGACGCCGTTCACCGATCCCATCGACAGCGAATGGTCTCCCCCTAAGAACACCGGAATGGCGCCGGTCTGCGCCAGCTCATAGCTGCGGCGCGCCAGGATCCGTGACCAGCGCTGGATTTGCCGATAATGCTTGGCGTTTCCCGGAGGCTCGTCGTTGAGTTCGCCGATCTCGGCAATACCGACATCGCCATGGTCGATGACGTCGAGGTCCAGGCTCTCCAGCACGGTGACGAGGCCCGCCGTGCGCAAGGCCGCCGGCCCCATCAGCGTGCCGCGCACGGACGCACCGAGATCGATCGGAGCGCCGAGGATGGCGATGCGTTGCGGCGGGGCCGGGTTTGAGCGATCCATGAGCGATCCTTTTTGATCGGGCCGACTCTAGCGGTTTCGGCGCGCGAATGCGGTGCGCGACAACACCGATCCACCGGATTCCGCACCATGCACCTCCGGCCGAGGGAACCAATCGCCCGAGCCAGCATTTTCCGGAGCGTCACGTCTCCCATTGGCCGGAGCGAGACTGGTGAATCAATCCGGCCGATCAGCGTCGAGAAGGCTACCAAAGTGAGCAGCGAAACGTTCGAAACTCCTCCGCAGCCGGGCGTCGCCGAACGCGCGCTCGATACCGCGACGGACATGTCACGCACCCTCGGCGAGGTGGTCGGCACCTTGAGTGCGGCGGTGGACCGGCTGAGCCAAGCGGCCCGCGACGCGCGACGACCCGGGACCGTGCTGTCGACCGTCAGCGCGGTGACGCGCGAAGCGCCGCTTGCGAGCCTGTTCGTCGCCTTCCTGTTCGGTGTCGCCGTCGCGCGCCGGCGCTGACGGCCTCAGAACAGCCGCGGCCCGCGCCGGTCGAGCTGGGATTCCCAGGTCAGCAGCGTGGCTACGGCGATCATCATCGCAATTCCGACCACGCTGATCGCGCATTGCATGGCAAAGCCGCTCGCCACGTCGGTCAAGATGACTTGCCCGAGAAAAGCCAGCAGGACTCCCAGACAATAGATCGAAAGCGAGTTCTCGCCGCATCTGATCATCGCGGTCATCAGCGGCCGGATCGGACCTCGCCATTCCGGCGGCGCCAGACGCGACACCACCAAGGCCAGCGCCAGAAAGTGCAGCAGCCGGACCGGCGCGAGGTGGCTCTTGTAGATTGGATAGATCAGACCGCTTACGGCCGACGGAATCAGGCTCTCCAGCACCTTGAACTCCCAACTCAGGGCCATGAAGAGGCTGAAGGCGAGATAGGCGAGCGCGGCAACCAGCAGTGTCCGCGAATCGAGGATCGGACGCAGGCTCCTGGTCCCGACAAAGCCGTACCAGGCGCCGATCACGAACAGGAACTGCCACGCGAATGGATTGAAATAGAGCTCGCCGCTCGGCCACGCCGGGACCTGCCAGCTGAACAATTGCACCATCATGTACACGACGAACGAGAGGGCGAGCGTCAGCGTCGCGCTGCTCATCATCGCGAACAGCACGATGGGAAAGCAGATGTGCAGGATGGCGAACGTCAGGAGAATATCCGTGTTCACCGGTGCGAACTGCAGCATCGCGACGTGCAGCAGGGTCGGCCCGGGCTCGCGAAAGAAGAAGCCCGTGTTGGTCTCGTCGACGAAGCGCGTGCCGCCGCCGACCGCCCAGACCAGCGCGGCATAGGCGAGCAGCAGCACCAGGAACGCCGCGTAGATCTCCCAGGCGCGCCGCAGCGCGCGCACCACCGTCGTCGCCCAGCCCTGCGTCGGCAGCGCCCCCCCATAGGCCAGCATGCAGGTATAGCCGGAGATGAAGACGAACACTTCGGACGTGTCGCTGAAGCCGTAGTTGCGCAGCGTCAGCCAGGCCAGCGAATTATCGGGCACGTGGTCGATGAAAATGAACCACAGCGCGAGCCCGCGACACGCGTCGAGCCTGAGGTCGCGATGCACCTTGCCGGTTTCAGAGACGCGATCCGCGGTCGACGGCTCTCGATGCGCGACACTCAACAGCGGCCTCTTCCCGTCGAGCGAACCGTCTTTGCGAAGCTCATTCTAGACCCCTCGTGAGCGACGGCCACCCTGCACACTGCATCGGCAGCGTACATCGTTCAACCGTCTGGCCCGCTGCGCAGCGCGCGCCCGCCGGCGCGGCGCATCCTGCAATCCTCCAGCACAATCCGACCTGGTATTCCACCGGTGCACAGAATCGCGAATCCAGGAATGACGCACGTCATCCGCGCAACGGCGGAACATTACGGGGACGGCGGTGTTAACCAATTTGCCTTTGCGGCTCTGGCAATTGTTCCAGTCCCGTAGTTGCCCGGATTGATTGTAGGTTCGGAAGACGTTGACTTGGAGTGGAAGTATGAACAGGGGGGTTCCGTGATCCACCGAGGTGTCCAATATACGGTCGTGGCGACTGCTGAACCGGACATTTGGGAATGGCGGTACGAGTTCGGTGACCAGATCAAAACCGGACGCACCCAAACCAGGCTCGCCGCGCTCGCCGCGCGCCGCGTGAAATCGAAGATCGATGCCGCCCTCCGCGCGGCCCAGACCGGTTCCGTTACGCCGGTCAATGTGGCGGAACGTTTGGATCTCGCCAAGGCGTCGCACGGGCTGACCTGACACATCCCTCTCCGCCTCCTTAGGGCCAGCGCACCCGCGCCGGCCCCATTCGTCTGTTGAGACAGATCAAGGCGTGAACGCCCGGGTTTGTCATGTTCAGGCGATGGAAACTCTCGTTTTTCGCTGCTCCCAGACGGGATCGAACGTGCAGATCGGATTGGCCGTCCCGGCCATGGCCGACGAGTTCGACGCCTATGAAGCGGTCGCGTGCCCCGCGTGCGGCCGCATGCACCTCGTCAACAGGCTGAGCGGAAAGACGCTGAGCGACAGGGAGGGCCGGACATGTCCTACATTGCCGAAGAACTGACGGTCGTCCCCGTGCCGGACTCGTCCTGGCTTCGCCGGCTCCGCATGCTCCTGAAAGCGATCGTCAGCAAGATCGACCTGTCGCACTTTCCTAAGTCGTGCTGCAACTGACGTCGATACGCTCCTCGGCGGGGCGAACGTCCGCCCCCATGAGATGCCCGCGTGCGCAGCCGACACGATGTCCATCATCCAACAGACCAATGATCGGAGTGTCTTGATGCGCGCCCTGGTGACGAGAGTTATGGCGATCGCGGTCGCAACCGCAGTGACGACATCGGCAAGAGCCGCTGATGCAGATCACGGGGCCGATCTCGCCCGTCGCTGGTGCGCCTCGTGCCACCTGATCGAGGGAACGCAGAAGCAGGCCAGCGCCGACGTTCCGTCCTTCGCCCAGATCGCGCAGAAGGCCGACTTCACCCCGGAGAAGGTTGCCTTCTTCCTGCTCGATCCGCATCCGAAAATGCCGAGCTTCCCGCTCAATCGGCTGGAGGCGGCCGACATCGCCGCCTACATCGGCACGCTGCGAAAATAGCGCGCCTCATACCTGTCGTCGTGCCGGCGGCTGGCTCGCCGCCGATCTCCATCGCTGCGGGTCCCGGTTGCGAGACGGGCGCTTGAGACTCAGCTCTTCGGCTCGGTCGCCTTGGTCGCGGCCGACATGATGCTCGACGTGATCGTCTTCATGTGCTCGCCGGCGTTGGTGAACTGACTGCGCAGAAACTCGGACTGGATCCGCATCGCCTCTTCGAGCTCAGTGGCGTGCACCAGCTTCCGGGCGTGCTCGAATGCCGTCTTGATGTTCTGCTCGGTCAGGGTAAGCGCCTGCTTGGACATGTCGGCGGCGGGTCCCGGAACCGTACCGATCGACTTGCCGGCGGCATCGAAGAACATCTCGAAGGCCCTCTCGGCCTGGGCAATCGTCTTCTCCGCAAGGTCTCGCAGCTCCGCGGGCACTTCCAGTTTGGTTTGGGTCATCGTTGCGTCCTCCACGAGCGACCCAACTACCACATTCGGCTTTCGGCGTCCCCGTGCAAATGCACAGGTCGGGCACACGGCAAAGGACCTCAGAGGGCCGACAGCCGCTCACGCGCAATCTGCAGCGAATACTCGATCGAGGCGAGATGACGGTCATAGATCCGGCGCATGCGCTCGTCCGTGACCATGTCGGACAGTTCTCGCGCATGTTGCAGAGCAAGGTCGAGCAGGATCACCGTCTTCCTGATATCTTCTCGACACTCCGATGTGCCAGAGTGAACGACCTCGAGCCGAACGGTGCTGGCAACCGCGACCGCAAGCTCCCGACGAGGTACCGCGACGTGTGGCGACGGCACGATCTTCTTGCGGAAGGGAACGATGTTCGTCATTGGCCTCTCCCCGCTTCACGCAAGGATTTGCATCTAATTTTCCACTTTCATACGCGCAGCATTTTACGGAAGCCTTAGAGCGATTGCAGACGGCACGGCCGTTCCGGTCCGACCGTGGGCGCCTCGATTAACCGCAATGCAAGCCGAAAGCCGCGAACCGCGGCGAAACGGCTGAGATATCCCGGAATCGGGGACGACGCCCTCAGCTCGAGAACCGCCGCCGATACTCCGACGGCGACACACCGAGATGCCGCAGGAACGCCCGCCGCATGCGCTCGTCGTCGCCGAAACCGGCCCGCTTGGCCACCTCGACCACGCTATCGACCTGGCGGCTTTCCAGCAGAAGGCGCGCCGTCTCGACCCTGAGCGCCTCGACGCCCTGGGCGGGCGTCATGCCGGTTCGCCCGACATAGGTGCGGGCAAAGGTCCGGGGCGTCATGCCGGCCTTCGCCGCCAGCGTCTCGACGCGGAGGTCGCTGGCGATGTTCTCGATGATCCAGGCATGCAGCGCACTGAACCGCCCCTCGACGTCGGACGCCTGCGCGGCGAGCACGGTCGAGAACTGGCTCTGACCGCCGGGACGCTTGAGAAACACGACGAGGCGGCGCGCCACGTCGAGCGCGATGGTGTGACCGAAATCCTCCTCGATCATCGCGAGCGCGAGGTCAATGCCGGCACTGACGCCGGCTGACGACCAGATTCGGCCGTCCTGGACGAAGATGGCGTCCGGCTCGACCTTGACGTTGGGGAAGCTGTCCTGCAGCCGCGGACAGTAGCGCCAATGTGTCGCAGCCCGCTTGCCTTCGAGCGCCCCCACCCACGCGAGGGCAAAGGCGCCGAGGCAGACTGAGGCGATCCGCCGCGCACCCGGGAGCACTTCGCCGATCCAATGCATAGCGGCTGTATCCTGCCGCAGCTTCCAGATGCCAGGGCCGCCCGGAATGAGCAACGTATCCACCTCGGTCGGCTTCAGCGACGAGATCGGCGCAGTGTCGATCATCAAGCCGACATCGGTCGGCACCAGCCCGCCATCCCTGGACACGTAGGTCAGCGCGTAGCCGGGCGCCGGCAGCTCGATCTCGCTGAGTTCGGCGAAGACCTGCGCGGGACCGGAGACATCGAGCAGAGTCACGCCGGGAAACGCGAAGATGGCGAGCCGCCGCTCCGCGCCGTCGCGGCGCACCGCAAAACGCCGAGCTGAGTTGGCAGATTTCGAGGGCATATTGTCCTTTAAGCCATCGAATAGCGGCCTGTATAGCTCGACGTGCAGTGCTGGAGTTCACGCGATGTCGCGAAACCTGGATGGCCGCTATCCGACCATCGCCTCGCCCTGGGACGACTACACCGTCTACAGCTTTCACGACGCGTCGCAGATCCAGGCGCCGGATCGGCAGCCGATCATGGATGCGATGAATTCGATCATTGCTATTAACTGGAAAGCAATCGAACCGCACTGGACCGCCGCCTCTTCGCCATTCGACAGCAAATACAGCCTCGTTCTCGTCTACGATCATATCGGCTTGGTCGCCTTCTCCGTCTATCGCGTGATGACCGTCGCGGGACGGCTGGCGATCTATCGCAGCGGGACCGAAGTGCTGCCGGCGCATCAGGGGCGTGGCCTGTATGGATTCTTTACGTCGCAGATCCTCAAGCATCCCGGTGCTGTGAGCGATGAAGGCATTCTGTACGGTTGGCGCACACGCAATCCGATCGTGTGGGCCGCCAACGCCAAGATCTGCGAGAAGGTCGCCCCGTCGCTGCTCGGCGAACCGGCCGATGCCGCGTTGCAGGCAGCCTGCGTCGAGATGTGCGCCACGATCTATCCGGGCAAGCCGCTCGAGGTGCCCGGCATGATCATGCGCGGCGCCTACGGGCACATCCAGCATATCAAGCAGGACTATCACGGCAGAGCCTCCCTGGTGGAGACGGCGATGTCCCAGATCATCCCGAACTCGGCCGACGCGCTGTTCTCCGTCGGCTATGCGAGGCTGTGATGGCGGTTCTCGGACATCAGGCGGTCGCAGCGTCACAACCGAGATTTGCCGATCGCGCCTATATCGCGTGGGGGACGGTGGCGTTCGCCTACGCCATCGCCTTCCTGCAGCGGATGTCGCCGCAGACCGTGGGCCTCGGCTTCGTCCGTGATTTCGGCACCGACGCATCCGGCGTCGCGATGCTCGCCTCGAGCTACTTCTGGGGCTACACCCTGATGCAGATTCCTGCGGGCGTGCTGGTCGATCGCTACGGCGTCAAGCGTGTCGTCCTTTGCAGCATGGCCGCGTCCGCGCTCGGCAGCGCCGCCTTCGCGCTGTCGCCGACGCTGTTCGATGTCTTCATCGCGCGCGTCGTCGTCGCCTGCGGCGACGCGCTGGTGTTCACGGCGCTGTTGAAGCTCGTGGCTCAAAGCTTCTCCGATCAGCGCTTCGGCCTGATGTCCGGCATCTCCCAGGTGTCAGGCTATGCCGGCGGCGTCATCGCGACCACGCCGCTCGCGGCTGCGATCAGCGGCTTCGGCTGGCGCGCCTGCTTCCTGTTCATCGCCTGCGTCGGTGTCGCCAATCTTGCCTGCGCATCCACGGTGCTCAAGGCTGCGCCGGCGAACAATGCCGCCAGGACGCTCAAGAGCGTGCTGATCGCGAGTTGGCACGCGCTCGGATCGGCGGCGAACTGGGGCTGCGCCATGAGCTTCGCGGCGCATTTCGCGGTCGTCACGACGCTGGCCGGCGTGTGGGGCATCCCGATGGTCGCCCATTACTTCGGCCTCTCGTCCTCGGCGGCCGGGGGCCCGCTGCTCGCCTTCATGGTCGGCAATGCGGTCGGATCGATCTTTCTCGGTCACGCGGCAGACCGGACGCGGTCGCTGCACGGAGCGCTGATCGCCATCACCCTGTTGCGCATGCTGCTCGTCGCACTCCTCCTGCCGGCCTTCGCGCATGCGCTCGGCTTCTTCTATGTCGGCGCGGTGTTCGCGGTGCTGGGCCTGGTGGCCGGCGGCACCGTGCCGCTGATCCTGAAATGCACCAAGTCGCTCTATACGGCGGAGCGCATCGGCGTAGGCGCGTCGATCAACACGACCACCGCCGGCGTGTTCGCCGGTCTGGCGCAGCCGGTGATCGCGCTTGCGATGGTGGCGGCGAGCGGCCTCGGCGCGGACGCCGGCGGTAGCCTGCGCACGGTGGCCAGCGACGGCAGCTACGCCGCGCTGATCGAGATCCTTCTTTTGATGTCGCTTCCTGGACTGCTCGGGCCGCTGATGATGAGGCACAAGTTGATACTTCGTACTTAAATCATAAGAAAACAGAGAGGGTCAGTATGTCGCGTTTGTACTTGAGAAAGGACGAAGTCCGATCCGGCCACGCAGCCGGGAGCTGGCAAAGCGTCCTGTTTTCTGAATTCGAAGCTCAGATGAGCAGCGAAGCAAGACCCTTTCCTTGCGTGTTCGGCGTCGCGGGCTATCGCCACGATCAGTTGCGCTATCTGTTTCTCGACCCGATCGACATCGACGTTCTCGGCCAGCAACTCGCTCTATTCGTATCCGAGAGCAGATCTCACGGGCCCAACACGTCGCTGATCCTCTTCACCCGGCCGCGTCCCGTGCAGACGATGGACGCCTACTACAAGAAGTTCTGGCAGATCCTCGATCAGCTCGCTCAGATCGACAAACAGGCCTGGCCTGCAGAGATTCCGGAGACGGTCGACCATCCGATGTGGGAATTCTCGTTTGCGGGCGAACCGATCTTCGTCGTCTGCAGCACGCCGGCGCACGTGATGCGGCAGAGCCGACGCTCGAGCGCTTTCATGCTCACCTTCCAGCCCCGCTGGGTGTTCGAGCGCATGCTCGGCACGGACGAAGCCGCGGCCAAGGCCTTCGATGAGGTGCGCAAGCGGCTGATCCCGTTCGACACGACGAGGCCTTCTCCCCTGCTCGGCCGCTACGGCAATCCGGAGGGCCGGGAGTTCAAGCAATACTTCCTCTACGACGACAACCAGCCGCCGCCGGCCTGTCCCTTCCACAAGCTGGCCCAGGGCAAGCCATCGTCCATCGGAGATAAGGAGCAAGCCGCATGACCCAGATCATCGCTGCAACGAAAACCGATTTCGCGATCGATCCCGACATCCTCGCGCTTCTGCCGAGCCAGGGCTGCATCGAGTTGCAGCACGATGCGGCCGGAAAGGTTCATGCCTTCCACACCCACCCGGTCGACGAAATCCTCGTCGTGATCAAGGGACGGCTGACGTTTCGCTGGGAGGGCGGCGAGCGCGTCTGCACCGCCGGTGACAAGATCCTCTTGCCGGCTGGGACGCTGCACGAATCGGAAGCGCTTGACGATGCAATCTACGCGATTGCTACGCGGCCACCCGCATCTCTTGCTTGCAGTCAGGAGACATAGCTTCAGGAGAGAGGACAGTCCGTTTCCGGACGAGGGGCGGAATTCAACCGCTCGACCATTTCGATCACTTCGATGCGCTGGCCCGGAGCCAGCTTCAGGAAAGCCTTCAATAGACGAAGGCTCTCCACGGCTTCGCTCGATGGGGCTCCGAGCTTGGTGTGCAGCTCCGCGATGAATGTGGGATTCTTCATCTCGCACCTTTGGCAGGAAACAGTAATGCCAGTCCTTAGCAAACGTGAAGGCCTTGCACGCAAGGTAGATACTGCAGCAATCGAGGCGGAGAGTCTCGGTCTGACGACTGCGACGCTGATCCTCAGGATGGCCCGGCTGGAAATCGACCGCGCGGAACCCGAAGAGGTAGAAAGTATGCCAGTGAACAACTCCTGCAGCAAGCCGAACTGACCGATAGGTTGAATTCGGCGGCGCAATTTGAGCTTTGTGGCAGTTTCCGGCTAACGACGCCAGGGGAAACGGTCATTTACCGAACGCAACAGGGGAATTCCGGCAGCGGTAAGCTTGTCCTCCACATTAGAGGTCTTCTATAGTTTGGCCCTGGGGGAGCATGGGGGCGGGTCCTGGGTCGGGTCCGCTCCCGCTCCCGCACGACAGCGGCTGCGGGAAGACCATGCGCACTTACTATTTCGATATGAAGGATGGCATTCCAACCCGGGACCGGACCGGCCTGGAATTCGCGACAAGTGCGGGGGCCATCGAGCACAGCCGGGATTTGGCCCGGCGGCTGCGGCACGATCCCCGTATTACAGACCGCAGGCTTTCGATCGTCGTGGTCGACGAGTCCGGCGCGGAAATTCACCGCGAGCCGGTCTATCCAGCAGCGGTGAAGGCGAGCCTGTCCTGATTTTTCCGGGCCCGTCGGCGCGCAAGAGCATCCGGCAGAAGTCACAACCTTTCGTAGAATTTGGCGCCACGGTCGCAACTTATCAGAGCATCTCGGCGGCCTCGAATCCGCAATGACCGCCACTGCTGGTCATCGCGCTACACGTGGCACCGAAGAGATCGAGCAGCCGATCGCGAGCATCTATTGCTGCTTTTCCCAGAACGACAGCAGTCCCTGCGAGGCTGAGCCGCCGATCACGCAGGGAATGCCGACCGCGACCTGCCCCAGCGCAGCGGCCGAGACGCATCCGAGCGCCAGGGCCCCGACCCCAAGTTGTCCCCAGAAATCCATGTTGCGCCGGGCATCGGAGCCCTTGGTCTTGAGCTCTTCGACGGCGGCGACGGCATCCTTGCGCACCGCACCCAACTGCACCGTGTCGGCAGCCTCCACGACTTCCCTCAACGGCTCCTTGACGGGTCCTGACTGACGCGCCAGTTCCTCGCGCAGATAGTCGCGCAGACCGGCGTCACGCACCGAGTAGCTGGCGAGCGTGTAGCGCGCCATGCTGCCGACGGTGAGCTTGTCGACGGTGTCGCGGCTCTTCGCCCAGGGCAGCATCTGCACGATGCGCTGGATCGGGACGCGCGAGCCGGTTGCGAAGTAATAGCCCCAGAGGATGTCGAGCAGATCCTGGTGCGTCGCGTAGCTCAGCCTTGTGTCGAGCTTGCGCTCCTCCTTCTTGAAGGGATTCTGCGTGAACGCGCCGCGCAGCTTGTCCATCATTCCCGGCTTCGCCTCCTCCAGCGGAATCTCCATCAGCGTCGGCTGCGTGCCGCTGAGATAGCCGTCGATCATCACGCGGCGCCCAGGCATCCGCGGCGCCACTTTGCGCAGGAGGTTGCGCCATTCCGGCACGCCTGAATAGGCGATGGCCCGGACGATCACCCACTCCTCCTCCGGAGGCACAGGAAAGAAGCTGTTGATCAGTTGCTCGGCCTTGGCCGGATTGGAGCCGATCGCCCCAGCGATGAAGCCGAGATAGATTCCCGCGTTTTCCGGCTCCTTGAAGGTCTGCGAGTGGAACAGCACGCGCACGGCAGCCGGCACATGAGCATAGTCCGGCTTTGTCCGATAATTGTAGATCCACTGCTGCACGACGCCGAGCGAGGCGCGCGGGTCGATCTCCGGAACGATCGCCGCAGCCAGGGCCGATTGCACGAAGTTACAAACAATGAGGGCCAGAGCGATCGCACGCATGGTCTGTTCCCACCTGGTTTGCGACGCCAGCGCCTTGCCGGCGCCAGCAGATGTCGAACGATGTTGACTGGCGTTTGAATCGACTCTGCGTCGATTCTGCGGCCTCCATCGGTTCCGATCCCCTGGCGCTTTCGCAGGCGTGATTCATGGCCCGCAAGTCTCCATGGCCCTGACATGATTTGGCCGTCCGCCCGCTCTTGCATCCTGCCGATGACGAGCAGGCAGGACGTAGAGACATGACCGCCCGGGACGATCGTCTCCCTGCCTCCGGCAGATCGCGCAGCAGCAGAATGCTGTTGGCGGCACTGGCGGCATCAGTGTTTCAGTGCGGGACGGCATCAGCGGAAACCCTTGTCGTAGAAGGCAATCGGCACGTCGATGCCGACACGGTGCGCTCCTATTTCCATGCCGACGCCAAGGGACGCTACGACGACGCCGCGCTCGACGCGGGATTGAAGTCGCTGATTGCCACGGGACTTGTGGACGACGTGAAGCTCGCCCGTACCGGCGGCCGGATCGTCGTCCGCCTCCGGGAAGCAAAAGTGCTCGATCGCGTCGTCTTCGAAGGTAACAAGAAGGTGAAAGACGCCGACCTGACAGCGGCCGTTCTATCGAAGCCGCGCGCGGGTCTGCGACGCGCGACCGTACAGGGCGACGTCGTCCGCATCATCCAGGCCTACCATCGCGTCGGACGTGACGACGTCCGGGTCGTGCCGGAAATCATCGATCGCGGCAACGATCGCGTCGATCTGGTCTTCACCATCACCGAAGGCAAGAAGACGCCGGTCCGCGCCATCAGCTTCGTCGGCAATCATGCCTATGGCGCGCGTCAACTGCATGCCGTGATCAAGACCTCGGCGACCCACGTGCTGAGCTTCGTGACCGGCGGCAACGTCTATGACGCCGATCGGGTCAATGAAGATCGCGAGCTGCTGCGGCAATACTATCGAAGCCACGGTTATGCCGACGCCGAGGTGACGAATGTGAGCGTCGACTACGATGCGGCGAACAGCGGTTACAATCTCGTGTTCTCGATCGAGGAAGGCGGGCTCTACAAGTTTGGAGCAATCGACGTCGCATGCAACGTGCAGGGTCTGTCCTGCGACGGCCTGCGGGCGCTGGTGCCGGCGCAGCAAGGCGACGTGTTCGACGAGAGCAAGCTCGACAAGACCTCGGAGGTGCTGACGGCCGAACTCGGCAGGCTCGGCTTTCCATTCGCGCAAATCGAGCCCAAGATCACCCGAAATGCTCCGGCAGGCCTGGCCGACATCACCATCCAGGTCGAGCAGGGGCGGCGCAGCTACGTCGAGCGCATCGAGATTCACGGCAATACGAACACCCGGGACGACGTCATCCGCCGCGAATTCGATATCGGTGAAGGCGACGCCTACAACAGGACGCTGGTCGATCGCGCCGAGCGGCGCCTGCGCAGCCTGAACTATTTCAAGACCGTCAAAATCACCCCGCGGCCGGGATCGACGCGGGATCGTATCGTGCTGGACGTCGAAGCCGTTGACCAGGCCACCGGCGACTTCAACGTGTCCGGCGGCTATTCCTCGACGGACGGACTGCTCGCCGAGGTCAAGATTGGCGACCGCAACGTGCTTGGCACTGGCAACACGGCGCAGGCGAAATTCACCTACGGCCAGTTCGCGCGCGGCGCCACCCTGTCCTTCACGTCGCCCTATGCGCTGGGCCGGACAACACCCGGCCTGGAATTGTTCGCACGCCAGAACATGGTGAGCAACTTCCAGGCGTTCGGCAGCAATACCTATGGCGGCGCTCTCACTCTGGGCATGCCGGTCAGCGAGCAGACCGCCATGCTGTGGCGCTACTCGCTCTACGACCAAAAGGTGGTGCTCGCGCCTGGGATCTCGCCGGCGGCGGCTTCGTTGCCGGTGCGACAGGCGGTCAATGCGGGACGGCAGACCGTGTCCTCGCTCGGCAATACGATCACCACCAGCACGCTCGACAACAACAAGTTTCCCACCAGCGGTATCCGGTCACAACTGACGCAGGATCTCGCCGGCCTCGGCGGCGACGTGCGCTTTCTGCGGACGACCGGAGACGTCCGCTACTACCGCGCCGTCAATCGGGACTTGACCGCGATGGTGCGCGCCCAGGGCGGCTACATCACCGGATGGGGTGGCCAGCAGGCGCCGCTTCTCAATAGCTTCTTCGGCGGTCCCACCATGGTGCGCGGCTTCGCGCCCGGCGGCTTCGGTCCGCGCGATCTCACGCCGGGATCGACGCGCGACAATGTCGGCGGCAGCATGTATTGGGCGACCACCGCGGAGCTGCAGGGCAACATTCCCGGCCTGCCGCAGGAGTACGGCCTGCGGGCATCCGCCTTCGTCGATACCGGCACCGTGTTCGGCTATCGCGGACCAATGCAGAACGCGCAGGTCGCGAACCGGAACGTGCTGCGGTCATCGGTCGGAGTGGGCATGACCTGGGCCTCGCCGTTCGGGCCGCTCACGGTCGACTATGCGGTTCCGATCAGCAAGGCGGCTTACGACGTGGTGCAGCCATTCCGCTTCAGCGCCGGCGGCTTCTAGGCGAAACGCCGGCGCCCGGACGGGCCTCATCGCCGCAGCATCCGTTCAGTACGGATGGTAGTAGTGAACGCGCGGCCCATAATATGGGTGGCCGTAGTACGGATGGCCGTAATAGGGCTGCGGTGCATAGTACACCCTCGGCGGCCCGTAGTAGCCGGGTCCCGCATAGTACCCCGGCCCGTAGTAGTAGTCGTCGTCGTGCTGATGCGCGGCAATCGCGCCGATCGTTCCGATCATCGCGCCCATGATGGCAAGGCCGGCCGCGGGATTGCTCCGGTAGACGCGACGATGGCGTCGACGCGCACTCAGATCCGTGACGTCGCTCGACGCCACCTTGGCGACCGCTGCCTTGCTGGCCGGGCCAGCCATCCGCGCGCCGGCCGGCACCGGGTCGGCCGCTGTGAAGGCGATCGCCGCGACAGCTGCAAGCGCGGCCTTGCCGCCGGATGAACGGAACAGATAGTTACCTGTGAACATGGCATCCCCCGTCACTTCGCGCGTCTCTGATACGACAAGCCGAAGCAGGCAGCTTGACCTGCGTCAACAAGGGATTCAACCCGGGACGAACAGCTTTTCGTTTGCACATGAGAGTGCTTAGACTCGGCTCGCGCCACCTGGTTCAAATCTTCGCCGCAATTATTTCAAGCGCTTTCCGCGAACCGAAAGCCACCTGCAGACCACCAAAGCCTGCGCGCTCAGCGACGACGATATGATGACGAGCAGGAGACCTCATGACTGCATTGACCCGCCCCATGTTCGGCGCTCTCGCCACGCTGGCGTTGACTGCTTCCGCCGCGCTGGCCGAGGAGGCCAAGACGTCCTTGTTCAAGGTGGTGACGGTCAAGGACGAGATCGTCATCGGGTTGACGGCCGACGAGATGAAGACGATCGGCGGCAATGATGCCGGTGCGATCGCGCACGCGCTGTCCCAGAAGGGCGATCTCACGGCCTGGCAGTACAATGTCCATCGTGGACCAAATGGCGAGCTGCAGATGGCTCCGTCGGCCAAGATCGCCCTGCTCGCCCATGCGTCGCTGCGGGTCGAGCCCTACAGCACGACGTACACCGTCGCGCCGCATCCCTGAACGCCGCACTCCTGAACAGAGGCCACCAGCACTCGCTGCACCGGCGAGCACTGGCGGGACAAACCGCTAGGTTTCGCGCCGCGGGCTCGATCGCGGCGTTTGCCCAGGCCGGAGCGCCGTGCGCTCCGTCGCAAGACCGTACACCACCGCCAGCCGGTCCAGGCACTCCTTGAAGCGGCGGGCGAAATAGTCGTTCCAGCGTTGGCTGGCCAGCCCACGCTTGTGCCCGACCTGCTCCATGGTCAGACCTTGCACCAGAACGTCATGGGTGATGGCGGCCCCATCAGCGCCAAGCTCGCGCTCGGCGCGATTGAGACGCAGGACCGCCTGCCGCTGCGCTTCAGTGACCGGCTCGCGTCCGCGCGCGCCATCGACATGGTCGCGCGACGGGTCGATCGCCTGCGGCCCGCGCTCGGCCCGCTCCCAGTCGTTCTGAAACGCACGTCCGGCCTGGTACTGGGCGTCGTCGAGCTGCTTGTGCGCGTGCAACCGTCCCAGCGGATCGCCGCGCACGGAGCGCAGCGCGACGATTTTTTCACCCGGTTCGAGCGCGAGGGGATCGTCGATTTCGACCGGAACGACATCCGCGTTCCGCGGCAGCTGGGCTGCCCGGCGGTCGTGCGTCTTGGCCATACGAATGGATTTGCTGCGTCGAGGGCGCGCCATGTCTCGTCTCCGGAACTGTGAAGGAAATCAGGTCTGTGGCAGGGACTGCGTCTCAGACCGCGTCTCACGCGGCGGCGACGAGCCGCAGGGTCAGAGGGCCCGTCGGCCGGTCGGTCGCCGGCTCGGCGGGCTCACGCGTGAGATGAAAATGCGGCGTGCAATAGCAGGAGCCGGGCTGGCGAGGATGACCGCAGAAGGTGATGGGATCATCATCGCGGTCGCCGCCATAGGGGTAGCGGCAATCGCCGGGCTCGAGCTGGTCGAGCGACAACAGCCGCGGGCTGATGCCGACCGAGCGCAGCTTGACCCGGGTCTTGCGCTGCGGCGCCGACACCGGCCGGTCCGGGGCCTCGGCGCGTCGATGGCGGGTTCCCGACGCCGCCGACATCGGCCGGGCTTCGGAGCGAGCGATTCTGGGGGCTGCCGGCGCGACGAGACCGAGCCGCTTGCCGCGGCCGAGCGTCGCATTGCGGGTATAGGCCGTACCGAACTGCGCATTGAGCGCCCGGGCGATCTCGGCGTAGGAGAGCCCCCTGGCATGGAGCTCGCGGAGCGCGCTGGAATGTGAATCGGGCCAATCGGTGGACTGCATTCTTGCCTCTTTCTTCTGGATTTCGACCGCCGGCTCTTGCATGCCGGCTTAATTTCCGTTATTCCGAAGGAAAAGTCAAGCTTGAGTTCTGATAAATCGAAACGTATAATCCTTTCCGAGATTCGCAAAAGGGGTCAATGCCATGTTGGACGTCGCCATGATCGAGCGTGCACTCGAGAAGCCGGGAAAAACGAAGGGAGGGCTGGCCCGCGCCATGGGCGTGCGGCCCGGCGCCGTCTCCGAGATCCTCGGAGGCCAGCGCCTGATCAAGGCCGCCGAAATCCCGCTGATCACCGAATATCTGGAGCTGAACTCCGTTCCGATCATGGGCCGGGTCGGCGCCGGCTCGGTGATCGAGCCCGATTTCGAGCAGGTGCCGCTCGAAGGCATGGGCGAGGTCGCCCTGCCGTTCCCGATCTCCGAGGAGACCATCGCCTTCGAGGTCATGGGCGATTCGATGCTGCCGAAATATGAGAATGGCGACGTCATCGTCGTCTATCGCGAACAGCGCCATCCGCTGTCGAGCTTCTACGGCGAGGAAGCCGTGGTGCGCCTCAAGTCCGGCGAGCGCTATCTGAAGACGATCGAGCGCGGCAAATCGCCGTCCGTGGTCAATCTGAAGAGCTTCAACGCCAAGCCGATCGTCGGCGTCAAGCTGGACTGGATCGGCGAGATCTTCGTGACCCTGCCGCGCGGCCAGATCTCGCGGATCCGCGCCAAGGCGGCCGCCAAGTCACGCGCCCGCGCGGCGAACAAGGAACGTTGAAAAAGAATGCGCGAGGAGGACCTCGGGCCTCCTCGCGCGCGGTGCCTGAGACGGCAAGACGATTTGCCTTGACATTTTCTTATTTTCAGAAATAATGCAGCGGCCGATTTGGTCCGGAGGCGAACTGGCGCTTCATGCAGTATTTCGTCGTGATGATCGACTATGGCCGCCGCGGGCGCGAGGCCGTCGTCGATCCTGAACTGACCCGGCGCGACGTCGTCGCGCGGGTCGCGTCGGGAGAGTATTCGAACATCAGCTTCATTCACGAGATCGTCGGCCACTCGGTCGCGGACATCACGCGCGACGTCATGTCCGAAGCCGCAGTGCCGGAGATCGACGGGCAAGACGCCGATCTGCAGGCGGCCCGGTTCGACCACCTGCGCGATCTGCGCAAGCACGAGCAGGTCTGATCGAAAGACGTCCCTCCGCGCGAACGGGCGGGGGCGGCTTCATCAGGCGACGCCTTGCGGACGCCCCGCTGTGAGCTCAGACGAGCAGGACAGTGGATCCCGTCGTCTTCCGCCCGGCGAGATCGGCGTGGGCGCTGGCGGCTTCCTTGAGAGGATAGGTCTGGTTGACCTCGATTTTCACCGCGCCCGACTTGACGACATCGAACAGCTCATTGGCCATCGCCACCAGACTCTCGCGTCTGGCCGCATAGGTGAACAGCGTCGGCCGCGTCACGAACAGCGAGCCCTTCTGGGCGAGGAGCCCGAGATTGAGCGGATCGACCGTGCCGGAGGACTGACCGAACAGCACCGCATATCCGAGCGGCGCAAGACAATCGAGCGACTTCAGGAACGTATCCTTGCCGACGGAATCATACACCACCGGCACCTTTTTGCCGCCCGTGATCTCGTTCACGCGCGCGACGAAGTCCTCCCGCGTATAGACGATGGTGTGGTCGCAACCATGCGCCCTCGCCTGCTCCGCCTTCTCGTCGCTCGACACGGTGCCGATGACGGTCACGCCGAGATGCTTGGCCCACTGGCTGAGGATCAGGCCGACGCCGCCCGCGGCGGCATGCAGCAGAATGGTGTCGCCCGCCTTGACGCGGTAGGTCTGCCGGATCAGGTACTGGGCGGTCAGCCCCTTCAGCATCATCGCCGCCGCGGTCTTGTCGTCGATCTCGTCGGGCAGCTTGAGCAGTTGCGCAGCCGGGATCAGCCGCGCCTCCGAATAGGCGCCGAGCGGCGACGAGCCATAGGCGACCCGGTCACCCACCTTGAGATCAGTGACCCCCTCGCCCAGTTCCTCGATCACGCCGGCGCCTTCGCTGCCGAGGCCGCTTGGCAGCTGGACCGGATAGAGCCCGGACCGATTGTAGATGTCGATGAAGTTCAGGCCGACCGCGGTTTGACGGATTCGCGCTTCGCCGACACCGGGCTTGCCGACCTCGACCTGCTCCCAGGTCAGGACCTCTGGGCCGCCGGTCTTGTGGAAACGAATGGCGTGGGTCATCTGCTGTCCATCCTCCCTTGTCGAATTGCGCTTGTGCAACTGCGCGCTCTCGCGCCCTCGGCTGCACCGCCGAAGTTTGAATCCGTAGCCGCAGTCGGTTCGGTTTGGCAATCGGCTTTGCTGCGCCCTGCGCGGCAGCCGAGGAACCACGCTCGCCGTTCCAGCGTTCTCCGGCGAATGCGGAGGACAGGCTGATGCCGCCGAAAAGACGCAGCGCCGTGGCCAAGCCGGCCATCCTGATCGAGCTTGCCTGCCACACCTTCATGGGCGCCACGCTGGGGCTCGGCTTCGCCTTCGCGCTGACCCAGCTGGATGCCTTCGGCATCTCGACGCTGATCGAGCACAGCCTCGACCCGCACATCACCTTCATGATCTTCGTCGGTGTGCTGACGCTGTCCTTCACGGTCGGCGCCACGCTGACCGGCTTCGTCTTCACGATGATGGAGGAGCGATAGTCCGCCAGCCCTTGCCGCGACGCCATCATCTGTCATATGCGCGTCGTGCGAACGATGCACATGGAGGGCAGCGACGACCCGCGCGGGGGGTGACGGAATGACCGGACTGTTTCGCGCAAAAGCTCTTCTCGTCCGGGACGCAGGTCCGAGGCCGCGCGCGTCCGCACGACCCGGTGAGCCGTTCCCATGAGCGGCTGGCTGTTCCTGCTCGCAGCCGGTCTGCTCGAGATTCTCTGGGCGCTCGGCCTCAAGCATTCCGATGGTCTGACGCGGTTCTGGCCCACCGTCGCCACCGTGATCGCGATCCTGCTCAGCTTCGGGATGATGTCGCTGGCGCTGCGCTCACTGCCGTTTGGCACCGCCTACGCGGTATGGACCGGGATCGGCGCGGCCGGCAGCATCCTTGTCGGCATGGCCCTCTACAGCGAGCCGGCCGATCCGATGCGGCTGTTCTGCCTGACGCTGATCATCACCGGCATGGTTGGACTGAAGCTGAACTCGCCGGTCTGATTCCGCCACTGGCTTCCGATGCGAGCGAAACAACTCCACACCGCCGAACAGGAAGAGCGCAAGCAGGAACGGCAGCAGGTGATAGAGAACACGAAAGATCAACAGCGCCGCGAGCAGCCGCTCCTGATCCGCGCCGGCGAGCCCTAGCAGGATCGTCGCGTCGAACAACCCGATCCCGGCGGGCGCGTGACTGGCGAAGCCGAGCAAGGTCGCCGCGATGAACACCGCCATGAGCCTGACGACGCCGATGTCCAGTTCGGCCGGGATCAGCACGTACATCGCGAGCGCCGCGCTGCTCAACTCGAACACGCCGACCAGGATCTGCAGCAGGACTGCCGGACCGGATGGGAGGCGGACCGGCCAACGCCGGCTGCGCCGGCCGGGCCAGCTCCAGATCACGAAGACGAACACGGCGCAAAGCAGCGCGGCTGCCACGGCACGGTTGAGCGCGGGCGGCCAATACTCCACCCATCCGAACGCATCCGGATCGATCATCAGGCTCAGGCCGAGCGCGGTGAGATTGCCGAGCCAGAAGGTCAGGCCGGTCAGGAAGCTGATATTGGCGATGTCGATCGCGCGGAGCCGGTAAGGCGCGTAGATCCTGTAGCGAACCAGCGGCGAGATCAGCGCGACCGCGCCTATTCCATGCGCGATCGGATAGCTCGTGAAGCTGCCGATCGCCGCAGCGCGATAGGGAATGTCGTGACGGCCGATGGTCCGCAGCGCGAACAGATCATACAGGGTCAAGCTCGCATAGGAGAGCGCGACCAGCGCCAGCGCGATCGCGATCAGATGCTTGTCCGTCGCCTGGGCGATCGACAGCACATGCGAGATGTCCAGCTTCTTGACGGCGCGCGTCAGCACGTACACCGCCAGGCACGCGATCGAGAGGCTGAGCGTCAGGCCGCCCAGGCCGCGCAACCAGGTTCTGCGGTTCGCCTGCGGCAGCAGGGCGTCGTTCAAGTCAGCCATTCGACGCGTTTTCGAGTCACGGATGCGCACCGGCCGATTCGAGCAGGACGATGGCGCCGTTTGACACACGCATGTGACAGTGGCGTTACCGCTCCTCCACGAACCCTTGCCTTAATGTTCGGTTAACCCGCGACCATTGTTCACCGCTAACAACACGTCGGCGTCCATGCGGCACCGCACATTCGAGATCATTCAAATTTGAATTAATTCGCCGCCGCTTCCGGCGTAATGAAACCGCCGTAGCACTACGGATGCATGAAGGTCGCATCTTCGTCACGCTGACTTTCTAAGACGAAGGCTGGACGGCAACATTCGAGGCCCCATGAACGCAGATGTCGAACACGAGCTCACGCCGGATCAATGGGAGACGCTGAAGGCGCTTCGCATTCCCGCGCGTGACCGCCGGCGGCTGAACGGCATGATCGTCGAACAGCTGACTGTCCTCGGCCTTGCGCACATCAGCAACGGCGCCGCGACGCTCACCGTTGACGGGCGCAAGACTCTCGTCAGGGGGTCATCGCGCCTGCTCGACGTCGCAGCCTGATCATTCCAGCCGAATTGCTCCGGCGCGCGCCGCGCCGGATTCACCACATGGATTGGCGCGCACGCTCGGGCCACTCGCGGTCATATGCGGCCCCGTCGATATCGGCCGTCATTGCCGCCAGGATCTGACCGGGCGTGGGCAACTCTCGTGCATCTACCCGCTTGTCCGGGTTCCAAAGATCGGCACGAACGATGGCCCGCGCGCACTGGAAGTAGATTTCCTCGATGGTCATGACGAGCACGGACCGCGGCAGCTTGCCTTCCATGCGGAAGGATTCCAGCAGGTCGGGCGCCGTCGAGAGATGACCACGACCGTTCACGCGCAGCGTATTGCCGGATCCCGGAATCAGGAACAGAAGGCCGATCCGCGGATCACGAACGATGTTGCGCAGTGAATCGACCCGATTGTTACCACGTCGATCCGGCATCATCAGCGTCTTGTCGTCGTGAATGCGGATGAAGCCGGGCAGATCGCCGCGCGGCGAGCAGTCGAGCCCCTCGGGACCGCAGGTCGCGAGCGCAACGAACGGCGATTTCTCGATCATCACCCGATAGTGCGGCGTGACGCGATCAGCGACCTTCGCCGTCGAGGCCAGCCCGGTTTCGCCATAGATCGCCTCGAGCTGTTCAATCGTGGTGATGATCGACATGGCTGCTTCCCTCGTTAGCTATGATCGGCGCTCCGTCACTCCGCCCCTTGATGATCTCGGCCAAGCGACGGCCGTGCGGCTCGGGATTACCGACGTTGACGATCGTGACATCAGCTGCCACGTCGTCGTCGCTCACGGCGCGGTGGAGACGCTCGCCAATGTCGCCGTCACTCGCACGATGCCGCTTGCCCAGACGCTCGGCGAGAACGTCGGCCGGCGCGGTGATGGCGACGACAGTGACATGAGCATAGTCGCGACGCGCAGCTTGAATCACCGTGCGCGAGACATTCACGACGACGGTTCGGCCGGCCAGGATGTCGTCGTTGACCGAGCGCGGCACGCCGTAGCCGTGGCCGTGGGCATCCCAATGCAGCGCAAAATCGCCGGCGGCGAGCGCTTCGCGAAAGCCGGCTTTGCTCATTTCCAGATTGTCTTCGAAGGCGGAGGCTTCGCGCGTGACGACCCGCCGCGGAAAGACGACGCGGTCATCGGCGGCGCATTCGCGGCGCGCGACATTGAGCAACGTATCCTTTCCCGCGCCGCTCGGCCCAACCACGAGGACCAGGCGCCCCGGACCGAGCCTCTCTCGCAGATCCAGCGATGCAGCCCGCACCTCGCTCATGCCACCCGAATTCCTTCCCGCCAGACGCTGCGCACGACGGGCACCTGGCCGGCAATGTGAACGCGGATCAGGTCCGCGCGCTTGCCCGCGGCGATCTCGCCACGATCGTTCAGCCCGACCGCATCGGCCGGCGCCTTCGTCACGGTCCGCACGGCTGCGGCCAGATCGATCGACGGGACGCGCTCAGGCAATTGCAGCGCGCCCATCAGGAGGCTCGATGGCACGTAGTCCGAGGACAGGATGTCCAGCAATCCCTCGCGGGCGAGATCAACCGCGGCGATGTTGCCCGAGTGCGAGCCGCCGCGAACCACATTCGGCGCCCCCATCAGGATGCTGATGCCCGCGTCGTGCAGGCCGCGCGCCGCCTCGATCGTGGTCGGAAATTCGGCGACCGCGATGCCGTCCTTGATCGCGTCGGCGACGTTCTCCTCGGTGGTGTCGTCATGGCTCGCCAGCGGCACGCCGTGCGCCTTGGCCAGCGCGACGATGTCCCGCATGTTCGGCGCCGCATAGGCCTGCTGATAGGCGAAACGTCGCGCAAACATGACGTCGAGCTCGGCATCGGTCTTGCCGCCGCTCTTGCCGCGGTAGTAGTCGCGGAGCTTGCCCTCGTCGCGAAACTGACGCTGCCCCGGCGTATGGTCCATCAGCGACATCAGCCGCACGTCGGAACGCCCGGCCAGCTGACGGGCTTCCTCGACCACCGTCGGCATCGGCACCTCGCAGCGCAAATGCAGGAAGTGACTCGTGCGCAGCAGCCCGCCATCGCGCGCGGTCGCGATGGCATCGGCAAGCACGTTGGCCTGACCATCCACGCCCTCGGCGCCCTCCTCGCTCCACACACGCAGCGAGTCCAGCACCGTGGTGATCCCCGCCGTCGCAAGCTGCCCGTCGTAGGAGATCACGGCCGCCACGGGATCCCAATAGACCTTGGGACGCGGCACGAAATGAGCCTCGAGATGATCGGTGTGCAACTCGACCAGGCCGGGCATCAGCAGGTCGCCGCCGGCGTCCAGGCTTCCGGCCGGAGCGGCGCCCTCGCCGAGTTCGACGATGCGGCCGTCGGCGATCGTGACCCACCCCTGCTCGATGACCTGGTCGGCGAGAACCAGCTTCGCGTTGCCAATCACGATGTCGGACATGTTCGCACTCATCTGCAATCCATCACCTCTCAGGCGGCCGCTGCGAATGTCGTGACGTCGACCGTGCGATCCGCAATCTGCGCGCGGATCTCGTCATCATGGACGATCGCCAGCATCGCCACGCCTTGTTGTTTCTTTCCCGCGATCAGATCGACCACGACGGCACGGTTCGCCGCATCGAGCGAGGCAGTCGGCTCATCCAGAAGCAGCACGGGCAGATCGGAGATGAAGCCGCGCGCGATGTTGACGCGCTGCTGCTCGCCGCCGGAGAAGGTCGACGGCGGCAGCGACCACAGCCGCTCGGGAATGTTCAGTCGGCCGAGCAGCTCACCCGCCCGTGCCCGCGCCTCGTCGCGTGACAGCCCAGCCGTCAGCAGCGGTTCGGCAACCACGTCGAGCGCCGCCACGCGCGGCACCGCGCGCAGGAACTGGCTGACATAGCCGATGGTCAGGCGTCTGGCGTTGAGGACCTGACGCGGCTCGGCACTGGCGAGATCGGCCATCTCGCCCTGATGCCGGACCGCGATACGGCCGGCGTCGCAGCGATAGTTGCCGAAGATCATCTTCAGGATCGACGACTTGCCCGCGCCCGACGGACCCGACAGGACCACGCATTCGCCTGACATCACCTGGAACGAGACGCCGCGCACCACGGGCAGCGAAATGCCGCCCTGCAGATGCATGGTGAAGGTCTTCTCGGCCTTTTCGATATCGATCATCACGGTCATTGCGGTCTGGCTCATGGCGGAAGGATCGAGGAGACGAGAAGCTGCGTGTAAGGCTCGCGCGGATCGTCGAGCACCTGGTCGGTGAGGCCGGTCTCGATCACCCGCCCCTCCTTCATGACCATCACACGATGAGACAACAGCCGCGCGACCGCAAGATCGTGCGTCACGACAATCGCCGCAAGGCCGAGTTCGTTGACGAGGCTGCGCATCAGATCGAGCAGGCGCGCCTGCACAGAGACATCGAGCCCGCCGGTCGGCTCGTCCATGAACACGAGCCGCGGCTCCGTCACCAGATTGCGGGCGATCTGCAGCCGCTGCCGCATGCCGCCGGAATAGGTGCGCGGCGCGTCATCGATTCGCGCAACGTCGATCTCGACGCGCTCGAGCCAGGACGAGGCAGTCTGCCGGATACGTCCGTAGTTGTTCCAGCCCACCGCCATCAGCCGCTCGCCGACATTGGCGCCGGCAGAGACCGCCATGCGCAGGCCCTGCGCCGGGTCCTGATGCACGTAGCCCCAATCTGTCCGGAACAGGAAGCGGCGCTCGGCCTCGCCAAGCTCGGCGAGATCACGCAGCACACCGTCACGCATCCGGTAGGACACGCGCCCCGCGCTCGGCGCAAGCTGCGCCGACAGCATCTGCAGCAGCGTCGATTTGCCCGAACCGGATTCGCCGACGATGGCGAGCACCTCGCCCGGATAGAGCACGAAGGACACGTCGCGGCAGGCGGCGAGACGGCCATAGCTCTTGGCAAGCCCCTCGGCGACCAGCAGCGGCTGGTCGGATGCGCCGATCATCTCAGCCATGAGCGGTCTCCTTATGCGGAGCGGCGCTCTGGACGCCGCGATGCCCCGCGGCCTGTCGGCCCTCGCAATAGTCGGTATCGGAGCAGACGAACATGCGGCTGCCTTTGTCGTCCGTCACGATCTCGTCGAGATAGGAATCCTCCGCGCCGCACAGCGCGCAGGGCGCATCGAATTTGTAGCGGGTGAACGGGTGGTCCTCGAAATCGAGCGAGACGACCGACGTGTAAGGCGGAATGGCATAGATCCGCTTCTCGCGCCCAGCGCCGAACAATTGCAGCGCCGGACAATTGTCCATCTTGGGATTGTCGAACTTGGGCGTCGGCGACGGGTCCATCACATAGCGCGCATTGACCTTGACCGGATACGCATAGGAGGTCGCGATATGGCCGAAGCGCGCGATGTCCTCATACAGCTTGACGTGCATCAAGCCATATTCCGCCAGCGCATGCATGCGCCGCGTCTCGGTCTCGCGCGGCTCGAGGAAGCGCAGCGGCTCCGGAATCGGCACCTGATAGACCAGCACCTGCCCGTCGCGCAGCGGCGCCTCGGGAATGCGATGCCGGGTCTGGATCACGGTCGCGGCTTCCGTCGAGGTCGTGGTCTCGACCCCCGCCGTCTTGGCGAAGAACTTGCGGATCGAGATCGCATTCGTCGTATCGTCCGAACCCTGGTCGATGACCTTGAGCACATCGGCGGGTCCGAGAATGGCGGCTGTGACCTGCACGCCGCCGGTCCCCCAGCCATAGGGCATCGGCATCTCGCGGCTTGCGAAGGGCACCTGATAGCCGGGGATCGCGATCGCCTTCAGGATCGCACGGCGGATCATGCGTTTGGTCTGCTCGTCCAAATAGGCGAAATTGTAGGTTGGCGCGTTCATTCCGCGGCCTCCTTCATGACGGGAGCCGCATGGGCGTCCGCGAACTCCTGACGCAGCTTGCGCAACAGGCCAAGCTCGGACTGGAAATCGACATAGTGCGGCAGCTTCAGATGCTCGACGAAGCCGGTCGCCTGCACGTTGTCGGAATGCGACAGCACGAATTCCTCGTCCTGCGCCGGCGCAATCACGTCTTCGCCCAGCTCACGCGCGCGCAGGGCGCGGTCGACCAGCGCCATCGACATCGTCTTGCGTTCGCTCTGGCCGAAAGCGAGGCCGTAGCCGCGGGTGAAGCATGGCGGCTCGGTGGCCGAGCCCTTGAACTGATTGACCATCTGACACTCGGTCAGCTCGATGGAGCCGAGCGGCACGGCAAAGCCGACCTCCTCGGCGAAGAACTCGACCTCGACCTCGCCGAAGCGAATCTCGCCGGCAAACGGATGGTTGCGGCCGTAGCCGCGCTGCGTCGAATAGCCAAGCGCAAGCAGAAAGCCTTCGTCACCACGCGCGAGATTCTGCAACCGCAGATCGCGCCCCGCCGGAAAGCCGAGGGGATCACGCGTCAGGTCCCCAACGGGAGCGCCGGCTTCCGCCTGCGGCGACGGCTCGATGAGACCATCCTGGCCAAGAATGTCGGTCACTCGCGGCGTCGGCGCAGTCGAGGCCTCGGCCATCGCAGGGGACTCGGGATCGGCCCCTTTCGCAAGCTGCGGATCGAGCAGGCGGTGCGTGTAGTCGAAGGTCGGGCCGAGCACCTGCCCGCCCGGGATGTCCTTGAACGTCGACGATACCCGCCGCTGCACCCGCATCGCACCGGTATCGACCGGCTCACTCGCACCGAAGCGCGGCAATGTCGCCCTGAAGGCGCGCACCAGGAAGATCGCCTCGATCAGATCGCCGCGGGCCTGCTTGATGGCCAGCGCGGCGAGCTCGCGATCATACAGCGAGCCCTCGCTCATCACGCGATCGACAGCGAGGCCGAGTTGCTCGGAAATCTGCGCCAGCGACAGATCCGGCACATTGCGATCGCCGCGACGCTCATGCGCCAGCAGCCGATGCGCATTCTCGATGGCGCGCTCGCCACCCTTGACGGCGACATACATGCCTCAACCTCCTGCGGCGACGAGCCGCGCCGTGCGCGGGATGGCAACGATCGACGAACCGTCGACCAGCACCACATCGATTCCGCGCGGAAACAGTCTCTCATTGATCGACAGCCGCTCGAACAGATCGGCCGGCGCGATCGACGCGGCGAATGTCGCCGTTCCGTCGATGCCCGGGCCGCGCAACTGAAAGGTCCGGCCAGCGGACAGGCTCGCCACCTGCAGGATCAACGTCGTCGAACGGTCGGGATATTCGGCGGAACCTAGCGCGAATGAGCTGAAATCAGGCAGCGTGTCGGGCGCGGCCACCAGCGCGAAGCTCGCCTGCGAGGGCTTGCCAGTGATCGGCGCCCCCGTGTGAAATTTGAGCCAGGCACCGACCTCCGCGGCTGCGGCCAACGGCGCATCGAGCCAGATCGGGGTGTCGTGATCGAACAGCGTCAACGCGATCGCGGCGGTACCGTGCATCAAGCATGCAGGCCGCCCCACAGGAGCCTCGATGTGTCGCACGCTGCCGGGCCGCGCCATGGCTTCCATCACCGTGCGGAACGTCGACTGCGCTGCCAGAACCTTGTCGGAAAACCCGGGCTGAAGCTCGGACGTCACAATGGCCATCAGCCTTCTCCTCGGACCATCGTGTAGAAGTCGACGCGCGTCGCCGCAGCCTCTTCTGCTTGGCGCTGACGACTTTCCTGGAGCTGCGACTGCAGCGGCGCGACCACCTGCGTGAGGACGCCTTGAGCATGCGCCTGCGACTGAATCATCGCATCGCAGAGCGCGATCAGCCGCGCCTTGCCGCCGTCGCGTCCGAGCACATAGCCGAAGCCGACCTCGCCGCTCCCCAGCCGCACCGCCGCACGCGACACCGTCGCCTCGCCGAGATTGAACGGAGCGCCATCGCCACCGACCCGGCCGCGCAGCATGACGAGACCGTTCTCCGCCGCGCGCAGATCCTGATGATCCGGCAGCCCAAGGCCTTCCAGCCTGGCTGCGATATCCGCATGCGAGGCGTGTGAGAGGACCTGCATCGCCGTCCTGCGCCGCTCCTGCATCGTTTTGGCGTCCATCTCCATCCGCTCTTGCCGTCGTGAAGTTGTCTATGATACTAGACAACTTCGTAACGGGACGCCATGACTGTTTGATGACATGGACGTGATTTTCGCGACCCGAAGGGCGGAGAACCGGGGATGAGCATGCAGGACGCTCCTTCGGGCGTCGCGTTGTGGCGGCGCGTGGCCGACGGGATCGAGCGCGACATCGCCGGCGGCCGCTTCGCCCCCGGGACGCGCCTGCCGGGCGAGACCGAAATCGCCGAGACATACCGCGTCAACCGCCACACGGTGCGGCGTGCGCTCGCGACGCTCGCGGAACGCGGCCTGGTGCGGGCCGAGCGCGGCAGCGGCACCTATGTCGAGGCCCCGCGGCTGTCCTATCCGCTGCGATCGCGCACGCGCTTTTCCGAGATCGTCGGCGCCGGCGGCCGCGAACCGCGTGGACAAATGTTGGCCGCCGGCGAAGAGCCGGCGACGCGCGATCTTGCGCGCGTGCTCGGCGTGAAGGCCGGCGCAGCGCTGACGCGCATCGACGCGCTGCGCTTTGCCGACAAGACACCGATCTGCGTGAGCACGTCATGGCTGTTGACTGAGCGGTTTCCCGATGCCGGCTCGATCTTCGCCTCGGCCCGTTCGATGACGGCGCTGCTCGCGCATTTCGGCATTCGCGACTATCGCCGCGGATCGACCCGCATCACCGCTGACATCGCCGATGCGAGCGATGCGGCACGCCTGGATCTCGCGCTGGGCCGCCCCGTGCTCGTGGTCGACAGCACCGACATCGACGCCGACGGAACGCCGCTCGTCGTCAAGCGCTCGCGCTTCGCCGCGGAGCGCGTGACCTTCGAGGTGGAGAGCTAGAGGCGACCGGGCCTCTCGGGCTCAGTCGATCAGAGAGCCGTCGGCATTGAAGAAGGGATGCGGCCCGTCGAAATCGCCGATCGGCACCTGATGCGTCACGACGGAGCCGAAGCCTGCACCAGGAAACCAGGCGTGCAGATGGAAGGCCGGCGGCTCGACCCGAAACGACGGCGGCTGCAGCTCAGCGAGATCGAGCGCGACGGCGTGGTTCGGCGCGGGACAGATCGTGCAGGGAATGCCGGCAAACCTCGTCAACGTGGCGCGATGCACGTGCCCGCAGCCGATCAACTGCAGCCGCGGGTGCCGCGCGACGATCGCGGCGAGAGCATCGGCATTGCCGAGGTTCTGCCGGTCCATATGCCAGATGCCGGTGGCGAACGGCGGGTGGTGCAGGAACATCAGCGCCGGCTTGTCGGCACGCGCGGACAGCCTGTCGTCGAACCAAGCGAGAGTGGCCGCGTCGAGCTCGCCATGCGGATGACCGGGCACGCTGGAATCGAGCAGCAGCAGATCGAGCTCCGGCAGATCGACATGCCGGTTCAGCGGACCGGACGCGCCGGCATCAAAATGATCCGGAAACGCCGCGCGCATCAGCTCGCGTGAATCATGATTGCCGGGCACCGCGACGTAGGGAATCGAAAGCTCCGCCAGCAATCCCGCGAGATGCTCGTACTCGACCGCCGACGGCGTGTCGGCGAGATCGCCGGAGATCACGACGAGATCAGGCTTCGGCGCGAGCCGGTTGAGCTCCGCAATGCAATGCGCCAGTGCCCGCGCGGTATCGACGCGGCGATAGGCGAGCCGGCCGGGCGCCTTGATGTGCAGGTCGGAGATCTGAGCGATGATGATGGGGCGCTTGCTCATGCCGTTCAGCCTTCCTCTGGCAGCAGACGAATGGCGTTCGCCGCAATGGACAGGCCGACGCGCTCCCCTGTTCCGACCCTGATCGTATTCGGCGCATCCACCGTCAATGCGACGGATGCGGCATCACGCACGACGATGCGCTGGCGGTCGCCGGCGAAGCGAACGCTATCAACCACGCCGGTCAGGCACGCGGCCGACACGTCGGCAATGCCGATCGTCTCAGGGCGGACCATCGCGATAGCCTTGGCTTGCGAACCGCCTTCGATAACAGGCTGCCGGCCTCCCGGCAGCAAGAGATGGCCGTCCGCGATTGGCGCCTCGATGATGTTGGCCGCGCCCACGAACTCCGCGACGAAACGATTGGCCGGCTCGAAATAGATCTCACGCGGCGTCCCGACCTGCGCGATCGCGCCCTTGCGCATCACGACGATACGGTCGCCGAGCTCCATCGCTTCGGCCTGGTCGTGGGTCACATAGATCGCGGTGATGCCGAGCGTCCGCAGCAGGCTGTTGAGCTCGCCGCGCAGGCGCTCGCGCAAGGCTGCGTCGAGCGCCGTCAGCGGCTCGTCGAGCAGCAGCACGCTCGGCCTGATCGCCACGGCCCGCGCGAGCGCGACGCGCTGGCGCTGGCCGCCCGACAGCTGATCGATGCGCCGGTCCTCGAGCCCGGCCAGATTGGTCAGCGCCACCAGCTCAGCCACGCGCGCGGCGCGTTCCGCCCGCGAGACGCCGCGAATCTTCAGCCCATAGCCGATGTTCTCCGCCACCGTCATGTTGGGAAACAGCGCGTAGGACTGGAACACCATACCGACATTGCGCTTCTCGATCGGCTGCCTGGTCTGATCCTTGCCGTCGAACAGCACGCGGCCGCCGGCGTCGGGCGTCTCAAGGCCGGCGACGATCCGCAGCAGCGTGGTCTTGCCGCAACCTGACGGGCCGAGCAGCACCAGCGTTTCGCTCTGCGCGATGTCGAGCGTGGCGCGCGCGAGCGCGTTGGTGCCGTCTGCGAATGTCTTGCCGCAATTCTCGATCTTCAGCGCCGCGCCGTGACGGGTCATCGTACTCACCTTGCACCTCCCCTTTCGCCGATCCACTGCATGGCGACCAGGAGCGGAATGATCAGGACGAAGAAAATCAGAGTATAGGCGGAGGCCACCTCGAGGCGCATCGACGCATAGGCGTCGGCGAGGCCGACCGGCAAGGTCTTGGTCAGCGGCGTGTGCAACATCCAGGTCAGGTTGAATTCTCCGAGCGAGAGCGTGACGACCATGAGGCTGCCGGCCAGAATGCCAGGCGCCGCATTGGGAACGATGACGTCGACGAAGCGGCGCCACGGCGAGGCGCCGACCGAAGCTGCGCCTTCGTCGAGCGATTTGACGTCGATGGTGGCGAACACGGCCATCACCGAGCGCACCATGAATGGCATCGTGAAGACGACGTGGCCAGCGAGGATGAACAGCCACGAGCGGCGGAAGCTGCCGAAGCCGCCATAGGTCAGCAGCAGCGCCAGCGCGATCGCAAGCCCGGGAATAGCGAGCGGCAAGGTGATGATCTCCTCGACCATCCGCGCGAGCCGTCCACCGCGGACATACAGCGCGTAAGCGGCGGGAACGCCGACCACGAGCGTGACGGCGAGCGTGCCGAGCGCAATCATGATCGACGCCAGGATCGTGCCGGCATAGAGCTCCCAGACCTGCACGACCCATTGCAGGGTCACGCCGGATTGGAGGCCGCGGAAGTAGTTGACGGTGACGCCGGCCGCGATCGAGAGCGCGGCAGGCACGGCCAGAAATGCCGCGACAAGCAGCGTGAACAGGAACTGGAGTGTGAAGAGAATGCGGTTGCGCACGCGCCTACCCTGCCGCTGCCACGGAGTTGCCGGTGAAGGTGCGCGCCAGCGCCAGGATCAGCCAAGTCATCACCCCGAGCCCGACCGATAGCGCTGCCGACGTCGCGAGATTTCCGGCCAAAGTGAATTCCGTGTAGATCAGCATCGGTAGCACGTCGATGTTAGTCGCAAGCGTGAACGCCGTGCCGAACGCGCCCATGGCGGTGGCAAACGCGATCGCGCCCGAGGCGACCAGGGCCGGCGCAAGCGCCGGTAGCACTACGTCGCGCAGCACCGCCCATGGGCTTGCGCCGAGCGAGCGCGCCGCCTCCTCCAGGCCGGGATCGAGCTTCTGTGCCGCGGCCATGATGGTGAGAATGACCCTCGGAATAGAGAAGTAGAGATAGCCGAGGAAAAGCCCATAGATCGAATAGGCGAACACGATCTTGTCGCCGAGCACGCGCGAGGAAACGTCGCCGATGAGACCCTGGCGGCCGGCGAGCAGGATGATCATGAATCCGATCACGACGCCGGGAAAGGCGAGCGGGAACGTCAGGACGGCAACCAGGACGGCGCGTCCCGGAAAGCGATGGCGCTGCAGGAACAGGCCGGCGATGGTGGCAACGATCAATGTCGCGACCGTGGTCGCCGCAGCCAGCAGCACCGTATTCAGAAGCGTCGCGCGGTAGCGCGGCTCGACGACGATCGAAAGATATTCGGCCAGGCCGCGCGGTCCTTCCGCGGCGGTGACGAGCAGCCGGGCCATCGGCAGAAGAAAGAAGGCCGCGGTCACGGCGGCCAGCGGCAACAGGCAGGTCCAGACGAAGGATTTGTGCGACATGAGATCGGGCATGCCCCGCCGGATTTCGGCCCGGCGGGGCACAGGGCTCCTTAGCGGACTTCGGACAGATAGCGGTCGACGAAGCCCTTCTGCGCGGTCTCCATGTCGCCCCAGTTCACGCTCTTGGCGCGAGCGTAGTCGCTGTCCGGCAGGAACTTCGCCTTGACGGCCTCAGGCAGCTCGATCGGACGCGCCGGACGCAAATACGCGTTGGTCCAGATCGCCTGGCCCTTGTCCGAGAGCAGGTAGTCGATGACCTTCTTCGCCTTGTCCTTGTCGGGCGCGTTCTTCACGAGACCAACGACGTAGGGAAACACCACCGAGCCTTCGCAGGGAATGACGAACTCGAAATTGCCCTTCTCGGTGTACTTCGCGCGGTACGCATTGAAGTCGTAGTCGAACAGGATCGGGATTTCGCCCGAGACCACACGAGCATAGGATGTCTGCTTCGGCACGATCGGATCGTTCTTCCGCAGATCCTTGAAGAAGCTCAACCCCGGATCGAAGTTCGAGGGCGAGCCGCCGAGCGCGAGATTGACGGCGACGGCGCCGACATAGCCGACGGCCGCCGAGCTCGGATCGAGATAGCCGACCATGCCCTTGTAGTCGGGCTTGAGCAGATCCTTCCAGCACGCCGGCACAGGCTTGCCGCCGAGCGCGTCCTTGTTGACGAACAGGCCGAGCGTGCCGGAATGAATCGTGGTCCAGTAGCCGTCGGCGTCCTTCAGACCGGCCGGGACCTGGTCCCAATTGACAGGCTTATAGGCCTCGAGCGCATCCTGCGCCTTCGCCTTCATGCCGAAAGTCACGCCGAAATAGCCGATGTCGCCGACCGGATTGGCCCTCTCGGCGAGAATCTGCGCCAGCGCCTGGCCGGAGTTCTTGTTGTCGTGCGGAATGTCATAACCGAGATCGGTCTTGATCGCCTTGAGCATCGAGGCCCAGTCGGCCCACTCCGGCGGGCAATTGTAGCAGATGACGTCGGCGGCCTTGGCCTGCTGCGACGGCGCCAGAACGATCAGCGCGACGAGCGCAAGAACGAGGCGGGTGACCTTCATGAATGAGAACTCCGTATATCCGACCCGGCGGCCGGTTCCGGAGCCCCATTACGGCCGGCACATGAAAGATTTGCGACACCGCGCAGGGGACACACAGGCATCCGCGCAGCCTGATCGTTCGCCTACGAATGACCGCAACCTTCGGGTGCCGCTCCCGTCACGCGACGGCGCGACGTCCGATGATGGCGAAGCGCAGCTTGCTCGAGATCCAGTCGATTGCAGCCACGGCCACCAGGATCATCAGGATCAGGAACGACACCTTCTGCCATTCCAGCACGCGGATCTGCTCCGCAAGCTGCAGGCCGATTCCGCCGGCGCCAACGATGCCTATGATGGTCGCCGAACGCGTGTTGGACTCGATGAAATACAGCACCTGACCGGCGATCACCGGCAACACCTGCGGCAGCAGGCCAAACCGGACCTCGTGCAGCGCGCTGCCGCCGGCCGCGCGCACGCCCTCGACCTGCTTGCGGTCGGCGCTCTCCAAGGCTTCCGAGAACAGCTTGCCGAGCGCCCCGAAATCCGACACCGCGATCGCCAGGACACCGGCGAACGGGCCGAGGCCAACGACGTTGATCCAGACCAGCGCCCAGATCAGCGTGTCGACGCCGCGGATGGTATCGAACAGCCGCCGCACCGGAAAACGGAAAATCGCCGAAGGAATGATGTTCCTGGCGGCCAGCAGGCTGACGGGCAGTGCAAAGACCGCGGCGAGCGTCGTGCCGAGCACGGCGATCGACAATGTCTCGCCGAGCGCCTTGAGATAGACCGGCAACGAGGAGCCCGGATCGGGCGGCAGCATCAGGAGCGAAATCCAGCCGAGCTGGCTCAGCCCGGCAAGCATCCGCGCCGGCGAGAATTGGAGATCGACCAGGCCGAAGATGAAGATCGCCAGCGCCAGGACCAGCATCGCCGGTGTCGCCAGCCGGGCCGACAGCGGCCGATCGAAGACATGCGGATAACGCTCCCGCATCTGCTGCGGGTCCTGCGCGTCCATCGTGCTCATGTCCGCGCCTCCGCGCCGAACAGCCGGCCGCGCAGCCAGCCGGTGGCGATATCGATGAGGAACACCGTCACGACGATCATGACGAGGATCGCGCTGACGTCCGAGTAGTAGAACTTGCGGATCGCGACCACGAGCTCCTGCCCGATGCCGCCGGCGCCGACGAAGCCCATCACCGAGGCCTCGCGGACATTGATCTCGAAGCGCAGCAGGCTGTAGCTGGAGAAGCCCGCGACGACCTGCGGCAGAACGGCGAAGCGCATGCAGGACAGCCAGCTCGCCCCCGTCGCGCGGACGCCTTCCACCGGCTTCATGTCGGCATTCTCGACCACTTCGGAGAACAGCTTGCCGAGCGCGCCGCTGGAGTGAACGGCGATGGCGAGCACGCCGGGGATCGGGCCAAGACCGAAGGCGATGACGAAGATCAGCGCGAACACGATGCCCGGCACGGTACGGGCGAATTCGAGCAGCCGCCGCACGGTGAAACGGACCCACGGCGCGGGCGAGGTGTTTTCCGCAGCCAGGAAGTTGAGACAGAACGCCACGACGATTCCGGCCATCGTGCCGACATAGCTGATCAGCAAGGTCTCGCCGAGCAGCTTGAGCCACTTCTTGAAGCCCCAGAACCACTCCGGGACATTGGTCCAGACGCGGTGACCGTCATCGAGCGTGAAGATGCGATCGAAGTAGCTGACGAAATTTCCGAAATACGTGTACAGCGTCCGCAGATTGACCTCGGCACCGACCGCGGCGACCAGCAGCGCGGCCAGGAAAGCGGCAGCGGACAGCGCGAGCCGCAGGCGCCGGCGCGCGACCGCCCGACGATAGGCGTCGTTCAGAGCCTCAAGCTGCTGGCTCGGCAGGATCGAAATGGCGGTCGCCATCTTATAGGGCTGCTCTCGTTCGAAAAGAGGTCACGTCTCATACAAAGGGAGCCGGGCCATGCCCGGCCCGGCTCCCGCGTGGTTAAGGATGTCGATCAGGACGCCTTCTTGCGCAGGCTGTCGACGAACTTGATCAGATCGATCGTGCCGTCCCAGTCCTTGGTCGTGGCCGGGTGGAAACCCTTCTTCTGGCCATCCGACAGGCGATCGAACGCCGCCTTGTCCTTGGTGGGGGCGTCGAAGAACGCCTTGGCGATCGCCGTTTTCAGCTCGGCCGGCAGATCGGAATTGTAGGCGTAGGGGCCGTTGATGATCGGCGCCGACTTGTGGATGATGCGGAAGTCGTCCTTCTTCATCGGCGAACCGTCGGCGTTCTTCAGCATGCCCTTGGTGAGCATCTGCGCCAGCGTCGAATCGTTGTCGCTGGTCCACTGGTTGGCGGCGACGTCGACGGTGCCCTGCGCGAGCGCGAGGATCGCGTTCTCGTGGCTGCCGGCGAAGACGACCTTGCTGAAATAGGTTTCAGCGTCGGTCACGCCCATCTTGTTGAGCTCGAAGCGCGGCACGTTGTTGCCCGAGGTCGAGTTCGGATCGACCAGGCCCAAATTCTTGCCCTTGAGGTCCTCGACTTTCTTGTACGGGCTGTTGGCCTTGACGAAGAACACCGAGTAATAGCCGGTGCTGCCGTCGGCGTTGATGTCGTTGGCGAAGGCGTCGATCTTGACGCCGGTCAGGCGCGCCCGCGCGAACGAGGCTGAGCCATAGCTCGCGATGTGGATGTTGCCGGCGCGCTGCCCCTCGATCACGGCCGCGTAGTCGTTGGCGATGCGGAGCGTCACCTTGGTGCCCAGCTCCTTGGAGAGATAGTTGACGAAGGGCGTCCAGCGCTCGGTGACGCCTGAGGCGTTCTCGGCAGGAATGACCGCGAAGGTCAGTTCCGGATACTTCGCCTTCCAATCCTCGGCCGAAGCGGAACCGGCAAAAGCCAGCGCGGCGACACCGGCCAGAACGATGCGACGATTGATCATGACATGCCCTCTTTTTGAACGAAGTAAACAGGCCTCGTCCCCCGCACCATGCGAGATCCGAGGTGACCAAAATCGGTTTGTCAGGCGACAGCGGCTTCGCTGAGCGCCGGAATGGCAGCGGCCGGGACCGGATGGACCTTGTCCATCACCTCATCCGCTTCGAGATCGTAGAGCTCGCGCGCGATCTGCGCGGTCAGCGCCGCGGGAACGTCGTCGAACACGATCCGTCCCGTCGCCATGCCGATCAGGCGATCGCAATAGCTGCGGGCGAGATCGAGCGAATGCAGGTTGCAGATCACCGTGATGCCGAAATGCTTGTTGATGCGCAGCAGGGCATCCATCACGATCTTGGTATTGCGGGGATCGAGCGAGGCGATCGGCTCATCCGCGAGAATGATGTCGGGGTTCTGGACGAGCGCACGCGCGATCGCGACGCGCTGCTGCTGTCCACCGGAGAGCTGATCGGCGCGTTGTGCCGCGAGGGACGCCATGTCGAACTGCTCCAGGGCCGACATGGCCACCGCCACGTCCTGCGCCGGCCATAGCTGCGCCAGGGAGCGCCAGGATGGGATCTCGGCCAGCCGCCCCATCAGCACGTTGGTCAGCACGTCGAGGCGGCCGACCAGGTTGAACTGCTGAAAGATCATCGCCGAACGCGCGCGCCACAGCCGCAGGTCGCGGCCGCGGAGCGCCGTCACATCGAGATCCTTGAACAGGATGCGCCCGTCACTCACCGGGCTCAGCCGGTTGATGGAGCGCAGTAGCGTCGACTTGCCAGCGCCGGAACGCCCGATGACACCGACGAACGAGCCGGGCGCAACCGAGAATGATGCATTATCGACCGCGGCTTTCGCGCCGAACCGGCACGTCAAACCATCCACCACCAGCATGGACTTCTCCAGACGCCTCGCTTTGACTCCACCGCTAGCGTCGGGATTCTACAGTTGTGTGACAGTGACGCTGCGGTGCGACACTCGTCCACATCCAAGGTCCGCCGCTGCGAACGTCATGGAGACGTCATGCATCTGTCATACAGCGCACCCTAGACAGAGCCGTGAAGACAGACAGGACGTGAGATGGCCGGCAAGTCCCTTTCGATCGACCCTACCGTTGATTCCTCCGCAAAACTCCAGGGCGCGACACTCGGCGCCTATTGCGAGGTCGGCGCGCGCACCATCCTCCTTGACGTGGCGATGGGCGACTATTCCTACGTGGTCAACGATGCGCAGATCACCTACACAACGATCGGAAAGTTCTGCTCGATCGCGGCGATGACCCGGATCAATCCGGGCAATCACCCGATGCACCGGGCGACGCAATCGCATTTCACCTATCGGGCCAGCGCCTATTTCCCCGGCGAGCCTGATGATGCCGAGTTCTTCGCCTGGCGGAAGGAACATCACGTCACCGTCGGTCACGATGTATGGATCGGACATGGTGCCGTCGTTCTCCCCGGCCGCAGCATCGGCACCGGCGCCGTCGTCGCAGCAGGCGCCATCGTCACCAAGGACGTGCCTGCGTATACGATCGTCGCCGGCAATCCCGCGCGCCCGATCAGGCGCCGTTTTCCGATTGAGATCGAGCAGCGCCTGATCAATCTCGCTTGGTGGAATTGGGATCACGAAGCGCTGCGCCGGGCGCTGCCGGATTTCCGCAAGCTGGAGATCACCGCGTTCCTGGACAAATACGAGGCCGCTCTCGACGGCGCCCGCGCGCTGCGGCAGAGTGCCGCCCATGACTGATCTCTCGATTTTCCGCGGCCGGTGCCTGATCGGATCCGGTCTCGCCGATGCATCACTGATCGTCTCCGACGGCAAGATCGCCGCGATCGACGCGGGACGACCTGAAGCGGGACTTGCGCTTGACGCCAGCGGGCTGACGGTGCTGCCCGGAATCGTCGACATCCACGGCGACGCTTTCGAGCGGCAGATGATGCCGCGCGCGGGTGTGGATTTCCCGATCGACGTGGCGCTGCTCGACAGTGATCGCCAGGCCATCAGCAACGGCATCACGACCGTGTTTCATGCCACCACCTGGTCGTGGGAGCCGGGCTTGCGCAGCGCCGGCAACGCGCGCCGTCTGCTGGAGCAAATCGAGGCGCTGCGGCCGCGGCTCGCGGCGGATACGCGCTTTCATCTGCGCCACGAGACGTACAATCTCGACGATGAGGACGAGATCCGCGGGCTGCTCGCGGCCCGGCGCATCGATCTGTTTGCCTTCAACGACCACATGGATTCGACCGTCGCGAGCCTGGACAAGCCGCATAAGCGCCAGCGCATGGTCGACCGCACGGGCCTGTCCGGCGATGAGTTCGATATCCTGGTGGCCCGCATCGCCTCGCGAGCCGATGCCGTGCCGGCGTCGATCGCCCGCCTGGCCGAGACCGCGCGCGCGGCCGGCGTGCGCATGCTGTCACATGACGACGACAGCCCGGAGATGCGCAAGGCCTTCCGCAGCCAAGGCGTCACCATCGCCGAGTTTCCCGTCAACGAAATCACCGCGCGCGAGGCGGCTCACGGCGGCGACGCCATCGTGTTCGGCGCCCCCAACGTGGTGCGCGGCGGCAGCCATACCGGCTGGACCAAGGCGAGCGACATGATCGCGAAGGGTCTGTGCTCGGTGCTGGCGTCGGACTATTATTATCCAGCCCCCCTGCTCGCCGCCTATCGGCTCGTCGCCGACGGCATCCTTCCGCTGGCGCAGGCCTGGAGCCTGATCTCGGCAGCCCCGGCGCGAGCAGCCGGCCTGCCGGACCGAGGCTCGCTCGCGAGCGGCCAGCGCGCGGACATCCTCCTCGTCGACGATCGCGAACCGATGCGCCCCCGTGTCGTCGCGGTGGTTGCGGCGGGCAGCGTGGTTCACCTGACAGAGGCCGAACGCCTCTCCACCGCCGCCACGCCGCGAGCGGTCGCGGCGGAGTAAGCAGGACATGACCGGTTTTCCGCGTTATGCGATCTACTACACGCCGGCGGCCGACGCCGCGCTGACCGTGTTCGGTGCCAGCCTGCTGGGCTACGACGCCTGGACCGCCCGGGAACGCGGCTTTCCGGAGGGCGTGCTGGATGCTGCGCCGGATTGGGGCGACCTCACCACTGACGCGCGGAAGTACGGCTTTCACGCGACCCTCAAGGCCCCGTTCAACCTGGTCGAGACACGTCCCGAGGCCGAGCTGCGCGACGCCTGCGCGGCGTTTGCGGCAGTGCCGAGAGCCGTTCCGATCATCCGGCCCGTTGTCGATGCGATCAGCGGCTTCATCGCGGTGATCCCGGGAGACGCGTCACCCACCTTGCAGGATTTGGCCGCCGATTGCGTGCGCGCGTTCGAGCCGTTCCGCGCCCCGATGACCGCCGAGGATCGCGCCCGACGCAAGCCGGAGCTGCTCTCAGCGCGCCAACGAGACCATCTCGATCGCTGGGGCTATCCTTACGTCATGGAAGACTTTCGCTTCCACATGACGCTGACTTGCCGCCTGTCCGACGATCGGCGCGGGCCGATCCTTGGGATGCTGCGTGACCGTTTCGCGGCGCTCAGCCTGACATCGCTGCCGATCGACCGTATCGCGCTGTTCCGCCAGCCGAGCGCGAGCAGCCGGTTCAGCATCATCGACAGCTGGCCGATCACCGGGAGATAGCGGCCCTTCAATTCGCAGCGCCGGCGAAATGCGGCGGCGACTGCGGATTGAACAGCGACAGCGGCGGAGAGATATCGGCGCGGTCGCGCGGCAGGGCTTCGCGCATCTCCCGCTGCAGAAAGGCGATCAGCTTCTCGCGCACCTCGCAGCGCAAGTCCCAGGCCTGCGGCGCATTGCGCGCGCTGACGAGCGCCCGAAGCTCCATCGTGCGCGCATTGGTGTCGACGACTTGAAGATTGACCACCGCGCCGTCCCAGATCTTCGACTCCTTCGCGACCTTCTCCAACTGCTTCCGGATGCGCGGCACATCCGCCTGGTAGTCCACGTGCAGCACCACGGACCCGATCAACGAAGCCGCATCGCGCGTCCAGTTCTGGAACGGACGCTCGATGAAATAGGACAGCGGCACCACCATGCGGCGCCAGTCCCACAGCCGGATCACGACATAGGTCGAGGCGATGTCTTCGACCCAGCCCCACTCGTTCTCGATGATCACGGCATCCTCGATGCGGATCGGCTGCGTCACGGCGATCTGGACGCCGGCGATCAGGTTGCTGAGCAACGGCCGCGCGGCGAGACCGACGATCAGACCGGCCGCGCCGGCCGATGCGAACAGGCTGACGCCGTATTGCCTGACGGAATCGAAGGTCATCAGCGCAGCCGAAACGGCGACGATGATGATGAGCGTGTCGATGACGCGCTTGAAGACGCGGACCTGCGTCACATGCTTGCGCGCGAGGAAATTCTCCGCGATGTCGTCGCGAAAGCGTTTGACATATCGGGTCGACACGAGATCGACGACACGGATGGTGATCCATCCGATCAGCGCGATGGTCGTCACCACGAACAGATGCGCCAGCGCGCGGCGCCAGCCTTCGTTCAACGGCGCGAGCGGCAGCACCAGCGCCACGGCCACCAGGCAAAGCGCGAGACGCGCGGGACCCGCGGTTCTCTGCAGGATGGGAAACAGGATCGAGTTCTGTGCGCCGATCGCGCGCTTCACCAAAGCGCGCGCGACGCTATAGACCAGCAGCGCGCCGAGAATGGCCCCGATGATCAAGGCCGGTCCGACCATCCAGTCCGGAAACAGTCCGGATAGCTGCTGCACGAGTGCCTGCATGCCTTGCTCTCCCTTGGGGATCTCGAGCGCTCTCAACGCCCGAGACCGCCGGGAGAGTCGGACGGCAGCCGCAGTGCAGCATCCACATGCTGCATGGCTCGTCTGCCGGATGCGCGAGGAACTAAACCGCCTTGGTCAAGGCGCCGTCGACGATCAGGTTGGTTCCCGAGATACGGCTCGCCAGCGGGCTCGCCAGCATCACCACGCCATAGGCCACCTCTTCGGCCGTTCCCATGCGTCCCGTCGGATTCAGACCCATCGCCATTTTGAACAGATCGGGCGATCCGTTCTCGATGTTCTGCCAGATGCCGCCTTCGAAATAGGTGTTGCCGGGAGAAACGGCGTTGACGCGGATACCCTTGCTCACGAGCTGATGCGCAAGCCCCTTCGCATAATGGATCAGAGCGCCCTTGATGGCGCCATACGATCCCGCGGCGAAGTCGACCTCGAAGCCAGACACGCTGGAGATGATGCTGATCGAGGCCGATGTCGACTGCTCCAGATAGGGAACGGCCGCCGCGACCGAGTTGACGGTGTGCATCATATCGACGCGGAAGGATTTGTCCCAAGTCTCCGGCGTGTCGCCGACGGCGAGCGCACTGACGTTGCAGATCAAGCTGTCGACGCCGCCGAACTGCTTCGCCGCGCCATCCACCCAGCCCTTGAGCGCCACGGGATCGGCGACGTCGATGCCCTGCCCCCACGCCTTGACGCCCTTGGCCGCGAGCTTCGTCACGACCTTGCCGACCGCCTCTGCATCGCGCGCGCAGATTGCGACGTTGGCGCCCTCGGCGGCGAACAGCTCGGCGATCGCAAGCCCGATGCCTTTGCTGCCGCCCGTGATCAGCACGCTCTTGCCGGCCAATCCCAGATCCATGATGTTCTCCTTTTCGAATGTACGGCGTCAGCCGTGATAGCCAGCGAGCAAGGCCTTGTTGACCTTGCAGATGTAGGTGTATTTCGGATTGACCACCTGGGTGCAGCGCGCCTCGGCGATCTGGCCGAGCAGCATGTAGGCCTCCGGCGCCGGAATCTTCCAGTCGTCTTCCAGCCAGTTGATCATCTCCTCGAACGCGGTCCGCATCGCGTCCTCCAGGGGACGCGCGCAGCCGAGCGTGCAGATGTGCGTCGGCGTCTCGATCCTCGGATGGTTCAGGCGCGCGGGCGCCTTGGCGAGCGAGACCTTGACGGTGAGGTTGGCCGCGATCTCGATCGCGCCCATGCCGTTGGCTTCGCCATCGCCCTGGATCGCGTGGCAGTCGCCGAGGAAGAGATGCGCGCCGTCCTTGTTCACGCGGAAGAACACCGAATTGCCTGACGTGATCTCCTGGACGTCGAGATTGCCGCCGTGCGGACCGTTATCGACCGTCAGCACCGCGCCATGCACCGGCGCCACGCCGGCGACGCCGATCATCGGCCGCACCGGCAGCTTGACGTGCTCGTTCCACAGCACCTGGCCATCCTTGACCTCGACCACGCGGGTCTGGATGCCGAACTCCTTGCGCCGGACCCAATCCGGGAACATGCCGATCCCCGGCCACAGCGCGGTGAAGCCGAGCCGGTCGAGCTCCATGTCGAGGATGTCGAGCCGCAGCATGTCACCCGGCTTGGCCCCGCGCACCTCGATCGGCCCGGTGGCGCCGTTGACATAAGGCAAGGTCACGTCGCTCTCGACCAGTTGCTGGCCGAGCGCGCGGATCGTGCCGTCATTGACGTTGATCGCGCATTCGACCACGAAGGTCTCACCCGGCTCGACCGACGCAATGAAGGCGTCGTCGCCGGAGAGCGCGTATTTGATGTTGCCGGCCTTACTGACGCGCTTTGACATGATCACTCCCTGTCATCCATTCGGATTGCTTGTTTCATCGCAGCTGCCGCCGCCACGGCATCAGCAGCTGCTCGATCTTGCCGACTGCGAAGGTCAGCGCAAGGGCAAGCGCAATGGTCGCAACGAGCGCGGCGAAGACCTTCGGGATGATGTACAGCGATCCCGCCTTGAAGATCGCGTGTCCCAGCCCTTCCGATGACGACATGAACTCGCCGACGATGGCGCCGATCAGGGCGAAGCCGACTGTCAGCTTGAGCCCGGCAAAGATGTCGGTGAGCGAGGCCGGCACGACAAGCTTGCGGAAGATCTGGAACTTCGAGGCGCCGAGCGTGCGCAGAAGATTGATCTGATCGGGATCGACGCCGGTCGCGCCCTTATAGGAGGTGACGAGCGCGACGATCACGACTGACAGCGTCGACATCGCAACCTTCGAGATCAGCCCCGTGCCGAACCAGATGATGATGATCGGCGCCAGCGCGATGATCGGGATCGAGCCGAGCGCGATCACGAACGGCTCGACGACGCGGGAGACGAAGCGTGAATACCACAGCGACAATCCGATCACCGTGCCGATGCAATTGCCGACGAAGAAGCCGAGCAGCGTCTCCAGGCCCGTGACATAGGTGTCGCGCCACAGGCTGCCGTCAATGGCCATCTGCGACAGGAACTTGAAGATCGCCGACGGCGAGCCGAACATGAAGGCCGCCGCCTTGTTCTGACCGGTCGCATATTCCCAGAAGGCGAGGAATGCCGCGAGGACGACAAGCTGCGTGGCCAGCACCGCCAGCGTGCTGCGCAGGCGCAGCCAGCGCCGGCCCGGCGCCGCCATGGCCTTGGAAACCGGCGCGGACGCCGGCGCACTGTCGATGTCGGCCGTCATTGCAGCACCACGTCGAGATCGGCCCAGATCTGGCGGACATAGTCGCTGAAACCGGACGTCTGCCGCACGGCCATCATATCACGGCGATCGCCGCCAAGGGCGATATCGTAGACGGCCTTCACCCTGGTCGGTCGCTTCGACAGCACGATGACGCGATCAGCCAGCGAGACCGCCTCCTCGATGTCATGCGTGATCAGCAGCAGGGAGCGCCGGCCCTCCCGGACCAGGCCGGCCGTATCGTTCTCGATCAGGAGCTTACTCTGGAAATCGAGCGCGGCGAACGGCTCGTCGAGCAGCAGCACGTCCGGCTCGTTGACGAGCGTGCGCGCCAACGCCACGCGCTGCCGCATCCCGCCGGACAGGGTCGACGGATAATGGTCGGCAAAGCCATGCAGCCCGAGCTGGTCGAGCATCGCGCGGCAACGGTCCTCGGCCTGGGCCGCCGGCACACCGCGGATCTCGAGGCCGAGCATCGTATTGCCGAGCGCGGTCCGCCACGGCAGCAGCAGATCCTTCTGCAGCATGTAGCCGACATTCTGCGGCTGGCCAGCGACCTCGCGGCCATGCCAGCGAATGCGGCCGGCATCGGGCGCGAGCAATCCGCACAGCGTATTCAGGAGCGTCGTCTTCCCGCAGCCGGACGGACCGACGATGCTGATGATCTGCCCTTCCCGCAAGGTGAGGCTGAGATCGCCGATGACGGGCACGGTCTGGCCACCGTCGAGCTCATAGCTCTTGGCCACGTGCTCGACGACGAGCGGAGGCGCGGGCGACGCGACGGCGCCCGGCCCTGTTTGCACCGTACCGCTCACCTCAGTCATTTGAGACTGGCGATCGCCTTCTCAGCGAACGAGTTGTCGATGATCTGATCGAACGGCACCGAGCCCTTGGCATTTCCGAGATAGACCTGCATTTCCATCAGGTTGGCCCACTGGTCCTTCTTGGTGATGACCGACTGCGCCGGAATCAGGTATTTCAGCTCGGCATCGATCGCCTTGTCGACGACCTCGCCGGGCAGATCCGGAAACTCCTTGCGTGCGACCTCTTTTGAGAACGCCGGGTCGGCGTAGGTCTTGCGCGAGGCCTCCTCGAACGAGGTCACCAGCGCCTGCACCATCTCGGGATCCTTCTGGATCGTGGTCGGCAACACCATGATGCCGGTGTTGCAGAACGGGCCGATGTAGTTGGAGAAGTCGAACACGACCTTCGCGCCCTGCGCTTCGGCGGCGGCGACGCTGGGCTGATAGGCGATGGCGATATCGGCCTGCCCCGCCAGCATCGCGGCGATCTCGGTGCCGGGATTGACCGGCACGATGGTCGCATCGACGCCGACCTTCATGCCCGCCTTTTCCAGCAGGCGCTTGGCGACGCTGAAATTGGTGTTGGGCTCGGGCGAGGTCACGATCTTGAGACCCTTGAAGCCCTTGGGATCGGTGATCGGCTCGAGCGTCTTGGAGACGCCGAAATAGTGCGCGCGCTGGACGACCGTGCCGACGACGACGCCGGGACCGCCGTTCTCGCGCGAGATCTGCGCCATGGTCGCGTCGCCGATGGCGAAATCAGCGGAGCCACCGAGCACAGCGGCAAAGGTCTGGGTGTCGCCGCCCGCGGCGCTCACCTGCATGTCCAGGCCGTTCTTCTTGAAGATGCCGGCATGCATGCCGACGTAGAGATTGATGTAGCCGAGATTGTGCACGGCCTCGCTGAAGCGGACCGTCTTCAGGCCGGCCGCCGCAGCCGTTCTGGTGCCCAACAGCGCAGGCGCGCTGAGGCCGGCGGCCACCGCCGCAGACGTCATCAGAAAACGACGTCGATCGATGAATGGATTTGCGCTCGCGGATGATGCCGAGACACGTTCGCTCATGGTGCAGAACTCCTCCCAGGCGTTGAAAGTTCGTGAGGAGACTATGGTCAGGGCGCCGCGCAGCAAGGCGAAATAACAGACGGGATCTGCTGAAAAGCTGACAAAAACAAGGGCCTCGGCGACCGGCATCACTGCGCGACGCTGCGCGCTGCCGAGCCCTTGTCACCTTGCTGCCGCTTCCGAAGCCGCCCTGGTCAAACGTGCATCGCAGCAAGGGCGATAATGTCAATTTTGCCATTCCGGCCGCACAAAGAAATTGCACGTTCGGATCGCGGGCCGCTGCCGCCAGACCTCACGTAAGCGCCACGACGCCCGCCACCTCAACCTCATTGTGCGCTGACCGCGACGCGCACCTTCCGCATGCACTCCACGCATTCACGCGAGTGTCACGAATCGCACGCGGTGGTTTGAGCTTCCCGCTTCCTGGTCAGGTCTCGAACACTGCAGTTATTCGCAGTCGCAACATCCGCAAAACGAGTGTTGCGTTTCCGACAAAGCATTGATGTTGATAGCTAATGGCATATCGCTTGCAATGCACAATGCGCCTCGCTATTGCAGCGCAGAAATTTCTTGGAGTGCGACATGCTGGGAATTGGAAGTAAGCTGCCTTCGTTCGAAATCGTTGGTGTGAAGCCCGGGTTTCACCTGCAGGAGGAGAAGGGCGAGAGCGCCTTCGAGACCCTGACCGAAGCCAGCTTCCCGGGAAAGTGGAAGATCATCTTCTTCTATCCGAAGGACTTCACCTTCGTCTGCCCGACCGAGATCGCCGAGTTCGCGCGCCTGTCGAGCGACTTCGCCGATCGTGATGCCGTCGTGCTCGGCGGCTCGACCGACAACGAATTCTGCAAGCTGGCCTGGCGCCGTGACCACAAGGATCTGCACAAGCTGCCGATCTGGCAGTTCGCCGATACCAAGGGCTCGCTGGTCGACGGCCTCGGCGTGCGTTCGCCGGATGGCGTGGCCTATCGCTACACCTTCATCGTCGACCCCGACAACACGATCCAGCACGTCTACGCGACCAACCTCAACGTCGGCCGCGCACCGAAGGACACGCTGCGCGTGCTCGACGCGCTGCAGACCGATGAGCTCTGCCCGTGCAACCGCGAGGTCGGCGGCGAGACCCTGAAGGTCGCTTGATCATGTCGATCGAGCAGCTCAAGGATCAGATCCCGGACTTCGCCAAGGACGTCAGGCTGAACCTGTCGTCCATGGCGTCCGACGAGACGCTCTCGCCGCAGGCCAAGTATGGCCTGTTCGTCGCCTGCGCGATCGCGACCCGCAATCCGACGGTGACGGCGGCGTTCGAAGCGGTCGCGGCCGCGCAGCTGTCGCCGGCGGCCCTGACGGCGGCGAAATCGGCCGCCGCGATCATGGCGATGAACAACGTCTACTACCGCTTCGTGCACCTTGCCTCGAACAAGGACTACGCCACGATGCCGGCACGGCTGCGGATGAACGTCATCGCCAATCCCGGCGTCGACAAGGCCGATTTCGAGCTGTGGTCGCTCGCGGTCTCCGCCATCAATGGCTGCGGCACCTGCATCGACTCGCATGAGAAGGTGCTTCGGGACGCGGGCGTTGCCACCGCCACGATCCAGACCGCGGTACGCTTCGCTGCCATCATTCAGTCGGTTGCCGTCGCGATCGAAGCCGCGGGTGTGACCGTCGCGCTGGCGGCCGAGTAGAAATCGACCCGATCTGTGAATGCGGCCGGCATCGTCCGGCCGCATTTCATTTTGCCCGCCTCGCGCATGAGTTGCATGTCATTCCGCCGCGCTCCGTTCTGATCGGTCGGCTAAGCCCCTGACCTCGCGGCAAAGTTGAAGACGCTGCGGCACCCTGATACTCCTGATAGTCATCTCCATCCCGGTCTTGCTTTCCTTCGGCTCGCGCACTGCGCGTATTCATCCATGTGACACGCCGGGAAATTTCCACTAAATAGCCTTACCAACTCACCCTTCCCGCCAAGAACATTGATCAGCTTAGGGCCCAAGCAACATCGATTGTGACCAGGGCGCGCGAAAACGGTGGCGCGCATGTCGGAAGGAAATCGGACCTGTCAGTCTCGACGGAAGCGTTGGCGCAATCTCGCCGATGTCGCATGATGCGCACTTCGGACCGGCGGTGCGCGCCCGACGCCCTGAAGCTATCTCCCACGGCAACGCCGTTGGAGACCGGAGGCTAGTGATGAGTGCTCCAGATCAGAACGATCAGGCCAAGCCGGCGCCGCCTTGGGCCAGCGAAGAGCTTCGCCGTTATGCCCCGCGCCGGCATCAAGCGGACGCCGGCTTGGTGTCGGACCAGCCTGAGCAGGGCGTGCCGCTGCCACATCATCTGGTCGCGCGGCAGAACTTCCTTCCCGCCCGGCCCGCTGCGCTCGATCTCGACGATGAAGACACGCGGCGCGCCTGGAGCGCCCAGCTCGATCCGGTGGTCATGCCGCTCCCGCCGGACGATTCGGACAAGGCCACCCGGCTTGGCGGGATCATCAAGGTCGCCGCAGCCATTGGCGTTGCGGCGTCCGTCGCGATGATCGTGGCGAACATGGTCTCTTTCGACAACGGCGCAGCGACACCGGGCGGCAAGAGCACGATCATGCCGTCCACCGTCTTGGAGAGCCTGGCCCAGATCGACCCGGCGGAAGCCAAGGTCGCCCAGGAGGATCCGCCGCAGACCGTTGCCGCACTCGCCCCCTCGACTGGCGAGACCACGATGCGGCCATGGCCGTCGGCGCCCGCTTCGCCTGCCCCGGCCGCAGCACCACCGCCCATGCCCAATCTGTCCCCGGCTCTTCCCGCAGCTCCGCCCCGCGCCGTCGCTCCACTGCCGCGCGACGAAGTGGATGCGCTGATGAAGCGCGGTCGCGACCTGCTGGCGGCAGGGGATGTCGCAAGCGCGCGCCTGATCCTGACGCGGCTGTCGGAGGCCGGCGTGGCGGATGCGTCTCTGCTGCTGGCGCGCACCTACGATCCTGTCGAGCTGGCCAAATCGCGGCTCCTCGGCGCCGTCCCGGACGCCGCCAAGGCGCGGACCTGGTACCTCAAGGCCGCGGAGCAAGGATCGCCGGAGGCCAGCCGCCGCGTCTCAGTACGCTGATGCCGCGAACGAGGCTCCGATGCAGGCGTGGCGCGATCATGCCGCCGGCGGCTTCCGCGAGATTAGCACCTGCACATCGCGCGGGCGCGCCAGAAAGGGCGCGGATGTCACCAGCAGATCGGCACCGGCTGCGGCATAGTCAGCTGCATTGCCGGCGTTGACGCCGCCAGCGGCTGCGATGATCGGTCGCCTCGGCAAGGCGGCCATCGTCTCGACCCGTTTCACGAGCGCGCCGATCTCCGCCGGCGGAAACTTCTCGGCCTGGATGACGTCGAAGCCGGCCACGGCCGCCGCAACCGCCTGCTCGATCGTCGTGACTTCGATGACCAGCCGCTTCTCCGGCGCTCCCCGCCGCAGCCGCTCCGCAATGTCGGCCAAGGGCACATCGTCGAGAAAAGCCCGATGCTCCGGAAAGACCAGAAGCGTCTCCGACAGGCCAAGCCGATGCATCACCGCGCCGCCGGCCTTCACGGCGGCAACGGCGAACGGTTTGGTGCCGGGCACGTTCTTGCGGGTGCAGGCCACGGCGATCCCAGGCTTCACTGCACGCGCCGCGCCGACGATCGCGGCCGCCTCGGTGGCAACGCCAGACCAGATCTCGATCAGCGTCTGTGCCACCTTCCAACTGCGCAGCAGGCCGGCAGCGTCGCCCTCTGCGCGCAGGATCTGAGCGCCCTCCTCGAGCACCGTCCCGCTGCCCGACAACAATTCGACGCGGCAGCCCGTCAGCTCGATCAGCGCGGCCGCATCCTCCGCCAGCGCCAACACCATCCGTCCCCGCGCAGCGAACTGCATCACGCCGGGTTCGGCTCCTATTCCGAGCGTCTCCGTCGTCAGGTCGCCATAGGGGACATCATCGCGCAGGAGCGCTTCGAGATCCTGTTTCGTAGCGGTGGTCGGCACGCGCGACATCTCCTCTTGGTCCCCGGGACCGTTTCTCGATATATCTCCAGCGCGCTGCTCGACCTCGATCGCCGGACCAACATGGTCAGGCGGGAGGACGACAGCCATCCGAGGTCGCCCCATGACGCCGCACGAACTTGCCGAGCCGGCCGAGCTCGATCCGCCCCGCCTGGCGGCCATTCTCTACGGACCGGGCGACGACGCCGACACCCTGCTCGACGATTTCGTGCAAGGCCTGGTACAGCGCGGGGTGCGCGTCGGCGGCATCGTCCAGCGCAACACGCGGGACGAGATCGGCCGCAAGAGCGGAATGGATGTCATCGACCTCACCAATGGCGATACGATCTCGATCTGCCAGGACCTCGGCAGCGGATCCACCGCCTGCAAGCTCGACTCCGCAGGCCTCGCCGAAGCCGGCATGGCCGTCCATCGCGCCATCGCCGCTCATGCCGATCTCATCGTGGTGAACAAGTTCTCCAAGCAGGAATCGGCTGGCGGCGGATTGCGCGGCGAGCTCGCTGACGCGATCACGTCCGGAATTCCGGTGCTGACCGCCGTGCCGCAGAAATGCATCGAAGACTGGCGGACCTTCACCGGCAATCTCGGCACCCTGCTGCCCCCGTCGCGCTCCGCAATGGAGTCCTGGTGGCTGGACCTCAGCACGGTTCGTACCTCCGCCGGCTGACCGGCGCCGGCGCATAAGGCTGGCCGCTACTTGCCGATCATCACATCGGACGACTTGATCACGGCCGACACAGTGTCGCCGACGGCGAGCCCAAGCTCTTCCACGGCTTCATTGGTAATCGCCGAAAACACCGTCAATCCCGGCGCGAGCTCGACCCTGACATGGGCCGTGGTCGCGCCCTTGGACACCGAGACGACCGTCCCCGGCAAAACATTCCGTGCGCTCAGCTTCACCTGCCGCTCCTCATTCCCCCGCAGCTCCATTGCTGCGATCGGATGTAAGCAGAGACGGCACAAGGACTCAATGACCTATATCAATTATGATATAGGATAGACCGGACGGCCACACGCGTCATGCGCTACGCCGTCCCTGGCCTCTGCCAATCTCAACCGAACTTGAACAGCACGCCGTAACCGCCGCGCGGATAGCTCCACTCGATGTCGCCGCTGGCCTCGCCGATCACCCGGCAGGTGCCGCATTCGATGCAGCCGTCGACGGTGATCTCGACCTGGCCGGAATCGTTCAGCTCATAGCACCGCGCCGGGCAGGCCTTGAGCAGCGCCTTGAGCTGCGGGCTCGGCGTCGTATGCGGACGGACCTTGATATGGGCCCGGCCGGGATCGACCTGGTAGCGATTGTAGAACAGCTTGTCTTCGACCCGCACTGCGACATCCGTGCTCATGTCCGTTCTCCCTTGGGTTCGGTTGCTTCGTTCATTCCTCGACTAGCGCCACGCCCGCGCGAACTTGAAGGCGTCGCCAAACAGGCCCGTCCATGACCGCGCACTCACGAAGGAGCGCAGCGTGCTGCTCTCCTTCTCCTTCTTCGGCGTGCCGTCGACGCGCACGAAGTTCTGCATTGCCTTGGAGACGAGCTGCGGATAGGTGAGGAAGAAGTTCTGCGACTGGTTGTGCAGCAGCGCCGGCATGTCCTTGTACTTCTTCAGATCCTTGATGACGAAGGACTCCTCCAGCATCTTCTTGTAGAGCGAAAGGTTAGCCTTGGTCATCGGATCGCGGCGCGACTTGACCTGGAAGATCGCCTCGGCCGCGATGCGGCCGGAGGTCATGGCAAGGTTCGATCCCTCGCGATGAATCGCATTGTTGAGCTGGGCGGCATCGCCGACCACCACCCAGCCATCGCCGCAGAGCTCGGGAATCGCGTTGTAACCGCCTTCGGGGATCAGGTGCGCCGAGTACTCCTTCACCTCCGAGCCCTCGATCAGCGGCGCCACCGACGGATGCCGCTTGAAGTTCTCGAGCAAGCCGTAGGGCGTCTCGCCGGTCTTCTGGAAGTCGGAGACGAGACAGCCGATGCCGAGCGAGATGCACTCCTTGTTGGAGTAGATGAAGCCCATGCCGGTCATGCCGCGGGAGATCGTGCCGGCGGCCTCGATCACCGCGCCTTCGTCGCCCTTGAGGTTGAAGCGTGCCTCGATCGTCTCGCGCGGCAGGAAGTGCATCTCCTTGACCGCAAGCGCAACGTTCTCCGGCTTCGGCCGCTCGCGCAGGCCGGCGCGCGTGCCGAGCAGGCCGTTGACGCCTTCGGCCAAAACGACCACGTCGGCGTGGATCTCACCATCGCGGCGATCGGTCCTGACGCCGATCACCTTCCCGTAGGCATCCTGAGCCAGCTCCGTTACCGTGGTCTCGCACAGCACCGTGGCGCCGGCTTCCTTGACCTTGGACGAGAACCATTTGTCGAACTGGGCGCGGATGATGGTGTAGCGGTTCGGCTTCTCCTCGTTGAAGTCGTCCGACTTGTAGTGCAGACCGACATGCGACTTGTCGTCCAGCATCCAGAAGCGCTGCTCGACCAGGTGCCGCTCCAGCGGCGCCTCCTCGCGGAACTCCGGGATCAGCTTCTCCAGCATGTCGGCATAGAGGATCGCGCCCTGCACGTTCTTCGAGCCGGAATACTCGCCGCGCTCGAGCTGCAGCACCTTCATGCCGCGCTGGGCCATGGTCAGCGCAGCCGCATTGCCGGCCATGCCGGCGCCCACGACGATCGCGTCGAAACGTTCCTCGATCATTGCCCTGCTCCTCTGGTGCCTAGCTAGCGATGCGGTCGCGCGAATGCGGCGACAGACGCGCGCGGAATGCTTCGGTCAGCGCCGGCAGTAGCCGGATCGCGTCGGTGACGATGCCGATATGCGCGAAGTCGAAGATCGGCGCGTTCTTGTCGGTGTTGATGGCGACGATCAGGTCTGCGCCCTCGACGCCGACCCGATGCTGGATCGCGCCGGAGATGCCGGCGGCGATATAGAGCTTCGGACGGATGGTCTTGCCGGTCTGCCCGATCTGGCGGTCGGAGGTGACCCAGCCCTTCTGCACCAGCGGCCGCGAGCAGCCGAACTCGGCGCCGAGCACCGCAGCCAGCCCCTTGACGAGCTGGAAGTTCTCGGGCGAGCCCAGGCCCAGACCGCCGGCGACGACGATGTCGGCATAGGCCAGATTCGATTTGGCGGAGTCGCGGTCCGGAATGAAGGACAGGATCTTGGTGACGATGTCCTCCTCGACCAGGCCGAGCTTGTGCTCGATGATCCGGGTCGCGGGCTTCTCGACGCGCTCGGGCATCGGCATCACGCGGGGGCGGACGGTCGCCATCTGCGGCCGGTAGTTCAGCGTGTAGATCGTGCAGAGCAGCGAGCCGCCGAAGGTCGGCCGCGTCGCCGCCAGCGAGCCGTCGGCATCGACGTCGAGCTCGGTGCAGTCGGCGGTGAGACCGGTCAGCAAGGTGGTCGCCACCGAGCCGGCGAGATCACGGCCCAGGGTGGTGGCACCGAGCAGCAGGATCTCAGGCTTGAAGGTGTTGACGGTGTCCGTCAGCGCCTTGGTGTAGGCTTCGTTGCGATAGTCGGTGAGCACCTCGTCGGCGACGATATAAGCGAGATCGGCGCCGTAGCAGAACGATTCCGCCGCGGCATGCTGCACGGCCTCTCCGGGCGGTCCGATCACCACCGCTGCGAGATCGACCTTCAGCTTGTCTGCGAGCTTGCGGCCGGCGCCCATCAGCTCCCAGGAGACAGGATGAACCTGGCCACGCTCCTGCTCGATGAACACCCAGACGTGCTTGTAGGCCTTGAAATGCTCCGGCAGCTCCTTCTTGGTCGCGGCGCGACCGGCTGCGGCGGGCGGTGCTTTGGTGGGTTCGCTCATGGTCGTCGTTCCCTCGATCCGTCAGAAGCCGTTGGTCAGAAGCCGTGCGCCGACGAAATCAGTTCGGCTTCGAGCTTCGGCTGGCGCTTGAACAGTTCTTCGATCAGCGCCTCCGCCGGCGGCTTATTGGCGAAGTCGACGAAGACCGCCTTTTCGGCGCGTGCCGACGGCGCGAACACGCGCTTGACGATGGTCGGCGAGCCCTTCAGGCCGCACTTGGAGATGTCCTCGACGCCTGCGTCCTTGGCGCTCCAGGTCACGATCTGCGCCCGCGCGGCGCGCAGTGCGTCGGCCATGGCGCCGCGGCGAATCTCGTTGGTCGCCTCCAGCATCGTCACGAGACAAGGCAGCTTGGTCTTGAGCACCTGCACGCCGCCTTCCGAGCGGCGCTCGGCCTCGATGGTGCGCGCGACCGGATCGACCTCGTTGATCTTGGCCACATAGGTGAGTTGCAGCAGCCCGAGCCGCTTGGCGATACCGGGCCCCACCTGTGCGGTGTCGCCGTCGATGGTCTGCTTGCCGGTGAACACGATATCCGGCGCACCGAAGGTCTCGCTGATCTTGCGGATGGCGGTCGCCAGCGCATAGGTCGTCGCCAGCGTGTCGGCACCTGCAAAGAAGCGGTCGGTGAGCAGCACCGCGCGATCGGCCCCGTAGGTCAGCGCGCGGCGCAACGAATCCTCGGCCGAGGGCGGACCCATGGTCAGCACGGTCACTTCGCCGCCGAACTTGTCGCGCAGCTGCAACGCGGCTTCAAGCGCAAACAGGTCGTAGGGATTGATGATGGTCGGCACGCCCTGGCGCATGATGGTATTGGTCACCGGATGGACGCGGATCTGCGCGGAGTCCGGGACCTGCTTGATGCAGACGACGATATGCATGCGATCTCTCCGGTGTAGGGCCTGCAATTAGGACAGCAATTGTCGTACCAGTTTCGAGCGCGATGAATCTCATCGTCGATTCAATGCCTTGACCGAGACACTTAAAATTCTGCCGAGAGGTCCTGCAGAGGTCCGACACGTCGCAAGCAACACGCGTCGGGAATACGACAGGAGCTCAACTCGCTTAGCTCGTTCGCAAACAGAAGCGCCGCCGGCAGAACCGGCGGCGCTTGCGGATATCATGATGAGTTCGTCTGCTACTTGAGAGTCGTCAGCGACACGAACGGCTTGGGCGCCGGCTTCGGCGGCGCCACGGCTTCCTTGAGCACCTTGAAGACGCGCTGGTCGAGCGGCGTCGACACTACGAAGTCCTGATAGGCCTGCTCCAGGAACGATTTGCAGCGGGTTGCGATCTCGTCGTTGGAGACGCCCGAGAAGTCCTCGCTGACGAGATACTGGCCCATCCGCCTGAGAATGTGCAGACGACAGACGTTCAGGACCTTGGGATCGTATTCGACGCCGAGCAGCTTGAAGAATTCTTCGGCCGCGGACGTCTGCTTCAGTTGCTCGAGCACATTCGGTGTTGCCGCACTCATTGCTTCGCTCCTTGAGTCAAAGTCGGGTCAACTTCGCATCCGTTGATCGGCGCCGGCGGCGGCGGCCCCTGGCGGACCTTCTGCCGGACATGCGCGAGCTGCGCTTCCAGGAACTCGATGCGGTCGAGCATCACCGACAGCGCCTCTCCCACGGGATCAGGCATCAGATGATGATCGAGATCGATGCGGCCGACGGTGCGGCGATGCGTGAACTCCGGCCGCACCACCTTGGCCGGAATGCCGACCACGGTGACGTCCGGCGGGGTGCTCTGGATGACGACGGAGTTGGCGCCCACACGCGTGCGCGGCCCGATCGTGATCGGCCCGAGGATCTTGGCGCCCGCCCCGACGACGACGCCGTTCTCCAGGGTCGGATGCCGCTTGCCCGGCGACCAGGACGTGCCGCCGAGGGTGACGCCGTGGTACAGGGTGACGTCGTCGCCGACCTCGGCCGTCTCGCCGATCACGACGCAGGCGCCGTGGTCGATGAAGAAGCGGCGGCCGATCTGCGCGCCCGGATGGATGTCGACATTGGACAGGAAGCGTCCGAGCCACGACAGCAGCCGCGCCGGAAAGCGCCAGCCGCTGATCCAGAAGCGGTGCGCGAGGCGATGCCAGATCAGCGCATGGATTCCGGGATAGGTCAGCAAGGTCTCGATCTCGCTGCGCGCGGCCGGATCGCGCGAGCGGACGCAGCCGATGTCCTCGCGGATCAGCCGGAACAACGAGGGCGGGTTCGCTTCGGCGGCGACGGGCTTGGCGATCGGGTGGTCCACGATATCGGTCATGATCAGGCAAAGCTCGCGTGCGGGTGATCACAGACTTCGCGCCAGATGGCGGCAACGGCTTCCTTCGGCACCGGCCCCTTGTGCGCGACCGCATGCTTGCGCACCCGCGCGAGGATGCGTTGCGCCTGGTCGGCGCTCGCCGGCAGGCGCAGATCCGACAGCAGCGAGGTGATCGCCGAGAGACCTGAATGCTTGCCGATCACGATCCGGTTGGAACGGCCGAATAGCATCGGATCGAGCGCCTGATAGGTGCGCTGGTCCTTGAGCAGACCGTCGACGTGAATTCCCGACTCGTGGGTGAAGACATGCTCGCCGACGATCGCCTTGTTGAGCGGAATCGCGCGCGCCGCGGCGGCGGCCACGACATTCGCGACATGGTCGAGCTCGGCCAGCACGATTCCGGTCTCGCGGCCGTACAGCTGCCGCAGCGCCACGGCGACCTCTTCCAGCGGCGCATTGCCGGCGCGTTCGCCGAGCCCGATCACCGTGACGGATGCATGCGTCGCGCCGGCCTTGACCGCGGCCAGTGTGTTGGCGGTGGCGAGACCAAGATCGTCATGGCCATGAAACTCGATTTCCAAGTCGGTCGTCGCACGCAGGGCACCGACCAGCGCGGAGGTCGCGTCGGGATCGAGCACGCTCAGCGTATCGGCGACACGGAAGCGGCGCGCACCGAGCGCCTTCGCGGTTGCGATCACCTCAGCGAGAAAGCCGACATCCGCGCGCGACGAGTCCTCCCCGCCAACGGCGACCGCCAATCCTCGGCTCCTGGCATAACCCACGACGCGCTTGAGCAGATCCAGCGCAGCACTCCGGCCGCCGCCGAGCTTGGCGGCGATCTGCACGTCCGATGTCGGGATGGAGACATTCACCATCGACACGCCCGCGGCGATCGCGGCATCGACGTCGGCCTCGCGCATCCGGCACCAGCCGATGATGGTTGCCGGCAGATCGGCCTCGACGATGGCGCGGATGGCGGCGATCTCGTCGGCCCCCATCGCAGGCGTGCCGGCCTCGATCTCGGGAACGCCGGCCCGCGCCAGCGCGCGGGCGATCGCGACCTTCTCGGTGAGGGCGAAAGCGACGCCCGGGGCCTGCTCGCCATCGCGGAGCGTGGTGTCGTTCAGGATGACCCGGGGCATCGGGCTCCCGGACGTCGAACTCCCAAGACCCTTGCTCGCGAAAGCAGAGCCGGCATCCCGGGCACTCCTGATGCCATTCTTGGGCCCGCGCGGTCCGAGGACGTCAGGCATTCACTTGCTCCGTCGCAACCTGTGTCGACCGCCAGAGCTCGACGCTCCATCCACGGCCTGTCAGTCACTCAGCAACGGCCATGCCAGGGCCGGCCACCGCTTTAATCGCTTGAATTTGCGTGTGTTTTCCGAACGACCGAGATTGTCGGCTTTGTAACAGGGTCGGAAATCGGACGTGCCGGAGATGGAAAGACTTGCGGCCGACGCGGTGGCCCGCGCCTCAGCCGTGGCGGCTGCGGCGCAGGTGAATGACGACGTCGATCCGCTCCATGGCATAGCCCGGCAGCGGCTCGGGCAGTTGCTCGAACGCGACGACATCCGGCACGTCGACGAGCTCGCCCTCGTCCTCGTAGAAGAAGTGCGGATGCACCGTGGTGTTGGTGTCGAAGAACGACCGGGAGCCGTCGACGCCGATCTGCCTGAGCAGACCGAGCTCCACGAACTGATTGAGCGTATTGTAGATGGTCGCCTGCGAGATCTTCATGCCGGTCGCGACCGCCTCGGCATAGAGCACGTCGGCGGTGATGTGACGGTTGCCATTGCCGAACAGGATGCGGCTGAGCTGCTGGCGCTGCTGGGTCGGACGCAAGCCGGCCAGCCTCAGCGCGTCCTCGCAGCGGCGCATCAGGGCCTCGCCAGCCTCGCAGGTCTCCGCTTCGGGACAGCGTCCGTGGTCGGAGTTACAGGGAGATCCAAGCTGGGGGTCCATCAACATCGTCGCAGTTCCTCGAACTCACTGTGCGGCGTTGGCCGCCTCCTGCAGCGCCACCTCGCGGCGCCGCTCGGCCATCCGGCTCTCACCGCTCTCCTCGCCAAAGCAGAGCGCGAAATCGTTGCATTGGGTGCAGACCGGCGTCGTGCACATCACGAAGCCGTCGTCCTCGCACAGCATGCGGTAGAAGAAGCGCTTCCAGCGCATGTTTCTCGTGTTGCGGCTCGCCAGCGGCCCGAAATGGCGCATCAGCAGCCGCGACAATTCGGACCGCTCGCGCAGACCGAGGTCTTCCCAGAGATGGTTCGGCTCCATCGCGCGCCGAGCGACCATCGCCGCGAGCCAGCGGCTGACGTCGCCATCGGTCGAGCGCTGTGCCGTCAGCAGATCGCGCACCATCGCGATCTCGTCGTCATCAGGCGCTGGAGCTGCGCCGTTGATCGGCAGCCAGGTCGAATCGATCGCGGCAGCGGGAAACAACTGCGCCAGCAGCGCGATCAGCTCGACGGTCGAAAGCCCTGCGCGCTCAGCGAGCGCGCCATGCTCCATCGCCGACACTGCGAGGATCGATGCGATCACGTGGCGGTCGAAGTCGAAGTCGTCGTCGATCACCGCCTCGGCTGGGTCGTTCCCTGTGAGCAGGCGGTAGATCTGCCGGCCATGATGCCGCTTGTCGTCCTCGAAAGCGAGCGGTGCTTGCAGGTTCACCGCGGCGGCATGCGACGTATCGACGATTGCGATGGTCATGGCGCGATCTCCTATCGAGGCCGATGAGAGTTCGAAGAAGAGGTACCGGCCTTCCGACGGGAGGAAGGCCGGTACCAAGACTGCTTAAGCCGTTGCGGCGAGTTCGGCGGCAGTCTTTCCGATCTGGCTCTCGTCGACCGCCTTCATGATGCCGTGCTCCATCAGCATGTCCTCGAGCTCGTCCATCGTGATCGGGGTCGGGATGATGCCCTTGCCGGCATTGCCGTGGATCTTGGTCGCCAGGTTGCGGTAGTGGTTGGCCTGGACCGACTCCGGCGCGTATTCCAGAACGGTCATGCGGCGCAGCTCGGCGTGCTGCACGATGTTGTCGCGCGGCACGAAGTAGATCAGCTGGGTGCCGAGCTTCTTGGCGAGGGCCTCAGCCAGCTCCAGCTCCTTGTCGGTCTGGCGCTCGTTGCAGACCAGGCCGCCCAGGCGCACGCCGCCGGAGTTCGCATACTTCAGAATGCCCTTGGAGATGTTGTTGGCGGCATACATCGCCATCATCTCGCCGGACATCACGATGTAGATCTCCTGCGCCTTGTTCTCGCGGATCGGCATCGCGAAGCCGCCGCAGACCACGTCGCCGAGCACGTCGTAGGACACGTAGTCGATGTCCTCATAGGCGCCGTTCTCTTCCAGGAAGTTGATCGAGGTGATCACGCCGCGGCCGGCGCAGCCGACGCCCGGCTCCGGACCGCCGGACTCGACGCAACGGATGTCGCGATAGCCGACCTTCATGACCTCTTCGATCTCGAGGTCCTCGACGCTGCCGGCGGCAGCGGCCAGGCTCAGGATGGTGTCCTGCGCCTTGGCGTGCAGGATCAGGCGGGTCGAATCCGCCTTGGGGTCGCAGCCGACGATCAGGATCCGATGACCCATCTCGGCCAGCGCGGCCAGGGTGTTTTGCGACGTCGTCGACTTGCCGATGCCGCCTTTGCCGTAGAATGCGATTTGTCGCAGGGATGCCATTCTGCTCTCCATCAACCGATTGCTATGGCCGCGCCCGCTTGCAGCGGAGCGTGACCGCGTCCTCTCATGTGTCCGAACCGGCAGACGGGTTATTGGGAAGGAGAGCATCGCTCGTCCGAAGCGTCGGCGTGCACTCAGCCCTCAACCATTGCCTGAACGGAGTTTTGCAACGGCTGTGCCATCGCCAGCGGCGCTGAAAAATGATCGTGTTTAGAAGGAGATGCCAAACAAACCGGCGAGCGATGCGGGTTGTTGCAAACCCGACATCGGAATGCTTCGCAAGATGTCGACGGCGCTGCGCTGTCCGAAACGACACAAGAATGCAGGGTTTTCAGCAGCGAAAAGCCCGGAACGGGATTTGCTAGATCCTTGTCGCAGCCTTGCGGCCAAGGATCTTGCGAAGATTTGAGGAGGATGCGATGCAGATCGGAGTTGAAACGGCGAAAGCGGTGGACCAGCGGCGCGTGTTCGTGATCGATGATGACGAGATCACCCGCGCGGCCCTGCAGTTCATGTTGCACGATGAGATCGAGACTCATGAGCTGGCGACGCCGGAAGAAGCCTATGAGAAGGGCGTCGACTGGCTGGCGCCGAACGTGGTGCTGCTCGGGGTGTCCTTTCTGAAGCAGCGCGGGCCCGAGCTGGTGCGCGAGATCGCCGCCAAGTTCAAGGGCGTCCGGATCCTGATCGTGACCGCGAAGGCCGACGAGGCGATCGCCATCGAAGGACTGAAGGCGGGCGCGCATGGCGCGGTGGTCAAACCACTGACCATCGAGTCCGTGCGCAAGAAGGTCGACACCATCCTCGGCCGCGCCGGCGGCGCGCAGCTGGTGCAGCTCGGCGGGCTCTGACGTGACCACGGTCGTGTTCTACGAGAAGCCGGGCTGCGGCACCAATGCCCGGCAGAAGTTGATGCTGACTCGCGCCGGCCACGAGGTCGTCGCGCGAAATCTCCTGACCGAACCGTGGACCGGTGAGCGGCTGCGCGCCTACTTCGCCGGAACGCCGGTGTGGTCCTGGTTCAACCCGGCCTCGCCGCGCGTCAAATCCGGAGAGATCGAGCCGGAGGCGACCAACGCGGTCGCAGCCATCGACCTGATGCTGGAGGATCCGCTGCTGATCCGCCGTCCCCTGATCGAGGCCGGCGGCCAGTGCTGCGCCGGCTTCGATCGCGAGCCGGTGCTGTCGCTGCTGCAGCGGGAGGATGATCTCGACGACGTCCAGGGCTGCACGCGGCCCGAGGCCTCGCCCTGTCCGGAGCCGCGCTGAGCGGCTCCGGTCGAAGCCTCAGCGCTTCAGCACCATCACCAGCCGGTCGACGCGCTTCCCTTGCTTGAAGTGCGATTCGACGATCTCGTCGATATCCTCGGGCTTGGTCGGCCGATACCAGATGCCATCGGGATAGACCACCATCATCGGCCCGGCGCTGCAGAAGCCGAAGCAGCCGGCCGCGGTGACGCCGACATCCGTCAGCCGCTGCGCCTCGATGGTCTTGGTCAGCCGGTCCCACAGCGGCTGCACGCCGAGCGCGCCGCAGCTGCCGCGCGGATGGCCGGGCGGACGCTGCGTCAGGCAGACGAAGGCGTGATATTTGTAGAGCTGCGGAATCTCGAAATCGTCTTCCGCCTCTGCGACACCGCCGTCGCTCATGATGCGGCCGCCTTGATGCCCTTTTCGGTCAGGAGCGTCGCGAGCTCGCCGGCCTGGAACATCTCGCGCACGATGTCGCAACCGCCGACGAACTCGCCCTTGATGTAGAGCTGAGGAATGGTCGGCCAGTTGGAGAACTCCTTGATGCCCTCGCGGATGAAGGGATCGGCCAGCACGTTGACGCCTTCATAGGGGACGTCGAGCTTAGCCAGGATCTGCGCAACGGCAGCCGAGAAGCCGCATTGCGGCGCCGCCGGCACGCCCTTCATAAAGAGAACGATGTCATTGCTGTCGATCAGCTTCTGAATGCGTTCGGATGTCGACATTGTATTATCCTTTCGTCCCTGGATGTGTCGCGGCAGCGATCATTTCGGCAATGACGTCTCGAGCGCCAGCGCATGCAGCACGCCGCCCATCTGACCCTTGAGGGCCGAATAGACCATCTGATGCTGCTGCACCCGGCTCTTCCCGGCGAAAGCCTGCGAGGTGACGCGTGCCGAATAATGGTCGCCGTCACCGGCCAGGTCTTCGATCACGACGACTGCATCCGGGAACGCCTCCTTGATCAGACGTTCGATATCAGTTGCTGTCATCGCCATCGTTGTGTCTCCCGCTGGATTGATGATGGCGTCATGCAAGCTCCGAACCAGCGATTTGCGGGTACCGGACGCTGTCCCGGCTCTGCTCAAGCGGCGATTTGACGACGAGCGCGTCGGCTTTGCGACAAGGACGACGATGCGACCCAGGCTCGGCGTTCAAAATCCAACAGGCCCGCGCGTTTTCGCCGGCTTCGCGACGATGACGGCCTCTGCTGCACCACCGCAAAAACGGTCCGCGTCTTGCAACGATTTGATCGAGGTCAATGCAGATGCTCGAACTCGTCAGTGAACCCGACACGATCAACTTCGGCGATCTTCCCGAGGAGATCGACGCGCTGCTGCAGCAGGGCGTGGCGGCCTATCGCCGCGACCACGCCCGCGCCGACCGGCTGTTTCGCCAGGCGCTCGCTGCCGCCCCGCAGGAGCTGCCGACCTATTTCTGTCTCTATAAGATTCACACTTATCAAGGCCACCTCGACGAGGCCAAGGCCGTTGCCGAGCTCGGCCTCGCCGAGGCGGCGCGCCAGGCTGGCTGGTCTTCGGATTGGCGGCAATGGGTGCCGCATGATCCGCTGCCCGACGGCGCCGGCCGCTTCGCGCTTTACACGTTGAAGGCACTGGCCTTCATCCATCTGCGCAAGAACGATCCCGACAGCGCGGCCGAAATGCTGGCCGCGCTGCGCCAGCTCGATCCGTCCGGCGCCGTCGGGTGGCCCGTCGTGGCGGCGCTCGCCGACGGGCTCGGTGCGGAGTGAGGCCCCGGCCATGCAGCATCTTCAGCGCAATCTCGACAGGACTCCCAACGACCATCCCCCGGTGCGAACCAGGACAATGAGAGGACCCAACGCATGATGAGCATGCACGCCGCTCCCCCTCCCTCCCCGTCGCAGAGCGCGCTGGCGACCGGCTCCCAAAATGCCGCCGAGAGCGTGATCGCCGCGCTACGGACGGTGTACGACCCGGAGATTCCGGTGAACGTCTACGACCTCGGTCTGGTCTATCGCATCGCGCATGAAGGCGGCGGCGCGGTCGAGATCGACATGACGCTCACGGCGCCCGGGTGCCCGGTCGCGAGCGAGATCGTCCGCATGGTCGAGGACGCGGTGCAGGCCGTCGAAGGTGTCGTCTCCGTCAAGGTCACGCTCGTGTTCGAGCCGCCGTGGGACAAGTCGCGGATGTCGGAAGAGACCGCCCTGGAGCTGGGCTTGTTGTAACGCGCGCGGGCCGCGCCGAACGAAACAGGAGCATCACATGGCTACCGAGAGCACCATCAAGCTCACCGCCAACGACGGACATACGTTCCAGGCGTTCCGTGCCGATCCAGCCGACACGCCCAAAGGCGCCATCGTCGTGCTGCCGGACGGCAACGGCTGCAGCAAGGTCCGCAAGGTCGCCGATGCCTTCGCCGCGAGCGGCTATGTCGTGATCACGCCGGAGCTGACACCGCCGGCGGCGGTCGAGACCACGGCAGACGGCGAGGCGCCGGCGGCGGCACAGGATCCGGTCGCCCCTCTGCTTGCAGAAATCCAGTCGACCGTCGACAGCGTCAAGGACTGCGGCAAGGTGGCCGTGGTCGGCTACGGTGCCGGCGGCGGCCTCGCCTACAACGCCGCGAACCGCGTGTCCGGGCTTGCCTGCGCCGTCAGCTACTACGCGACCGGCGTGGTCGACGCCGCCGGCGCCAAGCGCAAGGTCCCGACCTTGCTGCACTTCGGCGAAGCCGATGCGGTCGTGCCGTTTCCAGCCGTGAGCATGTTCCGCGCCGACCATCCCGAGGTCAGCGCCTTCTCCTATCCGAACGCCGCCCACGACTTCGACGCCGAGGGCGAGACCTATGATGAGACCGCCAGCGCGCTGGCGCAGGAGCGCACGCTCGCCTGGATCTCGCAATATGTCGTCGGCCAGCCGCCGATCACCCTGAAGAACGCCGGCGCCTATGCGCTCGCCAAGGTCGACAAGAAAAAGAAGAAAAAGGCGGATGACGACATGGGTCCGCCCGCCGATTGACACCCGATGGAGCGAGCGTCGCAATGCAGCCGACCACCATCCTGATCGACGAGCGGCCGCGCTGTGTGGTGCGGCCCAACGACACCAAGGACCTCAACCGCTTCATCCGCAACGGCAAGACCTATCTGCTGGCGGAGATGCCGGAGGGCAAGATCACCCACCGCAACGCCAGCGAGACCGAGATGGCGCAATGGCAGAACGCGCTGGCCTTGCACCGGGCCTGGGGCGGCGATGATGAAAACTTCTTCGGGGTGCCGTTGTATTAGCCGAGGTCGCGTAGGGTGGGCAAAGGCGCCACTGGCGGTGATAACTTAGCACCGCTTGACGCGCGCCGTGCCCACCATTCCAACGGCGGTGTCTGCGGATCTAGCGGCCGGTGGGCACGCTTCGCTTTGCCCACCCTACGCCTACGCCTCGTGTCTCCGTCATTGCGAGCGAAGCGAAGCAATCCAGAGTCCCGCGACGACTCTGGATTGCTTCGTCGCCTTCGGCTCCTCGCAATGACGCCTGAGACGGTGACCCGGCCTCACGGCCGCGCAGCCCGCGCGTCATGGGGATTGCCGGCCTGATTGCGCATCCAGTCGGCGAGCTTGGTCATGGCGGCGTCGACATCCTGGCGGGCCGCCACGTCCGTCACCGTCTCCTCGAGCGCGCCGCGCATGCACAGCAGCCACGCATCGCGCTCGGCGTTGCCGATCGGAAAACCCATGTGGCGCTGGCGCAGGCGCGGGTGGCCCTTCTCGGGGGAGTACAGTTTCGGGCCGCCGAGCCATTCCGAAAGATAACGCTTCAGCACGACCTTGATTGGTCCGAGATTGGTGCCGTGCATGTCGCGGATCGTCTTGGCCTCGGGCAGCGTATCCATGCGGTGGTAGAACAACTCGACCAGGCGGTCGACCACGACGGCGCCGCCGATCCGCTCATAGGGCGTAATCACCGGCCCTGCCGCCGACGTGTCCGTCTCTGTCGTGCCTGCGTCCGCCATCGCTCCGTTCCGTCTCTATTCGTCCAAGCTAGGCTGCAGGATCACCTCGGCCGGCGCGCCCGGCCCCTGCTCGGCCACGAGCTCCAGCGCGTCGACCCGCGACAATCCGGCGCCGGAGTCCATCAGCACGATAGCGTCCTTGGGCATGCTGGCAAGGGCCTCGATCAGCTTGGCGACGGTCACGGCGCTTCCCTCATGCGGCGTCCTGGCCGGCAACGGCTGCGCCGGTCTCATCGAAATGCAGTGTCGCCGGCTCCTCGTCGAGCATGACGATCTCGGCGCTGCGCAACGCTCCGTTGGCATGGTAGCTGTAGCGGTGCGTCAGCTCGACCTCGCCATACACCACCTTCTCGAACCCGGTCAGCACGCCGGCGGCATTGAAATAGCCGCGGATGAACGTGTTGCGGTTCGAGAGCTGCTCCGGCGCGATCGGCGTCACCAGCCGCAGCGGCAGCTTGACGCCCGTATACGAGACGAAGAACTGACAGTCCTGTCCTGTATCCGTCATCGCGCCGCCGCTTCGCTCTTGGTTGAGGACGCAACCGATCAGGCCGCGGTCTTCAAGGCCTCGATCTGTTCGCGCGTGGTCTTGAATACGCCGCGGCCGCCGGCAAAGGTCTGGTAGGCCTTCAGGCCGATCGCCTCGCTGAGCTTGTTGAACCATTGCTGCGGCGTCAAGGTCGCCGGCCGCTCGCTGATCTCGGCGACGGTGCCATCCGGGGCGAAACGAACGTGAAGCGTGACATTGTCCATGATGTCCTCCTGTTACAGACCTGACGAGAAGCCGAGCAGCTCGATCTTGACGTTCTCGGTGCCGAGGATCGTCGCCTGGCACGCGAGGCGGGACTTGGAGCCGACGCCGACGATGGTATCCAGCTTCTCGTTCTCGAGCTTGCTGACCTTCGACACGCCCTTGCGTCCCTCCTGCAGGAAGATGTGGCAGGAGCCGCACTTGGCCTGGCCCTCGCACTTATGCGGGATCTCGACCTCGGCCGCGAGCAGCGCCGCGAGAATGGTGGTGCCCTCGCCCACCTCGATCGTCTTTCCAGAGGGCATGACCGTCAGAGTTGCCATTGATGTTCTCCTTTAGTGGGTTGAGTTCATTTCACGTCAGTAGATCGCAGCGCCCGCTCCGACATTGACCGAGGCGTCCTTCATCGTCGCGACGATGAAGGCGATCTGGTCGGTGGTCAGATGGACGTGGAACGGCAGGGCCACCACGCGATCGGCGACCTTCTCGGTCACCAGATAGTCGCCGCGCCTGTAGCCCATGTCGAAATAGTGGCGCTGCAGGTGCAGCGGATTGGAATAGGCGACAGCCTCGACCTGCTCGACGCGGAGATCCTCGACGATCGAGTCGCGGCTGGACTTCGAGAAGCGAGTCCCCAGATGCACCTGGTACAGGAACCAGTTCACCTCGGTGACATCTGGACCGACATAGGGATCCTTGATGCCCTCGAAGGACTGCACCTGGCTGTAATAGATCTGCTCGATCAGCCGGCGCCGTTCGAGGATCTCGTCGATCCGCTTGAGCTGCGCGAGCCCGAGCGCCGCGGTGACGTCGCCCATGACCGCCTGATGCGACGGCGTACCGCTGACCACGACCGAGCTCCGCTCGTCGAGCCGGTGCGAGCGGTGGCGCCGCACCGCCACGGCGATGTCGACATCGTCGGTCACGACCATGCCGCCCTCGCCGCAGGTCAGCGCAAACGGCTGCGAGAAGTCGAACACCGAGGCCGCGCCGAAGGTGCCGACCAGCGCGCCCTTGTACTTCGAGCCAATCGCCTCGGTCGAGTCCTCGAGCAGCGTCAGGCTGTGCGCCTTGGCGATCGCGTGCAGCTCCGACCACTTGGCCGGATGGCCATTGGTGTTGCCGGCCAGAATCGCTTTGGTCTTGGCCGTGATCCGCGCCTCGATCTTGTTCGGCGCCAACGTGCCGGAATAATAGTCGATGTCGGCGAACACCGGCTTGGCGCCGACGATGCTGATCGCATGCGCGACCTCGCGGAACGAATAGGACGACGCGATCACTTCGTCGCCGGGACCGATTCCCAGGCCCTTCAAGACCAGGACAAGGCCGAGTGTTCCGCTCGGCACAGCAATGGCGTATTTGCGCCCGAGATAGGCGGCGAACGCCGCCTCGAACTCCTCGACCAGCGGCCCGTGGGACAGCCGCGGCGAGCGCAACGCGGCATCCACGGCCGCGATCTCCGCCGTCGTGATATCCGGATCGGACAGCGGGATGAAGCTCGCCTCGACCGGCGTCAGCTCGGCCTCGTCCTGCTCCTGCCGGTCGGCGTCATGCACCAGATAGGGCTTGGTCATGATCAGCCCCGCTTCGCCAGGATGAGGCCGGTGGCCTTGGCCGGGTCGTCCGTGACTCCCGCGCAGTGCTCGCTGGCGTCGAGCAGATGCAGGTCGAACGCCGCGTAGCTGCGGAACGGCACTTCGGTGACATCCGAGGCATCGCACCGCGTCAGAACCAGCTTGGGAAAGCGGCGGCGCAGCTCGCCGAACGCGGTGCTCCCGGCGTCAGGTTGCTCGAGCACCTGGGCGATCTCATTCAGTTCCTGCTCGGCCAATGCCATCTCACCCGTCCTCCTCGTTACTGCCAGAAGATCCGCTCGGGGTCGGCGTTCAGCTCGTCGACCGCCGCGGTCAACCGCTGGTGCACACTGTGCAGCTCCCAGATCCCCTTCGCGTGATCTCTCCAGAACAGCTTCCACATCGTCTTCGCGGGATCATGACGCAGCAGCGCCACGTCGATCACTCCGCCGTCCTTGTCGATGTTGCGCGAGCAGCACGGACTGCGGACCTGATAACCTTCATCGACCGGCACGACCGTCGGCTCGACGTAGCGGTAGCGTTTGCGCGACTTCAGCGCGCGCTCGATCCGCTTGCGATCCAACTCGTTGGGATGCGCAGGCAGGACGAAGCTGGGCTTAAGCGCGGCTGCCACCATGATCGATCATCGCCCTCAGACCGGGACGATCTCCTCCTCGAGACACCCGACGACGAGCTGCTCGCCGAATTCGACGAGATAGATCGGCATGTTCGCTTCGGTATGGGTGCCGACCTGCACGATCTCGCCCATGTCGCCGATGCCGACCAGCTTGGCTTCCGCCGGCGCATTCGGGAACGAGCCGTCATTGACGAGGTCGATCAGCGCCTTGACGCGCTGGCCCCATTGGTATTTCGGCATCCGCGGTTCGATCATGATCTGTACGCTCCCGGCAGCGGCAGCTCGTCCTCGGCCTCCCCGCGGGGAACGGTGGATTCGAGCTCCTTGCGTTTCATGCCGACGCGGTTTCCGCTTTCGAGAAACTCGACGCCGTAGATGTAGAACTGCTGCAGGAAGGTGCCGATCGAGACGACGTAGCCGATCTCCCCCTTCTTCGCGAGGATCTCGCCGATCTCCTTGCCCGCATAGGTGCCGTCGTTGCGGATGGTCCGCTTCGCCTTCACCTTCTCGCCGAAGGTGAAGTAGGGCGGCGCCGACAGCTCGACGACCTCGCTGTCACGAACGATGTTGCTCATGCCGGTTTCTCCATCGCAGCTCCCGAACGGTTCTCGAGCCGGCCGCGCGCCATCTCCTGCACCAGCGGATCCTCATCCCGCGCGAGTTCGGCGAGTTCGCCGAGCGGGATGCGGCTCGCGACTTCGTGGCGCACGCGCCAGTCGGCATCCTTGCGCATCGCTGTCAGCAGATCCGGCGCCAGGCGCTCGGCGATCTCCAGGCGGACCCGCGCATCGGGATCGCTGATCATGCCGAGCAGCCAGTCGCTCGGAATGCGGCGCGCGACGACCCGGCGGACCTCGGCTTCGGGATCGCCCATCATGCGGCCGAGCACGGACGGCACGATCCGGCGCGCGACGACCAGACGGACGTAATAGTCGTCATCCATCATCATCGGCATCAGGTCTTCGGGATCGAGCACGGTGGCGATACGGATGCGGACCTCGCGATGCGGATCATGGCGCAGACGCAGCACCAATCGCTTCGGCAGCCGCCGCGCCGCATTCCAGCGCACCGTCTCCTCCGGGTCGTCGAGCAGCGGCGGCAGATAGAACGGGCTCGCATGCTTGGCCGCGATCGCCCGCACCTCGAAATGCGGGTGCTTGACGTAATCGTTGGCGAGCCCCGGATTCCAGTTGAAGAAACGGTCGATGCGCCGCGCATAGCGGTCGTGCACGCAGGCGTGGCGGAGCTTGCAGCCACCGGTCGCGCTCAGCTGCTCGTGGGCGCAGCCGGTGCAGCTGATCTCGTTACCCTGCCAGTCAATGGCTTCGTCGATGTCGTCACTCATCGTCGAGCTCCACCCGGTCGACGACCTCGAGCAGCACGCGCGCGCCGATCTTGTCGGTAGGATCGAGGTCGAGCAGCTTCTGCACCGCAAGCCGCCCCTCGACGAGATTGCCGAGCCGCATCTGCAAGTAAGCGTAGCCCTTCAAGGTGAACATGAAGAAGCGCGGCAGCATGTGGTCGAAGCTGCCGAACTCGGCATGCTCCGGCCGGACGTCGCGCCAATGCGGCGGCAGATGGTTTTCAATCGCGGCCTTGGCGAGGCAGCGCTTGGCGATGCGCAGCGCGTCGTTGAGCCGCCCCTTGTAGAAATAGAACCGATAGAAGCCGATCAGGACCGCGGCATGATCCGGCGCCAGCGCCTCGGCCTGCTTCAGATGCGCCTCGGCGATGTCGTCGAGGTGATAGCTTTGGCCCGCCTCCCAGAGATGTCGCTCGGCCTCCTCCGGCAGTCCGCCACCGAGCAGCGCGTCGGCAAGCAGCGCGTCCTCGATGGCAGTCTGGGAGCTGGGCCGGGCATCGGTCGGCATTGTTGGTTGTCCTAGTCCTGCAGCGCCTTCAGCGCGTGGCTGGAGCACGACACCTGCTTCGGGTCGTGGAACACGAGGCCGGTCTGGGTCGCGGTGTCAGCGAAATCGATCGTGACGCCGTCGAGCAGCAGGCGGCTTTCCGCCGGCAGGAACAGCTTGACGCCGTCGCGCTCGACCACGGCGTCGCCGGCGAGTGGCGTCGCGAGCACGCTGATGTCCGCGGCGAGACCCGAGCAGCCGCCGGGCGACACCGCGAGGCGGAAGCCAGCACCGGCGCCGCCGTCGGCCCTCAGCATCATGCGCATGAATTTCTGCGCAGCTGGCGTGAGCGTAAAGTTCATCGGGGTCTCCTCAGGCCGGCGGCTGATAGCGCGGGAACGAATTGTCGATGACGCAGGTGTTGTCGACCGGGCAGACCGCGGCGCATTGCGGCTCGTCGAAATGGCCGATGCACTCGGTGCACTTCTTGGGGTCGATCACGAAGGTGCCGTTCTTCTCGGAGATCGCCACGTTCGGGCATTCGGGCTCGCAGGCCGAGCAGCTCGTGCATTGCGAAGCAATGATCTTCAAAGTCATGAAACGCTCCTGTCGAAAGGGGCCGGCGGCGCCGGAGCGCCGCCGGGATCGGATCTCACGCCGCCGAGGTCAGAGCGCCCTGGCGGATCTCGGCGTCACCGCGCACGACGTGCTGGATCTCGCCGCTGTTGACCTTGTCGAGATAGCTCTTGAACCAAGCGATCGCCGACTTCTCGATGAACTCGTGGGCGAACTGGTCGACCGGCTCGATGCCGGCGGCCTGCAGGTCGCTCTTCGGGCAGCCGCCGATCTTGGCCACGAACACCGCATGGCAGTCGTTGATGGCGCGGATCACGGTCTCCAGGCTGTCCTCGTCGCCATAGCCGCCCTGGCAGTACAAATCGACGCGGCGGTGACCGACGAACTTCGCACCGGCCGTGGAGAGTTCGTAGACCTGGAACTCCTTGGCGTGGCCGAAATGCTCGTTGATCAGGCCCGAGCCCTTGGTCGCCACCGCGACCAGCAGCTTGATGTCGCTGGACTGGCCGGCGAGCGAAGCAAGCTCCTCCTGGCGGGCGACGACCTTGGCGACGCGCTCGCTTTCGACCGCCTCCTGATAGGCCTTGCGGCTGTCGATGTCGTAGTTCACCTCCATCGCCATGATCTTGTCGGTGGTGAACTCCGCCGAGCGGTCCTCGCCGAGCAGGCCGACGGCGTCGGCGCGGCACTGGCGGCAGTGCCGCATCATGTTCATCTCGCCTTCGCACTCGTCCTGCAGGGCCTTGAGCTCCTGCGCGGTCGGGCCGCGCTGGCCGGTTAGGCCGAACACGGTGCCATGCTCGGGCGAGGAGATCAGCGGCATGATGTTGTGCAGGAAGGCGCCACGCGACTTCACCGCCTTGTTGACCTCGACGAGGTGCTTGTCGTTGACGCCGGGGATCATCACCGAGTTGACCTTGCAGAGGATGCCGCGCTCGGTCAGCATCTCCAGGCCCTGCAGCTGGCGGTCGGTCAGCAGCTTCGCGGCTTCGACGCCGGTGTAGCGCTTGTGCTTCCAGAACACCCAGGGATAGATCTTGGCGCCGATCTCGGGATCGACCATGTTGATGGTGATCGTGACGTGGTCGACGTTGAAGCCGGCGATGGTGTCGACATGGTCGGGCAGCGCGAGACCGTTGGTCGAGAGGCAGAGCTTGATGTCGGGCGCGGTGCGCGCGATCAGCTCGAAAGTCTTGAAGGTCTTCTCGGGGTTGGCGAGCGGATCGCCCGGGCCGGCGATGCCGAGCACGGTCATCTGCGGAATGGTCGAGGCGACGGCCAGCACCTTCTTGGCGGCCTGCTCCGGCGAGAGCTTCTCGCTGACGACGCCCGGACGCGACTCGTTGGCGCAGTCATATTTGCGATTGCAGTAGTTGCACTGGATGTTGCAGGCGGGCGCCACGGCGACATGCATGCGCGCGTAGTGGTGATGCGCCTCCTCGCTGTAGCAGGGATGGTTCTTCACCTTCTCCCAGATCTCCGGCGGCAGGTCGTTCTCGCCGGCACCCGAGCCGCAGCTCGCCTTGCCGCTGCCGCCCGAGGTGCCGCAGCCCTTGTGTTCTGCGATGGTCTGCATCACCGAGCTCAGCTTGTCGCCGTCCGGTATCGTCGCCTGTTCGTGCTGCACTGACGCGTCCATGTCCGCTCCTTAACGTTGCTGGCGAGCCGCAAACCGCCTTGGTAAGGAGTTCAGCAACTCGCGTGCCACGCCGTGGACAAGATCATTCTTGCGAACTATCAACGCCTTAGCAAAATCATCGCGGCTGTCGCCTTGCCAACATGCGAAAGCCTCTCGTTTGATGCGTTGTTAGAAACGTTACAGACTCGAACGACGCGCGGACGCACAGCAAAACAGCGCGGCCTTGGGCCGCGCTGTTCGTGATTGCAACGGATCGCGTTCAGCCGCCGATGATGATCTCGGTGGCGCGGGCGAGCGGGATCGCGATCGGCGTCAGCCGCTCGGCGATGAAGAATTTCAGCTCGTTCTTCGACAGCGTATCCGGCTCGACCAGGACGTAGTGCTCGCTGCCCGAGCGCTTGATGACCTGGCGGCCATAGGTACGCAGCAGCTGGTCGTTGAAGCGGCAGCCGATGAACAGGAAGCCGCGGTCGGTGCGGCGATCCTTGACGGTGTCGGGAATCGGCGTCTGGATGTCGATGTCGGTCAGGACCTCGACATAGTCGGCGTCGGTGATGAGGAAATTCTTCGCCGGCGTGATGCCGCCATGCGGCTTGTACAGCAGCGTGGTCCAGCCGTTGGCCTTCTCGCGATCGCTCTCGCCGCCATCCGCGCCATAGAAGCGATACCAGCGGTCTTCGCCGATATGGGCGCGGGTGATGCCCTGGACCTCGCCCCAATCGCTGCGGCCGGCCAACGCGGTGCGCATTGCGCCGTCATACCAGCTGTCGACGATCATCGGCAGCGGCAGCGACGCGAGATGCTGCTGCAGCGGCGTCGGCGCAACCGGCGCGGCGAAAGCTTCCGACATCAGCGCCGTCACCGTCGAGCGATGGCGCGTGCTCTCGATGTGCTGTGCCGAGGCCCAGGCATTGCCCTTCGCGCGACGCGGCAGCGCCACCTTGGTGCCGAAGAACGCGGCCAGCGCCTCCGGATTCATCGGCACGGGGGCGCCGGACTGCTCCGACACCGCGGGACCGAGAAACGGAACGATTTTGCCAGCCTTGAGCTTGGCGACGACGTCCTTCAGCAGCGCCTCGGCGTCGGCCTGCTTGATGATGTCGATATGAGGAAGCGGCGCGTTCATCACTCGTCCCCTTCTCCACCGCGCTTGCGCGCATTGATCGTGATCGGCAGCCGCGTGTCGGCGGCCATCTGCGGCAGCTCGAGCACCCAGCCATTGGCGATGCGGATCCAGCCGCCCCACAGGGTCTCGTGCTCGGTCTCGACGATCGGCTCCTCCAAATCCTTCTTGGGGACGTAGATGGAGAGGCCGGTTTCCGGCGAGCGGCGGATCATGACTTTCATTACGTAAGCTCCGTGGATCGAACGGCGTCCGCCGCGTGCGAGGGGTAATGCTGCAGCCAGGCCGGCGAGGTCTCGCGGAGACGGCCGACGATGTCGGGCAGCACGGCAAGCACACGCGTGATGTCGTCGTCCGTGGTGTCACGCGACAGCGAGAAGCGGACCGCGCCGCGCAGCAGCTCCGGCGGTACGTTCATCGCCCTGAGCACATGCGACGGCTCCATAGAGCCGGAAGCGCAGGCAGATCCCAGCGAGGCGGCGATGCCGGCCTGGTTCAACCGCATCACGATCGGCTCGCCTTCGAGATGCCGGAAGGCAATGTTGGCGGTGTTCGGCAGCCGCTGATCGGGATCGCCGAGCACGGCGCAATGGCCGACGCCCTGGATGATGCCCTGCTCCAGCCGGTCGCGCAGCGCGCGGACACGCCCCTGCTCGTCGGCGAGATGCTTTGCGGCAAGTTCGGCCGCCTTGCCGAGGCCGATGATGGCGGGAACGTTCTCGGTGCCGCCACGCCGGCGGCGCTCCTGCGGGCCGCCGCGCACCAGCGGCGCGAACGGCGTGCCCTTCCTGACATACAGCGCACCGATGCCCTTCGGCCCGTGCAGCTTGTGTCCGGACAGCGACAGCATGTCGACGCCGGCGGATTTCAGGTCGATGGCGATCTTGCCGACCGCCTGCACGGCGTCGGTATGGAACAGCGCGCCAGCCTCATGTGCAAGCTTGGCAAGTTCCGGAATCGGATTCAGAGTACCGGTCTCGTTGTTCGCCCACATCACGGAGGCGATCGCGGTGCGCGGCCCCAGCGCGCGCTTGTAGGCGTCGACATCGAGCCGCCCGGCGGCATCGACACCGATCAGGTGCACCGTCATTCCACGCTTGTCGCGGAGATACTCGACCAGCGTCAGGATCGCGGGATGCTCGACCGCGGTGGTGACGATCTCGTCGCGGCCCTCTTGAGTCTCGAGCGCCGAGAGGATCGCGGTGTTGTCGGATTCCGTCCCGCCCGAGGTGTAGACGATCTCGTGGTCGAACGCGGTGCCGAGCAGCGCCTGCAGGCTCTTGCGCGCCTGGCGGACGACGCCCGCGACCTCGCTGCCGAAGGCATGCGAGGACGAGGCATTGCCGAACTGGTCCGTGAAGAACGGCAACATCGCCGCGACGACCTCAGGGTCGACGCGCGTCGTGGCGTTGTTGTCGAGATACACCGGACGCACGGCCGCTCCTTAATGCCGCGCCTTCGCAGCGCCGGCCACCGGAACGAGACGGACGAACTCGCCGAGCTTCTCGATCATGCGGGCCTGGATGCCTTCCAGGGTCGCGCTGGCGAGCTTGCAGAAAATGCAGGCGCCGGCGAGCTTGACCATGATCTTGTTGCCGTCGATCTCGACGAGCTCGCAATCGCCGCCGTCGCGCTTGAGGTTCGGACGAACCTCCTCGATCACGGCCCGGATGATCCGCTCGCGTTCGCTCATCTGAGCCGGCGCCTCGACGACGCCCTGGGTTTCGACCAGCATGATGTCACTTCTCTCGTGTTGATGGATCAAGCGAAGGATTTAAGCGAACGACGGCTCAGGCGAAGGACTTGCCGCAGCCGCAGCTCGACTTGGCGTTGGGGTTCTCGAAGGTGAAGCCGGAGCCCTCCAGCGCGACGACGAAATCGATCGTCGTGCCCTCGAGATATTCGAGGCTCTTGTGATCGACGAGCACGCGCACGCCCTCGCGCTCGATCACCGTGTCCTCGGGCTCGCTGCCGCTGACGAGGCCCATGTTGTATTTGAGCCCGGCGCAGCCGCCGGCTTCGACCATGATCCGCAGGCCGTCGACCGGCTTGTCGGAGGTCGTGATCGCGTTGCGGACCGCATTGATGGCGCTGTCGGTCAGGTTGATCATCATCGTCTGGCCTTTCCCATTCGGCTGTTGCGAACGGAATTGGCAAGTCTCGTGCCATGCATCAATCGCCTGAAAGAACACGGCTTTTCGCGATGTCGCTGTGGCGTTTCCGACGCGTGTCGGCTTTGCGACAGGCGCGCCTCGCGTCGTGTCGCGCCCGTGACGTCAGAATGTCGCGGCGCAAACGCGACAATCGGCCGGCCCGGCGGACGAAAATCTCAAGCAAATCAACGCGCAACAAACATCGGCAGACAACTTGCATCACCGCCCTTTTGACCGCGCCGTGCGGCGAACGGCTCATGAAGGACATGCGAGGGGATTGCTGATGACGACATTGGAGAAGACGGTTGCGATCGAGACCACCGCGCTCGCGCAGCTCGACAAGGAAGGACGGCTGCTCAACGCCGTGTTGAAGGCGCCGACCACGAAGCCCGGCCGGTTCGGCTTCCGCGGCGACATCGCGCTGAAATTCCAGACCCAGGTCGCCGACGAGAAGCGCCCGCCGGATTTCTCGATCGAGCAGGTGCTGACGATCGTCAATGACGGCGAGCCGACGATTCCTGTGCTGGTCGGCTACATCCACTCGCTCGCCTATCTCGAGACGGCGGTGGAGGTGCTCAAGGGCCTGCTGAAGCCTGACGGCAGCTACTTCATGTTCTGCAACAACATCGACCTGCTGGCGAAGTATCGCATCAAGATGGGCGACGTGACGTTCTACGTCCTGCCGTGCGATGAATCGACGGTCTGGAAGGAGATGATGGATCTGTTGTCGATCGACAAGAACGACATCAAGAAGCTCGATACCGCCGGCAAGCTGGACTACGTCCTCGACGCCGCCGTGAAGTTCAGCGAGAGCTATGAGCTCATTGCCTATGCCGACGCGCTGGCCAAGATGGAGCCGGTGAAAAACCGCAACGAGAACCGGCCGGTTTGACCGCCGTCTCCTCCTCACACGCCAAGTGAAGTCCCGGCCCTCGCGCCGGGACTTCATGTGAGATCTCAGCCTTCCTCACACTGCATACCGGCCTCTTCCTCGTCGTCCTCGTCATCCTCCACCAGGGTCACGCCGGTGACGCAGATGTCGCCGTCGATGACCGACAGCGCCACTGGCGTCAGGCTCTCGCCCTTGCACGGGCCGTCGACACACATCCCGGTGCCGATCTCGAACAGCGAGCCGTGCTTGCCGCAGAGGATGCGCAGGCCGTTGCCGTCCATGAACTGGTTGCGCTCCCAGTCCAGATTCACCTTGTCGTGCGGGCACATGTTCAGATAGCCGAACACCTGCTTGCCCCAGCGGATCACGAAGATCGGCCACGGGCGATGGCTGCCGTCCTCCGCGACGATCATGAGCTGGAAGCCCATGGCGCGGCGGCTCGGGATGTCGTTGAAGCTGCAGATGGCGTAGGCGACGTCGGTCGTCATGTCAGGCCTCATCGATGTCTGGCGCATGTCCGACATTGCCGCTTTCTGTGCGATGAGAGCGACGGTCGGCTCGCTGAGAAGCCACGTTGCAAGATTCGCGCAACTCCACCGCTGACCGTCCCTTCTCGCTGTTGCGAGAGACTGGCACAGAACTTGAAAATTTCTCCTGCAAAGGCCTCTCTTTGTAAGGAGATCGACATGAACGTGACATTGGACTTCGTCGAAAGCTCGCTCGACGACATCAAGGCCGCTTTGGACGGCGGCACGCTGACCGTCTACTCGGTGGCGCGTCCGACCACCGCCGACAAGGCGGTCGACCGCAGCGGCGTACTCGCGACCTTCACCTTCGGCTCGCCCGCTTTCGGACCCGCGGTCGACGGCCTGGAGCAGCCGAATTTCGTCGCCGCCGCCGTGCCCGCCGCCACCGTCGGCACGCCCGGCTTCGCCCGCGCCCGCAAGGCCGACGGCACCACGGTCGCCGATTTCTCGGCCGGCCCCGGCGAGCGCGAGATCAAGTTCACCGAAGTGTCCTGCTCGCCCGGCGCGCCGGTGACGGTCGCGACCTTCAAGATCATCGCCGATGGCGGCTGGCCGGAGCGCCCGGAATATTACGACAGCCATCCGCGCCCGGGCTACGCGATGCCGAAGACGCTCTGACGCGCGTCCGCGTCAGCCTTTCCGTTGGCCCCTCATCGAGAGCGCATGCATGAGCAGAGATCCATCAGACGCCCTGGTCAGCTCCGAATGGCTGGCGCAGCATCTCGCCGATCCCGGCATCAAGATCCTCGATTGCACCTGGCATCACCCGAGCACCAATCTCGACGGCCGTACGCAATATCGCGGCCGGCACCTGCCGGGCTCGGTACATTTCGACATCGACCAGGTCGCCGACAAGACCAACCCGCTGCCGCATATGCTGCCGACGGCGGAGGATTTCGCCCACAAGGTCGGGCTGCTCGGCATCAGCAATGCCGATCGCGTCATCGTCTATGACCGCCACTATGGCGGTTCGGCCGCAGGCCGCGTGTGGTGGATGTTCCGCGTCTTCGGCCACGATAACGTTGCCCTGCTCGACGGCGGCTTCGGCAAATGGACCAAGGAGAAGCAGCCGGCGGAGATGACGCCGGTGCGCCCGGCGCCGGCGAGCTTCACGGCGAGCTTCCGGCCCGAGCTGGTTGCGACCTCGGCGCAGGTGCAGGCCGCGCTGCAGAGTGGCGCGCAGCTCGTGGACGCCCGCGGCCCCGGCAAGTTCGACGGCACGCAGCCGGACGTCTTCACCTTCAAGCGCCAGGGCCACATCCCCGGCGCCATCAACCTGCCCTGGGCCGATCTGGTCGATCCCGACACTGGCGTTCTGCTGCCGCCGGAGGCACTCGCCGCGCGCTTCGCGGCCGCCGGCATCGATCTGGCGAAGCCGATCGTCACCACCTGCGCCTCGGGCATCACATCATGCATGCTGGCGCTGGCGCTGTACCGCCTCGGCGTTCCCGCCGTCGCCGTCCATGACGGCGCCTGGGCGGAATGGAGCCAGCTCGACGACACGCCGGCGGCGGCGTGACCTTCAGGACATCAGTGACGGGAGCACAGGCATGGCAAAGACGTTGGTCAAGACCACGCAGGACGGCCGCAAGGTCGAGGTGATCGGCTTGGCGATCTGCCTCGACGGCGAGCTCGAGGCGTTCGAGCTGGTCGAGGTCAAGCTGCATCCGAACCGCCGCAAGATCTGGGAAGCGGCGCCGGATGCGACCCACATGGCCGGCCGGATCACGTTGACGAAGGAGGAAGCCGCGATCGTCGAGGGCGCCTTCGCCGGCGCCCAGAGCGAGATCCTCGCCAGCCCCGCCGCGATCAACGAACGCTTCCGCATCGCCGCGATGTGGAAGGCCCGGGAACAGGGGATCGAGTAGGTCCCCGCTTGGCGCCTGCGCCCGCCTCTCTCCGTCGTCATTCCGGGGCGCGCGCAGCGCGAGCCCGGAATCCATAGACACAGGCGGTGATGAGCCGCGGGATGGACGTGGCGCTCTTCTCGGAAAACAATACCCATTCGTGGTTATGGATTCCGGGCTCGCGCTGTGCGCGCCCCGGAATGACGATCGGACAGATGGTGCCTCATAAAGCATCGTCATCGCGAGCACAGCAACGCGATCCGGGGCCGCGCGGAGATTCTGGATTGCTTCGTCGCCTGCGGCTCCTCGCAATGACGGCTATGGCTGGATATCCAGTCGATTATTGGAAAATCCGCCCGCGGTAGTGATAGCTCCCGCCGTCATCGACATCGAACAGCTCGCCGATATCCGGATGCTTCACCGGCTCGCCGGAGACGTCAGCCACCAGGTTCTGCTCCGGTACATAGGCGATGTAGCTGCTATCGCCGCATTCGGCGAGCAGGTAATAGAACGGCTGCTCCTTGTCGAGCCGCTTGTCCATCGTGATGGCGCGCCAGCCTTCCTCCTCGGAGAAGGACAGGTCGACATCGAACACGACACCGCGCAGGTCGTAGACGCGGTGCCGGGTCACCTGGCCGATCGTGAATTTTGCTTCCATCCGCAGCATGCCCGCACGCTCGATAGGATCACGCCGGCGAATGGGTCTGGCAGTTGGTCGGGCAGACCCGGGCGCAGGCGCCGCAGCCGATGCAGGCGCCGGTGTCGTGCATGACCATGATCTTCTTCTCGACCTCGTCATCCTCGTCGTCGTCGAGCTCGACGAACTCGCCCTCGTCGTTGATGCCCTTCAGGGTCATCACCTCGCGGCCGCAGACCTTGTAGCAGCGGCCGCAGCCGATGCACTTGGCCGCGTCGATGGCGACCAGATAGTCCGGCCGCCAGTCGCGGCCGTCGCGGGTTGAATTGGACATAGTGACAGGTCCTTGTGCGGGCTTTACGCGGCCTCGAGCTTCTTCAGCTCGGCCCGCTTCTTCTCCAGCTCGGCGAATGCCTCGTGCGCCTTCTGCGCGGTCGGCAGGATCTGGTCCCAATTGACGGGCAGTTCCTCCGACAGATCGTGCAGGTTCATCTTGGCATCCATGGCGCGGGCCGACAGCTTCTTGATCTCGGCCTTCAATGTATCCAGGTCGCTCATCTCTCTCATCCTCGCCGTTAGTAATTCGCGACGTCCTTGAACTTCTCGATCATCTCGACGCCGGCCTTGACGAACTTGTCGCCCTCGTCGGCCAGCTTGCCGAGATTGTCGAAGCCGAAGCGGTGCACGTCGCGCAGCTGCTTGTTGACCACGATCAGCCGGCCGCCGATCAGCACCATGCGGCCAAAGCCCTCATGGCTCATCTTCAGCATCGGCGAGATCATCACGCCGGTGGCCTTCTCGATCGACAGCGCGATCGCGTTAAAGAACAGCTCGAGCCGCCAGATCGTCTCCGGATCGGGGTCGCCGATGATCGGCAGCGCACGGCGCTTCTCCTTGTCCAGGATGTAGGGCTCGAGCAGCTCGACGTCCTTCTTGCCCTCCCAGGCCCCATGGGTGTCCTGGGCGCGCCAGACCTTGATCAGCTCCTTGACGAAAGGCCGCTGCTCGGCGGGGACGACTTCTTCTACGACTGCGGTATCAGACATGTTCGTTTCCTCATTCCTCGAAATCGAGCGCGCGTTCCTGGCCTTTTGCCAAGGCTTTGCGCAGCCACGGCGGCGGCGTGCCCTTCAGCACCGCCTGCAGCTTGCCGAGGAGATCGGTGATGTCCTCGGGCTGGGTGACCTTCATGGGGTGGATGTTGTTGGCGACCACGCGCGCCGCGCCGGAGCCGCCGATCGCGGCGACATAGAGGATCGCGCAATCCTTGATCGCCTCGATCTTCGGCGCCAGCTTGTCCTCGTTGCCGTCTTCCTTGAGATCGCCGTCGAACTCGACGGTCTCGACGAAGCGGTAGCCTTCGGGATCGAGATCGTAGATCGCGATGTTCTTGGCCCAGCCGAAATGGGCGTCGACGCGTTTCAGATCCTGGGTAGCGAATGCGACTTTCATGTCGTCGGTCCTTTCTCCTGACGCGTCAATGCAGCGGTGCCACGACCGCCGGCTCCGGCGAGACCTGCTGGAAATCCTTCCAGGGATCGATCCAGGTGTCCGGCGTCGGCTGATGGTTGTCCTCGCGGTCGGCGATGATCAGGTTGGCGAGCGCAAACACCAGGTCGCGGGTGCCGCGATAGCCGACGGTCAGCAGATGCCCAGCGCCCAGCCGGTCGAACATCGGGAAGCCGACCCGGTAGAACGGGATCTTCAGCCGCGCCGCCGCCTGGCGGCCGTGCGAATGCGTTATCATCAGGCCGCAGTCGCGCGCCTTGGCGAGGTTCTCCAGATCCTCGAGGTCGCCGATCAGCACCTCCTCGCAGGGCATCCGCTCCAGCACCGGCGACTGCGTGGTGGTGACAGCGACCGAGATCTCGGCGCCCATGTCGTGCAGCATGCTGGCGACGTCGAACAGCAGGTCCGGCTCGGCGCCGATGGCGAGCTTGCGGCCGCCGATGTGAAAATGCGCGTCCAGCATCGCGTCCGCGAGCTGGCCGCGCTGGCGGCGATATTTCGCCGGCACCGGACGGCCCGAGATCTCGCTCAGGAAGGACATGAACTCGTCGTTCGGCAGCAGGCCGCAGAGCCGCTCGAACAGCCGGTACGGCACGCCGGTCTTCGCCTGCATCGCCTCCGCCGCGCGCTTCATCTGCGCGCCGATCGCGATCGTCCAGGACGCACTTCCCATGGTCGCGATCTCTTCGAGACCGATGCCGCCGATCGTGGTCGGCGTGAACTCGTCGGGGATGTGGCCGTCGAGCGAGCCGCCGATATCCGGCAGGAACGAGGGCTCCAGGCCGAAATCCTCGAAGATGGTGCGGAGCTCCTCGATATCGCCGGGTGTCAAATGGCAGCCGGGCAGCACGTTGACCCTGGCAGGATCGCGCCGGGTCGAGGTCGGCTTGTCGACGAGCACCTCGACCATCTTGGCAACCGTCTTGTCCCAGCCGTCCTGGAACGCATCCTTGAAGTCGGGCGTCGAGACGTAGACCAGCGGGTAGGTCGCGAGCTCCGGATGCTTCTCGCGGATCAGCTTGATGTAGCCGTCGACGTCGTCGCCCTTGGTCTCGGTGACGCCGGTCGAGCAGATGCCGATGATCTCCGGCTTCTGCTTCTTGTAGATGTTGAGAATCGCCTGCTCGACGTTCTCGTAGCCGCCGAGCACAGTGGCGACCTCGCTCATCGCCGTCGTCTGCATCGGCACCGCTTCCTTGAAGTGGCGCACGAACAAAGTGAGGCCGAACGAGGTGCAGCCCTGCGAGCCGTGCAGCAGCGGCATCGCGCCGCGCAGGCCGAGGAAGGCGAACGAGCCGCCGATCGGCTGGCTCATCTTGAGCGGATTGACCGCGCAGGCCTTCTTTCCAATGGTGACCTTGGCCATGAGCGCCGCCCTATTCCGCTGCCTGCAAGAGCGGCGCAGCCGGTGCCTTCTGCGCCGCAAGAATGTCCTCGACCCGGCCGGCGCAGGCGCCGCAGCCGCCCGAGGCGTTGGTGTGGGTCCGGACGCCGGCGACGTCGGTCAGGCCGTGCGCCTTGATCGCATCCTCAATGGTGCCGAGATCGACCGACTTGCAATGGCAGATCTTCTTGGCGCGGCGCGCGGCTTCCGCCGCCACGGGATCAGCCGCGAGCGCAGCAGCTTCCGCATCGGCCTGCGCAATCGCCTTGGCCTGCCAGTTGTTGCTGGCGCTCTCCCAGGGCGCCCGCTTGCGCAGCTGCTCCCACATCGGGTTGTAGATCGCCTTGTCGATCTCGGCGACCAGCTTCACCATGCCGATATAGCCCATGAAGGCGTGCGAGCGCTCCTGGTTGATGTCGAGCCAGGGCATCGCGGCCTTCAGCGCCACGAACTGCGACTTGCCGCCGGAGAGCATGATGTCGGCCTTGGCGTCCTTGAGCATCTTGTACATCTCGCGGGGCGCCATATCGTCGATCATGTGAGCGTCCTGGCCCATCAGTTCCTTGATGCGCTCCTTGTCCTCCTTGGTGGACTTCTTCACGGAGGTGCCGACCAGCTCCATGCCGGCCTCCTGCAGCGCCGCCACGACCGACCACGACTTCACGCCGCCGGTGATCAGCAGGACCTTCTTGCCGGTGAGCCGCTTCTTGAACGGCTCGATCGCGGCCCAGGCTTTGGCTTCTTCGCGGGCGATCACCGCCTCGGTGCGGTCCAGCAGATCCGCCGGCGCGCCGCGCTCGACCAGGAGACGCGCGATCTCGCGCAGCGAGTCCGAGGAGTCCTGGATGCCGTAGAACGAGCCCTCGAAGAACGGAATGCCGTAGCGCTCCTCCATCTTGCGGGCGACGTTGATCATCGCCTTGGAGCACACCATCATCGCCGCGCGGGCGCGGTGCGACGACGCGACCTCCTTGTAGCGGCCGTCACCGGAGATGCAGGCGGAGATGCGGATGCCGAGTTCGTCGAACAGCGGCTTCACCTGCCAGAGCTCGCCGGAGAGATTGTATTCGCCGATGATGTTGAGGTCGTAGGGCGTCGTGACCTCCGGCTCGACGGTGCCGATGACGTGGTCGAGCAGCGCCTCGCCGGCCAGCTTGTTGCCGAGATTCTTAGGGCCGACGAAGCCGGGCGAGTTGACCGGAATGCAGGGCTTGCCGAACTTGGCCGAAGCCGCCTTGCAGACCGCGTTGATGTCGTCGCCGGTCATGGCGGGCACGCAGGTCTGGTAGACGAAGACCGCCGGCGGATCGTATTTCTCAATGATTTCCTTGATCGCCTTGTACAGGCGCTTCTCGCCGCCGAACACGACGTCGGTCTCGTTGATGTCGGTGGTGAAACCGGTGCGCCAGATCTGCGAGCCAGACGAGGCCGCGCCGCGGTTGTCCCAGGAATTCCCTTCGCAGGCGATCGGTCCGTGCACGAGATGCGCGACGTCGGTCAGCGGCTGCAGGGCGACCTTGGCGCCGTCGAAGGCGCAGCCACCGGCCGCGCCACCCGGCTGCAGCTGCTTGGTGCAGCCCTTCTTGCGCTCGGCCTCGGACTTGTTGGCGTTCTTGCCGCAACCCGGCTCGTTGAAGACGTTCTGGATCGTGGCAGACAGCGAGCTCATCGGCTTCTCCTGTTGGCGGACGTTCGGCGCGTCTTGGTGGAATGAGGCGGCTCAGGCTTGGTGCCTTCCCACGAGCCGCATCGTCCAGAGCGAAGCGCGGCGGCCCCTGGGGACCGCCGCGCGCCGTGACTTAGCGGATGATGTCGAAGCTGTAGTCCGACTTGGCCGGCACGTTGGTGTTGCGATCGATCTCGTCGAAGATCTTGTCGAGGATCGTGACCAGCACGTTCAGGCCGCCCTGATAGCCCCACACCGGATAACGGTGCTTGTGGTGGCGATCGAAGATCGGGAAGCCGATGCGGATCAGCGGCGTGCCGGTGTCGCGCTCCAGATACTTGCCGTAGGTGTTGCCGATCAGGAAGTCGACCGGCTCCGTGAACAGCAGCGAGCGCATGTGCCAGAGATCCTTGCCGGGATACACGTGGCAGTTCTTGCCGAACGGCGAGGCATCGAACACCGCCTGCACGCGCTCCGCCCACTCCTTGTTGCCGTTGGTCGCGAGCACATGGGTCGGCTCGGCGCCGAGCTCCAGCAGGAACGACGCCAGGCCAAGGCAGAGGTCCGGATCGCCATAGATCGCGAACTTCTTGCCGTGGATGTGGGCGCTGGAGTCGGCGATCGCGTCGACCAGGCGGCCACGCTCGACGGCGAGCGATTCCGGGATCTCCTTGCCCGAGATGCGCGACAGCGCCATCACGAAGGCGTCGGTGCCGGAGACGCCGACCGGGTGATGGAACGAAACCGTTTCCTGGCCATGGTTGGCGATGAAGGGCAGCGTCTTCTCGGTGCAATAATGCTGCATCGAGATCGTCGCCTTGGCGTGGACGGCGTTGGCCGCGTCTTCCAGGGTCGTGCCGCCCTCATACATGCGGAACTCGCCATCGGTCGGCGTGTCGAACACGTTCGAGTTGTCGCCGAGGATGGTGTACTCGATCCCCATCTCCTCGAAGATGTGCTTGACCTCGCGGATGTTGCCGACGGTGTAGCCGTCGAAGCCGCCGATGAAGTTGATCTTCTCGTTCGGAACACGCTCCAGCTTCGGCGCGGTGCCGGCCTTGCCATCCCAGAAATGGTCGAGAATGCCCTTCATCGCGTTGTCGTAGCCGGTGACGTGGCTGCCGACGAAAGCCGGGGTGTGAGCGAAGGGAACGTCGTACTCGGCCGGAACCGAGCCCTTTTCCTTCGAGGTCTTGATGAAGGCGTTGAGGTCGTCACCGATGACTTCCGCCATGCAGGTGGTCGAGACCGCGATCATCTTCGGCTTGTACATGTTGTAGGCGTTGGCGAGGCCGTCGATCATGTTGTTGAGGCCGCCGAACACGGCTGCGTCTTCGGTCATCGACGACGACACGCAGGAGCTCGGCTCCTTGAAGTGGCGCGACAGATGGCTGCGATAATAGGCGACGCAGCCCTGCGAGCCGTGCACGAACGGCAAGGTCTTCTCGAAGCCGACGGCGACGAACACGGCGCCGAGCGGCTGGCAGGCCTTGGCCGGGTTGACGGTCAGCGCCTCGCGGGCAAAATTCTTCTCGCGATATTCGGGCGTCTTGGCCCATTCGCGGATGCGCTCGACTTCCGCGGGATCACGCGGATTTTCGAACATCTTCTTCTTGTTGGCCAGCATCTGCTGGTATTCGGGACCACGGAAAAGCTCGAAGTGATCGAGCACATGTTCGGCAGACTGTGTCATGGGAAAACCCTCTCTATGTTCCTGTGTCGATCAGGGAGCGCTGGCTCTCCGCCGAAGGAGAGCCAGGCCGTGGGTGGTGCAGGTTACTTTGCCAGTTACTCGGCCGCCTGGAGCAGCGGCTTGGGGGCCTGCTTCCAGGGAGCCTTGGTCATCTTCCAGACCGGCGAGTTGATCGCCATATCCATGTCGCGGGCGAAGATCGCGAACCCGTCATAGCCATGGTAGGGACCCGAGTAGTCCCAGGAGTGCATCTGGCGGAACGGCACGCCCATCTTCTGGAACACGTACTTTTCCTTGATGCCCGAGCCGACCAGGTCCGGCTGGACCTTCTCGACGAATTTCTCGAACTCGTAGCCGGTCACGTCGTCATAGATCAGCGTGCCGTCCTTGACGTAGTGCTGGGCGGTGCGCTGATAGTCGTCGTTGTGGGCGAACTCGTAACCGGTGCCGACGACCTCCATGCCGAGGTCCTCGTAGGCGCCGATCACGTGGCGCGGACGCAGGCCGCCGACGAACAGCATCACGGTCTTGCCTTCGAGGCGCGGCCGGTACTTGGCGATCACGGCGTCCATCAAGGGCTGGTACTTGGCGATGACGCGCTCGGCACCTTCCTTGATCTTGTCGTCGAAATAGCTGGCGATCTTGCGCAGCGATTCGGCGATCTTGCTCGGCCCGAAGAAGTTGTACTCGCACCACGGAATACCGAACTTCTCTTCCATGTGACGCGAGATGTAGTTCATCGAGCGGTAGCAGTGCAGCACGTTCAGCTTCGCCTTCGGCGTCGCCTCGAGCTCGGCCAGCGAGCCGTCGCCCGACCACTGGGCGATCACCCGCAGGCCCATCTCCTCGAGCAGGATGCGCGAGGACCAGGCGTCGCCGCCGATGTTGTAGTCGCCGATGATCGCGACGTCGTAATCCGACGGCTCGAAGCGCGGCGCGGCGTCGGCTGGCAGCTTGTCGAACACCCAGTCCCGGATCGCGTCGTTGGCGATGTGGTGGCCGAGCGACTGCGACACGCCGCGGAAGCCTTCGCAGCGGACGGGGACGATGGTCTTGCCGTCATACTCCTTGGACTTCGTCTTCGACACCGCTTCGATGTCGTCGCCGATCAGGCCGATCGGGCATTCCGACTGCACGGTGATGCCGTTGTTCAGCGGGAACAGCTCCTGGATCTCGTCCATGATCTTGGCGAGCTTCTTGTCGCCGCCGAACACGATGTCCTTCTCCTGGAAGTCGGAGGTGAACTGCATCGTGACGAAGGTGTCGATGCCGGTCGTGCCGATGTAGTAGTTGCGGCGCGCCGCCCAGGAGTACTGGCCGCAGCCGACCGGGCCGTGGCTGATGTGGATCATGTCCTTGATCGGACCCCAGACCACGCCCTTCGAGCCGGCGTAGGCGCAACCACGGATGGTCATGACACCCGGGATCGACTTGATGTTCGACTTGACGCCGCAGTCCGACTTGCCGGACTCGTGGACGTTCAGATGCTTGGCGCGGCGCTTGGCGGTCTTCTCAGGGTAAACCTTGAGGACCTCGGCGATCAGTTCCTTGTTGCGTGCCTTGATCTCGGCAACGCTTTGTTTCTCGATAACGCTCATCTGGCTTTTTCCTCGATGATCGGTTGCGGAGATCGCCCGGCCCGTCGACGTGACGGGCCGGATGACCGGTGACGCTTTAGGCCGTAGCGGCGAGCTCGGCGGCGGTCTTGCCGATCTGACTCTCGTCGACGGCCTTCATGATGCCGTGCTCCATCAGCATGTCCTCGAGCTCGTCCATCGTGATCGGGGTCGGGATGATGCCCTTGCCGGCATTGCCGTGGATCTTGGTTGCCAGGTTGCGGTAGTGGTTGGCCTGGACCGACTCCGGCGCGTACTCCAGAACGGTCATGCGGCGCAGCTCGGCGTGCTGCACGATGTTGTCGCGCGGCACGAAATAGATCAGCTGCGTGCCGAGCTTCTTGGCGAGGGCCTCAGCCAGCTCCAGCTCCTTGTCGGTCTGGCGCTCGTTGCAGACCAGGCCGCCGAGGCGCACGCCGCCGGAGTTCGCATACTTCAGAATGCCCTTCGAGATGTTGTTGGCGGCATACATCGCCATCATCTCGCCGGACATCACAATGTAGATCTCCTGCGCCTTGTTCTCGCGGATCGGCATCGCGAAGCCGCCGCAGACCACGTCGCCGAGCACGTCGTAGGACACGTAGTCGATGTCCTCGTAGGCGCCGTTCTCTTCCAGGAAGTTGATCGAGGTGATGACGCCGCGGCCGGCGCAGCCGACGCCCGGCTCCGGACCGCCGGACTCGACGCAACGAATGTCGCGATAGCCGACCTTCATGACTTCTTCGATCTCGAGGTCCTCGACGCTGCCGGCGGCAGCGGCCAGGCTCAGGATGGTGTCCTGGGCCTTGGCGTGCAGGATCAGGCGGGTCGAATCCGCCTTGGGGTCGCAGCCGACGATCAGGATCCGATGACCCATCTCGGCGAGTGCCGCCAGAGTGTTCTGCGACGTCGTCGACTTGCCGATGCCGCCCTTGCCGTAGAATGCGATTTGTCGAAGTGATGACATTCTGCTCTCCATCAACCGATTGCCAATGTCCCGCATGCGCCTTGCATGACCAGGACCGCGTCCTCTCTCCAGAACCGGCAGACGGGTTATTGGGAAGGAGAGCATCGCTCGTCCGAAGCGTCGGCGTGCACTCAGCCCTCAACCTTTGCCTGACCAGAGTTTTGCAACGGCTGTGCCAGAGCTTTGGAATCGTTAAAAAGGCCATGTTTTGAAAGAGATGCGGCCAAGCTCGAAGCTAGGATGACCTTGTTGCAAACCCGACATCTGGGTTTTTCACCCGACGCTCCCGCGACGTGCTGTCCGAAACGACACATGTCGTCGCAGGCTCCACGCAGCGCTGCAGCGATCCTCTCTCGCAGCGCATGTATGAAGCCTGCTCAGGCCGGCGGTACGGAGTTTGCTTGATGTAGATCAAACCCGCTTTACGAACGGGCCAGAAGGAGCATTTCGATGTCGAGCAGGACGTGCGTCTTTGTCATTGAATCCGATCAGGTGATCCGCTCGGCGCTCGGCTATATCCTCAGCGAGCGTCACGAGACCTTCACCTTCGCGGAGACCGCGGATGCGCTGAGCAAGGCGGCACGAGCGACACCGGATGCGGTGCTGGTCGGCAGCAGCATCCTGGAGGACGACGGCGCCGAGACCGTCGGCATGCTCGCCCGCAAGCTTCATCAGGCCGGCATCATCGTCGTCGCCGGCTCGACCAAATCGCCGCTGGCGCTGGCGGGCCTTCGCCAGGGCGCGGAGGCGATCATCGCCAAGCCGATCACCTTCGACGGCGTGACCCATGCGGTCGACACGGTGCTGGCGCGCCGCGGCACCGAGCCGAGCCTCGCGACATAGCCGCGCCTCAAGGCGGATCGAGATCAGCAGACGACCAGGAGAGGATCATGTTGAAGATGGTGCAGACGGCAGCTCCCGCGAACCCGGATATCGAGGACATCGTCGAGAATTTTGCCCTGCTCGACGACTGGGACGACCGCTACCGCTACGTCATCGAGCTCGGCCGCGGCCTGACGCCCCTGCCCGACGCCGACCGCAACGACGCCAACAAGGTCCAGGGCTGCACCAGCCAGGTCTGGGTCGCCACCTCCGTGCGCCACGGTGCAGCGCCGGTGCTGGACTTCGTCGGTGATAGCGACGCCCACATCGTCCGCGGCCTGGTCGCGATCCTCCTGGCGATGGTCTCCGGCCGCACCGCGCCCGAGATCCTCGCCGCCGATCCAATCGCGCTGTTCGAGAAGCTCGGCCTGCGCGAGCATCTGACCCCGCAGCGCTCCAACGGCTTCCGCTCGATGGTGAACCGGATCAAGGCCGATGCGCAGGCCGCGATGGCCGCGGCGGCGTAGGTTGAATTAGCTGATGAGCTTGTTTGATTGAGCCCGTCTAGCGCGTCATACTCGGTGCACCCTCTCCCCTTGTGGGAGAGGGTGGTGCGCATGAGCGCAGCGAAGGCGCGCCGGGTGAGGGGTTCTCTCGGCATACTCAGACGGTCGTGACTCGCGGAGACGACCCCTCACCCGAGTGAGTCTGGAGCTGATGGCGGCGTTGCCCTCTCCCACAAGGGGAGAGGGCGCAGCAATTGGCACCGCTTTATCGCAATACTAGCGACCGGAATCTCAGTCTCTTACGAGAAAAACTCCTGCGCCTTCTTCAGCGCGCGCACCAGAACATCGACCTCTTCCCGCGTGTTGTACATCGCGAATGACGCCCGGCAGGTTGCCGACACGCCGAAGCGCTCCAGCAGAGGCATGGCGCAGTGGGTGCCGGCGCGCACCGCGACGCCGGAGCGGTCGATGACGGTGGCGAAGTCGTGGGCGTGGGCGCCCTGCATCTCGAACGAGACGATGGCGCCCTTGTCGGCGGCGTTGCCGATGATGCGCAGCGAGTTGATCTCGCGCAGCTGCTCGGTGGCGTAGACCACGAGATCATGCTCATGCGCGGCGATGCGCTGCTTGCCGATCGAGGAGACGTAGTCGATGGCCGCACCGAGACCCGCCGCCTCGACAATCGGCGGCGTGCCGGCCTCGAAGCGGTGCGGCGGGTCGCCATAGGTGACCCAGTCGCGTGACACCTCGCGGATCATCTCGCCGCCGCCGTTGAACGGCGGCATCGAGGCCAGGAGCTCGCGCTTTCCATACAGCGCGCCGATTCCGGTCGGGCCGTAGATCTTGTGCCCGGTGATGCAGTAGAAATCCGCATCGATATCCCGGACGTCGACCTCCATGTGCACCGCGGCCTGCGAGCCGTCGACAAGCACCGGAATGCCGCGGTCATGCGCGATGCGGATGACCTCCTTCACGGGCACGACCGTGCCGAGCACGTTCGACATCTGCGTCATCGCCACCATCTTGGTGCGCGGGGTCAGCAGCTTTTCGAATTCGTCGAGCAGGAAGTTGCCGTCGTCGTCCACGGGGGCCCATTTGATAACCGCGCCCTGGCGCTCCCGGAGGAAATGCCACGGAATGATGTTGGCGTGGTGCTCCATGATCGAGAGCACGATCTCGTCGCCTGGCCCGATGCGCTCGCGGCCGAAGGTCTGGGCCACCAGGTTCACCGCCTCAGTGGCGCCCCGGGTGAAGATGATCTGCTCGGGGCTCTCGGCGTTGAGGAAGGTCGCCACCTTGCTGCGGGCGCCCTCATAGGCCTCGGTGGCGGCATTGGCGAGATAATGCAGTCCGCGATGCACGTTGGCGTATTCGGACGTATAGACCTGGTTCATCCGGTCCAGCACGGCCTGCGGCTTCTGCGCCGAGGCGGCGTTGTCGAGATAGACCAGCGGCTTGCCGTGGACCTGCATGCCGAGAATGGGAAAATCCGCCCGGATGCGGCTCACATCGTAGCCGCTCCCGTTCACCGCTGCATGCATCGTCTACTCCCGTCGTCCGAGCCAGCCCAGCAGCGCCCCGGTCAGCGCGTCGCGCACGCTCTCGTTGGCCGCGCCCTCGATGATCTCGCCGATGAAGGCCTGGATCAGCAGCGCCTTGGCTTCCGCCGGCGGAATGCCGCGGGCCATCAGATAGAACAGCAACTCATCGTCGATCGCACCCGTCGTGGTGCCGTGGCCGCACTGCACGTCGTCGGCGAAGATCTCGAGCTCCGGCTTGGAGTCGGCCTCGGCCTCGTCAGACAGCAGCAGCGCCCGCGACATCATCTTGGCGTCGGTCTTCTGCGCGCCGGGGGCGACCGTGATCTTGCCCTGGAACACCGCGCGGGCGGTGTCGCCGACTACAGCCTTGAAGGTCTCGCGGCTCTGGCCGTTCTCGGCGGCATGCTCGATCGACAGCGTGGTGTCGGCGTGCTGCGTGCCCGACAGCAGCGAACCGCCGCGGATGTCGGCGACGGTGCCCTCGCCCGCCAAGCGGACGAACAGCTGGTTACGGACCAGACTGCCGCCGGCGACGAAGCCGAGCTGATTGAAGGTCGCGCGCGCGCCGATATTGGCCAGCAGCGAGCCGATGTGCAGCGCGCTGCCGCCCTCGCTGACGACCTTGACGTGGTCGATGCGCGCCTCGTCGCCGACGACGAGCTGCATCGCGGTGTTGACCTGGTACTCGCTGCCATCGGGCCCCTGATGCGACTCGACGATGGTCGCGCTGGCGCCGGCGCCGATATTGACCAGCGAGCGGGTGAACATCGAGGTCGCGACCCAATTGGTCGTGACGAAGGCAACGTGGATCGGCCGGCTCAGCGCGGTGCCCGGCGCGACCAGGATCACGACACCATTGGCGGCGAGCGCCGTGTTGAGCGCCAGCGCCGGATCATCGTCCGGCACGATCGCGCCGAGGCGCTGCGACAGCAGCGGTTTGTCGGCGGCCAGCGCATCGGCCATCGGCTGGATGGTCAGACCGGGCTCGAGCCCGGCGAGGTCGGACAGCTCCGGCACGAAGGCGCCGTCGACGATGACGAGCTTGCGGAAGCCGGCGCCGGCAAACAGATCCTTTGCCTCCCGCGCCTTGGCCTTGGCGGCATCGTCCGGAAGCGAAGCAAGCCGCTTGGCCTCCTTCATCTGCGTGCGCAGATCGGTGTAGCGCCAGGCCTCGACGCGCCGGTGCGGCAGGCCGACCGCGGTGAAGCGGTCGAAGGCGGCGGCACGCACCGCCGTGATCTCCTCGCCCCCCGGCAGATAGCGGCGGGCGCCCTGGTACAGATCGGCCAGCCCGAGCTCGGCCTTGGTCTTGCGGATCGCGACGCCCATGCTCGTGCCCCGCCCTTATGCCGCTTCGCTCTGGTACTGCGCGTAGCCGGTCGCCTCGAGCTCACGCGCGAGATCCGCACCACCGGTGCGGACGATGCGGCCGGCCGCGAACACATGGACGATGTCCGGCACGATGTAGTCGAGCAGTCGCTGATAATGCGTGATCACGATCATGCCGCGCTCGGCCGAGCGCAGCGCGTTGACGCCGTTGGCGACGACCTTGAGCGCGTCGATGTCGAGGCCCGAGTCCGTCTCGTCGAGCACGCAGAGCGAGGGCTGCAGCAGCGCCATCTGCAGGGTCTCGTTGCGCTTCTTCTCGCCGCCGGAGAAGCCGACATTGAGCGGCCGCTTCAGCATCTCGGAGTCGATGTTCAGGGTCTTGGCGATCTCGCGCACGCGCTTGATCAGGTCGGGCGAGGACAGCTCCTCCTCGCCGCGCGCCTTGCGCTGGGCGTTGAAGGCAGCACGCAGGAAGGTCAAGGTCGCGACGCCCGGGATCTCCAGCGGATATTGGAACGCCAGGAACACGCCCTTGGCGGCGCGCTCGTCGGCCGACATCGCCAGCAGGTCCTCGCCGTTCAGATAGACCTCGCCGGCGGTGATCTCATAGCCGGGCTTGCCGGCGAGCACGTAGGACAAGGTCGACTTGCCGGCGCCGTTCGGGCCCATGATGGCGTGGATCTCGCCCTTGTTCACGGTGAGGTCCAGGCCCTGGATGATCTTGCGACCACCGCAGATCTCGGCATGGAGCCCCTTGATTTCGAGCAAGGCCGTCATCGAACACTCCTCATCTGTTGTCGCCGCGCGCGACGTCCTTATCCGACTGAACCTTCGAGGCTGATCGAGATCAGCTTCTGCGCCTCGACCGCGAACTCCATCGGCAGCTGCTGCAGCACGTCCTTGACGAAGCCGTTGACGACGAGCCCGACCGCCTCTTCCTGCGAGAGGCCGCGCTGGATGCAGTAGAACAGCACGTCCTCGGAGATCTTCGAGGTCGTGGCCTCGTGCTCGAACACCGCCGACGAGTTCTTCGCCTCGATGTAGGGCACGGTGTGCGCGCCGCATTTGTCGCCGATCAAGAGCGAGTCGCAGGCGGTGAAGTTGCGCGCGCCGGACGCCTTGCGGTGGGCACTGACCAGGCCGCGATAGGTGTTCTGCGACTTGCCGGCGGCGATGCCCTTGGAGATGATCCGGCTCGACGTGTTCTTGCCGAGATGGATCATCTTGGTGCCGCTATCGACCTGCTGGAAGCCGTTGGAGATCGCGATCGAGTAGAACTCGCCGCTGGAATTGTCGCCGCGCAGGATGCAGCTCGGATATTTCCAGGTGATCGCCGATCCCGTCTCGACCTGCGTCCAGGAGATCTTCGAATTCGCGCCACGGCAGTCGCCGCGCTTGGTGACGAAATTGTAGATGCCGCCGACGCCTTCCGAATTTCCGGGATACCAGTTCTGCACCGTCGAATACTTGATCTCTGCGTCATCCAGCGCGACCAGCTCGACGACGGCGGCATGCAGCTGGTTCTCGTCGCGCTGCGGCGCCGTGCAACCTTCCAGGTAGGAGACGTAGGCGCCCTTGTCGGCGATGATCAGCGTGCGCTCGAACTGGCCGGTGTTGCGCTCGTTGATGCGGAAATAAGTCGACAGCTCCATCGGGCAGCGTACACCCGGCGGGATGTAGACGAACGAGCCGTCGGAGAACACCGCCGAATTGAGCGTGGCGAAATAATTGTCGGTGGTCGGCACGACCGTGCCGAGATATTTCTGCACCAGGTCCGGATGCTCGCGCAGCGCCTCAGAGATCGGCATGAAGATCACGCCGGCCTTCTTCAGCTCCTCCTTGAAGGTGGTTGCCACCGAGACCGAGTCGAACACGGCGTCCACCGCGATCTTGGTGCGCGGCGCGGCCGCCTCGCCATCCTCGGATTCCGCGGCCGCGGTGGGACGCTCGACGCCTTCGAGGATCTCGACCTCGCGCAGGGGAATGCCGAGCTTCTCATAGGTCTTGAGAATCTCGGGATCGATCTCGTCGAGCGAGGCAACCTTCTTCTTCGGCTTCGGCGCCGAATAGTAATAGAGATCCTGATAGTCGATCTTGGGGTAGCCGACGCGCGCCCAGGTCGGCTCCGTCATGGTCAGCCAGCGGCGATACGCCTCCAGCCGCCATTCCAGCATCCAGACCGGCTCGTTCTTCTTGGCCGAGATGAAGCGGATGGTGTCTTCCGACAGCCCCTTCGGAGCCTTCTCGGATTCGATCTGCGTCTCGAACCCGTAACGATATTGATCAACGTCAATGCCCTTGACGCGATCAATGGTCTCCTGAACCGCTGCCATCTCTCACTCCGCTTCCAAGGCTCAACAAGGCGCCCGCGTCAGGCGGGCACGCAGGTGTCCGGCACCGGACAGACGGCAGCGCATTGCGGCGCGTCGAAGTGGCCTTCGCACTCCGTGCACTTCTTCGGATCGATGATGTACATGTCGTTCTTGAGCCGGATGGCCGCATTCGGACATTCGAACTCACAGGCTCCGCAGACCGTGCATTGTGAGGCGATGATCTTGTAGGTCATGTGCCGCTCCCCGCGCTTCGGCGACATCGGGCGATGTCATTCGGGCATCATCTTTCAAGCCCCGTGCCAGAGCGCATTTGGTTGATTTCTAAGGAGGATTCTAAACATCGCCGCGTCGGCCAGCTGTCGCTCTCCCGACAGCATGTCGCAAGTGCGACAGGAGCGGCTGATGGACGTGCGCTCGGTTGGAGTCGAGCTATTCGCCGCACGACCGGTGAGCTCCCCTCCCCCTTGCGGGGAGGGGTCGGGGGTGGGGGTCTCCGGGCGCAGATGTTCGTGAGTCGGATGGGCCGCTGTGCGGACGTTCGACGATGACTGTGCGATCAATCGGCGTTGGATTCCGTCAAAGACGAGCGGTTTTTCCGACAAAGAGGTCAGCGCGCATCACGCGCAGTGTGCCCGTGGACCCCCACCCCCGACCCCTGCCCGCAAGGGGGAGGGGAGTCTACCGTCGCCCGGGGAATAGTTGGGGCTCTCATGACGACAGCAGTGATCGAACCGAGAAAGCCTGACGACTTGAGCATGGCCTCAAGCAAAAAAGGGCGCGCATCCGCGCGCCCTTTCATCCGTCCAGAATCAATCCACTCAGAACCGCTTGACCTCGATGTTGTACTTCTTCAGCGCGTAGCCGATCTGCCGCGGCGTGAGCCCCAACAGCCGCGCGGCCTTGGCCTGGACCCAGCCGGAGCGCTCCATCGCCTGGACGATGCGGTCGCGCTCGGGGACGGCGCCGCCGTCCATGGCCTCTGAGTATTCACCATCGTCCGCCTCAGCCGCCGGCAGATCGACGGGCGTCTCGATCGGCGCCGAGGTGCGCGGCAGGATCGGCAGCGGCACCATCGGCTGGCCGCGCGGCGGCGGCGGGGTCACGGTGTTGCCCTTCCACAGGATCGCCGACATGCATTCGTTGCGGCTGCAGGCGAAGTCGTGCTGGCCGATCGCCGATCCCGCGGCCAAGGTCGCGGTCCGCTGCACGCAGTTCTCCAGCTCGCGCACATTGCCGGGGAAGCCGCAATGCATCAGCACCTCGATGGCGCTGACGTCGAAGGTGAGATCGCGCTCGTTCTCGCAATTGAAGCGACGCAGGAATTCGCGCGCCAGCTGCGGGATATCGGTACGCCGGTCGCGCAGCGGCGGCAGTTTGATCGGCACGACGCTGATCCGATAGTACAGGTCGGCGCGAAACTCGTTGCGCGCCACCGCCTCTTCCAGATTGCGGTTGGTCGCGGTGACGATGCGCACATCGACCTTGATGGTCTGGTTGCCGCCGACCCGCTCGAACTCCTGCTCCTGCAGCACGCGCAGGAGCTTGGCCTGGAACGCCGGCGAAATCTCGCCGATCTCGTCGAGGAACAAGGTGCCCTTGTCGGCGAGTTCGAAGCGGCCTTTGCGCGCATTAATCGCGCCGGTGAAGGCGCCCTTCTCGTGGCCGAACAGCTCGGACTCCAGCACCGTCTCCGGCAGCGCCGCGCAGTTGATCTTGATGAACGGCCGCTTGGCGCGGTTCGACAGTTCGTGAATGGCCTTCGCCACAAGCTCCTTGCCGGTGCCGGATTCGCCGCGCAGCAGCACCGGCGCATTCGATTTGGCGACGACGTTGATCTTGTCGAGCAGAGCGCGCAGCGCCGGGCTGTCGCCGACGATGCCGTCGACCAGCACCTTCTTGCCCTTGGCCGGCGCAGGCTTCAGCTCCAGCAGCTCCTTCTGCAACCGGTGGCTTTCCGCCATCAGCCGCTCGCGGTCGCGCGCGACGACGCGGTGCAGCTTGATGGTCTGGCCGATCAGGTTCGCCACCATGGTCAGGAAGCGGACATCGGAGTCGAGCCGGAAAATGGCGCGGCCATCCCAGACGCGGTCGATCGTCAACGTTCCGACGACGCGCTGATCGATGCGGATGGGAACGCCGAGAAACGACACCCGTGTGCCGGCGTCGGCCCCGAGCGTCGCCGCATCTGCGGCGCTGAACGCGGGATGATCCGACACGTTCTCCGCGATCAGCGGCACGGCAGTGGCGACGATCTGATCGATCGCCTTCTGCGGCAGGCGCTCGCGATAACGCTGGTCGCTGCCTTCGCTCCATCCGGCGCCGACGGCAAGATCGGGAATGCCGTCATCGGCGAGCAGCGACACCACTCCATGGCGCATCTGCATGAAGGACTGCAGCAGGTTGACGACGTTGGCGAGGGTGATTTCCAGCCGCGTCGGCGCGGCCAGGATTTTCGATATTTCGAAAATTCCGGTCAGCGCGATCTCGCTGAGCGGTATCGGGGCAGCATTGGACCTGACGTCCTGAGCTTCGACCTGACGTGTTTCCGTTTGGACCATGGTCGCTTCTCTGATGGTCACGGACGCTCTCTACGAGATCGCCCGCGATTGTAGGCGTTCTAACATCCTCCCTTAACTGCAGATGATTGTCGTGCCTAACTTTGCTGCATTGCCGCAGAAGTAGTGTGCAACCAAAAGAACAGAAAAGCTGCAGAACTTCATGATCTTAACAAATTAGTTTGCAGCCGGCGCGACGCGCGCATTGCACGGGCTGCGCGTGGATTGACGTTGCGTCCGGCTGACAAATCCGTTGTGTTTCCGACACCTAATAAACGCGCAACGGCCTGCTTGTTGCGAAGACATCGCAAGCATCCGAACTGTTCACAAAGTTTCCAGTCACCGCATGGCACTCGCTTCGCTTGATTGCCAACAAAGTCGGCCATCTCAGGAGACGGCGTCAAAACGCCGCTGGGCGGTCGGTCAACCTAGAGATGCTGTCCGCCATTGATCTGAATCTCCTCGCCCGTCACGTAGCTCGCCGCGTCCGAGCAGAGGAAGAACAGCACCTTGGCCACCTCCTCCGGCGCGCCGATCCGGCGCATCGGAATCAGCGGCGAGAACCGCGCCTCGGTCTCGGGCGACACCATTTCGGTCTTGATCTCGCCGGGCGCGATGGCGTTGACGCGAATGCCATGCGGGGCGAAGTCGTGCGCCATCTCGCGGGTGAGACACGCCAGCGCCGCCTTGGACGTCGCATAGGCCGTGCCGGCAAAGGGATGCACGCGGGTGCCGACGATCGACGTCACGTTGACGACCGCACCCTGCCCGCGCTTCAGTTCCTCGAACAGGCCGCGCGCCAACAGGATCGGTCCGAGGAAGTTGACGTGGAAGACCGTCATCCAGGTCTCGACCGAGGTCGCCAGCGAATCCAAGCGGCCGCCGTCCTCGGCTTTCGGCGAGATCGCGGCATTGTTGATCAGCGCATGCAGCGGCGCGCCGTCGAGCCGCGCCTTGATGTCGGCAATCGCACGCGGGATCGCCTTGCGATCGCTGAGATCGACCTGAACATGATTGTCGGGCCCGGCATCCCAGGGGCAACGGCCGCCATCGAACGGGTGCCGCGAGCAGGTGATGATGCGCCAGCCGGCGTCGGAAAACAGCTTGGCCGTCGCGTGGCCGATGCCGCGCGAACCACCGGTCAACACCAGCGTCTTCTGCTCGCTCCGCGCCAGTCGCTCGGCCGCCGCCATGTCTCGATGAGCCATGTCCCGGTGAAACGGGCACGAAGCGATGTCAGCGGTATCCTCGGCCGCGTTTACCGCGGGCTCGCGAACGTCCTGGTCGAGGTCGAGGCTCACCGCATTCGTCCTGATCCTGCACCGCGCGTCCCTGAAACCCGCGCGGTATCGTCATGCGGCGGTTGTGCAGATTCCGGGCCAGCGAAATCCACGCGCACGCCCGCGATTCCTTGTCGGGTTCGCGACAGATTGGCGGATTCGGGACATGGCCGGCGTCAGCTTTCCGCCGCGCCAAGCCCGGGACCTTCAGAACCGCCGCCAGAAGCAAGACGTTCAAACGGCGATCATTTTTCGCCAGACCCGGCGCTGGTCCAACTCTTGCTGACCGATCGTCTCATTCGAACTGGAAGATGGCTTTCCACTCTCGCGACGGAGAGCCACGTGACGCCGAACGCCAAATGGACCGGGACATGGGGACGACTGCAGTGCGCTTCGCCGTGGTCCTCGGGACCAACGACGTCGCGTCCGCGATCGCCGTGCACCTGCATCGCGCTGGCTTCTGCGTGGTGCTGTCGCACGACCCCAATCCGCCGGTCATGCGGCGCAAGATGGCATTTCACGACGCGCTGTTCGGCGACTGCGTCCGTGTCGAAAACGTGATCGGCGAGCGCATCGACAGCACGATGGACGTGTTCAAGGCGCTCGGCGATCCTCGCCATGTCCTGGTCACCGCCCTCGGCCTCATCGATCTGCTGCCGGTCCGCGCCATCGACGTGCTGATCGACGCCCGGATGCAGGCGCATGAAGTGACGCCGAACCTGCGCGGCATGACGCGGCTGTCGATCGGCATCGGTCCCGGCTTCTCGCCGTCGGCCAATTGCGACGTCGCGATCGAGACCCGGCCGGACCGGCTCGGCCAGATCGTGGTGGACGGCTGGACCTTGGCGAAGGACGACGTCGGCGAGCTCGGCGGCGTCGGCGCCGAGCGGCTGGTGCTGTCGCCGCACGAAGGCCGCTGGCATACGCCGGTCGAGATCGGCACGCGCATCTACAAGGGTTTTGTCGTCGGCCATCTCTCCGGCGAGCCGGTCACGGCGCCCACCGACGGCATCCTGCGCGGCGTGGTCCGCGACGGCAGCGACGTGCCGGCGGGTGTCGCGCTGGCCGAGATCGATCCACGTGGCCGCCATGCGCAATGGACCGGCATCGATGCGCAGGGCCAGGCGCTGGCCCAGGCGACGCTGGCCGCGATCCGGCTGCATGCCGCCGATCGCATCCGCGCCAGCGCAGCCGGCTCACGCTGATCCCCGCTTTCGAACGATTCTGATTAGGCCGCGTCGCGAGCGTCCGCCTTGGCATTGCCGTTGCTTATCGTTGGCAGGAGCGAGCAACAGCCATGATCATTTGTTCCTGCAACGTCATCAGCGACACGGCCATTCGCGACATCGTCACGACGGCCGACATCACCTTCGGCTCACCGGCGCAAGTGTATGATTGTCTTGGCTGCTCGGTTCAGTGCGGGCTCTGTTCGCGCTCGGTGAAGCGGATTCTGGACGAACGGACGGGAGAGACGGCGAGCGCGGCCGTCTGGCCGGTGCAGACCGAGACCACACCCTGCGCGCTGATGTCGGCAGCGTGAGCGGTCATCGCGCCCGACATGTCGGATCGCGTGCTGTCGGATGTCGGACAAAGCCGACACGGGCACCGAGACTGCAGAGCTTCGGGATAGTGGCGATATACACCCGCATCACCCCGCCCGTCATTCCGGGGAAAGGCCGCAGGCCTTGAACCCGGACTCTCGAGGTTGTCTTGCGACCCTTCACAATCTCCAGATTCCGGGTTCGGTGTGTTGATGCAGTCCGACGATACCGATCCTCAAATGAACGGCTTCCCGCCCGTCACCGCCACCGTCGTCCCCGACGTGTAGCTCGACAACGGGTCCGCCAGCATCACATAAGCGGTGGCGAGCTCCGCGGGCTGCCCGGCGCGCTTCATCGGCACCTGCTGGCCAAAGTTCTTCACCCGCTCTTCCGACATCGTCGAGGGGATCAGCGGCGTCCAGATCGGGCCGGGCGCCACCGCATTGGCGCGGATACCTTTCTCCGCCAGCATCTGCGCCAGCCCGCCGGTGAAATTCTGGATCGCGCCCTTGGTGGTGGCGTAGGCGAGCAGGCTCGGATTGGGCATGTCGGAGTTCACTGACGCCGTATTGATGATGGCGCTGCCCGGCTTCATGTGCGGCACCGCGGCCTTGGTGAGATAGAACATCGCATGGATGTTGGTGCGGAAGGTCATTTCCCACTCCTCATCCGAGATGTCGCCGATGTCGCTGAAGGTCGCCTGGTGCGCGGCGTTGTTGACGAGGATGTCGATGCCGCCGAGCTCGTCAACGGCGCGCTGGATGATCGCCCGGCAATGCCAGGGGTCCTGGATGTCGCCGGGCATCAACAGCGCTGTTCGTCCCTCCTTCTCGATCAGCTGCTGCACCTCGCGGGCGTCGTCTTGCTCATCGAGATAGGCGATCAGGATATCGGCGCCCTCGCGCGCATAGGCGATCGCCACCGCGCGCCCGATGCCGCTGTCGCCGCCGGTGATGACGGCCTTCTTGCCGGTCAGCCTGCCCGACCCCTTGTAGCTGGTCTCGCCATGATCGGGCCTCGGCCGCATCTTGGCCGTCGTGCCCGGCATGGCCTGCTGCTGCGGCGGAAACGGCGGCTTGGGGTATTGGTCGGACATCGGTGATCTCCTGGGTTTGATCCAGCATCAATCGCAGCGCCGAAGCCGCGTTCCTGCGCAGGGCACCGCCGCGGCGGTCAGTTCGTTGTAAGGAACGTCATCACCTTCGCCCGCATTGCTCTCTCATGAGGCGACGAGGAAGGAGCGAGCCATGGCGAATGATCTTCCCATCAACGGACGCGAACCCAGCCGCTCCGAGGACGACATCCAGCGCGATCAGCTCGGCCCGCGCGGCGTACCCGGCGGAGAGGATCCGGCAAAGATGACGCCGCAACGGGAGAAGAAGACGCCGGATGATGTTGATCCCGGGCACACGGCATGACGGCGCTGATGCGAGCTGGGTGAAGAGATTGAGGTCTACCACTCTCACCACCCGTGCCGCTGCCCCTCACCCCGACCCTCTCCCCGTGAAGAACAGGGAGAGGGAGCGCAGCGCCGCTGGCGCTAATACAAGAGCTCACAATGAACACGCGGATCGATTGCCACCATTACTGCAGCCATGCTGCAGATACGGTCAAGCAGACGAACTGACGGCTGATAGTTCTGTAATTTTCACAGATGTGCAGATGTGAAGCGAGCTCTCGCCCCGCATGCGGTGCGCCCCCTCTCCCCGTTCTTACGGGGAGAGGGTTGGGGTGAGGGGCAGCCACACGGGAGGTCTCAACGATTCCCACCGGCCGCCTCTCGCCGCCGATACTCACCTCAATGGGTGTTGCTCTCGCCCCACTGCTCCAGATCCTTCGCCGCTTCAGAGCGCTGCTCCTTCTCGGGCTTCTCGGCCCAGGGCTTGTCCGTCTGCTTCAGCGAGCCCCAATCGCTTTCCTTGCGGGGATCGTCCTTCGGTGTTTCCTTGCTCATCAGTCCATCCTTCTCGTTCGACCGGTCAGGTCGGCAGCATGGTCGGCGGGGGCGCCGTGGCCTGGTCGTGCAGCTCCTGCATGTCGCGGACCTCCTGCTCGGCCTGATACCAGAACTCATGCTCGCGACCGTCCGGACGCCCGGACTGCTCCCACAATCGATGGGCGCGTTCGCGAATCCTGTCTTGCAGACTTATGTCGCCGCTCTGTTCCATGATGCTCCTCGCGAGACGGCCGTCGTGGCCTGACCGACGGGGCAATCATCGGGACAAACTGATGTTCCAAAGGCAGACGCCGCCGCGGACGATCGGCCGCAGCGCAGCCCGCCGCATGACCACCCGGTCCGCGTCAGCTCAGGTTGCCGGGCATGAAGCAGCGGATCGAGGTGCCGAGCGAGCCTTTGATGGGCCACACCATCGTGCGCCCGGCGCGGTTCGGCTCCGTGATCACGGCATCGTCGGGCACGACGATCCATTCGCCGTCGAGCCGCACACGGTAGTGCGTGCCCTGCAGATCCCAGTCCGGATCCGATACGGCCAATCCATCCGCATCCGAACAGCACGGGCCGCGGCCGCTCCTCAGGCCGTCGAACCAATCTTTGAGCGGCGAGTTGGCGTAGCGACCGTCGTCGCGCGCAGCGGCATGGTCGGCGCACAGCGCGGCCGCCAGGGCGGCGCCGCTCAGCGCAAGCAAGGTTCTGATCATCTGGTCACCGCAAGCTACCGGCGCGTGCTCCAGACTGCGGCCCGCGCGGATTCACCGAGACGACCGATGAATGCGCTCCGAGGTTGAATGTTCCTCGCGGTGAACTCACGCGGCGTCGGCGGGCACCATGGCATCGGTCGGCACCAGCGCCTCGATGGTGACCCCCGAAGCGGTCGAGGCCACCGTCAAGGTACCGCCGAGCGCCAGCAGCCGCTCGCGCATGCCGGTCAGACCGAAGCCGAGCTTGTGCTCGGCCTTCAGCCCGCGGCCATCATCGCGGACGCACACCCGCGTGTAGAGGCGGCGCTGTCCTCCGGCCGTCTGCTGCAGCGGCTCGATGACCACATCGACCGCGGTCGCCTCGGCGTGGCGGAACACGTTGGTCAGCGCCTCCTGCACCACGCGATAAATCGTCAGCTCCGCGGTCTCGTTGCTGCGCACGCCCGTCTCGGCGAAGCGCGTGGCGATCGCCACCTCAGGGCGCGACTCCCGCCACAGCCGCACCAGCGCGCCGAGCGCCTCGCGCAGGCCGAGTTCGGCGAGGCCGACCGGACGCAGCCGCTCCAGGATGCGGCGATTGAACTGCTGCACGGCGTTGACCTGGTCGAGGATCGCCTGGCCGTGCCGGCGCATCGCCGCGACGTCGAGCGCCGCGGCTTCAGGCAGCCGCATCAAGGCGCTGGCATGGGCGCGCAATGCGAACAGATGCGGTCCGAACTCGTCATGCAGCTCGCGCGCGATCTCCTTGCGTTCGAGATCCTGCAGCGACACGGTGCGCTCGGCGAGCCGCCGCTTCTCCTCCACCGCCTCGCCGAGCGCGCCGGCGAGATGATTGAGCTTGGCGCAGAGCGCGGCAAGCTCGGGCGCGCCGCCCGGCTTGACGCGGGCGTCATACGCGCCGTCCTCGATCCGGCTCATGGCCTCTGACAGATCGCCGAGCGGCGCCAGCGCGCGACCGACCACCAGCGTCGTGATGCCGAACAGCGCAAGACCGACGAGCGAGCCGACGATGAGCTGGGTGACGATGCCGTCCCAGATCTCGGCGATCTCGTCGTCAGGATGCGAGGTGATGACCAGCGTCTCGGCACGGCCTGCGACGATCACGGGCATGATGACGGACGTCTTGTCGGGATGCACCAGCGCGATGAACCAGGCCGGCGCCGCCCGCGCGCCCTCACCCGATGGCGGCCGGGGGTGTGCCGCCGCAGACGTCCTGCTCACGCTGACATGGCGCAGCTGCTCGAGCTCCCCGACGATCCGGTTCAGCCGGGCATCCGGATCCGGTGCCTCATTGACCTCGTCCATGATGGTCTCGAGGAAGGCGCGGGTCAGGCGGATGACGCTCTGATCCTCGGCGAGCACCCGTGGCGCGGCCTCTAGCACCAGGCGGCCGATGTTGATGGCAAGCCCCAGCATCAGCACCAGCGCGAGCAGCACGTTGATGCGCCTGCGCAACGACCAATTCTGCCACATTCTCTCCGCCTCAATGCCACCGTGTTCCTGCGCACTCACATTGACAGACAAATGCGCCGGCGATCTAATTGCAACATGATGTAACATCGCGCGGCATGCATCCATGATGCATCGCAACAATGACGCGAGTTGGAATTCCGGGACCCCAAGTTCATGCGCGTTCTGATCGTCGACGATCATCCCATCGTGGCTTCCGGCTGCCGTGCCCTGCTGTCGGGCGATCCCGACGTGGTGCTGCTGGAGGCCGCCGACGCCGAGAGCGGCGAGACCAGCTTCATCGCCGAACGGCCTGATGTCTGCGTCATCGACATCAATCTTCCGACCGTGTCCGGCTTCGAGCTGGCGCGACGCATCCTGGCGCGCGACGCCCAGGCCCGGCTGATCATGTTCAGCATGAACGACGACCCGGTGTTCGCCGCGCGCGCCATCGACATCGGCGCCAAGGGCTATGTGTCGAAGAGCGGCGATCCGAACGATCTCACCGAGGCGATCCGCGAGGTCGCGCGTGGCGGCAGCTATCTGCCGCCGGCGATCGCACGCAGTATCGCATTTGCGGGCGCGGCGGTGGCGCAGAGCCCGCTGGCCAAGCTGACCTCGCGCGAGCTGGAGATCCTGCGCCTGCTCAGCGCCGGCAAGAGCCTGTCGGAGATCGCCTGGCTGATCCACTCGTCCTACAAGACGGTCGCCAACACCTCCTCGATCATCCGCCAGAAGCTCGGCGTAAGAACCTCGGGCGAGCTGGTGCGTTTGGCGATCGAGAACGGCGTCGCTTGACATCAGGCGCTTGACATCCGGCCAGTGGCGCGCTCCGGTCCGCCGCTTCTATCGCGCTTCCGACAGGTGATCCCATGACGCTCACGACCGTGTCCCAGAACAAGTCCCACGGCGGCGTCCAGGGCGTGTACCGCCACGCCAGCCAGGAAACCAAGACCGAGATGACGTTCTCGGTGTTCGTGCCGCCGCATGCTGATGACGCGAAACTGCCCGTCGTCTGGTATCTCTCGGGTCTTACCTGCACCCACGCCAATGTCACCGAGAAGGGCGAGTTCCGCGCTGCCTGTGCCGAGCTCGGCCTGATCTTCGTCGCGCCCGACACCTCGCCGCGCGGCGATGGCGTGCCCGGCGATGCCGACAACGCCTATGATTTCGGCCTCGGCGCCGGCTTCTATGTCGATGCCACCGAGGCGCCGTTCGCCAAGAACTACCGGATGTGGAGCTACGTCACCGAGGAGCTGCCGCATGTGGTCGCGGCGAACTTCCCGGTCGATCCGCGGCGGCAATCGGTGATGGGCCATTCGATGGGCGGCCATGGCGCGCTGACGGTGGCGCTGCGCAACCCCGACCGCTACCGCGCCGCCAGCGCCTTCGCGCCGATCGTCGCGCCCTCGCAGGTGCCGTGGGGCGAGAAGGCGCTCGGCGGCTATCTCGGCAGCGACAAGGCGGCCTGGCGCAAGCACGATGCGGTCGCGCTGATCGAGGACGGCGCCCGCGTCTCCGACATCCTGGTCGACTATGGCGATGCCGATCCGTTCCTGACGCAGCAGCTGCGCCCGGAGCTGTTGAAGGCGGCCTGCGAGAAGGCGAACATCCCCCTGCTGCTGCGCAAGCAGGAGGGCTACGACCACAGCTACTATTTCATCTCCACCTTCATGGCCGACCACCTGCGCTGGCACGCGGCGCGTCTCGGTCGCTGAACGGCAGGACGTGATTTGCCCGGCGGGCGCCAGGACGCCCGCGCGTCGTGATCGAGGCGCGTTGCAGAGCTCTCGTCTATCAGCGCGTCGACGGCGATTTTGCCAGGCGGCACAACGCGTTCACCCCTGTCCAGTCCTCCGGCGAAAAAGATTTCTCTTTCGTTTTTCCGAAGTTCATGATTGTATCGCTCCGTCCTGCCTCGTCGAGAGGGCGTATCGCGGTCGTCACGAACGTGGAGTGCGGGATGCGGTGGACGCCGGCGGCGCGCAGCATGTTCGCAAGAATGTGCCGACGAACGCACCACGGCGTACGGCCAAGTCGCGTGGTCCTGGCATCCCGACGCTGATGCCCCCGCGGCGGCGCGCTCACGGCGTGTCGTTGCGCACGGTGACCAGAAAGCCCGGCGCACCGGGGAGAACGCGAAGCAACCGTTAAGACCATCGCGCAGGGAGGGCCGGGATGTCCCCAGCCGAACCTGTGGTACCTGCCGCCTGCACTTTCTTCTGCAGGCGGGCCATGGGGGCGGCAGGCTCCCGGCCTTCCCTGCGCCTCTCTGTTGGAGAGAGGCGATCGAGATTGCAAAGCTCGGGCGTCACCCGCCGCGAGAACGCGTGCTCATGTCCCGATCGTTAGTTCGCCTGCGGCGCGCCGTAGTTCGGGGCCAGCACGCGGTTGCGGATCAGCCATGCCATGGTTCGCGTCCAGGATTCGTCGGTGTTGCCGCGCATGTCGGCGGTCATGGCCGCGACCGGCTTTCCGGTGTGAGCGTCGCGCAGATAGATGTTCATGTTGAGGATGAGATTGGAGACCTTCTGCACCGTCCCGGTGATCGCGAGATCGGCGCCGATGTCGGACGCCAGCTTGACGTCGCAGCCGCCGCAGGCCTGCAGATTGCTATGGTGCGCCGCATCGTTGACCGGCGCGATGTCGAGCACGCGAAACTGGCCGGAGTCCTGCAGCGCCGTTCGCAGCTGCTCGGCCGCATGCGCCAGCCGCCGCTGCTCGTCCTGCCGCGGCCCCTGCACCTCGCCCTGCAGGCTGGTGTCGATCAGCTCGAAATCGAACACCGCCACCTTGGGCGGCTCGGCGCGCGCTGATGTTGCAGACATCAGGAGCAGGGACGCGAGGAGAACAGTCAGTTTCAAGGTCGTGATCCGAATGACGCCATAGCGGCCAAAAGTGGGGTTGAAAGCTAGGCCAATTCGGTCATCTTGCAAGACGAAACCTCGCCGGCACAGGACGGGGAACAATGGGAGGACATGTGGTCCTGGGAGTTCTGGCCCGATTCCTGATCGGCGCGATCGGCCTCATCGCCGCTGCAACTGCCGCTGCCGCGGCTGACACGGTCGACATTGCGATCGGCTATCTCGGCCGCGCCGGCGTGCCGCAGACCTTGTCGCCGCTCGACCAGCCGGCGGCCGACGACGGCATCGCCGGTGCGAAGCTCGCGATCGAGGACAACAACACCACCGGCAAGTTCCTCAACCAGCGCTTCAGCCTGATCGACCGCCGCGTCAAGGATGATGAGGATGCGGCGCAGGCCGCGAACGAACTCGCGGACAAGACCGGCTTCATCCTCGCCGACCTGCCGGCGGATACGCTGCTGAAGGTCGCCGATGGCCTGCGCGGCCGCGGCATCATGCTTCTCAATGTCGGCGCCACCGACGACCGGCTGCGCGAGCAGGACTGCCGCGCCAACGTCATCCATGTCGCGCCGACGCGCTCGATGCTAGCCGATGGCCTCGCCCAATATCTGGTGTGGAAGCAGTGGAAGCGCTGGCTGCTCGTCACCGGCTCGCACGACAAGGACAAATTGTTCGCCGACGCGCTGCGCCGCGCCGCCACCCGCTTCGGCGCCAAGATCGTAGAGGAACGCACCTTCGAGGATGCGGGTGGCGCGCGGCGCACCGACTCTGGCGTCACCCTGATCCAGCGCCAGATGCCGGTGTTCACGCAGAAGGCGCCGGCCTATGACGTGCTGGTCGCCGCCGACGAGAGCGAAGTGTTCGCCAACTACCTGCCCTATCGCACCTGGGACCCGCGTCCCGTCGCAGGCTCCGCGGGGCTGCGTCCGACCAGTTGGGATCCGGCGCAGGACCAGTGGGGCGCGACGCAGTTGCAGAACCGCTTCATGAAGCTCGCCTTGCGCCGCATGGACGCGTTGGACATGCAGGCGTGGATGGCCGTGCGCATGGTCGGCGAAGCCGCGTCGCGCACCAACTCCGGCGATGCCAAGGCGATGACGGATTATCTGAAGAGCCCGAACTTCACCATCGCCGCCTTCAAGGGCACGCGTCTGTCGCTGCGCGACTGGAACCTGCAACTGCGCCAGCCGATCCTGCTCGCCGACGGCCGCATGATCGTCTCGGTCTCCCCGCAGGAAGGTTTTCTGCACCAGGTCTCCGAACTCGACACGCTCGGCGTCGACCGGCCCGAAACCAAATGCAAGCTGCAATGACGTCGGATGGGATGATGGTGATGAAGATGCTTTTCGGCCCGGCGTCTCCCCTCACCCTGAGGAGCCCGCTGCAAGCGGGCGTCTCGAAGGGCGAGGCCCGGCTGGGGCCTCATGGTTCGAGACGCGCCGAAGACGGCGCTCCTCACCATGAGGGTCTTGAGCGTGCTTGGCTCAACAAAGAGAGGCTTGCACGTCGCCCCCCGCTCAGTCCTCGTCCCGACGAGCCCGCCGTAGGCGGGCGTCTCGAAGGACGGCCACAACTTCGAACACGCTTCAAGGTAGCCGCCGGCCTGCTCACCGCCGCGCTCGCGTTGGCCTCCATCACCCCCGCCTCCGCCTATGTCGCCTTCGTCTCCAACGAAAAAGGCAACACCGTCTCCGTGATCGACACCGACACCTGGACGGTGACCAAGACCATCAAGGTCGGCCAGCGGCCACGGGGCATTTCGTTCACGCGGGACGGCAAGTTCGTGATGGTCGCGGTCGGCGACGACGACACCATCCAGGTGATCGACGCCAAGAAGATGGAGGTCGTCGACACCCTGCCCTCCGGGCCCGATCCCGAACTGTTCGTGCAGGACGCCCAGGGCAAGACGCTCTACGTCGCCAACGAGAACGACAACACCGTCACGATCCTGGATCTGGAGAAGCGCGTCCGCATCGGCGATGTCCAGGTCGGCGTCGAGCCGGAGGGCATGATGCTGAGCCCCGATGGCAAGACCCTGATCTGCACCTCAGAAACCACCAACATGGCGCACTTCATCGACACGTCGACGCGCCAGATCGTGGCGAACGTGCTGGTCGATGCGCGGCCGCGCTACGCCGAGTTCAAGACCGACGGCTCGGAGCTGTGGGTGTCGGCGGAGATCGGCGGCACCGTCTCGATCATCGACCCGGCCAAGCGTGAGATTACCAGGAAGATCAAGTTTGCCGTGCCCGGTTTGCGCAGCGAAGCGATCCAGCCGGTCGGCATTGCGCTGACCAAGGACGGCAAGACCGGCTTCGTCGCGCTCGGCCCTGCCAACCGTGTCGCTGTGGTCGATGCCACCACTCATGAGGTGAAGAAATATCTGCTCGTCGGCCAGCGCGTCTGGCACATGGAGTTCACGCCGGACGAGAAATATCTGCTCGTGACCAACGGCGTTTCCAACGACGTCTCGGTGATCGACGTCGCCGCGCAGAAGGTGATCAAGACCATCCAGGTCGGCGAGCTGCCCTGGGGCATCACGATTGCACAGCCATGAGCACGCAGAACGCACCCGCTCTCGACACCACGAACCCTACGCGGCAGCAGGCGCCTGACCCGGTCCCGGCGCTGTCGATCGCCGGCGTCAGCCATTCCTATGGCGCGCGCAAGGCGCTCAGCGACGTCTCTTTCGTGGTGAAGCCCGCGAGCTTCACCGCCCTGCTCGGCCTCAACGGCGCCGGCAAGAGCACATTGTTCTCGCTGATCACCCGCCTGTTCGCGGTTCAATCGGGCGAGATCGACATTTTCGGCCATGACATCGGCCGGACGCCCGGCGAGGCGCTGCGGCTGCTCGGCGTCGTGTTCCAGCCGCGTACGGTCGATCTCGATCTGTCGCTGCGGCAGAACCTGCTCTATCACGCCGCGCTGCACGGCATCGCGCGCCGCGAGGCCCGCGCGCGCAGCGAGGAGCTGCTGGCGCGCATTGGTCTTTCCGACCGCGGCGGCCACAAGGTGCGTGACCTCTCCGGCGGCCAGATGCGCCGGCTGGAGATCGCCCGCGCTTTGCTGCATCGGCCGCGGCTGCTGCTGCTCGACGAGGCCACCGTCGGCCTCGACGTCAAGGCGCGCGCCGATATCGTCGGCCATGTCCGCCAGCTCGTCGCCGAGCAGGGCATCGGCGTGCTCTGGGCGACGCATCTGTTCGACGAGATCGCCCCGACCGACGACCTCGTCGTGCTGCATCAGGGTCGCGTGCTGGCGCGCGGGCCGGTGCCGCAGGTGATCGCCGAGGCCGGTGCGTCCGACGTCAACGCGGCGTTTGCGCGGCTGACGACCCAGGCCAGCCCAGGCAGCGCCAGCCCGGCACGGAGTGCGGACGCATGACCGTCACCACCGTTCACACCTCGACCCCAACCCGCAGCGGCTTCTCCGCGGGCGAGTACATCACCTGCCTGATCGGCATCGTCTGGCGCGAGGGCCTGCGCTTCCTGCATCAGCGCGAGCGCTTCGTCTCGGCGCTGGTGCGCCCGCTGGTCTGGCTGTTCATCTTCGCCGCAGGCTTCCGCCAGGTGCTGGGCATCTCGATCATCCCGCCCTACGAGACCTACATTCTTTACGAGGTCTATATCGCGCCAGGATTGATGGCGATGATCCAGCTGTTCAACGGCATGCAGTCGTCGCTGTCGATGGTCTACGACCGCGAGATGGGCAATATGCGCACGCTGCTGGTGAGCCCGCTGCCGCGCGGCTATCTCTTGTTCTGCAAGCTGCTCGCCGGCACCGCCGTCTCGGTGCTGCAGGTCTACGCCTTCCTGATCATCGCCTGGTTCTGGGACATCACGCCGCCGCCGATGGGCTATCTCACGGTGCTGCCGGCGCTGCTCCTGTCCGGCCTGATGCTCGGCGCGCTGGGCATGCTGATCTCCTCCGGCATCAAGCAGCTGGAGAATTTTGCCGGCGTCATGAACTTCGTGATCTTCCCGATGTTCTTCGCTTCCTCGGCGCTCTATCCGCTCTGGCGCGTCGAGGAAGGCAGCCCGTGGCTGGCCTATCTCTGCGAAGCCAACCCCTTCACCCACGCGGTGGAGCTCATCCGCTTTGCGCTGTACGGCAAGCTGAACTTGGTGTCGCTCGCCGTGGTCGGCGGCTGCACCGCCGTGTTCATGATCGGCGCAATCCTGGCCTACGATCCGTCGCGCGGATTTGTCAGGCGTGGTCCCGGAGGCGAGGCATGAGATCGAGAGCGAGATTGCTGACCATCGCCCTGGTCGCCTCGGCCGGTCCCGCGTATGCGGCCGATCCGCGCTATCCCGACTGGCCCTGCCCGCAGGCCAAGGTGCCGGAGATCTCGATCGCGGCCGTCTGGTCCGGCCCGCCGATCGACGATGTCGGCGCGAGCTGGAAGGACGAGCCGAAGATTTCGGAGCTCGTGGCCAAGCTCGCGGCGCGACGCATTCCCTTGGAACAGGCGCAAAAGGACGTCGCCGATTTCATCACCGGCACAGCCGAGGAGAAGGCCCGCAAGGGCAAGCTGCTGTTCGCCGGCCTGTTCGACACGCTCAATGCCCAGCGCACCTCGGTCATGAACGGACTCGAGCGCGTGATGCGCAAGCAGCGCGATGCCGTCGAGAAGGTGCGCGGCGACACCATCAAGCTGCAGGAGATGCAGAGCGGCGCTACGCGTGACGAAGCCAAGATCGAGGAGCTGAGCAATCAGCTCAATTGGGAGACCCGCATCTTCGAGGATCGCCGCCGCGTGATGAAATTCGTCTGCGAGGTCCCCACCGCCATCGACCAGCGCCTGTTCGCGCTCGCCCGCGAAATCCAGCAGGACATGGAGTAGGCCGCGGATGCCGCTCGCCCTTGAACATGATCATGCAAAGCGAGTGCACTCATGTCCCCGCATCGTCATGGCCGGGCTTGACCCGGCCATCCACGTCTTTCCGCGGGGCACCGCGTGGATGCCGGGGTCAAGCCCGGGCATGACGAGCAAACCAATTGGCCGCGATGTCTGTTGCGACCTCCGCTCACTCCTCCGACCGCGGCTCGGGCTCCGTCTGCTGCAGCGGCAGGTCGGCGCGGGCCCAGCCGTCGGTGCCGTCGGGGTACCAGGCCACGTTGCGATAGCCGTAGGTCAGCGCGCGCTTCGCGGCGTTCCACGACATCCAGCAGTCTTCGAGGCAGTAGAACACCAGCAGACGCCCCTGGTCGCCGCCCGACGCCTGCGTCAGGCCGCGCTTCAGATAATCCTCGGTGGCCGCCGCGAGCACGCCATAGCCGGTGTCGGGCAGCCAGATACTGCCGGGAATGTCCAGGCGCGGCTGCTCGCGCCACACCGTGCCGGCCGGCAGGTTCTTCGGCTTGGGCGGTCGCGGCAGGACGTCGACGAAGGCCGCGGACTTTGCGCGCCATATCGCCTCGGTCTGCAGCGTCGACAGCACGCGTGCACCGGCCAATGTGGTCGGAACCGGCGCACGATAGTTCTCGGTGCGATAGTTGTCCGGCTCCGGCACGAGTTCGTCGGCCCACGCTGCCATCGCGGCGAGCAGCAGCGCGCCTGCCAACACCGCAGCGGTGAGCCGAACGATCATGGCTTCGTCGCAGCCTCGGCGGTGATCAGATGATTGCTCTCATCCAGCAGCGGCACGCCGAAGTCGAGCAGGATCTTGTTGATCTCGCCCTGGTTCTCCTGGATCAGCTTGTTGAGCTGCCGCCGCCAGTTCTGGTCGGCGCCGCGCACCCCCATCGCGATCCGATAGATCAGCTTCGGCCCGGACGTCTCCTTCACCAGCGGCGTCACGTGAAGCTGCGGGCTCGCCTGCTTGGCGTAGTAGCCGGCCATCGGCCCCCACAGCACGCCGGCGTCGATTTCGCCCGACTTCAGGTCGTTGATCATGGCCTCGGCCGAGGAGTCGACGCGGGTGTCGATCATCAACGGATACGGTTTTGCCAGCGGCATGAGCCCGGCCAGCGCCATGTTGGTCGCAGGCGGCGTGCCCGCGACGATTCCGATGTGCTTGCCCTTGAGCTTGGCGTCTTCCAGCGTCGTCACATCGGCAAGATCCGAGCCCGGCTTGGTCACGATCGCATAGGCCGTCCGGTAGTAAGGACTGGTGCTTTGCACGAGATCGTCGCCTTGCGGAAAGCCCATGATGACGTCGCAGCGATGCGAGCCGAGCGTCATCCGCACGAAGCCCGTCGCCTGCGGAAAGAACGTGTAGTCGACCTTCTTCTGCAGCTTGGCGGCCAGGAACTCGGCGAGCTTGTTCTCGAACCCCTCGCCCTTCTCGTTGGAGAACGGCAGGTTGCGCGGATCGGCGCAGACGCGGAGAACCTTGGGATCGACCAGCTCGATCGACAGGTCGAGACCGTCATTGCTTTGCGCGTAGGAGGCGGCGGGGCCGAGCAGAGTGAGGCCCGCGGCAACGGCCAGCGAGCCGACAAGAGTGCGACGCTTCGTCATTCGTCTTTCCATCCCTATCGAGCGCATCGAGTTATTTTTGAAAATGCTAGGCCGCCGGCCGTGCTGGCGCAACAGCTGCTGTCATCGCGAAGAGTTGACCGCATGCTGCGACGCAACGCCGGCGCGATGATGCACACGTCTCACGCGAGCAAGGCAAACACGTGATCAGCCGCCTCCTCATCGCGATCGGAACGTGGGGCGTTCTCATGCTCGGCAGCGCGGCACATGCGGAGCCGCGGGAACTCGCGGTCAGCGAAATCGCGCCCGGCGTCTTCGTCCATGTCGGGGAGGCGGCACTGATGACCGCCTCGAACGAAGGCGCCATTGCGAATGTCGGCTTCATCATCGGCGATGACGCCGTGGCCGTGATCGACACCGGCGGCAGCGCGCGGGAGGGTCGCGCGCTGCTCGCAGCCATCCGGCTTCGCACGACCAAGCCGGTCCGCTACGTCATCAACACCCATGCCCATCCCGACCATATGTTCGGCAACGCCGCCTTTCAGGATGATGGGACGAGCTTCGTCGGCGCCAAGACTCTGCCGCGTGCGCTGGCGATGCGCGGATCCCACTACATCGAGGCGTTCCGCCGCCTGATGGGCGCGGAGCTGATCGACGACGTCCGCCTGGTCGCGCCATCGATCGTCGTCGACAACCTGATGTCGCTCGACCTCGGCGGTCGCGCGCTCACGCTCAAGGCCTGGAGCACCGCGCACAGCGATTGCGACCTCACCGTCGTCGATGAGCAGAGCCGGACGTTGTTTGCCGGCGATCTGGTCTTCCTCCGTCACATCCCCGTGATGGACGGCAGCCTGCGCGGCTGGATCGCAGACCTCGGCGCCCTTTCAGCGATCGCGGCCGATCGGGTCGTGCCGGGCCATGGCCCCGTCAGTCCCTGGCCGCTGGCGCTCAATGATGAGCGGCGCTACCTCGAAACCCTGGCCCACGACATCAACGGGCTGATCAAGGCGGGAAAGCCGATCGCGGAGGCGAGCGGGGCCGCCGCATCGGAGCGCGGCAAGTGGCAACTGTTCGACGACTACAATGCGCGCAACGCCACCGCAGCATTTTCGGAAATGGAATGGGAATGAGCCTGCGGACACGCTATGATCGCCGGCACACCAGAACGGCCTTGGAGGACTGCGCCATGACCCGGCTCCGCCTGCCATCAACCTTGCTTCTCGGCGCATGCGTTGTATTTGCCTTCGCACCTGCGAACGCCGCCGAGACGTACGATCCATGGCCGGGACTGGTGCAGGACATCTTCAACAACAAGCCGATGCAGGACGGCGGCAATGTGCTGGCGATCGAGATGCCGCCCCGAGCCGAGGACGCATCGGTCGTTCCAGTCACGCTGCGCAGCAAGCTGTCGCCCGCCGACGACCGCCGCATCAAGACCATCACGCTGGTGATCGACCAGAACCCGGCCCCGATGGCGGCCAAATTCACGCTCGGCGCGGACGCCAATGTCACGGCGATCTCGACCCGTGTCCGTGTCAACAACTACACCGATGTGCATGCCGTGGCCGAACTGACGGACGGTCAGCTCTATGTGGTGAAGACATTCGTGAAGGCATCCGGCGGCTGCTCCGCGCCGGCGGCGAAGAATCCGGATGAAGCCAAGGCGCGCGTCGGCCAGATGCGCTACCGGCAGTTCACGCAAGCCGGTGACGGTGCGAGCAGCGGCATCCGCGAGGCTCAGGTGATGGTCGGGCATCCCAACAATTCCGGGCTGCAGATGGACCAGCTGACCCAGCTCTACATTCCCGCCTTCTTCGTCGACCAGCTGACGCTGTCGCAGGATGGCAAGCTCGTGCTGTCCGTCGACGGCGGCATCTCGATCTCGGAGGATCCCAATATCCGCTTCACCTATGTCTCGAACGGCGCCAAGCACTTCCGCGCCGAGGCGCACGATACCCAGGGCCATGTGTTCGAGCACGAATGGCCGGCGGAGGGATCAGGCACCTGATGCAAAGGTCAGGACGCGCGGCGTCAGAAACATCTCACTTCGGCTTCGGCCTGGGCGCGGCGGAGATCGTTGAGCGCATTGGCGGCCTGCTCGGAGGTGCGGAACTGGGTACCGAGATTGCTCTTCACCTGGGACATGCTGAGCACGGTTTCCGCCGTGACGTAGCGCTCATAGGGAATGATCGAGGCGATCACGTCGATCGAGCAGGAGCATTGCGCAATCGACTGCCGCGACTCGCCGTTGGCCTTCATGCAGCCGAAGACATATTCGGCGCGCGCCGAGGTCGGATAGTCATTGAGATCCTCGGCCCGCGCCGATCCGGCCAGCGCCGTCGCGGCAAGGAAGGTGGCGACAATCGGTCCTACCGGAACAGCGCAACGCATGACAGTCCTCCACGGTATCGCTGCCCAGGCTATGCTAAGAGAATGAGGCTGAAAAGAACACATCTCGAGGAAACGCAGACGCGCCCATGATACAGCTCGGTCGCTTGTTCATTGCTGTCATTGCTTGCGCGCTGCTGCCGATCCCGGCGTCAAGCGCCGCCGAGACGGTCAAGGTTGCGGTGCAAAAGACCGGGACCTTCGCCTGGGAATTGGCCGTCATTCGCGCGCACCAGTTCGACAAGCAGGCCGACATCGCGATTGATGCGGTCGAGCTCGCGAGCCCGGAGGCCGGCAAGATCGCGCTGCGCGCGGGCAACGCCGACATCATGGTCTCGGACTGGCTGTGGGTATCGCGCGAGCGCGCGCTCGGCGCCAAGCTCACCTTCTCCCCCTACTCCAGCGCGCTCGGCGCCGTGATGGTGCCGGCAAACTCGCCACTCAGGACGCTTGCCGATCTCAAGGGACGCAAGCTCGCGGTCGCCGGCGGCCCGCTCGACAAGAGCTGGCTGCTGCTGCAGGCAGCGCTCAAGCGCGACGGCGTCGAGCTGAAGTCGCAGGCGACCATCACCTATGGCGCGCCGCCGCTGCTGGCCGCCAAGCTGGCCGACGGCGAGATGGATGCCGGCTTGAACTACTGGAACTTCTGCGCCGCGCTCGAGGCCAAAGGCTTCCGTCGCCTCGCCGGCATCGAGGACATCCTGCCAGCCTTCGGCGCCAAGGGCCGCACCGCGATGATCGGCTACGTGTTCGACGAGGAGTGGGCCAGCAAGCATCGTGATCTCGTCAGCCGCTTCCTGTCCGTCACGGCGAAGGCCAAGGAAATCCTGGGCACGTCGGACGCCGAGTGGCAGACGATCGCGCCGTTGACCGGCGCGCCGGACGAGGCGACGTTGCGCGCCTATCGCGACCGCTACCGCGAGGGCATTCCGCGCCGCTCTGTGTCCGAGGAGGAGACCGACGCCCGCATTCTCTATGGCGTGCTCGCCTCGATCGGCGGCCGCGATCTGGTCGGCCCCGCCGCCGAGATCAGCCCCGGCACCTACTACAGGGCGGATGCGAGGGATTAGTGCTGCGGCTGTTGTCCTTCGCGCTTCTGCTGGCCACCTGGTGGGTGGCTGCGACTGTCGCTGGCAGCGCCAAGCTGCCGCCGCCGTCGGCTGTGCTGGCCGTCGCTGTTGCGGAAGCAAAATCCGGCGCGCTGTTCCTGCATCTCGGCGCGACGCTCGCCCGCGTCGCCCTCGCCTTCACCCTGTCGATGGCGATCGGATCGGCACTCGGCTACTGGATGGGCCGCAACCGCCTCGCCAATCGCCTCGGCGACCCCTGGCTGATCCTGCTGCTCAATCTGCCGGCGCTGGTGGTGATCGTGCTGGCCTATATCTGGGCCGGCCTTACCGAGGTCGCGGCGATTGCGGCGATCGCGATCAACAAGCTGCCGACGGCCGTCGTGACCTTGCGCGAAGGCGCCCGCGCGCTCGATCCGTCGCTGGACGAGATGGCGAAAGTGTTCGCCTTCCCGCGCGGCCGCATCGTCCGCCACGTCCTGCTGCCGCAGCTTGCGCCTTATATTGCGGCCGCCGCACGCTCAGGCCTGTCGCTGGTCTGGAAGATCGTGCTGGTCGCCGAGCTGCTCGGGCGTCCCAACGGCATCGGCTTCGAGATCGGCGTCGCCTTTCAGCTGTTCGACATCCCGCTGCTCCTCGCCTATTCGCTCAGCTTCGCCGCCGTGGTGCTGGTGATCGAGGCCGTCCTCGTGCAGCCGTTCGAGCAGCGCGCATCAAGGTGGCGGCTCCGTGCGGCTTGAGGTCGACATTCGATCGAAGAGCTACACCAGCGCCAATGGCAAGCGCCAGGAGGTGATTTCAGGCATTGCGTTCACGCTGCAGCGCGGCGAGGTCGGCGTCGTCGTCGGCCCCTCCGGTTGCGGCAAGAGCACGATGATGCGGATCCTCGCCGGCCTAGATAGCGACTATCAGGGTCAGGTCACCCGACCGGACGGCGCCCGACTCGCCATGGTGTTCCAGGAGCCCCGGCTGCTGCCGTGGCGCTCCGTCGAGGAGAATGTCCGGTTGGCTGCGCCCGACGTCGCCGACGACCGGCTCGCCGCCATCTTCGGCGTGCTCGAGCTCGAAGGCCATCGCAGCCACTTCCCGGGCGAGCTGTCGCTCGGCCTCGCCCGTCGCGTCGCGCTGGCGCGCGCCTTTGCCGTCGAGCCGGACTTCCTGATCCTCGATGAGCCGCTCGCCTCGCTCGACGATGCGCTAGCCGCCAGGCTGCGCGAGGAGATCGCGACGCTGGTGGCGTCCAGGCCGATGATCACGCTGCTCGTCACGCACAGCATGGACGATGCCGTGCGGCTCGGCGACCGCATCTTCCTGCTGTCGCCGCGTCCGGCGCGACTGCTGCACACCATGCCCATCGCTGTTCCCCGGGCACAGCGCACCGATGCGACGGTCGCGGCGATCAAGGCCGAGCTGGCGGGGCCGGATTTTTCCGTGTCATAGTCGTGGCAAATCCTGGACATCAGCTCTTGAGGAAACGCCATGAGACCAGCACTCGCCGCCACGGCCGTCCTCGCCGCGGGCCTGTCGACCGCGGCGCTCGCGCAGGGCAAGGGCATCCGGTTGTGGAATCTGACCACTGCGACCATGACCGGCTTCCAGCTCTCGCCCGCCGGCCAGAACAACTGGGGTCCGAATCAGACACTGAGCGACAAGGACAAGGAGCTCGATCACGACGAGCGGCTGAAGCTCAGCGGCGTCGAGCCGGGACACTACGACGCCAAGGTCAGTTATTCCGGCGACCGGCAATGCATCGTGCGCGGTCTCGACATCAAGGCCGATGCCGTCGTCTCGGTGGCCGACAAGGATCTGCAAGACTGCACGAAGTAGCTCAGGCCTGCAGCGGCCGAGCCGCCTCAGGCCTTGTCGTTGCTGTGCGGATACTCGCAGCGCCAGCGCACCGCGGTCCATTTCGGGTGCTCGCCGATCCATTGGGCGATGTAAGGCGGCGCCTTCATCGCACATTGCTGCAACGACGCGCCGCCGTCGGCGAACACGAGGTGCTGCTCCTCGCAATTGGTCGGGGACAGCACGGCGCAAACCGTAATGACGAGATCGATGGGGCTCATGGCTCGATATCCTCAACGAGGCCTGAAGCAGAGTACCTCAATCTACGGCGTCCTGCTGCATCGGTTTCTCCCCGGCGCCGACTTTATGAGCGGAACCGAGCGCGAGTCGGGCGGCGTCAACGCTTGATCCGGGCCACCAGATCGGCTGCAATGGGTACCGGTCGATCGACCTCAAAAAGACGACAGCGGAGGAAGCAGATGCCCAAGGTTCTCGTACTCTACAAGACCCCGAAGAGCGCCGAAGCGTTCGACAAGCACTACATGAACGTCCACGTGCCGCTCGCGAAGAAAATTCCGGGCCTGAAGAGCTACGATATCAGCCGCGGTCCCGTGAACGGACCGGCCGGTCCCAGCAACATCCACCTGGTCGCCACTCTCGTATTCGATTCAATGCAGGCCCTGCAGGCCGGCATGGGCTCGGCCGAGGGCAAAGCCGCGGCGGGAGATCTGCCCAACTTCGCCGATGGCGGCGTCGACCTCTACATCTTCGATACGCAGGACGTCTGACCGAAGGCTGTCGAAAACTTCTTGCGGTTGACCAAAATGTCGATCGCAAGAGGATGGCTGGACCCCAGATCCGCCAAGCCGATCGCAAGCTTGATACGCTCGCCGGCTTGGCGGATCGCAGGTGATTACTTGCGGGCCGCGCAGGCGTACATGTTGATTTCCATGCCCACGGGCACTTCGACGATCTTCGGTGTCTTCCAGGCCATTTCGAGCTCCCAAGTTCTAACGTTCGTTGATTGACGCGTTGCTCGCGCCACCGGCGAAGCTAGGACTGCGTCCGAGCGAACGCAAGACAGACGACGGCAGCTTTTGCTGCAGATCTCCTGCACCGCCGTCTCTCGACCGACAACGTTCCGCCTCAATCGTCGCCGGATCTGGGTCTGCTCAGGCCCCGCCCGGCTGTACGTAGCAGAACACGTAGCGATTCCGGCTCAGGAAGATCACGCCGTGCCCCGTGGGATTGCCTTTGTCCCACTTCAGCTTGTGATCGGGAACTTCGATCTCCGTACCGACATCGATATGCGGCCGGCCACGCGGCTCGTCGGGACGATCATCGGTGATGATGACGTAGGTCTTGCCGTCGCGGACGTGGACTTCATCGGCGAAGTAGGCATCGGCCTCACCGCAGCATGACGCCGTCGGCACGTCCGGCTGCATCAGCGCCTCGTACCACCGGCGCAATGCAGGATCGACTGCCTCCCATTGGCCGAGATCACGCGCACTTGCACTCACCCAAAGGCAACACAGCATGCCGAGCCAAAGGATGCTTCGCCTCATCCCGTCTACTCCTCTGTTGATCCCGGCATGTTGCAGCGAAGCAATGTTCATGCCGCAGAGCAACACGAAAACGGTGCGATCATGCCGCCTGCAAATATGACGCGATGACAAAGGCTTGGCTCGACGCCTGCCGCCGCGCGGGAAAACGTCCCAACTTGGCGAGGATACCTGCCCAGCTTTTCGTATTGACGCTTCCCGGAATCGAGCGGAGTGTTGTTCCCGCAGCGTCAGGATAGGCGCGCATAAAAATCTTGGAGGAAATGAATGAAGCGGATCGCGCTGGCCGCAGGCCTCGCCATTCTTGCATCACATGGTGCGAGCGCGCAGAGCGCCGATCAGTTGGTCAAGGGTGCAACTGATACGGCAAACGTCCTCAACTACGGCATGGGCTACAATCTGCAGCGGTTCAGCTCGCTCACGCAGATCAACAAGGACAACGCCAAGAACCTCGTTCCGGTCTGGAATTACAGCTTCGCTGATGATCGCAGCGAGGAGTCGCAGCCATTGATCTATCAGGGCGTGCTCTACGTCACGACGCACAATGCGACGATGGCCGTCGATGCCAAGACCGGCAAGCAGATCTGGAAGAGCAAGATCGAGTATCCGGCCGAGACCCCGCGCGTCGTCTGCTGCGGCATCATCAACCGCGGCGCCGCGCTGTACGACGGCAAGGTTTTCCGCACCACGCTCGACGCCAACGTGATCGCTCTCGACGCCAAGACCGGCAAGGAGCTGTGGCGCCAGAAGGCCGCCGACATCAAGGAAGGCTACTCGATGACCGTCGCGCCGCTGGTGGCGGACGGCGTCGTGCTGACCGGCATCTCGGGCGCGGAGTTCGGCACCCGCGGCTTCATCGACGGTTGGGATCCCGCGACCGGCAAGCATCTGTGGCGCACCCACACGGTGCCGACCCCGGATGAACCCGGCGGCGATACCTGGAAGGGCGATACCTGGAAGCTCGGCGGCGGCTCGACCTGGATCACCGGCTCGTATGACCCCGAGCAGAACACCGTGTTCTGGGGCGTCGGCAATCCCGGCCCGTTCAACGCGGCGGTGCGCCCGGGTGACAATCTCTACACCTGCTCGGTGCTCGCGCTCGATCCGAAGACCGGCAAGATGAAGTGGCACTTCCAGTTCTCGCCGAACAACCCGTTCGACTATGACGCGGTCGCCGAGATGGTGCTCGCCGACATGAATGTCGAGGGCAAGCCGACCAAGGTGTTGATGAACGCCAACCGCAACGGCTTCTTCTACGTGCTCGATCGCACCAACGGCAAGCTGCTGGCGGCCAATCCCTATGTGAAGGTCAACTGGGCCTCCAGCATCGACCTGAAGACCGGCAAGCCGGTCGAGACTGATGTCACGCGTGACGCGCGCGAGGGCAAGAAAGTCACCGTCTATCCGTCGATCCTCGGCGGCAAGAACTGGCAGCCGATGTCGTTCAATCCGCAGACCGGTCTTGCTTACGCCAACACGCTCGTGTTCGGCGGCCACTACAAGACCGAGCCCGCGACCTACAAGGCCGGCGAGTGGTACCTCGGCATGGACCTGACGGATCTCTGGGATTGGCCGGAAGGTCCGCGCGGTCAGCTGAAGGCCATCGATCCGATGACCGGCAAGACCAAGTGGGAGCAGCCGAGCGACATTCCGCGCTTCTCGGGCGTGTTGTCGACCGCCGGCGGCGTGGTGTTCTCGGGCAAGCTGACCGGCGAGTTCGAGGCCTTCGACGCCGACAGCGGCAAGAAGCTGTGGCAGTTCCAGACCGGCTCCGGCATCGAGGGCCAGCCCGTGACTTGGCAGCAGGATGGCGTGCAATACGTCGCCGTCACCTCCGGCTATGGCGGCGTCTACTCGCTGTTCTCCGGCGACGAGCGCCTGGCCAACGTTCCGGCGGGCGGCTCGCTCTGGGTCTTCGCGGTCAAGAACTGAGTTCGGATTGCCCGTGAAGCAGATGTTCCTGAAAACGGCGGCGACCATCGCCGCCGTCGTCGCGATCTCGGCCGCGCTTTCGGCGGCCGCCTTCGCGCAACAACAAGACGGCACCGCGGCCCACAGCGCGATCGACCTCGGCAAGACCACCTTCGCCCAGAAGTGCTCGCACTGCCATGGCCCGAACATGGTGAATTCCGGCACGGTCACGCCGGACCTGCGCCGTTTTCCCGACGATCAACCGCGCTTCGTCACCACGGTGAAACAGGGCAAGAATGGCCGCATGCCGCCCTGGGGCGACATTCTCAGCGATGACGAGATCACGGCGCTCTGGGCCTATGTCTCGAGCCGGAGAACGCAATGATGCGCCGTCTGATTCATTACGCAGCGGCATTCCTGATGTTGTCGGCATCATCAGCGGTTCAGGCCGCTGACGATGTGCTGCGCATCTGCCTCGACGAGAACCTCCCGCCGCTGTCGGTCCATCATCGTGGCAAGCCCGGGAGCGGGTTTGACGTGCTGCTGGGTCAGGCGATCGCGGACCGGCTCGGCAGGAAACTCGAGATCCAATGGTATGAGAGCAAGCTGGACGAGGATTCCTCGCCGGCATTGGAGGCGAACGCGCTGCTGTCCGATGGCCGCTGCTCGCTGCTCGGGAGCTACGCCTTCACCCAGGACGGGCTGGTCGCACCCGGCGTCAAGACCGCCAAACTGCCCGACTATGACGGCGCGACGCGCGACGACCGGCGGCGGCGCATTGCGCTCGGCATGCTGACGCCGAGCAAGCCCTATCTGTTCTCGACTCTGACGGTCGTTATCGGCCCTTCCGCAAAACAGCGCCGGATCACGGACATCGGCGATCTCGCCGGACTGAAGCTCGCGATCGAGAGCGGCACGCTGGCCGACGCGATCCTGATGACGTTCGACAAGGGCCGCCTGATCGACGACATCACGCACTTGATCCCGACGCGGGATGATCTCCTGGGCGCGCTCGAGCAGGGCAAGTTCGAGGCGACACTGCTCGACGGCAGACGCTTCGATGCCTATCGGGCAGCCCATCCGGACAGCAAGCTCGTGGCCTCCGGCTACAGCTATCCGATCGGCGCCAACCGGGGCTATGTCGCTTTGTCCAGCGCGACAGAGCTGCTCGCTTCGGTCAACAAGATCCTCGCGGAGCTCGAGTCGTCCGGCGATCTCGCCAGGTTCGCCGCGACAGCCGGCCTGACCTATCTGCCGCCGCGCGAGCCGATCATCCTCGGCGATGCATTCCAGAAGATCATCCGGAGCGGCGCGCGCTAGCGCCGCTTCCATTTAGTCAGCGCGGGCTGCCGTCTTGTGAACCGACGACGGCACGACGCCGAAATACTTCCGGAACACGCGGCTGAAGTGCGACGAGCTCGAAAAGCCCCACGAGAACGCGACGTCAGTAATCGTCTTGCCGCTCTGCGTCTCCAACTCCTGACGGCAATGCTGCAACCGTGCGCGCCAGATGTAGTCGCTGACGGTCATGCCGCGATCGCTGAACACCATGTGAAGGTAACGCTTCGTACAACCTAAGGCTGCCGATATCTGATCGATGCAGAGATCGGGATCGCGCAAGTGCTCCCGGATGAAAGCCTGCGCGCGGATATAGACCGCCTCGGGTCCGGCACGATCGAGCATCCTGTCGGCTTCCCGCAATGGCAACAGCAACAGATCGATCAGCGACTCGGCAACGCTTGCTGCCGAGTTCGCCGACAGCCGCGTCGCCTCGTCGAATGCCGCATGCGTCACATCGTGCGCGATCCGCCCGGTTCCACTCCGTGCCGAGAGCTTGTAGGCCGGCATCTTCTCGGCGCGGAAGCCGCGTTCCTGCAACAATTCCTTCGGCACGATCACCACGTCATGGCGCGTGAGCGCTGGGCTGATGATGGTGTGCGGCGATGACACGTCATAGGCCAGGCAATCCCCCGGGCCGATCTCGATCTGCCGTCCATCCTGCTCGAAATAGGACGTTCCGTAGGTCTGGAACAGGATCTTGATATAGGGATGCGCCACCTTCTGCGCCCGCGCATAGGTGTGGGCGATGCGATGCTGGCTCGCCTCGATCTGGCAGAGCTTCAGGCGAGACACGGTCGTGAAATTGATCCGCCCCTCGAAAGACGCGCCCTCCAGCGGGTCGACATCGAAACGTCCGCAGAGATCAGTCAGTGCATCTGACCAACGTTGGATCTGGCTCTTCGGCGAGAACCCTGACGTACTAAGCGAACGGATCGTATCGGACATCTTCATCCACCGATTCATGATCGAAGCGCAACGGGTCCGCCGCAGGACGGCGGACGAGAGTTCAGCCAAAATGCTCCCATTTTAAGGCCGCCCAGAGTCGTCGCGGCGCACGAGTTCCACATTCTTCCCCGTTTGATCCTCCGCCTTCGCCCCTATCACGTCAAGGGAAACATCAACCTTCGGTGGAACCGGCACGCTGCAAATTGATGCTGCGCAGCAAGAACGCGTCTCATGTTGCGGACCAGCAAAGCAAAATCTCCTCCAAAAACTTCTCATCGCTTCACTCTTGAGCAAGCGCTTTTCTCTTTTGGGCAAGTTTCCCGTTTGGGAAGTGGATAATCAATGATGCCGAAAACGAATACTGGGCCGCGTGCTGCGGAACCTCAGTTGAACCCGGGAGGAAAGACGATGCGAAGAGTTCTGCTCGCAACATGTCTGACGTCAGTCGCGGCACTTGCCGCGGGTGGCGCATTTGCCAGCGAAGAGCTGGTCAAGATGTCGGCCAACCCGAAGGACTGGGTGATGCCGGCCGGCGACTACGCCAACACGCGCTACTCCAAGCTCAACCAGATCAACGCCCAGAACGTCGGCAAACTGCAGGTCGCGTGGACCTTCTCCACCGGCGTGCTGCGCGGCCACGAAGGCGGGCCGCTGATCGTCGGCAACATGATGTATGTGCATACGCCGTTCCCGAACAAGGTGTACGCGATCAATCTGGCCGACGACAACAAGATCGTCTGGAAATACGAACCCAAGCAGGATCCGAACGTCATTCCGGTGATGTGCTGCGACACGGTCAATCGCGGTGTCGCCTATGGCGACGGCAAGATCTTCCTGCACCAGGCCGACGACAAGCTGGTGGCGATCGACGCCAAGTCCGGCCAGCAGGTCTGGACCGCCGTCAACGGAGATCCGAGCAAGGGCCAGACCGGCACCTCCGCTCCGCTGGTCGTGAAGGACAAGGTCCTGGTCGGCACATCGGGCGGCGAGTTCGGCGTCCAGTGCAGCATGACCGCCTACGACATCAAGAGCGGCAAGCAGGTCTGGAAGGCCTATTCGGAAGGGCCGGACGATCAGATCCTGTTCGACGCCAACACCACCGCGCTCGGCAAGCCGGTCGGCAAGGATTCGAGCCTGAAGACCTGGCAGGGCGACCAGTGGAAGACCGGCGGCGGCTGCACCTGGGGCTGGATCTCCTACGATCCGCAGCTCGACATGGTCTATTACGGCTCGGGCAACCCCTCGACCTGGAATCCGAAGCAGCGTCCCGGCGACAACAAGTGGTCGATGACGATCTTCGCGCGCGCTGCCGACACCGGCGTCGCGAAGTGGGTCTATCAGATGACGCCTCACGACGAGTGGGACTATGACGGCGTCAACGAGATGATCCTGTCGGACCAGGCGATCAACGGCCAGCCGCGCAAGTTGCTGACGCATTTCGATCGTAACGGCCTCGCCTATACGCTCGATCGCGCCAATGGAGAGCTGCTCGTCGCCGAGAAGTTCGATCCGAAGGTGAATTGGACCACCGGCGTCGACATGGACAAGAACTCGGCGACCTATGGCCGTCCGAAGGTTGTCGACCAGTACTCGACCGACAAGCAGGGCGAGGACGTCAATACCAAGGGCATCTGCCCGGCCGCGCTCGGCACCAAGGACGAACAGCCGGCCGCCTACTCGCCGGACACGCAGCTGTTCTACGTGCCGACCAACCACGTCTGCATGGACTACGAGCCCTTCAAGGTGAGCTACACCGCAGGTCAGCCCTATGTCGGCGCGACGCTGTCGATGTATCCGCCGGCGGGTGAGACCCATATGGGCAACTTCATCGCCTGGGACGGCAAGACCGGCAAGATCGCCTGGTCGAACAAGGAGCCGTTCTCGGTGTGGTCGGGTGCGCTCGCGACCGCTGGTGGCGTGGTGTTCTACGGCACGCTCGAAGGCTACCTCAAGGCTGTCGATGCCAAGACGGGCAAGGAGCTGTACAAGTTCAAGACCCCATCCGGCATCATCGGCAACGTCACGACCTACGAGAACGGCGGCAAGCAGTATGTCGCAGTGCTCTCGGGTGTCGGTGGCTGGGCCGGCATCGGCCTCGCGGCCGGCCTGACCGATCCGACCGCCGGTCTCGGCGCCGTCGGCGGCTATGCGGCCCTGAGCAACTACACCGCGCTCGGCGGCACGCTCACCGTGTTCTCGCTGCCGCAGCAGTGAGCTAGCCCCTCTGCCTCCGGCGCATGGATCTCTCCATGCGCCGGTTCGCCTGCCCCAGAAAATTAAGGGAAAACGCCCTTGCGTAAGATCTGCTTTGCGGTGGTCACGGCCGTAGGCCTGGCAGCCGGCGGGATGACTGTTGCCGAAAACGCCTGGGCTGAAGGCCCTGGAGATCCGACGGCCGTCAAGTCCGAAGACGGGAAGTATCTCGATAAGGAAGGCAACCCAACCTACAAGGTGGGCGCCGACGGCACGGTCGACTGGTACACCTATTCCGGCTACCGCCGCTATCACTCCGAATGCCATGTCTGCCATGGCCCGGACGGCATGGGGTCGACCTATGCGCCCGCGTTGAAGGACTCGGTCAAGAACATGAGCTATGGCGACTTCCTCGGCGTCGTCGCCAGCGGCCGCAAGAACATCAGCACGGCGCAGGAGAACGTCATGCCGGCCTTCGGCGACAATCCGAATGTGGCCTGCTACATGGACGATCTGTATATCTATCTCCGCGCCCGCTCGACCGATGCCGTGGGGCGCGTTCGCCCGGCCAAGCATGAGGGTAAGCCGCCAGCCTATACGGAAGCGGAGAACTCCTGCATGGGCAAGAAATGACTGACGAAGGCCGCGCCCTGGGCAGGACCGCGGCCTCGAGAGAATGAAACAGGAGTTTGAGACATGAAGACGCGCGCCGCGGTCGCTTTCGAAGCCAAGAAACCGCTGGAGATCGTCGAGGTCGACCTCGAAGGGCCGAAGGCCGGCGAGGTGCTGGTCGAGATCAAGGCCACCGGCATCTGCCACACCGATGCCTATACGCTCGACGGCTTCGACAGCGAAGGCATCTTCCCTTCGATCCTCGGCCATGAGGGCGCCGGCATCGTGCGTGAGGTCGGGCCTGGCGTCACCTCGGTCAAGCCCGGCGACCACGTCATTCCGCTGTACACACCGGAATGCCGCCAGTGCAAGAGCTGCCTCAGCCGCAAGACCAATCTCTGCACCGCGATCAGAGCCACGCAAGGCAAGGGCCTGATGCCCGACGGCACCTCGCGCTTCAGCTACAAGGGCCAGACCATCTACCACTATATGGGCTGCTCGACGTTCTCCAACCACACCGTGTTGCCCGAGATCGCGGTCGCCAAGATCCGCGAGGACGCCCCCTTCGACAAGAGCTGCTACATCGGCTGCGGCGTCACCACCGGCGTCGGCGCCGTTGTCAACACGGCGAAGGTCGAGCCCGGCGCGAATGTCGTCATCTTCGGCCTCGGCGGCATCGGCCTGAACGTCATCCAGGGCGCGAAGATGGCCGGTGCCGACAAGATCATCGGCGTCGACATCAACGACAGCAAGGAGGAATGGGGCCGCCGCTTCGGCATGACCCATTTCGTCAACCCGAAGAAGGTCACCGGCGACATCGTCCAGCATCTCGTCGCGCTCACCGACGGCGGCGCCGACTACACCTTCGACTGCACCGGCAACACCACGGTGATGCGCCAGGCGCTCGAAGCCTGCCATCGCGGCTGGGGCGAATCGATCATCATCGGCGTCGCCGAGGCCGGCAAGGAGATCGCGACCCGTCCGTTCCAGCTCGTCACCGGGCGCGTCTGGAAGGGCACCGCGTTCGGCGGCGCGCGCGGGCGCACCGACGTCCCCAAGATCGTCGACTGGTACATGAACGGGAAGATCGAAATCGACCCGATGATCACCCACACGCTGACGCTCGAAGAGATCAACAAGGGCTTCGACCTGATGCATGAGGGCAAATCGATCCGTTCCGTCGTCGTGTTCTGACCCGAGCCACGCAAAACTGAGGAGGATTGCGCCATGACTGTCCACATTCACCCGTCCGTTGATAACGGCGTCAAACAGGGAAGCGGCCATTTCGCGGGCGGCACCCTGGTCTGCAAGTGCCACGACCGGCCGGTGAAGGTCGGCATTCAGGGCGATGTCGCGCACAACCACGCGTGCGGCTGCACCAAGTGCTGGAAGCCGTCGGGCGCAACCTTCTCGGTCGTGGCGGTGGTGCCGCGGCAGAACGTGACCGTGCTGGAGAATGGCGACAAGCTGAAGATCGTCGATCCCTCGGCGGTCATCCAGCGCTACGCCTGCACCGGCTGCGGAACGCACATGTACGGTCGGATCGAGAATACGGGCCATCCGTTCTACGGCCTCGACTTCATCCATCCCGAGCTGTTCCAGGAACAGGGCTCGGCGGCTCCGGGATTTGCTGCCTTCGTCTCCTCGGTGATCGAGTCGGGCGTGAAGCCGGAGCAGATGGGCGAGATCAGGGCGCGGCTGAAGGAACTGGGGCTCGAGCCTTATGACTGCCTGTCGCCGGCGCTGATGGATGCGATTGCCACCCACGTGGCGAAAGCAAAGGCGGCCTGACGGCCGCGCAGTACCAAGCGTAACAACTGAAGCGTTCCTTCCTGAAGACTTGGTGCCTCGCCTGCCCCACGCTGGCGAGGCATTCTTTTTGGCCGCGGCATCCGCCTCGCGACCACGATCATCCGCGCATCGTGCGATGTTCCGCGTTCGCATCGCAGCGGGCTGCGCACGCAGCGCACGCGCGTCCTGACAACACACGCGCCTGTGTAGACCGATGCTGTTCGCGGTCTGCTATCATGAGTCGCTTTCCGACAACTCTCAATCGATCCGGCGCGTGCACCAGGGACATATGGTTCCGCGCGCGTCCACCAACGATCAGAACCAGCGACCATTGGTCCGACAAAGCGAGGGCGAACATGATCAAGGTGAAAATCAACGGGCAGGAGCAGAGCTGGGATGGCGATCCGAGCCTGTCTCTGTTGTGGTATCTGCGCGATGAGCTGGGGCTCACCGGCTCGAAATATGGCTGTGGCCAGGCGCTGTGCGGCGCCTGCACCGTGATGGTCGACAAGGAGGCCGCGCGTTCCTGCATCACAGCCATTTCCGATGTCGCAGGCCGCGAGGTCACCACCATCGAGGGCCTGCATCCGACCGGCGACCACCCGGTGCAGAAGGCGTGGCGGCAGGTCAATGTGCCGCAATGCGGCTTCTGCCAGGCCGGACAGATCATGCAGGCGGCGGCGCTGCTCAACCAGAATCCGAAGCCCTCGCACGACCAGATCCGGGACGCGATGTCCGGCAACATCTGCCGCTGCGGCTGCTATCAGCGCATCGAGAATGCGGTCCATCTAGCCTCGACAGGGGTGTGATCATGAACATCATCGCAAATCCCAAGACGGCGACCACCTCGCGCCGCGGCTTCGAGCAGCATCTCAAGGTCGAGAACGTCTCGCGGCGCGCCATCCTGCAGACGCTGGGCCTCGCCGGCGGCTTCGTCCTCGCAGCGCCGCTGCTGTCGCGTCCCGCTTTCGCCGCGTATGAAACTGGTGCCGGCAAGATGCCGCATGGCACGGTGGTCGATCCCAAGATCTTCGTATCGATCGCGCCTGACGGCATCGTCTCCGTCCTCGCGCATCGCTCCGAGATGGGCACCGGCGTCCGCACCAGCCTCCCGCTGATCGTGGCGGAAGAGATGGAAGCCGACTGGTCGAAGGTCCGCGTCGTGCAGGCGCCCGGCGACGAGGTGAAGTTCGGCAACCAGGACACCGACGGCTCGCGCAGCACGCGGCACTATCTGCTGCCCATGCGCCAGATCGGCGCGATGGCGCGCGCGATGCTGGAAGCTGCTGCCGCCAAAAAGCTCGGGGTGCCCGCCGGCGAAGTGAAAGCGGTCAACCACGAGGTCGTGCACAGCGCCAGCGGCAAGCGCCTCGGCTTCGGCGAGCTCGCGGCCGACGCCGCCAATCAGCCGGTGCCCGCGGTCGACACCATCGAGCTGAAGTCGCCGAAGGATTTCCGCTATCTCGGCAAGGGCCAGGTCAGCATCGTCGACCTGCATGACATCACCATCGGCAAGGCGCATTACGGCGCCGATGTCCGCCTGCCCGGCATGAAGTATGCCGTCATCGCGCGCCCACCCGTGACGGGCGGCAAGGTGAAGTCGTTCGATCCCGCTGAGGCGCTGAAGGTGTCCGGCGTCGAGAAGGTGCTCGAAGTCAAGGGCTGGCCGTGGCCGTCGAAGTTCCAGCCGCTCGGCGGCGTCGCCGTGATCGCGCGCAACACGGGTGCCGCGATCAAGGGCCGTGATGCCCTGAAGGTCGAATGGGACGATGGCCCCAATGCGGCTTACGACTCCGTCGCCTATCGCGCCGAGCTCGAAGCCGCCGCACGCCAGCCCGGCCTCGTCGTGCGCCAGGAAGGTGATGCCGAAGCGGCGCTGAAGTCGGCCGACAAGGTGATCACCGGCGAGTACTATTTGCCGCATTTCGCCCACGCCAGCATGGAGCCGCCGGTCGCGGTGGCCGACGTCAAGGGCGACAAGGCGGAGATCTGGGCGCCGGTGCAGAGCCCCGGCGGCACCCGCGAGGATGTCGCCAAGACCTTGCAGATCCCGATCGAGAACGTGACCGTCAACGTCACGCTGCTCGGCGGCGGTTTTGGCCGCAAATCGAAGTGCGACTTCGCGCTCGAAGCCGCCCTGCTCTCCAAGGACCTGGGCGCGCCGGTGAAGGTGCAGTGGACGCGTGACGACGACATCCAGCACGACTTCCTGCACACCGTCTCGGTTGAGCGCATCGAGGCCGGCCTCGACAAGAGCGGCAAGGTGGTCGCCTGGCGTCACCGCAGCGTCGCGCCGACCATCCTCTCCACCTTCGCGGCCGGCGCCGATCATGCGGCGCCGTTCGAGCTCGGCATGGGCCTCGTCGACATGCCGTTCGAGATCGCCAACATCCAGTGCGAGAACCCCGCCGCCAAGGCGATGACCCGCATCGGCTGGTTCCGCTCGGTCTCGAACATTCCGCGCGCCTTCGCCGTGCAGTCGATGGTCGGCGAGATCGCCGCCGCCACCGGCCGCGACCAGAAGGAGATGCTGCTCGAGCTGATCGGCAGTCCGCGCGTCGTCAAGCTCGCCTCGGTGAAGGATCTCTGGAACTACGGCGAGCCCTATGAGAGCTACCCGATCGACACCGGGCGGCTGCGCCGCGTCGTCGAGTTCGTCGCCGAGAAGGGCAATTGGGGCCGCAGCGTTCCCAAGGGCCACGGCCTCGGCATCGCCGCGCATCGCAGCTTCGTCAGCTACATCGCAACCATCGTGGAGGTGTCGGTCGACGACAAGGGCAAGCTGACGGTGCACCAGGTCGACAGCGCCATCGACTGCGGCGTGTTCGTCAACCCCGAGCGCATCCAGTCGCAGCTCGAAGGGGCCGCGATCATGGGTCTGAGCCTCGCCAAATATGGCGAGGTCAGCTTCAAGAACGGCCGGGTGCAGCAGCACAACTTCGACGACCACCAGGTGGTTCGGATCGACGAGGCGCCGCTGGTGACCAACGTGCACATCGTGCCCGTCGATGCCGACACGCCGCCGAGCGGCGTCGGCGAGCCGGGCGTGCCGCCGTTCGCGCCGGCGCTCGCCAACGCGATCTTTGCCGCCACCGGAAAGCGCCTGCGCGCGTTGCCGATCGGCAATCAGCTCGCGATCTGAGCGCGGCCATCCGACGACGTCATTGGCCGGAGCGATCCGGCCGATGATCGTTTCAGCAGAGTCATGATGAGCTAGCGCCCGTAGCGCACCGAGGCATAGCGGCCGATTACGGCGCCACGTGCCTGTCCCGGCGCACCGGCCACGCCGTGGGGCGTGCTGCCGCAATCCTGGCGCAGCGGCGCCGGAGCGGCTTTGGGGGTGGTGGTCGGCTGACCTTCGACGAGCTTGGTCACCAGCGAGCGCAGCCGCTGGTTCTCGATCTCCAGCTCCTTCAGATGACGCAGGGCAGGACTGGTGAGGCCGCCATAGCGCTGGCGCCAGCGATAAAACGTGCGCAGCGACACACCGGCCGTGCTGCAAATTTCGGCAATCGGAACACCCGACTCCGCCTCGCAAAGCAAAACCAAAATCTCGTGCTCGGTGTGCAGGGAACGTCGCATGATCACAGACCCCTACGCGGCCAACAGGTCTATTCTCGCATGAATTCCATGGGCTTGGTAGTACCCCTGCGCATGGCCCTCGTGACCGCGCGCCGCAGATGCGCACTGCGGCGTTGCTCGATCGCGACGATGCTGGATCGTCCGGGCTCGCCGGCCTCCCGTCGCCGATTGGCAAAATTGACATCAGCGGAGGACGCCGCGCCGATCTGCCGGGACCCTGAGCAAGGCTGACCAGTTTTTGGCATTGCCGCCTGTCGCATCCTGCCTTGTTATCAGTGCCGAGACCCGAGCCCGACGGAGACAGCCCATGTCCAAACGCCACGAAATTCCCGCGACGCATGAGAGCATGGTGTGGGGCTATCTCGACAGCACGACACCGCCGGTACTCGAAGTCGCCTCCGGCGACACGGTCACGCTGCACTCGTTCCCGGCCGGCGGCAAGGAGACCCTGCCGGAGGACCGCAGCATCGTTCCGCCCGCCTATCTCACCGCGCTGGACACCATGGTCCAGGGTCCGGGACCGCATTTCATCACCGGCCCCGTTTATGTGAAGGGCGCGCAGCCGGGCGATACACTCCAGGTCGACATCCTCAGTTGCAAGGTCAGCCAGGACTGGGGTTTTGTCTCGATCCTGCCTTTGCTCGGCACCCTGCCCGAGGAGTTCACCGACTACGAGACGATCCACCCGAAGGTCGATCACGAGCGCCAGGTCTGCATCATGCCGTGGGGCACCGAGATCGCGCTCGATCCGTTCTTCGGCATCATCGCGACCGCGCCGCCGCCGGCATGGGGACGGTGCGGCTCGCCGGTGCCGCGCAGTTTCGGCGGCAACATGGACAACAAGGAGCTGCGGCCCGGCACCACGCTGTATCTGCCCGTGTTCAACGAGGGCGCGCTGTTCTTCGCCGGGGACGGCCATGGCGTGCAGGGCGACGGCGAGGTCTGCATCACCGCGCTGGAGACCGGCGTCAGCGGCACCTTCCGCCTGACCGTGCGCAAGGACATGGACATCACCTGGCCGTTCGCCGAGAACGCCACGCACCTGATGTCGATCGGCCTCGACGAGGATCTCGACGACGCCGCCAAGCAGGCGACCCGCGAGATGGTCAAGCATGTCTGCGCCCGCACCAACCTGTCGCGCAACCAGGCCTACATGCTGTGCTCGCTGGCCGGCAATCTGCGCGTCACCCAGATGGTGGACGGCAACAAGGGCATCCACATGCTGCTGCCGAAGGCTTATCTGTAGTCCCTCCTCTACCGGTTGACGAAGCGGTCGTGCGCGGTCAGGACCACCTGGCTACCGGCATCGACCGCCTGGAAGGTGATGTCCGCATCCTCCGGCTCGGGCATGGTCAGCGTCACGCGCAGCGTCTCGGAGCCATCCGGCTCGACCTCGATTGCATCCGCCGTGGCATGGCCGACGATCGCGAGCGCCGCATCGGCGCCGCTGATCGCGAGCTTGAACGTCTGCACGGCCGAGGACTTGTTGAGCAGCTTCACCGTATAGGCATTGCGCACCGAGCCGTCCGACAGCCGCACCGACATCGGATCGCGATCGTGCTGCACCGACAGCACGGCGGTGGTCTTGGTCACGAATGACACCGCGATCACCCCGGCCAGCGCCACGCAGGCGAGCGCGAGCCCGATCGTCTTCGGCCGCAGCAGCCGCGACACGCGCGGCTCGCCCACACGGCCACGCTCGATGTTCTCCCAGCTCTCGTAGTCGATCAGCCCGCGCGGACGATCGAGCTTGGCCATCACGCCGTCGCAGGCATCGACGCAGAGGCCGCAATTGATGCAGGCGAAGTTCGGCCCTTGGCGGATGTCGATGCCGATCGGGCACACCGCAACGCAGGCGCCGCAATCGACGCAGTCGCCGGCCGGCTCGCCCAGCGCACGCGCCTCGGCCGCCTTCTTCGCCGACATCCGGATCTCGCCGCGATAGTCGCGGTAGTTCACGGTGAAGGCTTGGGGATCCCAGATCGCGCCTTGCAGGCGCGGCCACGGGCACATGAAGGTGCAGACCTGCTCGCGGGCGAAGCCGGCGAGGCCATAGGTCGTGCCGGCAAACACCAGCGTCCAGGTCAATGCGGTCGCCGACATCTCGCCATGGACGAGATCGCGCAGCAGCTCCGGCGCATCGGTGAAGTAGAAGATCAGCGTGCCGCCGGTGAGAAGCGCGATCATCATCCACAGCGCATGCTTGGTCGCGATCTGTGCGACGCGCTTTGCCGTCAACGGCGCGCCGATGTTCTTGAGCCGCTGCCGGCGGTCGCCTTCGACGAGGCGCTCGACCAGCAGGAACAGATCGGTCCACACCGTCTGCGGACAGGCGAAGCCGCACCAGAGACGGCCGGCCAGCGCGTTGACCAGGACGAGGATGAACGTCGCCAGCAGCATCGCCGCGGTGATCAGATAGAGGTCCTGCGGCCAGATCTCGGCCGGGCCGAGATAGAGTTTGCCATGGGCGAAATCGAGCAGCACCGCCTGGTCCGGGGCGTTGGCGCCGCGATTCCAGCGGATGAAGGGGGTGACGTAGTAGACCGACAGGGTGAGCATCAGGATCAGCCATTTGAGCCGGCGGATCGGGCCCTTGACCCCTTGGGGAACCACAGGCCCGCCGAGTTGGCGCGGCGATCGGGCCGGCTTGCGCGCGGGCGCCTTGGCTTGAGCCGGAGATGGGCTTGGGCCCTGCCCCTGCGCCATGCGGCGCGTCCTGGCGTGATCGATCTCGATGATGATGGCCACGTCTGCCCTCGTTCGCTTGCCTGTTGCGGGCGACGATAGGCGGCGGCGCGAGCTGGCTCTTTGTCGGCCCACAAACTTGCGAACGGGTGGCAGTGGTTGTTTGCGCGGGAACAACGATGGCGGGCCGTCGGCGGGTGATGACGGGCGCGGCACCGCGAGTGCCATGGCGGCAGGTGCGGCATCCGGAGGGATGATTGCGACTGTCGCCCTTTGGGATAACAGCCCACGCGGCGACGCTCGCTCCCAACCTCTCCCCGCGTGCGGGGAGAGGTTGATTGCATCGCCAGATGCAATCCGGGTGAGGGGGGCTCTCCGCACGGTCGGTGGGTGTGGCTGCCCCTCACCCCAACCCTCTCCCCGTGAAGGACGGGGAGAGGGAGCGCACCATCGTCGCGGCGACCAGCTTCATCTGATTTGACAGGAGAGACGCTTGGCAGATTGACCTCGTATCCTCCTCGTCTCAAACGATCTTGATCGACATGTCCGGCAGGCCCTCGAGCTTGCACAACAGCACGTCGCCCTTCACCACCGGGCCGACATTTTCCGGCGTGCCGGAATAGATGATATCGCCGGCCTTGAGCTCGAACGCCTCGGAGAGTTTTGCGATCTGCTCCGCCACGCTCCAGATCATCTTGGTGAGATCGGAATTCTGCCGGACCGTCCCGTTGACCGCGAGCGAGATCGCGCCCTTGGTGAAGTGGCCGACCTTCGAAACCGGATGGATCGGGCCGATGACGGCGGCATGATCGAAACTCTTGCCGATCTCCCACGGCTTCTTCTCGGCGGCCATGCCGTTCTGCAGGTCACGCCGGGTCATGTCCAGGCCGAGCGCGTAGCCGTAGACGTGATCGAGCGCCTTATCGACCGGGATGTTAGTGCCTCCCGATTTCAGCGCCGCCACCAGTTCGACCTCGTGGTGATAGTTCTTGGTAAGCGACGGATAGGGATGCTCGGCGACTTCGCCGACGGCGACGTTCTGGATGGCGTCGGTCGGCTTCTGGAAGAAGAACGGCGGCTCGCGGTTCGGATCGGAGCCGCGCTCGATCGCATGCGCCGCGTAGTTGCGGCCGATGCAGTAGATGCGGCGCACCGGGAAGACGCCCTGCTCGCCTGCGATCGGAATGGTCGTGGAAGGCACTGAGAAGATCGGCTGCGGACCGGCTTGCGCCGTCGCGGGCCGGGTGTCGGCGATGATCGCGGCCGCCGCGGCGGCGCTGCCGGCGACGAGAAGATCGCGGCGTGAGGTGTCTGCCATGGGTTCCTCCAGGGAGCAGCCGTTACGACCGGCTGATTGTTGGTTCTGACGCGCCGACGCGGCGCTCCCCAACTGATAAGCATATCCATTATGCCAGCGCCACCTCGCGCGCACGCGCCATCGTTCTCGCGGCGCAACACGCGCCCGAAGCGATGCTCGAGACCCTCGCTCGGCAACGCGAGGGCGCAAGGAGGACCGGACCTCGACTGAGGCCCGTGGCCCGCCTGCGGAAAAAAATGCAGGCGGCAGGTACCACAGGTTCAGCCGGACAGACCCGGCCCTCCCTGCGCGATGGGCTTCACGGCTGCTCCGAGCTCTCCCCGGGGACCGGCTTGTTTGCCCCCGTCACCTCGACGACACGTCCTGTCAGGGTTCATGTCATCCAGGCTTGGCGCCAGCATCGGGGCGCCAGGACCACACGGCTTGACCGTCCGCGAACTTGCCAATCGTCCAGCGCATCAGCGCCTGACAGGCCCGCGGCCACCGCTCCCCGCCTCAACGTATCGTGACGACGCGTACGCCCCTCAGCATGAGGACGGGATGGCAGGAGTAGAGCATGATTTCGGAAATTTAGCAAGAATTTTTGTCGTACCCAGGGCAGACATGTTCGCTTCGGTCCGATCCCTGTCGTCCTGCACGCCCCCCCAAACCCTCACCCTGAGGAGCCCGCCCTGCGGCGGGCGTCTGGAAGGGCGAGGCCTCGGTCGAGCCTCATGGTTCGAGACGCGCCGCGAACGACGACCTTGATTCGCAATTGGCTTGATTGGCGCGGCGCTCCTCACCATGAGGGTCTGGCACCGAGGTCGGCGCTGCACATTGATCATAAACACGTCGACGGGCGTGTTCATGGAGAGGGTACAGTGACCGGTTCTTCTGATCCGCGGGACCTCTCGCCGCGTTCCCTCGTTGATAACAACCGACGGCGCACCCGCATGACCGAGCCGACACCACCGAGGAAACGCCGCATGCTGATCTGGATCGCAGGCGCCACCGCACTCGTTCTCGCCGGCGCAGCCATTGCAGCGGGGCCGATCATGAGCCGAGTCGAACATCCGAGATACGACGTGGTCAAGCGCGACGGCGATGTCGAGATCCGCGCCTATGCGCCGATGATCATCGCGCAGGCCGAGGTGCAGGGCGCGCGCAGGCCTGCGATCGAGGAAGGGTTTCGCATCATCGCCGGCTACATCTTCGGCGCCAACCAGGCCAAGGCCAAGATCGCGATGACCGCGCCGGTGCAACAGCAGGCCGCCACAGCGCCCGCGGAGGGCGTCGGCAGCGACCGCTGGAGCGTCAGCTTCGTGATGCCGTCGAACTGGTCGCTGGACACCCTGCCGCCGCCGGCCGATGCGAGGATCAAGCTGACGCCGCTGCCGGCCCAGCGCATGATCGCGCTGACGTTCTCGGGCTCGTATTCCGACGGCATTCTGGCCGACAAGACCCGCGAGTTGCGCGACTACGCGCAGCGCCAGGGGATCATCGTCTCAGGGGCGCCGCTGCTCGCCTTCTACAACCCGCCCTGGACCCTGCCGATGCTGCGGCGGAATGAGATCATGCTGGCGTGTAGTTGTTAGGAATACTCTCTTCCCAGCACCAGTCCGCTCCCTCTCCCCGTCCTTCGCGGGGAGAGGGCTGGGGTGAGGGGCAGCGGCGCGGGTGGTGTTGCTTTTTCGGTCCGGAAATCTTGCATCCGTCTTGGAGCGAGCATACCCGTCCGATGGACCTGGAAGCGGGGCCTCGCACGTGCCATGCCCCTCACCCGGATGGCTGCGCCATCCGACCTCTCCCCGCGCAGGGCGGGGAGAGGTTGCAGCGTCCGGGCTGAGCCGGGATGGCTCACCCCTCGATGATCGCCACCGCGCGCGTCCATCCCGCGGACGCCCGCTCGATCTTCACCGGGAAGCACGACACGGTGAAGCCTGTGGACGGCAGCTGCTCCAGATTGTGCAGCTTCTCGATATGGCAATAGCCGATGTGGCGGCCCGCCTTGTGGCCTTCCCAGATCAGGCTGGCATCATGAGTCTCGGCGTATTTCTTTGCCGTGAACACGAACGGCGCATCCCAGCTCCAGGCATCGGTGCCGGTCAGCCGCACGCCGCGCTCGAGCAGATACATGGTGGCCTCGTAGCCCATGCCGCAGCCCGTGTTGACGTAGTCCGCCTGGCCATAGCGGGCGCCGGCCGCGGTATTGACCACGACGATTTCGAGCGGCGACAGCGTGTGGCCGATGCGCTTCAATTCGGCCTCGACATCCGCGGCAGTCGCGACATAGCCGTCCGGGAAATGCCGGAAGTCGAGCTTCACACCGGGCTGCATGCACCACTCCAGCGGCACCTCGTCGATGGTCCAGGCGCGCTCGCCGCGGTTCATCGTCGGGTGGAAGTGCCAGGGCGCGTCGAGATGCGTGCCGTTATGGGTCGAGAGATTGACCTGCTCGACCGCCCAGCCCTGCCCGTCCGGCAGGTCCTCGGCCTTCAGCCCGTCGAAGAACTGCAGCATGCGCGGCAGCCCCTGCTGGTGGTCGATATATTGGATCGTCGGGTGCGCTCCCGGCGGATCGGCCGGCACGTCGTTCTGCAGCGGCACGGAGATGTCGATCAGCTTGCGGGCCATGGGCGGGTCCTCTCTCTTGCATCTTTCTTGGTTGTTATCGTCGGCCGCAGAATCAGACGTCCTGCCGCTCGACCTTGTTCTTCAGCACGCCGATCTTCTCGACCTCGAGCTCGATGACGTCGCCATGCTCGAGATACCAGCCGAGCTCGAGTCCGCAGCCATTGCCGACAGTGCCGGAGCCGATGAACTCGCCGGGCATCAGGGTCTCGTCCTTGCTGATATAGGCGATCAGCTCCTCGAACGAGAACAGCATGCCCTCGCTGACGCTGCGCGAGCGCACCTCGCCGTTGACGCGCGCCTCCATCTTCAGGCGATAGGGATCGCCGATCTCGTCGGGCGTCACGATCCACGGACCCATGACGTTGCCGCCGTCGAAGCTCTTGCCCTTGGACGGGCCGAGGCGGCCGTCCATCTCGATGCGCTGGGTGTCGCGCGCCGAGAAGTCGTTGAAGATGGTGAAACCGAAGATGTGGTCGCGTGCCTTGGCGGCTGGGATGTCCTTCCCCCGGCCCTTGGTGATGATTCCGAATTCGAGTTCGTAGTCCATCACCTTGCTGTAGCGCGGCCATTTCACGGTTGTGTTGGGGCCGCGCACGCTGAAGCGGTTGGTGATGTAGAAGATCGGGACTTGGCGATACACCTCCGGCAACTCGCCGAGCGGCTCGGCATCGATGCGCGCGAGCTCCTCGGTGTCGCCGCGCTGGCGCGCCGCGAGCTTCCGCTGGCCGCGCGGCGCCTGCAGGATGTGCAGCGGAAACGACATGCCGTCGCGCATCTGGCGCGGCTCGGGCACCGGCGCCAGCAGCTCGGTACCCGCAACATCACGCGAGAGATCCAGATCGCTGCCATAGCGCTCGACCAGCGCGCGCGCTGCGTCGAGCGCGGCATCGCCGGCGTCGATCAGCGACAGCATCGAGGCGAAGGCGGGATTGGCTTGACCAGCGCGGTGGGCCGCCGCTGCCAGGTCAAAAATCCTGGAATCCCCGGCGTGGACCACGCCGATCCGCTCCCTGCCCTCGGTTCGAAATGTCGCAAGTTTCACGCCGGCCTCCCCTTGTGTTCTGTCAGAAAATATACAAACATACAAAATATCGATAAACAAGAGGGGTCCAAACGGGGCCTCCAGGGGGAGGAGTCACCAATGCGTCATCGGCTCATGGGCGCTGTCACCGGCTCGGTGCTGGCGACGCTCGCACTGGCAACGGCAGCACGCGCCGAGAAGATCCAGATCGGCTGCACCGCGACCTCGGACTGCGCCTCGGCAATGGTCGCGGTCGACGAGGGCCTGTTCAAGAAGCACGGTCTGGACGCCGAGATGGTGCTGATCGGGATCAACTCGAACATCCCCGCCGCCCTCCTCTCCAACTCGGTCCAGATCGGCGGGACGACTTCGACGGTCTTCCTGCAGGCGGCCGATGGCGGGCTCGACCTCGTCGCGGTTGCCGGCGCCTCGATCATGAACAAGACCTCGAACGACGCCGTCGCCGCCGTCGTCCGTAACGGCGTCACCATCACCGGCCCGCAGGACTTCAAGGGCAAGAAGGTCGGCGCGCCCGGCATCGGCGCCTTCCTGCAAGTGCTGTTCGTGAAATGGCTGGTCGACAAGGGCGTCGACCCGAAGAGCGTCAATTTCGTCGAGGTCACGTTTCCGACCATGGCCGACACCATCAAGTCGGGCGGCGTCGACGCCGTGCTGACCGCCGAGCCGTTCGTGATGCGCATCACCAATGCCAATCTGGGCACCGTCGGCGCGCGCTACGCGGCCGAGCTCGGGCGCACCGAGCCAATCATCTTCTATGCAGCCTCGCGCGAATGGGCGGAGAAGAATCCGGAGACGGTGAAAAAATTCCGCGCGGCCATCGCCGAGGCGGCGCCGATCGTCAACAACGATCGTGAGAAGGCCTCGGCGGCCATCTCCAAGTTCACCAAGCAGCCGCTCGACCTCGTCAGGCTGACCGCGCCGAACTACGCCGAACCGGTACTGAAGCCCGAGCAGCTCGCATGGTGGATCGACGTGATGTCGGCGCAGAAGATGCTGCAGAGCAAGCTCGACCTCAAGACGCTGATCCTCAACTGATGACGGCCGCGCCCCCGCTTCCGCAGACCGAGCCGGCGAGCGGCGATACGCTCAGCGAGCGCGCCGCAGCGCTGATCGAGCGCGACATCGTCGCGGGCGTGCTCGCGCCCGGATCGCGGCTCGGGATCGTCGAACTCGCCAAGCGTTACGAGATCGGGCCGACGCCGGTGCGCGAGGGGCTGTCGCGGCTGGTGTCGCGCGGGCTGATCGTCAGTATCGGCCAGCGCGGCTTTCGCGTCGCCGAGGTCAGCCGCGATGATCTGATCGACATCACGCGGATGCGCACGGTGGTGGAGAAGGAGGCGCTACTTCTGGCGATGCAGAGCGGCGGCGATTCATGGGAGGCCGGGATCATCGCCGCGCTGCATCAGATGCGCCGCTACATTCAGCGCATGCAAAGCGAGTTCCGCGAGGGCGCGCCGGAGTTCGACCAGTTGCACAAGGCGTTTCACACCGCGCTGCTGGCTGGCTGCGGTTCGCGCCGGCTGCTCGCTGCGCATTCCGATCTCTACGACCAGGCCTATCGCTATCGCCGCGTGATGATGCGCAGCTTCGACGACGGCAGCGGCTTCATCCGGGAGCACGAGGCGCTGGCCGATCTCGTGCTCGCGCGCGATGCCGCCGCCGCGCAGGCGCGGCTGGAAGCGCATCTGCGCTCGACGATCAGCATCGTCTATCCGCAATCGAAGGGAGCCTGAGATGGCAGAGCCCGCCCTCGCTTTGGTGCAATCGTCTCCTTCGCCTGCGCGCGCGCAGATCGCGTTCGACAATGTCGCGCTGACCCTCGGCGGCAAGGCGATCATCGACACGATCAGCCTGGAGGTCTCAGCCGGCGAGATCCTGTGCGTGGTCGGCGCCTCCGGCTGCGGCAAGACCACGGCGCTGCGGCTCGCGGCCGGGCTGTATCAGCCGACCGGCGGCAGCGTGCGCTTCGAGGGCGAGCCGATGCGCGCGCCCCGGCGCGAGATCGCGGTCGTGTTCCAGGACTATGGCAAGGCGCTGCTGCCGTGGCGCACCGCGGCCGGCAACATCTCGCTGGCGCTGGAGACCATCGGCTTGCCCGCGCACCAGCGCGAGGCGCGCATCACCGAGCTGCTGGCCAAGGTCGGGCTCGCGGGCCATGCCGCCAAATATCCGACGGAGATGTCGGGCGGCATGCAGCAGCGGCTGCAGATTGCGCGCTGCCTCGCGCAGGATCCGAAGGTGTTGCTGATGGACGAGCCGTTCGGCGCACTCGACGCGATGACGCGTCAGGGCCTGCAGGACGAGATGCTGGCGCTGGTCGCCTCCACCGGCGCCACCGTCGTGTTCGTCACGCATGATCTCGAGGAGGCGATCTATCTCGGCGACCGCGTGATCGGCCTGCTGCCGCATCCCGGCCGTGTCGGGCTGGAACTGACGGTCGGCCTGCCGCGGCCGCGCGACCAGTTGGCGACGCGCGAGCAGCCGGAATTCCTGCGGCTGCGCCGCGCGCTGTTCGACTTCATCAAGGCGAGCGAATGAGCATGCCGGAGCGTCTCAAGCCGCTGCTGCTGCCGCTCGCTTCATTGCTCGCCTTCGAAACGGGGATGCGGCTTGCGGCCGTGCAGAGCGACTCGCTGGCGCCGCCGAGCGCGATCGCGCTCGCTCTGCTCGGCGCGCTGACCGACGGCTCGCTGCTGATCGCGACGCGTGACACGCTCGCGTCTGCGTTCGCCGGCCTCTTCATCGGCGGTGCCATCGGGCTGGTGCTCGGCATCGCGCTCGGCCTGTCGCAGATCCTCAACCGGCTGATGGAGGTGACGATCGAGGCCATCAGGCCGATCCCGTCGGTGGCGCTTCTGCCGATCGCGCTGATCGCGCTCGGCTTCGGCTACCGCATGGAGATCGCGATCGTCGCCTTCGCCTGCGTCTGGCCGGTGCTGATCATGACACGCGCCGCGGTCGGCGGCATCGAGCCGCGGCTGATCGAGGTCGCGCGCGTGCTGCGGCTGACGCAGCTCGACCGCATCAGGAAGATCGTCATTCCCGCCGCCCTGCCCCGCATCTTCCTCGCCTTCCGTCTGGCCGCCGGCATCGCGCTGATCGTGGCCGTCACGGTGGAGATCGCGATCAACCCGCTCGGCCTCGGCGCCGGCATCATGACCGCGCAGCAGGCGCTGCGGCCCGACCTGATGCTGGCCTATCTGGTGTGGATCGGCGTCACCGGCTTCGTGCTCAACACCGCGCTGATGACGGCGCAAAGGACGCTGTTCGGCCGCGCGGCCCTGATCGGAGACGGCGCATGAGATGGTCGGTCCTCGGCTGGCGCCTCGCCAGCTTCGGCGTTGCGGCTTGTGTCATCGCGCTGTGGCAACTCGCGGCCGATCAGCGCTGGGTGTCGCCCGTCTTCCTGCCCGGCCCGAATCGCGCCTGGGCCTCGCTGATGCGCGGCTTCACGAGCGGAGATCTGCTGGCCAAGCTCGTGGGCACGCTGGCGCACATGGCCTATGGCTGGCTGCTCGCCTCGATCGCCGGCATCGCGCTCGGCGCGATGATCGGCTCGTCCAAGGCGATGCGTCTCTACGTTGCGCCAACGCTGGAGCTGCTGCGGCCGCTGCCGGTGTCGGCGATCATCCCGGTCGCGATCGCGGCGCTCGGCCTGTCGCAGGGGATGGCGCTGTTCGTCATCGCGTTCGGATCGCTGTGGCCGCTGCTGCTCGGCACCATCCACGGATTCGGCGCAGTCGAGCCGCGGCTCTACGAGGTGGCGCAGGTGCTGCACATGTCGCGGCTCGCGGTCATCTTCAAGATCGCGCTGCCTTCGGCGGCCCCCGACATTCTCGCCGGCATGCGGCTGAGCCTGACGGTGGCGCTGATCCTCGCCGTGGTCTGCGAGATGCTCGCCGGCCTCGACGGTCTCGGCCAATGGGTGCTGCTGTCGGCACGCGCGTTCCGCTCCGCCGATCTGTTCGCCGGCGTGATGCTGCTCGGCGTGATCGGCTATGTCACCGCGCTCGCAATGGGCGCCGCCGAGAGCCGGCTGTTGCGCTGGCAGGCCGCGCGGCGCTAGCTCAGCGCGCCAGCCCCGCCACGCGGCCGAGCGCGACGGCCGTGAGCAGGCCGTTGCCCGAGAGATAGCCGGAGGCATCGGCCCCTGAAACGCCGCAGGCGGCGCCGCCGGCCGCGAACAGATTGTCGATCGCGGTGCCGTCCTCGCGCAGCACGCGCGCGAGGTCGTCGATGACGAGGCCGCCTTGGGTGTGGAACAGCGCGCCGGTGACCTTCACGGCGCGATAGGGCGACGCGAGTTGCGGCACGTCGGCGAAGCTGCGACCGAAGCGGTCGGTGCGCTGCTCCGACTTCGCGGCCGCGACCTCCGCGAAGGTGGCTGCGAGCGTGTCGGCCGGCACGCGCATGCCTACCGCCAGGCTCGCGATGTCCTCAGCTTCGAGCACTGCGCCATGCGCGACGGCGTTGCGGAAATCCTCGAACTGCGCGGCGATGCCGGCGATGCGCGCATCGAAGATGGTCCAGGCGATGCCGTCCGGCTGTACCAGCACGTTGGCCGCCTGCTCGGAATAGCCCGACGCCTCATTGGAGAAGCGCTCGCCGTTGGCGTTCACCTGGAAACCGCCCTCGGTGATGGTGGCCCAACTGATGAGAATGCCCGCGGGATGTGCGACCGAGCCGTGGCCCTGATGGCCGCCGAGATGGCGCGTCGCCGCGCCGAGCTGCTCGCCCCAAACAAGCGCATCGCCCTGGTTGCCGACGTGGCCGAAATAGGTGGCGCTGGCCATGTCAGGGATATGTCGCGCAACCAGCACTGGGTTGCCGCCATAGCCGCTACAGGCGAGGATCAGCCTCTTGCACCCGATCTCGTCGGCGCTGCCATCAGGCCTCGTGAAGCGCACGCCACTGATCCGTTGCGCATCATCAACCAGCAAGGTCGTCGCATGCGCGTCGCAGAGGATATCGATGCTCGCCGCCTCTGCGGCTGTGCGCAGCCGGTCGATCAGTTCGCGTCCGGCGCGGCTCGGCAAACCGTGCATGCGATAGCGCGAATGGCCGGGATAGGTGAAATTGTCGATCAGCGAGAACGGCAGTTGATGCCGGTCGGCGAGCCATTCGAGCGTTGGACCGATCGTCGTCGTGACCAGCTTCACCAGCGCAACATCCGGTTCATCGTGCGCCTTGTGCATGATGTCGTCGGCGAAGCGCGACGGAGTGTCGTCAATGCCGAGCGCCGTCTGCCAGCGGGTGCCAGCGGCTGGGATCAAACCGGCCGACAGCGCCGTCGAACCCTGCGGCACGGTATCGCGCTCCAATACCAACACGCTCTCGCCATTCTCGACCGCAGAGAGCGCGGCGACGAGCCCCGCGGCACCCGCGCCGATGATCAGGCAATCGACCGCGAACTCGGGCGTACGATCGATCGTCTCGACCGAACTCATGACGCCGCCAGCTCCGTCATCGCCTCCGCGATCGACGTCACACGGCATACCGGCTTCAACGCCGCGATCGCGGTGGCATGCGTCTCCGCGGTGAAGGCGGCGCAGCCGTCTTCGAGCACGACCGTCTCGAAATCGCGGATATGCGCATCGCGTACCGTCGAGGCCACGCCGCCATTGGTGACGATGCCGGCGACGTAGAGCTTCTCGATGCCGCATTTGCGCAGCACCCATTCGAGCCGGGTCATGTAGAACGCGGAGTACGCGATCTTCTCGATCGTGACGTCGGCAGGCTGCAAGGTGTCGACGAGTTGATGGCCCCAGGCGCCCGGCAGGAAATCGCCCTTGGCGAGGAACGGCCGCAGCTGCTTCAGATGCGGCGAAATCAGCGGCTCGCCGCCCTTGCCCGGCACCAGGGTGAACTGCGTCGAGATCACGAAGCCGCCCTTGGACCGCATCAGGTCCGCGAACGGCTTCAGCCGCGGCGGCAGTGCTGCAATATCCGCCGCCGTCTGGCCGGCGCGGCCATAGGCGCCCTTGGGATCGAGGAAGTCGTTCTGCAGATCGACGATCAGCAGCGCGCTCCGCGCAGCGGGAATGGTGTGATCGCTCATGTCCGCTCCACGATGACGTTGCCGAACTGGTCCACCCGCGCCTTGAAGCCGGGCGCGATCACCGTCGTCGCATCCGGCTGCTCGAGGATCGCGGGGCCCGCGACTTCGGTGCCGACAGGCAGATCGAGTCGGGCGTAGATCGCCGTGTCCCACCATTTGCCGTCGAACCAGGCGTTGCGGCTGCCGAGCTTCGCCTTGCCGAGATCGGCGTTGCTGTCAGGCGCGAGCGTCGCGAGGTCGAAGCGCGGGCGCACGCCGATCGCCGCCGTGCGCAGGTTGACGATCTTGATCGGCACACCCGGCAAGAGCCGGCTGAAGCTCTTCTGATAGGCCGTCTCGAACGCCTTGCGGACGTCCTCGACCGTCAGCGCGATGGCGCCGTCGCGGATCTCCGCCGGCAAGGTCGCGCGGATGGTGTGGGTCTGGCCGACATAGTGCATGTCGAGCTCGAACAGCGTGTCGATGCGCTCGACCGCGAGCCGTGCGTCCTTCACCACGCCCTGGGCATGCTCGGCCTCGGACAGCATCCACCGCGTCAGCGCCGCGATGTCGAGGCCGTCGACGAACATGTTGAGCGTCTGCACCTGGTCATGGCGGATGTCGGCGATGACGCAGCCGAGCGCCGAGGTGACCCCGGGATAGCGCGGCACCAGCGCCGCCTTGAGCCCGACATCCTTGATCAGCGCCGAGACGTGCAGCGCGCCGCCGCCGCCGAACGGCACCGCCGCGAAGCGCGCCGGATCATGGCCGCGCTCGATCGACATCAGCCTGATGGCGCCGGCCATCTTGCTGTCGGCGATGCGCACGATCGCTTCCGCCGCTTCCATCACGCCGAGGCCGAGCGGCTCGCCGACATGCCTGGCGATGGCGCGCTTGGCGGCCTCGACATCGAGCGCCTTCAGCTTGCCGCCGATCGGCCTGTCCGCATTGATGCGGCCGAGCACGACATTGGCGTCGGTGAGCGTCGGCCGGTCGTTGCCGCCGCCATAGCACACCGGACCCGGCCGCGAGCCCGCGCTCTCCGGGCCGACCTGCAGCAGGCCGCCGGCATCGACATGCGCGATCGAGCCGCCGCCGGCGCCGATGGTCGTGATCTCGATCATCGGCGTACGCACGACGAGGCCGAAATCGATCGTGGTCTGCGCCGCCAGCGAGGTCGCGCCGTCGACCACCAGCGACACGTCGAACGAGGTGCCGCCGAGATCGCCGGTGATGACGTTGGGGAAGCCAGCTGCTTTCGCAATCTCCGCCGCCGCGATCACCCCGGCCGCAGGACCGGACAATGCGGTGCGGATCGGGAACCGCCGCGCCGCGTCCGTGGACATCACGCCGCCATTGGACTGCACGATGTGGAAGCGGCCGTCGAAGGCCTCGCCGGCGAGCGCGTTCTGCAGCTTCTGCAGATAGGAGCCGACCACCGGCTGCAGATAGGCGTTGAGCGCGGTTGTCGAGGTCCGCTCGAACTCGCGGATCTCCGGCAGGATCTGGCTCGAGCAGGCGACGTTGTCGTTCGGCCAGATCGCCTGCACGGCTTCGAGCGCGCGGCGCTCATTGTCGGGATTGGCGAAGGCGTTGACGAACACGATCGCCAGCGCCTGCGCACCCTTCGCGAGCAGCTCGCGCGCGGTGGCCTCGACCTGCGCGACGTCCACAGCCGTGCGGATGGTGCCGTCCGACAGCACGCGCTCGTCGACCTCGGCGCGCATGTCGCGCTCGACCACGGGGATGAAGTCGCCCCACAGGCCCCAGGTGTTGCGGCGGTCGCGGCGGCGCATCTCCAGCACGTCGCGGAAGCCCCGCGTGGTGATCAGGCCGATGCGCGCGCCCTTGCGCTCCAAGAGCGCGTTGGTGCCGACGGTCGTGCCGTGCACGATCGAGGTGAGATGGGCGACCGCGCCAAAACCTTGCAGGCCTTCGAGGAAGCCGACGGCTTCGTCGCCGCGGTTCGACGGCACCTTGTTGGTGCGGAAGCTGCGCTTCGCCTCGTCGAAGTAGAACAGGTCCGTGAAGGTGCCGCCGACATCGACGCCGACGATGGTGCCGAGCTTGCTCATGCCGCACCTCCGGCGCGAAGCGTGCCCGTCGCGGCTTCATCGACCGCGCCGTCTGCCTTCACGGCAACCTTGTAGACGTCACGCGCCTGCGCCGGCGAGACGAAGCCAAGCGCGACGTCATGTGCAACGTCAGCGACAGGCCGCGCCTCCGGCGGTCCCCATCCGCCGCCTCCAGGCGTCTCAAGCCGCACGCGCTTGCCTGCCTTCAGATGCAGATCGGTGATCTTGGAGACCATCGGCGGGCTCGCCTCACCCTGCTCGGTCTGCCAAGCGAAATGATTGAGCGCCGCGCTGCCGCCGCCGGCGACGCCGAACGGCGCCGCCTTGCCGCGCTCGCCGAGCAGCGCGACGTCGGCATCGGCCAGCAGCTCGACCTCATAGACGGCACCGACGCCGCCGCGATGGGTGCCGGCACCGGCGGAATCCGGGCGCAACGCCCATTGCGTGAACATGACGGGATAGGCTGCTTCCAAGATTTCCACGGGCGGAATGGTCGCGGTCGAGATCGGGTTGTTGGCGTGGTTGAGGCCGTCGGTTAAGGGATTGCCGCCGAGGCCGCCGCCGAAGAACGAGAACATCACGAAGCGGCTGTTGTCCTTGCGATGGCCGGCGATCGACAGCGCATTGATGGTGCCGAACGGTGCGGCGGTGGCGCGCGACGGATCGGCCTTGGCGAGCGCGCCGAGCACGACGCCGATCAGGCGCAGGATCGTCTCAGTGTAGCCCGCGACGGGCTTCGGCGGCCCTGCCGCGAGCAGCGAGCCGTCCGTGATCGCGAAGGAGATCGGCCGCAGGCAGCCGGCATTGGCCGGCACCTCGGTGAACACATGCTTCAGCGCGACGTAGCAGGCCGCGATCGTGGTCGAGCGCGAGATGTTGATCGGGCCCTTGCAGGCTGCCGACGAACGGGTGAAGTCGAGCGTCAGCGTGTCGCCGGCAATGGTGACATCGAGCGCGACCGTCAGGGGCACATCGACGATGCCGTCATTGTCGAGCACGTCCTCGAACGAATAGGTGCCGTCGGGCAGCGAGGCGATCGCGGCGCGCATCAGGGTCTCGGCGCGGTCGGAGAACGCCTCGAACGCATCCGAGACAGTGGTGTCGCCGTAGTCGTCGAGCAGCGCGCGCAGACGGCCCTCGCCGAGATCGAGCGCATTGAGCTGGCCGTTGAGATCGCCCCAGTTCGACATCGGCACCCGCGAATTGGCTTCGATGATGCCGAGGATGTCGTGGTTCATGCGTCCCGCCGCGATCAGCTTCACGGGAGGAATGCGCATGCCTTCCTGGAAACTCTCGACCGCCTTCGGATTGTAGCCGCCGGCGACATTGCCGCCGATGTCGAGCCAGTGCCCGACCGAGGCAATCCAGCAGAACACCCGGCCGCCGCGGAATACCGGACGCACCAGGCGGAAGTCGTTGAGATGGGTGCCGCCGTCATAGGGATCGTTGAAGATGAAGGTGTCGCCCTCCTCGAGGCCGCCCTCCTTCTCGACCTTGGCGATGACGGCGCGCACGGCGAAGGCCATGGCGCCGACGAAGATCGGCAGGCCACCCTGCCCCTGCACCAGCGTATCGCCGGTCGTGGCGTGATAGATGCCGTGGCAGGCGTCGCGCGCCTCCGCGATCGTCGGGTTGAAAGCGGAGCGATAGAGCGTCGCGTCCATCTCGTCGGCGATCTGCTCCAGCCGCCCCTTCAGCACGGCAAGCGTGATCGGATCCAAGGTGGTCATGCCCGCGTCCCCTCGTCGTCAGCCGCGTAACGGGCGCCGTTCGCCAGGATATCGGCGGTGCCAAGCATCGCGTTGAGGCCGGCGAAATCGAGCATGCGGTCGGCGAACGGCTTGGTCGAGCCGGCCTGCGCCAGCGACTGATAGTAGGCGCGTGCCGAGAAGGCGAGCGCGCGCACGATGCCGCCGGGGAAGATCACGAGCTTGAAGCCGAGCGCGCCGAGCTCTGACGCCGCATGGATCGGCGTCGAGCCGCCCTCGACCATGTTGGCTAGCAGCGGCCGCTTCGAGGCCAGCCGGCCGGCGATGGCCGACAGTTGTTCGCTGCTCTTCGGCGCCTCGACGAACAGCACGTCGGCGCCAGCCTCGGCATAGCGCTCGGCGCGTTCGATCGCGGCCTCCATGCCCTCGATCGCCAGCGCGTCGGTGCGCGCGACGATCAGGGTCTCGGACGACTGGCGCGCATCGAGCGCAGCCTTGATCTTACCGACCATCTCGCTCGCGCTGATCACGGCCTTGTCGGTGAGGTGGCCGCAGCGCTTCGGCGTGGTCTGGTCCTCGAGCTGGATCGCGGAGGCGCCCATGCGCTCGAACAGCCGGATCGTCCGCTGCACGTTCAGCGCATTGCCGAAGCCGGTGTCGCCATCGACCACCAGCGGCGTATCGACGCGGTCGCGGATCATGGCGATAGTGTCGGCGACCTCCATCATCGACACCAGGCCGATGTCGGGCCGGCCGAGCTTGGTGTAGGCGATGCCGGCGCCGGTCAGATACAGCGCCTTGAAGCCGGCCTCGGCGGCGATGCTCGCGGTCAGCGCGTCGTACACGCCGGGCGCGATCGTCGGCTCGGCTGATGCCAGAGTGGATCTCAGGCTCATTGTCGTTTCCTTGTTTGTCTCAACTAATTGCTGAAGCTGACGTCACAGACCGAGATAGGCCCGCTTCAGCTCGGCATTGGATTTCAGCTCGGACGCCTGGCCGGAGAGCGTGATGATGCCGTTCTCCATGATGTAGGCGCGGCCGGCGAGCTCGAGCGACTGCACGACGTTCTGCTCGACCAGCATGATGGCGAGACCGGACGCTGCGAGCCGCGCGATCAGCGCGAACATCTCCTCCACCATCAGCGGCGACAGGCCGAGCGACGGCTCGTCGAGGATGAGCAGCTTCGGCTCACCCATCAGGCCGCGGCCGATCGCCAGCATCTGCTGCTCGCCGCCGGACAGCGTGCCGGCATATTGCCGCGCGCGCTGCTTCAGCTTCGGGAACGTCGTGTAGATCTGCTCGATGCGCTCAGCGCGCCCACGCCGCGGCCGGCAATAGGCGCCGAGCTCGAGGTTCTCGCGCACCGACAGATTCGGAAAGATCTTGCGGCCCTCAGGCACGTGGATCAGGCCCGCGGTGACGATGTCGGGCGCGGATGCGTGCTCCAGCGCCGCGCCGTTGAAGCGGATGGTGCCGGCAGTGGCGGGCACGACGCCCGAGAGTACCTTGTTCAAGGTCGTCTTGCCGACGCCATTGGAGCCGAGCACGGCAACGACCTCGCCGGCGTTGACGTCGAAGCTGACGCCGCGCAGCACTTCGGTTCCGCCGTAGCCGGCGCGGAGATCGCGGACCTCAAGCATGGGCCTGCTCCGCGCGCAGACGTTCGGCCGCACCGTGGCCGAGATAGGCCTCGATCACCTGCGGGTCCTCGCAGACGGCCCTCGGCTCGCCTTCGGCGATCATGCGCCCCTGCGACAGGACGTAGACCTTGTCGCAGAGATTCATCACCGCTTGCATGATGTGCTCGATCATCAAGATGGTGACCCCCTGGTGGCGGATGTCGCGCACCAGCGGCAGCACGTCGCGGATCTCCGAGGGGTTGAGTCCGGCGAGCACTTCGTCGAGCAGCAGCAGCTTCGGCCTGGTCGCGAGCGCGCGCGCCACTTCGAGACGCTTGCGCCCCGCGACGGTGAGATCGGAGGACGCCTTGGCGAGATCGGCGCCGAGGCCGACACGCTTGGCGATGTCAGCCGCCTGCGCCATCGCTTCCTTGGCATCGGGCGTATGCAGATAGGCGCCGACGGCGATGTTCTCCTGCACGTTCAGGCCTTCGAACGGCTGCACGATCTGGAAGGTGCGCGCGATGCCTTGCCGTGCGCGGACATGCGGGGCCAACGCCGTGATGTCGCGGCCGTCGTAGCTGACGCTGCCGCCGTCCGGCTGCAGGAAGCCCGCGACCATCGCGAACAGCGTGGTCTTCCCGGCGCCGTTCGGCCCGATCAGGCCGGTGATCGAGCCCTTTGCGACCGACAGCGAGGCCTGGTCGACCGCGACGAGGCCGGAGAAGCGCTTGGTGAGGGACTTGACCTCGAGCATCACGCCTCCTTCGCCTTCGGCGCACGCAGGCCGAGGCTCTTCATCAGCATGACCAGGCCGTTCGGCGAGAACGCCACCGAGAGCACCAGGATGACGCCGAACACCAGCAGGTCCATGCCGGGAATGCCGCCGGACACGCTCTTGGTGAGTTCGCCGAGGCCGAGCAGCACGATGGCGCCGACCAGCGGCCCGAGCACCGTGCCGGAGCCGCCGACGATGGCCGCGAACAGCGCCTCGATCGAGATCCAGGAGCCGAACGCGACATTGGCGTCGATGAACAGATAGTTCTGCGCATAGAGGCAGCCGGCGGCGGCGGTCAGTGCGCCGGAGATCGCGATCGCCTTCATCTTGACCGCGAACACGTCGACACCGAGCGCCTGCGCCGCCTGCTCGTTCTCGCGCAGCGCGACGAGATAGGCGCCGAAGCGCGAATGCTCCAGCCACCAGCTGACGAGCAGGCCGATCGCAACGAAGCCGAGCGCGATCAGCAGGAAATAGCGGCGATCGGCGAATTGCAGATATGGCAGGCCCGGCTGCAGCTTCAGCAGGATGCCGGCCGCGCCGCCGGTGAAATTCCAGCTGTTGGCGAGGATGCGGGCGACCTCGGCGAAGGCCAAGGTGATCAGCGCGAAATACGAACCCTTCAGGCCGGAGCGGAAGCTGAGGAAGCCGATGAATGCGCCGACCAGCGCGCCCAGCGCGATGCCGAACACGAGCGCGATCCAGGCGTTGACGCCGAAGCGGGTCTGCAGCACGGCCATCGCATAGGCGCCCGCGCCGAAGAAGGCGGCGTGACCGAACGACGACAGGCCCGCATAGCCGCCGAGAATGTTCCAGCCCTGCGCCGCCAGCGCTGTTATCATCATGAAGATCATCAGGTTGAGCAGCGCGCCGGACAGGCCGAGGAACGGGACCACGGCGAGGGCAACGACGATGACGGCGAGAGTGGTGAGACGCGGCCGGGTCATGCGCGCGCTCCGAACAGGCCGGTCGGACGCACCAGCAGAGTGACGATGAAGATCAGGAAGATGCCGATCTGGCCGAGACTGTCACCGAGGAACAGGCTGGACGCGGCCTCGACGACGCCGATCAAGAGACCGCCGATCAGCGCGCCGGGGATCGAGCCCATGCCACCGAGCACCACGATGGTAAAGGCGACCAGCACGAAGGCCGCGCCGGTCTTGGGGCTGACATAGAACGACGGCATCAGCAGGCCTGCGGCGACGGCAAGGCAAGCGCAGCCGATCGCAAAGGTCATGGCGTAGACATGCGGTACGCTGATGCCGACGAGCGCAGCACCGAGCTTCTCCTTGGCGACCGCGCGGATCGCCTTGCCGATGTCGGTCTGGTGCAGCACCAGCCAGAGCAGAAGTGTGGTCGCAATAGTCACGCCGAAGCCGACCACGCGGGGGAATGACAGCAGCAGCGGGCCAAGCTCGACGACGCGGAACGAGTAGTCGGTGGTGATGGTGCGGGTGTCGGACTGGAAGGCGGCGAGCAGCGCGTTCTCGATAATGATGGACAGGCCCAGAGTGACCAGAAGGATGCCGTTGTCCTTGCCGTGGCTCGCCGGGCCGATGATGAAGCGCTGCAGGGCGTAGCCGAGCGCGAACATGAATGGCGCGACGAACAGGATCGCGAGATACGGATCCATGCCGTAGCGGGCGCAGGCCAGCCACACCATGAACATCGCCACCGTCAGCAGCGCGCCGTGGGCGAAATTCACGATGTGCAGCACGCCGTAGATCAGTGTGAGACCAAGCGCGATCAAGGCATAGATCGCGCCCAGCATCAGTCCGTTCAACAGCGCCTCCACGACGATCTGGGGCGAGTACATTAGATCCTCTGGTTCAGCGGACGCTGTGAGCGATCCGCTTGCTACGCGACCCGTTCGCCGCTTGCTCGGTCTTCGCCTCTCCCCGCGCGCGGGGAGAGGTCGGATTGCATCAAAGATGCAATCCGGGTGAGGGGGGCTCTCCGCACGGTCGGTGGGTGTGGCTGCCCCTCACCCCAACCCTCTCCCCGTGAAGAACGGGGAGAGGGAGCGCACCGCTCGTGGTGCGAAGCGCTCGAACTCAGCAAACGGGAACAACTACAATCCAGCCACTGCGGGCTGTCCTATCGAGTCCCCTGCCCGATCATCCGTTGATTGGGAACACCGGCTTCGCGTCGGCGTAGTCCGCGGGGTAGATCACCTTGATGTCCTTGCCCTGGACCTGGGTGTTCAGCGGCAGCGCGCTGGTGTTCTGGCCCTTGGCGTCGAACTTGGTCTTGCCGTAGGGCATGACGCCGCTGTCGAACTCGTTCGCGGCCAGGGCCTCGATGATCTTGGCGCGGTCGGCGCTGCCGGCCTTCTCGACGGCCTGGGCGAACACCTTCACCAGCGAGTAGTTGATCGGCGTGTTGTAGGCGTAGAACTTGCCGGCGGCGGTCACGGTCTCGCGCAGCTTGGCCGTGATCGGGCTCTTGGGATCGCCCCAATGGTTGCAGTCCATCACGCCCTGGGCGGCTTCGGGGAATTCGTTGACGAAGCGGTAGCTCGAGGCGGCGCCGCCGAACACGGCGTAGATGCCCTTCGGGCGCACGCGCTGCTGCTGCAGCGTGCGCGCCATCAGCACGAACTCGTTGAAGTAGTGCGAGGGCACGATCAAATCGGGATTGAGCGCGCGCAGCCGCAGGACGACGTTGGTCATGTCGCGCGCCGGGGTCGGATGCGCGATGGTCTCGACGATCTGGAAACCAAGCGGCGGCAGCTTCTCCTGCATGATCTTGGCGAGGCCCGAGCCGAACAGGCCGTCCTCGTGCACGATCGCCACCGTCTTGATCGGCTTGCCGGCGTCGTCGTTGAGCTTGACGAGGTTCTTCAGCGCGACCGACGTGGCCATGCTGAAGTTCGGGTTGAAACGGAAGGTGTTCTTCAGGCCGCGCTCGGTGATCGTATCCGCCACCGCGCAGTCGACGACGAACGGCAGGTCGTAGCGCGAGGCGGTCTGCGTCGCGGTCAGCGCGATGCCCGAGGCAAAGCCGCCGAGCACGGCGGCGACGCCGGCCGACTGCAATTCCTCGGTCGCCTGCGCGCCGGCTTCCGCATTGGAGCGGCTGTCGCCGATCACGAGCTCGAGCTTGGCGCCGCCGAGCGCCTTGATGCCGCCGGCATCGTTGATCTCCTTGATCGCGAACTCGGCGCCGATCTTGGCGAGATCGCCGTCGAGCGCGAACGCGCCCGAGATCGGCTGCAGCAGACCGACCTTGACCGGTGCCGGCTCGGCGCGCAGCAGGCCGGGCGCGGCCAGCATCGAGGTGAGCGCGACACCGCTCTTGAGCACGGTGCGGCGTGACAGCGACTTCGAGCTATGCGTCATGACTTCCCCACTTTCCTGACTGGCGGCCGCCGGCGCGGGCGCTCCCTGCGGTACACCTCGGCGGTCGGGCTCCAGTGCCGGTGCCCTTCGTCGCCCGTCCGCTCGAGGTTCATCTGCAATGTGTAGCGATCGGGCCGGTAGAGCGCCTGCAGGTGCTCCATCGGCTGACCGTCCTTGCCGTAGACCGTGCGGCGCAAGGCCACGAGCGGCATGCCGACATCGATGTCGAGCGCCTCGGCCACATCGGGGCTCGACAGCACGGCGCTGATCTCCTGCCGCGCCGAGGCGCTGGTCAGGCCGGAGCGCTCGATCAGTTCGAGCAGCGGCATGCGCGCGAGATCCTCGCGCGAGTAATTGCGGCCGATGCGCTCGGGCACATTGGCGATGAGATAGGAGAACGGCACGCCGTCGACGAGGCGGACGCGCACCGAGCGCTGCGAGCGCTCGTCCGGCGCGAGCCGCAACGCCTCACGGATCTGGTCGGATGGCGTGACGTAATCGAACGAGAGCAGACGCACGTCCGTCGTGCGCCCCATCTCGATCAGATGCGCGAACACGTTGGAAACGTCGGCAAGCACCGTGCGGACCTTCGACGCCGGACGATGCACGAAGGTGCCGAGGCCGCTCTTCTTCTGGATGAGGTCTTCGCCAGCGAGCAGATCGAGCGCCTGGCGGATGGTGACGCGGGAGACGTTGTGCTCCTCGGCCAGCGCGAACTCGCCGGGCAGCCGCTCGCCGTCCGCAAGCTCGCCGGATGCGATCTTGTCCTTCAAGAGCAGGTAGATCCGTCGTGCCTTCAGTGGCTCGGACGCGGCGCGCAAGGCGGATGGCCCCAGGGGTTAGCGAGCTATCTTGCTTTCAATACATGAGGTGTATAGAAAATATGACAGCTTCGGTCAACTGGCTCGCGGGCCTCTTCCCGAGACAGAGGTCAGAGCAAGGATCGAGCCACGAAACGGGCAGCGGGAGGATCACGCGATTTGTCGCAGCATCAGCCATATGCACAGGCGCTCAGCCCGCTCGAGGTCGGCCATCTGCGCTTTCGCAACCGCATCTTCGTCCCCGCGCACACCACGAATTTCGGTGAGCACCATCTGCCGAGCGCGCAGCACCTCGCCTATCATCGCGCCCGCGCGCGCGGCGGCGTCGGCGCCATCATCTTCGAAACCATCCGGGTCCACGCCAATTCGCTCGGCCGCCCGCAAGCCGTGTGCGGCTTCGATCCCGCCTGCATCGATCCGTTCCGCCGCATCACCGATGCGGTGAAGGCGGAAGGCGCGGCCATGCTCGGCCAGATCATCCATCTCGGACGGCAGGTCGAAGGCGATTTCGAACGCACGGTATCATGGGGCGCCTCGCCGATCCCATGGTCGATCTCGGCGCTGCCGCCGCGGCCAATGGACGAGTTCGACATGGAGCAGGTGATCGAGGGCCACCTCGTCACCGCGCGCAATCTTGTCGCCGCCGGCTTCGACGGCATCGAGCTGCAGATGGCGCATGGGCATCTCCTGCAGCAGTTCATGTCGCCACTGTCGAACAAGCGCGATGATGAGTACGGCGGCAGTCTGGAGAACCGGCTGCGCTTTCCTGCGCGCGTGCTGGCAGCATTGCGCGCCGAGCTCGGCGACGCATTCTGCCTTGGCATCCGCATCAGTGGCGAAGAATACGCCGAGGGCGGCCTCGGCATCGACGAGGCCGAACGCATCGTCCCGATGCTGGCACGTCAGACGCGCATCGACTTCATCAACGTCTCACACTCCGCCTATGTCGCGAGCTACTCGCTGGCGACGCAGATGGCGGACATGGCGTTCGATCCGGCGCCGTTCCGCACCCTGCCCGCGCGCATCCGCCATTCGCTGCGCGCCGATGGCTTTCAGACACCCGTGTTCGCCGTGTGCCGTTTTACGGGACTCGACGAGGCCGACGCGATGATTGCCGCTGGCGATGCCGACGCCGTCGGCATGGCGCGTGCGCATCTCGCGGAACCGGCGATCGTGAAGAAATCTATCGAGGGCCGCGAAGACGAGATCCGCCGCTGCATCGGCTGCAACCAAGGCTGCGCCGGCATGCTGGAGCGGAACCTGCCGATCCGCTGCCTGATCAACCCGATCGCCGGGTTGGAAGGGCAGTTCGACGAGCCGGAGGCGCTGCCGCGCGACGCGTCTCGAAAGATCCTCGTTGTCGGCGGCGGTCCCGCCGGGTTGGAGGCTGCGCGTGTCGCGGCGGCGCTCGGACACCAGGTGACGCTGTGGGAGCGCGGCGATCAGCTCGGCGGCCAGTTGCGCACCGCATGGCTGATGCCGAAGCGCGCGAACTTCAAAGCGTTCACGGAGTTCCAGATCGCGGCACTGGCGCGCCTCGGCGTGACCATTGTCTTCAACAAGGACGCGGACGCCACCGAGATCGCCGCCTTCGGCGCCGACCGCATCGTGTTCGCAACGGGCTCGATCACGACCGCCTTGCCAGTCGCCGGAAACGGCCCCGTGTTCACCCTGCCCGACGCGTTGCGCGCACCGGACCAACTCGGCGCATCGGTCGCGGTGTTCGATCGCACCGGTGAATGGGGCACGCTCTCGGCGCTGGAGCATTTTGCCGATCTCGGCAAGGCCGTGACCTTGTTCGTCCCGGCGACGAACTATGCCTGGCGCACCACGGTCTATTCGACACTCGCCAACAGCCGCCGCCTGCGCGAGCGCAAGGTCCGGATCGCGACGTTGCGCGCGGTGCGCTCCTATGATGGCCAGATCCTGGAGGTCGAGGACCTCTCGACCGGTGACATCGAGCGCCTCACCGGCTTCTCGGCGCTGGTCGCCGTCGATCACAACAGCGCGGATCAATCATTGTATCTGGCCTTGCGGCGCGTGGGCTTGCCCGTGCTTCAGGTCGGCGACAACAATGCACCGCGCACGGCGCTGGAGGCCGTCTACCAGGGTCACATGGCGGCTCGCGCCCCCTTCCCTGCGGCTCCGGCAGCCACGACATGAGGAATGGATGACGCGGGACTTGATCGAGGACGTTGAGGCATGAGTGAAGCAGTGCGGCCGCCGCGGACATTGTTCGACAAGGTCTGGGATGCGCATGTGGTGACGCGCCGCGAGGACGGCGCGGAGCTGCTGTTCATCGATCGCCATCTCGTGCATGAGGGCTCGTTCCACGCCTTCAACAAGTTGAAGGACAAGCGCGCCAAAGTGCGCCGGCCCGATCTCACCATCGGCGTTGCCGACCATTACGTGCCGACGCGAACGCGGGTGCTCGGCGAGATCGCGCCTGATATCGCCGGCATGATCCGCCAGCTCGACGACAATTGCCGCGCCAACGGCATCCGCATCTTCGGCTTCGACGATCCGCGCCAGGGCATCGTTCATGTCGTCGGGCCTGAGCAGGGTCTCACTTTGCCCGGCCTGACCATGGTCTGCGGCGACAGCCACACCTCGACGCATGGCGCGTTCGGCGCACTCGCCTTCGGCATCGGCGCCTCCGAAGTCGCGCATGTGCTGCTGACGCAATGCCTGTGGCAGAAGCGGCCGAAGCGGATGCGCATCACGGTCGACGGCGCGACTGCGCCGGGGATCACGGCCAAGGACATTGCGCTGTCGATCATCGCCCGTATCGGCGCCGATGGGGCCCAGGGGCACGCGATCGAATATGCGGGATCTGCGATCCGCGCGCTGTCGATGGAAGGCCGGCTGACCTTGTGCAATCTCTCGATCGAGAGCGGCGCCCGCTGCGGCATGATCGCGCCGGATGAAACCACCTTCGCCTATGTCGAGGGACGGCCGTTCGCGCCCGCAGGCGACGTGCGCGATCGCGCGATCGTGGCGTGGCGTGAGCTCGCGAGCGACACCGACGCGGTGTTCGACCGCGCGATCCTGCTCGAGGGCGGCGATATCGCGCCGACGGTAACCTGGGGTATCAGCCCCGAGGATGCACTGCCGATCATCGCGTCAGTGCCCGACCCCGCGGCCATGGATGATCCGTCGCGCGCGAGCCATGTGCGCGACGCCCTCGACTACATGGGGCTCACACCGGGTCAGGCGCTCGACACGATCCGAATCGACCGCGTCTTCATCGGCTCCTGCACCAACAGCCGCATCGAGGATCTGCGCGCAGCGGCGAGCGTTCTCGCCGGCCGCAAGGCGCGGGTGCCGGGGCTGGTGTCGCCCGGCTCGCATCTGGTCAAACAGCAGGCCGAGCAGGAAGGCTTGGATCGCATCTTCACGGACGCCGGTCTGGACTGGGTCGGCTCCGGCTGCTCGATGTGCGTCGGCATGAACGGCGACCTCGTACCATCAGGCGAGCGCTGCGCCTCGACCACCAACCGCAACTTCAAGGGCCGGCAGGGCCCGGGCGCACGCACGCATCTGATGTCGCCGGCGATGGTCGCGGCAGCCGCCGTTGCCGGCCATCTCACCGACGTGCGGCCACTGCTGAGGAGAGGCGCATGACGCCGTTCGATACTCTTACGGCATCAGCCTGCGCGCTGCCGCTCGCCAGCATCGACACCGATCAGCTGATTCCCGCGCGCTTCATGAAGCGCTCGCGCGCCGACGGCTACGGGCAATATCTGCTCTACGACATGCGGTTCGACGCGCAAGGGCAGGCGCGGCCCGATTTTCCGCTCAACACGCCGGCTGCGCAGCAGGCCGAGGTATTGGTCACACGGCGCAATTTCGGCGCGGGGTCCTCGCGTGAAGCCGCGGTCTACGCGCTCGTCGATTTCGGCTTCCGCTGCGTGATTGCGCCGAGCTTCGGCGACATCTTCGCGTCCAATGCCGTCAACAACGGTCTGCTGCCGGCCAAGGTAAGCGAGGCGGATGCGGAGGAGATTCTGGAGCTGCTGCAAACGGCCACGTCAGCAATGACCGTCGATCTCAACGATTGTCTGATCAGGATCGGTAACCGTTCGTTCAGCTTCGCGATCGATCCGATCTGGCGCACCAAGCTGCTCAACGGCTGGGACGACCTCGACCTCACCCTTGCGCACGATCCTGATATCGCGCGCTTCGAGCAGCGCGATCGCGGCGAACGCCCGTGGGTGCAGATGGCCCACCAAGACATCGGCTCCTCCTGAAAGAAAGAAGCCGCCCGCACATTCGGTGCAGGCGGCCCAAGTCCAGGGAGGAAACGCCCCAAGAAGGGCTAAATCCGGTGTACTTGATCGGCTGATTCGTGGGTATCCGGATGATACCGGAGGTTGCCGCCTCCTGCGGCGGGCCTCACATACCGCCTGAGGTTTCCTCTTCGTCATGCGCCCCAACTGCGGAGCGGAGATCGTAGTGTCCGGGCGGCCTTGCCGGGCGCAGGGCGCGCACCTCAGCAGACATCCTCAGGGCCACATGGTGGGAATGGCGAGAGGAGGTTCATGGGCAGGACGCTCGCTGGCGTGCGCGCTGCTCTGTGGCGTCCTCAGGGAACTCGGTTCAGGATCGATCGCGGGAGCGTGATCGATCTGGATCACCGAGGCAGCGGCTGAGCCGCCAGCGGCCAAATGGGTTGCAGCCAGAGGAGCGGAACTGAGCGACTCGTTCGCCTGGTCGACAGTCGGGTGATCAACGGGTGGATGATCCACGCACGGACGATCAACAAGTTGCTGGTCAACGGGGTCGTGCATGCGGCAGCTCCGAGCCCTGATGCGACGGTTACTAATTCGGATCAAGATTAGGCGATATCAACTGCGTTAATCCATGCGCGATCTCGCCGCGTCCGGTCGATTCGACTGCAACGCAGCGAACGGCGCGGTGAATGCCACGCCTTCGTGGCTGCTCGATGACGGCTCCTGCGCTGCACTCCAGAACGTGATCACGGTTCCACGAACAGCACGATCAGCGCGTGAGGCTCGCGACACGATCCAGCAGCGCCGCGCCGGTCCGTATCCCCTTGTAGAAGCACGCAATCATCATGTTCTCGTTCGGCGCGTGGTTGGCTTCATCGGCATTGGCGTAGGGAACGACGAAAGCGGGGATGCCGAGGATCTTGGTGAAGACGTAGTCCGGAAGGCTCCCGCCGGTGCAGGGAAATTCCAGCGGGGTGACGCCTTGCGCCAGCGCGATGGCCTCACGGATGACGGAGGCATAAGGAGAATCCATCGGCACGCGCGACGGCAGCATGCCGCCGCGCCGGATGACCTCGACCTCCGGCGCGTGCGTCCTGACATGCGCTTCGACCTTGGCCAGGACGTCGTCGGGGGTCATCGCCTCGACCAGACGAATATCGCATTTGACGACGGCCTCGCACGGCAGCACGGTCTTGCTGCCCGGTCCGCCATAGCCGCCGTGAAAGCCGTTGATGGTCAGTGTCGGATGGAACATCAGCCGCTCATAGTAGCCGCGCTCCGCAGGCGCATCGAGGCGGCTGAGGCCAAGGCTCGCTTTTGCCGCGTCGATATCGAGCGGCAGACGCCTGACCGCCGCCAGATCGAGTTCGCTCGGCGGAACGATATGGTCGTGCAGGCCGTCGATCGTGATCTCGCCCGCCGCGTTCTTCATCGTTCCCAGCAGGTGCACGAGCGTCCAGATCGGATTCGGAACGATGCCGCCGAGATTGCCGGAATGCACGTCGCCACTGGCATGCTTGGCGCGAAGCTCGAACGCGCACATGCCGCGGACGCCGTACGTCATGGTCGGGCGACCCGACGGATGCATCGGCCCATCGGCCGTGACGACGACATCGGCCTTCAGCCGATCCTTGTGGGCAGCAACGAAATCGGCGATGCGCGGACTGCCGATCTCTTCCTCGCCTTCGAGCAGGACGATCACGTTGCAGGGCAGTTCGCCGTGCACCTTGAGATGGGATTCGATCGCCATCAGCTGCGCGAAGTGCTGACCCTTGTTGTCGCCGATGCCGCGGGCATAGATGCGGCCGTCGCGAATGGTGGGCTCGAACGGCGGGCTCAACCACAGCTCCAGCGGGTCCGGCGGCTGCACGTCGTAATGGCCGTAGAGCAGCACAGTCGGCGCGCCCGGCTTGTTCTGCCAGCGTCCGAGCACCATCGGATGACCGGCCGTCGGCACCGTCTCCGCCTCCAGACCCATCTCCTGCAGCATGTCCACCAGCAGCGCCGCAACCTCGGCGATGCCGACATTGTGCGCACTGATTGACGGGTGACGGACGTAGTCCATCACGCGGGCGAGAAAGCGTTCCTGTTCGATCTGGATATGTTCAAACACGGCCTCGAGCCGGACCGAGGCAGCGGGATGATGATCGGACATGGTCTCGGACTCCTGGACGCGCCGCGATCATCCTGGCGAGCGAGAACACCGTCCGCAAGGGCCGGAATCAGCATGGGACGTCGGCGCCGACAGCGCGCCAATCGCGCGTCGCCTAGCGCTGCGCACGGCCTTGATTCGCCGATCCAGAGTTGGGCTTTTCCGTTCCCCTGCGAGCCGGTCTAAAGACGGTAGAACCGCGCCGCGTTGTCGTGGAACAGCTTGCGCCGCTCGTCGGCGGAGAACCGGGACGTGATCTCCTTGAAGGCGTCGAACAGCTTGTCGTAACTACTGAACAGCTTGTCGACAGGGAAGTTGCTGGCGAACATGCAGCGCTCCACGCCGAACGCCTCGATGGCAGAGAGCACGTAGGGGCGGAAGGAGTCGACGGTCCAGCTCCAGTCGCCCATGCCGAGGCCCGAGATCTTGCAGGCGACGTTGGGCGCCTGGGCCAGCAGCGTCATGCCGGCCTTCCAGGCCTCGAAATGACCGGGTCCGTCAACCTGCATGCCGGTATGGTTAAGGATGATCTGCGTGTCCGGGAAGTCGCGCGCGAGCTCATAGGCCTCCCGCATCTGCGGATAATAGATCTGCATGTCGAACGAGAGGCCGAGGTCGCGCAGTAGCGCGAAGCCGCGCCGCCACTCGGTTTCGCGGCAGACGCCGGGACGATCGAGATAGGTCTTGGCCGGGTCCGGATGGTAGTTCAGCGACTGGCGGATGCCGCGGAAGTTCGGATAGGCGAGATGGCCGTCGAGCACATCACCCACGTTCGGCTGCGCCAGATTGGCATAGCCGACGATGCCGTGCGGAAAGCCGTGCTTGTCGGCCACGCCCTGCAGCCACTTCGTCTCGCCGACGGGGTCCTTGGGATCGAAGCCGACATCGAGATGCACCGACTTGACGACGTTCTGGTTCTTGCAGTCTGCGAGAAAGTCCTCGATCAGGTAGCTGCGGCAGATCGCGGTGTAGTCACCGAAGGCCGCAGGCTTCACGCCATCGCTCAGCCACGGATAATAGAGGTTCTCGAGATCGTAGAGATGGTGGTGCGGGTCGATGATGGGAAAATCGATCATGATGACATCCTCGATCGGGATCGTACGAACGGAGATGCGGGCGCCCGGCCAAGCAGGCGCCCGCTGTGATGCCTTGCATCGCGATCAGTAGTCGCCGGCCGACGGCGGATAGACGCGCTTCAGCTTGGCCTGCGCTTCCGGCGTGCCGACATTGCCGGAGGTCACGAGCGCGAGCGGCAGCGGCAGGCTCTGAGTCACGGCCGCACCGGTCAGCGCATTGTAGACCTGCTGCACCGCCTCGATGCCCTGCCCGCCGGCCTCCTGCAGGAACAGGCCCTGGACGACGCCTTCACGCAGCAGCTTGACGGTGGTTGGGCTACCGTCGGCGGTGGCGATCCCGACCTTGCCGACCAGGCCGCGGGTCTGCAGCGCCTTGGCGGCACCGGTCGCAGCCTCGTCATACATGCCATAGATCGCCTTGACATCGGGATGTGCCGTCAGCAGGTCGTTGGCCTGGTCGACCGCTTCGCGCACGGTCAGGCCTTTGGTCTGCAGGATCTGCACCAGCTCGCAGCCATCCGCCTGGAACGACTCCTTGGCGCCGGCGAGATATTTCTGCGCGTTCTCGCGATCCTGCGGCAGCGACAGCATGCCGACCTTGTTGCCGCCGCGCTCCTTGGCGAGCGCACAGACGAACTTGCCCTCGGCCTTGCCGCCCTCGAAATTGTTCGCGGTCACCGCCGAGGTGTACTCGGTCTCGCCCGGTTGCGGGCCGATGCCGGCAAACGCGATCGGGATCTTCTTCTCCTTCAACAGACGCAGCACCGGCGGCGTGCTGGTCGAGCTCACGGGCCCCATCACGATGGCATCCACGCCGCGGGTGATGGCGGTGCGTACGTTCGTCATCTGGTCTGCCGGCGAATTGTGTGAGTCCATCTCGATATAGGTCATGCCGAGCTCGGCCGCCTTGGTCTTGGCGCCATAGCCGACCCACTGCCAGTAGGAGATGTCCAGCGACGGCGCGATATAGGCGACCGTGAACTTCTTGGCGCCTTCTGCGGCCGCCGGCTGCATCGCCGTTGCCATGATGGCCGTGACGGCGAGGGCGAGCAGGCTCTGAGATCGTGCTTTCATGATTTCCTCCAAGTGTTTTATGAACGTTTCGTGGGTGATGCAGCCGCTTCAGCTGCGGACCTTCGTGGCGAGGTCGATCAGGACCGCGACGAGAATGACGGCTCCCGTGACGGTTCCTTGCCAGAAGCTGTTGATGCCGATCAGGTTGACGCCGTTCTGGATCACCGTGATCATGATCGCGCCGAGCATGGCGCCGATCGCCGAGCCGGTGCCGCCGAACAGACTGGCTCCGCCGATCACACAGGCGGCGATCGCCTGCAGCATGAGATTGGCGCCCGCGGTCGATTCCGAATTGCTGATGTAGGACAGGCTTAGCAGACTGGCGAAAGACGCCGCGACGCCGGACGCGACATAGACACCGAAGCGCACGCCGTGCACGGGAATGCCGAGCAGACGGGCGGCCTTGTCGTTGCTGCCGATCGCAAACACCCAGCGGCCGACGACGAGCTTGCGCAGGACAAACTCGAGGGCGATCACCGCGAGCGCACAGAACAGCACGAAATTGGTGACGCCCGGGATCAGCTCGCCGCCGTTGAGCTTCCAGAAGTTCGGGTCGGCGATCGCGATCGAATGCCCGTCGGTGATGACGAAGGAGAGGCTCGCGCCGATCGCATAGGTGATCAGGGTCACGACGAAGGGCGCGAGACCCACTACCGTGACGAGGCCGCCATTGATGGCGCCGACCGCAATCCCGACGCCCAGGCTGATCACGCAGGCGAGCGGCCACGGCAACGCGGCGGAGAAGCAGAGGCCGGCGACCATGCCGGTGAGCGAGAAGGTCGAGCCGACCGACAGATCGATGCCGCTGGTGGCGATCACCAGGAAGACGCCGAGCGACATCAGGATCAGCGGCGCCGCCGCCTGGGCGATGTTGGCGAGATTGCCCCAGGTCAGCACATAAGGCGACCAGAAGCTGATGCCGACCAGGAGCACGACGATGGCGATCGCGATCGCAATCTCCGTGCGGTAGATCCGCGTCAGCCGAACCGGAAGTGAGGCGCGCTGGCCCGGCTTCGGCCGGTCGGCCGCGCGCTGATCGATCACGACGTCCGTCATGTTACCCTCTTGCTTGCTCATCGGCGGGCCATCACGCCGCCATTCCGGTCGCTCGCGACAGCGACACCTCGTCGAGTTCGTCGCGCCCGAGAACGCCGCTGGCCCGGCCGCCGAGATCGAATGCGATCACCCGGTCGCAGACCGCGATCAGTTCGGTGAACTCGGTGGACCACCACACCACGACGCAGCCGGCCGCGGCGGCATCGCGGATCATCGCGTAGATCTCGCGCTTGGTGCCGATGTCGACGCCGCGCGTCGGCTCCTCCAGCACCAGGATCTTCGGCGGCGGAGCGAGCCAGCGCGCCAGCAGCAGCTTCTGCTGCGTGCCGCCGCTCACCGTCTGTGGCAATGCATCGATCGAGCTCGCCTTGATGGCGAGCGCGTCGAGTGCGGTCTGCGCGGCCGTGGCCTCGCTGGATGCCGCCAGGATCCGGCGGCCCGCGACCCGCGCGGCCGCGACGATGTTGTCGAGAATCGGCAAGGTCGCGAGAATGCCCTTCTCGGCGCGATCGCCGGAGACGTAGCCGACCCCTGCCCTGACCGCTTCGGCGGGATTCGAGAACGTCACATCGACGCCGTCGATCGTGATGCGCCACGCCTGGGACGGCCGCGCCCCGATCAGCCTTTCGATCACGCCGGACGGACCGATCGGCGCGCCCGCCAGCCCGAGCACCTCGCCCGACCCGACGCTCAAGGAGACCCCCGGACCGCGCAGGGCGATCTGCGTGCGGGCAGAGGTGGCGTTCGTGCTGCGCGGCGCAGCCGGCGGCAAGGCGCTGCTTTTCTGCCCCATCGCCTCGACGATCGCCTCGTCGCTGATCTCGGAGAGCGCGGCGCGGTCGAGCACCGAGCGCCCGTCGCGCAACACGGTGCAGACATCGGCCAGCGCGCGGATCTCGCCCATGCGATGCGACACCAGCAAGGTGCTGATGCCCTGCTGCGCCAGCCGGCGCAGGATGCCGAACAGCCGCTCCGTCTCGGAAAAGGTGAGATTGGCGGTCGGCTCGTCCAGCAGCAGGACGCGCGCCCCGGAGCTCAGCGCCCGGGCAATCTCGACGAACTGGCGTTCGTGCAGATCGAGCTGCGCCACCGGCCAATCCAGCGCCCGCTCCGCCAAGCCCTGATCGACCAGCGCCAGCGCGGCACGCGCCTCCGCGAAGCACTCCGCCTCGCTCAGCCGCGCCAGAGCGCGCTTGCGATGGGGCAGGTAGATGTTCTCGGCCACCGACAGATGCGGCAGCAGCGCCAGCTCCTGAAACACGACCGCGATCGCGTTGGCGTCGGGATCGGTGCGGCCATCGATGCTGACCGATCCGCCGTCGTGGCGATGCGATCCGGAGATGATCCGGATCAAGGTCGACTTGCCGGCGCCGTTGCCGCCAAGCAGCGCATGGATCTCGCCATGGCGGATCCGCAGATTGGTGCCGCGCAGGACATGCGTGGCACCAAAGCTCTTTTGGATGTCCTTGGCCTCGAGCACGAATGCCGACGCATTCGTCTCGTCCTTCGCCTCGCGCCTGACTGACATTTCGGAACTCACGCTCTTACCTGCTTCATCGCCATGCTTCACAGGAATCCGATCGACAGCCAGGGCACGAAGGCCACCAGCAGCAGACCGAGCACGAGCGCGCCGAGATAGGGCCAGATGCGCGTCAGCCCTGCATTGGGATCGATCTGTCCGATCGAGCACGCCGCGTAGTAGCCAAGGCCGAACGGCGGCGCGAACAGGCCGATGCCCATCGCGAGAATGATCACCATCGCGTAGTGCACCTCGTGCACGCCGAGCAGCTTGGCGGCCGGGAACAGCAGCGGGCCGAACAGCACCATCGCGGGCAGGCCTTCGAGGATGCTGCCGAGCAGGATGAACACGGCGATCGAGATCAGCAGGAAGCCGTATTTGCCGCCGGGCACCGACACCATCATCGCCGCCAGTGCATGCGAGAAGTTCGATTGCGTCAGCGCCCAGGCCATCGCGGTGGCCGCGCCGATGATGAAGAGGATCGCGCCCGACAGGGCCGCCGTGTGGACCAGCGCCGGGTAGAGCCTGCGCCAGTTGAAACGGCGGTAGACCAAAAGCCCGACGATGATGGCGTAGGCGATGCCGATCGTCGACACTTCGGTCGCCGTCGCCACGCCTTCCGTGACGGCGGTCCGGATCAGCACCGGCAGCAGCAGCGCGGGAATTGCCGTGACGAGCGCCGAGCGGATCGTGGCCCAGGACGGGCGCGAACGTACGATATCCTCCGGCTCGACCATGCGTCGCTTGGCGACGACCGCCAGCGCCGCCGCCAGCACCAGGCCCGGGACGATACCGCCGGTGAACAGCGCCGAGATCGAGACGCCGGCGACCGAGCCGATGATGATCAGCACGATTGAGGGCGGAATGGTCTCGGCCATCGCTCCGGAGGCTGCGAGCAGCGAGACCAGCTCGCCGTCATGAATGCCCCGCCGCTTCATGTCGGGAAACAGCACCGGCGCCACCGCGGCCATATCGGCGGTCTTGGCACCGGAAATGCCGGACACGAGCAGGATCGCGCCGAGCAGCACATAAGAGAGGCCGCCGCGGACATGGCCGACGAGCGACACCAGAAATCCAACCATCGCCTCGGCCATCCGGGTCATCACGATGAGATGGCCGAGCAGGATGAAGAGCGGGATGGCGAGCAGCACCAGGGAGGAGACGCCTTCGTCGATGCGGCTGGTGACCACCTCGAGCGGTGCGGTCGTGACGGTCAGCAGATAGGCGACGGTGGCGAGGCCGAAACAGAATGCGATCGGCACGCCGGCGAGCACGGCAGCGCCAAGCAGCAGCGCGAAGAAGACGATCAGGTTCCAATTTCCGAGGGCCTTCAGCGCCGGCGCGGCGCCCCACAGCACGAGCGCGACGGTCGCAAGCAGCGCCAGCGTGATGGCGAGATCGCGCGAGGCGTGACGGGTCATGCGCAGCAGCGCGGTCGCGAGCATGAGGCCGATGCCGACTGGCACGGCGCCGGCGCGCAGGCTGTCGGACAGGCCTAGGGCCGGCGTCTCGACGAAGGACTGGCCATGAGCGTAGTCGATGGCGGGGTGCAGCAAGATGCCGAGGAACAGCGCAGGCGCCATCAAGGCGAGGCTCTCCAGCACGGCGCGCATGCGCGGGCTGACGCGGTCGACGAGCGCGGTCATCCGCATGTGCTCGCCACGGCTGAGCGCGAGCACCGCTCCGAACATCGCGAGCCAGAGAAAGGTGATCGACGCGAGTTCGTCTGCCCAGGTCAGCGGCCGGTTGAAGACGAAGCGCGACGTCACACCGGTGAACAGGATTCCGACCTCCGCGACCAGGGCGATCACGGCGGGAATCTCGATCAGCTTCGTCAATGCCCGTTCGAGGCTCTCGACCACGCCGTGCCTGCTGGAGGCTGCGAAGGACGCGTCGACGCTGTTCATCCGAGCTCTCCCACATTCGACTGCAGGATGGTCCAGGCGTCCTCGCCGAACTTGCCGCGCCAATCCTTATAGAAGCTGCTCTTGGCGAGCGCGGTCCGGAACGCGCCCTTGTCGACGTCGACGAAGGCGAAGCCCTTGGCGGCGAGATCAGCGCGCAAGCTCTGGCTCAACGACGCAATGTCGGCGCGCTCGTCGTCCGCCGATCTGCCGAACTCGCGCTGGACCAGCGCCTGCAGGTCGGACGGCAACTTGCCGAAGGCGGCGCGATTACCGAGGATCCAATAGGCGTCCCAGACATGACTGGTGAGCGAGCAATATTTCTGCACCTCGTAGAGTTTGGCGGTTGCGATGATCGGAAGCGGATTTTCCTGCCCCTCGACCACCTTGGTCTGCAGCGACGTATAGACCTCGTTGAAGTTGATCGGGGTGGGACCGGCACCGAGCGCCTGGAACAGGCTGGTCAGGATCGGCGCGGCCGGCACGCGGATCTTGAAGCTCTTGAGATCGTCGGGCGTCTTGATCTCGCGGGTCGACGACGTGACCTGCCGAAAGCCGTTATCCCACGGCTTGGAGAGCGCGATCGCCCCGGTCTTCTCGATGTCCTTGCGGATGTGATCACCGAGGCTGCCGTCCATCGCCTTCCACACCTGATCGTAGGACACGAAGGCGAAACCCGTGTTGACGATGCCGGCGAGCGGCACGCGGGTGGCGAGCACGGAGCTCGCGATGTTGATCGCATCGACAGCGCCGACACGAACCTGCGAGATCAGGTCCGTATCGGAGCCGAGTTGATTGGCCGGATAGAGATTGATCTCCAGCCGGCCGCCGCTCGCTTCCTTGATTCGGCTGGCGGCCTCTTGCGCCCGCTTGTTGACCGGATGCGACGGATCCTGCCCGGTCGCGAGCTTCATCGTGAACTCGGCCGCGTTCGCAAAACGCGAGATCGCGAATGTAAACGGCAGAGCCGCTGCTGCCGTGATCAGTTGCCGACGCGTCGTCCCCTTGCGCATTGCCGTCCCTCCGATGTGATATTTGTTATGGGCCGGCACCGCATCGCGCCGGCATCGACGAGAGCGCCTGGCTCGCTATGTGAGCCAGCCCTTCACCTGCCTTGCGACCTCCGAGAGCGAGATGCCGTAGCGGTCGTGCAGCGTCGGCAGCGCGCCGGCGTCGAGGAACGCGTCGGGCAGCCCGATCTGCCGGAACGGCACATGCACGCCCGAACGCATCAGCAGCCCGGCGACCGCCTCGCCGAGGCCGCCGATCAACGTATGGTTCTCGGCCACCACCACCAGGCGGCCGGAGCGGCCCGCCTCGTGCAGGATGGTCTCGCCATCCAGCGGCTTGATGGTGGGCACGTGCAGCACGGCGACGTCAACGCGATCGTCCGCGAGCGACTTGGCCGCCTCGAGCGCGCGCATCGTCATCAAACCGGACGAGATCATCAGCACGTCGCGACCGTCGCGCAGCAGCTTGGCCTTGCCGAGTTCGAATGTGTAGTCGTACTCGTCGAGCACCAGCGGCACCTGTCCGCGCAACAGCCGCATGTAGACCGGCCCCTGATGCGCCGCCATTGCCGGCACGACCTGCTCAATCTCATGGGCATCGCAGGGGTCGATGACCGTCATGTTCGGCATCGCCCGCATCAGGGCGAGGTCCTCCGCGGCCTGGTGGCTCGGACCGTAGCCGGAGGTCAGGCCGGGCAGCGCGCAGACGATCTTCACATTGCGGTCTTCCTCCGCGATGGTCTGGTGGATGAAGTCGTAGGCGCGTCGGGAAGCGAATACGGCATAGGTCGTGGCGAACGGCATGAAGCCTTCGGCGGCAAGACCGGAAGCCGCGCCGAACAGCAGCTGCTCGGCCATGCCCATCTGGTAGTAGCGGTCGGGAAATTCCTTGGCAAAGATGTGCAGGTCGGTGTACTTGCCGAGGTCCGCGGTCATGCCGACGATCTCGGGGCGGCTCCGCGCCAGTTCGACCAGGGCGTGGCCGAACGGCGCCGGCTTGGTGCGCTGCCCCTCGGAGGCGATCGAGGCGATCATCGCCGAAGTTGTCAGGCGCGGCTTGCTCAGATCCGGTGCTGCTCGCGTCGTCTTCATCATGGCCTCCCGGCGTCGAGCGCGGCCAGCGCGAGCTGCCACTCGTGCTGCTCGACGCGAATGAAATGGTTCTTCTCGCGCTGTTCGAGGAACGGAACGCCCTTGCCCATCAGGGTGTCGGCGACGATCATCCGCGGCTTTGGCGCCTCGTGACTCTTCGCGGCATCGAAGGCCGCCACGACCGCATCGAGATCGTTGCCGTCGACGCGCTGCACGAACCAGCCGAACGCTTCCAGCCGGTCCACCAGCGGTTCGAAGCTCATCACCTGGGTCGATGGCCCGTCGGCCTGTTGATTGTTGACGTCAACGATCGCGATCAGATTGTCGAGCTGGTAGTGGCTGGCGGACGAGATTGCCTCCCACACCGAGCCTTCGTCGAGTTCGCCGTCCGAGAACAGCGTGTAGACACGCGAGCTCGATTTCTTGCGCTTGAGGCCGAGGCCCATGCCGACGGCGATGCTCAGGCCGAGACCGAGCGAGCCGCCCGACATCTCCATGCCCGGCGTGTAGGACGCCATGCCCGACATCGGCAGCCGGCTGTCATCGCTGCCATAGGTTTCGATCTCGGCTTCTGGAACGATCCCCGCCTCGATCAGCGCGGCGTAGAGTGCGATCGCATAGTGGCCGTTCGAAAGCAGGAAGCGGTCGCGCTCCTCCCAATTGGGATCCTCGGGCCGGTAGCGCATCGCGTGGAAATAGGCGGTCGCGAGCACGTCGGAGATGTCGAGAGCCTGGGCAATATAGCCCTGCCCCTGAACCTCGCCCATGCGGAGCGCATTGCGGCGGATGTTGTAGGCGCGTTGTGCCAGCGTCGGCGCGTTGACGAGCCGATGAGTTGCGGTGTCCATCGTCCGAGACCTCGTCAGTGGATCAGCATGCCGCCGTTCACGTCGATGACCGCGCCCGTCACATAGGCGGACAGATCAGACGCGAGGAACGTGTAGATGCCGGCGACATCATCCGCCGTGCCGAGGCGATTGAGCGGAATGCCTTCGAGGATCTTGGCCTTCATCTCGTCGGTCAGCTTGCCGGCGGTGATGTCGGTGCCGATCAGGCCTGGAGTCACGCAGTTGACGCGGATGCCATCGGCTCCGAACTCGCGCGCCATCGCCTTGGCGAGGCCGAGCACGCCGGCCTTGGCGGCGGAGTAATGCGGACCGCCGAAGATGCCGCCGCCGCGCTGCGCCGAAACCGACGACATGCAGGCGATCGAGCCCTGCTTGCGCTCGCGCATGTGCGGAATCACCGCTTGCGAGAGAAACAGCACGCCCTTCAGATTGACGTCCTGGATGCGATCCCAGTCATGCGGCGTGATGTCGAGCAGCTTCACCGGCTGGGTGATGCCGGCGTTGTTGATGAGGATGTCGATGATGCCGAAGGTCGACATGACCTGCGCGACCGCATCGTTGCAGGACGCCTTGTCGGTGACGTTGCAGCCGAGCCCGAGATGTTGATCGCCGAGCGTGGCGGCCGCGTCCGCCGCCGCCGCGGCGTCGATGTCCAGGATGGCGACGCGGGCGCCTTCCGCCGCGAACCGCCGCGCGGTGGCGAGCCCGATGCCGCGCCGCGAGGCCGCGCCCGAAATGATCGCCGTCTTGCCGCTGAGCAGCATCCCCTGTCCTCCCGATGTCTCGTTGTCGTGGGCGCCACCATGACCGGCCGAGGGGACGGCAACAAACGCGCAGTTGTCATGAATTGATGAATCTGGTTCACTTATCCTATGCTGTCGAACATCCCGATCTCGTCGATCAAAGCGTTTGAGGCCGCCGCGCGCACCGGCTCTTTCCGCGATGCAGCAAATGAGCTTCACCTGACGCCCTCGGCCGTCAGCCACGCGATCCGCAAGCTCGAGGCCGCCCTGCGGACGGTGCTGTTCGAACGGAAGGCGCGCGCCGTTCACCTCACGCCGGCCGGCGAGAACCTGATGCGCCATGCCGGCGCGGCGTTCGATCAGTTGCGCAGGGGACTGGAAGAGGTCGCCGCCCGCGGTCCGCAGCTCGTGCGCGTCCATTCCGCGCCGAGCTTCGCCGCACAGTGGCTGACGCCGCGCCTCGCGCAATTTCTGTCCGCGCATCCGAAGCTGGAGGTTCGACTGGCGGCCAACACCGACTATGCGCGCTTCAAGAACGACGATTTCGACATCGACATCGTCTATGGACAGCCGCATGCCGAGGGCGTGGACGTCGTGCCGCTGGCGGAGGAGACGGTCACGCCGCTCTGCTCGCCGGCCCTCGCGGCGACCATCAAGCGGCCGGCGGATCTTCTGGAGCGGACGCTGATCCGTTCCGACGTCAAGCAGGTGCAATGGCAGCAATGGTTCGCCGCCAACGGCCTAGAATCTCCAGCCCTTCACGGCATGCGCTTCGACCGCAGCTTTCTTGTTCTCGCCACCGCCGCCGAGGGCCTCGGTATCGCGCTCGAATCCACACTGCTCGCCGAGCGCGAGCTCGCCTCAGGACGGCTGGTCGCACCGCTCGCCGGGCGCGCTACGGACATCCGCTATGTCGGTCACCGGCTGGTGCTTCCCCGCGCGCCGCGCCAGCCCGCTGCCGTGCGCGCCTTTGCCGACTGGATCAAGCTGGAGCTCGGCGTCAGCGTCTGATGCGCACTGCGCGGTGGAGCGCTGCGATCGGCGATCGCCACGTGGCTGAGTCTTCTCATCGTCAGACTTGCGGCTGCGACATCGTTCCTCTGATGATGCCGGTATCCTCCGCGCCCATCGGCTTGAAGTCGACGTACATGTCGGCACCGGGGATGGCGGCCGCGCCGGCGCGAGCGACGGCGAGATCCTGCGCGCCCGACCCGGAGCCCGCCGCCACGGCGCCGAGGATGAAGCCATCGACGCAGATCGGCAGCCCGCCGATCAGATTGGTCCAGCGGCTTTCATGCGCCAAGGTGACCTGGATTTCCACGTCCGCATGAGCGCCGCCGGTCGGCGTGCCCGACAGCGCCGAGGTGCGCGCCTTGTTGATCGAGGAGGTCACGCTCAGCCCCTTCGACCCGTCCATGCGCCCGAACGCCAGCAGGTTGCCGCCAGCATCGACCACGGCGATGCACATCGGTTGTCCGATGCGGGTCGCTTCGGCGACGGCTGCGTTCAGCACCTTCAGCCCGCCCGACAGTGTCAGCGTTCGCGTGTCCTTGACGTCGCTCATGCGTGCTCCTCGAACAGGCCAAGGGAGAAATCGCGCGCCAGCGTCCGGGCCGCCGCGAGCAGCGACGCATCACCGCCGCGCCAGCCGATCAAGGACAGCCCGACCGGAATCGGGCCTGATGTCGCGACGGGGAGACTGACCTGCGGAAGCCCCGTCAGTCCGGCGATGCAGGTCAGGTCGACGATGCGGTGCACGGCCGCGCGGATCTCCGACAGACGCGCCTCGCGTGCGATCGGCAAAATGGGGGACGTCGGCAGACACAGCATGCGGCGTCCATCCAGCAGATCGTCGAGCCGCTTCGAAGCGGTCGCGCGAAACGCTTTGGCGGCCGCGAGCTCCTGCGCGTCGATGCGGCCGTCATCGGCGAAGGCGCCGGCCACCTCCGAGGAGAAGCGCGGGTTCACGCGATCGATCCAGTCGCGAAACGTCGCGTGGAATTCGCTCTTCTGCAGGATGCGCTGATGGCGCCCCCAGTCGAGAAGATCGCCGCCGGCCAGAGCCGACATCGTGGTTGGCACAGCAGCGCGCAGCCGTGCGACAACCGGTTGCAAGGCATTCCTGACCGGCTCATCAGCCAGCGCAAAACAGTCATCCGCCATCACGATTTCCACGGGCGAAGCATCGGGAATCAACTCACCGAGCAGCACGCTGCCGACGCGGCCGAAGGTCATCGCGTCCCTGGCGAAAAAGCCGACCGTGTCGAACGACGGCGCCTGTGTCATCAGGCCGGCGACGGAGATGCGGCCGTGCGTGGGGCGCAGGCCGTAGATCCCGCAGAAGCTCGCGGGCGTGCGCACGGAGCCGCCGGAGTCGGTGCCGAGGGCGACATCGACCAGGCCGCCCGCGACCGCAGATGCGGAGCCGCTCGACGAGCCGCCGGGAACGCGATCCGGCGCGCGCGGGTTCAGCGGCGTTCCGTCGAACCTGTTGATGCCGAGCAATCCGAGCGAGATCTCATCGGTGATCGTCTTCCCGACCAGCGCGGCACCGGCCTTCAGCAGCGCATCGACCGCCCAGGCGTCCGTCTCCGCTGCAGCATGCGTGGCGGCCCAGTCGGGATTGCCGCAGGCCGTCACCTCGCCCGCGACATCGAACAGGTCCTTGACGGCAAAGCTCAGGCCCGACAGCGGGCCGGAGCAGTGTGGCGCGCGCCGAAGGATGGCGCCGGGAATGAAGGCTCCGAGAGTGTCCTGCACGGCCTATCTCCGATGAAGAACAGGCGCGCCCGACGAGCGCGCCTGCCGTCCTCTCTGTCTCACTCCTTGTAGAGCTTGCGGAAGTCCGGGTGGGTGTGGAACCAATATTCGAAGCCCTTGACGTTTTTCTGCATCGCGTAGTCGGCGAAGCGGGTGTAGAGCGGGATGCGCGGCAGATCGGTCATCACGATATCGACCATCTTGTTCAGGCTGGTCTTGTAAACTTCCGGATCTCGGGTGAAGCGGGCCTCGTCGATGACCTTGTCGAGGTCGGGATTGACGTAGTTGGCGGTGTTGAACACCGAATTGTTGCCGCCGTGGAACGTCCAGAAGAAGAAGTAGTCGGGATAGTCGAGCCAGCCGTAGAATTCGGCGATCACCATCGGCATCGTCTTGCTGGCCATCTGCGCGAACCAGTTCGAGCCCGGCACCTTTTCGATCGTCAGCTCCACACCGATGTTCTTGAGGGCCTCCTGGATCAGGATCGCGGTCGGCTCACGCACCGTGGACTCGCTGAGGTCGATCGACAGCGTCGTCTTGAAGCCGTTCGGGAAGCCGGCCTCGGTGAGCAGCTGCTTGGCCTTCGCGAGATCCTGGCCGTGCTTGATCGGCACCGGCCAGGTCGCGTCGGGATAGGGCTTTGCCGGATCGCCGCCGAACATCGGCTTGGCACGGTTGTAGAGCGCGGAGCTGACGATCTCCTTATAAGGAATCGCGTAGGAGATCGCCTCGCGCACCTTCGGATTGTCGAACGGGGCAATCTTCACGTTCATGTCGACGAAGACGAGGTCGTTCTGCACGGGCACGCCGATGATCGTGACCTTGCCCTGCTCCGCCAGCTCGGCATAGTCCTTCGGCGGCAGGCCGACCGACATGTCGACGTCGCCCTTCTCCAGCAGCGCGCGGCGCGTGCCGGCCGAGGCGATCTGCCGGTAGACCACGCGCTTGAGCTTGGGCAGCGGTCCGGACTTCCAGGCATCGAATCGCGTGAACACGGTCTGCTGGCCCGGCGTCCATGACTCCACTTTGTAGGCGCCGCCGCCGCAATCATTGCGCGACACCCAGTCGAACGCCCACGGATCCTGCGCGGTGGCGTGCTTCTTGGCGAGCTCGGAGTTGATGATGACCGGCACGGGAACGACGAGGTCCGGCATGGTCAGCTTGTTGAACTGGTCGAACGTGGCCTTGAAGGTGTGATCGTCGACCACCGAGAACTGCTCGGGCTTGACGAGCGAGCCGGCCGCCATCTGCACGGCCGGAAAGCCACCGGCGGCGATGGCGCGGTCGAACGACCATTTGACGTCCTTGGCGGTGACCGGCGTGCCGTCGTGGAACGTCGCGTCCTTGCGCAGATGGAAGATGTAGGTCTTGCCGTCCTCGCTGGCTTCCCAGCTTTCGGCGAGCTCCGGCGTCATGATCTTGGCGTCGTAGGACACCGTGCCGTCCGCCAGCGTCTTCTCGCCATGGCTGACGAGGCGGTCATAGGCCTGCCAGACCACCATGCGGCTGTGATCGTTGGCGGTCGGCACCATCGTGTCGAGGCCGTTCGGGCCCATCTCCGACACGATCACCAAAGTGTCCTTGGCGATCTCCGCATGGGCGATGGCGCCTGGCAGCACAGCGGACGCTGTGAGCAACGCCGCTGCAACGAGACTGCGATAGAGCTTCATATCGTGCGTCCTTTCTGGATTTTTCAGGTGGAGGGTGGAGGCAGTGTCAGAGGCCGAGCTCGCTCAACAGCTTCGGCCATTTGTGCGCCCACGGGCGCGCCTGTTCGAAGGCGCCGGAGGCGGCGAGCACGGTCCGATCCGCCAGATGGCGGCCGATGATCTGCATGCCGACAGGAAGACCCGTGTTGGTGAAGCCCGCGGGGATCGTCGCGGCGGGCTGGCCGGTCAGGTTGCAGATGAAGGTGAAGCAGAGCCAGTCGCCGGTCGTGACCATCTTGTCTTCGATGATCTCTGGCCCCTGCATGTAGAGCGGAAAGGCCGGCACCGCGAGCGTCGGCGTGATCAGGAGATCGTAGTTGGCCATGAACCGCCACATGCGGTTGCAGACCATCTGGCGGATCATCTTGGCATCGGTGAACTCCTCCGCCGTCCACTGCCGCTGCAACAGCGCCACGAGATGCGGCGACATCTCCTTCTCGCGCCCCTTCATCATCCGGCGTAGGCCGGTGAGATCGGTGTCGCCGGCGACGATGGTCCAGAAATGCGGAAACGGATCGTCCCAGCCGGGATTGGCGCGCTCGACCGTGCAGCCGAGATCGGTCTCGAACACGCGCACCGCCTCGGAGACGACGCGCCGGACCTCCGGGTCGACCGGCGCATAGCCCCAGTCCTCGCTGTAGGCGATGCGCAGGCCCTTGATGCTCTCCTTGGTGGCATCGACGTAGTCGAAATCGGCTGATGGAATCGAGTAGCGATCGCGCGGATCGGGTCCCGTGATCACCTTGAGCATCAGCGCCGAGTCGGCCACGGTGCGGCTCATCGGGCCGACGTGTTCGAGCGATTCCCAGCTCGACACGCCGGGATAGCGCTCGTCGCGGCAGCCCGGATACAGCGGCACGCGACCCATCGAAGCCTTGATACCGTAGAGGCCGCACAGCGCCGAGGGAATGCGGATCGAGCCGCCGCCGTCGGAGCCGATCGCGAACGGCGCGACACCTGACGCGACCGAGGCACCCGAGCCGGCGCTCGATCCGCCCGACGTCATGTCGAGATTCCAAGGATTGCGCGTCGCCGGAAATACGGGATTGTGGCCGACGCCGCTGTAGCCGAACTCCGGTACATTGGTCTTGCCGATGATGACGGCGCCGGCCGCCTTGAGGCGCTCGACGACGATGTCGTCCTCATCCGGCACGAAGTCGCGATAGAGCGGCGAGCCCATCACGGTGAGGATGTCCTTGGTCGCGACCAGATCCTTGATGCCGATCGGAACGCCCGCGAGCAGGCCGGGATCCTCGCCGGCCGCGATCTTGGCGTCGACGGCGGCAGCCGCCGCGCGCGCGACCTCGGGCGTCGGCGTGCAGAAGGCATGGATGTGCGGCTCGAGCTGGTCCATGCGGCGCAGGACCGCCTCGGTGACCTCCGTGGCCGACAGCGTCTTGTCCTTGACCTTCGCCGCCACTGTGACGGCATCCATGCGGCAGATTTCGTTGTCAGCGCTCATCGTTTCCTCCAGCGGGTGAAACAGCGAAGTGGCAGGCGGCGAAATGATCCGGACCTGTCGCGCGGAGCGGCGGCATAAGCTTCGCGCAGATGTCGGCTGCTTTCGGACAGCGTCCGTAGAAGCGGCAGACATTGGGATCGGGATTGATGGGGCTGGCCGGGCTGCCGTCGAGCCGCGGCCGCGCTTCACCGCGCCGCGCGGGATCGGGGATCGCGGCAACCAGCGCCTGCGTGTAGGGATGGCTTGGCGCGGTGAACAGCGCCTCCGCCGGCGCAATCTCGACGATCTTGCCGAGATACATCACGACCACGCGCGAGCACAGCAGCCTGACGACGTTGAGATCATGCGACACGAACAGATAGCTCATCGACAGCCGCGCACGCAGGTCGGCGAGCAGCCGCAGGATCACGGCCTGCACGGACACGTCGAGCGCCGAGGTCGGCTCGTCCAGGATCAGCAGCGACGGCTCGACCGCAACCGCGCGCGCGATGCCGACGCGCGCGCGCTGGCCGCCCGAGAGCTGATGCGGATAACGCTGCAGCAGCTCGTCCGGCAGCCCGACCAGGGCGGCGGTGGCCTGAACGCGGCGCGCGATCTCGGCGCTGTCGGTGATGCCGAGCAGCCGCTTCAGCGGATCGGCGATTGCCTGGAACACGCGGAACGACGGATTGAGGCTCTCGGTCGCGTCCTGGAACACGACCTGGATGCGCCGCCGGCTCGGCGACGCCGCGAATTTCGTCTGCGTGATCGCGGTGAGATCCTCGCCGTCCATCAGGACATGGCCTGCGGTGGGATCGATGAGACGGCCGAGCAGGCGCACCATCGTCGACTTGCCGCAGCCGGATTCACCGACGAGGCCGACGCTTTCTCCGGCTGAGATCGTCAGGCTGACGTCGTCGACGGCGTGGAGCTTCGCCCCCTTCCCCGCCCGCTTGATCGGGTACAGCTTCGACAGCGACCTGACCTCGAGCAGCGGCGTCATGATAGCGGAAACCGGCAACGCACGAGATGCTGGGGTGATACATTGTTCCAAGGCAGCTCCGCTTCATCGCAGATCGGCTGCCTCAGTTCGCAGCGTCCGCTGAACCTGCACGGCGGCAGCGCGCCGCGCAGATCGGGCAGATGGCCGGGAATGGCATTGAGGTCGTCGAGGCGCGACTCCGGCACCGGCGTCGCTGCCAGCAGCCGGCGCGTATAGGGATGCGCCGGACGCTCCAGCAGTTGTTCGGTTGGTGCGATCTCGACGATGTGGCCGGCATGCATGACCGCGATCCGGTCGCAATATTCGCCGGCCAGGCCGAGATCATGGGTGATCAGCAAGGTCGACATCTGGGTCGCGCGGCTCATCTCCCGGATCAGGTCCATGATGACAGCCTGGGTCGTCACATCGAGCCCAGTGGTCGGCTCGTCGGCGATCAGCACCGAGGGTGTGCAGGCCAGCGCCATCGCGATCATCACGCGCTGGCACATGCCGCCCGAGAGCTCGAACGGATAAGCCTCCGCGCGGCGTTCGGGATCGGGAATGCGCACCCGCGTAAGTGCTGATATCGCCGCCTTCTTCAGCTCGCGCCGCGGCAGCGCGGCGTGCTCCTGCAGGACGTCCTCGATCTGCTTGCCGACCTTGCGGATCGGATTGAGCGCGGTGCGCGGGCTCTGGAAAATCATCGCCATCTCGCGTCCACGCAGTTCGCGCATCGCCTCGGGGCGCGCGGCGAGCAGATCGATGCCGCCCATCGTGATCGCGCCCTTGGTGATGCGCGCGGCGGCATCGTTGAGACCCATCACAGTGTAGGCGGTGACGGATTTGCCGGAGCCGCTTTCGCCGACGACGCCGACGATCTCGCCGCGCGACACCGACAGGCTGACGGCATCCAGCGCCCTCACCACGCCGTGACGGGTGCGGAACTCCACCGAGAGATTGTCGATCTCAAGCTGCGCCATCACACACGCTTTCTCGGATCGAGCAGATCGCGCAGCCCGTCGCCCAGCATGTTGAAGGAGAACACCGCGAGCACGAGCGCCGCGCCCGGGAACATGAACGCCCACCACTCGCCGGAAATGATGTAGCTCGCGCCTTCCGACACCATGATGCCCCACTCCGGCGTCGGTGGCCGGACTCCGAGCCCGATGAAGGACAGGCCGGCGGCATTGAGGATCGCCCAGCCCATGTTGAGCGAAGCCTGCACCATCATCGGCGGCAGGATGTTCGGGACGATATGGTTGATCAGGACGCGCAGCGGCCCGTTGCCGCCCATGCGCGCCGCCTCGACATAGCCGAGCTCGCGCCGCACGTTCACCTCAGCGCGGGCGAAGCGGCAGTAGAACGGCAGGTTGATGATCATGGTGGCGATGATGATGTTGGCGACGCTGTTGCCGAGCGCCACCACGATGCCCATCGCGAGCACGAACAGCGGGAACGCCATGATGGTGTCCATCGCCCGGCCGATAATGCGATCGGTCCAGCCGCCGAAATAGCCGGCGAGCGCCCCGAGCGCGAGGCCGACCACGAAGGACAGCGCCACCGCCGACACCGCCACGCCGAGATCGAGGCGCGTCGCGACGATGACCCGGCTCAGGATGTCGCGTCCGAGCGCATCGGTGCCGAACGGATGCATGAGGCTCGGGCGCGCGAGCTTGGTCGTCGCCGAGGTGAGCAGCGGATCGTAAGGCGCGATGGAGGGCCCGAAGATCGCGCACAGCGTCAGCAGTGCCAGGATGATCGCGGCGACCAATGTCAGGCGGTTTTCGCCGAACGCGTAACCGGTGTTGCGGGCGAGCGTGACCAGACTCATTGCTCAGCCCTCGAACCTGACGCGGGGATCGACCAGCGTCGCGAACACATCGACCGCCAGATTGAGCAGCACGTAGAGCACGGCCATCATCAGCACGAATCCCTGCACCGCCGCGTAGTCGGAAGCGATCACGGCGGCCACCGCATAGGCGCCGACGCCCTGCCAGCCGAACACCTGCTCGATCAGAACGTTGGAGCCGATCAGGAAGGAGAACACCATGCCGAGCACGCTCGACACCGGCAGCAGCACATTGCGGAAGGCGTAGGCCATCAGGATCTTGCGCACCGGCAGGCCACTGGCGCGCGCGGTGCGGATGAAATCGCTGCTCAGCGCCTCCAGCATCGCGGCCCGCGTGATCCGCGCGATCGGCGCCAGCGCGAACAGGCCGAGCGAAATCGCCGGCAGGATCAGCTGCGCCAACGCCGCGCGTAACACCGGCCAGTCGCCCGCGATGGCGGCGTCGATGGTGTAGGCCCCGGTGACGCGGGGCGGCGGCGAGAAGGCAATCTCGTCGAGCCGGCCGAGCGGCTGTGGGGCCCAGCCGAGCAGGAAGTAGAAGATGTAGACGAACAGCAGGCCGACGAAGAAGGTCGGAAACGCGGCACTGACGGTGACAAGCGCGCGGCAGGCATGATCCACGCCGCCATTGATGCGGGTCGCCGCCCACACGCCCATCGGGATGGCGATGCCGATCGCGAACAGCAGCGCGAAGGATGACAATTCAAGCGATGCGGGCAGGCGTTCGAGCAGATCGGTCAGCACCGGCTGACCAGTCGTGAGCGAACGGCCGAGATTGCCGTGCGCGAGGTCGGCGATGTAGCTCACGAACTGCACCGGCAACGGACGGTCGAGACCCAGCGTGGCGCGGATGCTCGCGATCGAGGCGGCGTTGGCCGCGGGGCCGGCGAAGAAGGCAGCGGGATCTCCGGGCAGCGCGCGCGAAATGAAGAACGTGAGAACGACGACGCCCGCCAGGCTTGGGATGGTGCCGAGCAGTCGCTTCCAAACGAAAGCCATCAGCGGTTCGCCTGCCATCATTCGCTGCCGCGACGGCTTGCGTCGTGCGCTTCAGCGGGTGAGGCCCCATCGACAGTCGGATGCAGCCCAGGGGCGGCCAGCATGCATCACAGTCATGTTGGTGCGAAGCAAGCGCTATGCCACGGTCGTCGCAGCCCCCTTGAAATGCAGTAGACGCGGAACCACTCGTGGTTTCGCCTCGATCGTCTCCGAAGTGAGGTTGCGGAACTCCCTGGGTTCCAGGCCCTCTGCATCTGTTCTCGCCACATGCATGAAATTCATGCAGACGCTCAGGCAGGCGTGAGGCACCCGCATCCGGCGCACGCCTCGGCAACGAGCCTCTAGTGGACCTGCGGAGTGTTGACCCAGATGATCCGCGCTTCGTCGGGGCCGACGTTGCGATAGCTGTTGGTCAGATACGCCTTGAAGAAAAACGAATCCCCGGCGGTCATCAGATAGGTGGTGTCGTCGATCGTGAGTTCGAGCGTTCCCGACACGAGATAGCCAACGGCCTCTCCCTGATGGGTGATGAGGTCGACCTTCTCGCCGCCGGGCGCGACGACATGAATGTTCGCCTCCAGCAGATTCCCTGCTGCCACCGGCACCAGACGCTCGTAAACGACGCCTTTTCCGCCACGCAGCGCATCGACAGGCACCTTAAGCCGGTCCTCGGGCTTCTGCACCAGCTTGTAGTCATCGACCCTCAGACCGAAAAACGACGCCATGTCGCGGTCGAGCGCGCGGACCATCTTGTCGAGCATCGGCAGCGACGGCATGACCTTGCCGGCCTCGATCTTCGAGATCATGCTTTCGTCGCAGCCGACAACCTGCGCCAAGTCGCGCATGCGCAGCCCCTTGGACAGCCGGGCGCGCCTGAGCCGCAGACCGATATTCAGTGTGCCGTTGTCTGAACTCACGTGGCTGCTCCTCGCAAATTCCACGCGAAAACATATGCATAACAATCACGTGATTTACCAGCATGTCATGACGGCAGGCCTCAAATGGCGGACAAGAACGGTCGCCAGAGATCGTCCACCGCACGCGAAGGAGAAACGTGCGCCAGCTGCAGAACCGTTGGCGGTCATTGTTCGGATGCGGGATTTCGCGCCATGCGACGTCCAATGCACCGGAGGCGCACTCAGGCAAGTCGCTGTGGCTCGTTCCTGTCGGCAGCCACCAGCTTTGCATTGGCGGCCTGGAGCCCGACGCCGCTCACGCCGGTCTTCAACATCGCAACGACCAGCGCGACGATGCCATCAGCGGCCTCGGTGATCGCAAGGCCCCCGGCTCTGATGTTCGAGATGCAGTTGCGGCGGGAATCCGGCGTCCCGACCTGCGGCCGACACGTCAAATAGGCGCCGAGGCTATCTGCCGCGGACAATCCGGGCCGCTCCCCGATCAGCATGATCGCAACGCGGGCCTGCAGCAATTCGCCGATCGGGTCGGCCAGGGCGACGCGCGCCTGCGCGGCCAGGATCACACCGGCGATGGAGATGGACGCAGCCTCGAGACGCTGCAGCAGTGCTTGCGCCAGCGGAGCTCCATTGGCCGCAACGGCGCTGGCCGACAATCCGTCGCCTAGGACGATCACGACGTCGCGCCCACGCGGCAGCGCTGCAAGATCAGGCACGGACTCGGCAGACAGCTTGCGCCCGAGATCAGGACGCCGGACAAACATTTCGCGCGTGGTCGCCATGCTGCCCGCCTCGGCAATCCCAACGTTCACGTCTCCGAGCTGACGACGCAGGACGACCCGGTCGACCTCCGACCACACCGCCTGCCGTGCCCGTGCGTGATCGAGCTGGAACGATTGCACGGCGCGGGTCGGAAGTCCGGCGCCGAAACGGCCCAACAGCACCCGCGCCTGCGTCATCTGCCGGAGATCGGGCAAGCGGCTGGCCGGCTGGTCGCGGTCGAGGTCACCCATGGGCCGCTCCCAGCAACGGAACACTGGCCATGCCGTCGATGAGCGCCGGCGGCGGCGGCAGCAAGCGGCCGCAGCGATCGGTCAGGCCGACGTCAACGAGCCATTGCGCGAATTCCGGTGCAGGCGGCCGGCCCAGCGTTTCACGGCAGAAGACCGCATCATGATGCGCGAGCGACTGATAGTTCAGCATCACGTCGTCGGCGCCGGGCACCGTGATGACGAAATTGACGTTGGCGGCGCAGAGCAGCGTCAACAGCGTGTCCATGTCGTCCTGGTCCGCATCGGCATGGTTCGTGTAGCAGACGTCGACTCCCATCGGCAGGCCGAGCAGCTTGCCGCAGAAATGGTCCTCCAGGCCGGCGCGGATGATCTGCTTGCCGTTGAAAAGATATTCGGGCCCGATGAAGCCGACGACGGTATTCACCAGCAATGGCCTGAACTCGCGCGCAACCGCGTAGGCGCGTGCCTCCATGGTCTGCTGATCGACTCCGAAATGCGCGTCCGCCGACAGCGCTGCGCCCTGCCCGGTCTCGAAATACATCAGGTTCGCATCGGGTTGACCGCGCCCCAGCGACCGCGCCGCGTCGTGGGCCTCTTCGAGCAGCGCCAGCGTGATGCCAAATCCCTCGTTCGCTTTCTGCGATCCGGCAATCGACTGGAACACCAGATCGACCGGAGCCCCCGCGGACATCGCAGCGATCGCCGTGGTGACGTGCCCCAGGCAACAGGTCTGGGTCGGGACCGCAAGTCGTGTCCTGAGATCGTCGAGCAACTCCACGATGCGGATGTAGTCGGACAATCCGTCCGTCGCCGGATTGACGCCGATCACCGCGTCACCCGATCCCATCAACAGTCCGTCGATCGCCGAGGCGGCAATGCCACGGGAGTCGTCGGTCGGGTGGTTCGGCTGATTGCGGGTCGAGAGACGGCCGGCGAGACCGATGGTCGAGCGAAACCGCGTCACGACCTGGCGCTTGGCCGCCACGGCGACGAGATCCTGCAGCCGCATGATCTTCGAAACGGCAGCGACCATCTCGGGCGTCAGCCCGAACGTGACGGCCTCGAGCTCGGCCTGCGCCGTTTCCGGCTTGAGCAGCCATTCGCGGAACTCACCCACGGTCTGAGAGCTGACGGCCGCGAATGCCGCGGCGTCATGCTGCTTTGCGATAAGCCGAGACACCTCGTCGTCATCGGAGGGAATGAGCTCCTCGGCCAGGAAAGCTTTCAACGGCAAGTCGGCCAAGGCCATTTGCGCAGCCAGGCGTTCGACCGGACCGTCGGCAGCGATGCCGGCCAATTCGTCGCCGGACCTCTGCGGTGTCGCCTTGGCCATCAGCTCCTTCAAATCCGCGAAGCGATAGACCGTGCGCTCGATCGTCGTCGAATACGCCATCCGCCTGTCACCCTCTGATGATGGCGAGCGCTTCGTCATGCAGCGCCGGTGTCGCCGATGCGAGCACATGGCCACTCGACTCCACCGACAGCGGCTCGCCGTTCCAGTCGGTGATCCGGCCGCCGGCCGCCTCGAGGATCGGCACCAGCGCCATGTAGTCGTAGGGCTGCAGCCCGGTCTCCAGGATCAGATCGCAATGGCCCGAGGCGAGAAGACCGTAGATGTAGCAATCACCGCCGAAGCGCCGCATCTGCGCGGCGTTGGAGAGCCGCTCGAACCGATCCAGATCCGCGTCGACGAACGTGTCGGGAGACGTGGTGTAGAACCGAGCATCCGCCACGCGTCGGCAATCGCGGGTGCGCGCCCGCGCTCCGCCATAGGTGGTGAGACCCGGGCGCCCGATCCATCGCTCTCCCGTCGCGGGAATGTCGATCAGGCCGCAGAACGGCCGGCGATCACAGGTCAGCCCGATCAGCGTGCCGAACAGCGGAAAGCCGGTGATGAAGCTCTTGGTGCCGTCGATGGGATCGATCACCCAGGTAAAGGCGTCTCCCTGCTTCACGCCCATCTCCTCGCCATAGATCCCGTGGGAAGGATAGCGCGCCGAGATCCGCTCCCGCAGCCGCGCCTCGATCAGGCGATCGGCAACCGTCACAGGACTGTCATCCGACTTGGCCGTGAACTCGATGGCCGTCCGGAAATACGACAAGGCGATCGGGCGGACCTCATCGGCGAGTTCGGCTGCGAACGAGAGATAGGCGTCGGCCTGCTCAGTCGCGATACTGGACACGACCATCAGAGCGCCTTGAGAAACAGCGGCCAGCGCGGATCGTGGATGATGGAACGTGCCCGCATGTGCTTCCAAATTCCGTATTTGTAGAAATCGAAATCGAGCGTGGAAATCCGGTTCTGCACCATCGCCCAGGTGCTCCATTTGATGTCGGCCAGGGCCTTGTGAACGATGAAGCGCGCATGCGCGCGCATGTCGTAGCGTCCGAAATACTCCTCGATGATCTCGCGTTCGACCTCCTCGGAGAAGAAATGCTCGCCGGCCCAGATCGCGAGGTCGTAGAGGCGATCATTGTTGGAGGCGTATTCGAAATCGATCAGCATGATCGACTTGTCCGCGCCGAGCAGGAAATTGCCGGGCATCGGATCGTTGAAGCATGGCACGAGGTCGAGCCCGGCCGCCTCGAGCGCCGCCCGCGCCTGCCGATATTGCCAGGTCAGCCAGGCGTGATCTTCCGGCAGAAATCCTCCGAGCTGGCGGACCTGTTCGTCATGCTCATCGATCATGTCGAACACGGTCTTGGTCAGCGGCAAGCGCGGCGCCTCGTGAAACAGGCGATACAGCCGGACGGTCTCGGCGCGGACCGCCGGATCGACGAAATCCGCATGGGTGGACGGCCGCCGGTCGGCCACGAACTCGGCGATCTCGATTCCCTCGTCGTCGAGATAGTCGAACGTCCTCGGACCGACGCCGATCGTCTCCGCCTGCCGGCTCGCGGCGCGGGCGGCCTTCCGGTCGATGAACATCTCGGTGCCCCGGCCGGGGATCTTGACAAAGAAATCGTGCGAGGCGCCCTCGACCGCGATCCGGAAGTTCGTGTTGCTGATGCCGCCGGACACCGGACGATAGCGGATCTGTCCCCTCCAGGCGTCGACCTTGACGATGGCGGCTTCGAGCAAACCCTCCGCCTCGTTCCCGGCCATTCCCAATTGTTTCATGACCACGTCCCCTAGATCGTGCGCAGGAACTCTTCGAAGCCCGGTCTGCCGAGCAACATGCGGCAGCGCAGGAAGCGCCACGCGGCATATTTGAGGAACTCGACGCCTTGCAATGGCGAGCGAGAGGCCAGCAGCAGGCTGCGCAGCGCCCAGTAGAAATCGTCCGCAGCGGCATAGAGCCGGCAGCGACTGAAGGCGCTGTCAGTGAACCGCCCGTCATGCATTTCGAGCAGCGGCTTCATCTGGCTCTCGAACTGATACAGCTCGTTCATCTGGACACCGAGCTGATAGTAGGGATCGATGTCGCCGGCCATGTCGAAATCGACCAGCACCATCTCGCCATTGGGGCCGAGCATCAGGTTGGAGGAATGCGGATCGCCATGCGCCGGCCGGCGGTCGACGCCCGCGGCATCGATCGCCTCGGCCATCTTGCTCATCCATCCCCTCATCCAGTCGATGTCTCCCGGCAGGGGGACGTCGGCCGGCGGCAGCAACGACCAGATGGCGGAGATGCCGTCGAAAACGGACCAGGGCCTTCCGAAGGGCGCGCTCGCCGCGATCGTCTTCTGCATGGCGACGAGACGCGCGGCTTTCTCGGGGGCGATGAGGTCGTCGATCTTCGCTACCTTCCAGCCCGCCCCCAGGCGCGCTAGCAGCAGACTGCCGCTCGCGGCATTGGCCGCGATCACGGCCGGAGCCAGCCCGAGGCTAGCCACATGCCGGGCTGCGGCCGCAGCGATAGCGCTGTCGACCAGCTCGGCGACCTCGGCTGCACCGAGGCGGAGAAACAGAGTCATCTCCGTCCCGTCGCGCGCGACGTCAAAGCTCGTCGATTCCACGGCCTGGTAGGACGGCGACGCCACCGGAAACACGGCCGCGGCGTAGCCGAGCCGGCCGGCATCCGCAGGCAGCAGAGCGGCAAGAGCGCGTTCGGCGCGAAGCTCATCGGCAGTTTCGGCCTGGCCGATCCGTTTCATGCGTCAGCCTCCGATGCGATGCTCTTCAGGCCGTCACGCGCGATCGCGTAAAGCATGTCCGCGAGAATCTGCGTGCTCACGGCATGATCCTCCGGACTGGTGTATTCGGTGGGATGGTGGATGACGCCGTCCTTCGAGCGGACAGCCATCACGATCGACGGGCAGACCGTGGACATCGCCACAGCGTCATGGCCGCCGATCGTATCGAGATGACGGGCCGTCTCGCCGCGCTGCGCCGCCACGCGCTCGGCGAGCGCGATCAGCCCCGGCGCAAAGCCGCCGGCGCGGCGCCGGTCGATGGAGCGAACCTCGTAGCCGACGGCAGCCCTTTGCGCTGCGACCTCGATCCGGGCCTTCATCTTCTCCTCAGCCTCGGCGAGCACGTCCGGCGAGCCGGAGCGCAGCTCGATGAACAGCACGGCTTCAGCGGGCACGGTGTTCGGCGAGTTCGGATGAACCTCGAGCCGGCCGACCGAGGTGTGAAGGTCGAGGCCGTGATCGTTCGCCAACTGCCTGAGATCGGCCATCAGATAGGCAGCCGCGAGCAAGGCGTCCTTGCGCTGCGCCATCGGCGTCGGCCCGGTGTGGGCCTGCTCGCCCAGGAAAGCCAGGCGGTACTTGGTCGCGCCCCAGAAGCGCGTGAAGACTCCGAACCTTTCGCGGGCGCCGAACAGCTTGTCATCGCCCTCGATGTGCAGCTCGATCAGCGCATCCGGACGTTCGACCTTGGCCGTGCCGGCATAGCCGATCTCCGCGAGAGACTGACGGACCGTCATGCCATCGCCGTCCGCCCGGTCGAGCGCCCAGTCGAGTTCGATCGCGCCGGCGAAGACGCTGCTGCCAAGCAGGCTCGGCTGGAAGCGAGCCCCCTCTTCGTTGGTCCAGTTCACGACCTGAAAGTTGCAGGCGGCGAGCCGGCCCTCCGCCTCCATACGCTCGGCGACAGCCAGCACGGCTTCGCAGGCCGAGACGACCCCGAGCGCGCCGTCGAATCGTCCGCCGTTCGGCTGGCTGTCGAGGTGAGAGCCGACCATGACCGTCGGCGCATTGCCGCCGGCCAGCGGCAACTTTCCGAACTGATTGCCGATCGGATCGATCTGCGGCTCGAACCCGTGATCTTTGAACCACGATGAAAGCCAGTCGCGCGCCTGCCCGTCGATCTTCGACAGTGTGAGCCGTGTCATCGCCCCGTTCGGCTTGCCGCCGAACGTCGAGACCTGCTCCATCATGGCCTTCAGGCGCGACGGATTGATCGGAGCATTGGGAAGATGAGCGTCAGGCATAGATCACGTCCACTTTCAATTGACGGAACTGGTCTGCGAACTCCGCGGCGAGAGGCGCGGCGGTGATGACGGCATCGAGGTCACCCAGTCCGAATGTGTGGATCGACCCGAGCCGTCCGAACTTGGAGCTGTCCGCGACGATGACCGACCGCTTGGCCTGGGCACGCGCGGCACGACGCATGATGGCTTCGTCCTCGCCGTAGTCCATGAAGCCGCGCTGGGCGTGAACGGCACTGATAGCGATGATCGCGAGATCGAAAAAATGTTCCTTGATGGCGGCAACGGCCTCGGGACCGAAGGTCGCCTGGTAGACCGGCTGGAGCCGGCCGCCCAGCACGCGCACGTTCGCCGATCCCTGATAGAAGAAGTGCGACGCGACCGCGAGCGAGTTGGTGACGATGGTGAGGTCCTTGCGCGCCTCGATGGATTTGAGGCAGGCCAGCGCCGTCGTTCCCTCGTCGATGAAGATCTTCATGCCGTCCTTGACCAGGGCGCCGGCCGCCTCGCCGATCCGCATCTTCTCGCGGCCGCCGACGCGCAGACGTTCGGCGAAGGGCTGATCGCTTTCCTGGCTTTCGAGCACGGCCCCGCCATAGACGCGGCGGGCGAAGCCTTGCGTTTCGAGCTCCCGCAGATCGCGGCGGATCGACTCGTGGCTGACCTTGAGCTGATCGACCAGATCCTTGACGTGAACGCGCTGCTTCTGCCGCAGCATGGCCCTGATCAATTCGAGCCGGCTCTCGGTGAAGCTCATGGCGAGGCCCTCTCGGCCGGCGGCATCGGCCGGGCGACGAGATGACAGGCGGCGAAGTCCTGCTCATCGCGCACGGTCAGGAACGGCTGCTCGCCGTGGCAGATCTCCATCGCGCGTGGGCAGCGTGACTTGAAGCTGCAGCCGGCGGGAATCGAGAGCGGGCTCGGCGGCTCGCCCTCCAGCAGGCAGTCCTCGGGCTTGTAGCGCTTGTCTTCGAGCGTCGGCATCGCGCTCAGCAGCGCCATCGTGTAGGGATGGCCCGGATCGAAAAACAGGCGTTGATTGTCGGCAAGCTCGAACACCTCCCCGAGATACATCACCGCGACGCGGTTGCAGACCTTCCGGACCATGGCCAGATCGTGGGAGATGAAGATGTAGGTCAGGTTGTATTCTTTCTGCAACGCCTGAAACAGGTCGAGCAGCTTGAACTGCTCCGCCTGATCGAGCGCCGACAGCGTCTCGTCCATGATCAGGATGGTGGGCTCGAGCACCAGCGCGCGCGCCACGTTGACGCGCTGGCGCTGGCCGGCGCTGAGGCCGAGCGGCAGCTCGTTGTACAATTCGGCAGCGAGGCCAACCTCCGACATCACCTTCAGCACGCGCGCCCGCAGCTTCTCCTTGTCGCGCCAGCCATGCGTGCGCAGCGGCTCCTCCAGCATGCGGCCGATCGAGGTTCGCGGCGGCAGCGATCCGAACGGATCCTGCAGCACGAGCTGAAGCCTGGCGCGGAATGCCAGCAGCTCGCGTCCGCGCAGGGTCGCGATGTCCTTGCCTTCGCACAGGATCTGTCCCGCGCTCGGCAGTTCGAGCCGCGACAGCAGCCGCATCAAGGTCGACTTGCCGCATCCGGACTCGCCGACGATGGCAAAGCTGTCGCCGCGCCGGACATCGAAGGTCACGTTGCGGACGGCGCGGACGAGATTGACGCCGCCGAGGCCGCTGCGCTTCTTGACCCGGTAGGTCTGTGACGCGTCGCGCAGGCTGAGCACGACTTCGCGTTCAGCCGGCAGCGCCGGCACGACGCCGGTGTCGCGCCAGATCTTCGGCGTCTGCGCCACCAGCTCGCGGGTATAGGGGTGGATCGGGCTTTCGACGAGCGACTCGGTCGCCTGCTCCTCCACGATGCGACCGCGATCGATCACGAGGGTGCGCGAACTCGCCTCGCGCACCATCGGAAGCGAGGACGAGATGAACAATACCGCGGTGTCGAACTGATCGGTGAGCTCCTTGATCAAGCGGATCACCTGCGCCGCCACGGTGACATCGAGCGGCTGGGTCACGTTGTCCGCGATCAGCACGGCCGGGTTGGTGACGAGGGCGTCGACGATCAGAGCGCGCTGCATCATCCCGCCGGAGAACTGCGAGGGATAATCGTGAAACCTGCTTCGCGCCGAGGGAATGCGGACCGCATCCAACAGCTCGACGACGCGATCCTCAGCCTGCCGGCGCGACACATCAGGCATGACCGCGCGCATCTTCTCGACGATCTGGGCGCCCACGGGCAGCGTCGGATCGAGCGCCCCCATCGGATTGGCCCCGACATAGGACACGCGCTGGCGCAGCGCGCGCATGTCCGTCTCCTTCATCGCGTAGATGTCGCGTCCCTCGAACAGCACCGTGCCGGAACGCCGCATCAGCGGCGGTTCGAGCCAGTTGACCGCGGCCCGCGACAGCACCGTCTTGCCGGACGCGCTGGCGCCCACCACGCCCACGATCTCCTTCGGGGCCAACGACAAAGAGACGTCGTCGAGAATGACTTTCGCGGCTTCGGACCGGCCGAGCGCAACCGTCATGTTGCGCAGTTCAAGCAGCGCCGCCATCACTCACCTCCGGCGTGAACGGTGTCGCGCGCCCGTTCGAGGGCCGCGCCCATCAGGTTGATGCTGGTCAGGGTCAGACCGAGGAACAGTCCCGGCATGGTCGCGATCCACCAGGCGTTGAGCAGGTACTTGCGGCCGTCGGCGATGATGTTGCCGAAGGTCGGCGTCGGCGGCTGGACGCCGAGGCCGAGGAAGCCGAGCGTCGATTCGAAGATCATCATGCGCGCCACGTCCAGCACCGAGGAGAACAGCACCGCCGGCAGCAGCAGCGGCAACAGCAGCGTGACGATGATGCGCAGATCGGTCGATCCTCCGATCTTCGCCGCCCGGACGAACTCGCGCTGGCGTTCGGTCATGACCACGCTGCGCATCATGCGCGCATAGACCGGCCAGTTCGACATGCCGAGCACGAGAACGATGGCGGGAATGGTCGGCCGCGACACGCCGAGCACGGCGATAGCCAGGATGATCATGGGGATCGAGAGCTGGGCATCGGTGAGGCGCATGATGACGGCATCGGTGCGTCCGCCGAAATAGCCGGCGACCGTGCCGAGGGCGCAGCCGACGATCAGCATGACGATCACCGAGGCCATGCCGATCAGGAAGGAGTAGCGCAGCCCGACCAAGGACCGGACAAGCATGTCGCGGCCGATCTGATCGGTGCCGAGCGGGTGAACCCAGCTCCAGTTCGTTCCGGTGAACAGCGGCGGCAGAAGCCGCGCCTTGACGTCCATCTTGGTGGGATCGATGCCGCTCAGCTCGGGATAGAGAGCCGTCGCGAGCAACAGTGCCAGGAAGATCGCGGCCCCGACCCGAAACCCGGGCGACGCCACGGCTCTGTCGAACACGCGCCGCGCGAGCGAGCGGGACGCCAGAGGCGTCGACGAATGGGAAGATGTAATGGACATGATCGACATCGGAAGCCTTCGGGCTCAGTAGTCCAGCCGGGGGTCGATCGTCGTCGCGACGAGATCGACGATGATGTTGATCACGACGAAGATGGCGCTCGTCACGATCGCGATGCCCTGGATCAGAGGGAAGTCACGCTGCAGCACGGCGTTGATGGTGAGCAGGCCGAGCCCTGGATAGTCGAAGATGTATTCGACGATGATCACGCCGCCGAGCAGGCTCGAGAACTGGATGCCGAGCAGGTTCAGCAGCGGGACCGACGCGTTTCGCATCACGTGGTTGGCGATGATGCGGGTCCGGCCAAGGCCGCGCACGCGCCCGACCGAGACATACGGCTCCGTCATCTGCGACGACACCGCGCCGACCAGCGTGCGGATCAGCACCGGCGACATCTCGACCGCGAGCACGACGGCCGGCAGAATGGTGTAGGCGAAGCCGTTGTAGCCGATTGCCGGCAGCCAGCCGAGCTTCACCGACAGCAGCAGCGTCAGAACGATGCCCAGCCAAAAATTTGGCAGCGAGATGAAGACCGACGAGACGTAGAAGGCGAGCTTGTCGGGCCATCCGCCGGGGTTGAGCCCGCCGGCGATGCCGACGAGCGCGGAGAACAGCAACGCGATCGCCAGCGTCACCGCGGCGAGCTGAAGCGTCATCGGCAGCGCCTCCAGGATCAGCGTGAGCACCTTGGCGCGCTCGCCGCGCGTGCTGTCGTTGAAGTTCGCACCGCCGGTCGCAGCCCCGTTGGCCGGACGCACGAAGGACTGCCCCAGGTCTCCCTGCAACACGGATCCCATGTAGCGGCCGAACTGCACGATGATCGGATCGCGCAGCCCCATGTCCTTGGCGATCTTCTCGATCAGTGCCTCCGGCGCCATGCCTCCGGCCATGAGCCGCACGGGATCGCCGGGAACGACGCGCAGCAGCGTGAAGATCAGCAGCGACACGAGGCCGATGATGACCACGCCCTGCGCGAGGCGACGGATCAGGAAATTCAACGTGAACATTCGCGAACCTCATCGGAGGGAGCGGGAGCCGCACCTCGCATCGAGGTGCGGCTCGGATCGTGTCAGGCGGCGCTCTTCGACGCGTCCATCGAGCCGTCGGGATAGATGAACAGCCCGGCATAGTCCTTCTGCATCGCGTGAATCATCACCGACGTGAACAGCGACAGCGCCGGCATCTTCGAGGCGATGAGCGGCATCGTCTCGGTCTGCAGGATCTTCTTGCGCTCTTCGAGAGTCGGCGCGCTGCGCTCCTTGTCGAGCGAGGCGTCGATCGCGGGATCCTCAATGCCGCAGATGCGATGCGACGTCGAATGGAAGTGCGTGCGCAGAATCAGATCAGGCTCCGGCGAACCGGTCGACCAGCCGCAGTCGACCATGTGGCCGGGGCCGCCGCCGGGACGGTGATACAGCCGCTCGTTCCACGCCGCAGGCTCCAGCACGGTCAGGCTGACATTGAAGCCCTGCTCGTTGAGCATCGCAGTGAGGACCTCGCCGTACTCCTTGGTCTTCGGATAGAAGCCGACCGAGGTGATGTATTCGAGCGGCGGCAGCCCCTTGCCCTTGGGAAAGCCGGCCTCCGCGAGCAGCGCCTGGCACTTCGCAGGGTCGAACTTCGGATAGTTCGGCAGGTCGAAATAGCCGAACTTCACCGGCGAAATGAAGTTGGACGAGGCGTGCCCCGCGCTGCCGAGAACCTCGAGGATCATATCGCGATTGATGGCATGGCAGGCAGCCAGCCGGATGCGCGGATCATTGAACGGCGGCTTCGAGCAGCGGAACCAGAGATACTTGTTCTCGACCGAGACGACGCGGTTGATGTGGATGGCGGGATTGGCCTTGACGGTATCGACCTGCTCGGGCTCGAGCCGCTCCACGATGGAGGCCTGGCCGTTCATCAGCGACAGCATGCGGGTCGTGGAATCGCCGACGAAGTTGAAGTTGATTCCGGCGATCGCCGGCTTGCCCTTGAAGTAGCTCTCGTTGGCCACCATCACGGTCGAGTTGCCGCGCTGCTCCACGAACTTGAACGGGCCCGTGCCGTTGAGGCGCTGCGACAGTACGCCGCCGGGGCCGGCAGCGATGTCCTTGGCCGACATCATCGGCAGGAACGCCGCGAGGAACATGAACAGATGAGCGGGATAGCCGCCCTTCGACGTGTCGACGATCACGGTGTAGTCGTCGGGCGTATCGATCTTCAGCGTTTCGGTCGGTCCGGGGTACCATTGCGCCGGACGGTCCGCGCGTGACCCATATTCGAAGGTTGCCTTGACGTCCTCGGCCTTGAAGGGCTTGCCGTCATGGAAGACGACACCCTCGCGCAGCTTGATCTGGAGCTTGTTGGGATCGAGCAGCTTGATGTCGGTCGCGAGTTCGTAGACGACCTCATCGGGCTTATCGAGCTTCATCGGCGTGCGCGTCAGGAAGCCCATGACGAAGCCCTCGATGTTCTTCTGCGAGAGCGTGGTGTGGGCCGTCGGGTCCCAATTGCCGGTGATGTTCTCTGCCGAGAGAAACGTCATCGTCTTTCCGGCCTGAGCGAACGCTTTTGAAATAGCGAAATCCGGATTGATCTGCATGTAGCCCGCCGCAGCGGCGGCCGCAGCACCTTGCATGAAGTGACGGCGGCTAAATTCTGAAGGCATCGACATTCCCCTATCTTGCGGAACGAAACTCCAACCGGCCAAAACGGTCATGCAGAGGTCGTGCCAGCGCTGGAGTTGCGCATTTTCAATAAGATAGGATATGCGCTCTATTGTTGGTTTTGACCGATTTGTGGGCGTATGGCGTCCAATCGGGCATGCTCCGCCCCTTTGGCGATCACCGAAGCCTCCGCAGACACGCCGAGGTGGCAGATCGAACGATGGTGCCTCGGACGGAGAGTGATCGCTCTTACCATCGTCGCGATCGTCAGCCTGCAGATGGAGGGTGGCGCCAGCAGGGAGTGGCGCCGGCGCTCATCCCGTCGTGATCATCGGGACGCACGAACGCGTTGTGAGCGCAGCTTGCCACTCAAGACGAGTGTCGCCCTCGGCCCCCCGTTCAGGATTCGTCGATCACGGCACGATGAGGATTGTGGAGCCCCGTTTCGTCTCCTCGCCCCATGCTGGTTGCGCCTGTATGGGTGGCGCGCCTTGCGGCGCGACGTCCATGTCAGCGTGAGGCATGGCCTGACCCGGATCAGCCGCCGGCGCTCAACGCCCACGCCTGCGGCGACATCACCATTCCCTGGGGAACACGCGGGACAGGACGGCCAGCGCGAATGGCCATCGGCGTGGCTCTTGCCGATCAGATGGCGAGCGGGCGAGCGAAGCCGCCCAATGCCTGCTCCACGAGCTGGGCGAACCGCAGCGTGGTGCGATCGCCGAGATACGGTCCGACCACCTGCACACCGGCAGGAACGCTCCCGACCCTGCGGCCCGTCGGAATGGCGGTGGCCGGCAGATTGGCGACCGTGACCAGACCGGGCCAGGCCAGATTGTCCATGTACGGAATCGTGCCGCCGTTCGCGGCGAGGCGCCGTGTGAATTGCGCGGCGAGATCGAGCCGTTCGATGTCATGCGGGAACGCCACCGTGGGCGTGATCGGGCATAGCAGCACGTCGTAGTCGGCAAAGAAGCTGCGCCATGCGCGATAGAGCTGATGCCGCGCTTCCGTGGCGGCGAAATGCTCCGGAAGCGACTGGCGCACCGCGTCGGCGACACGGCGCGCATAGCTGCCGCTCGCGGCCGTGTCACCAGCGGCGAGCAACTGCTCGCGCGCGGGCGGCGGCAACCCGGCGCCGATGATCCCGAACAGGGTTTGGATATAAACATCGTGGCTTGCGGCGGGATCGATCGGAGGCCGCGCCTGCCTGTTCACGTTGACGCCGAGGCGCGTGAGATCATCGACCAGCCCCTCGATCGCGGCCGCATAGGCATCCTCGAGCGGATAGGCGTCAGTCCAGACGGCCACCCGGAACGACCGGAGATCGTCGTGCCGCGCGGCCGGCAATTGCAGCCTGGCGCCGGTACCATCGATATCGGACCGGCCGCGGACCACGTCGAACAGCAATTCGAGATCGAACGCACTTCGTGCCAAGGGGCCCGCGACGCCCAGCTCTACAGAGGCGACGTGGCCGGGCGGCGGCGGAATGTGCCCTTCGGTGCTGACGAGACCGTGGCTCGGCTTGTGGCCATAGACGCCGCAGAAATGGGCGGGCACGCGGATCGAGCCGCCGATATCGCTGCCGAATTCGAGCGAGGTCAAGCCGGCCGCGAGCGCCGCGGCGGAGCCGCCGGAGGAGCCGCCGACGGTCCGCTCACCATCGAACGGATTGCGCGTCAGGCCGAACAGCGTGTTGCAGGATTGGTGGTCGGCAGCTCCCGCCGGCAGGTTGGTCTTGCCGAAGATCACCGCACCGGCGGTGCGGATCTTTGCGACCGCGACCGCGTCCTCGCGCGGCCGATAGTCGCGTAGCTCCTCCAGGCCGCAGGTCGCAGCCATGCCCGCGACAGCGAAGGAATCCTTGATGGTCATCGGCAAACCATGCAGCGGTTGAGCCTTCTCTCCTCGCGCCAGCCCTTCGTCGGCGGCGCGAGCCTGCCGGCGAGCGCCCTCTTCATCGAGCGCGACCACGGCATTGCAAGACGGATTGACGCGCTTGATCCGATCAAGATGCAGCTCGAATAATTCGAGGGCACTGATGCGGCGCGCGAGGAGCAACGCGCGCTGCTCGGTGGCGGTCAGGAAACAAGTCTCGTCAGCAGACATGCCAATCATCCCAATTGTCCGGCGTTTCGGGCCAGTGGCGGAAGGTCAGGTGCGGTCGGCGCCCTCCGCCCGACGCCGAGAAGCTTGAGGCCGAAGCGGTCGCGCAGCGGCGGCCACAGGCCTCGCGGGGACCAGAGCATGACGATCACGCCGACGGTGCCCAAAGCGACCAGATACCAGCCGGCGGAATAGCCGAGCTGGCCGGTGATCAGCTCACGCAGGCCGAAGAAGATCACCGTGCCGATGATCGGGCCTTCGAGCGTGCCGATACCGCCGATCATCACGATGAACATCATGTAGACGACCCAGTTCACGTCGAAGGCCGCGGCCGGCGAGACATAGAGGTTGCCGAGAAACGACACCGCACCGGCAAGCCCGCAGCCGGCTGCGGACAGCACGAAAACAATGAAGCGGTTACGCTGGACGTCGACGCCGACACTCATGGCGGCCAGATCGTTGTCGCGCACGCTCATGAGACCGAGACCGAAGCCGGATCTCATCAGGAGGAAAAGGCCGCCGATCGTCCCCAGCGCCAGCGCAGCCGCAATCCAGAACAGCCCCGGCTCGAACCAATCGAGGTCGAGCAGGCGGCTCGACTTCAGCGGCAGCCCTGCGGTCCCCCCGAGCCACATGGCTTTCATCACCAGTGCGGCGACAATCTCGGAGAAGACCCACATCGCGATCGAGAAGTAGGCTTCACGCAGCCGGAACAGCGGCAGCGCGATGACGGAAGCGACGATGGCGCAGGCAAGCGGCGCGATCGGCAGAACCCAATACGGCGACAGACCGAGCGTGTCGGAGATCAGGAACAGTCCATAGGCCCCGATTCCGACAAACACCTGATGACCGAAGGAGACGAGACCGGCATAGCCCGCGAGCAGATTCCACATCTGCGCCATCGCCAGGATCAGGAGGCACTCGGTCACAAACCGCAGCGCGCCCTCGCCGAGAAGCCACGGCCCGGCCGCGAGCAGCGCGGCTATGACGGCAAAGCTGATCGCAATCGTCTTCATGGGATCAGACCCTGCTCGCCACCAGACCCGCAGGGCGGATCAGGAGCATCACGAAGAAAAGCAGATGCGCATAGAGCAGGCCCGCATTCGGATCCCATTTCAGGCCGGCGAGTTGCGCCATCCCAAGCACGATCCCTCCGAGCAACGCGCCCCAGAACGAGCCGATGCCGCCGAGCACCACGACCTCGAAGGCAATCAGCAGACGCTCCACGCCTGAAAACGGCGTGAAGCTCGAGCGCACCGCCAGCAGCACCCCTCCGATCGCGCCAAGCGCCAGCGACAGGCCCATCACGTAGTTGTAGACCAGGTCCGGCTTGACGCCGAACAGGCGCACGATGTCGCGACGGTCGGCGGTCGCCCGGACGATACGGCCGAAGACCGTGCGCTTGAGCCCCCATTGCAGCACCAGGAACAACAACACCGCCGCGATCAGTGTCAGCAGCGGCATGACCCCGACGCTCAATCCGAACACGCTGATGCTGGCACGCGAAAGCGCGCCGAGCTGAAGGCTCCTGACGTCGGCACCGAACACCTCGACCATCAGGTTGCGCAACACGATGGAGACGCCGAAGGTCAGCAGCAGCGGTGCGAGCGGATCCGGCGCCCGAGCCACCCGATTCATGATCGCGGCCTGATAGAGGAAGCCGACGCCGAAGGCCGCCAGGATGACCGGGATCAACACCAGCAGCGGGTGCACCTGGGGAAACAGGCCGACCAGCATGACGGCGAGATAGGCGGCCAGCACCATGAACTCGCCATGCGCGATATTGACCAGCCGCATCACGCCAAAGACGAGCGCAAGTCCGATGCCGAGCAGGCCATAGAGACCGCCCAGCAGGGCTCCGTTCACCAGCGTCTCGATCCACGCCATGTCCCGCTCACATCCCGAAATAGGCTTGCGTCAATTCAGCAACGCTCACATCGCCGGCCCTCGCGGTCAGCGACACGCGTCCCTTCAACAGGCAGTAGATGCGATCGCTGGCGCTGCTCGCGCGCTTGACGTCCTGCTCGACCAGCACCAGCGCCGTTCCTTCCTTGCGGATGTCACCGAAGGCGCCATAGATCTGCTCGACCATCACCGGGGCGAGGCCGAGCGAGATCTCGTCGCAGAGCAGCAGGCGCGGGTTGCACATCAGTGCGCGGCCGATCGCGACCATCTGCTGTTGCCCGCCCGAAAGCTGGCGCGGCAGATGGTTGCGCCGCTGCTCGAGGACCGGAAACAGGTCGAACACGCGCCGCAGCGTCCATGAGCCCGAGCGCCGGCTCACCTGCCCCATCAGGAGATTTTCCTCGACCGTCAAGGTATCAAACAGCATGCGCCCCTCGGGCACCATGCCGAGACCGAGACGCGCGATGTGCTCCGCCGGCATGTCCTGGATATTGCGGCCGTCGAACCGAACCTCGCCCTGCCTGCTGTCGATCAGGCCGACGAGCGCGCGCAGGAACGTGGTCTTGCCGGCGCCGTTGGCGCCGACGAGCGCAACCGCCTCGCGCTCGGCCACGGAAAACGCGAGCCCGAAGATCGCCTGAAGGTCGCCATGAAAGACATCGAGGCCTTCGACTTCAAGCAACGTCATCGGCCGTCAATCCCATGTAGATCTCCTTGACCGTGCGGCTTTCCATCACCTCGCGCGGCGGCCCCTCGAGGACCTTGCGGCCGAAATTCAGGACCAGGATACGATCGGCGACCGCCCGCAGGGCATGTGGAATATGCTCGATCCAGATCATGGCATGATCAGCCTTCACGCCCGCGATGATCTCGATCAGCCGCTCGACCTCGGGCTCGGTCAGACCCGCCGCGATCTCGTCGAGCAGGATCAAGCGCGGCCTCGAGGCGAGCGCCTTGGCGAATTCGAGACGCTTGCGGTCGATCAATGGAAGGGCGCCGGCGATGTGATCCGCCTTGCCGCCGAGCGATGTGCGGCGAAGGACGTCCATCGCCCAGTCGGTTGCCGCCATGCCATGCAGACCGCCGCCGTAAGTCGCCGCCACGAGAACGTTTTCAAAGACCGTCAAGTGCGGGAACGGCTGCGGAATCTGAAAGGCCCTGCCAATACCGAAGCGGACCCGCCGGTGAGCGGGAAGGCCGCTGATCTCCCGACCGTCCAGGCTGATTGAGCCGGCATCGGGCCTGATCAATCCAACAATCAGGTTCAACAGCGAGCTCTTCCCGGCGCCATTCGGTCCGATCACGCCTAGACATTCGCCAAGAGCGAGTTCGACATCGAGGTCATCGGCAACCCGGATGACCCCGAAATTCTTGCAGAGACCTGCAATGCGCAGCACTTCGACCATTGGATTGTCCGTCCGCGCCGATCCGCCGTGGCCGTTCAAACCAGCTTCGACAGCAGGGCGAGATCGGCCTGCTTCGGGATGAACGGAGCGGTGCCGTTGTGCACGATCAGAAGTTCGTAGGGCGACTTGCCACCCTTGCTCTTTCGCCACTGCCCGCCGGACAGCGAGGTCACCGCGACGTTCTTGATCGGGCTGTTCTTGAACTTGACCGGGCCGACAACCGTTTCGAGATCGAGGCCGGCAACGGCATCGCGCAGCGCATTCCTATCCTTGGGATCGCTGTTGCGAAGCGCCGCGAAGCCGACCTCCCACAAGGCGTGGGCATAGCCGATCGGCTGGGTCCATTGCCTTCCGGTCGCCTTCTCCCATTCGGCTGCGAGTTCGGCCGCGGACTGGCCGGTGAGGGAGGACTTGAACGGATAGGCCGGCGTCCACCAGACTTCCGTCGACATGCCGTCGCCGCGATCCCCGAGCGCGTTGACCGCGCTCGGGAACAGGAAGGCGGCCGCGACCGTGCAGATCTGCGGCTTGAAGCCGGCCTGCGCGGCCTGATTCCACAGCGTCACCCAATGATTGCCGTAGGTGAAGCCCGAAACGATCTCCGCGCCTGCATTCTTGAACGTCGAGACCTGATTGGAAAAATCGTCGGTCGCGATCTGGAAGCTTCCCGTCGAGATCTCTTGGAAGCCTGCTTGCTTGATGCCGGCTGGCAGGCCGAGTTGCTGATCCGAGAATGCGGTGCCAGCCGGATTGTCGATGTAGAGCGTTCCCACCTTCTTGTTGGTCTCGACCGACTGCCACATGCCCACGAAATTCTTGACGACGTCATCGGCGCCCCAGAAAAAATGGAACGTATAGGGAAAGCCCTTGTCCGGCGTCGATTTGCGCGGAAACATCCAGCCTTGCCAGGGCAGCATGGTCGAGATCGTCGGCACACCGCGCGCATCGGCCAATTCGCCGATCGGGATCTGCGCATCGCCGTCCTCGACCAGGATGAGGTCGCATTTCTCACGAAGCACGAGCTCGCTTGCGACGACCGCTGAGCGGTTGGGATCGGACTGATTATCCTTGATCACGAATTCGACGGCGTAGGTCTTGCCACCGATCTTCAGGCCATCCTTGACGAGATTTTTCATCCGCTCGTGGATCCAGGGGTCCGGCTCCGCAAAGGCGGCGCGCACACCCGACAGGCATCCACACCAGCCGATCTTGATGGTGGTGGAGGCCGCCCCCGCGATATTGACCAGCGGCACGTTGCCCGCCGCAGCGAGGCCCGCCGTTCCCGCAGCCCCCAGCAGGCTCCGCCGGCTGATCTTCCCGCTCCCGACCTTCGCTGTGAACTTGCTGGTCCCGCTCACGACATCCCTCCTGCAAATCATCGGTTGATCGAACACCGGCCCATGGTCACGCGGCCGGCCGCCTCACTTCCCACCCCGGTTGCGAAGAACGCTTGCTTCGCGCGTCGCTTGGTCACGGTCGGGCCGCTCGATTGATGAGCCGCCGCCGGGCGACGTCAGCCCGATCGCCGTTCGACGGCAAAGCCGGCTCCGCCGGGTGTCGTTCTGCAACCGGTCGAGATGATCTGTCCTGCGACACAGCTTGCCTGCTCGGACGCGCAACGCTCGAAGGCTGACGGATGGAGATGCACATCCGTTGCTCATGCATTTGCCGGCTCGCGAACGCCTGGAGATGAGCGGGGCGAAGCATCTCCTTCTGCAATGGACAGTGACGGAGAACGATCCACGGCTTGCTCCAACACGCCTCCGGCTCATCGGCCTCGCCTGAACCAGAGCACGGCGGCCGTCGAGACGCTTGGCCCGCAGCGCCACCTTTTGGACTCAGGCCGCCAATTGTTGCTGTTCGGCCAGCCGCAATCGCGGCGGAAACGCCAGCCACCAATCCAGCGCCAGCCTCGGTGCGACGACGTGCTTGCTTTCACCGGCATGCCGCAGCGCAGCAGGCGACCGAGCCCGCAACGAACGGACCGCGTGTTTCCCGGTTATCGTCGTGCCGCACAATCCAGTGCCCATCGACGCCAGAAAATCGTCATTGCCAGTAAAGGTCCTGGGAAGCCAAACTCCTCGCGGACAGACGAGGAAACTGCCGGCGCCGGCTTATTGGCAAGACCGCCTCGACGTGAAAGCTTTGCCCGTTGGAGAAACTGATGCTTAGACTCGCAAGCACCAGCGCCGTGACGCCAAAGGACGGCTTTGAACACTGGCACCAGGTGACTTGCCGCGACTATTCGCTGACAGAATGTCGCCGCCCGATCTCGGACCGCCACTTCTCGGCGCAGATCTCCACGCGGCAATTCGGCGATTTGGTTCTCAGTGAAACGTCGTCTTCGACGCCCGCGGACAATTTGATCCGTATCACGCGGGGAGCGGACGAAATCCGCAAGGACCCGCGCGATCATTTCACGACACTCCTCATCGTCCGAGGAGAGGCCGCCTTCGTACAAGACGACCGTGAGGCGCGAATGCGCCCCGGTGACCTGATCGTATATGACCAGTCCAAGCCGTTCGCCCTTCAGTTCGGTCAAGATTCGAGTTCGATCGTTCTGACGTGTCCGAGACCATTGCTGACCGCTCGTCTCCCGGAGATGCATCGCTTGACTGCCCGGCGGATCGACGGCCAATCCAGATTCGCGACGCTCGCCGGCTCGGTCGTGTGTCAGTTGCTCGGGCTTGAGAGCGTTGCGCGATACGACGTCATCCGCCGCTTGAGCATGTCGGCTGTGGACATTCTAGCTGCGACGCTCGAGGCCGAGCTGACTGACCTGGAGTCACTGGATCTCGAGCGCGGCCGACGCCTGGATCAAGTGAAACGCTTCATCGTCGACAACCTTCATGATTGCGAGCTCGATATCGATACCATCGCTGCGAAGCAGAACATGGCCACACGGACCCTCAATCGATTGTTTGCGGCCGAAGGGACAACTCCATCTCGTTGGCTCTGGCAGCAGCGTCTTGCGGCCAGCTACAATGCACTCGCCGAGGGGCGCGTCAGAAGCGTCACCGACGCCGCGATGAGCTTCGGCTTCAGCGACCTGTCCCATTTCAGCCGAGCTTTCAAAAAGGCTTTTGGTCGGTCCCCGCACAGCCTGCTGCGATGCCGGAGGACTCCGCGGTAGCCGCGCATCACGCGCCCCCCAAGACCGGTTTCCGGAAGCGTCGTGAAGGAGATTGTCGCAACGACTCCGGTCGATCCGGCCTGAGTCCTGGAAAGGCTTGGTGGGCGCACTAGGGCTCGAACCTAGGACCCGCTGATTAAGAGTCAGCTGCTCTACCAACTGAGCTATGCGCCCGGAGCTTGCGTCCGGAGAAAGCCTTCGCAAGAGCCGGTCGTTTAGCAAAGCGATTCCGGGATGTCCAGCGATCCCTGACGATTTTTCGGCGTTTTCGATGCAGAAAAACCGCCGGCCGGCGGCGGTTTTCCCCAATTGAAATTCCAAGCGACATCAGACGGATCGTTAACCGATCGTCAGAGCCGCCCGGAGTCGCGGTCGTCGTCCGACCAGCCCATGCGGCCCGGGCCGAATGGATGCTCGCCGAAGCGCGGACCGTCGCCCTCGCCGCGCTCCATCCAGCGGTGGTGGCGCGGGCCGTCCGGTCCCATCATGCGGCCCATCGGGCGCGTCAGCATCGACAGCCGGCGCTTCTGGCCGTCATCGAGGGTCCTGTAGAGCGGGTCGGCGGCGTCAGCGATCTTCTTCATCGCATCGGCCGTCACAGCCATGGTGTCGGCCCGCTCGCGCAGCCGGGCTACGGGATCGACGTCCCTGTCCTGGGCGTCGTCGGCGGCCTTCATCCGCGCATTGGCGCGGTCGAAGCGCAGCTTGGCGAGATCGCGCACCGCGCTCTCGACCGGCGGCCACAGCTTCTCCTGGTCCGCGTTCAGTTTCAGGCCGGCATGGACCGCAGCGATTCGCGCATCGAGCATCGCAACGCGATCCTCCGGGTTCATGCGCGCGTGGTGCATGTGGTCGTGAAACCAGCCGCGCTGGGCGTAGACCGCGGTCGAACCGGCAATGGCGAGCACGGCGACAGCGGCAATCGTGAACCTTCTCATGCCAACCTCCTTGGAAAGCCGGGCCAGCATGAGCCTGCCGTGCCGGGCATTCAACTTACAGTTTGGACAGAGTGTACGACCTTACGAAGATGTAATTGCTTCAAATACCTCCATGTTTTTGCAATTCGGTTTCAATTGATTGCTGCGCCTCAAAGCATTCCCAGCATCCGCGGCAACCACAGCGAGATTTCCGGCACGTAGGTGACGAGCGCGAGGAAGCCGAGCATCGTCAGCAGCCACGGCATCACGGCGATCGTGAGCTCGGTAATGCCCATCTTGGCGATCCCGGAGGCGACATAGAGGTTCAGCCCGACAGGCGGATGGCACATGCCGACCTCCATGTTGACCACCATCAGGATGCCGAGATGCACCGGATGGATACCGAGCTTGACCGCCACCGGAAACAGGATCGGCGCCATGATCAGCACGATCGAGGTCGCCTCCATGACGTTGCCCGCGAGCAGCAAGAGGATGTTCACGACGAGCAAGAACACGATCCAGTTGACGCCGGCCGCCGCCATCCAGTTGGCGATCTGCTGCGGGATGTTCTCGTTCGCCATCAGGAACGAGAACAGCACGGCGTTGGTGATGATGTAGAGGATCATCGCGCTCATGTTGGCGGAGCCGAGCAGCACCTTCGGCACGTCTTTCAGTGACATGTCGCGATACACGAACACGGCGATGACAAAGGCGTAAACGGCGCTGACGGCGGCGGCTTCGGTCGGCGTGAACTTGCCGGTGTAGATGCCGCCGAGCACGATCACGATCAGCAACAGGCCCCAGATGCATTTGCGGAACGCGGTGAACCGCTCGGCCCAGCTCGCGCGCGGCAACCGCGGATAATCGTTCTTCCAGGCGCGGTAGAAGGTGGTGAAGCCGAGCAGGCTTGCGAGCATCAATCCCGGAATCACGCCGGCGATGAAGAGCTGGCCGACCGAGGCCGATGACACGCGATGACCGGCCGGATCGAGCGCGATGCTGCCGCCGGTCGCCACCGCATACACGACCATGACGATCGATGGCGGGATCAGGATTCCCAGCGCGCCCGACGTGGTGATCACGCCGGCGCCGAAGCGCTTTGGAAAGCCCTGCTTGACCATCGCCGGCAGCATGATCGAGCCGATCGCGATCACGGTCGCCGGCGACGAGCCGGACACCGCGGCGAACAGCGCGCAGGCCATCACGCCGGCAAGCCCGAGGCCGCCATACCAGTGCCCGACCATCGAGGTCGCGAAATTGATCATCCGTCGCGCGACGCCGCCATGGGTCAGGAAGTTGCCGGCGAGAATGAAGAACGGGATCGCCATGATCTCGAAATTGTCGATGCCCGTGAACAGCTTCAGCGCGACGGATTCCGTCGGCACGTTCGTCATGAAGAAGACGAATGAGAGCACGGTGAGGCCGAGCGCGATCGAGATCGGCATGCCCGTCAGCATCAGGAAGATGAGCAGGCTGAAGATCAGGAGGCTGCTCATCGCATGGCCTCCACGCCCGCGGCATCGACGCCCTCGACATAGGCATGGTCATGATGCGGCAGTTCGTCGTGGCGGAGATAGTGCCAGGCGACCTGCAGGAAGCGGAAGCACATCAAATAGGAGCCGAGCGGGATGCAGAGATAGACCAGCCAGCTCGGGATCTCCATGTCCGGCGTCACCTGGTCGGTCATCGACAGGCCATAGACGAACTTGGCGCCCATGGTGCCGATGATCGCGGTGAACAGCGCCCCGCACAACAGGCCGAACAGGATGGTCACCTTGCGCAGCGACGGCCGGAGCATGTTCACCACGACGTCGACGCCGACATGGATGCCGGTGCGCACGCCATAGGCGGCGCCGAACTTGGCCATCCACACGAACATGTAGATGCAGAGCTCCTGCGCCCAGGACAGGTCGATCGGGAACAGGATCGGATAGAGGAAGGGCACGCCGACGAGATAGCGGTGCAGCACGGCCACGAAGATGATCGAGGTCGCAGCCGCGATCAGGAATGCGATCAGGATTTCCTCGAGCCGATCGAGGATGCGCAACAGGAAGCTCAAGTCCCCTACCCCCACAATCAGGTCATGCGCGGCGCTTGGATACGCCGTCTGTTGTTCTGCATCGCGACGATGCGCGGGCCACCCGCCCGCGCATCAAGCGTCTCATCCGTGTCAGTTGGTCGTGCCGCGGGTCTCCTTCAGAAACTCGTCGATCAGCGGCTGGCCGACGCGGCCTGCGACATCCTTGTAGACCGGCTGCATCGCCTTGCGCATCGCCTCGTCCTGCGCAGGCGTCAGCTTCACCAGCTCGGACTTGCCGGACTTGCGGATCTCCTCCAGCGCGTCGTCATTCTCCTTGGCGGACTGGCCGTTGCCATAGGCGGTGGCCTCCTTCATCGCCTTGTCGCAGGCGGCGCGGATGTCAGCCGGCAGGCCGTCCCAGAACTTCTTGTTCACGACCACGACGTAGCCGATGTAGCCGTGATTGGTCAGCGTGATGTACTTCTGCACCTCGTGCATCTTCTGGGTATAGATGTTCGAGGGCGTGTTCTCCTGGCCGTCGACGACGCCGGTCTGCAGCGCCTGGTACACTTCGGAGAACGCCATCACCTGCGGAATGGCGCCGAGCGTGCGGAACTGCGCGTCGAGCACCTTGGACGACTGGATGCGGAACTTCAGGCCCTTGTAGTCGGCGGGATCGACCAGCTTCTTGTTGGCGCTCATCTGCTTGAAGCCGTTGTCCCAATAGGCGAGGCCGATCATCCCCTTCGGCTCCAGCAGCTTCAGCAGCTTGGCGCCGAGCGGGCCATCGGTGACCTTCCGCAGGGTGGCGAGGTCCGGCAGGATGTAGGGGAGATCGAACACCTCGAACTCCTTGATGCCGATCGGGCCGAACTTGGAGTTCGACGGCGCCAGCATCTGCACGGCGCCGAGCTGCAGGGCCTCGAGCTCCTCTTTGTCCTTGTACAGCTGCGAGTTCGGGTAGACCTCGACCTTGACCTTGCCGTCGGTGTACTTCTCGGCCAGCTCCTTGAACTTGTCGGCGGCGAGGCCCTTCGGCGTGTTCGCGGCCACGACGTGGCTGAACTTGATCACGATCGGATCGGCGGCCCGCGCCGGGCCGGCCAGCGCGAGCACCGCGAGCGAGGCGGCAGTGGCGATCAGGTGACGGAATTTGAGCTGCTGCAAGGTGTCCTCCCGAAATTCGGGGGGCATTGCACCGACGCCCCCGCTTTGTATGCCAAGGACATTGTTAGCGAGTCACTGGCGGGAATGCCATTGACCGTTAGCAGCACGCGCAGATTAGCATGCTGCGGCGCAGCACCGAAGCTCCCCCCTCCGCCGTCATTCCGGGGCGCGAGCAAAGCGAGCGAGCCCGGAATCCATAACCACGATCGGGAGTATAGATTCCGGGCTCGCGCTCCGCGCGCCCCGGAATGACGGAGTGAAACAAGTCCGAGCGGCGTTGCGATGAGAGGCTCGCCGCTTCCTGTTGGTCGTTTCGGGGCAGCCCGCGGGGCTGAACCTCAGATGCGCAATTGCGCATCGGGGAACCTCGATGTTGTCGGAGCCGGTGCAAACCAACTTCGAGATTCCGGGTTCAGCCGCTTTCGCGGCTGCCCCGGAATGACGACTCGTGATTCAACTCGCAGCGGCCGCCGACGCGCCGTGCCCCTGCGCGACGTCGCGCTGGCGCTTCATCACCAGCTTGTTCAGGGCGCCGAGATAGGCCTTGGCCGACGCCACCAGTGTGTCGGGATCAGCCGCACGCGCCGTCATCGAGCGGCCGTCCTGCGACAGCCGGACCGAGACCTCGGCCTGCGCGTCGGTGCCCTCGGTGACCGCGTGGACCTGGTACAGCTCCAGCTTGGCCTCGTGCGGCACCAGCGACTTGATGCAGTTGAAGACCGCATCAACCGGGCCGTTGCCCTCGCTCTCCTCGATCCTTGTCACCCCGTCGATGTCGAGCTTCATGGTGGCGCGCTGCGGACCGCGGGTGCCGGCGATGACGCTCAGCGACAGCAGCTTGATCCGGTCATGGGCGCTCACCATGCCCTCGTCGATCAGGGCTTCGATGTCCTCGTCGTAGATCTGCTTCTTGCGGTCGGCCAAGGCCTTGAAGCGGACGAAGGCGTCCTCGACCTGGTTGCTCGACAGCTTGTGGCCCATCTCCTCCAGCTTGTGGATGAAGGCGTGGCGGCCGGAATGCTTGCCCATCACCAGCGAAGTCTGCTTCACGCCGACCGTCTCCGGCAGCATGATCTCGTAGGTCTGCGCGTTCTTCAGCATGCCGTCCTGGTGGATGCCGCTCTCATGCGCGAAGGCGTTACGGCCGACGATCGCCTTGTTGTACTGCACCGGGAACGAGGTCGCCGCCGACACCACCTTCGAGGCGTGAGTCAGCTGCGTGGTGTCGATCTTGTTCCAGAACGGCAGCTTGTCGTTGCGCACGCGCATCGCCATCACGACCTCTTCCAGGGCCGCATTGCCGGCGCGCTCGCCGATGCCGTTGATGGTGCATTCGATCTGGCGGGCGCCGGCGCGCACGCCGGCCATCGAGTTGGCGACCGCCATGCCCAGGTCGTTGTGGCAGTGGACCGAGAACACCGCCTTGTCGGAATTCGGCACAGTCTCGCGCACGCGCTTGAACAGGTCGTAATATTCCTCCGGCACGGCGTAGCCGACGGTGTCCGGAATGTTGATGGTGGTGGCGCCGGCCTTGATCGCGGCCTCGACGCAGCGGCACAGGAAATCGAACTCGGTGCGGGTGCCGTCCTCCGACGACCACTCGACGTCGTCGGTGTGGTTGCGCGCGCGCGTCACCGAAGAAACGACCAGCTCATAGACCTGCTGCGGGTCCATCTGCAGCTTGTACTTCATGTGCACCGGCGAGGTGGACAGGAAGGTGTGGATGCGGCCGCGCTTAGCGGGGCGGATCGCCTCGGCGCAGCGGTCGATATCCTTGGCGCCGGCGCGCGACAGGCCGCAGATCACCGCGTTCTTCGACCGCTTGGCGATCTCGTTGACGGCCTCGAAATCGCCGTCCGACGCAATCGGAAAACCGGCCTCGATGATGTCGACGCCCATGTCGTCCAGCATCGCCGCGATGTTGAGCTTCTCCTCGAACGTCATGGTCGCGCCGGGGCACTGCTCGCCGTCGCGCAGGGTGGTATCGAAAATGACGACGCGGTCCTTGTCGGACTGAACGGTATTGGACATTGGCTATTCCTCGGAGTCTGAAGGTGGTGCGCTTGGTGCCAGTATCTCTGGAAACTTGATCTCTGGAAACTTGGGCGCTGAAGGGTGTTTCGGTGTCGAAGCAGCCCCCTGAGTGCCCAGGCGCATCCCGCCCAGCCGGCCCTCAGGGGCAGCTAAGAAGCAGAAGCTCAAGCGCGCCGGTCAGGCCGCGAGGCGGCAGCGAGGCGAGCGCGATCGACCGGGCGTCTGCCCCGGCGATGGCCTCGATCTCTGCGCTGCGAATCAGCATTGCCAAACCCTTTGCGAAGACACGAAAATGGTGCGGCAAAACCATTGATGGAGTGTTGCCGAGGTGCCTTCGACGGTGCTTTTACCGGGAATGAAACGGCCTCGCAACGCCGAATAAGGGTCAGGAGGGGTGACGTATTGGACCTTGCGGCCTCTGTCCCTTCCTCTCTCGCGCCAGGGCCCGCTTCCCTTGCGCAGGAGCCAGCCCGTGCCGCCGCCCGGTCCTCCGCCGTCATACCCCGCGAAAGCGGCGTATCCAGTACGCCGCGGCCTCTCGGCTGACTCACGACCGCCTATGGAATACTGGATCGTCCGCTTTCGCGGACGATGACAGCCGGGGTGGAGCACAGGTCCCTCCGCGTCATTGCGAGCGAAGCGAAGCAATCCAGAGTCACGCGCGCAGCCCTGGATTGCTTCGCTTCGCTCGCAATGACGGCGGTGTTTGACGCACAAGCGGGGCGCACCTCTGGCTTTCATCGACCGCTCCAACCCTCATCCGCACACACCTCTCCGCTCCCGCGACACCATCGTGCCCAGGCTGATCATCGGTATCGCCCCTCGCCAGTCGAGGGTGCAGGGAAGGCCGGGCGTCTGCCGACACCCGCGGCCCCCGTGCGGAAAGAATTGCACGGGGCAGGAACCACAGGATCGGCCAGGACATCCCGGCCTTCCCTGCGCAACGGCTTTACGGCTTACTTCGCGCTCTCCCTGGGGACCGGGCTTTCTTGCCCCCATCATCCGCACCGCTGCTGCGCGCAACGGCCCGAACTTGACCTCAGCATCGGGAGGCCAGGACCACGCGACTTCGCCGTCCGCAAGCCGCCGGTCGTCTGCCGGCGCCTCACGGCCATCGCTCCCCGCACTCCACGTATCGTGACGACGCGTACGCCCCTCTTCGATGAGGCGGGATGGCGCATCAAAGCATGATTTCTGAAAAAAGGAAAGAAGAATTTCGGCGAAGACGAAGCCTACGGATGTGATAGGGATGACACCATGACCAATCGCATCTTCGTCCACGGCGTGCCGGACACGCCCGCAATCTGGGGACCGCTGATCGCGGCGCTCGGCGAGACCGTTGCCCTGCCCTGCCTGCCCGGCTTCTGCGGCGAGGTGCCTGCCGGTTTCGCCTGCACCAAGGACGCCTACGCCGACTGGCTGGTTGCGCTGATCGAGGCACAGCATGCGGCGTTCGGGCCGCTCGATCTGGTGGGGCATGATTGGGGCGCGCTGCTGGTGCTGCGCGCGGCATCGCTGCGGCCCGAGCTGGTGCGGTCCTGGGCGGTCGCTGGCGGTGCACTCGATCCGGGCTATCGCGGCCATCGCATCGCGCGAATCTGGAACACGCCCGTGCTTGGCGAAATCTTCATGGCGGTGTCGAGGCAAGGCGCGATGGCGCGCATGTTCCGGCAGAGCGGACTGCCGGGGGAACTCGCCGTGCGCGAAGCCGCGGCGTGGCAGGCGCCGATGCGGCGGGCGATCCTCGCGCTGTATCGCTCCGCGGATGGGCTGCGCTTCGGCGGCGACTGGATCGCGCGGCTCGCGCAATTGCCGCGGCGCGGCCTCGTGATCTCGGGCACGCAGGATCCCTTCGTGCCGCTCGATACGCTCAGCCGTTTTGCGCAAGCGCACGCCGCGCGGCTGCATGTCGAGCAGGATGCAGGGCACTGGAGCATCGTCGAGCGGCCGCAGAGCATCGCAGCGGCGCTGCGGGCGCATTGGGCGTAATGAGCACCAGCTCCGTTGAAGACCACACGTAGACGCGGTTGACGCTCTGCTTTCGTTCACCCACAATCGCTGTGAAACTCGAGGCAGATCCATGACCGCTTTCACTGTCCACGTGTCGGAAGCGACGGCCGCGAAGCTCGATGAGCTGGCGGAGAAAATCCACCGACCCAGCTCTGATGTTGCTGCGCGCGCGATCGAGGAATTCGTCGAGCGAGAATACTGGCAACTTGCCGAGATCGAGGCGGGGCTAGCCGACGCTGAGCGCGGACACTTCGCCAGCGAGGCGGAAGTGACGCGACTGATTGCCAGATACTGACAGCCTGTTCGCATCATTCGACCAGATCATGGACGCTCCGGCTCATTCTCCTTCTCAAGAGCCTCCACCAGAGCGTTGCGCACAACGTCCGCAATTTCCTGCTCATATCCGAGCTGAGGGCTATAGACAAAAACGTGACCGACGATTTGGACGCGTTTGGCTAAATCCCAAATGCGCACCGACAGCCGATGGCGTCCATCCTTGAGGACGACCGTGTTGCCGATCAGCACGATGTCGACATGCGAGTCGCGCCATAGCGCGAACGGCGGCACGTTGTCTGGGTAGCCGGGCACATCCGTCGGCGCCTTGGGCGCATCCACGACCCGCAGGGACGGAACAGACTGAAATCGACGGCGAAGCTCCGCCGTAATCCCGATCGCATCGTCTGATGCCTCCGGCGTCATCGCATGCAGCTCAGGCACCGCGATCACGCGTTCGCCCTCAGCGCGGGCCGGTCGCCCAAGGACCGTGAGCAGAACGGCGACGGCCAAGGTGGCGACGACGAGAATATCAACCCGAAGACGTCGAAGCATAGGAGCCTGCATGATCGTTTGGTGCTCCCTGCCAGCGACGCCGTCGCAAAGCGCCGCTTTTGAGGCGCACCCCAAGCGTCACACAATCTTTGTTGGATCGTGGTTTTCTGGTACCATGTCCCGCGTCATTCGTGGGGGAATGCGAGATGTTGCGTATCGGGACCAGCCTCGGGTTTGCGGCTGCGCTGTTGCCGGCTTGGCTGCTCACCGCCAACGCGATGGCGGAGGATGCGCAGTCCCGCTTCCCCACAACCGACTGGACGACCGCCGCCCCCGAGGACGAGGGAATGGATTCGGCGGCGGTGGAGCGGCTGGTCGGTTTCGGCGCGCGCGTGCGGCTCGACAGCCTGACGCTGGTGCGCCACGGCCGGATCGTTCTCGACACCTATTACGCGCCCTATCGCGCGGACCTCCCGCATGCGGTCAACTCAACCACCAAGGCGGTCACCGGCTCGCTGATCGCGATCATGCTCAAGGACGGCGTGCTCGACAGCCTCGATCATCCGGTCGTGGATTTCTTCCGGGATCGCGAGATCGCCAATCTCGATGCGCGCAAACAGGCGATCACCGTCCGTCATCTCCTCAACATGACCTCCGGTCTGGATTGGGACGAAGGTCTCGGCAGCGGGGCGGAACAATCGCTGCAGGAACTGCGACGCGCGCCCGACTGGGTGAAATACATCCTGGACAAGCCGATGGCGCAAGCGCCCGGCGAGAGCTTCTACTATAACAGCGGCAACTCGCATCTGCTGTCAGCGATCATCACCAAGCTGACCGGCAAGACCGCGCAGGACTACGCCCAAGAAAAACTGTTCAGGCCGCTCGGCATCAAGCCGCCGATTTGGACGCGCGATCCGCAAGGACTGTCGACGGGAGGCTTCGGGCTGTTGCTGAAGCCGCGCGACATGGCGAGGTTCGGCTATCTGTATCTGCGCGGCGGCCGGTGGGGCGAGCAGCAGCTGCTGCCGCCCGACTGGATCGAGGCGGTCAATCACGCCGAGGTCGACATGCAGACGAAATTCGAGCCCGGGCTGCGCTATGCGAACCAGTTCTGGTCGCTGCCCGAGCAGCAGGTGTTCATGTCGGTCGGCTATCATTGCCAGATCATCATGATGCTGCCGCGGTCCGACATCGTCGCAGTGATGACGGCTCGGGACTTCTGCCCGATGAAGCAGCTCGCTCTTGACATCGTCGGAGCGGTGAAATCCGACGCGGCCCTGGCGCCGGCGCCGGATTCGTTCGCGCAACTTCAGAAGGCCGTGCGGGATGCGGCCGTTGAGAAGCCCAGCACTGTGGCGGTGGCGCCTGCGCAAGCCGCCGTCGTATCAGCGCGGACCTACAGTTTCGCGGAGAGCCCGCTCAGGTTCAAGACGATCACACTGCATCTCGACGATGCGCCTCCACATGTGAGCTGGGACATCTATGACCAGGCATCGCCGAACGGTGTGCTGCGCCTGGACAACCCGATCGGACTCGATGGCCTCTACCGCACCAACGCCCCCAAGACGCTCGTGGTGCCGTTCTCCTATCGGGCCATGAAGGGAGCCTGGACGGACGACCACACCTTCGTGGTCGATCTGCAGTATCTCGCACAAGGCGTGGAGTCGAAGTGGACGCTGTCCTTCGGCGACGACCGGTTGGCGATTACGGCCAAGGCGAGAGACGGCCGCGACATCACGATCACCAGCGGCAAGCGGGATTAGTCCGAAGGCGGCGTCTCTGAGCTGCATGGCTAGCGCCGCCTCTGCCATGCCGCGCGGTTAGATTTGGAACCATTCTAATAACGCTCTGCGTGCTCCAAGCCGCGGATGCGATCTCACGTCGTTTTCTCAGCCGACCCATCTCGTGTATGTCTGCCCTCCCGCTGCGGGTCTCACCTGCTGCGGGGGATCGTTTATCGATTGCGGTGGCATAATGTTGAGATTGCTGGAGCGCCTGGGGCTGCGTTTCGAGGATGCCGTGGAGGAACGGCGCTTCGTGGACCATTTCGTCCATGGCAACATCGCCTGGACCCAGATCGCGATGCTGCTCGGCGCCTTCACCTTCGCCGGCTACACGCTGTGGGACTTCGTACTCTACCCTGAGATCGTGCCGACCACGCTCAAGATCCGCGGCGGCACCGCGCTGTTCGTGCTGCTGCCGCTGACGGCGCTGCTGTCGACGCCGGCGCGCAAATGGGCCGAGCCCATTCAACTCGTCTTTTGCGTCATTCCCGGCTGCGTGCTGCCGACGATCTACTGGGTGCTGCCCTCCGGCTTCACCTACTCCGCCGCCGGCATGATCATCGTCATCCTGTTCGTGTCGACCATGCTGCCGCTGCGCACCGGTTCCCATGCGATCTTCTGCGCGACGAGCTGGGGCGCGCTGGCGGTGGCCGAAAGCCTCGCGCCGGAGCCGCTGCCGCCGGGCCTCCGCTTCATCGATCATTCGCTGGTCGGCAATGCCTGCCTGCTGTCGCTCTATGCGGTCGGCGCGCGCGAGGTTCAGGCCCGCAAGCAGTTCCGCACCGCCGAGGCGCTGCAGCGCGAGAAGGAACGCTCCGAAGCGTCGCTGCGCGACCTGCACGCCACGCAGGCGCATCTCGTGCAGGCGGAGAAGCTCGCCTCGCTCGGCCAGCTCGTCGCCGGCGTCGGCCACGAGGTCTCGACGCCGCTCGGGCTGGCGCTGACCACCTCGACCGCGATGGAAGACGACGTCGAGGCGATCGCGCGCATGCTCGGCGGCGGCCCGGTGCGCCGCTCGGATTTGACGCGCGGCGTCGAGCGGCTGCAGCACGGCCTGCAATTGACGACGCAGAGCCTGCACCGCGCCTCCGAGATGGTGCACAGCTTCAAGCAGGTCGCCGTCGACCAGGCCAACGAAACGCGGCAAAGCTTCGAACTGCAGAGCTGGCTGAGCGATCACCTCGCCAAGCTGCGCCCGCTGCTGGCGCGTCAGGGCCTCACGGTCGCCCTCTCCTGCCCCGATGGCATCATGCTCACCAGCTATCCCGGCGCGCTCGGTCAGGTCATCAGCATCCTCGCCTTCAATGCGGCCACGCACGCCTATCCCGGCGAGATGAGCGGCGTGTTCACGGTCGAGGTCGCGCAGCCGCTGGACCGCTCCGTCTGCATCACCTGCGCCGATGAGGGCGTCGGCATGCCCGATCACGTGCGCGGCCGGGTGTTCGATCCGTTCTTCACCACGCGCCGCGAGAAGGGCAATGCCGGCCTCGGCCTGCACATCGCCTTCAACCTCGTCGTCTCCACGCTCGGCGGCCGCATCGAGCTCGACAGCGAGGTGCAGCAGGGCACGCGCATCGCGCTCGAGATTCCGCTCGTCGGCCCGAACAAGCCGGCCGAGCTGGAGCTCGCGGCGGCGCAGTAGACAAGCGGCGGCCTTTGCGACGTTCATCGTTCGCAACCCGGATCGGCATGCGACATGACCGAGCGCTCGGGTGTGACGGCTGCTCGGCCATGACCGAGTAGTTCCAGGACCACAACGACAACAGAGGCAGCGGCTGAGCTGAGTGCTGCGACCAGCCGACACGGTGGCGGCGCATGACGTCGTCTGGAACGGCCGCAACGCCGGCCCGTTAGCTCCAGATACACGCAGAGAAAGGGTTTCATCATGAAGACAACGACCACGCTCGCTCTCGCCGCCGCCTTCGCGCTGACGAGTTCACTCGCCCTCGCTCAGAGCAGCAGCGGCGCCGGCGCCAACACCGGCACCGGAGGATCCGGCACTGCGACCAGCCCCGGCATGGGGCAGCCGCATGACAGCGGCACTACCGGCAGCAATATGGGCCGCGGCGCAACTGGCACCGACACCTCCGCAACAGGCGGTCGCAGCGGCAGCGCGACCGGCATGAGCGACGGGACGGGCAAAGGCACCACCGGCACGATGAGCCCGCATTCGGGCACGATGGCTCCGAAGCGCTGAGATCGCGCGCTTAGTTCCGAAAACTGAAACGCACGGCGCTCCCTCCGCAGAGCGGATGGAGCGCTGTCGTTTGCGCAGAGACCGCGCAGTTTGCACGGTCATGCAGCGCGCGATGATCACGCGGCGTACGATGCCGCAAAGACGCCGCGCGGGGCGCAAGTTCGATTCAATTCCAACAACGAAACACCCGATGACTTAGAAGGATTCAAGCACCCGCGCCGTGTTCTTTGCCGCATCGCATTGCTAGACCTCACGTCAAGCGACCGTCACCTCGACCGCCGCGACGTTGGAAGTGCAGTGAACGATGACAGACGACAATAGCCGGCGCGAGGTTTTCACCCGGACCGGTATGTATGGCGCGATTGCGCTCGTGAGTGCCCTGACCGCAGACCTCGGCTGCTCCTCTCCCGCAAATGCACAGGTCACGCTGCCGCCGGTGACGGTCGACGCGCCGGCAGCGAAGCGCAAGCCTGCGGTCGCCGCCGGACCGGCGCAGCGCCAAGCGCGCGTCGCGCAGCAGAGACGCAGCGTGCAGCCGACGCCGACGCCGACGCCGACGCGCGCGGAGCGCGCCGCAGCGGAGGCCGTCGTTCTCAACGCCGCCAAGCTCAACTACCGCGCGATGCCGAGCGCGACGACCCTGCGCACCGGCGCCTCGCCGCTCGACACCGCCCAATCCGTCAACCTCGTGCCGTCACAGGTGCTGAAGGACCAGTTGCCGCGCAACATCGACGATGCGCTCGCCAATATCAGCGGCGTCACCCAGGCCAACACGCTGGCAGGAACGCAGGATGCGGTGATGCGCCGCGGCTTCGGCGACAATCGCGACGGCTCGATCATGCGCAACGGCCTGCCGCTGGTGCAGAGCCGCAGCCTCAATGCTGCGGTGGACAGCGTCGAGGTGCTCAAGGGCCCGGCGTCGCTGCTGTACGGCATCATGGATCCCGGCGGCATCGTCAATACCATCAGCAAGCGCCCCGAGCTGTATCAGCACGGCTCGGTGACGCTGCTCGGCTCGGCCTTCGCCAACGACAAGACCGGCGCCGACGGCATGCTCGACATTACCGGCCCGATCGGCGACGGCGGCCTTGCCTATCGCTTCATCGGCTACGGCGTGAGCGAGGACTACTGGCGCAATTTCGGCCGCCACCGCGAGATGCTGGTGGCGCCGTCGCTGGCCTGGTACGGCGAGACGACCACCGTCCAGCTCAACTACGAGCACCGCGAGTTCATCACCCCATTCGATCGCGGCACCGCCTTCATCAACGGCGCGCCGCTCGCGATCCCCGCGACGCGACGGCTCGACGAGCCCTATAACAACACGTGGGGGCAGTCCGACCTGGTGCAGGCCTCGGTCGAGCAGAAGCTCAACGAGGACTGGAAGCTCACCGCCGCCTACAGCTACAACACCGAGAGGTCCAGCTCCAACCAGCTGCGTATCACCGCGATCGATGCGAAGGGCAATGAGACCCGCAGCAATGACGGCACCTGGGGCGCGCTGAGCCGGGTCAGCTATGGCACGTCCTATATTCAAGGCGCGTTCTGGCTGGGCGGCTTGCGTAACGAGGTGCTGTTCGGCGGCGATGCGCAATATCGCACGATCTATCGCCAGGACCTGATCCGCCAGACCGTGCCGAAATCGATTCTGTTCAACGTCTACAACCCGGTCTACGGCCTGCTGCAGCCGGGCACGACCATCTCGGCGAGCGACAGCGAGCAGACCGACAAGCTCGGGCAGTATTCGCTGTTCCTGCAGGACACGCTGCACGTCACCGACAAGCTCTCCTTCGTCGGCGGCGTCCGCTACATGGACTACGAGCAGCTCGCCGGCCGCGGCCGGCCGTTCAAGGCCAACACCGACGTCGCCGCCGACACCGTGCTGCCGCTCGGCGGCGCCATTCTCAAGCTGAACGAGCAGGTCTCGCTGTACGCCAGCTACACCAAGAGCCTGAAGCCGAACTCGACGATCGCGCCGCTGACCGGCGGCGTGGTGCTCGGCTCCAACATCGCGCCCGAGCAGGGCACGGCGTGGGAGACCGGCTTCAAGTTCGACCTCGACAAGCGGCTGTCCGGCACCGTCGCATTCTACGACATCGACAAGCAGAACGTGCTGGTGTCGCAGACCAATGCCAGCAACGTCGTCGAATACACCACCGCGGGCAAGGTGCGCTCGCGCGGCGCCGAGGTCGACGTCACCGGCAAGATCGCCGAGCATTGGACCATGATCGGCAGCTACGGCTACACCGATGCCCGGGTGACCGACGACCCGGTCTATCGCGGCAACCGGCTGCAGAACGTCGCGCTCAACACCGCTTCGCTCTATCTCGTCTACGATTTCGGCACCGCCCTGCCCGGCCAGCTCAGACTCGGCGGCGGCGCACGCTATGTCGGCGACCGCGCCGGCGATGCCGCCAACAGTTTCGTGCTGCCGTCCTACGTCGTCGCCGACATGTTCGCGAGCTACGAGACCAGGCACCAGAACCTGCCGGTGATCTACCAGCTCAACGTCAAGAACCTGTTCGACAACGTCTATTACCCCTCGGCCAACAGCGTGCTGAACGTCGCGGTCGGCGATGCAAGGCGGGTGTCGCTGTCGGCGACGGTGAAGTTCTAGCCGGAGACACCGCGTGACGTCATTCCGCATCAAGCCCGCGCTGCTGCAGATCCACTCCGTCCTCGGCCTCGTCGCAGCGCTGATCCTGTCGCTGATGGGCGTCACCGGCGCGATCATGGGTTTCGAGGACGAGATCCAGGCCGGTCTCAACGCCACGCTGGCCCACGTCACGCCGCGCGCGGAGGCTCCGCTTGCGCCGGCCGAGCTCGTCGCGCGGCTGCAGGCTGATCCCGCGCTCGGCAAGATCTCGGCGATCACGCTGTCGCGCGATCCCTCGGCCGCCGCGCGCATCCGCTTCGCGCGCAACGATGCCGGCGGCCGGCCCTCATCTCTGCTGGTCGATCCCTATGACGGCCGCGTGCTCGGCGAGCCCCGCGGCGAGGCGTTCTTCGAAACCGTGCGCCACCTGCATCGCTGGCTGCTACTGCCGGGCGACGGCAATGGCGCCGGCCGGCAGATCACCGGCGCCGCCGTGCTCGGCCTTCTCGTGCTGCTGATCACGGGCATCGTGCTGCGCTGGCCGAAGCGCGCGAGCAGCGCGAAGCTGTGGCTGAAGCCGCAGCTGGGCTTGCGCGGCCGCGGCCTGCATCGCTCGCTGCACAGCGTGATCGGCACATGGCTGCTGCCGGTGTATCTGGTGATCGCGCTGACCGGACTGTCCTACTCCTACGCCTGGTACAAGGACGGCCTGACCTGGCTGCTGGCGCCATCGCGGGCGCCGATGGCGGCTAAGGCGCCGCGCGAGGGACGCTCGGAGGCGGCCGATGCAAAGACGGTCTCGCTCGATCGCGTGTGGACCACGGTGCGCGAGCAGATCGGCGACCGCTTCGCCGTGATGCAGCTGACCTTGCCCGCCGGCGGAGGCGCCGTGCGCGTGCGCGCCTGGCCGAGCGAGGACCATGACGGCCGCCGCGACGAATTCCGCATCGACGGCGCGACCGGCCGGCTGATCTCGGCGGACCGCTACGCCGACAAGACCACCGGCGAGCGCGTGCTGGCGCGTATCCTCGACATTCACCGCGGCAGCATCCTCGGCTGGCCGGGCCAGCTCGTCTTCATGCTCGCGGCGGCGCTGATGCCATTGTTCGCCGTGACCGGCGTGCTGCTCTATCTGTCCCGCCGGCGCCTACGACGGCCGCAGCCGATGGCTCAGACGATCCAGCTCGTGCCCGGCGAATAGACCGCTCAGGCCACCGCGGCGTGCCGTGCGCGCCGGATGGCATTGGCGGCGATGATGACGTGCAGCAGCAGCGACAGGCCGAAGCCGAGCGCATGCTGCGCCGCTGTCGCGGGAATGGTGAGCACTGTCGCCAGCCCCAGCGGAATGAACACGACGATGCCGGTGACAAGGCCCGGATTGTAGCCGCGGAAGCGCAAGGCCGGGCCGATATGGCCGAGCGAATTGACCAGCATCAGATAGGGCGCGACCAGCGCCCAGCCGGGACCGGCGATCCAGGCGACATAGAGCGCGGCGAGATCGATGCCCCATACCGCGCCGCAATTCACCCACAGCACATCGCCCGTGGTCAGCGCCTCGCGCCCTCCGAACATGACATTGTTGACGAAGCTGCGGAAGCGGTCGCCGGTGTGCTCCTCGACCTGGTGGATCATGTAGCCCGGCGAATGCAGGAAGATCAGAAGCATGGCCAGCGGCCAGTCGGCCGCCAGCAGCGGCACCAGCGCGAGCAGCGCTGCGGCCATGAACACGGCACCGGCGACCCAATGGCGGGCGAGGAGATCGAGCATCAGGCATTGATGCGCGACTCGGCCGGACTTGCCAAGCCGGGTTCCTGCGGGGACGCACCGGAGCGGAGCCGGCTGCGACCTCATGTCAGGGCCGCAGCCTGCAACCTCTTCTCGTCGGCTGCGACCTACTTCAGCAGCACCAGGCATTCACCAGCGGGGGTGGCGTTGGTGCGCGCGGTGTCGCGATCGAACTTGCCGGCCATCACCAGCGGGCGGACACGCTCGACGATGACGTCCTTGACGACGCTGTCCGGGCCGATCGCCGGCGCGGTGACGTCATAGATCTGCTTCGCCACCGGCGACAGCTTGGCGGCGCAGCTGTCCGCGGCGGCGCGGTTGCCGGCGAACGCGCTTTGCGACACGAGACATTGGGAGACGGCGATGAGGGCCACAAACGGAAATACGACGCGCAGCATGGCAATCAGATCCTTCGTTCAAATGAGGTTCATCCTGGTGCACGCAGGCTCGGCCCGTACTCACCGACCATCACGGGCCGCCCGCATGCGGGCTCCGATCTAACCCGCCCCCGCCAGAACGCCTACTCGATTTCCAGAACTCTCAACCGAGACTCGAGCGATGCAGGAAGCGCCTGAAATGCTTCGTAAAAACCCGGTGCAGAAGCGCACGCGGCAGACGCTGGACGTGCTGTTCGAGGCAACCGCTCAACTTCTGCAGCGCGACGGGGCCAAGGCGGTCAACACCAACGCCATCGCCGAACGCGCCGGCTTCTCGATCGGCACGCTCTACAGCTACTTCAAGGACAAGACCTCGCTGTTGCGCGCGCTGGCGCTGCGCGAGTTCGCCCGCCAGGAGGCGCAGTTCGCCGAGGCCCTGGCGGCGCATCGCGGACTCGGCCGCGAGGCGATCGTGCGCGCGGCGGTGCGCCAGGGATTTGCACCGTTTGCCGGCCGCCACCGTGTGCGGCGGCATCTGCTGGTGCTGTTCGGCCATGACGTCGAGTTGCAGCGCGCGCTGCACGACATGGTCGATCGCATGACCGACCGGCTGATCGAGGCGCTCGACCTCGACAGCGAGGCGCTGCCGCCAGCGCGGCGCTACATCCTTATCAGATCGGCGCTCGGCCCGATCCGAACCGCTGTCATGCGCGAGCACCACCTGATCGAGACCCGCGACCTGGAGGATGAGCTGGTGCAGCTGGTGCTGTTCCTGGCCGAGCCCCGGGCGCGCGGCGCCGCCGCATATTGACCAGCCCTCAATGAGGTTTGGGCTCGGTCGCGCCGAGCCGCTCCGCCAGCTTCTTCAGGCTCTCCTCGCTGGGCGGCAGACTCTGGAATTCGCGGATCGCCCGCGACAGCTCCTGATCCGACATCGGATGCGCCGGCTGGCGAAGACGGCCCTCCGTCAGCGCCGACGCGATGGTCTCGATATGCGGGCCTGAACCGCCGAACAATCGGCGGAGCCGGTAGAGGAACGCGATGTGGGGCACGGCTGTTCTCCCGATGCGGTGACCGGCAACTCGCTTCCGCATCCTCTGATACCATACCCGACCTTAGTAGGAACCGGCGAGGCCATCGTCTCATTTGATATCCGAGAGGATCAGAGGGCCTGATTTCCGATGGAAGCCGACAGGATCGTCATCAACAAGCTGCGGGAACATTCCCGGCTGACGGGGGACGACATCACCGAAATCAGGAACCTGAATTTTGCGCCGCGCGAATTGTCCGATCAAGAGGACCTCATTCGTCAGGGCGACGAGCCGGACAAATCGGTGGTGGTGTTGTCCGGCTGGGTGGCGCGTTATCACCTGCTATCCGGCGGCGGACGGCAATATCTGTCCTTCCACATGGCCGGCGACTGGCCGGACGCCCAGGCGCTGTTCCTCGATCGCATGGACCACGCGGTCTGCGCGATCGGGCCGGCCCTGGTCGCGGGCATTCAGCACAAGGAGCTGACCCGTGTGATCGCCCGGCGGCCGGGGCTCGGCTTCGCAATCTGGCGCGAGACCTTGATCGATGCCGCGATCTTCCGAGAGGCGATCACCAACAACAGCGCGCGGGCCAAGCCGGCGCGCATGGCGCATCTGTTCTGTGAGCTGTTCTACCGCGCCCGCGCGCTCGAGCTCGCGCATGACGATCGGCTCGAGCTGCCGGTCAGCCTGGTCCAGCTCGGCGAGGCGCTCGGCATGGCGATCGCAACCGTCAACCGCACGCTGGTCGAGCTGCGCGCGAGCCGCGCCGTCGATTTCCGCAGCGGCCTGCTGACCGTGTTTGACTGGGGCCGGCTATGCGCGATCGGTGAGTTCGATCCCGGCTACCTGCACCTGAAGAAGCAGCTGCTCTGACCTGCGCAACAGCTCAGATGCAGAGGCCGATGAACTTGATGTTGAGGTGACAGTCTTTCGACGCCGGCGGCTTGGCGCCCCAGCGCGTCGTGGTCTTGGTGTCAGTCTTGGTGCCGCTCTTGTCGGATTTCGGCGCGGTCTGCGCGACCACCGCCTTGCCCTTGCTCTTTGGACTTCCCTTCGGCTTGTCGGTCTCGTAGTCGCCCGCAATCACCATCGCCCAATAGGTGCGCTTGCCGTTCGCGGTCCTGGCGCTGGCGATGCCGACCTTAGTCGCCTTGGGCAGCAGCAGGTTCTTGCGGTGGCCGGCGGAGTTGATCCACTGGCCCAGCGTCTTGTCGAAATTGTCGTAGCCATAGGCGATGTTCTCGGCGGCGCGCCCCGCATTCGACGGCGCGACGCGGCGGGTGAACGGCCCGAGCACCTCGTGGCTGAGATCGTCCTTCTCGGCCATGGCGCGCGCCTGGTCCATCGCGATCCGGTCGAGCGTGGCGTCGCGCGTCACACGGCCCTCGCCATTCTTGAGCCGGAACGCCGAGATCTGATCGGCCGGGGCTGTGTCCTGTGCCGCGGCCATCGGGGCCGCCATCACCATCAGCATCGTCATCAGGAGCGCACCGAACCGGCGCGCCTTCCCACCCTGCATCGCCATTCTAGTCCACCGCCTCGAGCGGATAGACGTCGATCGCCGGCTCCTCGTAAGGATGGGCGCCCCGGATCGCACCGAGCACGGCCTTGAGCCTGTCCGCAGCGCACACCGTCTCGATGCGCTCCTCCTCGACCGTCTCGAGCTGGCCGACCGCACCGATCGCGGGATTGGCGCCGGCCAGCGGCCGGAAGCGGCCCATGCCCTTCAGGGTAAACGAACAGTAATCGTAATTGCCGATCCGCCCGGCGCCGGCCGCGCCCATGGCGCTGCGGACGGCCTCGCCATCGGCCTCCGGCACGTAGACCACGATCTTGTAGGTTTTCATCCGCTGACCCGTCTGATCACACGGGCGTTACCATCGGTCGGTCCATGGCGCAATTTTCGGCAGCTCACGCGCGGTCACATTCGCGCCAGCCCGCTCGCCCGGTCCGATGATCAGCCATTCCGAAACACGCCTTGTGCGGCGCAACAACTCCGTTACTTATCGGAGCATCCATCCGCTTGCTGCGCCACCGTCTCCAGGAAGGCCCTCCCTTGACCGATACCAGCGCCGATCTCGAACTCGTTCGCCACCGGCCGATGGGCTTCACGGAGTTCGTCATCGTGGTCGCGGCGATCATGGCGCTCAACCCGCTGGCCATGGACATGATGCTGCCGGCGCTGCCGAACATCGGCGCCTCCTTCCACATCGATGTCGCCAACCGGGTGCAGACGGTGCTGTCGGCATTCGTCATCGGCTTCGGTCTCGGCCAGTTCGCGATCGGCCCGCTGTCCGACAGCTACGGCCGCCGCCCGGTCCTGATCGGCGGCATGGTGGTGTATGCGATCGCCAGCCTGCTCGCGATCGCCGCGCCGTCCTTCGAGCTGCTGCTGCTGGCGCGCGTGCTGGAAGGGCTCGGCACCGCGGCGACGCGCGTGATCGCGACTTCGATCGTGCGCGATTGCTACGCCGGCCGCCGCATGGCGAGCGTGGTGTCGCTCGCGATGATGGTGTTCATCGCCATTCCCGTGATCGCACCGGCGTTCGGCCAGGCCGTGATGCTGCTGACGCAATGGCGCGGCATCTTCGTCGTGCTGACGCTCTACGGCATCGTGACGCTGATCTGGGCCGCGCTGCGGCTGCCGGAGACGCTGCCCGAAAACGAGCGCAAGCCGTTCTCGATCGCCGCGATCGGCGCCTCGTTCCGCCACACGCTGACCAACCGCCAGACGCTCGGCTACGCGCTCGCCGCCAGCGGCATTTTCGGCGCCGTGCTCGGCTACGTGCTGTCGTCGCAGCAGCTGTTCACCGGCGTCTATCATCTCGGCCACTACTTCCCCGTCGCCTTCGCCGCGATCGCCGTGACCATCGCCGTGGCCGGCTTCCTCAATGCCCGGCTGGTCGGCCGGCTCGGCATGCGCATGATCTCGCACAGCGCGCTGGTCGGCAGCGTCGTCATCGCGCTCACCTGCTTCAGCGCGGCGATGCTCGACATGCTGCCGCTGTGGCTGTTCATGCTGCTGTCCGCGGGGATGATGTTCTCGTTCGGCCTGATGTTTGCGAACTTCACCGCGCTCGCGATGGAGCCGCAGCGCGCCAATGCCGGCACCGCGTCCTCGCTCTACGGCTCGATCACCACGCTGCTCGGCATGGGCGCCGGCGCCATCGTCGGCCAGGCCTTCAACGGCACGCCGCTGCCGTTCGCAGCCGGCTTCCTGGCCTGCACCGCCAGCGCACTCGCCATCGTGCTGATCACCGAGAAGGGCCGGCTGTTCCACGGATCGGGCAAGCCGGTCTGATTGGAGCACTGGAGGGGCCTCGATGACCCCTCCAACATCCTGGCACATTGATCATGTAGCCCCCGCTGTCATCGTCCGCGAAAGCGGACGATCCAGTACGCCGTGACACCTCGGTTCTATGTCTTCTGCCTCGGAGTACTGGATGCCCCGCTTTCGCGGAGCATGACAGCCGTGGTGACGGCGAAAGCTCAACCCGAAACAACTGCCGGCTCCAAGATAGGATCGTCTAGATGCAAGGCCCCTGGCCGCGCTGCGGGCACATCTTCAACACGCTCGACAGAGACAGCAGCAGGCGTGCGCCGCGCGTTGAATTGTCGGGCGCGCGGTAGCTGAGCGGGAACGCCACGCCGAGATCGGCGCGCCAGTCGTTCGGGAAGGTGAAGCGCACGCCGCCGCCCGCCGAGGTCAGCGCGACGCCGTCGGACGGCCGGAAGCCGTCGTTCCAGGCCAGCCCCGCATCGAAGAAGCTGTAGAGCTGGTAGCTCTTCAGATAGGTCCAGTCCGGCTTCTGCTCGAAGCGGACCTCGAACGTGCCGGCCATGCCATTGTCGCCGCTGATTTCGGCGCTGCCGTAGCCGCGGCCATAGGCGAAACCGCCGAGATAGAATTGCTGCGAATTGTAAAGGGGACCCGAGGCGAGCTGGCCGGCGGCGGCGAGCTTCAGCGACCAGGCGTCCGACAAGGTCTGGTAGCGCGTGAACCAGCCGTTGACGACCGAGAAGGTGGGCGACGCGGTATCGCGCGAGGCCAAGGGATCGCCGGCGCGGGTCGCACCGAGCACGTTCAGACCCTGCTTGTAGGCGAGCGTCAGATAGCTGTCGCCGCCGAGATCATCCTTCCAACGATAGTCGGCGGTGGCCGTCAGGGTGCGGATGTGATCGCGATACCAGACGCCGAACACGTCCCGTTCGGTCACCTCGCTGAAGGCGGCCGCGAGGTTCAGCCGCAGCGAGGCGCGCTGCGACTGGATCGGCGTGACGCCGCCGCGCAGCTCATAGGTTTCGGTGACCGTGTTGTCGTTGAACCGGCGCCTGATGTCGCCCGGCCGCACCTCGCTGTACAGCGCGGAGCCACCGACATAGGCGCCGTCGGTGCCGACGGGCACCTCGTAGGACAGTCGCCCGAACGCGAGCTGCCTGGGATCGCCGGGGGTCGTCGACAGGTTGGCGGTGAGCGTATCGCCCGGCAACAGATAGGAGTTGAAGGCGGCGGTGGCATAGCTCTGCCACGGACCGACGGTGGAGGAGCCCAGATTGTCGACGCCGGCGAAGCCGTAGACGTGCCAGGTCTGCAGCTCGATCACCAGGCGGAACCGGCCGGTGGTGCCGCCGATCTCCTCCAGCGATGAATCGACCAGGCGCACGCCGCCGCGGCTGTTGATCAGCAGCAACTGGCGCTCGAGCGTCGTGAGGCGCGACGGGCTCTCGGCGAGGACAGGGTCCAGCATCGGCCGGACGCCGAATTCCTCCGCGCCCGTTCCCTTGAGGCTGACCTCGGTGATGCTGCCTTCGATGACCTGGATCCGGACCCGGCCATTGCTGATGTCCTGCGGCGGAACGATCGCACGGCTGAGATGATAGCCGGCGGCGCGGTACTGGTCGCTGATCGCCGTCGCGATCGCCGCGAGGTCGGCCTGCGACACCGGCTTACCGAGATAGGGCTGATAGGCCGAAGCAAGCTGGTCGGCCGGCAGCGCCGACGCGCCGGTCAGGGCAACCGCGCGCAGGGTAAACAGAGGCTTGACGTCGCCGCCCCCGCCCTGGGGTGCGAACTGCGGCGCACGCGGCCGCGGCGGAACCGGCTGCGCCGAGCGCCGCTGCTGCTCGTCGAGATACCTCTCCGTCTGCCGGGGATCAAAGCCGGGCTGGCTGACCTGCTGCGCCTCGGCGCCGGCCACGAACAGCAATGCGGAGACCGAAATGCCGAGGACGATCGCGGCCCCGTTCAGGGGTCGCGAACCGTTGCGTGCGGCCGCCTTGCTGGGCCAACCCGCGATCCTCCCAGTTCCCTCGACACAACCCACACGCATCCTTCGTTCTTAGTTTGTTAAGGTCAATGAAGCGTAAATGCGCGAAGGAAAGCGGGCCGCAACTCATAAGGGTCTCTTGAAACATTTCGATTAGTTTCAAAGGCCGCCAACGACGCGAGTTCGAGCCATGTCATCCAAGCATCTCCTGCGAACTGGACTGATTGCCGCGTCGCTTTTCGCCGCGGTGCCCGTCGCGTTCGCCGCCGACGGTGAACCGTGGCTGGTGAGCAAATCCTCGGGCGAAGTCTGGGTCACCTCGAAGGGCGCCAGCCAGGTTTCGCTCGGCCGCGACGAAGAGCTCAAGCCGGGCGATACGATCCGCACCGGACCAGCGGGCCGCGTGCGCCTGACCCGCGGCGAAGAGGTCATCGTGATCGCGCCGAACTCGGAGGTCGGCCTGCCGGCTGCCCCGAAGGACGGCATGGCGACCACCATCCTGCAGCGCGCCGGCTCCATCCTGCTCGATGTCGAGAAGCGCAACGTGCAGCATTTCGAGGTCGAGACCCCGTATCTGGCTGCCGTCGTGAAGGGCACCCAGTTCACCGTGACGGTCAACGGCCGCAGCACCAAGGTCGAGGTCAGCCGCGGCCAGGTCCAGGTCTCCGATTTCAAGACGGGGCAGATCGCCCAGATCATGCCCGGTCAGGCTGCCGCTACCTTCAACGGGGCCTCCGGTCTCAAACTGTCCGGCGCCGGCACCTTCAGCCCGATCGAGCAGGGCCGCCCGCGCGCGCCGACCATCGATCGCATTCCGGTGCCGCGCGATGGTCTGCAGGCGCCACGCGAAGCCAAGGGCAGCGTCATTCACGCGCTCAACGCCAATTCCACCGTGCCGCGCGCAGCGACCTCGGCCGCCGCGCAGCAGCCGTCGGCGACCACGTCCCATGGTGGCGCCCGGCCCAACGTCGTGCGCATCTCGACGTCGCTCGGCGAGGTCAATCTGAACATCCAGAAGGCGACGCGCGGCCTCGCCCATGGCGCTCATGGTGCGCCGGGAGCCGGCCGCAGCAATTGGAGCGAAGCGCGCGGCGGCAATGGCAATGCGACCAGCAACGCAGCGGCCGCCAGCGGCGCATCGGGAGACTCCTCGGTAGCTGCGGCCATCAGTGCCGCGATCGGCTCGCCTGCGGCATCCGCCGGCAATAACGGCTCGAACGGAGCCGCGGTGGCTGCCGCCGCCAACGGCAACGGCAACGGCAACGGCAACGGAGCTGGGAACGGCAACAACGGCGGCAACGGAAACAGCGGTCATGGCAATAGCGGCCATGGCAATAGCGGAAACAGCGGCAATAGCGGCCGGGGCAACAGCGGTGACGACGACCACGGCGGCGGCCGGGGCCGCGGCCATGCCTACGGTCACAACAAGGACTGATGCGACAGCATTCCGGTCACGGGACGTCGTGGCCTTCTGATCAGACGGAGCTGTCAGGGCGGTTCGACGTCCTGCAGTCGGGGACAGATGAGATCGGTTATCGCGCGAGCGGGCATCTGGGCCGGCTCCGCGGGCACTCGGGAGGGGGAATGTTCAGGCGGTTCATGCCGCATATTCTGGTGGTCGTTGCGCTGCTGACAGTGGGGCTGTCCGGCTGCTACGACCTCCTCAGTCATGCGCTCATCGACCTGCGCTTTCGGCTGGACAAGCGTCCCGCCAGCGGCGAGATCGCCATCGTCGCCATCGACCCTCGCTCGATCGAAGCCATCGGCGTCTGGCCGTGGCCACGCACCAACCATGCCCTTCTGCTGGACCAGTTGCAGCGCGCAGGTGCGCGCGAGGTCGCTTTCGACATCGATTTCAGCACTCCGTCCAACGCGGCGGCCGACCACGCCTTCCTCGAAGGGCTGCAGAGGGCCAGCGGCACCGTGGTGCTGCCTGCGTTCAAGCAGCTCAGCGCGGCAGGCAAGGATGCGGGCATTCACATCAACCGGCCGTTGCCGCAGTTCGAGACGACGGCATGGTCGGCGCTCGTCAACATCGAGGTCGCCCGCGATGGCCGCGTCAGGAGCTACGCGTTCGGCGAGTATTGCGAAATCGGGCACGGCAAGACATTCGTGCAGTCGATGGGCGCTTTCCTCGCCGGCAGCGACGCGATCAAGGACAGCCCATTCCTCATCGACTACGGCATCGACGCGTCATCCCTGACGAAAGTGTCCTATGTCGACGTGCTCCGGGGCGATGCCGCCGCGCTGGCCGCGCTGAAGGGCAAGCGGGTGATCGTCGGCGCCACCGCGATCGAGCTCAGCGACTATTACAGCGTCCCCAATGGCCGCGTGCTTCCTGGCGTCGTGCTGCAGGTCCTGGCCGCGGAATCGATCATCCAGCATCGCACCCTGCTCGCGACCTCGACCGCGGCGACCGTCGGAGCCCTGCTGCTGCTCGTCGTCGTCATGTTGGCGAGCTGGCGGCATCTGTCAGCCGCGCGACGCGCCCTGCTGATCGGGTTCATCGGCATCGGCATCGAGACCGTCGCGCTGCTGCTGCACGATCGCTATGCCGTGGTGCTCGACACGTCGCTGCTGCAGATCGCGCTGTTCGCCTATCTCGTGGCGACCGCGCTCGACGAGATCGACTTCCGCGGCCTGCTGCGCCACGTCGCCGAGAGCCGGTTCGAGCGGATCGCGATGTCGATCGGCGACGGGCTGGTGTGCACCGACCAGGACAAGCGGATCACGGTGTGGAATCCCGGAGCGGTGGCGATCTTCGGCTATGGCACTGAGGAGATCATCGGCCAGCCCTTCGCGCGGCTGCGCGCCGACGAGAACGCCGGGGACGATCTGTTCCCGCATCAGGAGGCGGCGCTGCCGGCAACCTTGCTGCCGGGCGGTGCGACGGTCGAGTTCGACGGGCGTCGCCGGGATGGCGAGGTGTTTCCGGTCGAGGCCAGCGTCTCGGCCTGGCAGGGCCCTGACGGGCTGCAATATGGCGTGATCCTGCGCGACATCTCCCTGCGCAAGCGCGAGGCCGAACGCATCCGTTATCTCGCCGAGCACGACACGCTCACCGGGCTGATCAACCGCCACACGCTGCAGACGGATCTGGCGGCCATGATCGCGCAGGCGGACAACGCCTCGGACCAGGTCGCGCTGCTGGTGATCGGCCTGGATGCCTTCCAGCACATCAACGACATGCTCGGCCACAGCTTCGGCGACAGCGTCCTGCGCGCCGCGGCCGAGCGGCTCGCCGGCGAGATCGGACGCATGGGGCGCGTGGCGCGGCTGAGCGGCGACGAGTTCGCCGTCGCCATTCCCTGCTCCGCCACCGGCGGCACCGTCACAGAGCTGGCCGCGCATCTCGCGCATTTGTTCGAGACACCGCTGGAGGCCGGCGGCCGGCAGCAGCGCGTCAGGATCAGCCTCGGCGTCGCCGTGCATCCGGAGGGCGGACAGAGCGCGGAGGAACTGCTCAGCAACGCGCACCTCGCGCTGTGCCGCGCCAAGACTGACCACCGTGGCAGCCATGTGATGTTCGAAACCGAGATCCGCGAGGAGCTGGAGCGGCGGCTGACGCTCGAGGCCGAGCTGACGCTCGCCGTCGAACGCCGCGAGTTCGAGCTGTTCTACCAGCCGCAGGTCAACCTCCTCAGCGGCCGCGTGATCGGCGCCGAGGCGCTGATCCGCTGGCGGCATCCGACCCGCGGCCTGGTGCCGCCCGGCGACTTCATCCCCGTCGTCAACACCTCGCCGCTGTCGGAGGCCGTCGCGACCTGGGTGATGGCGACCGCCTGCCGCCAGGCGCGCGAGTGGCAGCTCGCCGGCCACGACATCCGGGTCGGCGTCAACCTGTCGCCGTCGCAATTCCAGACCGGCGATCTCGCCGCCTTCGTCAGCAAGCTCTTGACCGTCACCGGCCTGTCGCCCAGCCTGCTGGAGCTCGAGGTCACCGAGGACATCCTGCTGCACGACGAGCCCGGCGTGCTGCAGACCTTCAACCGGCTGCAGGCGCTCGGCGTCAGCCTGGTGTTCGACGATTTCGGCACCGGCTATGCGAGCCTCAGCTATCTCAAAAAGTTTCCGCTCGACGGGCTGAAGATCGACCGCTCCTTCGTGCGCGACGTGCTGACGGAGTCCGACGACGCCGCCATCGTCGGCTCGACGGTGAGCCTCAGCAGCCAGCTCGGATTGTCGGTGATCGCCGAGGGCATCGAGAACCAGGCCACCGCGGACTTCCTGCTCCGGCTCGGCTGCGCGCAGGGCCAGGGCTATCATTTCGGCAAGCCGATGCCGGCCCAGGATTTCGCGCGGCGGTTCCTGACGGTGGACGCTGCCGACCAGCGGCAGGCGGGCGCGGCGTGAGGTGAGGCACCAGAAGATTTAAGCGGCCGAGCTCTACTCCTCGCCCCGCGCAGCTCGTGGATGTACGCGCCGCTCTCTCCTCCGTCATTCCGGGGCGCGCGCAGCGCGAGCCCGGAATCCATAGCCACAGGCGGTTGTTGCTTCAGCGACTCGCCGTGGCAGCAGCTCGCCCCTCATAAGCGGTCGGGGTTATGGATTCCGGGCTCGCGCTGCGCGCGCCCCGGAATGACGACCGTGGGCGAGGTCAGCACCTTGCACCACTCACTCCCGCTTTTTCTTCCCGCCCTTGCCCTCGTTCTCCAGCGCCTTGCGCACGGCCTTGAACTCCTCGCGCGCCCCGGCATCGACGCGCGGGAAATGCAGGTCGAGGCTCTCCAGCGCGGCGACAATGGTCGAGCCGATCACGACGCGGGCGAACCATTTGTGGTCGGCGGGCACGACGTACCACGGCGCATGGGCCGTCGAGGTGTGGCGCACGATGTCCTGATAGACCGCCTGGTAGCGGCTCCACTTGGCGCGCTCGGTGACGTCGCCCATCGAGAACTTCCAGTTCTTCGCCGGCTGCTCCAGCCGGTCGAGGAAGCGCTCGCGCTGCTCCTCCTTGGAGATGTTGAGGAAGAACTTCAGGATCACGGTGCCGTTGCGGCTGAGATAGCGCTCGAAGGCGGAGATGTCCTCGAAGCGCTCGTGCCAGATGTTCTTGGTGACGAGCTTCGGCGGCAGCTTCTCGGCCTTCAGGATCTCCGGGTGCACGCGCGTGACCAGGCACTCCTCGTAGTAGGAGCGGTTGAAGATGCCGATGCGGCCGCGCTCGGGCAGCGCCAGCATCGTCCGCCACATGAAGTCGTGGTCGAGCTCCTTGGAGGTCGGCTGCTTGAACGAGGTCACCTCGCAGCCCTGCGGATTGACGCCCTCGAAGATGCTCTTGATGGCGCTGTCCTTGCCCGAGGCATCCATGCCCTGCAGCAGCACCAGCACCGACCAGCGGTCCTGCGCGTACAGCTTCTCCTGGAAGTCGGCGAGCCGCTTGCGGTTCTGCTCGATGATCGCCTCGCCCTGCTCCTTGTCGAGGCCGCCCTTCACCTTGGTCTTGTGCGACTTCAGATGAAACTTGTGGCCGCCGTCGATCCGGAACGGCGAGATGTAGTCGTCGAGCTCGCTGGCGAGCGTGCGCGCTGTCTTGCTCATGGGGACGGCTCTCCGGCGGCAAACTGCGTTTCGAGGAAGGCGGTAACGAAGCGCGGCATCGCGGCCGTCAGGTCGTTCCTCGTTCGAACGAGCCGAATACCTGCGAGTTCCGGCTCGTCCTGCGCGGCGAGATTGGCCTCGATCCGACGCTGCAGGACGTCGCCGGTCTCGGCGGCGTCGAGCACACGCATCAAGGCGATCGAGGCGCCGGTCACGACGCAGTCCCAATGCGCCGACGACACATAGTCGGAGGGTGCGAGTCCGGTCTCCTCCTCGACCTCGCGCGCGACATTGGCGGCGAGATCGATCGTGCCGCCATCGACATCGTCGAGATCAGGCGTGCCCGCGGGAAAATACAGCCGGCCCGCATTGGCCGTGTGCGCGCCCATCTCCCCGAGCACGAAGGCGCCATCGCTCGACCGCAACGCGCCCATGCCGAAGCCGTTGAAGGCCGTGCGGTCGGGACAGCCCCAGTCGCGCCAGGCAAGAAGGCTGGCGAAATCGGTCTCGAAATAGCTGGCCGAGAACTGTCCGTGATCGAAGCGTGCATTGCGCCCGAGCAGGATACGGCCGTTCCACAGGCCGGGCTTCTCGCGCTGCCGCTCGGCAAAATGCGCCGCGATGTCGTCGCGGCGCTCTCGCGCGAACGGCCAGTCCCACGGCTCGACCTTGACGTCGAGCGTGGTGACGCGATGAATGACGACGTCGGTCATCCCTACTTCGCGGCCTTGGCCTGCTCGACGAACTTGTTGGTGAACGTCTTGCTGACGTCGATATTGGCCTTGGCGACTTCGGGCGAGCCGGTCGAGAACACCGCGAGCACGGCATCCGCACCCTTCGGGTCCATCTTGCCGGTCTGCGAGTACATCGGGATCGTGTTCTTCAGCGCGGCCAGATACAGCGCCTTGTCCTTGCCGACCAGCTCCTCCGGCATCTTCGCCATGATCTCCTCCGGCGTATGCGAATGGATCCAGCCGAGCGTGGCGACGATCGCGTTGGTCAGCGCCTGCGTCTCCTTCTCGTGGCCGGCGATCCAGGCCACCGTCGAATACAGCGCGCCGCCGGGATATTCGCCGCCGAACACCTCCAGCGTGTCGTGCTGGGTGCGGGTGTCGGAGAGGATCTTGAGATCGGGGTACGCACCCTGCAGCACCGTCACCGAGGGATCGAGCATGACCGCCGCATCGATTTGGCCCTGCTGCATGGCGGCCACCGCGGTGGCGCCGAGGCCGACGCCGATCACGGCCGTGCCTGCGGGATCGAGGCCGTTCTTCTTCAGCATGTATTTCAGGAAGAAGTCGGTCGAGGAGCCCGGCGCGCTGACGCCGACCTTCTTGCCGGCAAGATCCTTGATCGAGTTGATCTCCTTGTTGTGCGACGGCGCCACCACCAGCACGAGGCCGGGATAGCGGTCGTACACGACGAAGGACTGCATCTCCTGCTTCTTGGCGGCGAGATTGACGCAATGATCGAAATAGCCGGAGACGACGTCGGCGCTGCCGCCGAGCACGGCCTTCAGCGCGTCCGAGCCGCCCTTGAGGTCGACGAGCTCGACGTCGAGTCCGGCCTTCTCGTACTCGCCGAGCTGCTTGGCGAGCACCGTCGGCAGATAGCACAGACAGGCGCCGCCGCCGACCGCGATCGTCACCTTCGTCGCCGCGCTCGCCAGCCCCGTGCTCAGCGTCAGCGCCAGCAGCGCGCCGGTCACCCGGCCGATGATCTTGTTCATTGGTTTCCTCCGTTCATGTCGTTGGTCAGATTAGGCGTGTCGGTGTGGATTGAGAAGATCGCCCTATCGTCCATCCGCTGCATCCGGGCGCCACACCAGCAGGCGGCGTTCCACCAAGGTGACGCAGATGTCGATCAGGATGACGAAGGCCGACAGCACGAACATGCCGGCGAACACGCCGGCGACATCGAACACGCCCTCGGCCTGCTGGATGAGATAGCCGAGGCCCGCGGCCGAGCCGAGATACTCGCCGACGACGGCGCCGACCACCGCGAAACCGACCGAAGTGTGCAGCGAGGAGAACATCCACGACAGCGCGCTCGGCCAATACACATGGCGCATCAGCTGCCGCTCGCTCATCCCCAGCATGCGCGCGTTGTCGCGCACCACGGTCGAGACCTCCTTCACGCCCTGGTAGACGTTGAAGAAGACGATGAAGAACACGAGCGTCACGCCGAGCGCGACCTTGGACCAGATCCCCAGGCCCAGCCACAGCGTGAAGATCGGTGCCAGCACCACGCGCGGCAGCGCGTTGGCCATCTTGACGTAAGGGTCGAACACGGCGGCGACCAGCGGCTTGCGCGCGAACCAGAACCCGACCAGCACGCCGCCCAGCGAGCCGATCGTGAACGCCAGGATCGACTCCCACAAGGTGATCGCGAGATGCTTCCAGATCGTGCCGGTCGAAAACCATTTGACGACCTGGGCAAACACGTCGACCGGGTTGGAGAAGAAAAACGGCGGCAGCAGGATGCGGCCGAACACCGGCACGGTGGCCAGGAACTGCCACAGCGTGATGGCGACGATGGCGACGAGCAGTTGCAGGGCGAGCAGGGTGACACGCGACATCAGGCTGCTCCGCTCAGTGCGGTGTGCGCGCGCGCGCAGCCGCGGACGCCGCTGCGCTCCCCTCCCCCTTGCGGGGAGGGGCCGGGGGTGGGGGTCCCAGCAAAGATTCGTTCTCGGGGGACCCCCACCCCCAACCCCTCCCCGCAGGGGGGAGGGGAGTCTGAGCTGAGCGCTTGGCGGGCAGCAATATTCAAACGCCCCATCACACCGCCTCCGCCTGCTTGTAGGTCTTCTCGACCTCGGCCTTCAGCGTCTGCCAGATCTCGCGGTGCAGCTCGTGGAACTCGTGCTTCATGCGCACCTCGAAGATGTCGCGCGGGCGCGGCAGGGTCACGCGCCAGTCGCCGATGATGCGCGAGGCGGGACCGGCGGACATGATGACGACGCGGTCGGCGAGCGCGATCGCCTCCTCCAGGTCGTGGGTGACGAACAGCACCGCCTTGCGGTCGGCGTTCCAGAGATCGAGCAGGAGATTGCCCATGATCTGCCGGGTCTGCGCATCCAGCGGACCGAACGGCTCGTCCATCAGGATGATGCGGGGATTGCGGATCAGCACCTGCGCAAGGCCGACACGCTTGCGCTGGCCGCCAGAGAGCATGTGCGGATAGCGGTTGCCGAAGGCGCCGAGGCCGACCGACGTCAGCCATTGCTGCGCCTTCGCGGCCGCCTCGCGCGCGGACGTGCCGGCGACCTCGAGCCCGATCGCGACATTCTCCAGCGCCGTCTTCCAGGGGAACAGCGCGTCGGCCTGGAAGAGATAGCCGGCCTCGCGGTTGAGCCCGGCGAGCGGCTGGCCGAAGATCCTGACATCGCCGGCCGCGGGCTTCAGCAGCCCGGCCGCGACGTTGAGAAGAGTGGACTTGCCGCAGCCGGTCGGCCCGACGATGGCGACGAACTCGCCGTCCGCGACCGCGAGGTCGGCCGTCTCGACGGCGGTATAGGTGCGTCCGCCAGCGAGACGGAATGCCACCGTCGTTCGCTCCAGTGCGACCGCGGCGGCCGAAGGCTGCGTCACGTCCAAGTTCCTCCCCGAAAATGGTCCGGACGGCTTAGCCGCTTGCGCCGCGAAGTTCAACGCAGGCGCGGGACGTGCTAGGTCAGTGGGAGCCGAGGCCTCTCGCGCCCGAAAAAGGCCGCATGCAACGCACGCCCCTGATCACCTACAGCAACGTCCGCAAGTCCTTCTCCGGCGCGGCCGGCGCCGTGACGGCGGTCGACGACGTCTCGCTGGAGATCGCCGAGGGCGAGTTCCTCGCGATCGTCGGCGGCTCCGGGTCCGGCAAGACCACGCTGCTGCGCCTCACCAACCGCCTGATCGAGGCCGACGGCGGCACGATCCGGATTGCCGGCGAGGACATCGGCCGCCTCGAACCGGTCAGCCTGCGCCGCCGCATCGGCAACGTGTTCCAGAACGGCGCGCTGTTTCCGCACATGACGGTTGCCGCCAACATCGGCATCACGCCCAGGCTGCTGGGTACGCCGGCGAACGAGATCGCCGCGCGCGTCGACGAGCTGCTCGAGCTCGTCCAGCTCGACCGCACAGCGCATCGCGACCGCCTGCCGCACGAGCTCTCCGGCGGCCAGCGCCAGCGCGTCGGCGTCGCCCGCGCGCTCGCCGCAAAGCCTCGGATCGTGCTGATGGACGAGCCGTTCGGCGCGCTCGACCCGCTGACGCGCGATGCGCTGGGCCAGGATTATCGCGCGCTGCACGACAAGCTCGGGCTGACGACGCTGATGATCACCCACGACATCACCGAGGCGCTGCTGCTCGCCGACCGCATCGCGGTGATGCGGACGGGCCGCCTCGTCGAGGTCGGCACGCCCGCCGAGCTCGCCGCCAGCCGCGAGAGCTACGTGACGGAGCTGATGACGACGCCGCGGCGCCAGGCCGCGCGGCTCGCGGCCCTGCTGCCCGAGAGCGGCGCCGCATGAGCCTGTTGTCCGATCCGCGCTTCACCGAGGCCCTGTCGCATCTCGCCGACTATCTCGGCAGCCATCTGCGCGTCAGCATCGCAGCGCTGGCGCTCGGCCTCGTGATCAGCTTTCCGCTGGCTCTGATCGCGCGCAACCGCCCTGCCCTGCGCAATCTGCTGCTCGGCCTCGCCAGCGTGGTCCAGACCGTGCCCGGGCTGGCGCTGCTGGCATTGTTCTATCCATTGCTGCTGGCACTGGCGGCGCTGAGCCTGCGCTGGTTCGGCGTTTCATTCTCCGCGTTCGGATTCCTTCCCGCGGTGCTGGCGCTGGCGCTGTATTCGATGCTGCCGGTGCTGCGCAACACCATCACCGGGCTGAACGGCGTCGATGCCAGCCTGATCGAAGCCGCCAAGGGCGTCGGCATGACCGAGCGCCAGGCGCTGACCATGGTCGAGCTGCCGCTGGCGCTGCCGGTGATCATGGCCGGCATCCGCACCGCCGCGGTGTGGGTGATCGGCACCGCGACCCTGTCGACGCCGATCGGCCAGACCTCGCTCGGCAACTACATCTTTGCCGGGCTGCAGACGCAGAACTGGGTTCTGGTCGTGTTCGGCTGCGTCGCCGCCGCGATGCTGGCGCTCGTGGTCGATCAGTTGCTGTCGCTGATCGAGCATGGCCTGCGCACCCGCAGCCGCGCCCGCATCGGGCTCGGCACCGCGACGATCGCGCTGATGGTCGGCCTCAGCCTGCTGCCGTCGCTGGCCGGCAGCTCGGCGCGCTACGTCATCGGCGCCAAGACTTTCACCGAGCAATATGTGCTGTCGGCGCTGATGAGCGAGCGGCTGCAGGCGGCGGGTCTCTCGGCGGCCACGCGCGCCGGGCTTGGCTCCAGCGTCATCTATGGCGCGCTGAAGAGCGGCGACATCGATCTCTATGTCGAGTATTCGGGCACGCTATGGGCCAACCAGTTTCATCATACGGAGCAGTTGCCGCGCGCCGCGCTGCTCGATGTGCTCAGGCAGGATCTCGCGAAGGACAAGGTCACGCTGCTCGGCGAACTCGGCTTCGAGAACGCCTATGCGCTGGTGATGCCGCGCAAGAAGGCCGAGGCGCTCGGCATCCGCTCGATCGATGACCTCGCCCACCACACGCGCGAGATGTCGATCGCGGGCGACTACGAATTCTTCTCGCGTCCGGAATGGGCCGCCTTGCGCGATGCCTATGGCCTCGCCTTCCGCGCGCAGCGCCAGATGCAGCCCGACTTCATGTATGCGGCGGTGGCCGCCGGCGAGGTCGACGTCATCGCCGGCTACACCAGCGACGGGCTGATCGCGAAATATGATCTCGTCGTGCTCGCAGATCCCAAACAGGCGATCCCGCCCTATGATGCGATCCTGCTGCTCTCACCAAAGCGCGCCGACGACCGCGCGCTGCAGGATGCGCTGCGCCCCCTGCTCGGCCGCATCGACATCGTCACGATGCAGCAGGCCAATCTGCGGGCGTCCGGCAGCGATGCCGAGTCCTCGCCGCAGGCAGTCGCGCGCTGGCTGTGGAGCAGGATTTCGAAGTAGAGCCCCACTGTTTCAGAGCGGTCATTGCGAGCGTAGCGACGTGTCCGCCGAAGCTCGCAGAGCGAAGGCGGAAGCAATCCAGGGGCTAAAATGCACATCGTCCGTGTCGCCCCTGGATCGCTTCGCTGCGCTCGCGATGACGGCGGGGCTTGGAGCAGGCTTTCGCCTGCCCCATGCACGCAAGCTACATCCCCGGCTCGATCGGCTTGTCGACCGCGCCGCCGCTCTCGGCCCAGTCCTTGAACGCGCCGACGTTGAAGACCTTGTCGTAGCCGAGATCCTTGAGCGTCTTTCCCGACAGCGCCGACCGTCCGCCGGAGGCGCAATACAGAATGATGCTCTTGTCCTTGGCAAAGGCCTTGTCGTGATAGGGCGAGTCCGGATCGGCGCGGAATTCGAGCATGCCGCGCGAGACGTGGTGAGCGCCCTCGATCTTGCCGCTCTTCTCCACCTCCGGCGCATCGCGCACGTCGAGCACCAGCGTGTTGCCCTTGGCGATCATCGCCTGCGCCTCGGCCGGCGTGATCTTCGGCACCGCGGCATTGGCCGCGGCCAGCATGTCCTTCACAGACGTCGTCATGTCGATCTCCCTTCATCCTGGGGCTTTCGAACTAAGCATCGCCCGGGAGCTTGTCATCCTCCATTCGTGTGACTGATCACGATCAACTGTGACCCGATCACCCGCGACTTGGTAGTTCCCACAGGGAACCCGACTGTTGCAGCGCAGCTACAGCTGAGAACGGCATGCACTGCTATGTTACCACAAATTGCATTGTGTTTCCTGGGGCGATTTTGACATGCGCCGATCGTTGCCGACCTCTTTTCTTGCCTTGAACTCAGTCCTGATCACGAGCGCAATGCTGGGCACGGTCGCTCAAGCCGCGGATCTCCCTCTGAAAGCTCCTGCTCCGATCGCCGCTCCCGCCTGGGCTGGCTTCTATGTCGGCACCGGCTTCGGCTTTCGCGCCAATGATGCCGACCTGAGCGTCAGATCGGCCACCGACACCAGCAACGCGCCGGTCATCCAGAACATGTTCGTGGCGGCGAATTGCTTTGTCGGCCTGCCCTGCGCCACGGGCCAGAGCTTCAACGCCACCGCGTTCCGCGTCAGCCCCTATGCCGGCTACAACTGGCAGTTCGATCAGTTTGTCGCAGGCATCGAAGGCGAGTTCGGCTTTGCGGACCAGAGCCGCACCTCGGGCAGCTATTATCCGGCGCCGTCGTTGTTTCGTCCGGGCTCGACGACCAATTCGTTCATCTTCAAGACCACCTGGGACGCCAGCATCCGCGCCCGCGCCGGCTACGTGATCGACCCGAGCCTGCTGGTGTACGGCACGGCCGGCCCGTCCTGGATCCACGTCGAGACCACCTCGAACTGCAGCACGCTGACGGCCTTCGACGGCGACTGCGCGGCGGGCGGCGCCCGTGCCTTCGGTCCAGCCAACATTACCAACAGCAAGACCCTGCTCGGCTACACCGTCGGCGGCGGCCTGGAGGCCCTTCTGACGCCGAACTGGATCGCCCGCGCCGAATATCGCTATTCCGACTACGGCCGCACCTCGGACACCAACGTGCGCAGCTCGGTGAACGGCACGCAGACCGTGACCTACGACACCGCTCTGCGCACCCACACCGCGACCTTCGGCATTGCCTACAAGTTCGGCGGCGGACCGCTGGCCAGCAGCCTGGCGGCCTATGCGGCCATGCCGGAGACCGCCTCCTGGGCGGGCTTCTATGTCGGCACCACAGCCGGCGTTCGCGCGAACAATGTGTCGTCGCGGGTCAACAAGGACGTGCTCGCGACCAGCTTCTTCACCTCGGATCTCGCGGCCAACTGCCAGTGCTTCCTCGACAGCGCCTATGACACGACCGCGGCGCGGATCGGTCCTTACATCGGCTACAACTGGCAGATCGCGCCGCGATGGGTCGTCGGCATCGAGGGCGATGCGGCCTATGCCAGCGCGCAGGCGACGACCTACGGCTATTCCTTCCCCGGTACGGCCCTGAACGGCTCCAGCGGCGGCATGAACGACAGCTTCAGCGTCCGCACCAAATGGGACGCCAGCATCCGTGCCCGCCTCGGCTTCGTGGTCAATCCCTCGGTCATGCTCTATCTGACGGGCGGCGCCGCCTGGACGGAGATCGAGCAGACCTCGCGCTGCGACACTGCGGTCAAGGCCCTGCTCACGGCGCCCGGATTTGCCAGCGCCGAGATCGGCAGCTGTGCGCCGGGCCTGAAGAGCCCTGCCGTGATCAGCCAATCCAGCATCCGCCCCGGCTTCACCATCGGCGCCGGCGGCGAGACCAAGCTTGGCCGCAACTGGGTCCTGCGCGGCGAATATCGCTACACCGATTTTGGCACCGCCAACTTCACCAGCGCCCGCAGCTGCGCCAGCACGGCCACGTTCGATCTCCCGGGCTACGGCACCGCCGTGATCCCCTGCTTCGCAACCGAGACCATCAGCAACTCGGTCCGGCTGCAGACCCATGCGGCGATGTTCGGCATCTCCTACAAGTTCGATTGAGAGCGCCCGATGGAGGGCGCACCGCAACACGCTTTGCGCGTTGTGGCGGCTACAGCCCCCTGATCAGCTCGGCGTCGATCAGCATGTGGTTGAAGCGGCGCGCCTCGGCGCCGTCGCCGCAGGCGTAGAACACGCCCTTGCAGCGGAGCATGATGTCCTTCTGCTCGGCGAAGGACGGATCGAGCGGAATGCCGGCGGCCTCCAGCGCGACCAGCGGCAGATAGGCGGCGTCGATCGAGTCCATCATGACCGCGCTCTGCCGCGGCTCGAAATTGACGGCGTCGATCGCGTAGTAGGTCTGATAATAGCGCGGATCATAGCTCTCCAGCTTGGCGCCGATGCCGGCTTCGTCGAGCTTGGGGTCGAGGATGTGCGGCGAGAATTCCGGCTGGTGATCACCGTAGCGCACGATCAAGAACGGCTGGTCGCCGAACCGCTTCTTCAGGCTCGCCAGGAAGCGCTGATAGTCGGATGCGCTCATCGCCTGCCGGCGCAGATATTCATCGATCGACGGCAGATTGCCCGGCGCGCGCCAGGATGGCGTCAGATCAGGCCGGAACGTCGTCTCCCAGGGGAAATGATTGGCCGCGAGATAGACGAACATGAACAGCGGCTTGTTGCGCTGCCGCTGCTGCATCAGGTCGAGCGCGGCATCATAGAAGAAGCCGTCGGGCTCGATGCCCTTGGCGCCGAGATCGCGCGCGTCGAGGAAACGGTCGACGCCGACCGTGGTCTGGAAGCTGCGCGCGTTCATGAAGGCGCCATGCGCGGGATACAGCGAGACGGTGTCGTAGCCGCATTGGCGCAGCGCCAGCGGCAGGCCGCGTTCGACACGGCCTGAGGCGATCCGGGTCACGAAATAGGCGAAGCGGCCGAACGAGCGCGACGACAGGCCGGCCAGCACGTTGTACTCGGTGAACCAGCTCGGACCGCCATTGCTCTCGGCCATGAAGCGGCGCGCCTTGCCGTCGAACGACTGGAAGTGGCTGCCATAGCCGGCGGGCACCTTGATATCGGGCGCCGAGCGGATGTCGAAGCTCGACTCGTCATGGATCAGAACGATGTTCGGCCGGCGTCCCGTCGGATGGCAGGCGTCGGGAAGCATGGCGGCCAGCTTGCGGTCGGCCGTGGCGTCGGACTCCATGAAGCCGTGGGCTATGAAGTCCGAGACCGCGGTGACGCCGGAGCGGGCGAATTTGGACAGATAGCCGTCGTCGTAATAGCCGCGCCAGGCTTCGTCGCGCCAGTTCAGCGAATACAAGGTCAGGGCGGCGAGGCAGGCGAGCTTGCCGGCCAGCGCCGGCAGCCGCGCAATGCGGAACGGATCGACCCACCATAGCAGTCCCATCAACGGCAGCAGGACCGCCCCCGCCACCAGCACCGACAACCGCAGATTCGGGAAGATCGTGAACAGGAAGGCGGCGCTGTCATGATCGATCAGCATGACGTCGACGAAGTTCGCAGTCATCTGCACGACGGAATGCTTCAACTGCGACAGCAGCACCAGCACGACGACCATGCTCAGCGCCAGCGCGCCCGACACCGCCGGCCGACGCAACAGCACCAGCCAGAAGCCGTTGAGAATGCCCCAGGCCAGGACGAAGCCGAGCCGGGAGCCGAAATCGGTCTCGGTGTGCAGCATCAGCGCCAGCGCTGCGACATGGGGCGCGGCGACCGCGGACATCCGCACGGCGGCAGACCGCGTCGCACTCCCGGCCGTGAGGGTCGTGATCGGTTCGTGGTTTGGCGTGAGCGACATGCGGCGGCGATACTCGGACAGGAGTGCCCCGCGCCGGCACATGCCGACAGATCGAGGAACGCGCTAGCCTGTCATGCGACCGTAATCAAATCGTCACAAATGACAACAACCGGATTCACACGGAATGTCGCGGGCGCGATCTGGCGCTGCAGCGACCGAGCGGCGCAGCGCTATCAGTTCGTCCGTTGTCGAACGTTCATTTTCGCAAGACGACGCCGGCCGGCTTCAACGGCTCGTCGCGGTCCGCTCGGAGGCGGCGGGCGGCGCCCCCTCCTCGATCAGGTGAAATTCACGCCCCAGCCGGCGTTGCACGCTCATGACTGCGCGGTCGATGTCGCTGATCAGGCTGTCGCCGAGCACGACGTGCGGAATTTCCCAGTTGCGGCCGCTGTGAACGTCGAGCGCCTGCACGGCTGGGACGCGCGCGGTCTCGCATCCCGGCTCCGCGCGGATCGCCTCCTCGACCAGGCGGGTGAGCTCCGCCTGGGTCTTGCCGGTCGTCGTCATTCCGCGATCAGCCTCGGCTCGCCGGCATCAGGCCGAGCCGTTTGGCGATGATGCGGTCGACCATCCGCTTGGGCAGCGCGCGGGCAATCCATTGTTGCAGGGCATCGGGCGCGATCTCGTCGCGCACCTTCGGTGACGGCGCGGTCAACGCCGCGAACACGCGTTCGGCAATGGTCTCGGCCGGCAGTCCGGTCTTGCCGAGATGCAGCATGTAGCCGCGGATTTTCTGCAGCGCCGGGAAATACGGCGAGGCCTGATAGGGCGACAGGTCGACCTCCTCCGCCTTGTCCCAGATCGGCGTCTTCACCGCGCCCGGTGCGATGATGACGACGTCGATGCCGAACAGCATCAATTCGCGGCGCAGGCTCTCCGAGAGTCCCTCGAGCGCATGCTTCGAGGTCGAATACGGCGCCAGCAGCGGATTGCCGTTGCGGCCGGCGACCGAGCTGATCATCACGATGCGCCCGCGCGGCCCCGTCATGGCCGGATCGGTCCCGAGCAGCGGGGCGAACGCCTGGGTCGCGATGACCGGGCCGATGACGTTGACCTCGAGCTGATGGCGGAATTGGTCGATCGGCAGCTCCGTCAGGGGACCGGCGACCGCGATGCCGGCATTGTTGACGAGCCCCGCCAGCGCCTCGCCGTTGAGCGCCGCGCGTACCTCGCCGGCAGCAGCCTTCACGGCCGCCTCGTCGGTGACGTCGAACAGCATCGGCGCGAAGCCGGCGCCGAGCTCAGCGCGCAGCCGGTCCGCATCGGCCTGCTTGCGAACGCTGCCGAATACCCGGAAGCCGCGTGTGAGCAGCAGCTTCGAACAGGCGAAACCAATGCCGGTGGATGCCCCGGTGACGACGACGGATTTCATGGCGGCCTCAGCGCTTTATGGCGCGACTATCGCACGAGAGGCGGCAGGATGCTGGGGTTGTTTTTGACGCTTGAACTCGCATCGCCGGCGGGAGCGATCGCGCCGCATCGGGCGTCGCCCGACGGGAGCGGGGCGGGTCCTCTCAAGAATGTGATTTAAACTTCAAAACTTGCTTCGATGTCAGCTGACGTGAAGTCGCGAGAGGCATTCAAATCGGTTGAAGAATGGCCTCTGACCTTATGAGATCATTAACCTTTTCATCATTTCCACTGACGCCGAAGGCCGCCCCATGCCCATCGGCCTCCTCCGCAGCTGCCTTTTAGGCCAATCTCGTGCCTGGGCCCGCGATTCCCCTTTAGACGCGTCGTGTTAATTTTCCGTCTCCGTGTTTCTCCGGAGTACTACGCCCCGTCAGCCTAACACATTGTTATCGTCCATACCGAAAACTGACCCTGCCGACAGACTGCAGTGGGGCAGAGAGCGGTCCTGCATTGCTGCTGCGCCGGCCTTCCGGACAGACGAGCGTAACGTGCAACAGCCAGAACAGCTTCCACCTTCAGAACATTCGATCATCGCCGAACTCGAGGAGGCCGTCCGTGGCGGCTCCTCGGAAAAACGGGTGCACACGCTGCGCCAGGTCACCAATCTGTTCCTGCATGACGGCGAGCGCCTCAGCGAGGATCAGATCAAGGTGTTCGACAACGTGCTGTGCATGCTGGTGTCACGCGTCGAGACCCGTGCGCGCGCCGAGCTCAGCAAGCATCTTGCTCCGGTGGATTACGCCCCGGTCGAACTGATCCAGCAACTGGCCCGCGACGACGAGATCTCGGTCGCCGAGAGCGTGCTGATGCACTCGACCCGGCTCTCGGAGCATACGCTGGTCGAGGTCGCCGCGACCAAGGGCCAGGATCACCTGATGGCGATCTCCAGCCGTCCGCATCTGACCGAGGCCGTCACCGACATCATTGTCGACCGCGGCGAGCGCCGCGTCATCCGCACGCTCGCCAACAACCAGACGGCGCGCTTCTCCGAGACCGGCTATTCCGGCATGATGGCGCATGCCGAGGACGACGACGAGCTGAGCGAGATCATCGGCCTGCGCGTCGACCTGCCCAGCAAGCACCTCCGCGACCTCCTGCGTCGCGCCACCGAATCCGTCCGCGCCAAGCTGATGGCGTCGGCGTCGCCGGCGCTGCAGAAGGAGATCAAGAAGATCCTCAAGACCATCACCGACGCCGCGCGCAGCGACGGCGGCCTGGTCGGGCGCGACTTCACGATGGCCGAAGAGGCCGTGAAGCGCATGAAGGGCTTGAACGAGCTCAACGACACCGCGATCGCCTTTTTCGCCGAGACCCGCCGCTTCAGCGAGGTCGCCGCGGCGCTGGGGCTGCTCAACAACGTTCCCACCGAGATGATGGCCAAGGTGCTGGAGGGGCCGCGCACCGACATCGTGCTGATCCCCTGCCGCGCCGCCGGGCTGGCCTGGACGGTGGTGGCGAAGATCCTGACCCACCGCCCGATCAAGCACGCCATCGACAGCGAGACACTCAAGCTCGCCGAGCGCGACTACGGCCGGCTGTCGCTCGACACGGCCCAGCGCACGCTGCGGTTCTGGATGGTGCACAACAAGGTCGACAAGTGAGCGGGCGGAGCCTGCTCCTTGACTGACTGAGGGCGCTACCCTCCGCCGCACCTCACCGCTCGCGCCACCTCCTCCGCCCTTGTCCCGGCGAACGCCGGGACCCACTGCGTGAGGCGCGTTGGCGGGCACACTGAGAGTAGCCAGTCTTTCTCAACCACCAAGGCCGGTGGCTATGGATCCCGGCGTTCGCCGGGATGACAGTCTTGGCGTCGCAGGCAGCCGGGCTGAGCGCCTCTGCAGTCAAGGCCCAAAACAAAAAGCCTCCGCCCTGCGAGGACGGAGGCTTTCGATCGAGCTGCAGGCCGAGACCGCGAGATCCGCAGTCCCGGCCGTCCATCACACGGCTCAGTTCTTGGTCTTGTCGACCAGCGCGCCCTTCTTGATCCAGGGCATCATGTCGCGCAGGCGGGCGCCGACTTCCTCGATCGGGTGCTGGGCGAGACGGGCGCGGGTGGCCTTGAACGAGGACTGATTGACCTTGTTCTCCAGCATCCAGTCGCGCGCAAAGCGGCCGGACTGGATGTCGTCGAGCACGCGCTTCATCTCCGCCTTGGTCTCGGGGGTGATGATGCGCGGGCCGGTGACGTACTCGCCATACTCCGCGGTGTTGGAGATCGAGTAGTTCATGTTGGCGATGCCGCCTTCATAGATCAGGTCGACGATCAGCTTCACCTCGTGGAGGCACTCGAAATAGGCCATCTCCGGCGCGTAGCCGGCCTCGGTCAGCGTCTCGTAGCCGGCCTTGATCAGCTCGACCAGGCCGCCGCACAGCACCGCCTGCTCGCCGAACAGGTCGGTCTCGCACTCTTCCTTGAAGGTGGTCTCGATGATGCCGGCGCGGCCGCCGCCGATCGCCGAGGCGTAGGACAGGCCGAGGTCATGGGCGTTGCCCGAAGAATCCTTGGCGATCGCGATCAGGCAGGGCACGCCGCCGCCGCGCTGGTACTCGGAGCGGACGGTGTGGCCGGGGCCCTTCGGCGCGATCATCAGCACGTCGAGATCTGCGCGCGGGTCGAGCAGGTTGAAGTGCACGTTGAGGCCGTGCGCGAAGACGAGGGCTGCGCCCTGCTTCATGTTGTCGTGCAGGTGCTCGCGGTAGATGTCGCCCTGCAGCTCGTCCGGGGTCAGCATCATCACGAGGTCGGCCCACTTCGCGGCCTCGGCGACTTCCATCACCTTGAAGCCGGCGCCTTCGGCCTTCTTGGCCGAGGCCGAGCCCTTGCGCAGCGCGATCGCGACGTCCTTGACGCCGGAATCCTTCAGGTTCAGCGCATGGGCATGGCCCTGGCTGCCGTAGCCGACGATGACGACCTTCTTGCCCTTGATCAGGTTCAGATCGGCGTCGCGATCGTAGTAGACACGCATTGTCGTTTCCTCTGTGAGATGCCGGAATTGGCTGAAAAGTCAGACGCTTGGGTGAGGCACGGGCGGCTGCGCCCGGACGAAATCCGGCCCGTGTCTAGAGCATTTTGGGCCTTGTTGGAAACCCCGATCTCGCATGGCGGCGCCCTCCCTCATGCGTCCGCGAACACGGGATAGAGCGAGGCCAGCAGCAGCACGGCCATCACGATGTTGAAGCCGCGCACCGCGCGCTCGGAGCTGAGCAGCGGCCGCAGCGCGGTGCCGAACAGGGTCCAGGTGATGGTCGAGGCGACCGCCATCACGAAGCTGATCGCGACCTGCAGTGCAACATTGGCGGGAAAGCGCGCGATCGCGGCATAGGCGGTAATGGTGCTGATCACCATCACCCAGCCCTTGGCATTGACCCACTGAAACAGCGCCGCGCCCCAGAACGACATCGGGCCGCGCGAGGCGGTCTCTTCCGGTCTGGTCGATCCGGAGAAGGCGATGGCGATCGCGAGATAGATCAGATAGGCGGCGCCGAGATATTTCAGCACCTGCTGCAGCACGGGATAGGTGATGAACACGGTGGCGAGGCCGAAGCCGACGGCCCCGACCATGAAGGCGAAGCCGAAACTGACGCCCATCATGTGCGGCACGGTCCGCCGGAAGCCGTAGGTCACCCCCGACGACAGCAGCATGATGTTGTTCGGCCCGGGCGTGAACGCCATCACGAAGGCGAAGGTGACGAAGGCGACGAGGAGCTGCTGGGACATTACTCATCTGCCTCCACGTCGTCATGGCCGGGCTTGTCCCGGCCATCCACGTCGTTCGGCACGCCTGGACAGACGTGGATGCCCGGGACGAGCCCGGGCATGACGGAGTAACAAACTCCCAGGACTGCAGACCGCGACAGCTTCAGTTCACAAGATGCAATCCGGGCGAAGGAGTGCAGGTCTCTCCGCGAACACTCCCCGTGCCGCTGCCCCTCACCCCAGCCCTCTCCCCGTAAGGACGGGGAGAGGGAGCGCACCGCGTGCTGCGCAACAGCGTGCGCTCCGCCTCGACAATCAACCATCAGCTCAGCCCTGCCCCGCCGGCTTCTGCAGCACATAGGTCGCGTGCATCGGGGCGTGATAGTCGGCGGACACCGTCACGAATCCGACTTCGCTCAGCATCCGCTCCATCACCCAGGCGAAGGTGGAGTTCTCGTCGCGCATGTGGGTGATGACGCTGTCGCGGGCGAGGTTGTGGTTCTTGATGTTGAAATCGGCCCATTGCTCGACCGAGCGCTCGGCGCCATCGGGCATGGAGACATAGACGATGTCGCGCAGGAAGAACTGCGCGCCGGGCTTCAGCGCTGCGAAGATCCGCGCCAGCGCCACCGCCTTCCAGAAGTCCGGCAGATGATGCAGCGTGAACTCGCTGGCAATGAGATCGTAGCTCGCGGGTTCGTACGCGAACGACAACAGGCCCGCCGAATGCATCCGCACCGCGGTGCGGCGGTCCCTCGTGTAGATCCTGGTCAGCGCCAGCATCGCCGGCGAGATGTCGATGGCGTCGACCACGGCCCCCATCAGCGCCGCTTCCGTCGCCAGCACGCCGTTGCCGCAGCCGATATCGGCCACCCGACAGCCGGGCTTGACGCCGAGCATCTTCAACGCGGCGCGCGCGCGCTCGTCGGCATCATCCCCCGAGCCGTAGATCGAGGCCACGGCATGATCGAGCCCGATCCGGTTGCGTTCGTTGTAGTACCAGTCGCGCGCCAGCATGGCTCACATCCCTTCCGGTCCCCGCCCGATCGCCGCGATGCCGGTCCTGGCCACTTCGACAAGGCCGAGCGGGCGCATCAGATCGATAAACTGAGTGATCTTGTCGGTGTTTCCTGTGATCTCGAACACAAAGCTCTCGGTGGTGGCGTCGATCACCCGGGCCCGGAACGCATCCGCCAGCCGCAGCGCCTCGACCCTGGGCTCGCCGATGCCGCGCACCTTGACCATCGCCAGCTCGCGCTCGATCGCGCGCTTGGTCAGGGTCATGTCGACGACGCGATAGACCGGGACCATGCGATCGAGCTGGTGCTTGATCTGCTGGATCACCATCGGCGTGCCCGTGGTGACGATGGTGATGCGCGAGAGGTGCTTCTGGCTCTCGGTCTCGGAGACGGTGAGGCTCTCGATGTTGTAGCCACGCCCGGAGAACAGGCCGATGACGCGCGCGAGCACGCCGGGCTCGTTCTGCACCAGGACGGAGAGCGTGTGGGTCTCGTTCGGGTCGTGACGGTCTTCGATGAAATAGGCGGAGGCTGGCTGGTTCATTGGTGTCCCCGTGTAATCTCAGTCGTCATGGCCGGGCATAGCAGTCTGCCTTGCGCAGACTGCGTAAACTTGTCTGCGCTCCCGGCCATCCACGTCGAGCGGCGCGCTCGCGGCTCGTGGATGCCCGGGTCAAGCCCGGGCATGACGGCGTTGTTTGTGGTGCGCAGGGTGCACCTCATGCGGCACCCGCCTTCTCAGTTTCAGCGGCCGCCGGCATCACCCAGCGCCTGAACAGGTCGAGATCGATGTTGCCGCCGGTCAGCACCAGGCCGACGCGTTTGCCGGCCAGCTTGGGCTTCTCTTGCAAGGCGGCCGCGAGCGAGGCCGCGCCGGCGCCTTCGGCGACATTGTGAGTATCGGTCCAGAAGATGCGGATGGCGTCGGCGATCTCGGCATCGCTGACCTGCACGATGCGCGAGGCGCCCTTCAGGATGATCGCGAGCGCATCCGCATCCGGGCTGCGGGTCGCGAGGCCGTCGGCATGGGTGTCGGCGCTGTTGGTCGTGACAACCGTACGCGCCGCGAACGACAGCGCATAGGACGGCGCGCCGGTCGATTGCACGCCGACGATCTCGGTCTTCAGCCCGAGCAGATCGCGCGCCAGGATGCAGCCGCAGATGCCGGAGCCCTGCCCGACCGACACATAGAGCACGTCGAGATCGGGCGCCGCGCGCAGCAGCTCCAGCGCGTAGGTGGCGACGCCGCGGACGAGATCCGGATGGAACGACGGCACCATGTGCAGGCCGTCGCGCGCGGCGTGGCGGATCGCCTCCTCGCGCGATTCCTGGAAGTCGCTGCCGTGCTCGATCAGCTCCGCCCCGAACGCCGCCATCGCGCGGTTCTTCTCGACCGAGTTGCCTTTCGGCACATAGATCGTCACCGGCAGGCCGTTGCGGCGGCCGGCGAACGCAACGCTCTGGCCATGATTGCCGCGCGTCGCGGTGATCAGCCCGCGGACATCCGGCTGCGTGCGCTTGAGGTTGTCGACATAGACGAGCCCGCCGCGCACCTTGAAGGCACCCGCCGGCGTATGGTTCTCGTGCTTGACGACGACCTCAGTCCCCAGCCGCTGCGCCAGCAGCGGCCACGCATGCGCCGGCGTCGCCGGCACGGCAGTGCCGACGATGGCGTGGGCGGCTTCGAGCTCAGCTAATGTGAACATGGGACTGCTCATGTTTGTCGAGCTCGCAACCGCGAGCGCCGCTGCGCCCCCTCTCCCCGTTCTTACGGGGAGAGGGTTGGGGTGAGGGGCAGCCACGGGCACCGACCGTGCGGAGAGCCTCCCTCACCCGGATCGCATCTGGCGATGCGATCCGACCTCTCCCCGCACGCGGGGAAAGGTTAGGAGCGCGCCTGCCGCACCACCGTGTCATGCCCGCGAAGGCGGGCATCCAGTACGCCGCGGCGGTCGTCGGACCCACGACGGCCGCGGCGTACTGGATCGCCCGGTCAAGCCGGGCGATGACAGCGGAGTTTGTGGGGCGCATCCCGGTCACGACGATCTCACATCAGCTCTTCAGTGCTACCGGTTCGACTCACACCAGCGCCTTGCCGCCCGCGAACGCCGCGGCCGGATCGGACGCCTCGGCCGGCAGGATCATCTCGTTATGCGCCTTGCCCGACGGGATCATTGGGAAGCAGTTTTCCAGCGCCGCGACGCGACAGTCGAACAGCACCGGCTTCTTCACCGAGATCATCTCCTTGATCGCGCCGTCGAGATCGCCCGGCTTGCTCACCTGCAATCCGACGCCGCCATAAGCCTCCGCGAGCTTGACGAAGTCCGGCAGCGCCTCCGAGTAGGAATGCGACAGGCGGTTGCCGTGCAGCAGCTGCTGCCACTGCCGCACCATGCCCATGTACTGGTTGTTCAGGATGAAGATCTTGACCGGCAGCTCGTACTGCACGGCCGTCGACATCTCCTGCATCGTCATCTGCACCGAGGCATCGCCGCCGATGTCGATGACCAGGCTGTCGGGATGCGCGACCTGGACGCCGATCGCCGCCGGCAGGCCATAGCCCATGGTGCCGAGGCCGCCGGAGGTCATCCAGCGGTGCGGCTCCTCGAAGCCGTAGAACTGCGCCGCCCACATCTGGTGCTGGCCGACCTCGGTCGTGATGTAGGTGTCGCGGCCGCGCGTCAGCTCGAACAGCCGCTGGATCGCATATTGCGGCATGATGACGTCACGGTTGGGCTTGTAGGCGAGCGAGTTGCGCGCGCGCCAGACCGCGATCTCCTGCCACCACGACTTGATGTCGGGCTTCTTCGCCTCCGCCTTGAACACCTGCAGGATGTCGGCGAGCACGTCGCCGCAATCGCCGATGATCGGCACGTCGACGCGGATGTTCTTGTTGATCGAGGACGGATCGATGTCGATGTGGATCTTCTTCGAGTTCGGCGAGAACGCGTCGGTGCGGCCGGTGATGCGGTCGTCGAAGCGCGCGCCGACGCACAGCATGACGTCGCAATCATGCATCGTCATGTTGGCCTCGTAGGTGCCGTGCATGCCCAGCATGCCCAGCCAATTGGGACCCGACGCCGGATAGGCGCCCAGGCCCATCAGGGTCGAAGTGATCGGAAAGCCGGTGACCTCGACCAGCTCGCGCAGCAGCCGCGACGCCTCGGGGCCAGAATTAATGACGCCGCCGCCGGAATAGATCACCGGCCGCTTGGCCGAGGCCAACAGCGCGACGGCTTTGCGGATCTGCATCGCGTCGCCCTTGACGCGCGGCGCGTAGGAGACGTGGACGTCGGACTTGCGCGGCGGATGATAGGTGCCGGTGGCGAACTGCACGTCCTTCGGCACGTCGACGACGACCGGGCCGGGGCGGCCGGACGTCGCGACATAGAACGCCTCGTGCAGCACCTTGGCGAGATCATTGACGTTGCGGACCAGCCAGTTGTGCTTGGTGCAGGGCCGGGTGATGCCGACGGTGTCGCACTCCTGGAAGGCGTCGTTGCCGATCAGATGCGTCGGCACCTGGCCGGTGATGCAGACCAGCGGGATCGAATCCATCATCGCATCCGCCAGCGGCGTCACCATGTTGGTGGCGCCGGGACCCGAGGTCACCAGCACGACGCCGGGCTTGCCGGTCGAGCGCGCATAGCCCTCCGCGGCGTGGCCCGCGCCCTGCTCGTGGCGGACCAGGATGTGCTCGACCTCGCTCTGCTGGAAGATCTCGTCATAGATCGGAAGCACCGCGCCGCCGGGATAGCCGAAGATGTGCTGCACGCCGTGGTCGATGAGCGCGCGCACGATCATCGCGGCGCCGGTCATCTGGTTCGGATCGTGGCTCTTGTCGGTCATGGTGGGCTCCGGATCGCTTCTCGAAAGCGGGTGGTCGTTTGGTCGGTCGGTTCGCTTGGGCTTCAGTCGCTTGGTTCAGGATCGGTGGTGGCTTCCGGGCAATAAAAAAGGGCCCTGGAAGGCCCTGCGCACCGCTCGGATTTTGGATGGCCGCTAGCCATCCCCGGCGATGCGCCTGGGTACGACTACGATAAGGAGAATGGCAATAAAATTGCGCATGACGGCGAGTTGGCTTCCCAAAGGTTGCGCGAACATAACCATGGTGACCTTGATGTCAAGGCAAAGCAGGCTCGCCAGCGCGATTTTGTCAAGGTAGCGCGGAATTTGCGGTTCGGCGAGCGGTAATTTGGCCTCTGCTTTCCAAGACAAGGCAAAAAGGGCTGGAGAAGAGGACCCGCTGCATCTCCAAACCAGGTCGTCATTCCGGGGCGCCCGAAGGGCGAGCCCGGAATCCATACGCCCGATCGTGGTTATGGATTCCGGGCCCATCGCTTCGCGATGTCCCGGAATGACGATGCCGCTAGAGTTTGACGACCCACCCCCTCGCCGCCTCCGGGCTCATCCACTCGAACTCCGGCAGCTGATGCCGAAACCAGGTGAACTGCCGCTTGGCGTAATGTCGCGTGTCCGCCTTGCCGATGGTGGCCGCCTCCTCGCGCGTGATCTCGCCCCGGAGAGAACGGATCAGGGCCGGCACGCCGTGGGCCTTCATCGCCGGCAGCAGCGGATCGAGGCCGCGCGCGGCGAGCCGCTCGACCTCCGCCAGGGCGCCGGCCTCCAGCATCGCCTCGAACCGCGCATCGATCCGCGCATACAGCGCCTCTCGCTCCGGCGCGATGAACAGCGCGCGATAGCTCCCCTCCGGCAGCAGCGGTGGCGTCGTCTCCGCGTGCCAGTCGGCCAATGGCCGACCGGTCGCCTCGATCACCTCCAGTGCCCGGGCCACCCGAGTACGGTCGCGGACGTTCAGCCGCGCCCCCGCCTCGGGATCGCGGCGCGCCAGCTCGGCATGCAGCGCCTCGACACCCTCGCGCTCGAGTCTTTCGCGCACCGCCTCGCGCACCTCCTCCGGCACTGGCGGCACCGCCGACAGCCCCCGCGTCAGCGCCTTGAAGTACAGCCCGGTGCCGCCGATGAAGATCGGCAGCCGCCCTGCCCCCAGCACCCCATCAAGCACCTCGGCGGCATCACGGACAAAATGGCCGGCCGAGTAGTTCACGGCGGCATCGACGTGGCCGTACAGCCGGTGCGGCACCGCGGCCTCTTCCTCGACTGTCGGCCGCGCCGTCAGCACCCTCAGGTCGCGGTAGATCTGCATGGAATCGGTATTGATGACGACCCCGCCCGCTTTTTGCGCAAGTTCCATCGCCAGCGCCGACTTGCCGCTGGCGGTCGGCCCTGCGATAAGCACGGCTTTGTTGATCCCTGGCAAAGTCACCTGATGTCTCTCGTCGCCACCTTCATCTGCAATCCCGCCGATCCCGCACTTGATACCACGATCGTGGAGGCCTTCCTGGCCGTGCTGCCGTCGCCGGGCACGCCGCGCTGGCTGTTCGACGAGGTCGCGATCGACATCCCGTTCTCGCATGACGGCGAGGTCCACAAGCTCGAGGCGCGGCTGCGCGACCTGCGCGGCGACATGCCGATCGACATCGTGGTGCAGCCCGAGGCCGTCCGGCGCAAGAAGCTTTTTCTCGCGGACATGGATAGCACCATGATCGGCCAGGAATGCATCGACGAGCTGGCCGATTTTGCCGGGCTGAAGCCGAAGGTCGCCGCCATCACCGAGCGCGCGATGCGCGGCGAGATCGCCTTCGAGCCGGCGCTGCGCGAGCGCGTCGCGCTGCTGAAGGACCTGCCGGTCAGCGTCGTCGACGAGGTGCTCGCCAAGCGCATCAAGCTGACGCCGGGCGCTCGCCAGCTCGTGATGACGATGCGCGCGCATGGCGCCTATACCTGCCTGATCTCCGGCGGCTTCACGCTGTTCACCAATGCGGTCGCGGCCAAGATCGGCTTTCAGGAGAACCGCGCCAACGAGCTCGTCATCGATGCCGGCAAGCTGACCGGCGAGGTGCGCGAGCCGATCATCGGCCGCGACGCCAAGCTCGCCACCCTCGTCGAGCTGCGCGAGTCCTTCGACGTCGACGAGATCGACACGCTCGCGGTCGGCGATGGCGCCAACGATCTCGGCATGATCGAGGCGGCCGGCCTCGGCGTCGCCTATCACGCCAAGCCCGCCGTCTCCGCAGCCGCCTCCGCCCGCATCGACCACGGCGACCTCACCGCCCTGCTCTACGCCCAGGGCTACACGCGCGATCAGTTCGTGGACTGATACTAACAAGCGCCAGCGAGGACGCCGCGCCCCTTCCAGCGTCATTGCGAGCACAGCGCACTGCGCTCGCAATGACCGTGGAGGGCGTAGCCCGGGCGAGCGAAGCGACCCAGGGTCTCCTGCTCGTTCGTGAGACCCCGCATCTCGCTACGCTCACGCTGGCTACGGCAAACCTTGTGCGGCAAAAACTCAGTGTCATGCCCGCGCAGGCGGGCATCCAGTACGCCGCGGCGTCTCGGGTCGATCACGACCGTCCCGACGTACTGGATCGTCCGCCTTCGCGGACGATGACGGCGGAGAGTGGCGCAAGCTGCTTGCCCAAACCGTCATTGCGAGCGCAGCGAAGCAATCCAGAGTCCTTGTGCAGCCCTGGATTGCTTCGCTGCGCTCGCAATAACGGAGCCACATTTAGCGCTCGAAATCGGGGGGCCGCTAAACGAATCGCATGCGGCCGGTTGACCGCCGCGGCATGGTTTGCAGCGTCAACCTTCGGAGTTTTATTTCATTCCAGCCCGCGCACGCGCAACGCCATGCCGCATCATTCCAGATCGCATATCACCTCATTCGATGATCCCATGAAGACCGGTACCAAGCTGCCGTTCTCCCGACATCAAAAATCAATGAATTGTCAAACACCCCGCGTATAACCTAAGAGCGAAAACGTCTCAGGGAGCGTCCAAGGAAACGAACCGCGATTGCATGCGCAATCGATCCTCGTATCCAAAGGACCGCTCGATGACCTTCTCCAAAACCTTCGCCACCAGCGCTCTTGTCGCGGTGACGCTCGCCGCCGGTGCCGCTTTCGCCGACGAGCGCCCGACCTTCGAAGCCGCCTCGCTTCCCGCCACCCAGCATCAGCTTGCCGTCATCGGCGCCTCGGCCGCCGAGGAGCAGGCTCCGGTCGCCGACCTCATCCGTGCCGGCATGCCGGCCACGCCGCTGCAGCTCGCCGTACTGACGCCTCATCGCCGCAGCGCCGCGCTCGCGCCGAGCACCATCGGCAACGCGCGCAACTAAAGGCGCGACCTTCGCTCTCGGCCATCTCCTCGAGCCTGCTCCGCGGGCATCGAGGAGGTGCCGCCTCTGGCTTCGCGCCTCTTCAGGCGCCCGACGAGTCCAGCAGCGCCATGCAGCCCGGCGCCTCAGTTGAGCCCCATCTGCCTGCTTCCGTTGACCGACCTGAATCCAGGCGCCATGCTTGCGAGGAGCCGTTCTCATCGAGCCTCCGTCGTGCCGGCCCGAGGGCGCTCGCAACCCCGTTGGTGCCAGATCCGTCCGGAGAGCCGCCTTGACTGATGAGACGCCGCAGCTTAACGAGGCCTCGTTCAGCCCGATCGATCGCGCAAAGCTCCTCGACGTCACGCCCTCCTCGCATCCACCACGCATCCTGCTGCTGTACGGATCGCTCCGGCAACGCTCGTTCAGCCGGCTGCTGACCGAGGAGGCTGCGCGCATCCTGACGCGCTTCGGCGCGGAGACGCGGAGCTTCGACCCGCACGGGCTGCCGCTGGTCGACGACGCCTGGCCGGATCATCCCAAGGTCAACGAGTTGCGCGACCTCGTGACCTGGTGCGAGGGCATGGTGTGGTGCTCGCCGGAGCGGCATGGCGCGATGACCGGCGTGATGAAGACGCAGATCGACTGGATTCCGCTCGCGCTCGGCGCCACCAGGCCGACGCAGGGCAAGACGCTCGCGGTGATGCAGGTCTCCGGCGGCTCTCAGTCGTTCAACGCGGTGAACCAGCTCCGCGTGCTCGGGCGCTGGATGCGCCTGATCACCATCCCGAACCAGTCCTCGGTGCCCAAGGCGTTCGCGGAGTTCGACGACGACGACCGCATGAAGCCCTCGGCCTATTACGATCGCGTGGTGGACGTCATGGAGGAGCTCGTGAAGTTCACGCTGCTGACGCGCGACCGCGCGGACTATCTGGTCGACCGCTACTCCGAGCGCAAGGAAAGCGCCGAGGAGCTGTCGAAGCGGGTCAATCAGCGCTCGCTGTGAGCGGCGGGTGCGGCGGGACCAGTCCGCCGCGCCTCCGGTAGCGCGCCCTCGACTTCCGATAAAAATAATCTAATTGCTATTTTTCTGAAGTCGTGGTTGGATCCGCCCATCCCGCCTCACTGCGGAGGGGCGTTGCGCGCGATCGTCACGACACGCGAGGTGGGATGCGGTGGCCGCGAGAGATCGCAGCGTCTTCGGCAACGGAGGCGCGGACGAACGATCGGTTGCGGACGTGAAGTCGCAGCGTCCTGACACCCCGATGCTGGTGTCCCCCCGCGCAATGCGCAAGCATTGTTGCGGCATGGTGGCCAACAAGCCCGGCGCACCAGGGAGACTGCGTATAAGCGTGAAGACCATCGCGCAGGGAATGCCGGCGTGTTCCGGCTTTGCCTGTGGTACCTGCCGCCTGCATTTTTTTCCGCAGGCGGGCCATGGGTGAGGCTGTCACCCGGCATTCCCTGCGCCCTCTGCATGTTCGCGAGGGACGAGTGGTCGCAGAGCTCGGGCGATAGCAGCCGCGAGAACGCGATCGCATGTCGTCCAACTGATGACTTCGCCTGCGCTGTTTGAGATGTGAATCGGATGTTTCCCCATCGTCGTCCCGGACAAGCCGCGACGCGCGACAGCGCGGCACGGCGCCGATCCGGGACCCATACGCCGCAGCGGATGTGACGGGCAAAATGCTAATGACCAGCCTGCCCCCAAACCGCTCCCTGGGGGTATGGGTCCCGGCTCAAGGCCGGGACGACAGCGAAGTACGTCGATGCAGTCGGGCTCTCAGCGATGGCGCCGTAGGATGGGCAAAGCGGACGCCCGCAGGGCGGTCGCGTGCCCACCGTCGATCCGCAATCGCGGACGGCAATAGTGGGCACGGCGCGGGATAGCTCGGCGCATCAAGCCCGCAGTATGGGCGCGCCTTTGCCCACCCCACATACTATCAACTCAGCAAGCGTGATCAGCTCTGCCAGATACAGCGCCCTCTCCCCCAAGGCGAAGCGAAGCTTCGCCAGGGTGGGAGAGGGCGCAGTATCTGACAGCGTCGCTGACCTCGATCGACCACAGTCCGCGCTACTGCAAGCTCAACGCCACGAAGCGCAGCTCGCCGTCGGCGTTCGACACCAGCAGCAGGACCGACTTCTTGCCGTCCTTCTTCAACTGATCGACGCGCTTCTTGATGTCGGCGCCGGAGGTCACCGCCTCCTGCGCGACCTCGACGATGACGTCGCCGGCCGACAGCCGCTTCTCGGCGGCATCGGAGGACTGGTCGACGCCGGTGACGACGACGCCCTTGACGCTGTCCTTGATCTTGTAGCGCGTGCGCAAATCCTTCGACAACGCGGCGAGATCGAGCCCGAGCGCCTTCTGGGTCACCGGCTTCTCGGCCGGCTCGTCCTTCTTGATCGCGGCCTGCTGCACCTTCTCATTGTCCTCGAGCCGGCCGAGCTTGACCTTCAACGTCTGCTCCTGGCCCTTGCGGATCACGACGACGTCGACCTCCTTGCCGACAGCCGTATCGGCGACGATGCGCGACAGGTCCTTCGGCTCCTTGATGTCGCGGCCGTCGAACTTGACGACGACGTCGCCGGGCTCGATGCCGGCCGGCTTGGCCGGGCCCTTGTCGTCGACGCCGGCAACCAGCGCGCCGCGGGCGGGCTTGATGTTGAGGCTCTCGGCGATCTCATCGGTGACGCCCTGGATGCGCACGCCGAGCCAGCCGCGGCGCAGCTCGCCGAACTGGCGAAGCTGATCGACGACGCCGGCAACCGTCTTGGACGGCACGGCGAAGCCGATGCCGATCGAGCCGCCCGACGGCGAGATGATCAGCGTGTTGACGCCGATGACCTCGCCATCGAGGTTGAACAGCGGACCGCCGGAATTGCCGCGGTTGATGGCGGCGTCGGTCTGGATGTAGCTGTCATAGGGACCCGACGAGATGTCGCGGTTCTTGGCCGAGACGATGCCGGCGGTGACCGTGCCGCCGAGGCTGAACGGGTTGCCGATCGCGACCACCCAGTCGCCGAGCCGCAGCTTGTCGGAGTCGCCGAACTTGACGACCGTGAGCTGCCGCGGCGGCTTGAACTTGAGCACCGCAAGGTCGGTCTTCTTGTCGACGCCGACCAGCTCGGCCTTGATCTTGGTGCCGTCGTTGAGGATCACGTTGATCTCGTCGGCATCGGCGATGACGTGGTTGTTGGTGACGACCACGCCCGAGTCGTCGACGATGAAGCCGGAGCCGAGCGAGTTGGTGCGGCGGGGCGAGTTGTCGGCGCCGCCACGGCCACCCGGACCGCCGCGGCGGTTCTTGAAGAAGTCGTCGAAGAACTCCTCGAACGGCGAGCCCGGCGGCACCTGCGGATTGGCGTTGCGGCCCTCGGAGGAGCCGCCGCCCTTGGCCTCGACGGTCTGCGAGGTCGAGATGTTGACGACGGCGTCGATCACCTTCTCGGCGACGTCGGCGATCCCCTCCGGACCGCGCGCCGAGGCCGGGGCCGGCGCCAGCGCCCAGCCGGCGGCGAGGACGGCCGCAGCCAGGACGGGACGCAGGCGACGGCTGAAAGCAAGCGTTGCGGTCATCGGGCGGATCTCCAGAAAAAGCGGCGAATTCAACGGTACAGTGCGCCGGAACCGGGCGGCGACGCAAGCACGCCGGATCGGACCACCGAATTCATCATTGAGGGCGACCTAATACGGCAAAATGGCGCAGCCATCGCCTCACAATGGCGTTGGCCGGGCGGCGAACGGCAATGACCGGGCCCGGCCGGCGTTCCTGTCTGCCGGGGACGGGAGCGGACCGGCCGCCCTTCGGCCGCTCAGATCGGCCGCCGGATCACCCAGATCAGAACAAGGCCCGCAACCGCCGAGCCGATGCCGACGGCGCGCAGCACATTGTCGGGCGTGGCCATCGCCGTCTTCATCGCCCGCCGCATCCAGTCCGGACTGGCCGCGAACATCAGGCCTTCGAGCACGAACAGGATACCCAATCCGATGAGGAAATCGGAAAAAGCAATGGACCTCATCGGACCCGGACCTCCCATTCGACCTTCTTGATATCAAGCGGGGCGAAGCAACGGCTTCGCCCCGTCCGTGTCAACTCTTATTCGCCCGGATCGGCCGCAGCCAACACCATCACGGCTTGGGAGCCGGCACCGCAGCAGCCGCGGTCGAGCTGCTGGCAGCGGTCGATGGCGTCTCCGCACCCGACTTCCCCGAGGGGTTGGCGAAGTAGCGGAAGAACTCCGAATCGGGCCGCAGCAGGAAGCGGGTGTCGCCGGACTTCAGGCCGTTCTCATACGCCGTCATCGAGCGGTAGAAGGCGAAGAAGTCGCGGTCCTTGCCGTAGGCCTCGGCAAACAGCCGGTTGCGCTCGGCGTCGCCGGCGCCCCGGGTCTGCTCGGCCTGCGAGTTCGCCTCGGCGACGATCACCGTCGCCTCGCGATCGGCCTTTGACCGGATCTCCTGGGCCTTCTGGCCGCCGAGCGCGCGGAACTCCTCGGCCTCGCGCTGCCGCTCGGTCATCATGCGCTTGTAGACGGCCTGGCTGTTGGCCTCAGGCAGGTCGGCGCGGCGGATGCGGACGTCGACCACCTGGATGCCGTAGGCGTCGGCCTCCTTGTCGAGCTGATCGCGGATCTTGCGCATCAGGCCCTCGCGTTCGTCACGCACGACCTGCGTGAAGGTGACCTCGCCGAGCACGCGGCGCAGCGCCGCGTTGAGCAAGGTGCCGAGCTGGACGTTGGCGGTCTGGATCGAGCCGACGCTCTGGTAGAACTGCAACGCGTTCTTGATCTTGTAGCGCGCGAAGGCGTCGACCACGAGCCGCTTCTGGTCGAACGCGATCACCTCCTGCGAGGGGTTCTCGAGGTCGAGGATGCGCTTGTCGATCGAGATCACGTTGTCGATGAACGGCGCCTTGAAGTTCAGGCCGGGCTGGGTGACGACGTCGACCGGCTTGCCGAACCGCACCACCAGCGCCTGCTCGGTCTGGGCCACGGTGAACAGCGAGCTGTAGCCGACGACGACGATCACGAGCACCGCGATCAGCGCGACGATGCCTGCAACGGGGGACCTCATCGGACGGCTCCCTGCTGAGCGGCCGGCGCCTGGCGGCGCGGCGCGAGATCGCCGAGCGGCAGCAGCGGCACGGGTCCGCCGGAGGCGCCGCTGTCGAGCACGAGCTTCTCGGAGCCGCCGAGCACGCGCTCCATGGTCTCGAGATAGATCCGTTCACGGGTCACTTCGGGAGCCTTCTTGTACTCGTCATAGACCTTCAGGAAGCGCGCGCTCTGGCCCTTGGCCTCGGCGATCGCCTGCTCCTTGTAGCCTTCGGCGATCTGGAGGATCTGCGCGGCGCGGCCGCGCGCGTCCGGCACGACCTTGTTGGCGTAGGTCTGGGCTTCGTTCTGCAGACGCTCGAGGTCGGCGCGCGCCGCCTGCACGTCGCGGAAGGCCTCGATGACCTGGGCCGGCGGATCGACCTTCTGCATCTGCACCTGGGTGATCTGGATGCCCGAGCCGTAATTATCGAGCGTCTTCTGCATCAGCTCCTGCACGTTCTGCTCGATCACGGTACGGGCGCCGGTCAGGATCGGCTGGATGTTGGAGCGGCCGATCACCTCGCGCATCGCGCTCTCGGCCACCGCCTTCACGGTGCCTTCCGGGTTCTGGATGTTGAACAGGAAGTCGGCGGCGCCCTTCGGCTTGATGCGCCAGAGCACGGTGACGTCGACGTCGACGATGTTCTCGTCGCCGGTCAGCATCAGGCTTTCCTCGGGCACGTCGCGACCACCGCGGCCGCCACGCCGGCCGTCATCACCGGCGGTGATGCCGATGGAGATCGAGTTGACGCGCAGCGCCTTGGGCAGCAGCACGGTCTCGATCGGGTAAGGCAGGTGATAACGCAGGCCGGGCTGCTCATCGCGGACATACTTGCCGAAGCGCAGCACGACGCCGAGCTCCTCGGACTGTACGCGGTAGATGCCGGAGGCCAGCCAGATGACGATCGCGCCGAGCACGATCAGGAGGATGCCCGCGGTGCCGAAACCGCCGCCCGGCACGAACTGCTGCAGCCGATCCTGGCCGCGCCGCAGAAGATCTTCCAGGTCGGGCGGCCTTGGACCGACCGGTTGCGGTCCCGAGCCCCAGGGCCCCTTGGGACCCTGACCCCACGGGCCTCCGCCCTGATTCTTCCACGCCATCGATCGATCTCCTCCGAGAGGCTGATACTGCCCAAACGCCGGCCCCCGTCGGCGGCCGGTTTATAAGGGACGGGCCCGCCCCTTACAACGTAGCGCTCCAGCTAAGCCCGAACCGGGTTTTGTCAATGTAAACAGGGCCGGAAGCGCCCGTTTGCCGCGCCCCCGAAACCGCCATACGACCTGATAACGCGACGTCATCATTAACGGATGGTCTTGATGCGGCAGCCGCGGCGCCCCGCAGCCTCGCACGATCAGCGGATCCGGCGATAGGTCACATAGGAGAATTCGGCCTGATCGTCGGGCCCCGAAGGATGACGCTCCCGCGCCACCTCGGTCCATTGGGCGGGATCGATCGCGGGAAACAGCGTATCGCCCGGAGGGGTCGCGTGCACCTCCGTGATCTCCAGCCGGTCGGCGACCGGCATCGTCGCCGCATAGATCTCGGCGCCGCCGACGATCGCAATCTCCGCGGCTGAACGCCGCAGCGCATCACCCCGCGCGATGGTGAGCGCTTCGTTGATGCCGTGGGTCACGATCGTGCCGGGTGCGCGAAACGCTGTGTCGCGGGTGATGACGATGTTGGTGCGGCCCGGCAGCGGCCGGCGCGGGAACGACATGAAGGTCTTGCGCCCCATCACGATCGGCCGGCCCATGGTCATCGCCTTGAACCGCCGCATGTCGCTCTTCTGCCGCCACGGGATCGCGCCATCAGCGCCGATCACGCGGTTCTCGGCCATGGCGACGACGAACACGATCTCGATCACGGCGCCTTCTCCGCAAGCTGCGCCAGCGACGCCCCCGTCACCTTGCACAGGGTCCAGTCGTCCATCAGCTCGGCGCCGAGCGACTTGTAGAACGTGATCGACGGCGTGTTCCAGTCCAGCACCGACCATTGCAGCCGCGCGTAATCGCGCTCCACGCAGGTCTTGGCGAGATGGCCAAGCAGCGCCTGGCCGATGCCGTTGCGGCGGAACACCGGCCGTACGAACAGGTCTTCGAGATAGATGCCGGGCCTGCCGGCGAAGGTGGAGAAGTTGACGAACCACACCGCGAAGCCCGCGATGCTGCCGTTCCATTCCGCGAGATCGCAGAACAGCTTCGGGTGGTCGCAGAACAGCGCGCCGGCAATGTCCGCCTCGGTCGCCACCACCTCATGCGCGAGCTTCTCGTAGTCGGCAAGCTCGCGGATCAGCGCGAGCACGGTGCCGATGTCATCAGGCCGGGCAGGACGGATTGTCAGAGGCATGCGTCAGACCGCGACCTCGGCCTTGATGTGCGGATGCGGGTCGTAGCCGGCGAGCGCGAAATCCTCGTAGCGGAAGGCGAAGATGTCCTTCACGTCGGGATTGAGCGTCATGGTCGGTAGCGGCCGGGGCGCCCGGGTCAGTTGCAGGCGGGCCTGCTCTTTATGGTTCGAATAGAGGTGCACGTCGCCGAAGGAGTGCACGAACTCGCCCGGCTTGAGGCCCGTCACCTGCGCCACCATCATCGTCAGCAACGCATAGGAGGCGATGTTGAAGGGCACGCCGAGGAAGACGTCGGCCGAGCGCTGGTAGAGCTGGCACGACAGCTTGCCGTTGACGACGTAGAACTGGAACAGGCAGTGGCACGGCGGCAGCGCCATCTTCTCGACGTCAGCCGGATTCCACGCCGTGACGATCAGCCGGCGCGAATCCGGATTGCGCTTGATCATGTCGATGACATGGCTGATCTGGTCGATATGCCCCCCGTCCGGTGTCGGCCAGGATCGCCATTGATAACCGTAGACGGGGCCGAGATCGCCATTGGCGTCGGCCCACTCGTCCCAGATGGTGACGCCGTGGTCGTGCAGATATTTGATGTTGGTGTCGCCCTTCAGGAACCACAACAGCTCATGCACGATCGCCTTCAGCGGCAACCGCTTGGTCGTGACCAGCGGGAAGCCGGCGGCGAGGTTGAAGCGCATCTGGTGGCCGAACACGGAATAGGTGCCGGTGCCGGTGCGGTCGTGCTTCTCTGCACCGTCGGACAGGATGCGTTCGAGCAGGTCGTGATACTGGTGCATGGTGCGCGCTGGTGGCCTATTGGCGGAAGGCGGCGAATTTAACGGCGGGGATCGCCGGACCCTAGCCTCGACTCGGCCCGGTCGCCGATTATACCCTGAAAAATGTCGGCCGCCGCGCCCCGAATGACAAGGGGCGGAACCCTGCGGTCCCGCCCCCTGCCCTGGCCATCGGCCTGAAGGCTAGGTCGCCGGCTTCAGCACAGCGCTCCATTTGACGACTTCGCCCTTCACCAGCGCCCCCAGCGCCTCCGGGGTCCGATCCGCCGGTGCCGGAATGACGCTGCCGAGCTCGAGCAGGCGCTTGCGCACGCCCTCGTCCTCGAGGGCCTTGGCGGCGGCCGCGTTGAGCTTGGCGACGATCGCAGGCGACGTGCCCTTGGGCGCGAAGATCGCGTTCCAGGCCTGGGCCTGGAACTTCGGTAACCCCGCCTCCGTGGTGGTCGGGACGTTCGGCAGCGCCGGATTGCGCTCCGGCGTCGCGATCGCATAGGCCTTGATGGTGCCGGCGTTGATCTGCGGCACGGCATTGACGATCTGGTCGCACATGTAGTCGACCTGACCGGCGACCAGCGCGTTCATCGCGGGACCCGTGCCGTTGAAGGGCACGCCGACCGGCTTGACGTCGAGGATCGAGTTCAGGAGTTCGCAAGAGACATGCGACACCGAGCCGACGCCGGCATGAGCGGCGTTGACCTTCTCGCTGTTGGCCTTGATGTAGTCCACGAACTCCTTGGTGTCCTTTGGCGCGAAATCCTTGCGCGCCAGGATCAGGATCGGCGTGCCCGCGAGCAGCGCCACCGGCTCGAAATCCTTCTCCGGATGATAGGCGAGCTTGGGATAGAGCGGCACCGCGGCGGCATGAGTGCCCATATGGCCGGTGATCAGCGTGTAGCCGTCATTCGCGGCGCGCGCCGCGCGCGTGGTCGCCGTGGTGCCGCCGGCGCCGACGACGTTCTCGATGATGATGCTCTGGCCCAGCGTCTGCGCCATGTGCGCGGTGACGATGCGGGCGATGACGTCGGTCGGGCCGCCCGCCGCAAACGGAACGATCATCGTCATGCTGCGCGCCGGATAGTTCTGCGCCTCGGCTGATGTTATCGACACACCGAACCCGGCAACGACGCCGGCGATGGCCGCCAGCCAACCAAACGAAAGTGCACGACTGCACCAGCTCATCGAATTCCTCCCTCGGGGCCCGCTCAGTTGCGGGCCTTTCGCTCGTGATAGCTACATCACAGCGTCTTGTCCGAGGTCGATTCGACTTCCGCCTGCGGCGTGCCGCCGCAGGTCAGCCTTCGCTTTCGACGAACACCTCGTCGCGCTTGCGGCGAAGCGTCGGCAACACCGCCAGCACCAAGAGACCCGCCGCAATCGCGAGCAGCACCGCCGACAGCGGTCGCGTCAGGAACACCGACCAGTCGCCGCGCGAGATCAAGAGCGCTCGGCGCAGATTCTCCTCCATCAGCGGCCCAAGCACCATGCCGAGCAGCAGCGGCGCCGGCTCGAAATCGTGCTTGATCAGCCAATAGCCGACGAGGCCGAAGGCGCCGGCGAGCACGACATCGACTGGCGAATTGTTCACCGAGTAGATGCCGATCGCGCAGAAGATCACGATCGAGGGGAACATCAGCCGGTACGGCACGCGCAGCAGCCGCACCCAGATGCCGACCAAGGGCAGGTTGATGATGATCAGCATCAGATTGCCGATCCACATCGAGGCGATCATGCCCCAGACCAGATCAGGCTGCTTCTGCATCACCTGCGGACCCGGCACGATGCCGTGAATGGTCATCGCGCCCACCATCAGCGCCATCACCGCATTCGGCGGGATGCCGAGGGTCAGCAGCGGAATGAAGGAGGTCTGCGCCGCCGCGTTGTTGGCGCTCTCCGGTGCCGCGACACCTTCGATGGCGCCGCGGCCGAACCGGGACGGATCCTTCGCCAGCTTCTTCTCGAGCGTATAGGCCGCGAACGACGCGATGACGGCGCCGCCGCCCGGCAGGATGCCGAGGATCGAGCCGAGCACCGTGCCGCGCAGGATCGCCGGCGTGGAATCGCTGAGATCCTTGCGCGTCGGCATCAGGCCCGTGATCTTCTTCTGCACGAGGTCGCGGTCCATCTCCGCCCCCGCATCGAGATTGCGGATGATCTCGGCGAAGCCGAACACGCCCATCGCGACGGTGGCGAAGCCGAGTCCGTCGGCGAGCTCGGGAATGTTGAAGGCCATGCGCGACACGCCAGTCTCGATGTCGGAGCCGACCATCGACAGCAGCAGGCCGAGCACGATCATCGCGATCGCCTTGAGCACCGAGCCCTTCGCCAGCACGACCGCGAAGATCAGGCCGAGCACCATCAGCGAGAAATATTCGGCCGGGCCGAAGGCGAGCGCGAGCTTGGTGAGCGGCGCGCCGAGGATCGCGATCAGCACGGTCGCAACGCAGCCGGCGAAGAACGAGCCGATCGCGGCGATGGCCAGGGCCGGACCGGCGCGGCCCTGCTTCGCCATTTGGAAGCCGTCGAGCGCAGTCACCACAGATGTCGCTTCGCCCGGAATATTGACCAGGATCGAGGTGGTGGAGCCGCCATACTGAGCGCCGTAGTAGATGCCGGCCAGCATGATCAATGCGCCGACCGGCTGCAGGCCGAAGGTGATCGGCAGCAGCATCGCCACGGTGGCGATGGTGCCGATGCCCGGCAGGACGCCGACGAGCGTGCCGACCAGCGCACCGATCAGGCACATCAGGAGATTGATCGGCGTAAGCGCAACGCCGAAGCCATGGGCGAGATTTGCAAACAGGTCCATCACGCCCTCACTGCAGCAGGAAACGCGGCCACAGCGGCATGGCGAGCCCGAGCACGTACGGGAACAGCAACGCACAGCCAGCGGTCAGGCAAACGCCGACGATCAGCGCTTCGCGCCAGCGCGTCTCCGGACTGCCGATTGCCGCGATCAGGAAGCTCGCGAGCCCGGTGATGAGAAGGCCGAGCGGACGGATGGAGACGGCGAAGGTCAGGATCGCCAGCGACACGAACAGCGGTCCGCGCCAGTGATAGGCCGCGAGCTGCGGGCCCGGCGTCAAGGCGCCGATCGCGGCCACCGCCGCCCCCAGTGCGAGCAGCAGCAGTCCGAACATGCGCGGCGCGGTGCCCGCCCCGAACGAAAAGCCGCGCATGCCCTGAAGGTCGCTCGAGGCCCACAACGCGAACAGCGCGATCGCCATCAGCACGACGCCGCCGAAATAGTCCTGCGGCGCGCGCGGACGGACCAGGAGGGTGAACAGCGCCACCGCGAGCAGCGGATAGGTGTAGATGAGGGCCAGCAGATTGTCGGAGCCGAGCGAGGTCTTTCCGCCTGCGGCATATTGCTGCGCCAGGCTGGGAAGAGCGGCGCCCAGCGCCGAGGCGTGGGCCGTCAGCGCCTGGATCGGACCGCGGCCGGAGACCGGCAGAAAGAAGCCGGCGAACCCGATCAGCATTTCGATGATTTGCGGAGCGAAGGCGAGGACCAGAATGATCAATGCGCCAGTCGTGCTGCGCGCGGATGGCACCGTCGCCGCCCCGCCCGACAGCTGGCCCGTCGTATCGGCCATGTCCCTCGTCCTCCCCGATCGGCCTTGGCGGCCGTCATTGTTCTCGCGCAGCGGTCCGGATCAGTCCCCGCCGGACATCTTCATGTTGCCTAGCGACTTTCCCTAGAGAAGGCCAGCAAAACCAAGGCAGCCGCCCGCAGCCAACAGCCAGAGCGGATTGAGTCGTGTCGACGATGCCACCACGGCGGCGGCGATCGTCAGCGCCACGGCCCGCCAATTGTCGTCGGAGGCCTGCGCCAGGATCCACGTGCTCGCCGCCATCAGGCCGATTGACAGCGGTACGAGCGCGGCCTGGAGCATCGCTGGCCAGCGCGCGTCACGCGCGTTCCCGAGCCAGCGGCAGACGAGATAGGACAGCACGGCGGTCGGGCCGCACATCGCGATCGTCGCGACTGCGGCACCCGCCACGCCTGCGACAGAATAGCCGATCAACGCGACGATCAGGACGTTCGGCCCCGGCGACAATTGCGACAGCGCGAACACATCGGCGAACTGCTTGTCCGTCATCCAGTGACGGACGTCGACGGCAACGCGGTGCAACTCCGGAATCGCGGCCACTGCGCCGCCGACGGCAAACAGCGAGATCAGCGCGAAGGTCCAGAACAGCTGGGCCAGCGGATTGTCGTCGCCGCTCATCGCACCCATCGCGCCTTGGCAAAGGTGACGAGGATGCTGAGGGGCACCGCGACCAGCAGCACCTCCTGGAGCGGTAACCGCGTCACTCCGATGGCGACGAAAACGGCGGCCATCACCGCAAGCCCCAGCAGGTCGCGCTTCTTCAGGAGCGGCAACAGCATGCGAAACACCACCGACGCCAGCAGACCGACCGCCGCGCAGGACACGCCGGCGAGTCCCCGTCGCAGGACGTCCGCGTGCTCGAAATGATCATACACCGCCGCCAGACAGGTGATCAGCAGCATCGGCGGCAGCAGCAGGCCGGCGAAGGCGGTGATCCCGCCGGCGATGCCGCGCAGCCGCGCGCCGAACACCATGGCGAGATTGACGATGTTCGGCCCCGGCATGAAATGGCAGAGCGCGAAGGTCTCGTTGAATTCCTCAGCCGTCATCCAGCGGTGCTCGTCGACGATCGCTCGCCGCGCAAACACCAGCACGCCGCCGAATCCCGACAGCGACATTTTTGCGAATGCGAAGAACAGGGTACGGAGACTGGGCGGCTCTTTGAGTGTGTCGGCAGGCGAGACGGAGACCGCGGGATCGGAGGACATCCGGCCATCTAGAGGCACAAATTTGGGGCTGCCAAGCGTGATCGAAAGGTTCCCCGCAACGACCCACATTTTTGTCGCGGGCTGCGCCTTTTCGACCCTGTGCAGCGGGCAGCAGGCAGCCTATATTGGTTGTGCCGGCTTGCCGGCTATGGAAATAAATCGCCGTCGAAATAAACCATTCGGACCCGGGGGCGGTACCCGGCGCCTCCACCAAAGCCCGTCCGTTCGACGGGTTTCGGCGGGGGCGAAATAGGATCGACGAGGGCGTAAAGGGCGAGCTTTTTCCCGGTATTGTTCCGCCGTTATCGGGCTACTGCAATAGTTGCCAACGACAACTTTGCTCCGGTTGCTCAGGCTGCGTAACGCAGTTTGAAAGACCACCTTAAAGTCCTAACGGGTTAAGCTCCGTTAGGCGGGGTTCGGAGGCACCTGGCAACAGAAGCCTCCACTTTCATTTTTCTTCGGCCTCCCTGCCCCGGCGACGCTGTCCCCAGGTTTTTGGCAACCGTGCCGTCCATTCCTGCGTTGACCGGACTTCCGCCAGCTTCTAGGCGTTCCCATATCTGGCTGCGGATTCGCATGGGCTGCTGACCTCGGCACCAATGCGGGGTACGATTGGCCGGGTACGAGTCGCGGATGCCGCTGCCGGAGAGGCGCGGCGATCGGACCATTCGGGCGCGGCCGATCACGATACAGGACCGATCATGGCGACGGATCATATTCGATACGATGTGCTGGCACGCGACGCGCTGCGCGGGGTGCTGCGCCGGGTGTTGAGCGATGCCGCAGCCCACGGGCTTCCGGGCGAGCATCATTTCTTCATCACCTTCGTCTCCAAGGCCGAGGGCGTGAAGATCTCGCCACGGCTGCTGGCGCAATACCCCGAGGAGATGACGATCATCCTGCAACACCAGTTCTGGGATCTCGTCGTCACCGAGGATCGGTTCGAGGTCGGCCTGTCGTTCGGCGGCATTCCGGAGCGGCTGGTCGTGCCGTTCCACGCCATCAAGAGCTTCTTCGATCCGTCGGTGCAGTTCGGACTGCAGTTCGAGCCGTCGGAAGCCATCGCGGAGACGCCGGCCGCGCCGAAGCTGCCCGCGGCACCTGCCCCGTCGGCGGTCGTTGCGCCGCTGCCCGGACCCGCAGCCGAGCCCACCGACGACACGCCGCAGCCGCCGGCTGCGCCAGGCGAAGGCGCCGAGGTCGTCCGGCTGGACCGCTTCCGCAAGAAATAGGCGGATTCGCCGCGCGCGGAACGGCGGACGGATCACTAGATTGAGCATGCTTGAACCGGCCAGCGCCGGTTCGTGACCAATCATGGGCATGCTTCATGGCACATTCAGCTAATTCACCGACGCGCACCGAGACCGACAGCTTCGGTCCGATCGAGGTCGCCGCCGACCGCTATTGGGGCGCGCAGACCGAGCGCAGCCGCCAGAACTTCCGGATCGGTCACGACCGCATGCCGATGGGCGTCGTGCGCGCGCTGGCGCTGGTCAAGATGGCGGCAGCCAAGACCAACCAGGAGCTCGGCCTGCTCGAGCCGCGCATGGCCGAGGCCATCGTCCAGGCGGCGCAGGAGATCATCGACGGCAAGCTCGACGATCATTTTCCGCTCGTTGTCTGGCAGACCGGCTCCGGCACCCAGAGCAACATGAACCTCAACGAAGTGATCGCCAATCGCGCCAGCGAGCTCATGGGCGGCGAGCGCGGGACCAAGAAGCCCGTGCATCCGAATGATCACGTCAACATGAGCCAGTCGTCCAACGACTGCTTTCCCACCGCCATGCACATCGCGGCCGCCCGTGCGATCGCGGGACATCTCGTGCCGGCCCTGTCGGAGCTGCTGGCGAGCCTGCGCGCCAAGCAGGAGGCGTTCGCAGGCATCGTCAAGATCGGCCGCACCCATACGCAGGATGCCACCCCGCTGACGCTCGGTCAGGAATTCTCCGGCTACGCCGCCCAGGTCGAGAGCGCCATCGCCAGGATCGAGATTGCGGCGCGCGACCTCTTGCCGCTGGCCCAGGGCGGCACGGCTGTCGGCACCGGCCTCAATGCCGATCCGAAATTCGCCGCCCTGTTCGCGAGGCATGTCGCTGCCATCACCGGCCTGCCGTTCACCTCCGCGGCCAACAAGTTCGAGGCGCTGGCATCCAACGACGCCTATGTGTTCGCGCATGGCGCGCTCAACGCGGCCGCCGCCGGCCTGTTCAAGATCGCGAACGACATCCGCTTTCTCGGGTCCGGCCCGCGCTCGGGGCTAGGCGAACTGATTCTCCCCGAAAACGAGCCCGGCTCCTCGATCATGCCCGGAAAGGTGAACCCGACTCAGTGCGAAGCGCTGACCATGGTGTGCTGTCAGGTGTTCGGGAATCACACGGCCATCACCATGGCTGGAAGCCAGGGCCATTTCGAATTGAACGTCTACAAACCATTGCTCTCACATTGCATGATGCAGTCCATACAATTACTAGGTGACGCCGCACGTTCATTCCGCGAACATTGCGTGATCGGCATTCAAGCCGACGAAATGCGGATTCGCGAGCTTATGGAGCGCTCTTTGATGCTGGTCACGGCGCTAGCGCCGAAGATCGGCTACGACAACGCCGCCAAAGTGGCGAAGACGGCGCATCAGCGCGGCACGACTTTGAAAGAAGAAGCGACGCGACTCGGCTTCGTTTCCGCAGATGAATTTGACCGCCTCGTGCAGCCAGAGCAGATGACGCGCCCCGGACGATCTTGACGGTAGTCCCGTAGTACTACGGGGGGTGATGCAATTCTCGCTGTTAACCCCTAAAGGATAGTCTCGACTACAAGTTCTGCTGCGTTTGGTGAGTACACAACCAGCTCGCAACGATGCGAATGGCTATCGAACTATCAGGGGGCGATAACGTGATTGTCTGGAGAACGCGCAGGCTCATCTGCGCAGGGCGCATGCTCTCCTCGCGATATTCGATGCCATAAATGATTGGAGCAAGCATGGGGGACGTCATCAACCTGAAGCGATTCAGAAAGCGCGTCGAGCGCGATCAGGCAGCGAAGGTCGCCGAAAGCAACCGCGCTCGCTTCGGCAGGACGAAGTCCGAACGCGCAACTGACGCCCAACGCGACAAGCGCGCGAACGAATTACTCGATCAACATCGTATCAATGGCGAGGACGCGTGATGAAGTCGCCCGTCGTAAAACGTTCTATCGTGGTCGCAGGTCACAAGACCAGCGTCAGCCTCGAAGAGGCCTTCTGGAACGGCATGAAGGAGATTTCGGGTCTCCGTAACATGACCCTGTCCGAGCTGGTCGGAGAGATCGACAACAATCGCCAGCAGGGCAACCTGTCGTCGGCGATCCGCCTGTTCGTGCTCGACCACTTCAAGAGCCGCGCCGCGGCTTCGTCGGGCATCGAGCCGAAGGGCAGCGTGGACAGCCGGCACACGGCCTCCGCAGCCGCTCCTTGAGGCAGATCAGAGGCCGGTCGGCTCAGTCTGTTTAAAATCGCTCTAAGAAGCGGCGGCATTGTGCATGCCGCGCTTGACCTCTTGGCACGCGATTGAAAATACAGGCTATGAGCGAAATCTGCGATACACGGCCGCCTCTGCCGCTCGGTCTGGCCCGGCGTGGCTATACCGGAACCATCCAGCATCTTGCTGCCGGTGGCGCCAAGTCGTCGCTGCCGGACACCGAGTTGGAAAGCCGGCTGATCGAGCTCGGCTTCGTCGAGGGCGCTCGAGTCGAGATCCTTCATGAGGGGATCGTCGGGCGCGACCCTATTGCCGTCCGTGTCGACAACATCACCGTCGCGGTCCGCCGGCGCGAGGCCATGGCCGTCATCGTGGCATAGGCCGCGGAAAGCGTCGTCATGGAAAGCCCTCTGCTGCATCTGGCCCTGGTGGGGACACCCAACAGCGGCAAGACCTCCCTATTCAACGCGCTGACGGGAAGCCGTCAGAAGGTCGCGAACTATCCCGGGGTCACGGTTGAGCGCAAAGAGGGCGCCTTCGTGACGCCGCAGGGCCGTCAGGTCTCGCTGGTCGACCTGCCCGGCACCTATTCGCTGCGCGGTCGCAGCCCTGACGAGGAAATCACCCGGGATTTCGTGCTGGGACGCGCCACGGGCGAGGTTCTGCCCGACCTGGTCTTGTGCGTCGCCGATTCCACCAACCTGCGGTTGACGATCCGCCTGCTGCTCGAGCTCAAGAGCACGGGCCGCCCCCTGGCGCTCGTGCTCAACATGTTCGACATCGCCAAGCGGCGCGGCGTCACGGTCGACGTGGCCGCTCTGTCGCAGGCGCTGGGCGTCCCGGTCGTGACCTCGATTGCGGTCCGCAAGGGCGGCACCGACGACCTTCTGCAGCTCACCGACAAGCTGCTGTCCCAGGCGGCGGCCGCCAGCACGGAGCGCGCGAACACCTGGCGGCCCCTGACCGTGCCGGAGCTGCGCGCCACCCAGCGCGAGGCCGACCGCATCATCGCCTCCACCGTCAGCCTGCCGGAGCGCCCGGACACCTGGACCGGCCGCATCGACGCGGTCGCGCTGCATCCGGTCGGCGGCCTGTTCATCCTGTTCGCGATCCTCTTCATCATGTTCCAGGCCGTGTTCGCCTGGGCGCAGCCGTTGATGCAGCTTCTGTCTGCTGCGTTCGACGCGCTCGGCGGGCTCGTCCATGACCAGTTGCCGGAAGGCCTGCTGCAGAGCTTCCTGCAGAACGGCGTGATCTCCGGTGTCGGCAGCGTCATCGTCTTCCTGCCGCAGATCATCATCATCTTCCTGTTCATCCTGCTCTTGGAAGATTTCGGCTACATGGCGCGCGCCGCGTTCCTGATGGATCGCATCATGGGTGGCGCCGGCCTGCACGGCCGCGCCTTCATCCCGCTGCTGTCGAGCTTCGCCTGCGCCATCCCCGGCATCATGGCGACGCGCGTGATCGACAACCGCCGCGACCGTCTCACCACCATCCTGATCGCGCCGCTGATGACCTGCTCGGCGCGGATCCCGGTCTATACGCTGATCATCTCGGCCTTCATCCCGCCGACCAAGGTCTGGGGTCTGTTCAATCTGCAGGGGCTCGTGATGTTCGGGCTGTATGCGGCGGGCATCATCAGCGCGCTGCTGGTGTCGTTCCTGGTCAAGTTCTTCATGATGCGCGACTACCAGCCGGCGCCGTTCATGCTGGAGCTGCCGGACTACAAGCTGCCGCGGCTGCGCGGCATCGCGATCGGCATCTACACCCGCGCCAAGATGTTCCTGCAGCGCGCCGGCACCACGATCTTCGCGATGATGGTGCTGATCTGGTTTCTGGCCTCGTTCCCGCAGCCGCCGGAGGGCGCGACCGAGCCTTCGATCAATTACAGCCTCGCGGCAATGATCGGCCAGGCGCTCGCTCCCCTGCTTACGCCGGTCGGCTTCAACTGGCAGATCGCGGTGGCGCTGGTGCCCGGCATGGCCGCCCGCGAGGTCGCCGTCGCCGCGCTCGGCACCGTCTATGCGATCGAAGGCGGCAAGGAAGCGGCCGAGCAGATCGGCCAGGTGCTCGCGACCAAATGGAGCCTCGCCACGGCGCTGGCGCTGCTGGCCTGGTACATCTTCGCTCCGCAATGCGCCTCGACGCTTGCGGTGATCCGGCGCGAGACCGGCAGCTGGCGCTGGATGGCCGTGACGTTCTTCTACATGTTCGCCCTCGCTTATGCGGCGGCGTTCGCGACCTATCACATCGCCGTGGCGATGGGCGCGGGCTGAGCCCGCGCCATCGGACGTTAGTGCCGATCATCGACATGCAGCGCGAAGCCGCGCGCGTCGGATGTGCCGAGCTCGGGCCGCAGCTGCATCGACGGGATCAGATAGTCGCCGTGGTTCTGCCGCCGGTACGGAATCGGCTGATCCGTGAACAGCGTCTGTAGCCGGCCGCGCAGCCGCTCGGCGACATCAGCAAAGCCCGTTTCGTCGAGCCGGTTCACCTTGTGCGCCACGAAGGCCGGCAGCACGTCGAAGCCGGGATAGAACAGGATGCCGTGGTTGATCGGAAACAGCAGGTCGTCGATCGGCCCGTTGATGCCGCGCGCCGAATAGTGCTCCTCCCAGCCGCCCGTGGTGACGACCAGCATCGCGCGCTTGCCGGCAAAGACGCCCTCGCCATAGCGGTTGCCCCAGCGCTTGTCGCTGTGCTCGCCTACGCCATAGGTGAAGCCGTAGGAATAGACCCGGTCGACCCAGCCTTTGAGGATCGCGGGCATCGTGAACCACCACAGCGGAAACTGCAGGAGGACGGCGTCGGCCCAGAGCAGCTTGTCCTGCTCGACTCTGACGTCGTCGGTGAGCGTATGGGTCTTGAAGGCTTCGCCTGACGCAGTGGCAACGTTCAGGCGGGCATCGGGCGGCAAATGCGGGAAGTCAGCGCGGTCGGCGGCGGATTTCCAACCCATCGCGTAAAGATCCGAAACCCGCACCTCATGGCCCTGGGCCTTGAGCTCTGCGACGGCGACGTCGCGCAGGGCGCCGTTCAGGGAGCGCGGTTCAGGATGGGCGAAAACGAGCAGGACGTTCATGGTGTCGATCCTTTGCTGGAACCGGCCAAGACATAGACCCGCAGCCACTCATCCACTATACGGTGTGGATCGATAAGATTATGCCATTTAATGGATAAATCGGACGTCAGCCTGGTCAACATGCGCAGCTTCGTCCGCGTGGCGGAGCGCGGGAGCCTGTCGGGCGTGGCCCGCGAGCTGGGGATTGGCCAATCCACCGTCTCGCGTCACCTCCAGGAGCTGGAGGACGCCGTCGGCGTGCCGCTGCTCAGCCGCACCACGCGGCGCGTGACCCTGACCGACGAGGGGCGCCGCTACTACGCGCGCTGCGTCCAGATCCTGCGCCAGATCGAACAGGCCCGCGACGAGGCCCGCGGCACCCAGGGCGCGGCCGCCGGCACCATCCGCATCTCATGCACGGCGGCGTTCGGCATCCTTCACATCACCCGGCTCGCCTTCGCCTTCCAGGATCGCTACCCGGACATCGCCATCGATCTCAACCTGACCGACGAGCGTATCGACCTCGTGCGCGAAGGCGTCGACATCGCGCTGCGCCTGGCGCCGCTCACAGACAGCTCCTTGAAGCTGCGATCGCTCGGCTACTCGCACCGGCTTCTGGTCGCCTCGCCCGATTATTTGGCGCGACGCGGCACACCACGCACGCCGCAGGAGCTGATTGGCCACGACGGCATCCGCATGACCAATGTCGCAGGGAGCGAGGTGCTGGTGGTCATCGGACCCGACGGCGCTCGCCACGAGGTGCCGTTCAGGGGCTGCTTCCGCACCAATCACGGGCTGGGCGTTCGCGAGGCCGTGCTGGCCGGGCGCGGCATCGGCGGCAGCCATGCCTGGCTGGTCGACGACCTCATCGCGGCCGGCAGGCTGACGGTCATTCTGCCCGACCACCGTCTGCCGTCGACTCCCCTCAACATGCTGATCGTGCCGGAGCGCGCCGGGATCGCGCGCGTGCGGCTGCTGATCGACTATCTCGCCGAGGAGGTCGCACGGCTGCCGGGCATCAGCCCGGAGCCGTGAGCTACAGCCGCGGCATCGTATCGGGCCGTACCTCGCGCGCCTGCGCCGCGAGGCGGATCGCGGCATTGGGCGCGCCGAAGCCCTGGTAGTTGCGCCGTTGCACGATCTCGAAGAAAAAGCGCTCTTCGAAGATGTGGGTGTAGACCTGGAAGAACTCGGCGTCGCCGTCGCGGTCGTAGAGGATTTCGTTGGCGCGCAACGCCGCGATGGTCTCGGGCGGAAGGTCGTATTTGGCTTCGAGATCGTCGTAGTAATTATCCGGGATGTCGAGGAAGCCCGCGCCGCGGGCGCGCATCTCAGCCACGGACGCGAAGATGTCGTCGCAGGCAAACGCAATGTGCTGCACCCCGGAGCCGAAGAACTCAGAGATGAAGCGCGACGACAGCGTGCGGGTCGCGGTGGAGCCGTTGAGGATGAAGCGCAGGCTGCGATCGCCGTTGACGATCGCCTGGCTCTGCACGAGGCCTCTGGGATCGGCGATTTCCATCTGCGGCAGGCGCGAGAAGTCGATCAGCCCGGCGTAGAACAGCAGCCAGGACAGCATTTCCTCGTGCGGCATCGACTGAGCAATGTGATCGACCGCCAAGAGACGGTCGGTCGCCTTGTCACTGGCGACGGCCTCGAAGTCGACGTCCCAGTGACGGCCGTGTGTGTCCAGGAAATACAAGAGGCTGCCGCCGACGCCATGGATCGCCGGAATCTCCAGCTCGCCAGGCCCGACCGGCTGCGTGAAGGTGCGGGTCTTCAAGGATTGCGCCCGCGCCATGGCGCGGCCAGCGCTGTCCACGTCGAGTGCCAGCGCACAAACGCCGGGACCGTGCGTCACGTAGTGGGAATGCGCAAAGCTCGCAGGCTCGCAATTGATCACGAGCTCGATCGCGCCTTGCGTCCAGCGCTGCACCGCCTTGCTGCGATGCCGTCCGGTGTTGCGGAAGCCGAGCTGGCTGAACAAGGTTGCCAGCGACTGCGCCTTGTCCTCGCTGACGGCGAACTCGACGAAGCCGATGCCGTGGCTCTTGACGCGGGGCTCGAAGCGCGGCTCCGCCGCCACGAGCATTGCCCCGGCCAGATCGTCCTGCAGCAGGAGCAACGAGCGCATGCCGTCGAGCGCGGTGCGCGGCGCCGAGCCGGCGCGAAACTGGTCGTTGAAGATCTCAAGCGACAGCGGCCCGGAATAGCCTGTCGCAGCCACCGCGGCCATAAACTCGCCGACCGGCAGATCGCCCTGCCCTGGGAAGCTGCGGAAGTGCCGGCTCCAGGACAGCACGTCGAGCTCGAGCTTCGGCGCGTCGGCGAGCTGCACCATGAAGATCTTGTCACCCGGAATCGCGCGGATCGCATTGGTCGGCAGCGCCGGCGCCAGCGCGTGAAAACTGTCGAGGATGACGCCGATCGCCTTGTGATCGGCCCGGCGCACGATCTCCCAGGCATCGCGGTAGTCATGGACATGACGGCCCCAGGCCAGCGCCTCGTAGCCGACCCGCAGGCCGCGCTTCGCCGCGTGCTCGCCGAGCTCGTGGAAATCGGCGGCGGCGCGGTCGATGCCGCCGAGCGAGGCCGGCGAGACGCTGCTGCAGATCAGCAGCAGGTCGGTGCCGAGCTCCTGCATCAGGTCGAACTTGCGCTCGGCGCGGATGAAATTGCGCGCGCGCTGCGGCTCCGGCATGCCCTCGAAATCGCGGAACGGCTGGTAGGCGCAGATCGTGAGCCCGAGATCGCGGCACATCTGCCCGATCTCGCGCGGCCGCATCCCGAAGGCGACGAGATCGTTCTCGAAGATCTCGACCTCATCGAAGCCCGCGGCAGCGATGGCCTTGAGCTTCTCGTCGAGCGCGCCTGAGATGGAGACCGTTGCGATCGAGCGCTTGTTCATGCCGCTGTCTCCTCCATCGCGCCGCCCAGGAACAATTGTCCGATGCGCGGATCGGCGAGCACGCGATCAGCCTTGTCGACGATGCGGGTGCGGCCGAGTTCGAGCACGATGCCGTAGTCCGAGATCTCCAGCGCCGAGCGCGCGTTCTGCTCGATGAGCAACACGGAGACGCCGCGGTCGCGCAGCTGCTTGAGCATGTCGAAGGTCTGCTGCACCATCAGCGGCGACAGCCCGATCGATGGTTCGTCAATCAGCACGAGCTGCGGCTCCAGCAGCAGCCCGCGCGCGATCTCGAGCTGCTTCTGCTCGCCGCCGGACAATGTCGAGGCCTGCCGGTCGGCCTTCTTGCGCAGCACCGGAAAGACGTCGAGCGCCGCTTCGACCCGGGCCGGGAGATCGATATTCGCCGGCGCGGCCACGCCGCCGAGCTCGATATTGTGACGCACCGACAGCTCGCCGAAAATGTTGCGTCCCTGCGGGATGTAGCAGATGCCGGCACCGAGCAGCGCGCGCTGGCTCAAGCCGGTGACGTCGCGGCCCTTGAAGATGACCTTGCCTTCGCGCAGCTTCAAAAGGCCGAAGATCGCCTTGAACACGGTCGACTTGCCGGCGCCGTTCGGTCCGATCACCGTGGTGATCGATCCCTTCGGCACCGAGAAGGTGGTGCCGTTGAGGATCGTCATCTTGCCGTAGCCGCCGACGAGGTTCTGGACGTCGAGAATGGGTTCGCTCACGCGCGCCTCCCCTCAGTGGCCGAGATAGGCTTCGATCACGGCCGGATTGGCCCTGATCTCGTCGGGCTTGCCGATCGCCAGCACCTTGCCCTCCGCCATCACCATGACGCGCGAGCACAGCGACATGACGAACTCCATGTTGTGCTCGATCACGACGAAGGTGGCGCGGCGCTCGCGGTTGATCGCGATCAGCCGCTCCTTGAGATCGCCGAGCATGGTCGGATTGACGCCGCCCGCGGGCTCGTCGAGCAGCACGAGGCGCGGGCCGCCCATGAAGGCCATGGCGGCATCGAGCAGCTTCTGCTGGCCATAGGACAGGCCGCCGGCCGGCTCGTTGGCGAGGTGCTCCAGCTTGAAGAAGCCGATCATCTGATCGGCCGTTGGTGTGAGGCCGGCGTCCGACGGTCCGAACAGGCGCGACAGCATGCTGCCGCGATGCTCCTGTCCCGCAAGAATGAGATTGTCGCGGACCGACAGTTTCGGGAACACCTGAAGCAGCTGGAAGGTACGGCTGACGCCCAGGCGGTTGAGCTCCGCTGGCCGCTGCCCGGTGACGAGCTTGCCGTCGACCCGCACTTCGCCCGCGCTCGGCACGAGCTGGCCGAGAATGCAGTTGAACAGGGTCGACTTGCCGCAGCCGTTGGGGCCGATCAGGCCGAGGATCTCGCCCTCCTGCACGTCGAAGCTGACGCCGTCGACGGCGGTGATGCCGCCGAAGCTCTTCTTGACGTCACGAACGTCGAGGACTGCAGTCATTGCGCCGCCTCCAGCTTGGATTGCGCCGCCGCGCGCAGCGCCGACGCCGCCTGCGTCCGCCGCGAGCTGAGATAACGGTCGAGAATGCCGAGAATGCCGGTTGGCGAATAGATGAGCAGCGCGATCACCGCGATCGCGTAGAGCATCAGGTAGTAGCCCTCCGCGACGCGCAGCCACTCCGGCAGCAGCACGGCGATCATGGCGCCGAGGAACGGTCCGAGCATGAAGCCGGAGCCGCCGACGATCACCATCATCAGGAGATCCAGCGAGAGCTGCAGGTTGAACGGCACGGGATCGACATATTGCGTGAGCGGCGCATAGAGCACGCCCGCGATGCCGCCGAGCACCGAGCCGATCGCGAATGCCATCAGCGTGTAGCGGCGGGTGTCGATGCCGAGCGACTGCGCCCGGATCGGGTTCTCGCGCAAGGCCATGAAGGCGCGGCCCCAGGGCGAGCGGATCAGCCACCACATCGCGAGCGTCACGAGGCCGAGCGAGCCGAGGCACAGATAGTAGAACGGCAGCGGCTTGCGGGTCGGGAAGCCCAGGACCTCGGGACGCGGAATGTTGCTGATGCCGTAGATGCCGTTGGTGAGCCAGCTCTCGTTGCGGAACACCAGGAACATGAGCGTTGAGAAGGCCAGCGTCACGAAGGCGAGATAATGATGTTGCACGCGCAGCGCCGGATAACCGAGCAGCCAGCCGACGAGGAAGCAGATCACGATGACGAGCCCGAGCGCCACGATCAGCGGCCAGCCATGGGTGGTCAGGATCGCCGCGCCATAGGCGCCGATGCCGACGAAGGCACCCTGCGCCAGCGACACCTGCCCGGCATAGCCGAGCGTCAGGTTGAGTCCCATCGCGGCGATCGTCATCACCGCCCACTGGCTCAGGATGTAGAGACCGTATCGGTTGAAGTTCATCGGGATCATGATGAGGCCGGCGATGACCACGACGGCCAGAGCGGCGAGGAGCAGTCTGCTGTGCTTGCTCATACCGTGCGCTCCTCGGCCCGGCCGAGCAGGCCCTGCGGCCGGAACAGGATCACCAGGATCAACAGCAGCATCGGAACGGCCGCGCGATACTGCGTCGAGACATAGGCGGCGGCGAGGTTGTCGACGACGCCGATCAGGAGGCCGCCGGCGATGGCGCCGCGCACCTGGTTGAAGCCGCCGACGATCGCGGCGATGAAGGCCGCCTGCCCCAGCACCTCACCGCTGGAAAACTTGGCGAGATAGATCGGCGTGATCAGCAGCGAGGCGAGCGCCACAAGCACGGCGTTGATCAGGAAGGTCAGCAGGATCATGCGCTCGACCGGCACGCCGATGATGCGCGCCACCGTCGGGTTCTGGGCCGCGGCCTGCATCTGGTGGCCAAGCGAGGTGCGGTTCAAGAGCGTTGTGAGACCGACGACAGCCAGGATCGCGACCGCGAGCACGCCGAGGCTCTGCAGCGAGATCGCGCGGCCGAGGATCGTGACGTCGCCGACCGGCACGATCGAGGGAAATGGCGAGGCCTCGGCGCTGAAGAACTGCTTCACCGCCTCCTTGATCCCGATCGCCAGCGCCATGGTGGCGATCGCCAGCGGCAGCACGCCATGGCGCAGCATCGGATCGACCAGCAGCAGCTTGAAGCCCAATCCGAGCAGCAGCGCGGAGAGCAGGATGCCGACGAGCACCGCCAGCCAGAACGGTGCGCCGACATGCATCACCGCGAGCATCAGGAAGGCCGGCAGCATCACGAACTCGCCTTGCGCGAAGTTGATGGTCTGCGAGGTCTGCCACAGCAAGGTGAAGCCGAGGGCGACGAGCGCGTAGATGGCGCCGGTGGCGAGTCCCGCCACGATCAGGTCGAGCAGATTGGACATGGTTTCCCCGTGAGCCCTTTGGTTGACGGCGGCGCAGGCATCCCCACCCGCACCGCCGATCCACCGCTGTCCCTAGTTGAGCTTCGGCAGCACCTGCTTCACGACCTGCTTGCCTTCGACGACCTCGACCAGGAAGCCCTGGCGATCGATGTCGCCGTTCTGGTCGAAGGTGACGTCCATCAGGATGTTCGGCTCGGCCGAGGTCTTGATGGTGAAGCCATGCAGAGCATCGGCAAAGCCCTTGGAGTCGACCTTGCCCATCTTCTCGGTCGTCGCCTTGACCATGTAGATCGCAAGATAGCCCTTGAGGCCGTTGTGGTCGGGCACGTAGTTGTACTTCTTGACGAAGCGGTCGCGGAACGCCTTGACGGCCTCGACCGGCGCGTCGGTGGTGAGGCCGACATGGCCGCGGGCGCCGTTGGCGGCGTCACCGGCGAGCTCGATCACCTTCTGGCCGACCAGCGTGGTCTCGCCGATCAGCGGCGCGGTCACGCCCTGTCGCTTGATCTCCTTGAGGATGCGCGCGCTCTCTTCCTCGTTGACGTAGATGAAGACCGCGTCCGGCGCCGCGGCCTTGATCTTGCTGACGTCGGCCGCGAAGTCCGCCTGGCCGGCTTCGGTCGAGAGATCAGCAGCGACCTTGATGCCGAGACGGTTGAACTCCTTGGTGATGACGTCGCGTCCGCCACGGCCGAAATCGTTGTTGACCCAGACGACCGCGACCGACTTCGCCTTCAGCTCGTCGTTGATGTACCTCGCGACCTTCGGCATTGAGGACTGCTGGCCGAACGACGTCCGGAACAGGAATTTGTTGCCGGCCTGCGTCAGCTCGGCCGCCTCGCCGCCCATGATCTGCGCAATCCCGGCTTCCGCCGCCAGCGGAGCCGTCACCTTGACCGAGCCGGAATAGCCGGGCCCGAGCAGCACGTAGGGTTCGTTGTCGAGCGCCTTCTGCACCTGCGCACGCGCGACGCCGGGGTTCGATTGCGAGTCCGCATGGCTGACCTCGATCTTGCGGCCGAGGATGCCGCCCTTGGCGTTGATCTCCTCGACGGCGAGGTCGATGCCGTTCTTCCAATTGTTGCCGACGGTGGCGCCACCGCCGGAGAGCTCGGCGACATTGGCGATCTTGATGGGAGCGCCGGACTGCGCGTAGGCAGCTCCGGACAGCAGCACGGCCGAGCACAGGCCAGCCAGGATGATCGATTTCACGTTGTTTCCTCCTCTGCTTCGCAACGCTTGTTTGCGTTTCTTGCTTGAACGACTTGTTCCGCCGCGTATTGGCGGCCAGCTCAGGCGGCGTCAACCGCCTGATATCTCTCCGCCATGTGATTGTCGAAGGCCGCGCCCATTGCTTCGGTTGACGGCGCCAGCCCGGTGAACAGCTCGAAGGCGTCGGCAGCCTGATAGATCGCGAGTTCGCGCCCAAGCAGGACCTGAGCTCCTCTTGCCTTCGCGGCCTTCAGGAGCGGCGTCCACAACGGTGAATAGACGGCATCTGCAACCCATAGATCGGGGCGCAGCAAGTGATCCGGCACCGGCGTACCGCGGTTCGGCAGCATCCCGATCGGAGTGCCGTTGACGACGCCAACGGCACCCTGCAGCGCCTCTTCGACGCTGCCGACGACTGTCGCGATCGTGCCAGCCGGCAGCAGGCTCGCGAGCTTCTCGACGCGGACGCGATCAGTATCGTAGATGCGCAGGCCGGCAACGCCGAGGTTCGCAAGTGCGAAGGCGATCGCCTTGCCAACCCCGCCTGCGCCGATCAGCGCCACCACGCCGCGGCTGGTCTGGCTGACGAGCGGCGCCACGGCGCGTTCGAAGCCAGTGGTATCGGTGTTGTGGCCGATCAGCCGACCATCGCGCACCACGACGGTATTGACGGCGCCCATCGCCGCCGCTTTCGGCGCGAGTTCGTCGAGCAGTTCGACGACGGCCTCCTTGTAGGGGTAGGTCACGTTGACACCGGCGAAGCCCATCCGACGCACGCCGTGCAGCAGCATCTCGAGGCCTGCGCGGTCGGCGCCGGCGACCTCGATCAGCTGGTAATGACAGCGCACCCCGAGCACCGCCGCGGCATGCTCGTGCATGGCGGGAGAGGCCGAATGCGCGATCGGGGCACCGATCAAGCCGGTCAGGAATTTGCGGGCTTTGAGCGCGGAAAGATCGGGCACGTTCGCTTCAGTCTCTGCTGCTGCTCGCGCGATCGCCGCGGGAGCGATGAATGACGGAGCGGACGATAGCGCGTCCCGCGCCTAACACAATTACCCAAATATCCGCCGAACCTAACATCATGTTATCTTTTGCCGGCGGCGGCTTTCGCAGGCTTCCCCGCCGGCCGGCGGCCCGGCTCGAGCGCGCGCATCTCCGTGCGCAGGCAGTCGATGAAATGCTCCGCGTAAAGCGACAGCGGCGTGCCGCGCTTGACCGCGATGTAGGTATCGAAGCGCGTCGGCTCGGCGATCCTGATCAGCTCGATGCCGGGATAGCCGCCATGAGCGACGGTGAACTGGTCGATCACGGCGATGCCGAGTCCGGCTTTCACCAGCGCGCACACCGTCGTGCCGAAGCGTGCCTTGATCGAGATGTTGTAGCTGAGTTTGTTGCGCGCGAAGATCTCGGCCATGATGCGGCCGTAAGGATCGTTCGGATCGATGCCGATCAGCGGATAGCGCGTCATCTCCGCCGCCGACACCTGCTTGCGGCCGGCAAGCTCATGGCCCGGAGGCACGATGCAGAACAGCTCGCCCGAGGCCAACGGCATGAATTCGAGGCCCGAATGATCGAGCCGGTAGCTCATCGCCACGCACTCGCCCTTGCCCAGCATCAGGTAGTCGATCGCCTCCTCGATCTTGAGGATGTTGATGTCGATGCCCAAGTCTGGGTAGCGGCGGCGGACGCCTTCGATCGCGCGCGGTACCATCACTTGGGAAATACTTGGGACGGAGCCGACGCGGAGCTCGGACAGCGCGCCGCGGCCGATATTGGAGATGATGTAGCTGAGGTCGTCGACCTTCTCGTAGACGCTGTTGATCTGCTCGAAGATGTTCTGCGCCTCGGGGGTCGGGAAGTAGCGGCCGTTCTGGCGCTGGAAGAAGCGGATGCCGAGCGAGCGCTCGGTGTATTTCACCAGCCGGCTGACGCCTGGCGCGGAAACCTTCAGCAGCCGTGCTGCGCCGTTGATGGTGCCGGTCACCATCACCGCGCGGATGACTTCGACCTGGCGCAGCGTCATCATCGGCGCGGCTCCCGCAGGCCGGAGATCACGGGCTGCCCGGCGGCGTCAGCGACATCGGCGGACGCGGCACCGGCCGCGGGCGCGGCGGCAGCACGCCCGGGGCCGGCTTGACCTCGACGGGCGGCGGCAGCGGCGCGAGCTGAGACTGGCTCGCCGCCACGGGGGGCACGCTCGTGCCCTGCGGAGCGGAAGCCGGCGGTGCCGCCGCGGGCGCGGATTGCGGCGCCGTCAGGGGCGGCACGGCGGCGCGCGGACCGCCAAGCTTGGCGCGCGGGTCGCGACGCGGATCGCGCCCGGGCAGCGGCACATCCGGTGTCGCCGGCACGGCCGCATTGGCATCACCCGCGCCGGGGACCGAGGCCGTCGACGACGGATAGGCCGGCGGCACCTCGCCGCGCGCGATGGCATCCAGCCGTCGCGTCTCGCGATCGATCGCGCGCACCGCGAGCCAGGACGACAGCGAGGTGACGTCCAGCGCGCGCGTCAGCGCATCGGGCGTGCCGACCACGAACAGCTGCAGCTCGGGCCGGCTGTTGGCATTGCCGACGGTATTGGAGCTCAGGCTGGCGCGAATGTCGGCCTGATCGGCCGGAATGTCGAAGCCGCCGGACACGATGGCGCGCGCGCCTTGCGCCTCCAATGTCGTCGCGCCGACGCGCACCCGGCCGTCGCGGATGATGAAGGGGATCTGCGCCGACGGCACCGACAGATTGCCGGAGGCCAGCGCCGGTTCGACCACCTGCCGCAGCTTGCCGTCATCGCCGAGCTGTCCCGCGTCCGCCGCGCGCAGCGCGACATCGAACGCCTTGGGGTCAAGATTCGGAATGGCGGCATTGTCCAGCGTCACGGTGCCGTTGCCGGAGAGCGCATTGACCAGACCCTGCACGCTGCGGCCCTCGGCGGCCAGCGTCATCTGCGCCGAGACCTTGCCGGCGGGCATCTTCAGATTGCGATAGCGCAATGCGTTGCCGTCGACGCCGGAAAGCTCGACGCGCCCGTTGAGCACGAGGCCATTGGCATTGGGGCGCGCCTCGACGGTGGCGATAACCTCGCCGCCGCCGAGCTTGCCCTTGAGGTTCTCGATCGTCAGTGACTGGCCGTCGCTCCTGATCGCGCCGCCCAGGGGGCGCAGATCGGCGCCGCTCAGCACGGCGCCGCTGAGCGCCTGGAACGATACCCGTCCGCGCCAGCCCTTGACGAGACCGGCCCCGAGCGGCTCCGCGGGCTCGCGCCCAGCTGCGCCGACCAGCACCGAAAACACCTGCAGCACGTCGAGCGTGTCGAGGCCGAGCTCGCCCTCGATCTGCTTGTCGTCGTCGAACGTCGCCGCGAGCCGGCCGCGCAGCCGCGCGCCGCTGACGGTGCTGTCGATGTCGTCGAGCGTCAGCCGGTTGCCGGAGAAGCCGAGGCGGCCGAACAGCCTGATGTTCTGGGCCGCATTGTCCTGCGGCTTCAGGCCGAGTAGCGGCGCCAGATTGGCGCTGCGCAGACGCAGATTGACGTTGGCCTTGGTGTTGTCGCCCCAGGGCTCGACGGTGCCCTGCGCGTCGCCGTCGAGGCCGCTCCCCGACAGCTTGGCATTCATCCGCAGCGGCGCGCGCCAGCTGCCGGTCACGCTGGCCTGGAACTCAGCCGGGCCGCTGCCGACGGCCGCGATGCGGTCGAGCCCGAGCAGCGCCAGCACTGCCCCGCCCTGCTCCGACGACAATCTGCCCTCGAGGCCCAATTCCGTCCGGTCGATTGCATCGACCTCGAAGCTGCGCAGGGCTGCCGCCTGCGGCTTGGCCGTCAGTGTCGCGGAGCCCTTCAACTGCGGCGCGTCGAGATCGAGCACGGCCTTGGCCTGGCTGCGATCGGCATTCGCCGGATCCTTTGCCAGATCCAAGGTCAGCTTCAGCCGCGCGGCCCCCGCAGGCGTGGCGAGCGCATCGAAGCGCGCCGTGATCTGCGGCGCAAAGGGCTGCGCCAGCGCGGTGATCTCCTTCAGCGACGCCGCCATCGACGTCACGATCAGACGCCCGGTCGCGTCAGTGCGATCGAAGCGGCCCGAGCCCTCGGTCGTCACACCGCCGCTCTGGCCGAACTTGATCTGATCGATGGCGATGGTCTTCGGATCATAGGAGAAGCGCGCGGCTAGCGGACGCAGCTCCTGGCCGCTGAGCTTGGCGCGGCCGACATCCAGCGCCACGCTGGCCTCGGCCGGCCATTCGCCGGTCACGCCGACGAGCGAGCGCGTCACCGCCATGGCCGCATCGAGATCCAGCCGGTCGCCCTTCAGCGCCGCCTCGAAGCGCGAGCCGGCGCCGCCGGGACGATTGATCAGAGCGACGCGGCCGTCGACCGAGCCACCGTCGATATCGGCCTTGAGGCTGTCGATCGCGACCCGTTCCGGCGCGACGTTGAGATCGCCGCGGACGCGCAGCGGACGCTGCGTTCGGTAGCTGGTGTCGCTACGTCCCTGCAGCCAGGCCACCAGCGCGTCCGGCTCGGCCGATTCCAGGTCGAGCGCGCCGGTGAAGCCTGAGGTCACCGAGGTCGAGATGCCGATGGTGCGGTAGGTCAGCCGGGTGGAGCCCGGCGCGCGCAAATCGACCTTCTCCAGGCTCCAGGCTGTGGTCTCGTTGTGCAGGTCTGCGGTGAAGTTCTGCACCGGACGGCCGGAGAGCATGATCTGCTCGGTCGTGAACTGCACATTGGCCGGCAGCGGCAAGGTCGGCAGCTGAGCGATCCAATTGCGCAGCGCCGGCAGCACCCGCGCCGGCGCGATCGCCCTGCGGTCCTTCACCTCCTCGCCGCCGGCGAGCAGCTTGTCGGCATCGAGCTGCCGCGCGGACAGTGACGCCTTCAGCGTCGGCGCAGCACCGAATTTGGCTTCGCCGCCGCCGGTGAATTTCAGCGAGCGATCGTCCTGGCCGAAGGTGACCTCGATCTGATCGAGCTTGGCCGAGGCGGGATCACCGACGATCTTGGTGGCGATGCGCCACGGGGTCCCGCCGGCCTGATCGAACGGCGTGGTCTTCGTCTGCTGAGCCTGCTTCGCGGCGGGCTCCTTGTTGGAAGGCTCCTTGGCCCCCGCGGCCGGCTTGTCCTTGTCGCCCTGCTCCTTCAGTGGTGACGACAGCGTCAACGCGCCCTCGAATTTGGGCGCGCGGTTCGGGAAGCTGATCAGGCCCTCGATGTCGGCCACGACCGGGCGTTCGCCCGGGTCGATGTTGAGGTGGACACGCAGGCCGCTCAAGTCCTTGTCCTGGCTGGACGACACCCGGAACGGATAGCGGCCGCCCCGGATCGACACTGCGCCGTCGCCACGAAGCGAGCCGGCGAGCGAACGGACGTCGCCGGAGAACACGATGTCGGTCAGCTCAAGCGTGGAGCGGCTGGCGGCGTCGTGCAGGGCGACGCGGCCGGTCAGGTTGAAGCGGTCGATCGCCAGCGCGGCGAGATTGAACTTGCCGGAGGCCGCCGGCAGATCGATCTGGCCCTTGGCATCGAGGCCGAGATCGGCGGCCATGCCGCCGATGGTCAGCTCGTTGGCGCGCCACTCGCCGCGCATGAGGTCACCGAGGCTGAATTCGACGTCGAGCTTGTCGGCGCGCAGCTTGCCCAGATGATTGGCGCCGCCGAAGGTCACCTGGCGCAGCCGCAGGGTCGGCGTCGGCAGCAGCCGTGCGTCCAGCGCACCGGCGACCCGCACGGGCACGCCAATGATCTTGCCCGCCTCGGCCTCGAACTGCGGCCGGAACTGGTTCCAGTCGACGAAGTACGGGCCGATCAGCGCAGCAAGGAGCGCAAGGATGAAGGCAATCGCCAAGCCGAGCAGGGTCGTCTGCACGGGGTCTCCCTCAAAGGACAACGCTCCGGCGTCCAATAACCAGTGCGGCCGCCGCCACGCCAAATTCGATGCCGGAACGCCCAATCATATAGGATTAAGTATGGCGAAGTCACAGCGCTGTCGGTCTTTCCGGGGGCGTTGCACAACTCCGTTAACGGACATGGTTACCACTGCGCCGGCAGGCGCTTCAACCCGCGCAGCACGAAGGTCGGCCGCCAGTCCGGGTTGTCCGCGTCATCCAGTTTCAACTCCGGCAGCCGCCGCAGCAGGGTTCCGATCGCGACCTCGGCCTCGATCCGGGCGAGCTGCGCCCCCAGGCAATGGTGGATGCCGCCGCCGAACGACAACGGCTTCACGTTGGGCCTGGTGATATCGAGCTGCTCCGGATGGTCGGGATAGACCGCCGGATCACGGTTTGCCGAACCGAGCAGGCACAGCACGGTCTCGCCCTTCGGGATGCGGCGGCCGCCGAGATCCTCGATGTCCTCGAGGGCGACCCGCCCGGTCAATTGCACCGAGGAATCGTAGCGCAGGAACTCCTCGATCGCATTGGTGATCAGCTCAGGGCGCGCCTTCAGCAACGCGAGCTGATCGGGATTGCGATGCAGCGCCAAGAGGCCGTTGCCGATCAGGTTGACGGTGGTCTCGTGCCCCGCGCCGAACAGCAGGATGATGTTGGCGGTGAGCTCCTCGTGGGACAGCTTGGCGCCGTCCTCCTCCGCCTGCAGCAGTTGCGTGGTGAGATCATCGCCCGGATTCTTCCGGCGCAGCTCGAACAGGTGCTGGAAATAGGCCTTCGACACCGCGTTGCCGGCATTGCCCTCGGCAATCTCCGCCTTCGACAGCGGCACCGGATCGAGCAGCCGGCCGCCCTCGCGCGAGCTCTTGTAGAAGGCCTCGCGGTGCTCCTCGGGGATGCCGAGCATGTCGCAGATGACCGTGACCGGAAGCTTGAAGGCGAAATCCTCGATCAGATCCATCCGGCCGCGCGGAATGATCTCGTCCAGCGTGCGGTCGACGATCTCCTGAATGCGCGGCCGCATGTCCTCGACGCGACGCGCGGTGAACGCCTTCGCGACGAGACCGCGCAGCCGCGTATGATCGGGCGGGTCCTGCTGCAGCATCCAATGGCTCATGCTGCGGAAGACCGGCTCGTTCATGATCTCCGGACCGTAACGGCGGATCGAGCGGGCGACGAAGTCCTTGCCGAAGCGCTTGTCGCGCAGCACCAGGCTCGACTCCGCATGCCGGCTGGCGAGGTACGAGCCGAACGGCGTCAGATGCATCGGGTCGTTGTCACGGAGCTGCTGATAGAATGGATACGGATTCCGGATGAACTCCGGCGACAGCGGATTGAACAGCGGCGCGGGCTTGGCGGCCTGGACATGCTCGTTCATGGGGTCCCTCTCCCGGCGTTTTGCCGATTGGTTCACGGCCGCGCGGCGATGGCAAGTCGATCAGATCACATATTATGCGGTTACCGCCGTCTTTAACCTGTGCAACTGTCCGGCCACGACACGCACCCGGCGCGGCGCGGCGATCCAGATCGCGGCGGCCGAGACGAACGCGCCGACGAAGGCGATCGCGAAGCCCGGCGTGTAGCTGGTTGTGAGATCATACAGCACGCCGGTGACCCAGGGGCCTGCGGCACCACCGCACAGACCGATCAACATCAATGTGCCAAAAATGCTGCCGAATTGCGCGCCCTGGAAGATCTCCAGCACGACCGCGCCCATCACCGACGTGATGCCGTAACCGAGCGCGCCCTGCGTCGCCACCATGACATAGACCAGCACAAGCGATGGCGACGCCTTCAGCGCGATCAGCGCCGCGAAGCAGATCGCAAATCCGAGGCAGCCGAGGCCCCACACCGCCTCGCGACCGAGCCGGTCGGAGAGATGACCGAGCGCGATCTGGCCGGGAATGCCGAGCAGGCTGACGGCGCCGAGCGCCCACACCGCGACGCTCGAGCTGAAGCCGATCTCGAGCAGGTACTTCGTCTGATGCACTTGCACGGCGTACCAGACGTAGAGGCCGAAGAAGTAGCCGAGCGCGAGCCACCAGAACCGCGACGTGCGCAGCGCGCGCGACAAGGTCCAGTCGATGCCGGCCCAGGCCGGATCGACGATGTTCGAGATTGGCTTGGCGGCATTGGCGAGCGGCGCGGCGTCACCATCGGGGCGCAGGCCGATCTCCTCCGGCTTCTTGCGCAGCAGCAGATTGATCGGCGCGAGCACGACCAGGACGACGATGCCCATCGCGGTGCAGGCGGTGCGCCAATTGGTCTGCGCGATCATGTGCTGCACCCAGGGCAGCAGGGTCATTGAGCCCAAGCCGACGCCGGCAAAGGCGATGCCGATGGCCAGCCCGCGGCGGCGGATGAACCAGTTCGGCAGGAACAGCGATTGGCCGGAATAGCCGAGGCAGACGCTGCCGGCACCGACCATCACGCCGATGGTGCAATAGAGATGCCAGGGCTGCGTGGTCAGCGGCGCCAGCAGCAGCCCGCCGCCCATCAGCGCAACGCCGAGTTCCATCACCGCGCGCGGCCCGGTGCGGTCCATCAACCGTCCGATCAGCGGACTGACGATGCCCGACGCAACGAAGCCGAACGAGAACGCGCCGGCGGTGACGCCGCGGTCCCAGCCGAATTCGGCGAGAATGGGCGGATAGAACAGCGAGAACGCGGTGCGCGCATTGACGCCGATCGCCATCGTCACGAAGGTCACGGCGACGATGACCCAGCCATAGTAGAACGGCAGGCGCATTGTTGTTGTTTTCACTCCCTGGTGCACCCTTCGCATCATTTGCGTGTGGAGGGGTCAAGGACTTTCTGCGCAGGCGACGACGGTGTCAGTTACCTCCGACGTCAAGTGTGCGCTGCACGATCAGAACGCGGGCCCCTCCGTCATTGCGAGCGCAGCGAAGCAATCCAGTGTGGTGGACGGGACTCTGGATTGCTTCGCTGCGCGTAACTGCCCAGGTGTCCGTCTGTATCGCTTGACTGGCCACATGTGTTTGTGAGTCAAGGTATGGATGAAGCTGCCGTACGCTTTGTCCGTTGATTCGCTGCTGGTCCTGATCGGGGAGCTGCAGGCGCGCAACGCGCTGCTGGAACAGCAGAACGCGTTGCTGTTGACCCGTGTGGCCGATCTGGAGCGCCGACTTGGCCTGGATAGCTCCAACAGCAGCAAGCCGCCTTCGAGCGATGGGCCGGGCCAGGGTCCTCGCCGGACGCGCAGCCTTCGTGAGCGAGGGGTGAGGAAGCCCGGCGGCCAGCCTGGTCATCCCGGCAAACACCTGAAGCGGTCGGAACAGGTCGATCATACGATCATCCACCGGCCTGCCACGTGCGGACACTGCCAAGCCGCGCTGGGCGAGGAGCCGCTGGACCTTGTCGACCGCCGTCAGGTGTTCGATCTGCCGGCGCCGAGACCGCTGCTCGTCACGGAGCATCAGCGTTATCGCTGCAGATGCAGCGGCTGTGGCGCGGTCACGACGGGATCGTTTCCTCCGGAGGTCAGGGCGCCGGTGCAATATGGCGCACGATTGTCCGCCGTCGTGACGTATCTGTCGGCCGGACAGTTCCTGCCGGAAGATCGTTTGGGGCAAGTCCTTACCGATCTGTTTGGCGTGACCGTTTCGGCCGGCACGATTGGGCAGATGATCGCCCGTGCCGCCAGCCGGACGCAGGCCTTCGCCGCGGCGGTCTGCGAAGAGATCCGCCGGGCACCGGTCAAGCACCTGGATGAGACCGGGTTTTGGGTGGGTGCCACGCCGCAATGGCTGCATGTCGCAGGCACCGCCGGGAGCAATGGGCTGGTGCACTATCGCGTCTCCCGCAGGCGAGGTGAGGTGCTGACGCAAGCGGCGCATATCGTGATGCACGATCACTGGACATCCTACTTCCAGATGCCGGGCGTCACCCATGCGCTGTGCAATGCGCATCATCTGCGCGAGTTGACGGCGCTGGTCGACATCGATGGCGAGGCCTGGGCCCGGCGCATGCGCACCCTGCTTCGCAAGCTGTGCCACGAGGTCAATCTGGCGCTCGAGCGTCCAGCCGGCCAGACAGGTGCGCTGCCTCCCGACAAAATCCGTGCCGCCGAACGGCAGTATGACCGCATCATCCGCGACGGCATCGCTTGGCACAAGGCGCTTCCCGAGTTGCCTCGCAACGTCAAACGCGGGCGGATCAGACGGCGCACCGGCCATAATCTCCTGTTGCGCCTCGAGCTGCATAAAGCCGCCGTGCTGCTGTTCCTGCGCAACCCAGCCGTACCATTTACCAACAACGAGGCCGAGCGCGATGCTCGCATGATGAAGTTGCGGCAGAAGATCTCCGGCGGCTTTCGCACCTCACAAGGTGCCGACAATTTCGCAACGCTCCGAACCCTGATCGGCACCGCACGAAAGCGCGGATGGAACATGCTCGAAACATTGACCCTATGCCCAACACAGCTCATCCATACAATCCGCCTTGCTTGACAGAGCGGCGACCTGGGTAGTTACCGCTGCGCTCGCAATGACGATGTGGTAACATCTCACGTTCGTCCGGCGGACCGACGCGCATCTGCATGTCCGCGGCACGATATGCCCGGGCTATGCGAGAGCCGCTCACCCTCCTCGAAACAGAAGGGCGCAGGGAAGGCCGGGCGCTGGCCGCGCCCGTGGCCCGCCTGCTCAAACAAATGCAGGCGGCAGGTACCACAGGTCTGGCCGAGAACGCCCGGCCCTCCCTGCGCGATGGTCTTCACGCTTATACGCAGTCTGCCTGGTGCGCCGGGCTTGTTGGCAACCATTCGCGACAATGCTTACGCATTGCGCGGGACACCAGCATCGGGGTGTCAGCACGCTGCGACTTCACGTCCGCAAGAGGCTCGTTCGTCCGCACACCCATCAGGACATGCTGCGAGCTCTCGCGGCCACCGCTCCCCGCCCCGCGTGTCGTGACGATCGCGCGCAACGCCCCTTCAGTGAGACGGGATGTGCGAGAGGATCGTGGTGATTTGCCCGACGACACAAGGGACATCGGCTGCGACATAGTAACCCGACGGGCAAGCAACACCCTCTCGTCATTCCCCAGGGGTGTCGCATATGGATATTCTAGGCCGTCGCAGTAAACGAACCCGCAAGTTAGTTACTCCGTCATGCCCGGGCGTGTCCCGGGCATCCACGTCGTTCTCAGCACGCCGGACGACGTGGATGGCCGGGACAAGCCCGGCCATGACGACGTGGTGAGAAACGAACGCAAAACTGCGATCGCCATATGCGATAGCCCTGGGCGATCCTCCAAACACAGTCGCGTTTGGAGGATCGAACCCGGAAACTCGAGCTAAAGAAGAATGCAAGCCAATGTCGGGATTCCGGGTTCAAGGCCTGCGGCATTGCCCCGGAATGACGTCGTGGAGTGAGATGTCCAACTAATCAGTCCGACGGTCTACGCCGCAGCCTTCGCCTCGTCGGCGCCATGGAACGCATAGACGTCCATGCGCAGCACGCCGTAATTGGCGCTGTTGTGCAGGCGCTCGACGCGGGCGTTCGCACCGGCTGCCCCGAGCGCGGCGAACAGGGGCAGGAAGTGCTCGTCGGTCGGGTGGTTGTCGCGCGCATGCGGCGCAAGGGTCCGGTAGTTGACGAGATCGTCGACGCGGCCTTCGATCGCGGCCTTGTGCACCCAGTCGGCGAAGTCAACGACCCAGGACGGCGCGGGATCGTCGATGTCGAGCCGGCGCTTGCGGAACTCGCCGAGATTATGCGTGAAGCTGCCGCTGCCGATGATCAGCACGCCCTCGTCGCGCAAGCCGGCCAGCGCGCGGCCGAGCGCGAGATGATGCGCCGGGCCCTGCTCGGTCTGGATCGACAGCTGCACCACGGGAATATCGGCCTGCGGATACATCAGCAGCAGCGGCACCCAGGCGCCGTGATCGAGACCGCGCTCGCGGTCGACGCCGACCGGAAGGCCGGCAGCCTGCAGCCGTTCCGCGACGGCGCGGGCGAGATCGGGCGCGCCCGGGGCGGGATAGCGCAACTGATAGAGCTCGGGCGGGAAGCCGTAGAAATCGTAGATCGTCTCGTTGGCGGCGACGACGTTGACGGCAGGTATGTCGGTCTCCCAATGCGCCGAGATCACGAGGATGGCCTTCGGCCGCGGCAGGCTGTTGCCGAGGCCTGAAAGGAAATCACGCGCCGCCGAGGCCGTCAGCGGCAGCATCGGCGAGCCGTGCGACAGGAAGATGCTGGGCAGGTTCATGGCTTGGCTCCTCTCCGATTGATATCTCAGGTCGCGCCTCACAGACAACTGTCGTCCCGGCCTCGAGCCGGGACCCAGACTCCGTGCCTGGAGGTTGAGGCAGGCTGGCCGTCGACCAGCGTGCTCAACTCATTGCTGCCGGGTGGTTATGGATCCCGGCATTCGCCGGGATGACATCGAGATTGGAGCGACAGTAAACCGCCCCTGACGCTAATGCGCGCTGCGCAGCTGGCCGCCTCCGAGATTGCCGCGCAGAGCGCCGAGCGCGTAGGCGCCGTCGCCGAGCAGGGCCTGCACCACGAGCGCGACGGCCCAGAACGCCGGATATTCCCAGCCGCCCTTCGGATTGTTGAAGAAGAAGCCGGCCGAGCCGTGCACGGTGAAGATGGCGCCGAGCAGGATCGGCACGGCGGCGAGCGCCACCCAGCGCGTATAGACGCCGAGAATCAGGGCGATGCCGGCCAGGATTTCGGCGGTGATCGTGACATAGGCCAGTTCGGGCGGCAGGCCGATGCTGCCGAAGAACTTCGCGGTGCCGGCCGGGCTGAACACGAACAGCTTGAGGCTGGCATGGGCCAGGAACAGGCCGCCCAGGGTCAGGCGGAGAAGAAGGGCGGCATAGGGCGCGGTGCGGGAATCGATCATCAAAACCTCCAATGGGACTTTCGTCCCCTATGGATCATTTCCCAGGAGACGATAATCCGGTACAACGGAAATTCAGTTCACACTCAGAGAGTGAAATCGTCGTGCTCGACCGCCTGACCGGGCTGGAGGTGCTGTCCAGGGTCGCCGCCACCGGCAGCCTGTCCGGGGCTGCGCGCATGCTCGAGATGTCGCCGACCATGGTGACCAAGCACCTCGCCGCGCTCGAGAGCCGGCTCGGCACCAAGCTGTTTCACCGCACCACCCGCCGGCTGACCATCACCGAAGCGGGGCGGCGCTATCTCGAGTTTGCCGAACGGGTGCTCGGCGACTTCGATGCGGCCGAGAACGCGATTGCCGCCGATCGGGCCGAGCCACGCGGGTTGCTGCGGCTCAACGTTCCCCTCGCGTTCGGCACCCGCCAGATCGCGCCGCTGCTTGCGGAGTTCGCCGCGCGCCATCCCCTGGTCAGCGTCGAGCTCGGCCTCAACGACCGGCTGGTCGACCTGATCGAGGAAGGCTGGGATCTCGCGATCCGGATCGGCACGCTGAAAGATTCGACCCTGGTGGCGCGCCGGCTGGCGCCGTGCCGCATGATGATCTGCGCCGCGCCGTCCTATCTCGCCGCGCACGGCACGCCGCGCATCACCGCCGATCTCGCCCACCACAATTGTCTCGGCTACACGCTGGCGGCCGCGGGCGCGTCGCGCTGGCGCATGGGCGGCAAGGCGATCGTCGACGTGACCGTGAGCGGCAATCTGCGCGCCAACAATGGCGACGCGCTGCTCGCCGCGGCGCTGGCCGGACAGGGCCTGATCTATCAGCCCACCTTCATCGTCGGCGACGAGCTCCGCGCCGGCCGGCTGGTGCCGGTGACGCTCGACGTGCCGCCGTCCGACCTGCTCGCGGTGCACGCCGTGTACCTGCCGGACCGCACACCCTCGGCCAAGGTGCGCGCCTTCATCGATTTTGTCAGCGAGGCCTTCTCGCCGCAGCCACCCTGGGACCGCGACCTTGCCTGAACCGATCAGCAGCTCCGCTGCCATGCGCCCGGAGACATCGACATGACCGAGCAGCCGCGCCGCGACGTCCCTCTTCCCTGGCCTCTGCTGCGATCCCTGCAGGGATGGCGCATCAGCGCCCTGCCCGCCGACCTCGCCGCCGGACTAACGCTGGCCGCGATCGCCATCCCCGAGCAGATGGCGACCGCCAAGCTCGGCGGCTTCACGCCGGAGACGGGCTTCTTCGCCTTCATCGCGGGCTCGCTCGGCTTCGCGCTGTTCGGCGCCAACCGCTTCCTGTCCTGCGGCGCCGATTCCACGATCACGCCGATCTTCGCCGGCGGGCTGGCGCTGCTCGCGGCGAGCGGTTCGCCCGACTATGGCAGCCTGGCCGCGGCGCTGGCGCTGCTGGTCGGCGTGATGCTGGTGCTGGCCGGCGGCTTCAAGCTCGGCGGCATCGCCAACCTGCTGTCGGTGCCGGTGACGGTCGGCTTCCTGGCCGGCATCGCCGTGCACATCATCGTCTCGCAATTGCCCGGCGTACTCGGGCTGCCGTCGCCGGGCGGGCCGACGCTGGCGCGCATCGCGGCCATGGCCGGCGAACTCGGCAAGGCCAACGGGACCACGATGCTGATCGGCTTCGGCGTGCTCGCGACCATCACGCTCTGCGAGCGCATCAGCGCGCGCATTCCCGGCGCGCTGATCGCGCTCGTCGCCTCCACCTTGTTCGTGATCGCCGCGGGCCTGGAGGCGCGCGGCGTGCAGGTCATCGGCAGCGTCACGGGCACCATGCCGATGCCGTCGATTCCGCTGATCGGACCCGAGCAATGGGCCAAGCTGGTGCCGCTCGCCTTCCTGATCGCCGTCGTAGTGATGGTGCAGACCTCGGCGACGACGCGCTCGTTTTCCTCCGATCCCGATCACCCGGCGGACGTCGACCGCGACTTTCTCGGCGCCGGCGCCGGCAGCCTGCTCGCCGGCCTGTTCGGTGCGTTTCCGGTCAATGCCAGTCCGCCGCGCACCGGCATCGTGGTCGAGACCGGCGGCCGCTCGCAGGCCGCGGGCCTGCTGGCGGCCGTCATCGTGCTGCTGCTGGTGCTGTTCGGCGCCCGGCTGCTGGCGCATGTGCCGGAGGCCGCGCTCGGCGGCGTGCTGCTGTTTGTGGCGCTGCGCATCATCCGCGTGGGACAGATCGCCAGCATCTATCGCGCGTCGAAGGGCGAGTTCCTGCTGATCGTGGCGACCGCGGCGGCGATCGTGGTGCTGCCCATCGAGCAGGGCGTGGCGCTCGGCATCACGCTGTCGCTGCTGCACGGCATCTGGAGCACCACGCGCGCGCATCTCATCACCTTCGAGCGCGTGCCGGAGACGACGATCTGGTGGCCGGCGCATCCGCAGATCAAGGGCGAGCAGCTGTCAGACATCGCCGTGATCGGCTTCCAGGCGCCGCTGAGCTTTCTCAATGCCGCGACCTTCCGCGCCGACCTGCAGCACCTGCTGCAGCGCCGCAGCCCGCGGCTTCTCGTTCTGGAAGCGAGCGCGATGGTCGAGATCGATTTCACCGCCGCGCAGACGCTGCGCGAGGTGATCGCTCTGTGCAACAGGGACGGCATCGTGTTCGCCGTCGCCCGGCTGGAATCGCTGCGCGCGCAGGAAGCCTTCGAGCGCTTCGGACTCTACGACGTGCTGCCGCGCGATCGCGTGTTCCACAGCGTGGACCTGGCGCTGCAGAAGCTCGGCGGCGATGGGGCGGTGACCTCCTGATACAAACCGTTACGCCGCGCTCGGACAATCGACATACATGCGCAACGTTCGCGGGCGAGACATCCGGCTTCGCGACGCCCGGCCCGTCGGCTGCGGCACAGACAAGGATCGTCACTCATGCGCAAGCTGGTTCCGCTGCTGTTGATAGTTGTTCCCATCACCGCCGCTCAGGCCCAGAACACGGGCGCAGTGCGGCAAGCCTGCGGCAGCGAGGTGCGGACGCTGTGCGCCGGCATCTCGCCGGGCGGCGGCCGCATCAAGCAATGCATGATCGAGAAGTTCGACAAGCTCTCGGATGGCTGCAAGACGGCGCTGAAGGATGCGAAGGCGCAGCAGGCCGGCAAATGATGCCGCGTGCACGAGGCACGACGGCGACAATGTCAGCCACCGTTCATGTCCCTTGCCGTAAATACACTGTACTCACCGCACGCCAACGACGACACTGCAGCGATGCGTCATCGGACCGGCAGAACTGCAGTGCACGATCAGCATCTCGCTGATGCGCTGTGGTAATGGGGCAAGGTTTCGCGATCTCGAAAAACTTGCGAAACCAAAACCCGTCTGAGGACGTCTAAGGACTGCTTTGATTCGTCACCAACGAGAGGACCGCGACTCACATGCGCAATCTGTTCACCTCCGCCCTGTTCGCCGCCACCGTCCTGCTGGGCGCGTCGGCCGCACAGGCCTTCACGCTGCCGGCCCAGCCGGCCGCTCCGGACAGCAATGTGGAGCGCGTCGCCGGCGGCTGCGGTCCCGGCTGGTTCCCCGACCGCTGGGGCCGCTGCCGTCCCGCGCCGCGCGCCTATTACGGCCCGCGCTACTACGGCTACGGCCCGCGCACCTGCTGGGTGCGCCCGACCCCGTGGGGCCCGCGCCGCGTCTGCCGCTGATCGCCTGACGTGACCACGACAACGCCGCCGCGCTCAGTTGCGGCGGCGTTTTTTGTTGGGAGATGCGAGACTGCATTGGAGCCGAGCTTTGACCGCGAGCGCGCTGCGCCCCCTCTCCCCGTCCTTCACGGGGAGAGGGCTGGGGTGAGGGGCAACGGCACGGGTGGTGCCAGTGAAGGCCGCTCCAAGTCGCGCTTCGGAGTCAGTCGATCAAGTAAGAGAGTCCGGATCTCTCCAGCACTTCCCGTGCCGCTGCCCCTCACCCCGACCCTCTCCCCGCAAGGGCGGGGAGAGGGAGCGCACCGTTGTTGCGGCAATAGCTGGGCTCGAATGACGACGCTCAGGCTGCCGGGATGATCTTGCCGGGGTTGAAGATGTTCTGCGGGTCGAGCGCCTGCTTGACCGCACGCATCGCATCGAGCGCTTCCTGGCCGAGTTCCGATTTCAAGTACTTCTGCTTGCCTTGGCCGATGCCGTGCTCGCCGGTGCAGGTGCCGCCCATGGCCTGGGCGCGCTCGACGAGGCGATGCATGAAGTCTTCGCCGCGGGCCATCTCGTCGGCGTCGTCGACGTCGCACATCAGCGAGCAGTGGAAATTGCCGTCGCCGACATGGCCGACGATCGGCGAGGTCAGGTTGAGCCGCGCGAGATCCTCCTCGGTCTCGCCGACGCAATCGGCGAGACGCGAGATCGGCACGCAGACGTCGGTGGCGACGACGCCGACACCAGGGCGGATCGCCTTGACGGACCAGTAGGCGTCATGACGCGCCTGCCAGAGCTTGGTGCGGTCCTCCGGCCTGGTGGTCCAGGCGAAGTCGCCGCCGCCGCATTCCCGCGCGATCTCCGCGAAGTTCTTCGACTGCTCGGCGACCTCGGCCTCGCTGCCGTGGAACTCCAGGAGCAGGAGCGGCGTCTCCGGCAGGGTCAGCTTCGAATAGGCGTTGCACGCTTTCACCTGCGCCGCGTTGAGCAGCTCGATGCGCGCCATCGGGATGCCGGTCTGGATCGCGAGGATGGTCGCCTGGCAGGCGCCGCGCACGGTCTCGAACGAGCACGACGCGGCGGCGATGGTCTCGGGAATGCCGCGCAGCCGGATCGTCATCTCGCAGATGATGCCGAGCGTGCCCTCGGCGCCGATGAACAGATGCGTGAGGTCGTAGCCGGCCGCCGACTTCTTGGCGCGGGTGCCGGTCTTGATGATCTCGCCGTCGCCGCGCACGACCTTCAGCGCCAGCACGTTCTCACGGATGGTGCCGTAGCGCACCGCGTTGGTGCCGGAGGCGCGCGTCGAGGCCATGCCGCCGAGCGAGGCATCGGCGCCGGGATCGATCGGGAAGAACAGGCCCTGGTCGCGGAGATATTCGTTGAGCGTCTTGCGGGTGATGCCGGGCTGGATGACGCAGTCGAGATCCTCGGCATGCACCTCCAGCACCTTGTTCATGTCGCGCATGTCGATGCAGATGCCGCCCGCGGGCGCGTTGACCTGGCCTTCCAGCGAGGTGCCGGTGCCGAACGGAATGATCGGCACGCCGAGCGGCGCACAGATGCGGACGACGTCCTGGATGTCGGCGGTCTCCTGCGCCAGCACCACGCCATCCGGCGGCTGCGTCGGCAGCCAGGTCGTGGTATGGCCATGCTGCTCGCGCACGGCCTGCGAGGTGATGAGCTTGTTGCCGAAGCGGGCGGCGAGCGCATCGAGGGCGTTCTTGAGCGCGTCAGGCGCGGGCCGCTTCAGGTCGTGATGAGGGATCGTCGTCGCCACTTTGTCCTCCGGAAGTTGGGCGGACCGTGGCAAAGGACGCAACAGGGGTCAAGGGAGCAAACGGAAGAGCCGATGAGCGATAATGCAGTGTCCACGTCCGCCCCGAGCGGGCCGTTCCTGTCGTCCATCATGCAGATCGAGCCGCAATGGATCGACTACAACGGCCATCTCAACATGGCCTATTACAACGTGATGTTCGACCGCGCGATCGACCAGATTTGGGCCGAGCTCGGCATCGGCCCGGCCTACATGACGGAGCGCCAGGGCTCGACCTTCACCGCGGAGTGCCACGTGCGGTACCTGCGCGAGATCCATCTCGGCGATCCCGTGCAGATCGCGGTCTGGCTGATCGCCGCCGACGAGAAGCGGCTGCACACCTTCGAGGAATTGCGTCATGCCGAAGAAGGCTGGATCTCGGCGACGTCGGAGAACATGTCGGTGCATATCGACATGACCAAACGCAAGGTCGCGCCGTTTCCTCAGGACATCCAGGCCAATATCGGCCGCGTGCTGCAGGCGCATGCCGTGCTGCCGCGTCCGGACGGGCTCGGCCGCGCCATCGGGATGCCGCGCAAGTCGGGTTAGGCAGCATCGGCAGCGTGGTGATCAGCTGCCGGCGGCCCTCTTTTTCGCGACGGCTCGCCGCGGCCTGCTGGCTCTGGCACTGCCTTGCGGCAGGATCCGATAGCGGCCCGAGCCGGCCGGCTCCCGGTTGGTGACCTGGTTCTGCGGCACGCCATTCAGGACCTGGACGATGTCGTCGCGGACCACCGGGAAGATGCGATAGTACTGGTGCTGCTGCGGGTCCTGCTCGAATGAGGTGACATCCGAGCAATCGACCGCGGTGACCTTGTCGCTGATGCTGCCCATGTTGTCGGGTCCGTCGTTCCCAAGGCGCGGCCCGTTGAACTTCGTGCCGGCGCTGAGCGTGTTGAGCACCCAGTCCTTGGTCGAGTGATAGACCGTGACGCTGGTGGCGGTGCGCGGCAGATATTTCAGCTTCGCCGGATCATCGAAGGCGTCGGCATCCTCGTCGGCGGCGGCGAGCACGATCTTGTCGAAGGTGCGGCGCAATCCGGTCAGGGACGGCTGCATCCCGCCCATGCGCACCATGGCCGGAACGCTGCCGGACGCGGTCGCGCCGGCAATCGGATCGGGCAGCTGCATCAGCGCCTGCAGCGCGTTGCGCAAGACATAGACGCCCATGCTGTGGCAGATCAGATGGATGCTCTGGTTGCAGCGCTCGCTCTCCGGCAGCCCGTCGACGAAATCGTAGAGCCGGCGCAGCGTTCGCGCCACCGCCGGGCCGGAGGCGGCCGCGGTCCTGCGATCGTGCTGATAGTCCACATAGGGCAAGGGCACGCCGATCGGCGAGGCGATCGAAGGCCAGCTGAACACGAATATGTTGGCGTCGATGCCGTAGAACGCCGAGATCCAGCCGGCGCGTTCGATCGCATCGACGAAGCTGTTGCTGAAGCCGTGAATGAAGGCGATCGTCGGCCGCGCCCTTGCGAGCATGTCGCTGCGCAGCGCGCCGAAGATCGTGTCGCTGCCGAGCACCGCGCGGGAGCCTTGCGGAAAGATCAGCTGCTCCGCCTCGACATGCAGCGACCCCGGCACCAGCGCATAGGTGCGTGCCGTCAGATCCACCTCGATGTCGGCCCGGCCATACCGGACGTTCAGGCCATTCACCGGACCGAGCTCCGAGCTGAAGCCCGTGATCTGATCCGATCCCTCGGAGGTCAGCGGTTGCCGGTTGGTCGCGAAATAGACCCTGACGCTCATGGCCTCCCCCTCTGAAAGCAAATACGTCGAAAATGCAGCTCACGATGCCGCAACGGGCCGATCGCTCGGTTGCCTGGCAAGACCTCGCGCTGCTCCGCAAAAAGCGTGCGCCGCAAACAATCTACTTGAAATAGAACACGACCGACGACGGATGTGCAATCAGTTCTGCATCACCCACTCCGGCAGCCGGTCGAACCAGGGCTGCGCCTCCTCCAGCTGGCGGGCGAGCTGCAGCAGCCGGGCCTCGTCGCCGAGGCGGCCTGTGAACTGCACGCCGAGCGGCAGGCCGTCGGCGGTCCAGTGCAGCGGCACGCTCATCGCAGGCGTGCCCGTCAGATTGGCGAGTTGCGTGAACGGGACGTATTGCAGGCTGTCGCGGGCGATCTTGTCGATCATGCCATCGAGCGCGCCCCAGCGCGTCAGCAATCCGAGCAGGCCGATGCGGTCGAGCATGTCGAGCAGGGTCTGCTCGGCGGTCGACGGATCGCCCTGCCCGTGCCGGATCGGCGGATGCGCGAGCGTCGGCGTCAGCAGCAGGTCGTAGCGCGCATGGAATTTTCCGAGCGCGCGGGCGAAGCCGTTCCATTTCAGCAATTGCGTGGTGAGCGCGCCAGCCGAGATCGCGCCGCCGAGCGTCGACAGCACGCGCGTCAATAGCTCGAACTCCTCGCGCTTCGCGCCCTTGGCGCGGGCGTCGGCCACGAGCGCCGCGACCTGGCCGAAATAGATGTGCAGGAACGAGGTCGCGAGCGCGGCGCCGTCGATGTCGGGCGTCGCCTCCTCCACCTCGTGACCGAGACCCTGCAACAGCTTCACGGCGCTCTCGACCGCGAGCTTCGCTTCAGTGTGAACCTCGGTGCCGATCGGCGAGGCGCTGGTGTAGCCGATGCGCAGCCGGCCGGGATCGCGCGCCATCACGTTGGCGAACACCACGCCGGGCTCGGCCACCAGGAACGGATCGCCGGGCTCGCTGCCGGCGATGACGTCGAGCGCGCGCGCGGTGTCGCGCACGCTGCGCGAGATCACGCCTTCGCAGGACGCACCGAACCAGTATTCGCCGAAGCCCGGGCCCGACGAGACGAGACCGCGCGACGGCTTCAGCCCGAACAGGCCGCAGCAGGCGGCGGGGATGCGGATCGAGCCGCCGCCATCATTGCCGGCGGCCATCGGCACCACGCCCGAGGCGACCGCCGCGGCGGCGCCGCCGCTCGAGCCGCCCGGCGTATGCGCCGCATTCCAGGGATTGCTGACGCGGCCGAAACCCCGGGAGTCGCTGACGCCCTTCAGCGCCAGCTCGGGCAGGTTGGTCTTGCCGAAGATCACCAGGCCGGCTTCGAGATAGCGCCGGACCACCGAGGCATGTTCGGCCGCGACGATCCCCGACAGCGCCTTGCTGCCATAGGCGGTCGGCAGGCCCGCATAGTCCTGGGCGCAGTCCTTGATCAGGAACGGCACGCCGGTGAACGGGCCGGCCGCGGGCTTCGCCACCTGGGCCCGGGCCTCGCGCTCCATCAGCATGCAGAGGGCGTTGGTCGTCGGCTGGGCGTGCTCGTTCTGCGTCAATGCGAGCTGCAGCAGCTCGGCCGCGCTGACCTCGCCGCCCTTCACCGCCTCGGCGAGCGCCGTCGCGTCGCGCTGCAAATAGTCTCGTTTATTCACATTGCCCTCCCCGCGCCGCAATGGACGGCCCGCATCGTAGCTGATTCTGGGTGCAACGGCGGCGGATGCCGAGCTGCCGCGCCGCTATTGCGGCGAAACGGCGACGGATGCGGCGCCTCGATGGCAGACTGCAGTTGTTTTGACGGCGCTCCTGCGTCTTTCTATCACGATCTTAGTTAATTTGATTCAGATCATTCGCGGCGCCTCTTGTACCGACCTAACTTACGCACCGTTAGTTGCGTTGAGTAACGAGAGAGCGATGGGACGCCTCGCAAGCCTGCTGAGCAGAGCGCACGGACCCCATGAGGATGGCGAGGCCGTCCCCGTGACCACCGCCGACTATTTCATCCTGCTGTCCCGCGCGATGGAAAATCTGTCGGATTCCTCCGCCGAGCGCCGGGCCGAGGTCTACCAATCGGCACGCCAGGCGCTGGTGACGCAGTTGCAGGCGATGGATCCGCCTGTTTCGCGGTCGCGCATCAAGGCCGAACAACGCGCGCTGGACGACGCGGTGGAAACGCTCGAAACCCGCGCCCTCACCACCCCGGACACAGCAGACGCCGACACCGGCCGCGAAGCGGCCGAACAAGACATTTCCGATCTTTCAATTGCATCAGGCGAAGACAGCACCATGACCCAGCATCAATTTCATTCCAGGTTTGCACCCCGCTCCGCCGTCGAGGAGAAGCCGATGTCACGACTCGATGAGATCAACCGCGTCCTGCGCAAATTGCAGAGCGACTCCTTCGGCGTCGAGGCCTGCGCGCTGATCTCCGAGGACGGACTGATGATCGCGAGCGTGCTCGCCGCCGACATGGAGGAGACGCGGGTCGCCGGCATGACCGCGACATTGCTGTCGCTCGGCGGCCGCGCGGCGATGGAGCTCGGCCGCAGCCATCTGCAGGAAGTGATCATCCGCGGCGAGTCCGGCTACGCCGTCCTGGTCAGCGCCGGCCGCGGCGCGCTGCTGCTCGCGCTGACCAACGAGAACAGCAAGCTCGGCCTCACCTTCTTCGACATGCGCGAGGCCGTCCGGTCGCTGCAGAAGGTGCTGTAGCGCAACCGTCCTCGCATTCGTCCCGCAGTTGAGCCGGCGCGCTGCGCCGGCGGGAGTAGCTCATGGCCAATACCGTCCTCTATGACGACGGCGTCCACAAGAACATCCTGCTGGAGGATTTCAGCGCCGGCGACCTCGCGGTGCAGGCGAACCAGCACCTGATCATTCACGACCGAGTCGGCATGCTGCTCGATCCCGGCGGCCACAAGGTCTATTCCAAGGTCCTCGGCGAGACCTTCAGCGAGCTCTCGGGCGGACGGCTGAAATATCTGTTCCTGTCGCACCAGGACCCCGACATCGTCGCCGCGATCAACGGCTGGCTGATGACGACCGATGCCGACGCCTACATCTCGTCGCTGTGGACCCGCTTCGTGCCGCATTTCGGCTTCGACCACATCGTCGCCGACCGGCTGAAGCCGATCCCCGACGAGGGCATGGTGTTCGATCTCGCCGGCTGCAAGCTCTACGCGCTGCCCGCGCATTTCCTGCACAGCGAGGGCAATTTCCAGCTCTATGACCCCGTCTCGAAGATCCTCTACAGCGGCGATCTCGGCGCCTCGATCGGCGTGGACTACATCGTCACGCGCGATTTCAAGGCGCATATCCGCTACATGGAAGGCTTCCACCGCCGCTACATGGTGTCGAACCGCGTGATGAAGGCGTGGGCGGACATGGTCCGGCCGCTCGACATCGAGATCATCGCGCCCCAGCACGGCGCGCTGTTTCCCGATGCGGCGATGTCACAGCAGTTCATCGAGTGGTGCGCCGGCCTCGAATGCGGCATCGACCTGATCACGCCGATGTTCAAGGTCCCGGCAGGCTGACATGCTGGCGCCTTCCCCGAATGCCGCACGTCTTTCGCTGGCCCGCGCCGATCCATGTGTCGTCGCCGGCGAGGATGCGCCAGCCTGGCTCGCAGCGTCCTTCGCCCTTGCCGGCACGGTTGTCGCGGTGATGGCGGTCTCACTGTGGCAGCAGGCGCCCACTGCGCCGCAGGTCGTCGCCGTTGTCCCGCTGCAGCAGACGATCGTCCCCGAAGCGGCGCCGAAGCCGGCAGAAACGCCCGTGCCTCTCCCCGCACTGATCGTTGCTCCGCCGGTGCCGTCGCCTCCGGCCATCCCGATCGAGCGGCCCGCGCCGCCGATCTCGCCGGTGACTCGCCTGGAGTCACCGAGTGCCGCGAAGCCGCCCGCGGAGTGTTTCGCGCCGCTGGCGATCGCGTTCGAGCGCGGCAGCACCCGCCCTCATCCGGGCGACATCAAGCGCTCATTGGCGGTCTTGCAGAAGGCGCTGACGCGGCATGGCGACGCGATGATTTTAATCGAGGGCCACGCCGATGCCAGCGGCAGCGAGGATCTCAACGTGCTCTTGAGCTATTCGCGCGCCAAGGCGGTCGCAGAACTCCTGAAGAAGGACGGCATCCCCACGCAGCAGATTTCGCTGCGCGCGGCCGGAGCCGGCAGCGCGCGCGGTGATGCGGAGGCCGCCGCAAGCGACCGCAAGGCGGTTCTGCGCATCGCGGGCATCGACGATTGCGATCATGTGACGGAGGCGAAGCGCCCATGACCATCTATGCCATCGTGAGCGGCCTCGGCGCGGCCATCCTGCTGCTGACGGCGGGCTATCTGTTGGGTGCGCGACAGGGCGCCGTTGCGCGCGAGCATCTGCGGCGCCAGGTTCAAGTGCAGGCGGCGAGCCTCGACCAGTTGCAGGAGCAGAGCAGCCACGACGCCAGCGAGCGCGAGACGAGTCTTCGTAGCGCGATCCAGGACGTGCTGGCGCCGCTGGTCGAACGCGAGCGCATTTCGCTGGATCTCGCCCAACTCGCCGCGCGCCCGGGCCGACGCCGCGAATTGGTGCCGCTGCTCGACCGGATCGCCGAGGTTGGCCGGTTCGAGACCGTGCTGTTGACGAACGAGGAAGGCCTGCCGCTGGCGGTCAACACGGCCGGCCGTCACACCGAGCGCCTGGCTGCCGCGGCGACGCGGCTGTCGCTGGTTGCCGAGAAGGTCAGCGGCGAGCAGGATGTCGCGCCGCTGTCGGTCATGCTGCGCGATGCCTCCGAGGCGACGACGCTGTGCCGGATCTTTCGCGTCCAGGATCAAACGCTGACCTTGACCGCGCTCTCCAACGATCCGCGCCTTGCCTCCGTTGCGCTGGATCCCGCGCTCGCCAAGGTCCAGGTGGCGCTGACCGCGGCCGCCTGATCAGAAGCGCAGCTATCAGAAACGCAAAGGGCGCAGCGCCTCCTGGGAGGCACTGCGCCCTTCGCCGACCTCATTGTCAGGGGATGAGGCCGACTACACGCGGGATCGGCCGCGGGCGAGGCCCACGACAGCCGACACCAGGAACAGCACGATGGCGATGAAGAAGATGATCTTGGCGATCTCGATGGACGCACCGGCGATGCCGCCGAAGCCGAGGATGCCGGCGATCAATGCGATAACCAGGAAGGTGACGACCCAGCCTAACATGACACGACCTCTGTCTCTCGATTGCGGTTCAAAGCGACGCGGAGCTTGCGCCGTTGCCAGGACAATCGAGGCCGGGAACAAAGGTTCCGGCGGTTTCGGCCGGTAAAAATTCGCGACTTGCCGGAACCAATTTCGCGCGAGCCAGGCATGCTGCCCCGGTCTGCCCCGATTTAGGGCTGTAAAACGCCGACCACGGCCCCATATGACCGTCAATCCCTGCTATGAGGGCTCCTTCCTGCACACCCCTTGATGCCGGCGTATGATGCCGTCAAAGGGACGAGACTGATTCGCTGATGACCGAGCCCAATCGCGTGAGCCGATTTCCTGCGCCTGACCACCAGCCCGCTCCGGGCGGCATCGCCGCGCGCGCACGCGCTGCCGCCAGCGGCGGCGCGCGTTATCTCGCGGGCCTCAATCCGGAGCAGCGCGACGCGGTCGAGACGCTCGACGGTCCGGTGCTGGTGCTGGCCGGCGCGGGCACCGGCAAGACCCGCGTGCTCACCACGCGCATCGCGCACATCCTCAGCATGGGCCGCGCGCGTCCTGGCGAAATCCTGTCGGTGACGTTCACCAACAAGGCCGCGCGCGAGATGAAGACGCGCCTCGCCGAAATGCTCGGACAGGCGGTCGAGGGCATGCCCTGGCTCGGCACCTTCCACTCCATCGCCGGCCGCATCCTGCGCAGCCATGCCGAGCTGGTGCAGCTGAAGTCCAACTTCACCGTGCTGGATGTCGACGACCAGATCCGGCTGCTCAAGCAGCTGCTGCAGGCCGAGAACATCGACGACAAGCGCTGGCCGGCGCGCATGCTCGCCAATCTGATCGACGGCTGGAAGAACCGCGGCCTGGCGCCGGCGCAGGTGCCTTCCGGCGAAGCCGCGGTGTTCGCCAACGGCAAGGGCGGCAAGCTGTATGCAAGCTATCAGGAGCGGCTGAAGATCCTCAACGCCGCCGATTTCGGCGATTTGCTGCTCGAGAACATCCGGCTGTTCCGCGAGAACCCGGATGTGCTGCGGCAGTATCAGAGCCGCTTCAAGTTCATCCTGGTCGACGAGTATCAGGACACCAACGTCGCGCAATATCTGTGGCTGCGGCTGCTGTCGCAGGCGCCGTCTTCCGCTGGCTCGTCATTGCCGGGCTCGACCCGGCAATCCATCACGTCTTCGGGAGAAGATGGATCACCGGGTCTCGACGCTGCGCGTCGGCCCGGTGATGACGACCGAAGCGTTGCAGCTTCCGGCGCTCCCCCCAAGAACATCTGCTGCGTCGGTGATGACGACCAGTCGATCTATGGCTGGCGCGGCGCCGAGGTCGACAACATCCTGCGCTTCGAGCACGATTTTCCTGGCGCCAAGGTCATCCGCCTCGAGCGCAACTACCGCTCGACGGGCCACATTCTCGCGGCCGCCTCGCATCTGATCACGCACAACGAAGGCCGCCTCGGCAAGACGCTGCACACCGAGGACGTCGAGGGCGAGAAGGTCACGGTGACCGGCGCCTGGGACTCGGAAGAGGAGGCGCGCGGCATCGGCGAGGAGATCGAGGAGCTGCAGCGCAAGGGCGAGCACCTCAACGACGTCGCGATCCTGGTGCGCGCGTCCTACCAGATGCGCGAGTTCGAGGACCGCTTCGTCACGCTCGGCCTGCCCTATCGCGTCATCGGCGGTCCCCGCTTCTACGAGCGCGCCGAAATCCGCGACGCACTCGCATATCTGCGCGTCATCAACTCCCCGGCCGACGATCTCGCCTTCGAGCGCATCGTCAACGTGCCGAAGCGCGGGCTCGGCGATGCCACCGTGCAGATGTTGCACGACCACGCCCGCAAGCGCCGCATTCCGCTGTTCGAGGCCGCGCGCGCCGTGGTCGAGACCGACGAGTTGAAGCCGAAGGCGCGCGGCTCGCTGCGCGGACTTCTGCTGCAGTTCGAGCGCTGGCGCGCCCAGCGCGAGGTGACGCCGCACACCGAACTCGCCGAGATCGTGCTCGACGAGAGCGGCTACACCGAAATGTGGCAGAAGGACCGTTCGGCCGACGCCGCCGGCCGCCTCGACAACTTGAAAGAGCTCGTCCGCTCGATGGAGGAGTTCGAGAACCTGCACGGCTTCCTCGAGCACATCTCGCTGGTGATGGATCGCGAGGGCGCGGCCGACGAGGAAGCGGTGTCGCTGATGACCCTGCACTCGGCCAAAGGCCTGGAATTCGACAACGTGTTTCTGCCCGGCTGGGAGGAAGGCCTGTTCCCGAGCCAGCGTACCCTGGACGAGCAGGGCCGCGCCGGCCTCGAGGAGGAGCGCCGCCTCGCGCATGTCGGCCTGACGCGGGCGCGGCGCCGCGCGAAAATCTATTTCGCGACCAACCGTCGCATCCACGGCACCTGGACCACGACCATCCCGTCGCGCTTCCTCGACGAACTGCCGGCGGCCAGCGTCGAGATCACGGAATCCAAGGGCGGCTCGGGATGGGGCGGCGCCGGCGGCTATGGCCCGTCGCGGTTCGACAATGTCGAGTCGTTCGGCTCGAGCTATTCGACTCCCGGCTGGCAGCGCGCCCAGGCGCGCCGCCCCGGCGCAGCACGCGGTGGGTCGGAGGGCGGCTTCAGCGAGGCGCAATCGCCGTTCGGCGGGCATGACCCGTTCGGCGGCAGCTTTGGCCGCAACAAGCGCGGGCCGATGACGATCGAGGGCGAGCTGGTGGCGAAATCCACCGGCACCACGTCGGAATTCGCACTCGATGACCGCGTGTTTCACCAGAAGTTCGGCTATGGCCACGTCATCAAGATCGACGGCAACAAGCTGACCATCGCCTTCGACAAGGCCGGCGAGAAGCACGTCGTCGACAGCTTCGTGCAGAAGGCGTGACAAGGGGGCCGCGTGCACTGTGGCGCGCGCGGCAAAAACCTCACCCGCAACCGAACTTCACACTTCGCCTTGGTTAGGCCTTGACCGTGGCAGCTCGCGTCGTATGAGATGCGTGCATGGTCCGGGGATACAATCTTTTCGTTGTTGCAGTCGCGCTCAGCGTCCCGTCGCTTTCGGCGGCGCAGACGATGAGCTTTGGCGACTCGGCGGGGCTGATCGCGTCGAGCTGCGGCGCCGACATCACCGCCAATTGCCGCGGCGTCAATCTCGATTCCAATCGCCTCAAGGAATGCCTGTCGCGCAACCAGGACGTCGTGTCACCGCAATGCAAGGCCACCTATTTCAAGGCGTTCGAGGCGATCCAGAAGCGCATTTCGGCGCGGGTCACCGTCGCCAATGCCTGCCAGCGTGAGATCGTCAAGCTGTGCGGCGGCTCCACCAAGGAAACCAGCAAGTCGATCCCGTGCCTGGTGACGGCGAGCGGTGTCAGTCCGCGCTGCCAACAGGCCATGGGCGAGGCGGGGTATCGCTGATGCGGCGCGCCGCGACATCACTGCTGCTTGGGACGATGGCCGGGATGCTGCTCACCGCGGGCACGGCGCGCGCGCAGGAGGTGACGCGCGACGACATCGTGCGCCAGCTCAACCGCTTCGAGACCGCGCCGACGCTGGATCTGCCGGCGCTGAAGCAGCAGACGCAGGAACGCTCCAAGATCCGCAGCCGCACCGAGCCACCGCCGCAGAAGCGGACGCCGATCGCGCCGGAGCTGATGACGCTTCCCGCCTTCAACGTCGACATCCAGTTCGACGTGGATACGCCGATCGTGCGGCCGGAATCCTACCAGACCGTCGGGCGGATCGCCGACGCCATGGTGCACTCCGACCTGCTACCCTACACCTTCCTGATCGTCGGGCACATCGAAGCCAACGGGAAGCGTGAGTCTAACGTCATCCTGAGCCAGCGCCGCGCCGACGCGATCCGCGACATCCTGGCCAATACCTTCAAGATCTCGGTGAAGCGCCTGCAGTCGGTCGGCCTCGGCGAGGAGCAGCTGCTCGATCCGTCCAAGCCGACCGCCCCGGTCAACCAGCAGATCCAGATCATCACGGTCGCGAAAGCCGTCGAAGAAGCGGCACCGCCGCCCGCTCCTGCCCCGGCCGCCCCGGCCAAGCAGACCGCGCCCCGCAAGCACCGCAATTGATGCAGGGGAGGCTTGCGTCCTTCCGATGAACCGGGAGCCGCGCGGCCGCGACAGCCTCATGAACGACGTCCAGCGGTGCGCTCTCACCGGCGGACGCGAATGGAACCCGTTCGCAAGCTGCGCGGCCCCATGCGCAGGCGGGCAAGATTGCCGGTTTGTCCATGCAGCCGCTTGATGGTATAGCCCCGTCTTTACGGCCGCCGATTGAGCGGTCGTCGATCTCATCGACGAGCGAGCCTGTCATGAATGCCATGTTCCGACGCCAGATGATCGACTACGTCGAATATCATCGCGATCCGCGCAACGGCATGATGCATGTGCTCGGAATCATCCTGCTGTTCCTCGGCGCGGTGCTGCCGCTGAGCTTGTGGCATTTCGACGCGTTCGGCGTCCGGGTCGGCCTCGGCGCCGTCCTCGTGCTGCCGGTCCTGGTCTATTGGCTGCTGCTCGATGCCGCGCTCGGAGCAGGCATCCTCGCCTTTGCGGTGCTGTTCCTTGCTGCGGCCATGATGATTACAGATCACGTCCATGGTTTGGCCCTGTGGGCCCTGTTTGCCGCGCTCATCATCTTCGGCTTCGTCTCGCAGGCGGTCGGCCACAAGCTGTTCGAGCGCAATAATCCGTCTCTGCTGGATCATCCGGCGCATCTCTTTCTCGGACCGATGTTCGTGATGGCGAAATTGTACATGGCGCTGGGCTTCCGGCCCTCGGTGGCCGATCTCATCGCGCCGGACTGGTCCCAGGATCGGCTCGCATCGGACCGGCTTCAAGGTGATCAACGCTCGCGTCCCTAAATGAAAGTCCTCGTCACCGGCGGCAGCGGTTTCATCGGACATCACCTGGTCGCCGCACTGGCGGCGCGGGGCGCCGAGGTGCGTGTGCTCGACGTGCGCAGCCCGACGCATCTGATCGCCGAGGCGGAGTACATCGAGGGCTCGGTGCTCGACTCCGCGACCGTCGGCAAGGCGATGGCCGGCGTCGATCAGGTCTATCATCTGGCGGGGCTGCCGGGCATGTGGATGCCGGACCGCGAGGATTTCTATCGCGTTAACTGCCTCGGCACGGAAACGGTGCTGGCGGCCGCGCGCAGCGCGCGGGTGCGCCGCTTCCTGCACTGCTCGACCGAATCCATCCTGTTCGACTATCCCGGCTCGATCGGTGCCGCGTCGGCGCCGGCGGCGCCGCCGGCCGAGGCGATGCCGGGCGCCTATACACGCTCCAAGGCGCTGGCCGAGGCGCGCGCCATGGCGGCGGCGGCGGAGGGCTTTCCGGTCGTTGTGGGCACACCGACCATGCCGATCGGTCCGCATGACAGCAACCTGACACCGCCCTCGGCGATGCTGCGGCACTTCCTCGACAGCAAGGTGCAGCTCTATCTCGATTTCATCGTCAATCTGGTCGATGTCCGCGACGTCGCGGCCGGTCTGATCCTGGCGATGGAGCGCGGCAAGCTCGGCGAGCGCTACGTGTTCGGCGGCGAGAGCCTGCGCCTCAGCCAGATCCTGGAGCTGATGGCGGTGATCAGCGGCCGCAAGCATGTGGCGATCGCAGTGCCCGGCGGCTTCGCCGAACTGTCCGCGGGCATGTTGGAGTTCATCTCCGACCGCCTGACCAAGCGCTGCCCCTCGGGCACCGCGGAAGGCGTGCGGATTGCCCGCTCGGCCTCGGATCTGTCGATCGACAAGGCCAAGCGCGAGCTCGGCTATGCGCCCCGCCCGATCGAGCCGACCTTGCGCGAGACCATCGACTTCCTGCTCGGCACCGAGCAGGGCAAGCGGCTCGACGAGAAACAACACCCTTTCCGCACCGCGGCAGAATAGCTAAGAGCGGTCCGTCCCTTCGTTCATAACGGTTCCAGAGTCATGTCCGCTGATGCCAGCCCCGTCTCATCGTTTGCGTTCAGCGGATGGACCACCACCTGGCCCACGTCCCTGCTCGCAATCATCTGGCTGATCTGGCTGGCCAGCTGGGTCGGGGCCTCGTTGTGGTCCGGGCAGACGCGCAAGCACGTCTCCGTCGTCAAGACCAGCCGCTATCACGCGCTGATCGTGCTCGGCGGTATCCTGTTCACGCCGTGGACCTCGCGCCTCCTCGGCGAGACGCCGTTCTGGCGCCCCGGCGAGACCGGCGTGTACCTGCTGACGGTCGTGACCCTGGCCGGCATCGCCTTCACCTGGTGGGCGCGCATCCATCTCGGCCGGTTCTGGTCGAACGCGATCACCCACAAGGAAGGCCACAAGGTGATCGACACCGGTCCCTACGGCATGGTGCGCCACCCGATCTATACCGGCCTGATCCTCGGCATGATCGCCACGGGCATCGCGGTGGGCACGGTGACCGCCGTGCTCGGCGCCATCCTGATCTCGCTCGGCATGGCCTGGAAGGCCAAGATGGAAGAGGTGTTCCTGGCCCAGGAGCTGGGACCGGATTACGTCACCTACAGCCGTCGCGTGCCGATGATCATCCCGTTCCTGCCGGCGGGCTGAGTTCGCGGCGGGGCCCAGAGATCAATGCGATTTCGTGGAAACGCATCATAATCTCATCGCCAGCGTGCCTATCACCAAGACCGGCGCCGCGATCTCAGTCACCCTCCCCTGGAGGGGGAGGGTCGATCGCGCGCGAAGCGGGCGAGCGGGGTGGGGTGAAGCTGCGGACACCGGTGCAGGCGGAGAGATCACCCCACCCCGGCTCACATTACGCTGCGCTCCATGTGAGCCGACCCTCCCCCTCCAGGGGAGGGTGACAGCGGGGCTGACCGCCTATCCCTACTATGGACTAAGACTAGCGCCGGACGGCGGCTTCCGCCGGCGGTGACGGCTGGTTGGCGGCCTGCGGCAGCAGATGGCGCGGCAGGATGATGCGCTGGCCGGGCACCAGCGGCTGGGCAGCAAGCCCGCGGTTGGACTGCTGGAGCGCCCATAGCGGAATCCGATTATTGGCGGCGATCTGGTCTAGGGTTTCGCCCGGCCGCACCGCCACAGCGGTGCCGCTGTCCCACAGCTCCACCGAGGTCTTGGGCGGCACCAAGTAGCGCAGCGGGACCGGATCGGCGTCGGCGGTGGCCGACGTCTGCGACAGCTGGCTGATCATCGCCACCAACTGGGCATGCACATCCTCCATCTTGTCGATGTTGATGTGCGTGACCTCGTCATGGTCCTTCATGTCGAAGCTGGCGTAATGGCCGCGAAAGCCCGGTTCCGGCTTGACGTCGCCGCCGCCGAGAATGTTGTCGGACAGGAACAGGTTGATGAAGCGCTGCACGTTCGGCGGCACGCTCTTGGTCGCATGCGCGGGGTCGACCGTGACGACCAGGGCGACCGGGATGTTCTGCTCCTGCAGCGAGATCGCGATGCGGACACCGCACAGCCCGCCCATCGAATGGCCGATCAGCACGATCGGCGCCTGCTCCTCGCGGTACTTCTTGGCCACCTGCAGCGCGATCAGGTCGCACAGCGTGAATTCGTAGACGCTGGCCCAGAAGCCGGCCTTCTCGATCTTTTCGGCCAGACGGTCCATGCCGGTCGAGAACAGCGGGCCGAGCGCGCCGCGAAACAGATAGACCCGCGGCGGCGGCAGCGTCTGGGCCGGCTCGGCCGGACGTTCCGGCGCGGCGGCGGGACGGATAGCGGCTTGGGTGGGTGCCGTCGCAGCCTTGGCGGACTTGCTGGGGCTGGTCGCGGTGACCGCTCCCGCCTTGGCAGTCGCCGGTGCAGTCGTCACGACGAGCCCCGCAACCAGCAGTCCGGAGAGTCCGCGCCAAGCCACAGCCTGGGCTGTGTGGCGGAAACCTCTCGCGATTCGCGCCAAACGGGTCATTCGCGCTCCCGGAAAAGCTCAAAGCTCGGATCAGGCAGGACAATGTCCCCCCTGCCATACCGCTTGTCGTCGCCGAATGGGAGCATTTTGGGGCGCCGCTCGCGCCCCTCCGGGTGACTACCGGTATCCGGTGGCGCTGGCGGCGCGCTGCGGAGCCGCCATGCGGGTCGGCGGGCCGGCCGGCTGCCGCCCCTTGCCGCCGAACACCACCGAATCGATCGCGCCGATCACCTTCTGCTGCATGATCTGGTTCTTCTCGATCGTGATGTGACCGACACCCGGAACCGCAGTCCCGACGTCGACATTCTCGAGCTTGCCGTGGAAGCCGTCGTCGCGGCGGACCGGCTCGCCGTTACCATTGGCGATGTAGAAGTTGATGTAGCGCTCGGCATTGCCGCCGACGAGCTTGGTTTTGAACACCGAATCGAGGCCGATCGCGAGCTTCACGGGGACGCCGAGCTGGCCGAGCTTGTTGATCATATCCGGCAGCGCCGTCGCGCCCGAGGAATGGCCGACCAGGATGATGGTCTTGATCCGGCCGGCGCGGTAAGCGGCGGCCGCCTCGTCGGCCAGCGACGACCAAGACACGAAATTGGCGACCGTGTTCGGGATGCCCTGCGAATCGAGCTTGGCGGCGATGTCGTCGAGCCCGAGCGAGAAGATGTTGAGCACGCCGCGCAGCAGATAGACGTGGGTCGTGCTGGCCGCAGCCGCGGCCGCCGGGGCTGGCGCCGCGCGGACCGTGCCGGTCCCCAGCGGCAGCACCAGCGCCACGGCCAGGGCGGCCATGCCCAGCCAGCGCGCCGGGAGGCTGCGGCTGACGATCGAATGAATGGTGCTGGCTCGTGGCGTCATCGGGCCTTCTCCGCGGCGGAAATGTCGAGACGGCGCGAACCGTACCCAAGATGCTCGCGGACGCAACATGGTGCGACATCGCGGGCAGCGTTCCTCACACGGACGTGGCTGCACGGCAACACTCGGCTGAGATCGTCACGGAAAAGCCCAACAAGCGACACGATCGGCGGGGGCCTTGTCGATTGCGGGATGGCCCGCCCGTTCCTATCTGTGCGCTTCGCTCGCCGCGCGGCCGTTTCCGCACAGGCCTCCTCCCCGCGTCGACTCACCAGGCACGAATCTCCCCGCAATGGCCCCCGTCATTTCCGTTTCCGGCCTGTCGAAAACCTATCCGTCCGGCTTCACCTCGCTGAACAACGTCAATCTCGCAATCGAACGTGGCGAGATCTTCGCGCTGCTCGGCCCCAACGGCGCCGGCAAGACGACGCTGATCAGCATCATCTGCGGCATCGTCAATGCCTCCACGGGCAAGGTCGCGGTGGGCGGCCATGACATCAACGGAGCTTATCGCGCCGCGCGGTCGCTGATCGGGCTGGTGCCGCAGGAGCTGCACACCGATTCGTTCGAGAGCGTGTGGGCGACCGTCAGCTTCAGCCGCGGCCTGTTCGGCAAGCCGAAGAACCCGGCCCTGATCGAGAAGATCCTGAAAGACCTGTCGCTGTGGGACAAGAAGGACGCCAAGATCATCACCCTGTCCGGCGGCATGAAGCGCCGCGTGATGATCGCGAAGGCGCTGTCGCACGAGCCGCAGGTGCTGTTCCTGGACGAGCCGACCGCAGGCGTCGACGTCGAGCTGCGCAAGGGCATGTGGGACGTCGTGCGCGAACTCAAAGCGGCAGGCGTCACCATCATCCTGACCACGCACTACATCGAGGAAGCCGAGGAGATGGCCGACCGGGTCGGCGTCATCAACAAGGGCGAGATCATCCTGGTCGAGGACAAGGCCAAGCTGATGGCCAAGCTCGGCCGCAAGCGGCTGAGCCTGCATCTGCAGCAGCGGATCGAGGCCGTCCCGGAGACGCTCGCGCCCTATCGCCTCGCGCTGTCGGATGACGGCTGGCGGCTTTCCTACGACTACGACACCAAGGGCGAGCGCACCGGCATCACCAGCCTGCTCGGCGATCTCCGCGCCGCCGGCATCCGCTTCGTCGATCTCGAGACCAAGCAATCGTCCCTGGAGGACATCTTCGTGAGCCTGGTGCAGCAATGAACTTCCGAGCCGTCGCGGCAATCTACCAGTTCGAAATGGCGCGCACCTGGCGCACGATCTTTCAGAGCATCGTCTCGCCGGTGGTCTCGACGTCGCTGTATTTCGTCGTGTTTGGCGCGGCGATCGGCTCGCGCATCAGCCAGGTCGAGGGCGTCAGCTACGGCACCTTCATCGTGCCCGGTCTGATCATGCTGTCGGTGCTGACCCAGAGCATCTCGAACGCCTCGTTCGGCATCTACTTCCCCAAATTCATCGGCACCATCTACGAGATCCTGTCGGCGCCGATCTCGCATTTCGAAATCGTGCTGGGCTATGTCGGGGCGGCCGCGACCAAATCGATCCTTCTCGGCCTGATCATCCTCGCCACGGCGGCGCTGTTCGTGCCGCTGCACATCCAGCATCCGATCTGGATGCTGTCGTTCCTCGTTCTCACTGCCGTCACTTTCAGCCTGTTCGGCTTCATCATCGGCATCTGGGCCGACGGCTTCGAGAAGCTGCAGATGATTCCGATGCTGGTGGTGACGCCGCTGACGTTTCTCGGCGGCAGCTTCTACTCCGTCGACATGCTGCCGCCCGCCTGGCACGCGGTCGCGCTGTTGAACCCCGTCGTCTATCTGATCTCGGGCTTCCGCTGGAGCTTCTACGAGATCGCCGACGTCCGGGTGGAGATCAGCGTCGCCATGACGCTGGTGTTTCTCGCGATCTGCCTGGCCATCGTCATGTGGATCTTCAAGACCGGCTACCGGCTCAAGCGCTGAGCCGGCCGCAGGGGAATGCCACGCCAGGGATCAGCGATAGCAGTGGAAGTGACCCATGCCGTCGCGATAGCCGCGGCAGCGATAATGCCGGTGATAATAAGGCCGATGCGGGATGCCGAGCACACCTTCCACGGCGCCGACGGCCCCACCGACGCCGGCGCCCACGGCGCCTCCCACCACGCCCCCGACCGGTCCGGCGATACGGTTGCCTTCGTAGGCGCCTTCATGGGCGCCGCGAATGATGCCCTGGGCGTGAGCAAATTGCGGCAGCGCCAGCCAGGCGAGCGCCAGGACGAGCAGAGCGAGGGCGGCGAGCAGATAGGTCAGCCGTTGCGGCGCGCGGTCGTCAAGCACCGCGGTCTTGGCTTTCATCGTCAGCATTTTCAATCCTGGGAACCGCATGAGGGAATCCATGAAACGCGGATGCGGCCAAAAAGTTGCGCGCCCGTGGTGAACCGCCGCGATTAGAGGACTACTAAACAGGGGCTGCCGGTTCGCTGACCGGTCGCGAAAATGTCAGCTCCGATGAACGGCGCCGAGCCTATGCCTCGTCGGCTTCCGCCATTAAGGTTGAGGCGGCCCGCGGCTGGAACAATGCTGGGTTTTCCGACATAGTGTGCGCTGGCGAAATGAACCGCGGCGATGTCGAGATTCAGGAGACGTCCAGTCGAACGTCCAGAGGCCCGGAGGCCAGAGGGTTAGATGCGTACCACTTTACTTGCACTTGCCGGCCTGATGCTGCTGTCCGGCACACCGGCACTGGCGAAGATCGACATCACCGTCGACAAGAACAACCAGATCATGACCGTCGCGGTCGACGGCGTCGAACGCTACCGCTGGCCGGTCTCGAGCGGCATTCCCTCGCGCGAGACGCCGAACGGCACCTTCCGGGCGTTCCGCATGGAAGCCGACCATTATTCGAAGGAATTCGACGACGCGCCGATGCCGAACTCGATCTTCTTCACCAAGGCCGGCCATGCCATTCACGGCACGGACTCCGAAGGCCGGCTCGGCACGCCCGCCTCGCATGGCTGCGTCCGACTGTCGAAGGCCAACGCCGCAACGCTCTATGCGCTTGTACAGAAGGACGGCGTCCTCAACACGACGGTGACCCTGACCGGGTCGGCCGAGGTCGCGATGGCGCGCAATCCGCGCCGCGGCACCGCCGTCGCCCGCCGCGATGTCCAGCCGCAATATGACGACAATGGCGAGCCGGTGGTGCTGACGCCGCAGCCGCAGCTGTTGCCAGGACGGCAGCAGGCCGCCGTGCCGCAGCAGCGCATGGATGACGGCTACATCTACCCGGCCGACGGCAGCGACAATGGCGTGCGCTATCCGGCGCCGCGCGGCACCAGCCGCCAGGTTTACGGCACGCAGGTCTACGGCGCGCAAACCTATCCGCAGCAGCAGCCGCAGTATTATTACGACAACGGCAATCCGAGCTACGCGCAGCCGCGCTACTACCAGCCGCGTCAGTATTATCAGCCACGCGGTTACTACACCTATCAGGACTGATCTGGTCCGCCACCTGAATTGATTGCCGCAGCCGGACGCGCTCTGCCGCTTCCGGCTGCATGTCGTTTCTCGCCCATGTTCGTGTCAGGCCGCCAAAGTCCGGCGCACCTACTCGGCGTTTGCGCGCTCGAGCGTGGCCGGCGCGGCTTCAGCACTCGCCTGCCCGCGCGCCGCGGGCGCCCGCTTGCGGCGCTGCACGAGATATTGATCGGCGAGCACGCCGATCAGGATCACCGTGCCCATCACGGCGAAGTTCAGCGAACTCGGAATGCCCAGCAGGTTGACCAGGTTCTGCAGCACCTGCAGCAGGATCGTGCCGAGCACGACGCCGATGATCGAGCCCTCGCCGCCACGCAGCGAGCAGCCGCCGAGCACGGCCGCGGCGATCGCATAGAGCTCGTAGAACGAGCCGTGGACCGCCGGCGAGATCGAACGGGTGTACATCGCGATCAGCACCGCGGCGAGCGCGGTCAGCCCGCCGCAGATCACATAGGCGGCGATGGTGACGCGGTCCGAGCGGATGCCCGAATAGCGCGCCGCCTCCTCGTTCTTGCCGACCGCGTAGAAATAGCGGCCATAGACCGAGCGGTGCAGCACCACCCAGGCGATGCCGGCGACGATCGCCAGCGCCACGACGCTGTGCGGCAGCGGGAAGCCGAGCACGTTGGTGCGGCCGGCGGCGAGCCATTCCAGGGTCGGGAAGCTCGCGCCATAACCGAAGCCGGCGGTGGCGTCCTCGGTGTAATAGCGCGCGGCACCGCGGTAGATCAGCAGCCCGCACAGGGTCACGACGAAGGGCTGGATCCGCATCTTGGTCACCAGCGTGCCATGGATCATGCCGATCGCGAGGCCGCCGGCGAGGATGATCAGCAGCGCGGCGATCCAGTCGATGTCGCGGTTGACGATCAGGTCGATGAACAGCACGCCGAGCAGCGCGATCACCGATCCCACCGCGAGCTCGATGCCGCCGACGATGATGACGAAGGCCTCCGCGATCGAGAAGATGCCGAACATCCCGACCTGATTGGCGGTGTTGGAGAGATTGCCGACCAGGAGGAAGCGCGGATTGATGAAGGCCACGACCGCGCCGACCACCAGGATCAGGACCAGCAGGCTGAGATCTTTCTTCTGCACGGACGCCTCGCTCAGATGGTGTGGCCGACGGCGAGTTGCAGCACGTTGTGCTCGCTGAACGCGCTGCGCGCCAGGAAACCGGAAATTCTGCCTTCATGCATGACGGCGATGCGGTCGCTGACGCCGACCACCTCTTCCATGTCGCTCGAGATCATCAGGATCGCGACGCCGGCATCGGCCAGCCGCCGCAGCATGTCGTAGATCTCCTGCTTGGCGCCGACATCGATGCCGCGGGTCGGCTCGTCGAAGATCAGCACCTTCGGCCGCATCGACAGCCATTTGGCGAGCACGACCTTCTGCTGGTTGCCGCCGGACAAGGTGCCGACCTGCATCCTGACGTCGGGCGCCCGAATCTTGAGGCGTTCGCGCTGGCGGTCGGCGTTGTCGGTTTCCCGCGACCGATCCACCAATCCAAGGCTGGCGTAGGAGGCGAGGTCCGGCAGCGAGATGTTCTCGGCGATGGGAAAGTCGAGCAGCAGGCCGCAGCCCTTGCGGTCCTCCGGGATGAGATAGATACCGCGGTCGATCGCCGCGCGCGGCGTCGAGATGCGGACGGGCTCGCCGTCGAGACTGATGCCGCCCGCCAGCAAGGGCTCGACACCGAAGATCGCGCGCGCGAGCTCGGTGCGTCCGGAGCCGACAAGCCCGGCGAGACCGAGAATCTCCCCGCGCCGCAACTGCAGGCTCACGGCCTGTCGCGGATAGGTTGACGTGACGGCATTGACGACGTCGAGCACGGTGGCGCCGGGCGGCGCGGCCGGCGGCACGTAGAGCGACCGCAGGTCGCGGCCGATCATCAGCCGGATCATCGCGGCCGGATTGAGTTCGCCGCGCGTCAGCGTTCCGACCGTGCGGCCGTCGCGCAGCACGACGGCACGATCCGCGCATTGCACCACCTCGTTCAGGCGATGGGTGATGAAGATGACGCTGACGCCATCGGCCTTCAGGCCGGCGATGACCTGCATCAGCCGCTCGGTCTCCGACAAAGTGAGGCTCGAGGTCGGCTCGTCCATGATGACGCAGCGCGCGTTGAGCGACAGCGCCTTGATGATCTCGACCAATTGGCGCTGCGCCAGCGACAGCTCCGCAAGCGGCGTGTCCGGCGCAAAATCGGCCGCGAGCCGCTCAATCAGCGGCCGCACCTTGGCGCGTAGCGTAGCGCGGTCGATCAGCCGCAACGGCCCGCCAAAGACCGGCTCGCGGCCGATGAAGACGTTGCCTGCGACATCGAGATTGTCGAACAGGTTCAGTTCCTGGTGCACGAAGGCGATGCCGGACGCGATCGCATCCGTCACGGTGTAGCTGGTCCGATCGACGCCATCGATGCGGATCGTGCCGCTGCTCGGCGCAACCACGCCGCCGAGCACGCGCATCAGCGTGGACTTGCCGGCGCCGTTCTCGCCGAGCAAGGCGATCACCTCACCGGGGGCGACCGAGAGGCTGACGTGGTCGAGGGCGACCACGCCAGGATAGGTCTTGCCGATGTTGATCAGTTCGAGGAAGGGCCCGGACACGCCGGCCGCCGCGCTACTTTTTCAGCATCTGCTTCATCTGCGCCATGAAGTCGTCGACGTTGGACTTGTCGATGACCTTGCCGGGCACGATGATGATGCCGTTGGCGGGAACGCCGGACTTGTCGCCCTGCACGACCTTCGCCATCAGCTTCATGCCCTGATAGCCCCACTCATAGGGCTGCTGCACGACGGTACCCTCGATGGCGCCGTCCTTCACGCCGCCGAGCGTGATCGGATCCTCGTCGAAGCCGATGATCTTGATCTTGCCGAGCTTGCCGGCCTCCTTCAGCACCTCGTAGATGCGCGGCGTGTTGTAGGAGTAGAAGCCGACGAGGCAGCTGACGTCCGGCATCGCCGCCAGGATGTCCTCGACATTGCGCTTGGCACGGGTCTGGTCGATCTCGTCGCCGCGCACGTCGACCAGCTCGACCTTCGAGCCCTTGATCGTCTCCTTGACGCCCTCGATGCGCTCGCGCGCATTGTCGGCGCCCAGCAGGCCGACGAAGCCGACGCACTTGCCGCCGTTCGGCAGCGCCTTCAGCATCATCCTGCCGGCATCCTTGCCGAGCTCGGTGTTGGAGGAGCCGATATAGGCGATGCGCTTCGACTGCGGCGCATCGCTGTCGGTGGTGAAGAGCACCGTCTGCCCGGCAATCTTGTTGAGGTGCTCGGTCTGATTCTTGGGATCGACGGCGCTGACCATGATGCCGGCGGCGCCGGCCGCGACGAGATCATCCAGCATGCGCTGTTGCACGGCGGCCGCGGCCTGCTCCGGATATTTGAGCTGCAGATTGTAGTCGGGAAGCTCGCCCTGCGCCTTCTTCACGCCGGCCTCGGCGATCTTCCAGAAGTCGGATGCGCCGTTGACTACGAAGGCCAGAACCTTCTTGTCCGCCGCTCCCGCCGAACCCACACCGAGCGCCACCGCCAACAAAGCCGACGCGCCGGCCATCCAAAGACGCTTCATCGAACCCCTCCCATGTCAGCCGGCCTGCTTGATGCGACCGGTGTTTTGGTACTTACGAGTCTATCGCTTGCCCATATCACTTGCCCGAGACGATGCCGGCTCGGACAGGACGGCAATTTGCCGTTCGGACGCTGCCCGCATCAAAAGGCCGACGATAGGCCTCAATGAGGGGCGCACCTCAGGTAGCATGGTGATGACCGGCACGCAACAGATGTCAGAGTCAATCAGGGAATTCCATGTTCTGCGCTGCAAAATTGAGGAGCGATGACAGCATCGGCAAAAAGGCCAGCGGCAGCACAATGGCTTCGGTCCGCTCGGTCGAGGCGCGCACCTCTTTTCGTCGTCGAGATGGACGGGAGACCGGTTCAAGCGCGCAACGCCCAGCTACGCACGTGCTACCGAAGCCCAACCGCCTTTGAGATCGAGTTCCTTCGCGGCGTTTCCGGCTGTTCGAACAACTCACGACAAAGGCTTGCGATGCCGTGACCTTTCGGCCGCACCTTGCGGAGGTTGGAGACCGTGCCGGGCTGGCCAAATTGACTCGCCGCATCGGCTTCGTATTGTGGCCGCATATGTCCCGATTTTTCACACAAAGGCCTCTTGGATGACGCGTGAACAGATTTCGGAATTTTGCGTCGCTTCGCTCGCCAAGACCCTCCGGCTTCCCCCCGATCGCATCGACACGACGAGCAAGTTCAGCCGGCTCGGGCTGGATTCGGCGATGGTCGTCTACGTCATGATGGAGCTTGAAGAGAAGCTCGGCATCGAGTTGTCGATGGACGACTTCTACGACTATCCGACCATCGACGAGCTGTCGCGCCAACTGGCGGGACGCACCGCGGCCCGGCCCGCCGCATAGGCGCCGGCACGGCACGAGCGATGGACGCTTTCAGTTCGCTCGCCGCGCTGCTAGAGGCCCGCGCGCATGCGCAACCCGACGACCGGGCGTATCTTTTCCTCAACGACCGCGGCGCCGAGGAAGCAGGCCTCACCTTCGGTGAACTCCACGCCAAGGCCCGCAGGCTGGCGGCGCGGCTCGCCGACCAGGCGCAGCCCGGCGACCGCGCGCTCTTGGTGTTTCCGCCGGGCCTCGAATTTTTCGTGGCGTTCTTTGGCTGCCTGATCGCAGGACTCATCGCCGTTCCCATGATGATGCCGCGGCGGTTGGGCGCGCGCGATGCGAGCGGCGCGATCATCGCCGATTGTGCGCCGACGCTGGCCCTGAGCAGTGCCGCTTTCGCGCTGCGCGGCGATCTGCAGGACCGCTTCGCCCGCGATGGCCTGCGCTGGCTGGCCGTCGATCTTGCGGCGGCGGATGATGCCGTCGCCGTGCCGGCGCATCGCATCGAGACCGAGGACATCGCCTTCCTGCAATACACCTCCGGCTCAACGTCGCAGCCGAAGGGCGTCGCGGTGAGCCACGCCAATTTGCTGGCCAATTCCGAGATGATCCGGCTCGCGCTCGGCAACACCAGCCAATCGACCTACGTCAATTGGGTGCCGCTCTATCACGACATGGGACTGATACTGAACGCGCTGCAGACGCTCTATGTCGGCGCGCTGTGCGTGCTGATGGCGCCGAACGCGTTCACCCAGCGGCCGTTGAACTGGCTGCGCGCGATCGGGCGTTACGGCGCGGAAGTCGCCTGCGGTCCCAATTTCGGCTACGACCTCTGTGTCGCGCGCTACCGCGCCGAGCAGATGCAGGACGTGGATCTCTCGGGCTGGAAGGTGGCGCTGAACGGCGCCGAGCCGGTGCGCGCCGAGACGCTGCGTCGCTTCGCCGAGACCTTCGCTGCGCATGGCTTCGCGCCGGGCACCCTTTACCCGGCCTATGGCATGGCCGAGGCGACGCTGCTCATCTCTGGTGGACGCAGAGGCGCAGGGGCGGTGCTCCGCGACGTCAGCCATCGCGCGCTGCAGGCACACCATGCGACAACACCGGCCGCGCCCGACGACGTCAGGACGATCGTCGGCTGCGGCCGCGCCCTATCAGGCGAGCGGATCGCAATCGTCGATCCGGAAACCCGCGCGAAGCTCGCACCTGACCAAGTCGGCGAAATCTGGGTGAACGGCCCGAACGTCGCCCGCTCCTACTGGCGCAATGCGGCGGCGACGAAAGCGGATCTCCGCGCGACCATCGACGGTGATCAAGACGGCGCGCTGTGGCTGCGGACCGGCGATCTCGGCTTTCTCGATGCCGATGGCGAGCTGTTCATCACCGGCCGCATCAAGGATCTCCTGATCATCAGGGGCGTCAATCACTACCCCCAGGACATCGAGGCCACCGTTCAGGCCACCGACCCGGCGCTGCGGCCGAACTGCGGCGCGGCGTTTTCGGTGCCGGATGAGGACAGCAGCGAAACGCTCGTTGTCGTTCAGGAGGTCGAGCGCACCGAGCGCAAGCGCATCGACATCGAGGAGCTTGCGGGCTTGATCCGCGAGCGCGTCACCGAGGCGCACGAGGTGTTCGCGCGGCATGTCGTGCTGATCCGCCCCGGGCAATTGCCGAAGACCACCAGCGGCAAGATCCAGCGGCGGCGCGCGCGTCAGCTGTGGCTCGACGGCGAGTTGCAGCCGCTCGATTCGTGACGGCGTTCAGAAATCGATTTGCGCGGCCGCGCCACTCCTGATGCTCGCGATGATCCCGTCATTGATGCGGCGCGCGATGGCGGAGCGGTAGTGGATGTGGTCGAGGAAATTCGCCGGATTGCGCGTCAGCGCGTTGTCGACGCGAAAATCGCTCAGATTGCTGTGCGCGCGCCCCGAGACCAGCTGCCGGAAGGCGGCATTGCAGGCCTCGCGCTCGCGCGCCGCACGGCTCCCCGGCGCCGGCAGGATCGTATGGAAGTTCGGCGGAACCACCAGGACCACGGACGTCTCGGCCGGCACGCCGCGAATGAGCCGGTTTAGGCGCTCGGCAAGCGGGAAGGACGTGCTGATCGCTCCATCGTCGCGCGGCGCGGGAGGCTGCGGCACGTCGGCAGGCGCCTGCGTGCCCGGCGGATAATCGATCTCGTAGTCGCTGTAGCCATCGGGCCGCTCGGGCGCGCGCACCCCGCGCCAGATCTTAATGCGACGGATGGCAAGATCGAGGGCCCGCCAGTTGAACAGATGCGCGGTGTAGCGCAGCGCGCTGTCGTCATACAGCCAATAGGGGAACGTGTCGTTGGCAGCGATCGCGTCCTGATGCGCGCACCAGGGATCATCGATGACGACGACCAGCGCGCGCGGCTTTGCGTGATGGCGTAGGAAGAAGTCGAGCACGGCGAGCTGGCCCTGCGGCGGCGCACCGGAGACGAACAGCTGCACGAAGCGTGATCCGGTCGCGGCGGACAATGTGTCCGGTCTGATCAGTTGCGCGGTGGAGTTGCCGATAACAGCGGAATCGAAATCGGGATCACGGGCGCGGCTCACTTGCCCCGTCGGCGTCCAGCTGTCGCCGGTGCCCTTGATGCCGAGCAGGCCGAACCGGCCGCTGTCATAGGGATCGACCGAGACCATCAGCGCCAGCACCAGCAGCGCGCCGCCGCCGAGCGCGGCGAGAAACGCGGCGATGCAGCGTTCCCAGACGACCGAGGCGGCAACGTCAGAACTTGAAGTAGATGAACTCATGAACGTCGCGTTCTCCAAGTTCGATCAATAACGCCAGGACGGCGACACCCAGCAGCACCGCCAGGCCCACATTCGGGCGGCGCGTCAGGCGCGCGGCGACGTCCTGGCTGGCCGGCAGCAGCACCGCGGCCAGGGTGGGAATCACGATCGGTAGCAGCCGCACGCCGCGCTCGACCGGCGGCAGCGAGGCCAATCCCTGGAACACGTGCCACGCCGCCTCGACCGATCCGGCGCGGAAGATGACGCCGGTGCCGAGCACGACGAGGAAGGTGAGCAGCCAGCCGAGCACGGCCGGCAGGCGCGGGCCGAACCGGCGCCACAGTGCGCAGACGACCACGGCCACGCCGTGCAGCGTGCCCCACAGTACGAAGCTCCAGCTCGCGCCATGCCACAGGCCGCACAGGACCATCGTGATCAGCATGGCGGCGAAATACTGCACGGCGAACAACCGCCGCGGCAGCACGCGCGCATTGACCATCGGGCGGAACACGTAATCGCGCAGGAAGGCCATCAGCGTCATGTGCCAGCGCTGCCAGAAGTCCTGCATGTTGGTGGCGCGCAGCGGCGCGTCGAAGTTGAACGGCAGTCGGACGCCGAACAGCAGGCCGAGCCCGATGGCGATGTCGGAATAGCCGGCGAAGTCGTAGAAGATCTGCACCGAGACGAAGGCCGCGAGCCAGGCATCACCGGCCGGCAACGGACCGGTCGCCGCCTGCGCGTAGATCGGATCGAGCAAATGAGCGATCCGGTCGCCGAACATGATCTTCTCGATCAGCCCACCGACGATGAAGACGATCCCGAGAAAAAAGCGCTGCTGCCAGCCGGGCGCATAGATACGCTGGCCGAACTGCTCCATCACCTCCGACCAGCGCGCGAGCGGTCCGGCGATCGCCTGCGGGAAGAAGGCGATGTAGAGCGCATAGCGATCGAGCGCGGTCAGCGGCGCCTTTCCGGCGCGCAGATCGGTGAGATACATGATGTGATGAAAGGTGAAGAACGAGATCCCGAGCGGCAGCGCCAGCTGTAGCGGCTGGAAGCCGTGACCGATCAACAGGTCGAGATTGGCGACGGCGAAATCGGCGTATTTGAACAGGCCGAGCAGCGCGAGATTGGCGATGATCGCGCAGGTGAGAATGCCCTTCACCTTGAAACGGGCGAACAGCCGCGCGGCGAGCCAATTGCCGGTGATGGAGGCAATCAGCAGCAGTAGGAACGGCGGATCGCCATAGCCGTAGAACGCGAGCGACAGGCCGATCAGGACCGGCATGCGCAAGGCCGGATACGGATCGGCCATGCGCGCCAGCACGATCGCAACCGGCAGGAACACCAGGAGAAACGCATAGCTGTTGAACAGCATCAGCCGGCGCGGCTCCGCCTGTCCCGCCTCGAACCCAATCGATGACGATCAGCCATGCCCGAAATCGGAAGCGGCCTCGGACGCCGGCGTCGTCATCCGCGCGGCGATCTTCTCCGGCGCGGGGACCTTGACGTTCCAGACGAGACCTGCGGCCTCGAGTGCCCTGATGAACAGGAAGCCGAGGTCGAATTCGGACCAGCGCAGGCCGAACGCCGCCGAATACGGAAAGGCGTGATGATTGTTGTGCCAGCCTTCCCCCCAGGCAAGCCACGCCATCAGCCCGAGATTGCGGCTGTTGTCGCCGCGGGTCTGGAAGGGCCGGCTGCCGAGCATGTGATTGAGCGAATTGATTGCCGACATCGTCTGCTCGACCACGAACATCCGGACGACGCCGCCCCACAGGAAGCCGGTGAGCACGCCCCACAAGCTCTGCGAGATCAGCCCGCCCGCAACTGCGGGAAGCGCGAGCCCGAGCAGCACCCACACGTAGTAGTAACCGTTGATTTTGACCCAGCTGCGCTGCGCGATCAGATCGGGCACGTAATGCGCGACGTTGGGATAATCGTGCTCGACCATCCAGGTCAGCTGGGCATGAACGAGGCCACGCAAGCGACCGCGCCAGCCGTCGCCATGCAGGTTCGGCGAATGCAGGTCGCCATCGTGATCGGACAATTCGTGATGCCGGCGATGCATGGCCGCCCAGGAGATCATCGGTCCCCTGCCCGCCATCGAGCCCATGATGATCAGGAGATTGCTCACCCAGCCCGCCGTCGCAAACGCGCCGTGAGTGAACAGGCGGTGATAGCCGACGGTCAGGCCGAGGCCTGTGATCAGCCACATCACCGCGAACAGGCCGAGCTCCATCGCCCCGATCGGCCGCACGAGCAGCAGCGCAAGCGCTACCAGGGTACCTACGAAGGGCAGAACGTCGAACAGGATGAAGTGGCGTCGCTGCAGCCGGTGCAGATGTCGGCCCCTGAGCACTCGATTGTCGCGCATGGCCATCCGAAAGATAAATCAAACAATGCACGGCAGAGTACACGCTCCGCGGCATGCTGCAACCGCGAGACGGGTCCCGTTCACAAGGAGGCCGGGATGTGTGGCGGAAGCGCCGCTATTCCCCGTCGCGCAGCCGGCGGTACACCGCACCGAGAATGTTGGAGTAGTCGTCGGTCCAGACCCGCTCCCCGTCGGTCGGCTCGGTCTCGGTCCATTTGGGCGACGAGGCCAGCTTGCCGACATCGGCGTCCTCGCGCGCGCTGATCACGACGTCGGTCGAGAAGATGTACTCGTCGTCGCGGCCGGAGTCCTCGTTGTACACCCAGCTCTTCAGATCGTTGGCGTCGGCGATGCCGACGACGACGCTCTCGAGTTCGAGGTGGCGGTTGGAGACGTGCATCACCACGGCGCCCTGCGGCGCCAGCTTGGCCTTGTAGATCGCCATCGCCTCTTCGGTGGCGAGATGGATCGGGATCGCATCCGACGAATAGGCATCGACGATGATGAGGTCGTAGACGCCGTCCGGCTCCTTGGCGAAGGTCAGCCGGGCATCGCCGATGACCGGCTTGAAGTCGGGCGTGCAGTTCCTGATGTAGCTGAAATATTTCGGATCGCTCGCGGTATCGACCATGGTCTGGTCGATCTCGAAGTACTTCCAGTCCTCACCCGGTTCGGCGGCGCAGGTGAGCGTGCCCGCACCGACCCCGATCACGGCGACCTTGAGCGGCGCGCCCTTGCGCTCGCGGATCGCGGTGATGGCCCGGCCGATGCCGCCGTCCTTGTGGTAGTAGGTGATCGGCTCGGGACGGCCGGTGACCTTGGAGCCGTCGGCGTTGAGATATTTCTGCGCGCCATGAATCGTCGTGCCGTGCATCAGCACGTGATAGTGGCCGTCGGAGGTCACCACGATCTTGTGCACGCCGAAGAAGCTGCGCACGGTCTCGACGCGGCCGTCATCGGCCGGATAGGCGCGGATCAGCACCAGCGCGAGCGCGGCCGTGGCGAACACCTTCCAGCGCCCGGCGTTGAGCAGCAACGCGACGACAGCGGCGAGCGCGCCCACGGCGCCGGCGACATAGACGCGGTGATCCTCGAGATAGGTGGTGAGCTTGCCGGTCATGCCGGCCGGCACAAGCAGCGCGATGGCGATGGCCGCCAGCAGGATCCAGTACCAGCGCGTCAGCTGCGGCAACCGCTCATTGGCCGACGGGCGGCATAGTGCCGCGAGGGCCAGCAGGATCGGATATTCGGCCACCCAGGAGAAGGTGAACGGCGCGATCAGGCCCGCGAACAGGCCGCCGACCATGCCGCCGAACGACAGCGCGACATAGAAGCCGGTGAGATATTTCGCCGGCGGCCGCGTACGCGCGAGCTCGCCATGGCAGGCCATCGCGATGATGAAGAAGCAGAGCTGATGGCCGCCGAGCGTCAGCGCCAGGTTCTGCTCGCCGCCGAAGGCGAGCAGCACGACCACGCCGGCGATCGCGAGCGGCTGCAGCGCCAGCATCCATTTGTGCGGCAGCAGCGGCCGCGACTGGAACACCAGCACCCAGGTGAGCAGATACAGCGACAGCGGCAGCACCCACAGCAGGGGCGCCGCGGCGACGTCGGTGGAGATGTGCGCGGTCACGGCGATCAGCAGGCCCGACGGCACCGCGGCCAGGAAGATCCAGCGCAGCCGAAGCAGCCAGCGCGGCGCAGGCGCGTCACTGACGTCGTTCTGCAGCAGGCTCGCGACCGTCACCGGCGAGCGCAGCAGCAGCACGCCGCAGCCGGCGATCAGCGCGATCAGCAGGCCGTAGCCACCGGCCCAGATCAGATTCTGCGTGCGCAGGCTGAAGATCGGCTCGACCAGCAGCGGATAGGACAGCAGCGCCAGGAAGCTGCCGATGTTCGAGGAGGCATAGAGAAAATAGGGATCTGGCCCTGAAGGATGCCCCGTGCGGACGAACCAGGCCTGCAGCAGCGGATTGTTGGCGGCGAGCGCGAAGAACGGCAGACCGATCGAGGCCGCGAACAGGCCGAGCAGCCAGACCGCGTAGCCCGAGGTCGGCGGATCGCCCCAGTGGCCGGCGATCGACAGCGGCAGGCTGAGCAGCGCGAAGCCGAGCAGCAGCAGATGGATCGCCACGGGGATCACACGGCTGCGCAACTGCGTCAGGAAATGGGCATAGGCGTAGCCCGCCAGCAGCAACGCCTGGAAGAACACCATCGCCACCGACCACACCGCCGGCGAGCCGCCGAGCCGCGGCAGCACCATCTTGGTGAACAGCGGCTGCACCGAGAACAGCAGCAGCGCGCTGACGAAGATAGCGGCGGTATAGACTACGAGCACCAGCCGGTTGCGGGCGGCGGACGGCTGGGCGACGGCGGCGGACGAGGCGATTGAGGTCATGACAACTCCAGCAGCGGCGCGCCCGGCATCGGAGACGAGGAGCCGGACCGCCGCGTGCAGACGACACATAGCGGATCGGGGGGCGGTATGGCGAGGCGCTGCGGCAAAACCGAGTTCCCCTTGACGCGGCGGCGATCCGGGGCGACAGCACCCGTCAAGGTTCCTGGCAGGCGGCTCCCGCCGGTCATTAATCAGGGCTGTTTGAAGCTGACATGAACGAAACCGACGTGATCATCATCGGCGCGGGCCATAATGGCCTGACCTGTGCGGCCTATCTGGCGATGGCCGGCCTGCGCGTGCATGTGGTCGAACGCCGCAAGGTGGTCGGCGGCGCCGCCGTCACCGAGGAGTTTCATCCGGGCTTCCGCAACTCCGTCGCCTCCTACACGGTGAGCCTGCTCAACCCGCGCGTCATCGCCGATCTCAAGCTGCATCAGCACGGGCTCGAGATCGTCGAGCGGCGCGCGCAGAACTTCCTGCCCTCTCCCGACGGCCGTTATCTCCTGACCGGCGAAGGCCGCACGCAGGCCTCCGTCGCCCGCCTCAATCCTCGCGATGCGGAGATGATCGGCCCGTTCTCGGCGCGGCTCGAAGCGATCGCGGATGTGCTGCGCAGCCTCGTGCTGCGCGCGCCGCCCAATCTCGTCGGACAATTCGGCCTGCCCGCGATCCGCGAGGCCTTCGCCGCGCTCGGCACCGCCAACACGCTGCGCGCCTTGTCGCTGGAGCAGCAGCGCGACCTGCTCGACCTGTTCACGCGCTCGGCCGGCGAGATGCTGGACGAGATCTTCGAGACCGACCTGGTGAAGGCGCTGTTCGGCTTCGACGCCATCGTCGGCAATTATGCCAGCCCCTACGCGGCCGGTTCGGCCTATGTGATGCTGCATCACGCCTTTGGCGAGGTGAACGGCAAAAAGGGCGTCTGGGGTCACGCCATCGGCGGCATGGGCGCGATCACCCAGGCGATGGCGCGCAGCCTGAAGGAGCTGGGAACGCTCGTCGAGGTCGACTGCGGCGTGCGCGAGGTGATCGTCGAACGCGACCGCGCCGTCGGCGTCGTGCTGGATGACGGCCGCGCGCTTCGCGCCCGCTATGTCGCCGCCAACGTCAATCCCAAGCTGCTGTATACGCGGCTGGTGCCGACAGGCGCCCTGCCCGAGGCTTTTCTGAGCCGCATCCGCAACTGGCGCAACGGCTCAGGCACCTTCCGCATGAACGTGGCGCTGAGCCGCCTGCCCTCGTTCAGCGCACTCCCGGGCGACGGAGACCATCTCTCCGCCGGCATCATCCTGGCGCCAAGCCTCGGCTACATGGACCAAGCCTATCTCGACGCGCGCGCCCACGGCTGGAGCCGGGATCCCGTGGTCGAGTTGCTGATCCCCTCGACGCTCGATCCGACGCTGGCCCCTGCGGGCCAGCACGTCGCCAGCCTGTTCTGCCAGCATGTCGCGCCGGAGCTGCCGAATGGCCGCTCCTGGGACGATCACCGCGACGAGGTCGCCGACCTCATGATCGCAACCGTCGATCGTTACGCCCCGGGATTTGCCGCCAGCGTCATCGGCCGGCAGGCGCTGTCGCCGCTGGACCTGGAGCGGCAGTTCGGCCTCCTCGGCGGCGACATCTTCCACGGCGCGCTGACGCTGAACCAGCTGTTCTCGGCCCGGCCGATGCTCGGACACGCCGACTATCGCTCGCCGCTGAAGGGACTCTACCATTGCGGCTCGGGCAGCCATCCCGGCGGCGGCGTCACCGGCGCGCCGGGCCACAATGCGGCCCGGGCGATTCTGGCCGACCATCGCGGTCTGTTCGGCTGAGGACAACCGGTGGATAGGCTGTGCACAGAGCTGCGGAAACGCGGTGAAAAGGCGACGGCCAATCCTGCGGACGCCTTGTTCGCAAACCGGTGGATATCCCTGTGAAGAATTTGGGTATTCGCTGTCGACAAGGTGCCAACAACAGAAAACCGGGCCAAGGGCCCGGTTTTCGAGAACGCCGCGCTCGGCCGAAAAATTACTTCAGCGAGGTATTGATCGATTCGAACTTGCTGCTCAGCGAGGAGCCCAGCCCGTTGACGGCGGCGATGATCGCCAGGGAAATGCCCGCCGCGATCAGGCCGTACTCGATGGCGGTGGCGCCGGAGTCATCGCGCAAGAACTTCAAGAAAAGCGTCTTCATCTGAACCTCGTTTCCCAACCCGGGAACCGAGGACAGCCGGTTCCCAACGCGGGAACCCTAAGCGCTCAAAACCTAAAGTTGGTATAATTTGCCGCAGGCAAGTTGCGGCGTTATTTGCGCCAATTGCGGCGCGACTTTTAGCCGAGTTATTCCGAAGCCAAAATACAACCGTTGGCTGCGCCTGCCGGAGGCATTTTGGGGCATAAGGGCTTGCGCTCGCGGTGAGATTGCTTAACCACGCCGTGAAATCAGCCGGAACCCGCTTCATGACCTCAGCCCTGACGCCCGCGACCCACAAGGCCAGCTTCACCGTGCCGGATGAAGCGACCGCGCGTCCGGCGGTGGACGTGCTGACGGAGGTGTTCTTCGAGGGCGACGCGGCCGTTGCCGCCTTCGAACGGCCGGACGGCCGCTGGGACGTCACGGTGCACTTCGCCGACCCGCCCGACCAGGACTTGGTCCGAGAGCTCGTCGGCGGGGCCGCCGGCGCCGAGGCGGCGGAAAGTCTCAGCTTCGAAGTGGTCGAGGCCAAGGACTGGGTGAAAGCCAGCCTGGACGACCTGGTTCCAGTGCCAGCCGGCCGCTTCCTGGTCCATGGCAGCCATGACCGGGCGCGCGTTCCGGCCAACAAGCTCGGAATCGAGATCGAGGCGGCGCTGGCGTTCGGCACCGGGCATCATGGCACGACGCGCGGCTGCCTGCTGCTGCTCGATCACGTGCTGAAGGCACACGCTCCGCGGCGGGTGCTGGACCTCGGCACGGGAACCGGCGTGCTGGCGATCGCCGCGGCCAAGGCCACGCATCGCCCTATCCTGGCAAGCGACATCGACGCGCCCTCCGTCGTCGTGGCGCGCGAAAACGCCCGCCTCAATGGCGCAGGTCCGCTGGTACGCGTGATCCGCGCCACCGGCTTTGCCGCGGCGGATTTTGCCCATCAGGGTCCGTTCGATCTCGTGCTCGCCAACATCCTGGCCAATCCGCTGCGGCAGCTGGCCTCCCCCATGCAGCGCCATCTGGCGCCCGGCGCCTTCGTCATCCTCTCCGGCCTGCTGACCCCGCAGGCGCGCGCAGTCGCCGCCGCGTATCGCGCGCGCGGACTGGTTCCGATGCGGCACTTGAAGATCGAAGGCTGGAGCAGCCTGCTGCTCAGGAAGCAGCAGCACTGAAGGGATGAGATCACGTCGCGACCAGCCGGCGGGCTGATCATCGGAAGACGAGCGCAATTACGTCTTCGGTTGACCGCCCGGCTGCGGGCGCTGGTCTGATGCGGCGCGCGCCCCGCGTCGGATGCGAGGTTCGACCAGACGGTTGACGAGTTCAGCCAGCGCGCTGCGCGGCTTCTGGACGGGTACGGTGGCCGCAGCCGGAGGCGTCGGCGCCGAAAGTTTTTCGAAGGTAAAAGCAGGCATTGTGCATCCCCTCGCCGTTGAGTTGAGGCACTCCCCGGATTGCGCGACCGTGGATGATCATTACGATCTTGGTCGTCTGATCCGCACGTTTCCTCGCCGCATCTCTTTCGGATGACCGGCATAAGACAGCAAATCTTTTTGCACAGGCGAATGCAAGGAGATTCTTCGTGCACTGCACCGCTGCGTGGTGGAGTATCCGCCGCAGTCGAGATTCACGCCTAAAGTATGAGACCGATGTTCGAAGCTCTGTTCCAGACGTTCGAAGAACCCGAAACCGGCGTGGCGCTGACGGCGCGACTGGCCGCGCTCCGCGAGGAGCTGGCGCAGCGCAAGCTCACCGGCTTCATCGTGCCGCGCGCCGACCAGCAGCAGAACGAATATGTGCCGCCCTCCGAGGAGCGGCTGGCGTGGCTGACCGGCTTCACCGGCTCGGCGGGCCTTGCGATCGTGCTGCCGCAGGAGGCCGCGATCTTCGTCGATGGTCGTTACACCTTGCAGGCCGGCAAGCAGGTCGACGGCAAGGCATGGCGCGTGGAATCGCTGATCGAACCGCCGCCGGAAAGCTGGCTGAGCGCGCACCTGAAGACTGGCGACCGCATCGGCTTCGATCCCTGGCTGCACACCACCGCCGCCGCCGAGCGCTTCGCATCCGCCTGCACGAAGGCCGGCGCCGAGCTGGTGGCGGTCGAGAGCAATCCGATCGACAGCGTCTGGACCGAGCGCCCGCTGCCGCCGCTCGGCGCAGTGTCCATCCACGGCACGGAATTATCCGGCGAGACCGAAGCCGAGAAGCTCGACCGCATCCGCAAGGAGATCGAGCGGCTCGGCGTCGAGGCGCTGGTGCTCTCGGACTCACATAACGTCGCCTGGACCTTCAACATCCGCGGCGCGGATGTCTCGCACACGCCGCTGCCGATCTCCTATGCGCTGGTACCGAAGACCGGGCGCCCGACGATCTTCATCGATTCCCGCAAGCTGTCGAACCTCACCCGCGATCATCTCGAGCAGAACGCCGATGTGGCCGAGCCCGATGGGCTGACGCCGCGCCTGAGCGAGCTCGCGCAAACAGGTGCGACGATCGCGCTCGACAGCGCCACGGCGGCCGACGCGCTGACGCGGCTGATCCAGGGCGCGGGCGGCAAGCCGGTGCGCGGCGCCGATCCGGTCAGCCTGCTCAAGGCCGCCAAGAACACGGTGGAGATCGACGGCACGCGGCGGGCGCATCAGCGCGATGCCGTGGCGCTGGCGCGCTTTCTCGCCTTCATCGATCGCGAGGCGCCCCACGGCACGCTGACGGAGATCGACGCCGTCGAGGCGCTGGAGAGTTTTCGCCGCGACACCGGCGCGCTGAAGGACGTGTCGTTCCCGACCATCTCCGGCACGGGTCCCAATGGCGCGATCGTACACTATCGCGTCACCCGCAAGAGCAACCGCCGCATCATGCCCGGCGACCTGCTGCTGATCGATTCCGGCGCGCAGTATCAGGACGGCACCACCGACGTCACGCGCACCATCGCCGTGGGCACGCCCACCAACGAGATGCGCGACCGCTTCACGCGGGTGCTGCGCGGGCACCTGGCGATCGCGCGCGCGATCTTCCCTGACGGCACCACCGGCGCCCAGCTCGACACCCTGGCGCGGCAATTCCTGTGGCAGGCCGGCATCGATTTCGAGCACGGCACCGGCCACGGCGTCGGCAGCTATCTGTCGGTGCATGAGGGCCCGGCGCGGATTTCGAAACTCGGCACCACGCCGCTGAAGCGCGGCATGATCCTGTCCAACGAGCCCGGCTACTACAAGACCGACGCGTTCGGCATCCGCATCGAAAACCTCGAGCTCGTCGTGGCGAAGGAGGTGGCCGGGGCCGAGAAGCCGATGAACGGGTTCGAGGCGCTGACATTGGCGCCGATCGACCGGCGACTGATCGATGTCGCGATGCTGAGCGCCGAAGAACGCGCTTGGCTCGACGCCTATCACGCGAGGGTGCGCGAGACCATCCGCGCAACGCTCGGCGAGGCCGATCAGCTCTGGCTCGATCAGGCGACCGCCCCGCTCTAGCGTCAGCTCAGCAAGGCCTGCACAACCGGCGGACGGTCTGCCGCCGGGTGTGGCAGCATCTGCATCATCAGACGGCGGAGCGCGGAACAGCCGCCGCTGCGGGCATGGCGGCATGCGGAAACAGGCATTTCCGCGGCGCGGAAGGTCGCTACATTCGATCGTGTTCGAAACGATCTGAGCGACACTCCCGATGCATGGAATGATCAGCAGGCAGCCTGTGGCCGCGCCACCGCGCGCTGCTCCGTCGCGCACGCTGCTGATCCTGCTCGTCGTGATGACCGGGCTGGCGCCGATCTCGCTGTATCTGCTGGTGCCGGCGCTGCCGCTGCTGGCGACCACATTCGGCCGCGACGCCTCGGTCGTGCAGATGACGGTGTCGTTCTACATGATCGGCATCGCGATCTCGCAGTTGCTGCTCGGACCGCTGTCCGACCGTTTTGGGCGACGCCCCGTGATGCTCGCGGGCCTCGCGCTCTCGATCGTCGCGAGCTTCGGCTGCATCTTCGCCGACACCTTGCCGCAACTGATCGCGGCGCGCTTCTTCCAGGCGCTCGGCGGCGCCAGCGGCATGGTGATCAGCCGCGCCATCATTCGCGATCTCTATCCACGCGAGCGCATCGGCGCGATGATCAGCCTCGTCGTCGCGGTCATGATGATCGCACAGATGCTGTCGCCCTTGACCGGCGGACTGATCGAGACCGCGCTTGGCTGGCATGCGATCTTCTACGTCGTCGCCGCGCTGTCGATCGCGATCGCTGCGGCCGTGACGCTGGCCCTGCCCGAGACCCGCCCTGCCCGGGTCGAAGGCGCGAGCTTCCGCCGCGACGTCGCGGATCTCGTCAGGAGCCGCGCCTTCCTCGGCTACATGCTGTGCCAAGTGCTGGCCTCGCAGATCATCTTCGCTTTCGCCGGCGGCGGACCCTACATCGTCGAGGTGCAGATGGGCCGTTCCTCGGCGGAATATGGCGCGTGGTTCGCAACAACGGGCTTCGCCTATTTCGTCGGGAATCTGTTCTGCGTGCGCTATGCGCCGCGCCACTCCCTCGACCGGCTGATCTGGTTCGGACTGGGATTGCAGCTCACGGGCGCGGCGCTCAACTTCACCTGGAGCATCTTCGGCTTCAATCAGGTGCCGTCGGTGCTGTTCGGCACGCAGATGCTGATCATGTTCGCCAACGCCGCTGTCATGGCCAACTCCGCGGCCGGCGCGATCAGCGTGCGGCCGGGCGCGGCTGGAACGGCGTCAGGCGCCATGGGCTTCCTGCAGATGGGCGTCGGCGCGCTGACGTCGCAGCTTGGCGCCTATCTCGGCGGCCATTACGCGAGCACGCTGCCGCTGACGTCGGCGATCCTGATGCTCTCGCTCGCCTGCACAGCCAGCATGATGTTCCTGGTCCCGCGCACGTCCGTGACGGTGACCAAGGAGCTGATTGAAGCTGCGGAAGAGGATGAGGCCGGGGTGATGTGAAGGGGCGCGAGAGGGAGCGAGGAAGCAGCCGCCCTTTCGCATGCTATCATGCGCCGCTCAATGAGTTGGCCAAACGGCCAGATAAATGATCGGTGTCATGCCCCGCGCAGGTGGGCATCCAGTACGCCTCGACTCGACAATGACTGTCTCTGGAATACTGGATCATCCGCTTTCGCGGATGATGACAGCGGTGGGTGTCTCAACAAGGGCCGGGCGTAGCTCAAATCGCCGTCCGGTCACTCCCCGATCAGCTGCAGCCACTCGTCCTCGGTCAGCACCTGCACGCCGTGCTTCTGCGCATCCTTGAGCTTGGAGCCCGCCCCGGGACCGGCGACGACGTAGTCCGTCTTCTTCGAGACCGAGCCCGAGACCTTTGCACCTAACCGCTCCGCCGTCGCCTTGGCCTCGTCGCGCGTCATCTTTTCCAGTGTGCCGGTGAACACCACCGTCTTGGTCGCGATCGGCGAGTTGCGCTTGGGCTTTTCCGCGTCGAGGATCTTCACCTCGCGCGTCAGCCGCTCGACGATGCCGCGATTATGGTCCTCGCCGAAATAGGCGGCGACGCTCTTGATCACGGTGTCGCCGATCTGGTCGAGCGCATCCATCTCGGCAATCGCTTCCTCGTCGCCTTTGGCGACCTTGAGGCAGGCGTCGTGAAACGACTCCCACGAACCGTAGCCGCGCGCCAGCGCCAGCGCCGTGGTCTCGCCGACATGGCGCATGCCGAGCGCGTAGATGAAGCGCTCCAGCGCGATCTCGCGGCGCGCATCGATCGCGTTGAACAGGTTGCGCACGGAGGTCTCGCCATAGCCCTCGACCTCCTCCAGCTTGAGCTTGGCGTTACGCTTCTGCAGCGTGAAGATATCCGCCGGCTCCTTCACCCAGCCCTCATCGAAGAAGAACTGGATCTGCTTCTCGCCGAGCCCGTCGATGTCGAAGGCGCGGCGCGAGGCGAACAGCTTCAAATGCTCGATCTTCTGATAGGGACAGGCAAACTCGCCGGTGCAGCGGGCGCGCGAGCCCTCCTCGCCGGCCGCGGTCTCCTCGCGCACGACGTCGGTGTGCAGCGGACACGGGCACGTCTTGGGGAAGTGAAATTCCTCGGCGTCCGCGGGGCGCTTGTCGATGAGGACGTCGACCACCTGCGGGATGACGTCGCCGGCGCGCTGGATCACCACGGTGTCGCCGATGCGGATATCGCGGCCTTCGCGCAGGACCTCGCCCTTGTTGCCGATGCCCTTGATGTAGTCCTCGTTGTGGAGCGTCACGTTCTGCACGATGACGCCGCCGACGCCGACCGGCTCGAGCTTTCCGACCGGCGTGAACGAACCGGTGCGGCCGACCTGGATCTCGATGTCCTTGAGCACCGTCATGGCGCGCTCGGCCGGAAACTTGTGGGCGATGCCCCAGCGCGGCGTCCGCGACACGAAGCCGAGCCGCTCCTGCCAGTCGATGCGGTCGACCTTGTAGACGACGCCGTCGATGTCGTAGTCGAGCTCGGCGCGCTGCTCCTCGATGGAGCGGTGGAACGCGATCAGTTCCTCGACGGAGTGGCAGAGCCTGGTCAGCGGATTCGTCGTGAAGCCGCAGTGCTCGAACCATTTGATCATGCCGCTCTGCGTCGCCGCCGGCATTGCGCTCATCTCGCCCCATGCATAAGCGAAGAAGCCGAGGGGCCGCGACGCGGTGATGGTCGGATCCTTCTGGCGCAGCGAGCCGGCGGCGGAGTTGCGGGGATTGGCGAAGATGGTGTCGCCGGCTTCCTTCTGCCGCTCGTTCAACGCGAGAAACGCCTGCTTGGTCATGTAGACCTCGCCGCGCACCTCGCAGATGTCAGGCAGGTTGCGGCCGTGCAGCTTCTGCGGCACGTCCTTCAAGGTTCGGATGTTGGCGGTGACGTCCTCGCCCTCCGCGCCGTCGCCGCGGGTCGCCGCAGTGACAAGCTCGCCGCCTTCATAGCGCAGCGACATCGACAGCCCGTCGATCTTCGGCTCGGCGGAGAAATCGATTCGGTCATCATCGGCGAGCTTGAGGAACCGCGCGATGCGGCCGACGAAGTCGCGCACGTCCTCTTCCGCAAAGGCATTGTCGAGCGACAGCATCGGCACCGCGTGCCGCACCTTCTTGAAGCGGCCCGACGGGGCGGCCCCGACCTTCTGCGACGGCGACTCGCTACTGACGAGTTCGGGAAAGCGCTTTTCGATGGCGTTGAAGCGACGGCGCAGCTCGTCATAGTCCGCGTCCGAGATCTTCGGCGCATCGTCCTGGTAATACAGCCTGTCGTGGGTCTCGAGCTCCAGCGCCAGCCGCTTCCATTCCACCTTGGCCTGCGCCTTGGTGAGATCGGCAACGTCGATGGGCGTCTTGGGTTTGGCTGTCTTGGGCATGCTGTGTATCATCTGCTCGTTAGGCCGAGCCGACGGGCTCTGCGCGCGACCAGGGATGGTCCTGTCCCGAGCTCCTGCGAAGGTCGACCATGAGCTATTACGTCTACATCCTCGCGAGCCGCAGGGATGGCGCGATCTACGTCGGGGTGACTAACGATCTGGTTCGACGAGTCTATGAACATCGATTGAAGGCGGTACCTGGATTCACCTCCAAGTACAATATCACGCGGCTCGTCTGGTTCGAGGTCTACGACGATCCGATTTCCGCGATTACCCGCGAGAAGGAGCTGAAGAAATGGAAGCGGGCGTGGAAGGTGCACTTAATCGAGAAAGACAATCCGGGGTGGAGCGACCTGTACGATTCGATTTGTGTCTGACGTCATTCCGGGGCAAGGCCGCAGGCCTTGAACCCGGAATCTCGAGATTCCGGGTTCGGTCCTTCGGACCGCCCCGGAATGACGGAGTCAAACAACAGCAAGCTTCCAAGGCGGCCAGACCGCATTCCGCTACAATTACTACGCCGCCGCAGCCTCCAGCAGCCGGTCCGCCGCGGCGCGGGCCTCTGCGGTGACCTCGGCGCCGGCCAGCATACGGGCGATCTCCTCGCGACGGTGCAGGGTGGCGAGCGTATTGACGCGGGTGACGACGCGCTTGCCGCGGTCGAGCGCGTCCTTGGAGATCAGGAGGTGCTGGTCCGCCCGCGCCGCGACCTGCGGGGCGTGGGTGACGGCCATGACCTGGACGCCGTGGGCGAGTCGCGCCAGCCGGGCGCCGATGGCGTCCGCCACCGCGCCGCCCACGCCGGTGTCGATCTCGTCGAACACCAGGGTCGGCGCCGACCCGCGATCGGACAGCACCACCTTGAGCGCCAGCAGGAACCGCGACAGCTCGCCGCCCGAGGCGACCTTCATCATCGGGCCCGGCCGGGTGCCCGGGTTGGTCTGGACCCAGAACTCGACGCGGTCGATGCCCTCCGGCCCCGGCGCATCGGCGTCGCTGTCGACCTGGGTCATGAACTTGGCGCGTTCGAGCTTGAGCGGTCCCAGCTCGGCATGCACCGCCCGGTTCAGCTTCTCCGCCGCCTTGGTGCGGGCCGCAGAGAGCTTGGCGGCGGCCGCCGCGTAGCGCCCGTCCGCGGCGGCGGCCGCAGCCTCGAGCTTCTTCAACTGCTCGGCACCCGCATCGATCAGCACGACGTCTGCGGCATATTTGGCGGCCAGCGCCGCGAGCCCATCCACCGGCGTGGAGTATTTGCGCGCGGCGGCGCGCAGCGCGAACAGCCGCTCCTCGATGCGCTCCAGCTCCAGCGGATCGAAATCGGTCGCCGCCAGTGCCGCGGTCAGATGCTGGTCGGCCTCCTCCAGCGCGTTGATGGCGGCATCCATGGCCTTCACCGCCGGCTCCACCAGCGCCGGCGAGCTCACCGCGCGTCGCTCCAGGCGCCGCACAGCGGCAGCCAGCGCTGCGATCGGCGACTGATTCCCGCTGACCGCGTCCTGGGCGTCACGCAGATCGCCCGCGATCTTCTCGCCCTGCATCATCGCCGTGCGACGGGCGGCGAGCTTCGTCTCCTCGCCCTCCTTGGGCGCCAGCTTCTTCAGCTCGTCCGAGGCATGCCGCAGATAATCGGCCTCGCGCGCCGCGCGCTCCATGCCGGCGCGATGCTGGTCGAGCGCCGTGACGGCAGTCCGGCGCGCGGCCCACAGCGTCTCGACACCCGCGACATCCTTTTCCAGCCCGGCGAAGGCATCCAGCAGCCGGCGGTGGGTGGCGGCATCGACCAGCGCGCGCTCGTCATGCTGGCCATGGATCTCGACCAGGGTGGCGCCAATCGCCTTCAAGGTCTGCACACTCACCGACTGGTCGTTGATGAAAGCCCGGGTGCGGCCGTCGCCATACTGGACGCGGCGCAGGATCATCTCGCCGTCAGCATCCAGCCCGTTGGCGGCCAGGATCCGCGCGGCCGGATGGTCCTTGCCGATCTCGAACACGGCCGTGACCTGCCCCTGGTCGGCGCCATGCCGCACCAGGCTGGCATCGCCTCGGCCGCCGAGCGCCAGGGCGAATGCGTCGAGGAGGATGGACTTGCCGGCGCCGGTCTCGCCGGTCAGCACCGCAAGCCCATCGGAGAATTCGAGATCGAGTCGTTCGATCAGGACGATGTCACGGATCGACAGTCGCGCCAGCATGGAACCGAAGTCCTTCGTAACGGGGCAGGATGCCCCTGAGCGAACGACTCGATGCTAACAGCAAAATGAGAACAAAACAAGAATTGAGAACAAAGAGAGATCGCTCAGATGATCCCTCTTGGCCGGCCAGCCAGCCGACTACCCCAGCCCGAGCTTCTTGAACGCCCGCGAGATATAGGACCCCTTGTTCTCCTCGGGCTCGACGCCGCCCGACTTCACGAGGTTGTAGGCGTCCTTGTACCACTTGCTGTCCGGGAAATTGTGCCCGAGCACAGCAGCCGCGGTCTGCGCCTCGCCGACGATGCCGATGGTCATGTAGGCCTCGGTCAGCCGGTACAGCGCTTCCTCGACGTGGCGGGTGGTCTGATACTGCGTCACCACCGTCTTGAAGCGGTTGATGGCGGCGGTGTAGTCGCGCTTCTGCATGTAGTAGCGGCCGACATCCATCTCCTTGCCGGCGAGCTGGTCGCGGGCGCCCTCCATCTTGGCCTTGGCGTTGGTGGCGTATTCGGAGGTCGGATATTTGCGCACCACCTCTTCGAGGGCCGCGATGGCCTTCTCGGTCCGGCCCTGGTCGCGGCTGATGTCGGGGATCTGGTCGTAGTGCGAGGCGGCGATCAGGTATTGCGCGTAGGCGGCATCGGGGCTGCCGGGATGCAGGGTCACGTAACGGCTGGCGGCACCGATGCAGCCGTCATAGTCGCCAGCCTGGTAGGACGCATAGGCCGACATCAGCAGCGATTTGCGCGCCCAGTCGGAATAAGGATGCTGCCGGTCGACTTCCTCGAACTTCTTGTTCGCGCCTTTGACGTCCTTCTTCTCGTTCAGCATGTACAAGCCCTCATTGTAGAGCTTGTCCGCGGGTTCATCGACGAAGGTGTCGTCCTTGGCCAGGAACTTGTCCCAGAGACCGCCGGTTCCGCAGCCGCTCAGCGGCAGCGCCAGCAGGATCAAGGATGCCGCAAGCCGGAACTGGCCGATGCGGGCTGCGGGCTGACGGATTTCGCGCGTGAGACGCTGGTTCGACATGCTTCTTTGGAACCCGATGCCTGTGATCTGATCTACGCCGCGCATCATGACCATCGTCTCATGACCGCGAAGGAAGAGTTCTGCCGGTTGCCCGCATCACGCCGGCCCGGCCTCTCTAGCCGAAAACACTTCGTCAACCAACCGCATAGGAAGCCAATCCGCCCGGATTAAGGCGACACCGAGGCTGCCGCCTCGGATCGTGGTTACTGCCCGAGAAGCCGTTGGAAAACATCAATATGCAGGCCCATCCTCCTGACGAAGGATGTGACCGGCAACAAACATTTACGAGAAAATGAGGGAGTCAAAACGCCGCAGGCAACAGCGTCGATCGCTGAGCGCCAGCCGATCCGGCGCTTGCTTCGTCCTGAGTCGTTCCACGCAGACGCAGGCTGAGGTCGCTCAGGACACGTCCGGACCGTAGGCCGGGGCGACCATGCCACCGACCATGCCGCCGACGACTTCGGCAGCCACGCGGGGACGGCGCACCGTCTCACCCTCGACCAGACGCCACGCGGTCCGATCGGCCATCAGGGCGGTCAGAACGGCGTGGTTGAGCTTGTGACCGCCGCGGACGGAGCGGTAGGTGCCGAGCATCGGCAGACCAGCCAGCGCGAGATCGCCGATCGCGTCCAGCACCTTGTGGCGGGCGCATTCGTCGGCGTAGCGAAGGCCTTCCGGATTGAGCAGGCGCTCCTCGTCGAACACCAGCGTGTTGTCGAACGACGAGCCGAGCGCGAAACCAGCGCTCCAGAGACGCGATACGTCGCTCATGCAGCCAAAGGTGCGGGCGCGGGCGATGTCGCGGCGGAAACGCTCGGGGCTCAGCTCAAAATGATAGGCTTGGCGGCCGATGACGGGATTGCTAAAATCGATTTCGACCTCGACGCGGAAGCCGGAGGTGTTGGGACGAAGTTCGCCCGAAGAGGCGCCCATCGTCACCTGGACCGGCTTGAGCACCTGGATGTAACGGCGCGGCGCCGACTGGGTCAGGATACCGGCCTGGTCGATCGCGGCAACGAACGGCGCAGCGCTGCCATCCATGATCGGAACTTCGGGACCGTCGACTTCGATCAGGGCGTTGTCGACACCCATGCCGCGCAGCGCGGCGAGAACGTGCTCGGCGGTCGAGACCAGGGCACCGTTGCGGTCACCGAGGACGGTCGCAAGTTCGGTGGCGATCACCGAACCGAAGGAAGCCTGGACCTCGCGGTCGGGCCCCTCAAGGCCGGTGCGGAGGAACACGATGCCCGCATCGATCGGCGCAGGCCCGATGGTCAGGCTGACGGGCGCACCTGAATGGACGCCCACACCCGTGACGGTGGCTTGCGAACGAAGCGTTGTTTGCCGGCTGAATTTCATCGACGATCGCCCAAGACCCCGCCTGAACCCCTATCGGCCGCCCCTCGCGAACCGACTCACTTTCAGGCATCCCCAAGTCACGGCAGAACTTAACGAGGGCCCCAAAGAGCGCCAACTCACGCTTCTTTACGGATTGTTACCCCATCTCTGCCGTATTCGCGCCAAGGCTTAACCAAACTGGAACGTGGCCTTAACCCTCCCCGTTCCCCATCCAAACACCGAAAGAATAATTAATCATTTAAAATCAGTTAGTTGAGCGACCACCTCGAGTCCCTTTGTGCCTAATAAAAAGGCCCGGCTCTCGCGAGCCGGGCCTGTTCAGCGCCATCGGGGCTGTAACAATTCTCAGGTTGCCTGCCGGCGCAGGAAGGCCGGGATATCCAAATGGTCGTCGCCCTGTGGCGCGGGGGCCACAGGCGCGGGACGGCCATGGACGTCGAGACCCTGCGGAGCGGGACGGCGGGCATATTCAGAGACAGGCGATTCGTGGCTCGCAACCTGCTGGCTAACGCTCCGCTGCGGCTTGCGTTCCGGCAGCGGCGGCATCTGCGGCATCGCCGGAGCAGCGTTTCGGCCCGTCATCGGCGGCTCGCTCTCCTCGTCACGTCGGCCGAGGCCGACATTGGCGAGACGCTGCAGCAGCGACATCCGCGTCTTCTGCGGATGCTCCTCGCCCTCGTCACCCCGCGCCTGCCGGATCTCGGCCTGGGCCGGCATCGGCAGGTCCTCGAACTTCGGCATTCGCGGCGCGCGGGACGGAACCCGCTCGGCGGCCTGCGGGATGAAGGTCTCCGGCGGCGCGGCCGGTTCGATCGGCGCGGCGCGCTGGGCTTCCGGCTCGGGGAACAGCGACGGCTTCTGAGCGATCGGACGCACGGTCACATCGCCATAGGAGGCCGCGGTCGGAACCGGAGCGGGAGCGGGCGCGGGCTCGCTCGCCATGGCGGCAGCCACGGCCGCGAGCGTGTCGCGCTCGAGGTTCGGAGCCGGGCGCGGCGCGGGGGCGACCGGCGCGGGCGCCGGTTGGGCGACGGCCGGAGCCTGCGAGGCCTGCTGCTCGAGCTTGGCCGCGCGTTCCGCCAGCCGCTGGTTGTCGGCGCGGAGGCGCGCCGTCAGATCGGCGAGACGGCTTTCAGGAAGACCCGCGTGAGCGGTCGGGGCGGCGGCAATCGGAGCGACAGCCGCCGCCGGCTGTGCAGTCGTCGTGACGCCACGGTTGAACTGCGCCTGCTCGATGCCGGTGGCAACGACGGAGACGCGGATCAGGCCGTCGAGCGATTCGTCGAAGGTGGCGCCGACGATGATGTTGGCGTCCTGGTCGACCTCCTCGCGGATGCGGGTCGCGGCTTCGTCGACCTCGAACAGCGTCAGGTCCTTGCCGCCGGTGATCGAGATCAACAGGCCGCGGGCGCCCTTCATCGAAGAGTCGTCGATCAGCGGGTTGGCGATCGCGGCTTCGGCCGCGGTCAGCGCGCGCTTCTCGCCCGACGCCTCGCCGGTGCCCATCATCGCCTTGCCCATCTCGCGCATGACGGCGCGAACGTCGGCGAAGTCGAGGTTGATCAGGCCTTCCTTGACCATCAGGTCGGTGATGCAGGCGACGCCCGAATACAGCACCTGGTCGGCCATCGCGAACGCGTCGGCGAAGGTGGTCTTCTCGTTGGCGACCCGGAACAGGTTCTGGTTCGGGATGATCAGCAAGGTGTCGACCACCTTGTGCAGCTCGGAGATGCCGGACTCCGCGGTGCGCATGCGGCGCGCGCCCTCGAAGTGGAACGGTTTGGTGACGACACCCACGGTCAGGATGTTCATCTCGCGCGCGGTCTTGGCGATGACCGGAGCAGCGCCGGTGCCGGTGCCGCCGCCCATGCCGGCGGTCACGAACACCATGTTGGCGCCCGAGAGATGATCGCGGATTTCGTCGATCACCTCCTGCGCGGCGGCCGCGCCGACGTCCGGCTGCGAGCCGGCGCCGAGGCCTTGCGTCACCTGCGTGCCCATCTGGATGATGCGCTGCGCCTTCGACATGGTCAGCGCCTGCGCGTCGGTGTTGGCGACGACGAAGTCGACCCCCTGCAGGCCGGCCGTAATCATGTTGTTGACGGCGTTGCCGCCCGCGCCGCCGACGCCGAACACGGTGATCCGGGGCTTCAGCTCGTGGATATCAGGAGGGGTAATAGTGAGTGCCATGATTGCCTCTCGATCACGCGCGCGTGGGTTCGCCCCGGCCGCCGGCCGTGGGTGGTGTTGGTGAAAATCTGTTGGGACGGACACAGGTCATCAGAAGCCCTCGCGTAGCCATCGTCCGACCTTTCCGAAATAGCCGTCGGTTCCTGTCCCGACCTGCCGCGTATGCCGCGGTTCGACATGTTCGAGATGCGCGTATTGCGGATAGACCAGGAGCCCGGTGGGCACCGCAAAGGCGGCGTTCTTGGCCTCGTTGGGAAGGCGGCCGAAGCCGAGCGGACGGCCGACGCGCACCGGGCGGTCGAGGATCCGCGTCGCCAATTCGACCAGACCCGTCAGCTGGGAGGCGCCTCCGCTGAGGACGACGCGCGCCTTGGGTTCTGCCGCAAAGGGCGAATCCTTCAGCCGGTCGCGGACCATTTCAAAAATCTCCTCTGCGCGGTGCCTGACGATGTTCGCGATGGTGGCGCGGGACACGATCTGCGGAACATCCCGCTCGTTGTCACCGGCCGTCGGAACAGACATCAACTCACGCGCGTCGGACCCGCCAGTCAGCACCGTGCCATATAACGTCTTGATTCGCTCGGCATCTGCAATGCACGCTGATAGTCCGCGCGCAAGATCCATGGTCACGTGATGCCCGCCGAGCGCAAATCCGGAGGCATGGACGAAGCGGCCGCCCGAATAGATCGCGATCGTCGTCGTGCCCGCGCCCATCTCGACCACGGCCGCGCCGAGATCGGCCTCGTCGTCGGTCAAGACGGAGAGTCCTGCGACATACGGACTCGCCGCCATCGCCTCGACATTGAGATGGCAGCGCTCGACCACCAGCATCAGGTTCTTGGCGACGGTGGCATCCGTCGTCACGACATTCATGTCGACGCCGAACTGCCGGGCCAGCATGCCGCGGGGATCACGGATGCCCTTCACCCCGTCCAGCGTGTAGCCGACCGGAAGGGCATGCAGCACCGCCCGCCCCTCGCCCGTGGCGTGGTGCATGCCCGTCGACGTCACGCGGCTGACATCCGCCTGCGTCACGGCGCCGCCACGGATGTCGGAGGTCGCCTCGATCAGGTGTCCCATGACGCGGCCGCCGGCGACCGGCAGCAGCACGGACTCGACCCGCACCTTGGCCATGCGCTCGGCGAGCGCGACGGCCTGTCGCACGGCCTGTTCGCATGCGACGGGGTCGACGACCGCGCCGGCCTTGACGCCGCGCGACTGGATCTGGCTGTAGCCGATCAGTTCGACCGCATGGGTGCGGCCGCGCAGCGCATCGCTCGGCGGCGCCGGCTTCAGCCGCGCGATCATGCAGGCGATCTTGCTGGTGCCGACGTCGAGCGAGGCCACCAGCGCGGTGCGCTTCTGGCCCATCGGACGCGTCTTCGGAGTCTGGCGATCGAAGCCGGTCATGCGTCACCGGCTTTCTTCTTGGATTTCTTGTCCTTGAACAGCTCGTCGCGCGCCTTGCCGGCGTCCTCGGAGAGCTGCACGGTCAGCCGGTCGGACAGGCGCATGTCGATCGCGACGATGTCGCGCGAGAACAGCTTGTCCTCCTGGTCGAGCTGACTCAGGGTCGCCAGGGCATTGCCGACGTCATTCTCCGGCAGCCGAATGTCGAGACCGTCCTTGGTGCGCAGGTTCCAGCGGCGCTCACCGACGAACACCGCGGCCTTGGTCACCGCGCGCACCTGCGGATAGCGCGCCAGCAGCGCCAGGAAATCACGCGCGCGGCTCTCGGCGCCCTTGCCGACCACGAGCGGCAAGGTCAGGAAGCGGCGCGACACATATTGTTCGAGCACGGCGCCGTCCTCGGCGATGACCGACAGACGACCGTCCTGCTGCCACAGCGCGAACGCCTTGCGCTCGACGATGTCGATCTGCAGCTGGTTCGGGAAGAACTTCTGTACGGTCGCTTCAGCGATCCAGGGATTGGCCTTCAACCGGTCGCGGACGGCGGCGGCATCGAGGAACAGCAGCGAGGAGCGGCCGGTGACGCCGCCGATCGCGAGGATCTCGTCCTGGGTGAGCTGCTTGCGCCCGTTGATCGCGACGGCGGTGATGCGGAAGCCGGCAGCATTGGCCAGGGAATTGCGGGTGTCGGACAGCGCCGCGCTGACATCCTGCGCGTGGCCGCCCTTGACGATGCCGAGCCAGACGCTGCCGAACAGCAGCGCCACCGTGGCGACGGTGCCGAGCCGGCGCGGCACATAGCGCTCGACGAAGTCGACGATGCGCGGCGGCGCCTCGCGCTCGACCAGCGGCGCCATGGCAACCGGCATCGGCGCACGATCTCGGCGCGTGTCCTTCTTACGTCCTCGCGGCAGCTTGAGGCGGGGAAGACGGGCTGAGACATACTCGCGCAGCAGGATTGCCGCGCCAAGGGCAGCGGCTTTCAGGTCAGCTTGAGGCCTCTGCGATCGAGCGAGGCGTCCTGCACCATCCATTGCACGAGCTCATCAACTGTTGCGCCCGCAAATACGTCGCGGACCCGCGCGCCTCGGTCCCGACTCCGCCCTGACGCTGGTGACCACGGCGATGCGTTTCGTCACGACAGCACTCATTCCGGCAGCCGGGCACCACTGGAGCGCCAGCGTTAACCTTCGGACGTCCTGGTAAACAAAAAGTAAAATAGGCCCGGAGAGACGATTTTTTTCTCCGATTTCTGAGGACCTTGCCCGGAATTCTTAAGCATTTTACAGGTCACGGGAACCACCGGAGCACGCCGGGCCGGGTTCCTGCGGGGCGCCTATCGAACGTCTCAGCGGCTGGCGCGCCGCTCGGCCAAGGCGATCTGCTGGTCGAGAAAGTCGCGAAAACCGATGCCCTGCGCGGCCAGGGCCTTCGGATAGAGCGACGCCGCGGTGAGCCCCGGCAGAGTGTTGGTCTCCAGATAGACGGGGCCATTGGCCGAGACGATGAAGTCCGTGCGCGAATAGCCGCCGCATGACAGCGCGCGATGCGCCTTGATTGCCTCTCGCTGCAGCGCCGCCGTGACCTCCGGACTGAAGCGTCCCGGACAGATCTCCTTCGTCGCAGCGGCGAGGTACTTCGCGAAATAGTTGAAGGCGCCATCCGCGGGCAGGATCTCGATCGGCGGCAGCGCGATCAGCGAGCCGTCGCCCTGTTCGAGCACGCCGCATGTCGCCTCAACCCCGGTGACGAATGGCTCGATCAGATACTCTTCAGTCGCGGCCGCCGCCTTGACCGCGACGAGGTCCTGCTTGGCATTGACGAAGATCAGCCCGAAGCTCGAACCGTCCTTCACGGGCTTGGCGATCAGCCGGCCGTATTGCGCGAGCGCAGCTTCGGCGTTTTCAAGCGTCACACCGGCGGCTGCCGTCACACCGCCGAGCACGGCGAACCGCTTGGCGGCAACCTTGTCGAAGGCAAGGTGAGAGGACGCCGAGCTCGAGCCGGTAAACGGCACGCCTCGCATCTCACACATCAGTTGAAGCTCGCCGTTCTCCGCCCGCCCGCCGTGCAGGCCGAGAACGAGCACGCGATCCTCGGCCTTGGCGCGATCGAGCGCCTCGACGAGCATCCCGATCCTGGCGCCGTCGGCCGTGAACGGCTCTTCGAACGGCTTGGCATGCGCGACCAGCGCTGCGCCGCTCGCCTGATGCACGCTGTCGTCGGCGTCCCAGAACCAGAGGTCCGCTTCCGGCAACGCGGCGTGCAGCGCCTTGGCGCTGGCGACCGAGACGAGGCGTTCCTTGTTGGTGCCGCCGAACAGAATCGTGGTGCGCATCAATGGCTTCTCGGTTGATCTCAAAACGTGATCGCGGACTCCAGGACTTCACTTGAACACGCAGAGCTTCAGCTCGCCTTGAGTCCGATCCGCTTGATTTCCCACTGCAGCTCGATGCCGGAGTTGGCCTTGACCCGCTCGCGCACGGTCTCGCCGAGCGTCTCGATATCTTCGGCGGCGGCGCTGCCGGTGTTGATCAGGAAGTTGCAGTGCATCTCGGACACTTGCGCCCCGCCGACCTTGAGGCCGCGGCAGCCGGCAGCATCGACGAGTTTCCAGGCCGAATGGCCCGGCGGATTCTTGAAGGTCGAGCCGCCGGTCTTCTCGCGGATCGGCTGCGCCGTCTCGCGATGCGCCTGCACCTCGGCCATGCGCGCGCGGATCGCGTCCGGCGTGGACGGCGTGCCGCGGAAGCGCGCTGCCGTGAAGATCAGCGAGGGATCTGTGCCGCTCGCGCGATAGGTGAACTTCATGTCGGCATTGGTGAAGCGATGCGTCTCGCCCTGGCGGTCGATCGCGGTCGCCTCGACCAGGATATCCTTGGTCTCGCCGCCATTTGCGCCGGCATTCATGCGCAACGCGCCACCGATGGTGCCGGGAATGCCGAACAGGAATTCGAGGCCCGCGAGATTGGCTAAGGCTGCGACCTCGGCGACGCGCTTGTCGAGCGCGGCGGTGCCGGCGGTGACGATGTCGCCCTCGGCCTTGACCTCGCCGAACGCACGCGGCGCCAGCCGGATCACCACGCCCGGCACGCCGCCGTCGCGGACGATCATGTTGGAGCCGACGCCGATGACGTAGACCGGCAGATCAGCGGCGAGATGCTTCAGAAAGTAGGCGAGGTCGTCAGCATCGGCTGGCGTGAACAGCACCTGCGCCGGTCCGCCGACGCGAAACCAGGTGAGCGGCGCGAGGCTCTCATTGGCGAGCAGACGCCCGCGCAATTCGGGCATGGCGGCCTTCAGGTCGGGCGTGATGTCGGGGAAGGTCACTGCGCGCCTTTCAGTTCGCGCCCCGAGATCGTCAGGGACGCTCCGCTTTTTCCGTTCCCTCCCCCCTTGTGGGGGAGGGTCAGGGAGGGGGGTGAACCGCATACGCCGGCGTTCGTGGTACCCCCCTCTCCACCTCTCCCCCACAAGGGGGGAGAGAGCCGAGAGCGCCGTGCCGTTGCCAGCTCGCGTACCAACACTAGCCCAGCGCCTTCAGCTCGTTCGGCAGCGCATAGGCCCATTGCGTGATGTTGCCGGCGCCGAGGCAGACGACGAGATCGCCCGGCTTGGCGAGGTCCTTGACGATACGGGCGAGATCCGCGGCACTCGGCAGCGGCAGCACGTCGCGATGACCGTGGGCGCGCAGGCCGAGCACGAAGTGATCGCGGTCGATGCCCTCGATCGGCGCTTCACCGGCCGGATAGACGTCGGCGACGATCACGGCATCCGCATCGTTGAAGCAGGTGCAGAACTCCTCGAACAGCGATTGCAGCCTTGTGTAGCGATGCGGCTGCACCACGGCGACGACCTTGCCGTTGGTGGATTCGCGCGCGGCCTTCAGGACGGCAGCGATCTCGACGGGGTGATGGCCGTAGTCGTCGATGACAGTGACGCCGTTCCATTCGCCGGTGCGGGTGAAGCGCCGCTTCACGCCGCCGAAGCCGGCGATCGCCTTGCGGATCGCGTCATCGGACAGGCCGAGCTCGCGCGCCACCGCGATCGCCGCCGTCGCGTTCGAGGCGTTGTGCCGGCCCGGCATCGGCAGCACGATGTCTGAAATCTCGTGCGTCGCGCCGCTCTTGCGATCGCGGAACACGACCTTGAACGACGAGCTGCCGCCCGTCGGCGCCAGATCGACCAGGCGGACGTCGGCCTGTGGGTTCACGCCGTAGGTGATGATGCGGCGGTCCTCGATCTTGCCGACCAAGGCCTGCACCACCGGATGATCGATGCACATCACGGCGAAGCCGTAGAACGGGACGTTCTCGACGAAGGCGCGGAACGCGTCCTGCACGGCATCGAAAGTCTTGAAATGATCGAGATGCTCGGGATCGACATTGGTGACGATCGCGACATCGGCCGGCAGCTTCAGGAAGGTGCCGTCGCTCTCGTCGGCTTCCACGACCATCCATTCGCCGCCGCCAAGCCGCGCATTGGTGCCATAGGCATTGATGATGCCGCCATTGATGACGGTCGGATCGAGCCCGCCGGCGTCGAGCAGTGCCGCGACCATCGACGTCGTCGTGGTCTTGCCATGGGTACCGGCGATCGCGACGCAGCTCTTCAGCCGCATCAGCTCGGCCAGCATCTCGGCCCGCCGCACCACGGGGATGCGCTGGGCGCGCGCCGCCATCAGCTCGGGATTGTCGCGCTTGATCGCGGTCGAGACCACGACGACGTCGGCGCCCGCCACGTTCTCGGCCTTGTGGCCGACGCTGACGGTGATGCCCTTCTCGCGCAGGCGCGCGACATTGGCATTGTCCGAGGCGTCCGAGCCCTGCACCGTATAGCCGAGATTGCACAGCACCTCGGCGATGCCGCTCATGCCGATGCCGCCGATCCCGACGAAGTGGATAGGTCCGATTTCGCGCGGCAGTCTCATGGGCGTCTCGTCTCAAAGGGGCTCCGCCGCGCCCGCCCGGAGGCAAGCGGCCGCGAATCACCGGCCCTTCTTGCAAGACATGGCCGACCGGGACAAGCCCGCTTCGACCGCAAAAATCGCCAAATCGAGGGGTAGCCGCCTGATTTTGGCCGATTTTCCAGCTCCGCTTCCTCAAGATGCGGGGCGCGACCGCTTCGCGATCTTTCACCCTTCGTTAAGTGCAAGATCAGGCCAGACAGGCGCAGCCCGATACCTGCAGTTTTTGCGCGTTCACTCCGCGCACGGCCGTGGCATGGCGCTTGTCCAGCCGCGGCCACACGCGCCGCGTGCAATGCCGATGGAGTGACCCGACGATGTGCGCGCTGTGTGAAACCCAATCTCCCGCCTTGTCCCGCCGCCGGCTGCTCGGCAGGGGCGCCGGCCTGCTCGCCGCGGCGGCGCTAGGCGCCGGTCCGGCATGGGCCAAAGATACGAAGGAGCCCGCCCCCAATGCCATCTCCCCCGACGAGGCGTTGAAGCGGATCATGGACGGCAACGCGCGCTACGCCGCCGGCAATCTGGACAACAAGGATTTCTCGGCCGCGCGCGCCGCGCGCGCCACCGCGCAGTATCCGATTGCGGCGATCGTGAGCTGCGCGGATTCCCGCGTCGCTCCCGAGCTGGTGTTCGATCAGGCTCCAGGCGAGCTGTTCGTGGTCCGCGTCGCCGGCAATTTCGTCAATGACGATGGTCTCGCCAGCCTCGAATATGGCGTGAAGTTCCTCGGCATTCCGCTCGTGCTGGTGCTCGGCCATAGCGGCTGCGGCGCCGTCGACGCCACGATCAAGGTGCTTAAGGACGGCACCAAGCTGCCGGGCCACCTGCCGGAGCTGGTGAACGCGCTGAAGCCGGGCGTCGAGGCCGCGATCGCGAAGAAGCCGCAGGATCTGCTGGCAGAGGCGACGAAGGAGAACGTCCGCCACAACGTGCAGCGCCTGTCGAAGGCCAAGCCGATCATCAGCGGCATGGTTGCCGACGGCAAGGTGAAGGTCATCGGCGGCGTCTACGACATCGCGTCCGGCCGCGTCGTCACGCTCTGACGCCGGAAAGCAGCAGCGCGCGATCGGCACGCTCGCCGGCCGCCGCCAGCCAGCAGATCTGGTGGCAGAACCAGGCCTCGACGGACGCCACAAACCCCGGCGTCAGCGACAATCGCTGGCGCCGCTCGTCGAAGCTCAGCAGGCCGCGCCCTTCCATCGCCGTGAGCAGGTTGCGGATATGCGAGCGCGATACACCGAGCGAGGCCGCAAGCTCGGCGGTCGACACGTCGACGGCGGCTTGGCCAGCAGCAGAGCGGGCGACGAGCGTCAGTGCCAGGTGGATGCCGCTGTCATGTTCGTCGGTCCAGGCGAGATCCGGAAAGCTCGTCAGTGGCCGATTGGCGCGGCACAGCCATGTCGCGCATTGCCGGATCATCTCAGTAAAAAACGTGTCGTCGTGCAGACGCCGGCTCAATCGCTCGCCCCGCGTCAGCTGCGCATGGCAGTCGAGGTGAAGAGCGAGCCAGCCACGCAGGCCATCGAGGATGACGGGCCCAGGAATCAGATAGCGGATGCGGGCATCGTCGGGATCCCGCTCCACCTTCACCAGCGACAGACCCCGCAGCATCGTGATGAAGACCGCCGTCTGACGCGATCCCGGCAGCCGCGCCTGCAACCGCGTCAAGGTCGGACGCTCGGTGGCGTCGCGGGCCGACATGTGCATCATGACGATATGCGCGGCGATCTCGGTCGGGGCGCGCTGCCCGAACAGCTTGATCATCAGCCGCTGGCCCCGCAGCGGTGCGACCAGCTGGTCGCAGAAGCTGACAAAGACCGGAACGAAGGACGGATGATCCCGCAAGCGCATCGGATCGTGCTGCGGCTCCGCCGATCCGGTCATGCCCGCCCTGCGCGCGCTGCGCTCAAGGCGTGGCGGTCCTGATGACGAGGTCGGCCAGCCGCTCCGCGGCATCGAGCCGGCCTGCGGCACGGGCAGCCTGGGCCATGGCGGCGAAGCGCGACGGCTCGGCCGCCAGCGACGAGATCTCCGAGGCCAGCCGCGCCGGTGTGAACTCGCTCTGCACGATCCGGATCGCGGCGTTGGCCTCCGAGAGCACGCCGGCATTGGCGAACTGGTCCTGGTCGATGGCGCCGGGCAGCGGCACCAGGATCGAGGGCCGGCCGATGGCGGCGAGCTCGGCCACGGTGCCCGCACCGGAGCGGGAGATGACCAGATGGTTGGCGGCGAGCCGCGACGGCAGGTCGGTGAAGAACGGCTGCAGCTCGGCATTGATCTTGAGCCGGTCATAGACCGCGCGTACCCGCGCCATGTCCTCCTGACGGACCTGCTGGGTCAGCACGAGGCGGCCCCACAGCGCCGGCTCGAGCCGCTCGATCGCGCCGGGCACGATGTCGCTCATGACGCGAGCCCCCTGGCTGCCGCCGACCACGAGCAGCCGCAAAGGCCCTCCCGGCTCCGGCGCGGCATAGGGCACCGCCGCGGCTTCGAGAATGGCAGGCCGCATCGGCGTGCCGACCGTCGTCGTCTTTCCCGCCAGCGCGGGATCGCGATCGAGGACCCCCGGAAGCGACGTCGCGATCGCTCTCACATGCGCGGAGAGAAATCGGTTGGCGCGGCCGAGCACGGCATTGGCGTCGTGAATGAGGCTGGGCACGCCGGCGAGCCTTGCTGCGAGCAGCGGCGGCACCGTCGGATAGCCGCCGAAGCCGATCACGGCCGCCGGCTTCAGCCGCCGCATCAGATTGAACGCGGCAAGTGTCCCCGTGCCGAGCAGCAGCGCGGTGCGCGCCAGCGCCACCGGCGAGCGGCTGCGCACCGTTTCGCTGGGCACCACGTCGATCATGTCCTTGGTGAACAGGCCGCTATATTTCAGCGCCCGCGCATCGGTGACGAGGCGGACGCGATAGCCGCGCTTGATCAGCTCGACGCCGAGCGCTTCGGCCGGAAACAGATGGCCGCCGGTGCCGCCGGCGGCCAGCAGAATGAGGGGCGCAGATGAGGTCATGCGGGCTTGTTTACAGGCAATGTGTCGTCATTGCGAGCGGCCGGCCTCAGGCGTAATTGCGCAGCGTCCCGGCCGCATCGGTGACCTCGGCCTCGATCCGCGGCCGCTGCCGCGTTAGCGCCAGCATCATGCCGACGCCATAGGCGAGCGACACGATCGAGGAGCCGCCATAGGAGATGAACGGCAGGGTCATGCCCTTGGCCGGGATCAGCTGCAGATTGACCGAGATGTTGATGGCCGCCTGGACGCCGAACAGGATCGCAAGGCCCGACGCCGCGAAGCGGGAGAAGCCGTCCTCGCTGGCATAGGCGCGCGACAGCGTGCGGATGACGATGAAGCCGAACAGAGCGACCAGCGCCAGGCACAGGATGATGCCGAACTCCTCGGCGGCGACCGCGAACACGAAGTCGGTGTGGCTGTCCGGCAGGCTGCGCTTGGCGATGCCCTCGCCCGGCCCGAGCCCGAACCAGCCGCCGTTGGAAAACGCCTCCATCGCGGTGTCGACCTGGAAGGTGTCGCCGGAGGCCGGGTTCATGAAGCGCTTGATGCGCCCCGCGACGTGCGGAACCAGCAGATAGGCGCCGAACAGGCCGGCCGCCGCGGCACCGGCAAGGCCCGCGACCCAGATCATGCGCATGCCGGCGATGAAGAACAGCGAGCCCCACACCATCAGGATCAGCATGGTCTGGCCGAAATCCGGCTCCATCACCAGGAGCGACACCAGCATCAGCAGCAGCACCAGCGCCATCGTGGTCGCCGGCATATCGGGTCGCCGCGCGGACTCCGAGAACAGCCAGGCAGAGACGACGACGAAGGCCGGCTTGGCCGCTTCCGAGGCCTGAATGTTGACACCGACCAGCGTGATCCAGCGTCGCGAGCCCTTCACCTCGGGACCGATCGCGAGCGTCAGCACGATCAGCACGATGGCGATCGCGAACACCGCCAGTGCGCTGCGCCGGATCTGCCGCGGCGACAGGAAGCTGACCCCGATCAGCACGCAGAAGGACGGCAGCAGGAACAGGACGTGTCGGTTGAAGAAGTGGAACGGATCAAGCCCGATCCGGGTCGCCACCGGCGGACTGGCCGCCAGCGACAGGATCACGCCGCACAGCATCAGCGCCAGGATGGCGCCGAGCAGCGGCTTGTCGACCGTCCACCACCAGTCCGACAACGGATTGCGTTCTTCACGGGAGAGCATCGGACCACCACCTGAGCCGAAGGATTCAGCCCATTGGCGCCCAGGATGGTTATCGAAGGGTTAAGGGCCCCTTACGCGTTTGAGCCAGGAAACAGACCGGCTCGCAATTCGACCTGACCGATATCGCGCACTCCGTCTCGGGCCCGACACAGGACATCGCGGTCGCTCTGAGCCAGAGTCGGCAAGTCGCCATCCTTGAAAAAACCGAGAGCCTTCAATGGCAGGGCAGCATCGCTCCTGAACATCTTCGCGAAGCCGGCGAGCGCACGTTCCAGGGATACGCCTGCAAGCAGCATCGCAGCAATGTCACGATAGTCCTTCGCCTCGGCGCGATCGAGAATCGCCTTCAGCTTGGTTGCAAGGAGATCTTCCAGAGACGCAACCAGTAGGACCCCATCCCTGGTCGGCAACGGATCGTTGAGCCGTCCCAACGCAAGGCCGCGAAAGAAAGAGACTTTCACTTGGCCTTCCGAAGTGCCCACGTTCAAGACGAGAGAATTGATGTCTTCCTGGATTGGTCGCGCATACCGCATGAATAAGAAAGCTGACGAGATCCTTGCCTTGTCGAGCGGTGACGCATTGAAGAAATCGAAGTCGACGGACGTTCTGTGACCAAGATGCAGCGCAACCGCCGTTCCGCCGTAGAGCACAAAACCAAGGTCCCGAGCCGGAGAGAGCTCGGTCCAAAGCTTCAACTGGGCCGGCGGCAGGATGTCGAGGTGTGGCTCAAACGCGTCCGGCATCGAACGATCTCGCCGGCGCATCCAGAGGAATCGTCCGTCCCGTCGCGCGGGCGAGGCGGCCGCGCCAGAACTCCCAGGATCGTGCATCGATCCAGCCCGGTTGGGCATTGAGCATGATGTCCACCAGTAGATCTGGACCCAGCTCCTGCTCGAGTGTGCGGATCTCTTCGAAGCCGGCAAAGCTCATCGCCTGTGCGATGATCCGCTCAGGCGAGCGCGGCTCCGATCCGACGGGCTCCCACCAGAAGAACCGCCGTTCGAGATCGGAGAGCATGTCTATGGGAATGAGCAGCTCCGCCCGACTTTCCATGCTGCTACCCTACCACGATCGCAGTTTCAGAACCAGCGGCCAGCCTTCAGACGGCCGGCGTCACACCCGGCAGCGCCTGCACCAGGTCGCGGAAGCGGGTGCCGCGGATTTCGAAGTTGCGGAACTGGTCGAACGAAGCGCAGGCCGGCGACAGCAGGACGACGGCCTCCTTCAGCCCTGAGGCCTCAGCGTCCGCGGCCGCCTGCTCCACCGCGACCTCGAGCGTGCCGGACATCGCGTGCGGCACCTTGTCGCCTAGCGTGCCGGCGAATTCCGTCGCGGCCTCGCCGATCAGATAGACCTTGCGGATGCGCGGGAAGAAGCCGGTGAGGCTGGTAATGCCGCCGGCCTTCGGCTTGCCGCCGGCGATCCAGAAGATGTCGGCGAAAGACGACAGCGCGTGCGCGGTCGCGTCCGCATTGGTACCCTTGGAATCGTTGACGAACAACACGTTGCCGCGGCGGCCGACCTGCTCCATGCGATGCGCGAGACCGGGGAAGCTGCGCAGGCCCTGCTGCAGCACCTCCTCCTTGACGCCGATCGCGAGCGCGGCCGCGGCGGCACAGGCGGCGTTCTGCGCATTGTGCTGGCCACGCAGCGAGCCGATGCCGCCGAGCCGCGCGACTTCGCTGCGCGCGCCGCCGGCGCTCCTCACGATCGTCTCATGCTCGGTGTAGAGCCCATCGGCCAGCGGGTTCTTCACCGAGATGCGCACGACGCGCTTGCCGGCCTGGTCGAGCCGGTCGGCGATCGCGCGGCAAAAGCCGTCGTCGACGCCGACGATCGCCGTGCCCTGTGGCTGCACGCCCGCCACCAGTCGCTCCTTCACCGCCGCGTAGTTCTCGATCGTCCCGTGGCGGTCGATGTGGTCCTCGCTGACATTGATCAGGATGCCGACGCTCGGATCGAGCGAGGGCGTCAGATCGATCTGGTAGGATGACATCTCGATCACATGGACGCGGCCCATGCGCGGGGGCTCCAGCGACAGGATCGCGGTGCCGATATTGCCGCCCATCTGGGCGTCGTAGCCGGCGACCCGCATCAGATGCGCGATCAGCGCCGTGGTCGTCGATTTGCCGTTGGTGCCGGTGATCGCGATGAACGGCGCGTCCGGTGCGTGGCGCCGGCGTTCGCGGCAAAACAGCTCGATGTCGCCGATCACCTCGACACCGGCCTCGCGCGCCCTGAGCACGCTCCAATGCGGCACCGGGTGGGTCAGCGGCACGCCCGGCGCCAGCACCAGCGCCGCGAAGTTTGCCCAGGAGACCGTGCGCAGATCGGCGGTGATGAAACCCGCCTTTGCGGCTTCCGTCATCCGATCGACGCCGTCATCGGCCGCGATCACTTCGGCGCCGCCGGCGCGCAACGCGTGGCACGACGCGAGCCCGGAGCCGCCGAGCCCGAACACGGCAACGGTCTTGCCGGCGAATGAGGTGACGGGGATCATGAGGAAGGCTCCGTCATTCCGGACACCGCGCAGCGGTGATCCGGAATCTCGAGATTCCGGGTTCGCGCGTGCCGCGCGCCCCGGAATGACGATCAGCTTGGAAGGATTTCATTAGCGCAGCTTCAGCGTCGAGAGGCCGACCAGCGCCAGCATCACCGAGATGATCCAGAACCGGATCACGATCTGCGGCTCGGTCCAGCCGAGTTGCTCGAAATGATGGTGGATCGGCGCCATCTTGAAGATGCGCTTTCCCGTGAGCTTGAACGAGGCCACCTGCACGATCACCGACACGGCTTCCAGCACGAACAGCCCGCCGATGACGGCCAGCACGATCTCGTGCTTCACGGCGACGGCGATCGAGCCGAGCATGCCGCCGAGCGCCAGCGAACCGGTGTCGCCCATGAAGATCGAGGCCGGCGGCGCGTTGAACCAGAGAAAGCCGAGGCCGGCGCCGAGCACGGCCCCGCAGAGCACCGCGAGTTCGCCGGTGCCCGCGACATAATGGATCTGCAGATAATCCGCGAACACGGCATTGCCGGCGAGATAGGCGATCAAGCCGAAGCTTGCGGATGCGATCATGACAGGCACGATGGCGAGGCCATCGAGTCCATCGGTCAGGTTCACGGCATTACCGGCACCGACGATGACGAAGGCGCCGAAGATCACATACATCCAGCCGAACTTGAAGATGAGGTCCTTGAAGAACGGAATCGCCAGCCCCGTCGAGGACGCATCGCGTCCCAGCCGGACCAGCGCGTAGCAGGCCACCAGAGCGATCGCCGCCTCGATCAAAAGGCGCAGGCGGCCGGCAAAGCCGGAGTGCGACTGCTTGGTGACCTTCAGGTAGTCGTCATAGAAGCCGACGAAGCCGAAGCCGAGCGTCACCGCGAGCACGATCCAGACATAGGGGTTGAGCGGATTGGCCCACAGCACCGTGGAGACGACGAGGCCGGACAGGATCATCAGGCCGCCCATCGTCGGCGTGCCCTTCTTGCTGATGATATGCGACTGCGGGCCGTCGGTGCGGATCGGCTGGCCCTTGCCCTGGCGCAGCCGCAGATGATCGATGATCCATGGGCCAAACAGGAACACGAACAGCGCGCCCGTGACCACGGCGCCGCCGGTGCGGAACGTGATGTACCGGAACACGTTCAGCAGGCCGCGAAACATCGACAGGCTCGGAAACGTATTCGTCAGCTCGATCAACCAGTAGAACATCCAACCCGCCTATGCCGTCTCACCGGGACCGAGCGCGCGGCACGGGCGTCCCGTGCACGAATCCAGTCCAGCCTCTTTTAACCATGATCGGGGCCGGGTGCGAATCGTAGCGCGGCGGAATGATCCGTCCGGCACGACCGCGTCGACCGCCAGTGGAAGAACATCCTTCTCTCGCGCCGCGATATCGCCCGATTGTCAGGCGGCCCCCTGCAAAGCGGCGGCGAGCTTCGAGACGAACTTGTTGACCCAGAAGATCTTCTTGCTGCCCTTGATGACGACGACGTCGCCGGGCGCCAGCAGCGCCGCGATCGTCCCGGGATCCAGCGTCACCGGATCCTCGTGCCAGCCGAGCCGCTTCGCGTCGGGCACCTTGTCGAACAGATGCCGCATCAGCGGTCCGACACAATAGACACCGTCGATACCGGCGAGATGGCCGACCATCTCGGCGTGATAGGCCGGCGCCTCGTCGCCGAGCTCCAGCATGTCGCCGATGACGGCGATCCGCCGCCCGCGGACGGGACGCGCCTGCAGGCTGTCGAGCGCCGCAGCCATGCTGGCCGGATTGCCATTGAAGCTGTCGTCGATCAGCACGATGTCGCCGATCATCTGCTCGACACCACGACCGGTCATGATGCCGACTTGGCCGAGCGCTGGCGCCAGCAGCACCGGATCGAGCCCGGCCGCGGTGACCGAGGCCAGCGCCGCCAGCGCGTTGTGCAGGCGGTGCGGCGCGCCGGGGGTCAGCGCGAAGGCGACGCGGCGGCCGGCGATGTCGGCCGTCACATCCCAGCTTTCGCCGCGCGAGCTATGCGACAGCTCGCGGACTTCGGCGTCGCCGCCGAAGCGGATCGCCTTGCCGGTCCATTCCGGCGCCGAGAGATCGGCGGGAAGCACGAGGACGCCGTCGGCCGGCAGGCCGCGGGCGATCGAGACCTTCTCCTGCCGGATCGCTTCGAGACTGCCGAGCTTCTCCAGATGCACCGGCTGCACGTTCACGACCAGCGCCACCGTCGGCTGCGACAGCTCCGTCAGCCGCGCGATCTCGCCCTTCTGGTTCATGCCCATCTCGACCACCCAGACCGAGGCGGAGGGATCGGCATTGCACAGCGTCAGCGGCACGCCCCAGAAATTGTTGAAGCTGGAAGGGCTGGCGGATGCCCCCGGGTAGGCGGCGATGAACTCCTTGGTCGAGGTCTTGCCCGCGCTGCCGGTGAGCCCGATCACCGGCCCATGAAAGCGCGCCCGAGCGGCGCGCGCGAGCGCCCAGAGACCATCGATCAGCGTGTCCGCCACGACGAGCTGCGGCACCGTGATGCCCTCGATGCGATGCGGCACGATCATCGCCACGGCACCGGCCGCCTCGGCATTGGCGGCAAACTCCCAGCCGTCGCGGCTGGACGCAAAGCTCGACACGAAGCCGCCGCTCGGCGTGCCGCTCAGCGCGACAAACAGGCTGCCCGGCTTCACGGCGCGGCTGTCCTGCGTGATGAAGTCGATCGGCGTCTCCGGATAGTCGCCGGCGAGGCCGAGCGCGCGCGCCGCCTCAGCCACCGTCCACAGCGCCTTTGTCATGATGCCCTCGCTGCCAATGCGTCCGCGACCGCTTCGTGATCGCTGAAATGCAGCACCGTGCTGCCGATGATCTGTCCGGTCTCGTGGCCCTTGCCCGCGATCACCAGCGCATCGCCCGGCTGCAGCTCGCTGATCGCAACCCGGATCGCCTCGGCACGGTCGCCGATCTCCCGCGCTCCTGGCGCGGACGCAAGGATTGCCGCGCGGATCGCGGCCGGATCCTCGCTGCGCGGATTGTCGTCGGTGATGATGACGCCATCCGCCTCGGCGGTGGCGATCGCGCCCATCAGCGGCCGCTTGCCGGTGTCACGGTCGCCGCCGCAGCCGAACACGACCACGAGCTTGCGCGCCGCGTAAGGCCGCAGCGCCTGCAGCGCCTTGGCCAGCGCGTCCGGCTTGTGCGCGTAGTCGATGAAGATGGGCGCGCCATTGTGCTCGCCGATCAGTTCGAGCCGGCCCTTGGCGCCCTCAAGCGTCGCGAGCGCTTCGAACACCGCCTGCGGATCACTGCCGGTGCCGATCGCAAGCCCCGCCGCGACCAGCGCATTCTCGATCTGGAAGCGGCCCACCAGCGGCAGCCGGATCGAATACATCCGGCCGCAATGCTGGATCTCGAGTTGCTGCGTGAAGCCATCGACCGCCGCAGCCACGAGCCGGATGCCCGGCCCCGCGCCGTCGCCGTTCGTGCCCACCGTCATCAGGCGCAGCCCGCGCGCTTCCGCCGCAGCAATCACCTCGGGGGAGCACTCATGATCGGCCGAGATCACCGCAGCACCGCCCGGCGGGACCAGATCGCGGAACAGCCGCAGCTTGGCGTTGAGGTAGTGGGCGAGATCGGGATGATAATCCATGTGGTCGCGCGACAGGTTCGTGAACCCGCCAGCCGAAACCCGGACGCCATCCAGCCTGAACTGATCGAGCCCGTGCGACGACGCCTCGAACGCCAGATGCGTGACGCCCTCCCCGGTGGTCTCGTCGATCTGCCGATGCAGCGCGATCGGATCGGGCGTCGTCAGCGAGCCGTAGACCGTGCGCTTGTCCGACACCAGGCCGACCGTGCCGATGCTGGCCGAGCTGTGGCCGAGCTGCTGCCAGATCTGCCGCGTGAAGGCTGCAACGGAGGTCTTGCCGCTCGTGCCGGTGACGGCTGCGATGGTCGCAGGCTGCCGCGGGAAGAAGCGAGAGGCCGCGAGCGCCAGGGCCCGCCGCGGATTCGGCAGCGCCACGAATGGAACCGAAAGGTCGCCCTGCGGTGCCGAGGCACCGGCGACGGCGACGGCTCCAGCGGCGATGGCGGCTGCGACAAACCGGGCCCCGTCGGTCTTGGTTCCCGACAGCGCGAAGAACAGGTCGCCGGGGCGCACCGCGCGGCTGTCGACGGCAAGGCCGGAGACCTCGACTGCGGCGATGCGGGCGTCGAGGGTCGCCTGATCCCCCAGGAGGTCGTGAATTTTCATCCTGGTCCCGTACCGGTGCTGGCCCCGCCCGGGTGGCGGCGCCTTCTGAGCCGTGCGATTCGGCGACGGCTTACTGCGTCAGCCGCGATGCCGCAAGAATTTGGCGGTCGGACGGCGGCAGGTCGAAACGGGGCTCGATCCCCAGCAGCGGCCCGATCCGGGAGATCACATTGCCGGCCGTCGGCACCGCGTTCCAGCCGGAGGTGATGAAGCCGTAGGTTTCCTTCAGCGGCTGCGGCTCGTCCAGCATGATCAGGAGCTGGTATTTCGGCTTGTCGGCCGGGATCACGGCGGTGAAGAGGGTCAGCACCTTCTTCTTGGCGTAGCGGCCGTTGATCACCTTCTCGGCGGTGCCGGTCTTGCCGCCGATGTAGTAGCCCTTCACGTCGGCCTTGCGCGCGGTCCCGACCTCGGCGTTCAGCCGCATCAGATAGCGCATCTTTTCCGAGGTTTCCGGCTTGATCACGCGCTTGGCGATCGCCATCGCCTCGGCCTCGGTGCGCTTCATGAAAGTCGGCGGGATCAGATAGCCGCCATTGACCAGCGCGCTCACGCCCATCACGCCCTGCAGCGGCGCCACGGCCATGCCGTGACCGAACGCGATCGTGACCGTGTTCAGCTCGGCCCAGCGCTTGGGCAGGATCGGCGAGGCGCTCTCCGGCAGCTCGGTGCGCAGCCGGTCGAACTGGCCCATCTTGCGCAGGAACGCCTTGTGGCCTTCCACGCCCTGCGTCAGCGCGATCCTGGCCGCGCCGACGTTGGACGAGAAGTAGAACACCTCCTTCATGTTGAGGAAGCGGCCCTTCGGCTCGTCGTCGTGAATCGCGAACTTGCCGTAGTGCAGCGGCCCGCGCGCATCCCACAGCGAGTTGAGATCATATTTGCCGGTGTCGAGCGCCATCGCCAGCGTGAACGCCTTGAAGGTCGAGCCCATCTCGTACACGCCCGTGGTCAGGCGGTTGATCCGATCCGGATCATGCGCCTCCTTCGGGTTGTTCGGATCGAAGTCCGGCAGCGACACCATCGCGATGATCTCGCCGGTCCTGACATTGACGACGAGGCCGGAGGCGGCCTTGGTCTTGAACTTCTCCTTGGCCTTGAGCAGTTCGTCGCGCAGCGCATGCTCGACGCGCAGGTCGACCGAGAGTTCGATGGGCTTCTGCAGGCGGTCGGTGGCGAAGCCGGCGCGATGCAGGTCGGCGAGGCCCTGATTGTCGAGCCACTTCTCCATGCCCGCGATGCCCTGGTTGTCGATGTTCACCAGGCCGATCAGATGCGCCACCTCGTTGCCGGTCGGGTAGACGCGCTTGTTCTCGCGCAGGAAGCCGATGCCCGGCAGACCCAGCCGATGGATGTCCTGCTGCTGCTTGGGCGTCATCTCGCGCTTGAGCCAGACGAAGCCCTTGCGCGACATCAGGCGCTCGCGCACCTCGCTCGTATCGAGGTCGGGCAAGGTCCCGGTCAGCAGCTCGATCGCTTCGTCCTTGTCGATGAGACGGCGTGGCTCGGCAAACAGGCTGGGAGTCTTGACGTCGGTGGCGAGCACGGTGCCGTTGCGATCGACGATGTCCGGTCGCGCGGTCGCGATGGCGTCCTGCTGCGCGGCACGGCGGGAGCTCGGACCGTCGGAGCCGACGGCGAACATCACAAGCCGGCCGCCGATGACGGCATAGACCGCGGCAAAGGCGATGATCGCAAGGCCGATACGCGCCCTCGCCTTGGCCGTGCGGTCGACATCGCGCCCATAGAGCAGCGTGCGCACCAGCCGTTGCCGCCAGGGCTCCTGCGGCTTCACTCCGGGCCGAAGCTGATCGGTCATTGTTGATCCTCCGGGCGACGCACCGATCCGGTCACGGGGGGCTCTTCATTGATCGCGTCGATCGCATCGATCATCGATCCGATCGGATCCGGATTGTCCGGCCGCGTGAAGCGCGGCGGCCGCTCCGGCAGGTTCTTCAAGCTGTCGTATTGCGTGGCGTTGAGCGGCTTCAGCGGCAGATGCCGCTCCACCAGCCCCTGGAGCCGAAGCGGCGCATCGAGCTTGGCCCATTCCGCGCGCAGGATCGCGATCGCTTCGCGCTGCTCGCGGATCTCCGCGCGCAATTGCAGCACGCGCTCGACCCGCGCCGTGGACTCCATCTTGATCCGATAGACATAGGCGGCCGCGAAGATGAGCGAGCAGATGACGACGAGGTGCAGGAGGCGCATCGGTCAGCCTCCCCGCAGGACGTCAGCCAGGCGAGGCCAAGGCGACGACGTCGAGGCGACATGCGGCGGCGCTGCCGTCCGCTGCGCTCCGCGCAGCTTGGCGGATCGCGCGCGGGGATTGGCTTCGATCTCCGCATCCGTGGCCACGATCGGCTTGCGGTGAAGCAGCTGGAAGCTCGGCTTCTCCTGCATGACCTCGGGCAAATGGCGCGAGCCGCCGCCAGTCTTGCTGCGCTCCGCCAGGAACAATTTGACGATACGATCTTCCAGCGAATGGAACGAGACAACGGCCAGCCGGCCGCCTGGCGGCAACAGGCGCTCGGCTGCCGACAGCGCCTGTTCGAGCTCGTCGAGTTCCTCGTTGACGAGGATACGCAACGCCTGGAACGTCCGGGTCGCCGGATGGATGTCGCCCGGCTTCGATCTCACCACGCGCGCGACGATGTCGGCCAGTTGCCGGGTCGTGGCGATCTGCTGCTCCTTGCGGGCGGCGACGATCGCCCGCGCGACCGCACGCGAGTGCCGTTCCTCGCCAAAGATATAGATGACATCGGCCAGAGCGCGCTCGGAGGCATGCGCGATGACATCGGCGGCGGTTGGTCCCGCACCGGCCATCCGCATGTCGAGCGGCCCATCGAACCGGAACGAAAAGCCGCGGGCCGCAGTATCGAGCTGCATCGACGAGACGCCGACATCCATCACGATGCCGTCCACGTGGGTGAGGCCCTGCTCTGCGCAGATCTCGGCGATCTGGGAAAAGCGATTCTCGATCAGGGTCAGGCGGCCGCCCGCTTCCGCGACCAGATCGGCGCCCGCTTCGACGGCCGTCCTGTCGCGATCGATTCCGATCACCCGCGTTCCCGGCACAGCCAGGATCAGCCTTGTGTAGCCGCCCGCGCCGAAGGTCGCGTCGACATAGGTCCCGCCCTCGCGGGCGGCGAGCAGCTCGACCGCCTCGGGGCCGAGCACGGGAACATGCCGCAGGTCGGCCGAACTCACGCGACAGCTCCGCCCGGCTGCCGCGGTTCCAGATTGGCTGTGGTCGGCTGCGAGCCCATCGCGCCTTCGATCCTCGCGCCCCGTCACTGCGCCAAGCCGTCGCCCCGCATGGTCGACGGCCAGCCCTGCAAAAGCCTGCACCCCGGCCCACGGATTGCGGGCCGGGGCGATCCTCGGTTCATCAACGCTCGCACGCTGCCGGATGCCCCCGACAGCGCTCGAACCCGTGATATCCCGTGCAGGAGCTTGCATATGGCGGCTTGCCGTCCCGAAAGCCGGCTTGGCTCTTCACCACTTAGTAACGGCCTTTAGCGTTAACAAACCGTTGACGGTCTGTGGCAGATGTTAGGCAGCGGTTCACCTGTTTGGGGCCTGGAGCCGCGCGGGCGGCGCTCTGATCAATATGAGGGGCTCGCATGCGATTTCGATTGCGACTGGGACATGCAAAAGAGTAGTGCCTGCCCATATTCGATTTGAGCTATTTGCCTCGCCGCCTGCTTCGAGTGCTTCATGCCGAACTCAACAGACAAGCCCGAATCGAAGCGCCCTCGTGCGCTGCCGATCCCTAAGGGCGTCTCGGACCTGCCTGTTTTCACGCCAGACTCCTCGATCGCGTCGGACGTGATCCCGTCGGCGAATTTCGGCGAACGCAAGGGCGGCCGCCAGCCGGACATGATCATCCTGCATTACACGGGCATGCCCGACGTGGAGGGCGCGATCACCAAGCTGTGCACCGCCGGCAGCGAGGTGTCGGCGCATTACGTCGTGCTCGAGGACGGACGCATCGTCCAATGCGTGCCGGAGGCGATGCGGGCCTGGCACGCCGGCCTTTCGTCCTGGGGCGGTGACGAGGACATCAATTCGTGTTCCATCGGCGTCGAGATCGTCAATCGCGGTCACGATTGGGGCTATCCGGACTTCCCGCCGCGGCAGATCGCGGCCGTCATCGCGCTGTGCCGCGGCATCATGCTCCGCCGCAACGTTCCGGCGCATCGCGTGCTCGGCCATTCCGACGTTGCGCCGTCGCGCAAGAAGGATCCCGGCGAGAAGTTTCCGTGGCACTCCCTTGCCAATTCCGGAGTCGGCCATTGGGTGCAGCCCGCGGCGATCAGCAAGGGCGAGACCTTGAAGCTCGGCAGCATCGGCGATGACGTGAAAGGCCTGCAGAAGGCGCTGGCCAAATATGGCTACGGCGTGCCGATCACCGGCAAGTTCGACGGCATCACGATGGATGTGGTCACGGCGTTCCAGCGACACTTTCGTCCTGAAAAGATCGACGGCATCGCCGACCGTTCGACGCTGTGGACGCTGCACGCGCTGCTGACCAGCCTGCCGGAAGAGGCCGCGCCGCGCGCCTGATTCGTCATGCAGCCCCCGCGTCGAGCTCACCGAGCCGGCGCGCGTAGAGGCGCTTGAGCGGCGCCAATTGCGTCGCTGCGCTCGCCTCGAGATAGGCGTCGCGCGCCTCGTCGCGGCGATCGAGACGTCGCAATAGGTCCGCGCGCACGGCCGGCAGCAAATCGTATTGTTTCAGGCCGCCGCGCGCGGCGAGCGAATCAACCAGCGAGAGCGCGCGCGCCGGGCCGTCGACCATCGAGACGGCGGCCGCATGATTGAGCTCGATGACGGGCGACGGCGCAATCCGCAGCAGCACCTCGTAGAGGCCGACGATCTGGCGCCAGTCGGTGTGCTCGTAGCTTGGCGCCTGCGCATGGAGCGCGGCGATCGCCGCCTGGACCGTGTAGGGCTGCGGCCGCCCTCCGGCGATGAGTGCCTCTTCGACCAGCGCGAGTCCTTCGGCGATCTGGGCACCATTCCACAGCGCGCGATCCTGCTCTTCCAGCAGCACGATGTCGCCCGACGAGTCGGTGCGACCGGCGCGGCGCGCATCGTGCAGCAGCATCAAGGCGAGCAGGCCTTTGACGTCGCGCGCGTCCGGCATCAGGGCAAGCACCAGCCGCCCCAGCCGGATCGCCTCATGCGCGAGATCATGGCGGATCAATTCGGGGCCGGAGGTCGCCAGATAGCCTTCGGTGAACACGAGATAGATCACGGTCAGCACGCCGCGCAGGCGCTCGTCCAGCGCATCGCGTCCGGGTACCTCGTAGGGAATGCCGGCGAGGCGGATCTTCTGCTTGGCCCGCACCAGGCGCTGCGCCATGGCGTCCTCGCTGGCGAGAAAGGCACGAGCAACCTCGGCTGTTGTCAGGCCACAGACCGTGCGCAAGGTCAGCGCCACCTGCACCTCCGGCGCGAAGGACGGATGGCAGCAGGTGAAGATCAGCCGCAGCATGTCGTCGTCGAGATCGACGGGGCCGCCGTCCTCCTCACCGACGGCGTCGCGCTCGATCGCATGCACGATCTCGGCTTCCTTGTCGCGGAAGTTGCGCTGCCGCCGGATGCGATCGATCGCCTTGTTGCGCGCAACGTTGACCAGCCACGCCCGCGGATTGGCGGGGACTTCGGGTCCCCGCCAAGCGAGAAGCGCCGTCGCGAACGCCTCCTGCAGCGCATCTTCGGCCAGATCGAAATCGCCGACGAGCCTGATCAGGGTCGCGAGCGCCCGGCCGGACTCGTCGCGGAACACTTTCTCGATGGCACCGGGCGTCATCTCGTCGGCCGCAGCGGTGGCTTCAATGATTGTACTGCCAGACCGGCCTGACCTCGATCGAGCCGAGGCGGGCGCCGGGAATCCGCGCGGCGATGCCGATCGCCTCGTCGATGTTCTTAGCCTCGATCATGTAGTAGCCGCCGAGCTGCTCGCGGGTCTCGGCGAACGGACCGTCGGTGGTCAGGATCTTGCCGTCGCGCACGCGCACCGTCGTCGACGTCGAGGTCGGCTGCAGCCGGTCACCGCCCTTGTAGTTTCCGCTCGATATGATCGATTGGGTGAAGCTCTGATATTCGGCGAGCATCTTGCCTTCGGCCTCCTTCTCCATCTTGGCGTATTCGACCTCGTTCAGATAGATCATCAACAGGTACTGCATCGGACTTGCTCCTCTCTTCGGCTGGATCGCCGACATCCAGTCGAACGGCAGCGACGCGAAACGACACACCGAGCATAATATTTTCCGCCGGCATGGCGACGGCTTGACGTACCGGTCGAGAAGCCCCATTCAAGCCGCGTCAGTCGGCCGGACGGCCGCTCCAGCAGGTGCCGAAAGGCCGCCGGGGAGGAAAGTCCGGGCTCCATCGACATGCGGTGCCGGATAACGTCCGGCGGGGGCGACCCCAGGGACAGTGCCACAGAGAACGAACCGCTTCTTCCCGCAAGGGAGGCAGTAAGGGTGAAAAGGTGCGGTAAGAGCGCACCGCGGGGCCGGCAACGGAACCGGCATGGTAAACCCCACCGGGAGCAAAACCGAATAGGGACGGCCACGCGGAGACAATCGTTTCGACGATGACGTCCGCGGGAGCGATGTCAGGCTCGCCGTCCGGGTAGGTTGCCCGAGGTCTCGCGCAAGCGCGATCCCAGAGGAATGGCCGTCACGTATCGTCATGCGCAAGCCTGGCGGTGCCCTACAGAACCCGGCTTACAGGCCGGCTGATATGTTCATGAGGGGCTCGACGCACCAGCGTCGGGCCCCTCGCCATTTTGACTAGCCCGCGGCTGAGAGCTGGCCGAATTCGGTGGCCTGGCGCTCGAACAGGCTGCGGTACAGTCCGCCGGGCCGGCCGACGAGCGCGGCATGATTGCCCTGCTCGACGATGCGGCCGCGGTCGAACACCAGGATGCGGTCGAGGCTGCGCACGGTCGCCAGCCGATGCGCGATCACGATCGCCGTCCGGCCCTTCATCAGCCGCTCCATCGCCTCCTGGATCAGCGCCTCCGACTCCGAGTCGAGGCTCGAGGTCGCCTCGTCCAGGATCAGCACGCGCGCATCCGCCAGGAACGCCCGCGCCAGCGCCACCCGCTGCCGCTCGCCGCCCGACAGCTTGACGCCGCGCTCACCGACCAGGGTGCCGTAGCCCTTGGGCAGGCGCATGATGAACTCGTGCGCGTTCGCAAGTCGCGCCGCCTGCTCGATCTCGGCCTGGCTGGCGCCGGGGCGGCCATAGGCGATGTTCTCGGCGAGCGAGCGGTGGAACAGGATCGGCTCCTGCTGCACGATGGCGATCTGGCTGCGCAGCGAATCCTGTTTCGCGTGCGCAATGTCCTGCCCGTCGATCAGGATCCGGCCGCCGCTGACGTCGTACAGCCGCTGCACCAGCTTGACGAAAGTCGTCTTGCCGGAGCCGGAGCGCCCGACCAGCCCGATCCGCTCGCCCGGCCGGATGTCCACCGACAGCCGGTCGTACAGCGGGACGCGGTGGCCGCCATAGTGGAACGTCACCGCATCGAACACGATGTGCCCGCCGGTCACCGTCATCGCCTTGGCTCCCGCGGCATCGACGATGCCGATCGGCTCGCCATGGATCGCCACCAGCTCGTCCATGTCGTTGACCGCGCGCTGCAGGTTGTTGATGTGCATGCCGACGTCACGCAGGTAGGCATGGATCACGTAGTAGCTGGTCAGCACATAGGTGACGTCGCCCGGCGAAGCCCGGCCTGCCATCCACAGCAGCACGGCGCCGCCGATTACCGACGAGCGCAGGCACAGCAGCACGCCGAGCTGCACGGCTGCGGTCGTGTTGTAGCGCAGCCAGGTGCGGCTGACGCGCCGGGACCAGCGGTTGACGACGCGCATCAGCCGGCCGTCCTCGCGGGCCTCCGCCCCGAACGACTTCACCACCGCGTTGCAGCTGAGCGCATCCGCGAGCGTCCCGCCGACCTTGGTGTCCCAGGCATTGGAGATCCGCGCGGCGGGGGCGATGTAGCGGGTCGAGAACACGACCGTCATCGCCACGTACAGCACCGCGCCGACGGCGATCACCCCACCCAGCGCGCCCCAGTGCAGGCCGAGCAGCACCATCGAGCCGAGCAGCACCGAGAGCGAGGGCAGCAGCGCCAGCAGGATGGTGTCGTTGTAGAGGTCGAGCGCCCACATGCCCCGGGTGATCTTGCGCACCGTGGAGCCGGCAAAGCTGTTGGCGTGCCAATCGGTGGAGAAGCGCTGCACGCGCACGAAGGCCTCGCGCGCCACATCGGACATGATGCGGAGCGTGAACGGCACGATCAGTTGCAGGCCGGACAATCGCAGCACGATCGAGGCGAAGCCGAGCGCAACGATGGCGGCGAACGACACCACCGCCGCGTGCCGCGCGTCGGCATTGGCTGGGCCGAGCGTCAGCGCATCGACGAGTTTGCCGGAGAATAGCGGCATGAACAGGTCGGCGGCGGTGGCGCCGAGCAGGCACACGGCGATGCCGAGGGTCATGCGCGGCTGCTTCAGCCAGTGGCGGGTCACGAACGGGATAACGACGCGAATGGCGGCGGGACGCTTGTCGGCCTTCAGGCCGGAGACGTTGAGGGTCATGGCATCATCCGGCCGCGCGCGCGGGCGCCAGGCCGGCTCCAAATGAAGCAGACGCGAGGCGACGCGCGGTCTGCGAATGATGAATCAGATTGTGGGAAGTACGGCGGCGCTCAATGCGAGCGGCGGAACACCAGGACCGGCATCGACCGTGCGGGCGTAGAGAGCACGAGGGTCGAAAGCGCGAGCATCGACCGGGTGCATGCGGTCTGCAGATGCGATGTAGTCATGCAGATCTCCCCGGTTCGAGCGACAATTCGTGGTCCATACCATCGATGGTACGATTTGGCAACCCGCGGTCGTCGCGCGGGCCGCTCACGTCAATGTGCGTCGCCGCCGCCGGCCATCGGCGAGCTCGGCTTGTTGAGCAGCAGCACCATGAAGCTGAGCGCGATGTAGAAGCAGGTCAGCATGAAGAACGCGTCGCCATAACCCATCACCACGGCTTGGCGATGCACGATCTGCGAGAGTTGCTTCATCGCCATCAGTGCGGAATCGCCCATGCCCTGCAGCTTCTGCTGCAGCATGTTGAGCGTCTCGACCGCGGTGGCGTTGCCCCAGTTCACGCGCTCGTGCAGGCGCGAGATGTGCAGGTCGGTGCGGTCGTTCAGCACCTGGTTGATGATCGCAAGCCCGACGGCGCCGCCAAGATTGCGCATCAAATTGAACAGGCCGGAGGCGTTCTTGACGCGGTCCGGCGCCAAGGTGCCGAGCGCGATGTTGTTGGTCGGCACCATCGCGCACATCATGCCGACGCCACGCATCACCTGCGGCACGAACAGCTCCCAGAAGTCGTAGTCGCGGGTGATGCCGGTCATCTGGTAGGAGCCGATCGCGAAGATCACGAGGCCGAAGGCGATGATCAGCCGCATGTCGATCTTCACCATCAGTCGGCCGACCACCGGCGCCATCAGGAACATCACCACGCCGGAGACGAACATCGTCTCGCCGATCATCAGCGCGCTGTAGCCTCTGACTTCCGCGAGATAGCGCGGATAGATGTAGGTCAGGCCGTAGAGGCCGATGCCGATGCAGAATTGCAGGAGGCAGCCGACGGCGAAATTACGGTTGCCGAAGGCGTAGAGGTCGACGATCGGCTCGTCCGCCGTCAGCACCCGCCAGAAGAAGCCGATCGCGGACACCGCGCACACCGCGGCGAAGATCGCCACCGACGTGTCCTGCAGCCACTCATATTGCGGCCCCTCCTCCAGCACATATTCGAGCGAGCCGAGGAAGCCGGCCATGAACAGGAGGCCCCACCAGTCGAAGCGCTCCAGCAGCTCGAAATGCGGCTCGTCGAAATCGACCAGCGCCAGCACGCCGATGGTGATCAGGATGCCCGGCGGGATGTTGACGAAGAACAGCCAGTGCCACGACATCGCGTCGGTGATGTAGCCGCCGACGGTCGGGCCGACGGTCGGCGCCAAGGTCGCGACGAGGCCGATGATCGGACCGACGATGTGGAATTTGGAGCGCGGGAACACCGTGTAGGCCGAGGCGAACACGGTCGGGATCATGCCGGCGCCGAGGAAGCCCTGCAGCGCGCGCCACAGGATCATCTGCTCGATCGACGAGGCGAAGCCGCACAGGAAGCTGGAAATGGTGAAGCCGGCGGCGGAGATCGCGAACAACAGCCGCGTGCCGAGCGCGCGCGACAGGAAACCGGACAGGGGAATCGCGATCACTTCGGCGATCAGATAGGCGGTCTGCACCCACGACACTTCGCTGGAGCTCGCCGACAGGCCGGCCTGGATCTCGGTCAGCGACGCCGACACGATCTGGATGTCCAGGATCGACATGAACATGCCGAACACCATGATCAGGAACGCGATCAGCCTGCGCGGCGCGATGCGATCCGACGGCGCCGCGGGCGCGCTCATGGTGGGGTTGGCTGTGGTGGCGGTGGCCATGGTGTTGTTCTCTGTCGAGAGAAGCACGACTGCCGCGGCACCGTCGGTCGACTCCCCTCCCCCTTGCGGGGAGGGGTCGGGGGTGGGGGTCCACAGCGGCAGTGTCGCCCGGAGACCCCCCACCCCGACCCTCCCCCGCAAGGGGGGAGGGAGTTCACTGCCGATGACGCAATAGCGAATGCAATCGCATCAGTTAGTTCAACGTACTACTTCCCCTGCACCGTCGCCGGTGCGTCGAGGTCGCCATCATTGTCCGCATCCTTGGCGCCGTCGGTCGTATCCACCGTGACGTAGACCGACATGCCGGCACGCAGCAGGTTCTGGCGCGCGACGTCCTTCGGCACGCGGATGCGGACCGGCAGGCGCTGCACGATCTTGGTGAAATTGCCCGTCGCGTTGTCCGGCGGCAGCAAGGTGAACACCGAGCCCGCGGCCGGCGAGATGCTGTCGACCGCGCCCTTGAAGCCGCGCGCGCCATAGGCATCGACCTTGATCGTCACCGGCTGGCCGGCACGGATGCGCTTGAGCTGGGTTTCCTTGAAGTTCGCGTCGATGAAGACATCATCCAGCGGCACGACGTTGCCGAGCCGCTGGCCGACCGCGACGAAATCGCCGGTGTTGACGAGGCGGTTGGCGAAAGTGCCGTCGACCGGCGCGCGCACGGTTGCGAATTCGAGATCGCGCTCGGCCTTGGCGAGCGAAGTCTTCAGCTCGGCGAGCTGCGCCTCGGCCTCCGTCTGCTGCGCCTTGGTGACCTCGACATTGTCGCGCGCGGCATCGAACGCGGCGCGGGCGGCGCGCACCGCGGCCAGGCCCTGGTCGCGCGCGGCTTCCGACTGCTCGAACGTCGCATGCGAGGCAAAACCCTTGGTGCTCAGCGCCTGCTGGCGCTCATAGTCGAGCCCGGCGCGCTTCATCGCGGCTTCCGACGAGGTCAGATTGGCCTGCGCCTGCTCCACCGCGCTCTGCTGCGCGGCGACCTGGCGGCCGATGCGGGCGATGGTCGCTTCCTGCGTCGCGATCTTCGCGCGTGCGGCGTCGACCGCGATCTTGTAGTCGCCGTCGTCGATGCGGAAGATCACGTCGCCCTTGCGCACCACCGAATTGTCGCGCGGCACGATCTCATGGATGTGGCCGGCGACGCGCGCGCCAAGCATGGTGTTGTTGGCGCGGACATAGGAATCGTCGGTCGAGACCATGAAGCGGCCGACCAGGAAATAATGCGTGGCGTAGCCGGCTGCGGCGAGCGCCAGCAGCAGGCCGATGCCGGCGAGGACGCGCTTGCGCTTACCGGATTTCGGCGGCGCGGCTGTCGCGGCCTCGGGCTTCTGTGCCGCGGGAGCACCGGCCGGCGCCGCGGGCCGTTCGGCCGGCGCTTCGGTGGTGACGTCGGCTGAGGTGTCGAGCTTGCGCGACACCGCCTCGCTGGATTGCGGACGGGCCGCCTCAGGCTTGGCCTGGCTCGGCGTACTCTCCGCCTCGGGCCGGCGTGCCCGCACAGCCTGTTCCCTCGCTGCAGCCATCACAGACTCCCACCCAAGGCAACGGGGCCGCTTCGCCCCAAAGAAACCGACCGAACCGTTCGGTCAATTTGATCTCTATCATTGACCGAACCGTTCGGTCAATCTATATCTTCGCGACCGCAACATACTCGCTCACGTCCTGTCGCGACGTTGCCTCGACAGCCTTTTTCGGGAACAGCCTGAACCAATGATTGAGGGCGACCACACCACTACCCCCGTGACGCAGGACGAGGATTCCTCGAAGCGGCGCCAGATCCTCGACGGCGCGCGCAAGGTCTTCATGGACCTCGGCTTCGACGGCGCCAGCATGGGCGAGATCGCGCGCGCGGCCGGCGTCTCCAAGGGCACGCTCTACGTCTATTTCGCCGACAAATTCCGACTGTTCGAGGCGATCGTCGAGGAGGAGACGGTTCATCGCGGCGCCTCGAACTTCAGCTTCGACCCGGCGCGGGATGCCGCCACCGTGCTGTACGAGTTCGGCTCGGCCTGGATCGCGGTGGTGTGCCGGCCGGGCGGCGGTTCGGCCATTCGGACCGTGATGGCGATCGCGGAGCGGATGCCGGAGGTCGGGCGGCGCTATTATGATTGCGTCCTCGAGGGCACCATCAACCGGCTGGCGGCCTATCTGCAGGCCCGCGTCGAGGCGAAGGAGCTCGCAATCGACGACTGCCACCTCGCCGCGTCGCAGTTCCAGTTGATGTGCCAGGCGACCTTGTTCCTGCCCTTCATCTTCCAGGGCGCGCCGGCGCCGGCACCGGAGGATGTTCACCGCGTGGTGTCGAGCGCCGTGCGCATGTTCATCACCACCTACGGCATCAAGAACTGAGCCGTTGCCGTCGGCGCTGAAGCGCGCAGCCGTGGAAGTCACGAACACGTCCGCCAAAGACATGCATTCTCCTCCTCGCGGCAGGTGACGCCCGAGCTTTGCGATCAGATCGCCCTCGTCGATCGGAGGGCGCAGGGAAGGCCGGGCGCTGGCCGCGCCCGTGGCCCGCCTGCGGAAAAAAATGCAGGCGGCAGGTACCACAGGTCTGGCCGAGAACACCCGGCCTTCCCTGCGCGATGGGTTGACGGATTATACGTAGTCTCCCCGGTGTCCGGGCTTGTTAGCCACCGTCGTCCGCGCGACGCTTTCAACGTCGCCTTGCGAACTTGACGCCAGCATCGGGGCGCCAGGACCCTACGACTTCACCGTCCTGCCGGTCGCGTTCGTCCGCTCGCGATTCCAGCGCGCTGCGCGCCGACAGGCCACCGCTCCCCACCTCCAACGCTCGTGACGACCGCGAAACGTCCCTCTTCGATCGAGGCGGGATGGGGAGAGAAAAACATAGAATTCGGAAAAATGGAAGGTGATTATTTTTACGCGGGGGACTGGACAGGGCAAATCAGCTTGATGGGACTGCGGAAATGAGTTTCTGCGCGCACGCTGTTTTCGGTGGCTCGCAAATGTCCCTCCGCCGTCATTGCGAGCGAAGCGAAGCAATCCAGGGGCGTCACCCGCGACTCTGGATTGCTTCCGCCGTCGCCCTGCGGGCTCTGGCGGACAAGTCGTCGCTTGCGCTCCTCGCAATGACGATTGGGGCATGCTGCGCCCTCCCCCCTCAACCGTCATCGCCCGGCTTGACCGGGCGATCCAGTACTCCGAGACGGCTGTGATAGCGCCGAGAAGCCGCGGCGTACTGGATACCCGCTTTCGCTGGTGTGACGGCGGAGTGTGGGGCGAGCCGCACGCCCCAAATCCAGTGTCATCCCGGCCAAGGCCGCCAACGCGACAGCGTTGGTGGTCGCCGACCCGGGATCCATACGCCCGTGCCGGTCGTGGCTGGGCACCATGTAGCGGCCAGCGTGCCTCAACCAACGCCCTGTGGTTATGGATCCCGGATCGGCGCGCGCGTGACCGCGCGCTTGTCCGGGACGACAGGGGAGGACTGAGTTGGCAGCGCGGGCATGACGGCGGAGTGCACCGTAAGCAACCGAGACACCGCGGTGGGCACGGCGCGCGAGGGACCAAATTCTATCAGCAGCATCGGGGCGCGCCTTTGCCCACCCTCCTACTTCTTCCCGCTCTTCGTCGTGTGGGAATGCGAATGGCTGTGGCTGCTGCTATGGCTGTGCGAATGGCTGTGCCCATGCCCCGCCGCCGGCTCGATCGGCATCAGCGCGACGTGACCGTGGCGGACGCCGCGTTCGGCGATGACGTGGTCGGCGAAGGCCTTGACCTCACGGCGCTCTCCCTTGAGCACGGTGACCTCAAGGCAGCTCTCCTGGTCGATGTGGACGTGGAGCGTCGCCTGCGCCAGCCCGGAATGGTCGTGTGCCTCCTGCGTCAGGCGCTTCGGCAGTTCGCGCGCGGCGTGGTCGTAGACGTAGCTCAGTGTCGCGATGCAGGGGCGGGTGTCGCTGGCGCCGGTGTCGGCGCTCTCCAGGCCGCTGCGCAGGAGGTCGCGAAACGCCTCGGAGCGGTTGTCGTAGCCGCGCCGTTCCATGAAGGCATCGACCTCCGCGAGCAGATCGTCGTCGATGGTGATCGTCAGGCGCTGCATGCATCGTCTCCCGGCGGCAACACTGTTCCATGAGCTTGATGTTGAGTATGATGTTTGCTCGTTGACATCATACTGGTGTCACCGTAGCGTTCTTTAACACTCGACAGTGGGGCGATCCAAGCGAGCGTGCCGGCGGCCAATGAGGGCTGGCGGCGAACGACGTCGCGTGCCCCGATGATGAGATCGAGGCGCGTGGCGATGATGCGGTGGCGTGGAGCGAGTGTTTGGGTGCTGATGGCGGCCTTGCTGCAGCAGGCGGAGGCACATCCCGAGCGCGCTCCGGCCGAGTTGCCCACCGTCGCCGTCGATGCGCCGAAGCACCCCGCCAAGCCGAAACCGCAGGCGAGGCGCGAAGCGCAGCGGCCGAAGCCCGGCACCGTCCGTCCCGCCGCAGGCCTCGTCCCTGCCGCGGCGGCGGCTCCGCCCTCCGGCGCGCCCAATGTCGGCTCCGGCCCGGGGCTCCCGCAGAGCATGGCGAGCGAAACCGTCATCACCGGCGACGACATCAACGCCCGGCCGGCGACGCGGCCCGGCGAGGTGCTGGAAGCCGTGCCCGGCCTGATCGTCACGCAGCATTCCGGCGAGGGTAAAGCCAACCAGTATTTCCTGCGCGGCTACAATCTCGACCACGGCACCGATCTGGCGCTGTTCGTCGACGACGTGCCGGTCAACATGCGCACGCATGCGCATGGCCAGGGCTATGCCGATCTCAACTGGCTGATGCCGGAGACGATCGGCCGCGTCGACGTGCGCAAGGGCCCCTACTTCGCCGACGAGGGCGACTTCGCCTCGGTGGGCAGCGTGCATATCGGCCTCATCGACACCGTGCCCAAGGCGATCGCGCAGATGACCGCCGGCAGCTTCGGCTATCGCCGCTTCTTCGGCATGGACTCCGTGCATGTCGGCGACGGCCATTTGCTGATCGCGGGCGAGGCCGGCCGCTATGACGGACCGTGGACGACGCCCGACGACGCCAAGAAGCTCAACGGCCTGATGCGCTACTCGCAGGGCACAGCGACCGACGGCATCTCGATCACCGGCATGGCCTATGCGAACCGCTGGACGTCAACCGACCAGGTGCCGGAGCGCGCTCTCACCTCCGGCCTGCTCGGCCGCTACGATGCGATCGATCCCAGCGACGGCGGCAAGACCAACCGCTTCGCGCTATCCGGCCGGATCGCGGGGACCGATGAATCCGGCTCGTGGAAGGCCAACGCCTATGTCGTGAAGAGCCAGCTCGATCTCTACAACAACTTCACCTACGCGCTGCGCGATCCCGTCAATGGCGATCAGTTCCACCAGCATGACGATCGGCTGATGATCGGCGCCAATGCGTCCCGGACGTTCAACGGCAGTTTCGCCGGGCGGCCGATGGAGACCACCTTCGGTGTCCAGACGCGCTATGACGACATCGCGCTGGCGCTCAGCTACACGGCGCAACGCAACTATCTGAGCCCCGTGCGCAGCGACAAGGTCGGCGAAGGCAGCATCGGGCTCTATGCCGAGAACACCGTGCGCTGGACCGACTGGCTGCGCACCACCTACGGCTATCGCGGCGACACCTACCAGACCCACGTTTTCTCGCTGTATAACGGCAACAACACCGGCGATGCGGCGGCAAGCCTCGGCAGCCCGAAGTTTCGCATGGTGATCGGGCCGTTCGAGAAGACCGAGTTCTTCCTCGGCGCCGGCTATGGCATGCACAGCAACGACGCCCGCGGCGCCACCACCACGGACGATCCGACGGCGTCGGGCAGCCGGATCGAATCGTCGCCACTGCTGGTGCGCACCAAAGGCGCCGAGGTCGGCGTGCGCACGCGGATCATTCCGGGGCTCGACTCGTCGCTCAGCGTCTTCATGCTCAACCAGGACTCGGAAATCCTGTTCTCGGGCGATGCCGGCAACACCGAGGCGAGCCGGCCGAGCCGCCGCTACGGCTTCGAACTGACCAACCGCTATCGGCCGGCCTCCTGGATCGACATCGACGCCGATCTTGCGATGACGCATGCGCGCTTCGTCGGCGACAACACCGACCAGGCCGACGCCTACGCGCAGCTCGTCGCCGCCGGCGCGCCGGCCGAGGTGCTGCGCGGCAATGCGCCCGGCAACTACATCCCCAACGCGCCCGCGATGATCGCCTCCGCCGGAATCACGCTGGGGGAACAGACCGGCTGGTTCGGCGGCTTGCGCTGGCGCTATCTCGGATCCACGCCGCTCACCGAGGACAACTTCTTCCGCTCGACCGCCACCAGCGTTTTCAACGGCCGCATCGGCTTTCGCGACGCCAATGGCTGGCGCATCCAGCTCGACGTGCTGAACCTGCTCAACACCAAGGCCAACCAGATCTCCTACGGCTACGGCTCGCTGCTGCGGACCGACCAGCTCTACCAGGCATGCTACGGCAGCACGCCCACGGGCGTGCCGGCGCAAATCTGCCAGACCGGAATCATGGACCGCATCCTCCACCCGATCGAACCGCTGACGTTCAGGGTGACCGTGGCGGGGACGTTCTAGAACGTGCTCGTCATAGCGGCGGGTCGTTCCCTCGGCCGCATGTCGTTGCTCTGATCTTCGATCGAGGCACACGCTCGCCGCACGAACGGTGCGCTCCCCTCCCCCTTGCGGGGAGGGGTCGGGGGTGGGGGTCCACGAACTCCGCTGCCGATGATGAGCCCCGGCCCTATTCACATGCACGTCGCGCTATCGCCGCGCTTAGAGGTAACAGCATCACAAGGGTGCCACTCACTAAGTTCGGCGCCCGGAGACCCCCACCCCCAACCCCTCCCCGCAAGGGGGAGGGGAGCTCACCGTCGCCTTGGCGAAGAGCTCGGCGTCGTGAGGAGAAGAGCTCGGACTGATAAGGAGTCGACTTAGGCAGCTCGAAGCGATGCTGATGAAGAGGCATGTCCACGCGGCAGCGGCGGTGCGCTCCCTCTCCCCGTTCTTCACGGGGAGAGGGTCGGGGTGAGGGGCGGCGGCACGGGCGGTGTGAATGGCGGTCTCCAACAGTCTTTGCCAAGCCGAAGCAAGACAACTGCATCACCGAAGACTTAGGATGGCGGGAATTGAACTCATTACTTGCTCCGTCCGTGTGGCTGCCCCTCACCCCAGCCCTCTCCCCGTAAAGAACGGGGAGAGGGAGCGCACCGCGCTCGCTGCTAGAGGGCAGCTAACCAGGCGAGACCATACAAGCCCGCAGCTCGTCACCCGCACAACGGCGGGCCGTCCGCGACGATAGCGATCTCGAACTCGAGATCGTCCCCGCTGAAGTCGTCGCAGGCCTCCCTCTCCGGCTGCACCCGCCACGGGATCGGCTTCGGCGGCAGCAGCGCCAGTCGCTCGGCATCGGCCACGGCGCGGCGGGCGGTCTTTAGCGAGCGGCACACCAGCACGGGATGCTCCTCGGTGCTGACCTCGAAGCCCGCGCCAATCGCCCTGATGCGATACGATGCCATCTCCACCACTCCCACTCCGGCAGCAAACCAGAACCCCGCGCGCCTTGTTCCTGGCGAGTGTGGCAGGTCTAGTGTCGGCCAATGGCGGACGAATGGGATGGTGAACGGACCGTTAACCCTGATCTCGCGCTGGTGACGATGACGTGCCGGAGCGGGACATGCACGGCTTTGCGCCTGACCGAGGCGCGAGAAATCCACAGCGGCGCACAGGAAGGGGAATGGCGAGTAGCGAATAGGGCCGCAAGAGCGAGGACGGGAGATCCCTATTCGCCACTCGCCTCTCAGTAATCCCGGTACTCGTCTTCCTCGTTGATCAACTGCCCGATCGACTTGGGCTGCTTGCGCGAGGCGATCGAGCTGGTCACGTCGGGATCGCGCTGGCCGTAGCCGTAGCGGCGCTGCTGGGCGCGGGCGGCAACCGTCTCGCCGGATTGCGCGGCAGGCTGGCAGATCAGCCGGCGGCTAGCGCGGCGCATCAGGTCCACGTGGATGTGATCGTAGTGATAGACGTTCGAGCCCGGCGCGAGCACTGTGGTGAACTGCTGGCAGGCCCCGCCCTGGATGTCGCGCAGAAAGCCCTGCTCTTCCGGCAGACCGATCCAGCCGTCCTTGACGGTGATGCGGCGGCCGTCCGAGAGGATGAAGGCCGAGATGTCGAGCGCGTTGCCGAAGGCGTGCTCGGAGATGTGCGCGCTCGGATTGCCGTTCATGCCGCGGCAGGAATAGGCCGAGATCTGCTTGATCTCGACCACGCGCTGGCCGAACCAGCGCTGCGCGGCCGGCTGCACCGATTCCGCGAGCCAGCGATCAAGCGCCGAGACGATCGGACAGGCGAGCGTCGCGGTCGGCTTCACCGCCACCGGACCGACTGTGCCGACCGGATCGCGCGAAGGCCCGAGCCGCGGCGGCGGCTCCTGCTGCGGGTAGGCGGTGCGCGGCGCCGGCTGGCTCCGATACGGCGCGGCGGGATACGACCTGTCGGCCGGCAGGTTGACGTCGTCCTCGCCGGCGGGCGGCTCGAGTTGCAGCGGCGCGCCTGGCGCTGCGCCATAGCCCGGCTGCGCCGATGCCGCGGGATAGCCGGCATTCGACGGCGGATAGACCGGCTGCGGCTGATAGGTCGACGACGGATAGTTTTGCGGCTGCTTGTTGATCGGCCAGCGCGGCTGGCCGCCGATCGATCCCGGCGGACGCAGGCTCTCGTCGGCGAAGCCATAGCTCGCGGTCGCTTCGCCGAGCGCCGCCACCTTCAACGGATAGTCGGCGCCGCACATGCCGGGGCCGGAGATCGGATCGATGCGGACGATGTCCGCGCTCTCCTTCACCGCTCCTGATTTCAGGCAGGCGATCTCGGCCTCGGCCCGCCACGGCTCGCGCTCCTGGAAGAATCCACGGCCGCAACCCGCAAGCGAAACAAGGACGATGGAGCCGACGAGATACAAACGAACTCCGCGCGTCATGTGCAGAGGTTTGCGGCAATTTGCTTAAGGAGCTGTCAACGTCGTCTGTTCACGGCGCGGAAACCATCGTGGCGCGCGAGCTGATCGAAACCTGCGCAAGCGACAGCGCCGCTGTCTTTTCTGCCGATGCAGACAGGTTAATCTCCGCCGCAGTCCGAAAACGCTGAGAACGGGAGCCGTGTCATGACCCCTGCCGGTCGGTGGAGCACGATGGTCGCGTATGCTGCGTTTGCCTTCGTTGGCGCAATCGTGATCGGGCTGGTCTAGGAGCCGCAGCGCGTGACGCGCGCGCGTCCGGCCGGCGTCGCCCGCTCGGCGGACGCGACGGTGACCTGCGTCACAGATTGGCGGGTCTCAGCCCCTTAAGAGTTCCCTCAGGTTCACGACGCCGCCCCGAGGGAGCTCATCATGAAGACCGTCTTTCTGGCCGCAGCCGCCGTTCTGATCGCGAGCAGCGCCGCGCAGGCTGGCAGCTCGATCGCGTTCGATTTCGACGGCCGCAAGATCCGCGTCACCGTCCCGCGCAACTGCCAGTCGCTGTCGTGCCTGCAGGTCTCCGGCATCGATCTCAGCGGGCTGAAATCCAAGCTCGACGATGATGACACGCCCGCCACGAGCACGGCGCCGGCCGCAACCGCTCCGGCGGCGCCAACGCCGGCCCCCGTCGCGACAGCGCCCGCGGTCACCGCCCCTGCGCCGGTTGCTGCGCCTGTCGCCGCCGCACCGGTCGTGACGCCGCCGGCGCCCGTTGCAGCCGCTCCCGCTCCGACCGTCCAGATGCCGGTGGCGCCCGCCCCGGTCACGGCCGCCGCGCCTGCTCCAGTGGCCCAGCCGCAGCCCGCCGCCCCTGCTCCCGTACCGACCACCGTGGCTGCCGCACCCGCGGCTGTTCAGCCCGCACCGGCGCCGGCCGCGGACCCGAACTCGCCGCTCGGCGTGTGGGCCACCGAGGCCGGCAAGGGCAATGTCGTGATCGAGCCGTGCGGTCCCAACATCTGCGGCTTTGCCGAGAAGACGCGCGAGAAGATCCTGATCAACATGAAGCCGAAGGACAGCAAATGGGTCGGCCGCATCCACGATCCCGACGGCGGCGGCAACTACGACTCGACGATCGTGCTCAAGAACCCGACCACTCTGCGCGTGCAGGGCTGCGCCTTCGGCGGGCTGTTCTGCGGCGGCCAGACCTGGAAACGCGTGAGCTGACGCCGGTCCCTCGTTCAGCCCACGCGCAAGGCCTCGCCGGTTCGCCGGCGGGGCCTTTTTGTTTGTTGCGCTCAGGCGACCTTGGCGGGCATCACAGCCGGCACCGCGCTTTGCGACGGCAGTGACAGCCGCACGCGCAGGCCGCGCGGCGTGTTCGGCATCAGGGCGATGCCGCCCTCGTGCTTCTTCATGATCTCCTGCGCGATCGACAGGCCGAGGCCGAAGCCGCCGGCCGATCGCGCCTGGTCGAGCTTGACGAACGGCTCCAGCGCACGCGCCTGCAGCGCCTGCGGAATGCCCGGGCCGTCATCGGCGACCTCGATCGCGATCACGCCCTCGATCGTCATATCCAGGCTGACCACGACCTGCGTGCCGTGCTTGACGGCGTTCTCGACGACGTTTGTCACCGCGCGCGACAGCGCCCGCGGCCGGCCCTCGCACACCAGCCGCGGCGGTCCCTCGAAGCTGACGGCGTGGCCGACATCGGCGAAGTCGCAGCAGATCGTCTCCAACAGGCTCGCGAGCTCGATGCGCGCCGGCTGCTCGGCCTTGGTGTCGTCGCGCAAGTAATCGAGCGTCTCGTCGAGCATGCGGCTGACCTGGTCGATGTCGCGCTGCATCGCCGCGCGCATCTCGACCTGCCCGATCCGATCCGAGCGCAGCCGCAGCCGCGTCAGCGGCGTGCGCAGATCGTGGCTGATCGCCGCCAGCATCCGCGTGCGGTCGTCGAGCAGCGCGCGGATCCGCGCCTGCATCTCGTTCAGAGCGTCGGCGACCTGTACGATCTCCTTCGGCCCGCGCCGGCCGAGCGGCTCCTGGGCGCCCGGCGAGCGGCCAAACGCAGTCGCCGCGCGCGCCATCTCCGACAGAGGGCGGATGATCGCCCGCGCCGCATAGATCGACAGCAGCACGCCGAGGATCAGGATGAGGAACAGGAACACCATCGTCGGCTTGACCACCATCGGCCAGAAGTCGAGCCGCGGCACGTCGTCGAACACCAGCGCGCGCTCGCCGTCGACCTGGACGATGATCTGGGTCGGCGGCGCCGCGCCATAGCTGACACCGTGCAGCAAGGTGATGTCGCGCAGCACACCGAGCTGGCGGCGGGCGAGCTTCGTGGTCAAAGGCACATGGCGCACCGGCTTTGCCAGCAGCGTGAGCGAGGTCAGCGGTACCAGTTCGACGGGGATGCCGGAGCTGCGCAGACTCGAGAGGCTGCTCTCGACGGCAACGGGATCGTTGGCGGCGCGGACGAAATGCACGGCCTCGGCGACGCGTGCGACGCCATAGGCCGGCGATTCCTGCTCGTCGGGCGGATCGAGGAACAACAGCGCCGCCGCGATCATCACGACCATGCCGAACAGCACCGACAGCGACGCCAGGGTCACGATCTGCGTGGTGAGGCCGAGCCGCGGGAACGTGTTGCTGCAGGTCTTGTGATCAGGCTTCATCGAGCGTCTCGACCTTTGGCGTGAACACGTAGCCGCCGAGCCGGACGGTCTTGATCAGCGACCAGCTCCTGGCGCCGGGCTCGATCTTCTGACGGATGCGGCTGATATGGACGTCGATGCTGCGCTCGACCGGACCGGCCTGGCCGCCATGCGCCTGCTCGATCAGTTGCTCGCGCGACAGCACGCGCCCGGCGTTTCGGCAGAATGCGAGGAGAATGTCGAACTCGGCGCTGGTGAGCGTGATCTTGACGCGGTCGGGATCGAACAGCGTGCGCGTCGCGGGCTCGATGCGCCAGCCGTCGAAGATCATCGGCGCCTGACGCGCGGCGATCACCGCCGGATGCAATTGCGAGCGACGCAGCAGCGCGCGGATGCGCGCCACCAGCTCGCGCGGATTGAACGGCTTGACGACGTAGTCGTCGGCGCCAAGCTCGAGGCCGAGGATGCGGTCAATGTCCTCGCCTTTCGCGGTGACCATGATGATCGGCACGGTCGAGATCTGGCGCAGCTTGCGGCAGATGCTCAGGCCGTCCTCATCGGGCAGCATCACGTCGAGCATGATGAGATCGACCTGCTCGCGCTGCAGGACGTCGTGCATGGCGGCTGCGGAGGCGACGAAGCGCGGCGCGAAGCCGTGCTCCTGCAACAGCTCGGTCAGCAGCGCTGCGATCTCGCGATCGTCCTCGACGCAGAGGATGCGCGCCGGCGCCGCGAGGTTGGCGTCGGCGGCCACGACGGTATTGTGTGACGACATCATGCGCAGAACATGGTCGATTTTGGCCGTAAAGAACAGCCCGAAGCGCCTCCCGATCGTGGCGAAATCAAGCTGTATTGTTAAGGCGGAAACATTTCTTCACGCGACTTAACCCTGCGCAACCGGCGGCCCGCCTAAGACTTTTCGGCACCAGACAAACATCACCAGGAAAGTCCTGCGACAAGGCTGACGCGGCCGGCGCGGTGTCTTCCGAACCGCGATGCCAAAGCCCCGTGAAGCCCGCCCTGCTCGCACTCTGCCTCCTGCCTCCGCTGCTCGCCGGCTGCGCCGTCGGCCCCGACTACATCACACCGGATTTCGGCACGCCAGCGCGCTGGAGCAGCGAGACCAATCGGCCGGCGCAGGCGTTGAAGCTCGCGCAATGGTGGCGCAATCTCGGCGATCCGCTGCTCGATCAACTGATCGGCGAGGCCGTCGCCGGCAATCTCGACGTCGCCGCCGCCAAGGCGCGCATCCGCGAGGCCCGGGCGACGCAGCGCCAGGCCGTCGGCGCGCTGTTTCCGAGCGTGAGCGGCAGCGGCGCGGCGACTGAGACCCGCAGCAGCGGTTCGTCGACGAGCGGCATCGCCATCGCGCCGGCAACCTACAGCCAGTACCAGGCGGGCTTCGATGCGAGCTGGGAACTCGACCTGTTCGGCGCCAACCGCCGCGCGGTCGAGGCGGCCAGCTACGGCGTCGATGCGGCCGAGGACGATCTGCGCGCGACCTTGCTGACCTTGGTCGGCGACGTCGGCTCCAACTACATCGATGCCCGCGCCTATCAGGCGCGCGCGGCCTTGGCGCGGCGCACGGCGGCCTCGCAGCGCGAGACCGCGGCGCTGACGGAGCGCAAGCAGAGCGCGGGCTCGGCCTCGGCCGTCGACACCGCCAAGGCGAGCGCGCTCGCCGCGAGCACGGAGGCGACGATCCCGACCTATGAGGCCAGCTATCAGCAGGCCGTGCACCGGCTCGGCGTGCTGCTCGGACGCGATCCGACCGCGCTCAGCCAGCTTCTGTCCCGCTCCACGCCGATCCCCGCGCCGCGCCTGCCGCTGCCGAAAGGCATCCCGGCCGACGTGCTGGTGATGCGTCCGGATGTCCGCAAGGCGGAGCGGCAGCTCGCGCAGTCCACCGCGAAGATCGGCCAGGCGACCGCCGCGCTGTATCCGGACGTCAGCCTCAGCGGCACCGTGTCGACGACCGCGCTGAAGCTCGGCGATCTCGGCAAGAACTCGACGATCGGCTGGTCGATCGGACCGAGCGTCTCGATCCCGATCTTCAACGGCGGCAAGCTGCAGGCGGCGGTCGAGATCGCCGAGGCGCAGCGCGACGAATACCATGTCGCCTGGCGCAGCGCCGTGCTCAGCGCGCTGGAGGACGTCGAGAACGCCATCGTCAACCTGGCCCAGGAACGGCTTCGCATCCGCAGCCTCGGGGAATCGGCGCGACGCTATGGCGAGGCCGCGCGGCTGTCGCGCGCGCTGTACCAGACCGGCTCCAGCACGTTCCTCGACGTGCTCGACGCCGAGCGCTCGCAGTTCACGGCCGAGGACAGTCTGCTCGCCAGCCGGGCCACCCTGGCGAAGGACTACGTCGCGCTCGCCAAGGCGCTGGGCGGCGGCTGGGGTGGCGTGCTCGACAGCTCCAAGCCTGAAATCGTCGACGTCGGCACAGGTCCGCATCTCGTTCAAGCCGTCGAACCCCGCTGAGTTGCGCCGTGATGTCCCAGTGACTGCGAAGTAAGCCGATGAACGCACCCTTGCCCCAGATGCCCCGCACCGTCACGATCGACGACGGCGGCTCGCCCACATCGCCGACGAAACGCGCACGCGGGCGGAAATGGCTGATCCTCCGCCTGATCGCTGCCGCCGCAGCAGCCGCCCTGCTCGCCTCGCGCTACACGGCCAATTCCAACACCAAGCTGGTGACCGCGCCAGTGACGATCGGCGACATCGAGCAGACCGTCTTGGCCACCGGTACGCTGAAGCCGGTCAAGCTGGTGGCGGTCGGCGCCCAGGCCTCGGGGCGGCTGGTGGCGCTCAACGTCAAGCTCGGCGAACGGGTCAAGGCCGGCGATCTCATCGCCGAGATCGACTCGCTGACCCAGCAATACACGCTGCGCACCAACGAGGCCGCGTTGCGCAATGTGCGTGCTCAGCGCGACGAGAAACTGGCGACGCTGACGCTCGCGGAGGCGAACCTCGCGCGCCAGCAGGCGACGCTGGCGCAGAAGGCGTCGTCGCGCGCGGACTACGACAATGCCGAAGCGACGGTGAAGCAGACTCAGGCGCAGATCGCGCAGCTCGACGCGCAGATCGTCGAGGCCGAGGTCGCGATCGAGACCGCGCGCGTCAATCTCGGCTACACCAGGATCACCGCGCCGATCGACGGCACCGTGCTCTCGATCGTCACCCAGCAGGGCCAGACCGTCAATGCGGTGCAGTCGGCGCCGACCATCGTCGTCCTCGGCCAGGTCGAGACGATGACGGTGCGCGTCGAAATCTCCGAAGCCGACGTCGTCCGGGTGCAGCCCGGACAGAACGTCTATTTCACGATCCTCGGCGATCCCGACCGGCGCTACGAGGCGACGTTGCGGAGCATCGAGCCGGCGCCGGAGTCCATCAAGAGTGATTCGAGCTTCTCGTCCAGCACGACCACGACGTCCAGCAGCAGCAGTTCCTCCTCGTCCTCCACGTCGTCGGCGATCTACTACAACGGCGTGTTCGATATCGCCAATCCCGACGGGCGGCTGATGACCTACATGACCGCCGAGGTCCACATCCTGCTGGGCGAAGCCCGCAAGGTGCCGACGATCCCGTCCTCCGCGCTTGGGAGCGCCAACGCCGACGGCAGCTACGCCGTGCGCGTCCTCGACGAGGCCGGGAGCGTGCAGAAGCGCGCGGTACGCATCGGGCTCAACAACAAGATCAGGGCTGAGGTGACGTCCGGCCTGCGCGAGGGCGAACGCGTCGTGATCTCCACCCCGGACGAAGCGCCGAAACAGACAATGATGCCGCCACCGCCGGGCGGAGGCATGTGATGGCGGCGCCGCTGATCGATCTGCACGATGTCGGCCGGCGCTACGCGTCGGGCGACAGCACCGTGCACGCGCTGCGGGGCGTCGACATCAGAATCGCGCGCGGCGAGATGGTCGCCATCGTCGGCCAGTCCGGCTCCGGCAAGTCGACACTGATGAACATTCTCGGCTGCCTCGATCGCCCGACCTCCGGCAGCTACCGGATCGCCGGACGCGAGATGAACTCGCTCGACCCGGACGAACTCGCGGCGCTGCGCCGCGAACATTTCGGCTTCATCTTCCAGCGCTATCACCTGCTGGGCGAACTGACCGCCGCGGAGAATGCCGAGGTGCCGGCGGTGTATTCGGGACTGTCGTCCGCGACCCGGCGCCGCAAGGCCGAGGCGCTGCTGCAACGGCTCGGCATGGGCAGCCGCGTCGGACACAAGCCGGGGCAGTTGTCCGGCGGCCAGCAGCAAAGAGTGTCGATCGCGCGTGCCCTGGTCAACGATCCCGACGTGATCCTCGCGGACGAGCCGACCGGCGCGCTCGACCGCGCCAGCGGCGAGGAGGTACTGCGCATCCTCGACGAGATCAGCGCGTCCGGCCGGACGGTCATCATCGTCACCCATGATACGAGCGTCGCCCAGCGCGCGCGGCGCATCATCGAGATCCAGGACGGCTGCGTCATCTCCGACCGGCTCAATCCGCGCTCCTCCGCTCCGGCCTCTGCTGTCGTGCCGGACGATCACGCGTTGCCGCCATGGTCATGGTGGCGCAGCCATCTCGATCGGCTGCGCGAAGCCGCCCGCATGGCGCTGCTCGCAATGAACGCACACCGGCTGCGCGCCTTCCTGACCATGCTCGGCATCATCATCGGCGTCGCCTCCGTCGTGCTGGTGCTCGCGCTCGGCCGCGGCTCGCAGGCACGCGTGCTGGAGAACATCAACCGCCTCGGCACCAACACGCTCGAATTCTTTCCGGGCAAGGATTTCGGCGACACGCGCTCGGGCAAGATCCGGACGCTGGTGGTCGCCGACGCCAAGGTGATGGCGCAGCAGCCCTATGTCGATGCGATCTCGCCGACGGTCTCGACCACCAGCACCTTGCGGTTCGGCGCGATCGAGGTCAGCGCGCAGATCTCCGGCGTCGGCGAGCAGTATTTCCGCGTCAAGAACACCGAGCTCGCCGAAGGCGGCTATCTCGATGCCGACACCGTGCGGTCCTATGCCCAGGACGCCGTGATCGACGACAATGCGCGCAAGGCGCTGTTTCCCGATGCCGATGTCAGCCCGCTCGGCAGGGTGATCCTGATCGGCAAGGTGCCCTGCCGCGTGGTCGGCATCACCAAGCAGCAGCAGGCGGGGTTCGGCTCGAGCTCGACGCCGATCGTCTATTTGCCCTACACCACGGTGCAGGCCCGCTTCCTCGGCAACCAGGTCCTGCGCAGCATCAGCCTGCGCGTCGACGAAGCGACGCCGATGGCGGAGGCCGAGCGCGCCGCCACCGCGCTGTTGACGGCGCGGCACAACGCCAAGGACTTCTTCGTGCTCAACACCGACGACATCCGCAAGACGGTCGAGAGCACCACGCAGGTGCTGACCTTGCTGGTCGCCGCGATTGCGGTGATCTCGCTGCTGGTCGGCGGCATCGGCGTGATGAACATCATGCTGGTGTCGGTGTCGGAACGCGTCGGCGAGATCGGCGTGCGCATGGCGGTCGGCGCGCGGCGCAGCGACATCCTGATGCAGTTCCTGATCGAAGCGGTGCTGGTCTGCCTGCTCGGCGGGGCGCTCGGCCTGACCGTGGCCATCGGCTTCGGCACCGTCTTCAATGCGCTCGATGTCGGCTTCCAGCTGATCTATTCGCCACTGGCGATGGCCGGCGCTGCCGTCATCTCGATGGCGATCGGCATCGGCTTCGGCTACATGCCGGCGCGCAGCGCCTCCCGGCTCGATCCGGCGACGGCATTGGCGCGAGAGTAGGTTTTCGTCACATCGCAGCGGGTGTGAGCTCCCGGCTCCCGCCCTCGCGACCCGGCAGATGCCGTCAACGATGACGGCACCTGCTCGTTCGATTGCGGCGTCGGCGTGAAGGAAGCGGGGGACCGGTTCTGCTTCCTTCCGCCGCGCGCTCACCGATCAACGGCGACGCTGCCACACACCGGCGTAGTTGCCGTCGCCGTTCTGGCCGATGCCGGCGTTGTTGTTGCGGCCGATCTGATGCACGCCGGCACCGTTGCCGTTGCCGTACTGGATGATCTGGCTGTCGTTGTTGCGGCCCTTCTGGAAGGTCTCGGCACCGTTGCCGTTGCCGTTCTGCACGATCGAGGACGAGTTGCCGGCATAGGCGCCCGAGGTGAGCGTCAGGACGGCAGCGGAGACGAGGAGGATGGAGCGGAGCATGGCGTTTTCCCTGTGATCGGTTTCGAACCGCGTCATTGCCGTTCGATGGTTGGAGACTACGCGGCGCCCACGCCTGCTTCCGTGCCGCAGGTCACACTCTGCTACTCGCGCTCTCCATGGCCCTTTCGCGTGACCACCCGCCTCGCCCACCGCTGTCGTCCCGGACCAGCCACGACGCGCGCCAGCGCGGCGAGGCGCCGATCCGGGACCCATAATCCGCGGCGGTCGTGTGAGGCAAAAGGCCAAACGCCAGCGTGCCTCAAACAGCTCCCTGGGGGTATGGGTCCCGGATCGGCGCTGCACCAACGCTGGCGCGTTGGCGCAGCTCGTCCGGGACGACGGCGAGGGTGTTGATACAGATGCGCGCCTCGCCCACCACCGTCGTCCCGGACAAGCCACGACGCGCGCCAGCGCGGCGAGGCGCCGATCCGGGACCCATAATCCGCGGCGGTCGTGTGAGGCAAAAAGCCAATTGCCAGCGCGCCTCAAACACCTCGCTGGGAGTACGGGGCTATTGCACATGACAATCGGAGTTTTGCGCTCATCTGTGTCCACAACGTCATGGCCGGGCTTGTCCCGGCCATCCACGTCGTTCGGCATGCTGAGAACCACGTGGATGCCCGGGACAAGCCCGGGCATGACGGTGACACTCATCGGCAGGATCGTTCGCCGGCACAGCTGCGGGCCTCAGTATGCGATAGCCTGTAGACACCACAACGCAGCGGCAGCCGGTGACGGCTGTCGCTGCCGGAGGAGCGATGTCGAACAAGCGCGATGGAGCCTGGCGGATCAGGCCGGCTCCGTCGCGACCTCACATCTTCTTCTGCAGGCCCATCGACGTTATCAGCTTGTCGAGCGTCTTCTGCGATTGCGGCGAGGCGCCCTTGCGGACCTCGCGATAGACGTTCGGCTCCGTCGACGCGGACTTGCGATCATCATCGTCGTCCATCGCATCGGGATCGACCGGCGTGGATGGCACCGCGGAGTTCTGTCCGGGGTCGGCCTCTGTCGTCGGCGGTGTGACCGGTCCCGATCGCTGCACGATCGTGGCCGAGTTGCCGCCGCTGTGCTGTTCGATCCTTGTATAGCCGGAGCGTGTCTCGACCTTCTTGTCGGTCGTCGCCGCGCCGCCGCTTTGGGTCACGCTCGCCGAATTGCTGCCGTTCCTGATCGACGTCGTCTCGGCCTGCACCGACAAGGCGACGAGACCGGCGAGCAGAGCACCGGCCACGAGCAACGCTTTTCGCTGGTTCAGCTTCATCTGTCCCTCCTGACGGATTCGAGCGTTGGACGAGAGCTCGTCCAACGCCGTCCGGTTTCGAGCCTGCGGGCAAAAGCCCGTTACCACTGATTGACCCGGACGCGATTGGCGTTGCCAACCTGCATGGCGCCGGCGCTGTTGTCACGGCCGCGCTGGTCGAGGCGCGTCGCGTTGTTGTTGCCGAGCTGCGTCGAATTCGAGCTGTTGTTCATGCCGGTCTGGCGCGCACTCGCGGTGTTGCCGTTGCCGGCCTGCACCTGTCCGTTCATGTTGTACTGGCAGTTCTGCGTGACGTGGTCGCTCAGGCCGTTGCCGATCTGGGTCTTGGCGTGCACGCAGGCGGTGATGCCGCCGGCATAGGCCGGGGCGGAGATCAGCGCCAGTGCGGCGCTTGCGATCAACAGAAGCTTGCTCATGGGGCGCATCCTTGGGGGCTGGGTTTGTCGGGGCTGTCGTTCGGGACTGAGGTCGTGGGCTGGGCGTTCGAGGTCTGGCTCAGCGGACAGGAAGCGAGATCCGCTCGCTTCCTTCCGCTCCGCTTTCTCGATCAGCGGCGGCGCTGCCACACGCCGGCGTAGTTGCCGTCGCCGTTCTGGCCGATGCCGGCGTTGTTGTTGCGGCCGATCTGATGCACGCCGGCGCCGTTGCCGTTGCCGTACTGGATGATCTGGCTGTCGTTGTTGCGGCCCTTCTGGAAGGTCTCGGCGCCGTTGCCGTTGCCGTTCTGCACGATCGAGGACGAGTTGCCGGCATAGGCGCCCGAGGAAGCGAGCGTCAGGACGGCAGCGGAAGCGATGAGAATGGAGCGGAGCATGGTCGTATCCTTTTGAGCGTTCGATCCGGCGTCATTGCCGTTCGATGGTTGAAGGATAGACGGCGCCCACGCCCGCTTCCGTGCGGCGGGTCACACTCAAGCTCCGGACCGCTCTGCGTGCCTATGCCCGATTGCCCACAGCATCCAAAACTGCCGTCCCGGCCTGGTGCGCAATTGCGCACGGGACGCATACCGCGGACGCCATCGAGGAACGAAGCTGATCGTTGCGCGCCTCACCGCAGTCAGTCGTTATGAGTTCCGGATCGCTGCTGCACCAACTCTGTCGCACTCTCCCTCGACGATGAGGCCGAGTTGCCCGCCACGACGGCAGCGCGCTCCCCTCCCCCTTGCGGGGAGGGGTCGGGGGTGGGGGTCCCCGGGCGATGAAATGTGTGGCGGCCAACTCGCTTGCCACAGAGATCGTCGTGAGAGCCAGATCGTAAGCGCCCAACGAAGAGCGGGATTCGTGGACCCCCACCCCCAACCCCTCCCCGCAAGGGGGAGGGGGGCGCACCGGTCGTGCCCGCTCGGCCTCTATCGCCTGGCGACCTGCGTGCCCGGTTGGCCGTCTTGCGGCACTGCGCCCTTGTCGACCCATTCGGGCGGGGCGCCGAGGCGATTGGCGACCATGCCGATGAGTCCGGGGTCCCTGCCGAACGCCTCGCACGCAGCATTCTTGGGTTTGGCGCCGAGTGCCGCGCCGATCCGCTCGATCGAGGGCAGCTTCGGCGGCTTGCCGAACGGCGTCTCGCCGGTCAGCAGCATCTGGCCGAAGTCGGCGCTGAACGATCCCGCGAGATCATAGGCGTCGCCGGCCTGCGACAACACCGGCGAATTGGTGAAGGAGTTGGCGCCGCGCGCCCACACCATCGCGGCCTGCTGCCGTCCCTTGCGGTCGAGCGCTTCCGCTTCGATCGTCAGACTGCCGAGGCCGATCGGCAGTCGCGGCACCGGCACGGGCACGCCGAGTGCGCCGGGAACAGCGGAGACGACCTTGGATGCGCCGGCCGCGACCGGGTCGGTCGCCGTGGCCTGGGTGATGAAGGTGCGGGTCGTCAAATCCGCCCGCTCGTTCGCCGGCACGACGGTGAAGCGTTCGCTCAAGTTAAGGCAGAGCGCGCGATCGACGGCATTGGCGACCAGCCGCCGCTGCTCCTCGCTCAGGACCGCGCCCGCCTCTCCCGAGAACGACGTCGGCATGATGCGCACGGTCGAAGCCGCCAGCACCTTGTCCTTGTCGATGTTGAGCTGCGACTTGGCGAGGATGCCGTTGGATTCCGCCATCGCCTGATAGGAGGCCAGCGACCCGCTCTGAGTGATCGGCGCCGTCGCGCAGCCGGCGAGGCCAAAGGACGCGCACAGCACGCCGAGACGGAGGCCGATCATGGGACGAGACGATCCGACGAAAGTCCTGACCTTGCCATCGACCATGCCGGGACCGTCCTGCGCTCGCTCACCATCGCCCGCCGCTGGCGACGCCTGCTTGTGGTCCGGGAATTCGGAGAGCTGAGGGCGGAAGCGTGGAGAGATGATCGGTGAACGGCGCCAACCAGGGAAACAGTGCGGCAGGCATGGTTACGCTCTGGCGCCATTGCGGCAGGCTCGAATTCGATGGGGAAGTCGAAGAACGGCGGCGGCATCAACGAAAGCGGCCAGCCAAGTCGGCGGATCGCCATGCGAACCTTGCGCTCCACCACGTCGAGAGACAAGGCGTCATTTCCGCGCAGCCAGGCGGCAGCACGGCGATGAAGGCTCTTCGCGACCGGGGCGGCATCGCATGGAGCGATGTGGGACGACCACGACGAACAAACCCACAGGCAGAGCACCGCGGTCGCCGGGCTCATTCGGCTTGCGCGGAGATCGCTTCGGCACAGCGGGCGCTTTTCGACCAGAACAGTCGACGGCGCCCGCCGTCCTCATTCCACCAGCAGCTTGTCCAAGGTGATCGGCAGGTCGCGCACGCGCTTGCCTGTCGCATGATAGACCGCGTTGGCGATCGCGGCGGGAACGCCGACGATGCCGATCTCGCCGACGCCCTTGATGCCCATCTTGTTGATGATGCGGTCCTCCTCCTCGACGAAGATCACCTTGATGTCGTGGACATCCGCGTTCACCGGCATGTGATACTCGGCGACGTTGGCGTTCATGATGCGGCCGAAGCGATGATCGATCATGGCCTCCTCGTGCAGCGCCATGCCGATGCCCATGACCACGCCGCCCATGATCTGGCTCGCCGCGGTCTTGGTGTTGAGGATGCGGCCGGCGGCGACCGCGTTGACGATGCGCGTCACGCGGATGACGCCCAATTCCTCGTCGATCTTCACCTCGGCAAAGACAGCCGAATGGGTGTTGTGGGCGTGCTTGTCGTCCTCTTCGAAATCCGCGCCGCGCTCCTTCTCGATGCGGTCCTTGCCGCCGTGGCGCATGACATCCGACATCGCCACCGAGCGGCTGCGATCCGCGATCGCGACGATGGCGCCGTCGGCCAAGGTCACCTCGTCTGACGTCAGCCCCTGGAGCGGCGAGTTCGGCATGGCCTGCGCCATGGTCAGCAGCTCGGCACGGATGTCGTCAGCGGCATTGACAATGGCGTGCGAGATCGAGGCGGCGGTCCATGAGCCGCCTTCGACCGGCGCCTTCGGCAGGGTTGAATCGCCGAGCTTCACCGTGATGCTGTCGAGCGGCACGCCGAGCATGTCGGCGGCAACCTGCGCCATGATCGTGTAGGTGCCGGTGCCGATGTCCGAGGTGGCGCTGGCGACCTCGACATGGCCGTTGGCGGTCATCACGATGCGGGAGGCGAAGGGCATCTGCATCGCCTCCCAGGCGGCGCTCGCCATGCCCCAGCCGACCAGCTCGCGACCGTCGCGCATCGAGCGCGGCTCGGCGCTGCGCTTCGCCCAGCCGAAGGCGTCGGCGCCCTTCTGATAGCACTCCTTCAGGCGCTTGCTGGAGAACGGCAGGTTCTTGTCCTGGTCGCGATCGGAGTAGCAGCGCAGCCGCAGCTCCAGCGGATCCATCTTCAGCGCGACGGCGAGCTCGTCCATCGCGCATTCCAGGCCGTAGACGCCGCTGGCCGCGCCGGGCCCGCGCATGTCGCCGGGTGTCGGCACGTCGAGCTTGGCGAGCCGGTGCGTGGCGCGCGACGTCTCGGACGTGTAGAGCACCTCGCCCCAGCCAATGTCGTTGCGCGAGAACGACTCGTGCTGCGAGGTCATCGCGATCGCCTCATGGGTCAGTGCCGTGAGCGCACCGTCCTGACTGGCGCCGAGCGCCAGCCGCTCGATCGTCGCGGGGCGGTAGCACAGAGCGTACATCTGGGCGCGGCTCAGGACCACGCGCACGGCGCGCCTCAGCTTCAGCGCGGCCATCGCCGCGAGCGCCACCTGATATTGCGGCCGCAGGCCGGAGCCGAACGCGCCACCGACGAACGGCGACATCACCTGGACGTCGTGCTCCTTGAGGTCGAACACGCTGCAGACATAGCGCTGCACGTTCTGCACGCCCTGGGTCTTGTCGTAGACCACGAGCTTGCCGCCGTCCTTCCACAACACCGTCGAGCCGAACAGCTCCATCGGATTGTGATACTCGATCGGCACGCCATACTCCGCATCGTGGCGCACGGGCGCTCCCGCAAGCGCCTTGGTCGCGTCGCCGCGCGGCTTCACCGGCTTGTCGACCTTGAACGCCTGCTCACGCTTGGCATGCAGATCGGTGGCAAAGTCTTCCGTGTGGTAGCGAACGTCGACCAGCGTCGCCGCGAAGCGTGCGGTATCCTCGTCCTCGGCGACGACCAGCGCGACCGGCTGGAAGTTGAAATGCACGCGATCGTCGTAAAGCGGGCGATACGGCGAGCCGTCCTCGGGCGCGACCTCGTCGCGGTAGCCGTCGTCCTTGTCAGCTATCTTGACGCGGTTGGTATGGGTCAGGACATCGATCACGCCGTCGACCGCACGGGCACGGCTGGTGTCGATGCTGACGATGCGCCCTTTGGGAATCGTGGAGCTGACCACGACGCCGAAGGCAAGGTCGGGCGCGGAAAACTCGGCAGCGTATTTGGCTGAACCCGTGACCTTGGCGCGGCCGTCGACGCGTGAGGTGGCGGTGCCGATGTGAGCGGTCATGAGATCACCGGATGGTCTTGATGGATTGGATCTGCGGCGTGCCGCTCGCGGCCTGCGTCAGGGTTCTGACGATGGCGCGGCGGGCGAGCGGGAGCTTGAAGGCGTTGTACCGATGCGGCTTGGCGCCCTGGAGCAGCATGTCCGCCGCGCGCTCGAACGCCGCGCGGTCAGGCGCCTGGCCGCGCAGCGCGGCCTCGGCTGCGTCGTTGCGCCATGGCTTGTGGGCTACGCCGCCGAGCGCAAACCGCGCCTCGCGGATGCGGCCATTGTCGATGTCGAGCGCTGCGGCGACGGAGACCAGCGCGAAGGCGTAGGAGAGCCGGTCGCGGATCTTGAGATAGCTGTGGTTCGCGGCAAAGCCCTGCGCCGGCAGTTCGATCGCGGTGATGATCTCGTCGGCGCGCAGATTGTTGTCGAAATCGGGCCGGTCGCCGGGCAGCCGGTGGAAATCGGCAAACGCGATTCTGCGCTCGCCTTGGGCACCAGCGACGTGAACCGTCGCTTCGAGCGCGGCCAGCGCCACGCACATGTCGGACGGATGCGTCGCGATGCAGGAGGCGCTGGCGCCGAGGATCGCATGGTTGCGGTTGAGACCCTCGACCGCCGAGCAGCCATCACCGGGTGTGCGCTTGTTGCAGGGCGTAGCGACGTCGTAGAAATAGGCGCAGCGGGTCCGTTGCAGCAGATTGCCGCCGGTCGAGGCCATGTTGCGCAATTGTGCCGAGGCGCCGGCGAGGATCGCGCTCGCCAGCAGCGGATAGCGGCTCTCTATGACCGGGTGATAGGCCAGCGTGCTGTTTGGCACCAGCGCGCCGATCTTGACGCCGCCGGCGGCGGTCTCCTCCACCGCATTCAGCGGCAGGCGGCTGATGTCGATCAGCCGGCGCGGCTGCTCGACGTGGTACTTCATCAGGTCGATCAGATTGGTGCCGCCGGCGATGAATTTTGCATCGGGCGTATCGGCCTTCAGCCTGACGGCTTCCGCGACGTCGCTGGCGCGCGCGTAGTCGAAATTGTTCATCGGCGACCTCCCGTGGCCTGCTTGGTCATGGCCTGCTCGATTGCGCCGACGATGTTCGGATAGGCGCCGCAGCGGCAGATGTTGCCGCTCATCAGCTCGCGGATCTCATCCTTGGTCTTCGCTTTGCCCTCGGCGATCAGGCCGGCAGCCGAGCAGATCTGGCCCGGCGTGCAATAGCCGCATTGGAAGGCGTCGTGATCGATGAAGGCCTGCTGCAGCGGATGCAGCTCGTCGCCCTTGGCGAGCCCTTCGATCGTGGTGATCTCGGCGCCGTCCTTCATCACCGCGAGCGTCAGGCAGGACAGCGAACGGCGGCCGTCGATCAGCACGGTGCAGGCGCCGCACTGGCCGTGATCGCAGCCCTTCTTGGTCCCGGTGAGATCGAGATGATTGCGCAGGAGATCGAGCAGCGTGGTCCAGGGCGCCACCGACAGCGTGCGGCTTTCGCCATTGATCCGCAAGGTGACGGACAGCGGGGCAGGCTTGGTGAGAGATGCGGCACTCTCGCGCGACGGGCTCATGCGGGGTCTCCGTTGACGGACCCGCATCAACCCGCAATGGCGCGAATGGTTCTCGGCAATTTTCGCGTGGCGGACAGCAGGAACAGCTGCGCGCCGCGCGCCGAGGCTCAGGCCGCCCGGCCGAGCCAGGCCCGCATCTTCTGCGCCAGGCTGCGCCTGCCGCGGCCGTCCGGAGCATCGGCTTCGCCGCGGGCACTGTCCTGCGACTCAGACTCCGCGTCGGACATTGGCGCATCCGCAGTCGGTCGGCTGTTCTCGGCGGGCGCCGGCACGAGCGATTTGATCGCCGCCGCGACGGCCTCGACGCGTTCGAGATCCTCAGGCACTCGCTCGGGCATCGCAGCCTCAGGCGCGGCCACCGCCTCCGTTTGCGGCGGCACTCCGGCCACAACCGGCTCGGGACGATCCAACTCGCGGCTTGCATCGAGCGCCGGTTCGCTTGCGATCTCCGGAATTGCCTCCACCATCTCAACAGCCTGCGGGACCGGCTCGACCGCGACTGGCAAGGCGGCAGGCAGCTCGGACGGCTCCGGCTGCGGTGTCGCGCGGCTGCGGCGCTTCTTGGCCGTGGCCGGCTTCTCCTCAGCCGACTTTTCAACCGCAGCCTTTTCAACAGCGGCTTTGGGCTCCGCCGCCGGCTTCGCCTTCACCTTGCGGATCAGGCCGGCCAATGCATAAGGGCCGACGGTCTCCAGGAACGTCTTCTCGTGATCGCGCGACAGGCGCTCCACCGCGGCATCGAGCGGCAGCCAATCAACGGCGCGGACGTCGTCCATCAGCGGCTGCGTCTGCGTGCCCGTCGCCTCCATGCGCCAGTAGTGCACGACCTTGGAGCGCGTGCCGGTGTCATGCACGAGCGTGCCGAGGAATTCATGCACGGTCACCTTGTGACCGGTCTCCTCCAGCACCTCGCGCTTGGCCGCGTCGCGCGGCGTCTCGCCGTCGTCGAGCTTGCCTTTCGGCAGCACCCATTCGTCGCGCTTGCGCAGGCGCACGACCGCGATCCGCGGCGGTTGCTCCCGCCGCAGCACAATGCCGCCTGCCGCCATGATCGGCGTTCTCGCCATCGCCTCTCCCACGCCTTGCGGGTTGCAACCCGCCGATTCGCCAGTTCAACGCCAGGATATGGCGACGTGCAACGGCGAAATCGAGATTGCCGTCGTGCACATGTCACATTCAGCCGGCGGCGACGCGCCTGCGCCACAGTGGCTGCCCTGCTCTGACACGTGCGCCCTCGGTGATGCCTGCAGCGAAGGTGAAGTCGCCGGGCGCGAGCAGGATGATGGTCGAGCCGTGCTCGAACCAGCCGAGCTCGTCGCCCTTCTTCACCTCGTTGTTACAGACATAAGAGAGCGGCCGTTCGGTCTGCGCATTCAACACGCGACCCAGCGCATGCAGGCGGATGCTCGCGACCAGGATCGCGGCGACCGGCACGATCGTGAACGGCTCTCCTGTCGCGAGATGCGTGCGGATCACCGCGCGCTCGTTCTTGCAGAACAGCCGCTCGACACGCTTCAGCGCAATCGGATTGACGTTCCAGACGTCGCCATGGATCAGGCTGACATGCTCGAGCGTCATGTCCACCGGCGCGTGGAAGCGGTGATACATACTCGACGTCAGCCGGATCGTCACGAAGCTGCCGTTGCGATGGGTCTCGACCACGGCGGGATCCGCGACGAGCTCCTTCAGCGAATAGGGCGCGCCCTTGATCTGGTAGAGTTCGCCGTCCCTGATCGTGCCGTGCGCGCCGATGATACCGTCGGACGGCGTCGTCACGATTGCGGGATCGGGATCGAACGACCTCAAGCCCGGCTTGAGCTCACGCGTGAAGCAAGCGTGCAGGCTCTTGAACTCGCTCTCTTTGGCCTCGGAGAGGTCGAGGTCAGAGAACAGCTTCCACAGCGCGATGGACGTATCCTTCACCAGCGGGTTCTCGATCTTGGAGAACCAGCCCATGAAGCGGGTCAGCGCGGCGCGCGGCACGCGGTTGGTGAGCAGGAAGTTGAGGTCTTCCTGTTGGGTGACGGAGGCGATCAGGCTTTTGACTGTCATGAATCTGTCAGCAGGTGGGGTTAGCGCTTTTGGACATGATGGAAACCTCGATTCCTTATGTATCGCTCGCCGTTGGCGCTGCCGTGACAGCCGCCGTCGCCCCGAAGGTCAAGGCCCGCATCGAACTGTCGCGCGCCAAGCACCGTTCGCTGGCCGGCCATTCCAAGATATCCCGCCGGATCTCCAAGCTGATCCCGCGTTATGAGTTCGACATCGACGATTTCTTCCGCTCCGACGGCGCGCCGCAGGCGATCGCCACGCAGCGCCAGGACGGCTTCTTCCGGCTCGGCGCGCTGTTCCAGGAGAAGTTCGCCAAGAGCCGCGCGCTCACCGCGGAGGCCGCGAGCCGCATCTCCGACCTGCAGTTCACCCAGGCCTACCGGGTGCCATTCCAGTACAGCCGACTGGTCAAGGAGCAGCTCGGCGCAGGCTCGTTCATGCAGTCCTCGTCCGGCGTGACGATGACCGATCTCGACGGCAACCAGTTCTACGACCTCACCGGCTCCTACGGAGTCAACATCTTCGGCTACGACTTCTACAAGGAGTGCATCGCCGCCGCCGAGCGGCGCGCGCAGGCGCTCGGCCCGGTGCTTGGCCTGTATCATCCGGTCGTCGCCGACAACGTGAAGCGGCTGACCGAGCTGTCCGGCATGGACGAGGTCTCGTTCCACATGTCCGGCACCGAGGCGGTGATGCAGGCGGTGCGGCTCGCCCGCTACCACACCGGCCGCAGCCATCTGGTGCGCTTCGCCGGCGCCTATCACGGCTGGTGGGGCGACGTGCAGCCCGGCGTCGGCAATCCGATCGCACCGCACGAGACCTACACGCTCGCCGAGATGTCCGAGCGGACACTCCACGTGCTGCGCACGCGGTGCGACATTGCCTGCGTTCTGGTCAACCCGCTGCAGGCGCTGCATCCGAACGGCAACGCGCCCGGCGATTCCGCGCTGGTGGATTCCTCGCGCAAGGGCCGCTACGACCGCGCGGCCTACACGGCCTGGCTGAAGCAGCTGCGCGACGTCTGCACCGAGCGCGGCATCGTGCTGCTGTTCGACGAGGTCTTCCTTGGCTTCCGCCTCGCGCCCGGCGGCGCCCAGGAGTACTTTGGCGTCTCCGCGGACATGGTGACCTACGGCAAGAGCCTCGGCGGCGGACTGCCGATCGGCGTGGTCTGCGGCAAGAAGGAGTATATGCGCCGCTTCCGCGACGACCGTCCGGCCGACATCTGCTTCGCCCGCGGCACCTTCAACTCGCATCCTTACGTCATGACGGCGATGGACGAGTTCCTGAGCCGGCTCGACAGCCCTAACTTCCGCGCCATCTATGACGGGCTCGACGACACCTGGAACGGCCGCGCGTCCAAGCTCAATGCGGAGCTCGCCGCCAAGGACCTGCCGGTGCGCGTCTCCAACATGCAGTCGATCTGGCTGGTCGAGTACACCGTACCGTCGCGCTACAATTGGATGCTGCAATATTATCTGCGCGCCGAGGGCCTGGCGCTGAGCTGGGTCGGCACCGGCCGCTTCATCTTCAGCCTGAACTACACCGACGCCGATTTCGCGGAGGTGACGAAGCGCGTCGTCGCGGCGGCGGAGAAGATGAAGCAGGACGGCTGGTGGTGGAATGACGGTAGCCTCACCAACAAGGCGATCAAGCGCCAGATCCTGAAAGAGATGATCGGGGCGGTCATCAGGCGCTGAGGGCTGCGCCTTCCCCGCTTGCGGGGGAGGTCGGCGGGCTCGCAGAGCCCGACGGGTGGGGGCCGCCTCACGACGCGCTGCCCTTGGGAGCGGAGCAAGCTCGCCCCCTCCCCAGCCCTCCCCCGCGAGCGGGAGAGGGAGCGCACTGCCCGCGCCGCATCCGTCTCCGTTCAACATCAACTTTTCCCCACAAACACCGATGCCCGGGACTGGCCCGGGCATCGCGATCGTTCGGACTTCGAGATCAGCTCAGGCGTGCTGCTCTTCGAGGCCTTCGTTCATCAGGTGAAGGCCCGGATCGATCAGTTCGCCGCGCAGCAGCGCCAGCGGGGCCGAGCGGTACTGCATGAAGTCGTTGAACGGGTCGGTGAGGATCTTGGTCATCCAGACGAGGCCGGTCTCGACGTCGCGGATGAAGAACAGCTGGATGGTGCGGAACATCAGCCCACCGACGCCGATCACCAGCCACAGCTTGGCGGTCTCGCGGGCGAATTCCATCGCCGTGGTCCAGGGCGACAGCAGGCCGAAGAACGTCGGCTGCAGATAGAGCACCACCGGAGCCGCGGCCCAGATCGACATCAGCACGACCTTGCGCTGCAGATTGTAGCCGACCTTGATCTCTTCCTTGTGCTCGTGGGTCGCCTGGTTGACGTGGTCGTAGCCCCTGGGCTCGAAGAAGAAGTGCCCAGCCTGGCGCGAGGTCATCGAGACCAGCCAGCCGATCAGCGCCGAGATCAGGGGATCGAACACCATCATGACATAGGCGATCAGGAAGCTGAGCGCGCTGACGAAGTGCAGGCTCTGATTGATGCGGCTGTGGTGATAGTAGCGATGGTCGTCCCAGCGCTGGATCCGCAGCTGCTCCAGGAAGTGCTTGATCATGGTTGCTCCGAAGAATGAGTTGCAGGTCGTGTACAGGGATTCGATGTAGATCCTGTGACATCATCAAGATGTCACAGCATCGGACGCAGTGGGCCCCGCAGACTACGGGAGACGCACGGATGGGAAGCTGCCGCGCCCTCAGGCGGCGGCAGCGAGGTCCATCTTGCGGAAGCGGACCAGCGAGAAGTGTCCGAGCGGCGGAATCAGGCGGCGCTCGACCAGCTCCATGCGCTGCGCGCCGGCGAGCCAGCGCATGTAGCGCGACCAGCCGAACTCGGCGGTGCGGAAGCCGAGCCGGCGCACCACCGGCTGCAGCGCCTGCTCAATGACGCGGCGCAGGCCGTCATCGGCGCTGACGCGGGTCAGGATGATCAGCTCGCCGCCGGGACGCAGCACGCGGGCGAACTCGTCGAGCGCGACCTCGGGGTTCGGCACGGCGGTCACGACATATTGCGCCATCACGACGTCGAAGGAATCGTCGGGGAAGTCCAGGTTCTCGGCGTCCATCACCGCCAGACCCTCGACATTCTTCAGCCGCTGGTCAGCGACGCGGCGCATCGCCTTGCCGAGCATCGCCTCGGAGATGTCGGTGCCGAACACGCGGACATGCGGGGCATAGAGCGGCAGCGAGATGCCGGTGCCGACGCCGACCTCGAGCACGCGGCCGCCCATCTTGTTGGTGGCCGAGATCGCCGCCTTGCGGCCCTTCTCGAACACGCCGCCGAACACGAGGTCGTAGATCGGCGCCCAGCGGTCATAGGCCTGCTCGACCTGCTCGCGGTCGAAATCGAGCTCCCGCGCGCCGTCGAGCTTCATGGTTTCTGCCATCGTAACATCTCACTGAGGTTTGGAATGAACGGAGTGACGCAAGGTTGGCCGTCAGCCGCGGACCGCGCTCTGGCCCACCAGGATCGGAGCGGGACGAATGGCGCGCGACGGCTGCAGCACGGCGAGATTGCCGATGAACTGACGCGCGCTGTTCTCCCAGGAGCGGTCGAGGGCGAACGCGCGGCAGGTCTCGCGCGACATCGTCAGCGCCTTCAGGCAGGCCGCGCGCAGGTCCCAGTCGATCGCACCGATCGGATGATCGGCGATGACGTCGAGCGGGCCGGTGACGGGAAACGCCGCGACCGGCGTGCCGCAGGCGAGCGATTCCAGCTGCACCACGCCGAACGTGTCGGTCAGGCTGGGGAAGACGAAGACGTCGGCCGCCGCCATGTGCGCCGTCAGGTCCTTGCCCTTCTTCTCGCCGAGAAAATGCGCATCCGGGAAGCGACGCTCCAGCTCGGCCTTCGCCGGACCGTCGCCGACCACGACCTTCGAGCCGGGCAGATCGAGCGACAGGAATGCCTCGAGGTTCTTCTCGACCGCGACGCGGCCGACGGACAGGAAGATCGGCCGTGGCAGATCGAGCGTTGCCGGCTCATCGGGATTGAATAGCTTGGTATCGACGCCGCGCGTCCAGAAGCCAAGCTTCTTGAAGCCGCGTCCCGCGAGCTCCTGCCGCAGCGAGTTGGTGGCGACCATGGTCATCGCGGCCGCGTCATGGAAGCGGCGCATCACCCAGTAGCCGACGGCATCGGGAATTCCGGTGCGCACAGAAACATATTCCGGGAAGCGCGTCGTGTAGGACGTCGTGAACGGCAGGCCGTGGCGCAGGCAGTAGCGCCGCACCGCCCAGCCGATCGTACCTTCGGTCGCGATGTGGATCGCGTCCGGCGCGGCCGCCTCGATGCGGCGGGCGATCTCGCTCGCTCTGGTGATGGCAAGCCGCAGGCCCGGATAGGTCGGCACGCCGAACGATGGAAAGCCTTCCGGCGTGAGGAAGGTGATATCGGCACCCAGCCCCGCCGCAGCGCGCGACAAGGACGTCAGCGTGCGTACCACGCCATTGACCTGGGGGTGCCAAGCGTCGGTTGCGATTAAGATCCGCATAAGGCGATCCGGAAAGTTGCAGCGATTCTGAACGGCCGCAAATTCCGACATTGTTATTTCAGGCGTGTGACGTCATCGAACTGTCGAAGGCTCTTTTTGCCGCCGTCCACCATCTCCGCCGCGATCTCAACGCCGGCCTGTCGTGAAACCGTCATGAAACAAACGGTTAAGCCGACGAAACCGTTTTAGTGAGAGCGCGCAAACGCACCGAAACTTTTCTCCCCTATCAGTTGCAGCATCAGGCGCGGATCAATGCGCCACAAGCAATGATGACAGGCAGCTGATTTCAACGACGCCGGCCGAACATGACGGCGGCGCATGGCAAGCGTTCAAACAAGGGGACGTCGATGTTCACGTCAGGAAAATTCCTTTCTCCCTCTCGTATTCTGTTCGGCGCGCTGATCGCGGGCAGCATCGTCGCCGCCGCGCCGACGCAGGCCGCCTCCCCGGCCCCGCTGCCGTTCCCCTTCCTGCTGCCGCCGCCGGCGTCGGCCTACGAGCCGCCGGCCTCTGCGCCGCAAATGACGCCACCCGGCGATGACGAGGCGACGCCCTCAGAGTTGCCGGCACGGCTGCGCCGTCAGGTCGTGAGCTACGCCACCCGCGAGGCGGCCGGCACGATCGTGATCGATACGCCTAACAAGTATTTGTACTATGTGCTCGGCAACGGCCAGGCGATGCGCTACGGCATCGGCGTCGGCCGCGACGGCTTCACTTGGTCGGGCGTGCAGTCGGTGACCAAGAAGGCCGAATGGCCGGACTGGACGCCGCCGCCGGAAATGATCGCGCGCCAGCCCTATCTGCCGCGCCACATGGCCGGCGGTCCCGGCAATCCGCTCGGCGCCCGCGCGATGTATCTCGGCGGCACCGTCTACCGCATCCACGGCACCAACGCGCCGGAGACGATCGGCACGCATGTGTCGTCGGGCTGCATCCGCCTGACCAACCAGGACGTGATCGACCTGTATTCCCGGGTCAATGTCGGCGCCAAGGTGATCGTGCTGCCGATGGAACGCCGCGCCGATCTCGGCCGCGCGCTCCGCTGATCGCAGCCTCCCTCCTTTTCCTCCCCACGATCCTCCCTGACTGGACCGCCGCGGCCGACAGCCACGGCGGTCATTTCTTTGCGCGCGTCACGTCTTCGCGCTGATCCGGCCATTCACCTTCACGGCCGATTGATGATGCCGGACTTCAACGGGTGCTCTGGCGCGCCTCCGTCCAGCCCTGTAAACTCGATAATTCTGTATTAACCGCGATCCCGCCACGACCGGACCGTGCCCGGCCGTGCAGCCGCCGGAGCCCCCTGGACTCGACATGAACCTTCCGCCCCCGCGCACCGATTGGCAGGGCAAGCCTCATCCGCTCGCCCCAAGACCGTTGCAGACACCGCAACGGCCGTTGCAGCGGCCGCCACGGTGGTCGCCGCCGCGGCTGCGCATGGTGCTGATCGCGGCCGCCGGGCTCGCCGCGCTCGTCCTGATCGGCATCATCGTGGTGGAAGTGTTCCTGTACTCCGGCAAGACGCCGGCTCCGCCCGTCGCCGCGTTGCCACCGCTGCCGGCCGCGACGCGCAATTCCATCATCATGACCCCGGTGTCGATCTCGCTCGGCGCCATCCGCGACGCGGCCGAGAAGGCCACGCCGCGCAATTACGCCGGCAAGTCCGAGAACCCCGTGTCGCAGCTACTGCAGAATGCCGATATCGGCTGGACCGTCTCGCGCGGGACGATCGCGGCCACCGGGACGCAGGACACGCTGTCGCTGGCCGCGCCGCTGTCGGGCCGGCTCAACGTCACCGGCTCGCTCTCGGCGAAGGCCACCGGCGCACTTGGTGACGCGCTCGGCGGCCTGCTCGGATCGGACGCGGCCAAGCAGATCGGCGGCATCAACATCAAGAACCTGAACGCCACCGCCGACATCAAGGGCAACGTCTTGATCGGGATGCGGCCGCGGCTCGCCGCGGCCTGGGCCGTCGAGCCGAACTTCACCGCGCAGGTCAATCTCGGCGATACCGCGCTGACGGTCGCCGGCGCCCGGGTGAACGTGCCTGCGCAGATGAAGCCGATCATCGACAAGACCGTGAACGAGCAGCTCGCCGCGCTGAGCGAGCGGCTGCGCAAGGATCCGACGATGCGCCGGGTCGCGCAGGCGCAATGGGCGCGCGCCTGCCGCTCGGTGCCCTTGCAGGGCTCCGCGCCGGGACTGCCGCCGGTGTGGCTCGAGGTCAAGCCGACACGCGCGCTGGCCGCGCAGCCGACGATCGACGTCAATGCCGTCACGGTGACGATGGGGATCGAGGCGGAGACGCGGGTCACGCCGGCCGAAACGAAGCCGGAATGCCCCTTCCCCGAGAAGATCACGATCATTCCGCCGACCACCGGCGGCATCAACGTCGCGGTCCCGATCGACGTGCCCTTTACCGAGCTCAGCAAGCTCGTGGATTCGCAGCTTGCCGGGCGAACCTTCCCCGAGGACGGCTCCGGCCCGGTCGCGGTCACCGTCAAGCATGCGACTGTGATTCCCTCCGGCAACCGGCTGCTGATCTCGCTGCAGGTGAAGGGCACGGAAAAGGAAAGCTTCTTCGGCTTCGGCGCCGACGCGACGGTGCACATCTGGGGCCGCCCGATGGTCGATCAGGCGCAGCAGATCCTGCGCCTCGCCGATCTGCAGCTTGCCGTCGAATCCGACGCGGCCTTCGGCCTGCTCGGCGCCGCCGCGCGCGCCGCCGTGCCGCATCTGCAGCGCGCTTTGCTGGAACGATCGGTGGTCGATCTCAAGCCGTTCTCCGACAATGTCCGGGAGAAGATCGCCGCCGCCATTGCCGAGCTGCAGAAGAACGAGAACGGCATCCGCGTCGACACCGACATCAACAATCTCGCCCTCACCGACATCGCCTTCGACAGCAACGTGCTGCGCGTGATCGCCACCGCCGAGGGCACGCTGGCGGTGCGCGTCAATTCATTGCCGGGGCTGTAGCCGTTCACACGGCTGAACATTCCGTCATATGGCGTAGCCCGTAGATTCCCAGCGAATCACGAGTGGCCGCGCCGGGTTCCCGATTGGCGTCCCCCGATGCGAGCTTGCGCCCTCCGCGCAACCGTCCTATGCGCAGCCCCGCTTTGCGCGGCCATATCAGGGCGGATAGAACTCCCGCACCAACAAACAATAATCTCGGGAGAGAGACATGAGACCTTCGGCGCAAGCCGCCGCTGCAGCCATCGCGCTCGCAGCCCTCTGCGGAACCGCATCTGCCCAGACGATCTCGGACGACATCGTCAAGATCGGCGTGCTCACGGACATGTCGAGCCTCTATGCGGACGCCACCGGCAAGGGCTCGCTGGTCGCGGTGCAGATGGCGGTCGAGGACTACGGCGGCAAGGTCAAGGGCAAGAAGGTCGAGGTGGTCTCGGCCGATCACCAGAACAAGCCCGACGTCGGCGTCAACATTGCCCGCAACTGGTACGACAATGAGAAGGTGGATGCCATCTTCGACGTGCCGACCTCCTCGGTGGCGCTGCCGGTCTCGGCGCTGACGCGCGAGAAGAACAAGATCCACATCAACTCCGGCGGCGGCTCCTCCGACATCACCGGCGCGCAGTGCTCGCCCAACACGGTGCACTGGACCTACGACACTTATGCCCTGTCCAACGTCGCCGGCAAGGCGATGGTCAAGCGCGGCGAGGACACCTGGTTCTTCATCACCGCCGACTACGCCTTCGGCCAGGCCCTGGAGCGCGACGCGGCCAATGTCGTGAAGGAAGCCGGCGGCAAGGTGCTCGGCGACGTGCGCCATCCCCTGAACTCGTCCGACTTCTCCTCCTTCGTGCTGCAAGCCCAGGCGTCCAAGGCCAAGGTGGTGGGCCTCGCGAACGCCGGCGGCGACACGCAGAACGCGCTGAAGCAGGCCGCCGAGTTCGGCCTGGCGCAGAGCGGCCAGAAGATGATCGCGCTCTTGATGGAGATCACCGACGTGCATTCGCTCGGCATCAAGTCGACATCGGGCCTGATCGTCACCGACGCTTTCTACTGGGACATGAACGACGAGACCCGCGCCTTCTCCAAGCGTTTCAACGAGAAGGTCGGCCACATGCCGACCATGATCCAGGCGGGGCTCTACTCCGCGACGACGCATTACCTGAAGGCCATCGAGGCGATCGGGACCGACGAGGCGCCCAAGGTGATGGCGCAGATGCGCGCGATGCCGGTGAACGACTTCTTCGCCAAGAACGGCAAGATCCGCATCGACGGCCGCATGGTGCACGACATGTATCTGTTCGAGGTCAAGAAGCCGGAGGAATCGAAGGGCGACTGGGACCTCTACAAGCTGATCGCCACCGTCCCGGGCGACGAGGCCTTCCGTCCGCTCGACAAGGGCGGCTGCCCGCTGGTGAAGTAGGACTGATACGGCCGGCGGCAATGGCGGTCTGCTCCGGCGGTTCGCTGGTGAAGTAAGGACTGATACGACGCGGCAACGGCGGTCTGCTCCCTCTCCCCGTCCTTCACGGGGAGAGGGGCAGCCACACGGGCAGAGTGAAGTTGGTAGCACTTCTCCATGGTCGTCAACGCGAGTGTTCGACGCCATAGCTACTCAAAGCTCGTTCGTGACGATTCCCGTATACTGATCCACTTCCCGTGCCGCTGCCCCTCACCCCAGCCCTCTCCCCGTGAAGAACGGGGAGAGGGAGCGCAGCGTGGCTCGGAGCCGCGGTTCAGCTTTACACCACGAGCCGGTAGTCCGGTGTCGTCAGCCCCACCGTGGCACCTCTCCGTCTGCTCAGGGGCTTGACGCCTCGGCATCAAAGCGCGACAGCGTGCCCAACGGTAGTCGCGCCCTGCTCGACGGCGCGTTGCCAGGAAACATTACGTAACAAAAAAAATCGCAAATCGCCGCGATTCTAGGTCACTTGATCGGCATGGCCCAGACACAACCCCACATCCTGGTCGTCGAGGACGACCGCGAGACGCGGACGCTGATCGCGAAATATCTGCGCAACAATGCCTGCAACGTCACCACCGCGACCGACGGCCGCGAGATGACCCGCATCATGGGCGACCATCGCGTCGACCTGCTGATCCTCGACGTGATGCTGCCCGGCGAGGACGGCCTCACGCTGTGCCGCAAGCTGCGCGCGGAATCGCAGGTGCCGATCATCATGCTGACCGCGCGCGGCGAGGACGTCGACCGCATTCTCGGTCTCGAAATGGGCGCAGACGACTATCTGCCGAAACCGTTCAACCCGCGCGAGCTGCTCGCCCGCATCAATGCGGTGCTGCGCCGGCAGGCCGCGGCGATGACCGCGAGCGCGACCGAAGGCGCCACCGCCCTGAGCTTTCTCGGCTGGCGCATCGACTTCCGGCTGCGCGAGCTGCGCAATCCCGAGGGCGCGCGCGTCGCGATGACCAGCGCCGAGTTCGACCTGCTGCGCACCTTCTGCGAACGGCCCGGCCGCGTGCTGTCGCGCGACAGCCTGCTCGACCTGACGCAGGGCCGCAATGCCGGCTCTTTCGAGCGCTCGATCGACGTGCTGGTCAGCCGCATTCGCCGCAAGATCGAGCCGGATCCCCAGGAGGCCACGATGATTAAGACCGTGCGCTCCGGCGGCTACATGTTCACGCCCGTGGTCGAGGTGGTGACCGGCCCGCAAAGCCATTGATGGTACGTATCGGGTAGCTGTCGTGATGATGTCGTTCGGCTTTCTCAACCTGAAGGGCATCCGCGGCCAGATCACGGCGCTGGTGGCGATCTCGATCGTCACGCTGCATGCGATCATCACCGCCTCGTTCCTGATCTATCGCGCCGACCAGCCGGAGAACGAGAACGAGGCCGGACCGTTTCAGCTTGCGACCGTGGTTCATGTGCTCGGGCGCGCCGAAGCGTCCGACCGCGCGCATCTGATCAGCGACATCACCCGGGCCTACCCTGAGTTCGATCTCAAGCCTTATGCCGGCCCGCCGCCGGACTTCGGACCGCGCCCTGACGAGCGCGGGCCCGAGGCACGCGGAGGGCGCGAGGGCGGACCGGGATTCGGCGGCTTTCGTGGGTTAGGCCCGGGCTATCGCATCTACATGCCACCGCCGGGATCGCCCGGGCGACAGGTGGTGTTCGCCCTGCCCGATGGCGGCATGATCTCGGCGAAGATGCCTGAGCGGCCGCGCCGGCCGCCGTTCTGGGGGGCGCCGTGGCTGACGACGATCCTGTTCGCCTTCATCAGCATCACGCTGCTCGGAGTGTGGGCCGCACGCGCGCTGACATCGCCGCTGTCCGTGTTCGCCAGGGCGGCCGAGACGTTCAGCCTCGACGGCGATGCACCGGCCCTGCCCGAGCGCGGACCGGAGGAGATCCGCTCGCTTGCCCGCGCGCTCAACCGGATGCGCCAGCGCATCACCGCGCTGATGAACGACCGCACCAAGATGCTGGCTGCGATCAGCCACGATCTGCGCACGCCGCTCACGCGCATGCGGCTGCGCTGCGAGTTCGTCGAGGACGAGCTGCAGCGCAGCCGCATGCTCGCCGATCTCGATCAGATGCATTCGATGCTGGGCTCCGTGCTGTCGTTCCTGCGCAACGGGCGCAAGCTTGAGCCGATGACCCTGGTGGATGTCGCCAGCATCCTGCAGCTGGTCGCCGATCAATTCGCCGATGTCGGGCAGAACGTCAGCTATGCCGGACCCCCGCATGCCATGGCGACGGTGCGTCCCGACGACCTGATGCGCTCGATCACCAACCTGGTGGAGAATGCCGTGAGGTATGGCCAGCAGACGGTCGTGCGGCTCACGGTCTCGGGCAAGCATCTCACCATCGATGTCGAGGATGACGGACCGGGAATCGCGGACGCGCTGAAGGCGGACATGCTCGAGCCTTTCGTGCGCGGCGATCATGCCCGCAACATGGACGAGGCCACCGGCTTCGGATTGGGATTGTCGATCGCCAAGGCGATCGTTCAGGCGCATGGCGGCGAGCTGTCGCTGCATGATCGCAAACCGTGCGGCCTGATCGCGCGCATCAAGCTGCCGCAAGGCGAGACGACGCTTCGCGCCGCCTGATCATATGCGAACGCGCCCGGACGAACCGGACGCGCTGCACATCAACTGATAGACCGGAACGCCGAGATTACTCCGAGTACTTGAACTCGGGCATGGACTTCAGCTGGTCCTTGGTGGCGTTGATCATCGCGTGGTCGGGATACCAGCGGCTCTTCGACGAGCTCATCGACGACGACGAGGTGCCGGTGGCGGCGCCGGTCGTGGTGGTCGAGGCCGGCGGCGTGGTCGCCGTCGTCGTGCCAGTAGCCGGAGCGCTGGAAGCCGTGCTCGCCTGCACCGGCTGATCCGAGAACTTGATCTGATCGAACGAGACGGCGACGAGGTGCTCGCCCATGCCGAGGAAGCCGCCGACGCCGATCACGACGCCCTTCACCGCACCGCTCTTGTCGACGAGCATGTCGTCGATCGAGCCGACGTTCTCGTTGTTATTGTTGTAGACCTTCACGCCGATCAGCTTCGAGCCGCGCCAGTCACCCGCATAGGAGGCAGCGGTCGTCTCGCTCTTGATCGTGGTGGTCGTGGTGCTCTCGGCAGCAAACGCCGCGGTCGCGAGCAGCAGGGAACCGGCAAGGCCGGCCGCAACAGTCTTCATCACCATGTGGTGTCTCCTCTCAGTGTGAATGGTGACGAGAGAACGGCAACGGACAGTCCGCGTTCCCAGGGAACCGCGATTTCGTCACGATCGCGACAAGCGGTCCCATCGCGGGCGGGGGAGTGTTACGGAGTGACGGTTCTGAGATGGGGAGAATGAGGCTGAGGGAAAGAAACTACGAAGCGCAACAATGGAAACCGCCGCTCACTGCACGGACGGTGAGCTCCCTCTCCCCGTCCTTCACGGGGAGAGGGAGCGCACCGCCGTTGCTGTGGCAGCTTGCGCATCTCAGAGAGGATTCAAGCATTCAGCCAGATCGCGGCGCATCCAGCTAACTACGCCGCCAGCGCGCCGTCCTCGTCGACCGCCTCGGCATAGAACGCGATCGTCTCGTAGCGATAATCACACAACCGGCAGTGCCACAGGAACGCAGTCCGCCGGCCATCCTTCTCGACCCAGGTCGGAAGCGCGATCGGCTCGGCGCATTGGGCGCAGGGATTGTTGCGCGGCAGGTCGAGCACGCGCATCGGCGACCGGCTGTCAACAATGTCACGGAATTGGATGTCGGCTGCCTTCACGGCCATGACGCGCTCCCTCTCAGTTCTGTTTTGAATGAGTCAGGCTTGCTGTCGAACTGACCGGGAGAGAATAGCCGCACGGCTGCTGATTTGCACGTGCCCGGATGCCGCGCGACATCCGACCTCACGCAAATTCGATCAAATTGTCTGCTTCAATTCCCGCGACTCTGGACCGCCGGTTCCACGACGTGGCGGGCGCCCGGCTTGCGCAGGTGGATGGTGGCGATGTCGTCGGCATAGACCTTCTGCCAGCCGTCGACGTGATCCAGCAGCTTGGTCGCCGCGCTCTGCGTCCGCAGCAGGGTCGCCTCGATGTCGTAGTCCTTGAGCAGGCGGAACAGATTGTCCGGCTCCATCAGGCCCGACGCCGCATTGTGATCGACGAAGAACTTTTCGCCATAGAGCTCGGTGCGGCCGTCGATGAACGGCGCCACCCCGGTTGAAATCAAATAGCCGCCGAAATCGTAGTCGTTGAGGACCCTGGTCAGATTGAGCCTCTTCAGTTCGGTCACCGCCGCGACCGGCGTGCCGCGCATGTTCGGCGCGTAGCTGAGCATCGACATCGACGCAATGGTGCCGGCGCCCAGCGCCAGCACGACGGCGGCGGCGAGCGCGCGCGGACTTCCCGCCACGGGCGGAACGGGCGCTGTCCCCGAAAAGCGCGCCAGCGGCGCCGCGATCACCAGCGGACCGACGAGGGCGAGGATTTCCGCCGCCCGCGCCTGTGCCAGCGCCATGTGCAACAGGCCGAGCAGCATCAGGATGCGCACCGGCGGCAGCGCGAAGCCGTGGAGCAGCGCGAAGCCGATCGCGATCAACAGGCAGATCTCGAACGGGCCGAGGCCCTGGAAATCCGCCGCCTTCCATTCGACGATCAAGGGCAGCGCCTGCCCCAGCGACAGGATCTTCTGCGAGGCCAGCAGCGCATTCCAGCCATAGGGCGTGCACCAGCTCGCCACGAGCGCCAGCGCCGCGAACAGCGCCCAGCGCAAGGCGAGGCCGCGTCTGGCCGAGGCGTCCGCGTTGACGAGCGCATCGAGCGCGGCGGGCGCAATGAAGAACAGGCCGAACACGAAGCCGCCGTGGAGATTGGCCCACAGCGCAATCAGCAGCACCAGCGCGAATGGCGGCGCCTCTCTGCGGTCGGCCGCATCGATCAGTCCGCCGATCCAGGCCACCAGAATCGGAAACGCCAGCACATGCGGCCGCGCCAGCAGATGCGGCAGGCAGAGCAGGAACGCCGCGACGACGAAAACCAGCGTCGTGCTGTCGCGCAGATGGCGGCTCAACATGCGCGCGAACAGCGCGAACGCCAGCGCGATGGCCGCCGCCGCCAGCACCACCGGCCCGGTCCAGCCGGCGATCCGATAGGCCGCGGCAAAGGCGACCTGCGCCAGCCATTGCGTCGACATCCAGGGCGCGCCGCGCATGGTGAAGGAATAGACGTCGACCTCGGGCACCGCGCGGTGATCGATGATCCACTGCCCCACCGTGATCTGCCAAAGCGTGTCGGGATCGTTGAGCAGCCGGTTGCCGGAGATCAGCAGCAGCGCATAGACGGCGGCGCCGACCCACAGCGCAAGCTGCGCCTGTGCGCGTCCGGCGCTCGCATCTGTATGGGTGACGGACAGCGTCATCGCGGTAGGTCCTGGCTGGAGACGGCTCCACCCAACCACGCCCCGGCATAATTCGGGGTAAACCGGAGCCGCCATGCTCCCGGCGCACCCGGGCGCAGCGCCCGATTTTCGCCACAATATTGCCCGGCGTTTGCGCCAATTACGGTGTGCAAAGGGTTAAACGTGTGCCGAGGGGGCTGCTTCGGCACGCGCACGGTTCCCGGGGGATCCTGAGTCATGAAACGTCTTGTGCTGACGGCCTGCCTCGCAGGCTTCGCGATGCTCGGTCACGCGCCGCTTGCAACGGCCGCCGAGGAGACGGACAGCGCCAGCAAGGCAAAAGCGGGCAAGATCAAGCTGGCCCATGTCCGCGCCGACAGCATCAAGGATCTGGCCGCGCGCGGCGCGGTCACCCGGACCGCGCGCGAGGTCGAGGCGATCGAGGCCGTCAGCGGCGCCGACACGACCAATCCGGTCGATGCCAACGCTTCGGCACAGCCGGCCGAGGTCGAGGCCGCGCCGGACGCGCCCGCCCCCGAGCGCGAGGCCGACCGCAAGGCGGCCGAGGCCAAGCCGAAGCACATGAATACCGGCCATCCGCATATCGACGCGCTGGTCGCCGTGCACGCCGCCGCCAACAACATTCCGGAAACGCTGATCCACCGCGTGATCGTGCGCGAGAGCAAGTATCAGCCGAACCTGGTCGGCCGCTGCGGCTGCATCGGCCTGATGCAGATCAAGCTCGGGACCGCGCGTGGGCTCGGCTATACCGGCGATGCCGCGGGTCTGCACGATCCCAACACCAATCTCACCTATGGCGTGCGCTACCTCGCCGGCGCCTATCGCGCCGCCCGCGGCGACCACGACCGCGCCGTGGCGTTTTTTGCCAAGGGCTACTACGAGGAGGCCAAGCGGCAGCGCCTCGCCGATGCCCGCCCCGCCGGCCGGCCGGAGCGCGTCAGCGCCCCGCTCGACATCACGCCGAAGATCGAGACCCGCCGGCACGCCCGCGCGCACTGACGGCGTTTCGTTCCTATCCAACAGCCACAGTCTTTCCGTGACACTCCGTTGACACCGGGGCGTATCGGTCTATTTTAAGCGCGTTCCGAGGGGAGCTCCGAGGGGGAGCTGAGATACCGCACGTGATGCGGTGACCCTTTGAACCTGATCCGGGTCATGCCGGCGAAGGGACAGGGATGCAGCAGACAACGACCCGCGGGGATCGTCCCGTATCCATCATCGGTGCCGGTATTGCGGGTGCCTGGCAGGCACTGCTGTTCGCACGCGCCGGTCACGCCGTCACCTTGCACGAACGCAGCGACGCCGCACTGATGCTCTCCACCAGCCATTGGGCCGGCGGCATGCTGGCGCCCTATTGCGAGAGCGAAGTCTCCGAACCCATCATCAGCCGCCTCGGGCTTGCCTCGCTCGACATCTGGCGGCGCGAGATGCCGGAGACGCCGTTCAACGGCTCGCTGGTGATCGCGCATGCCCGCGACCGCGCCGATTACGACCGCTTCGCCCGCCGCACCTCCGGCTATCAGCGCCTCGATGCGGCTGCGCTCGCCGAGCTGGAGCCGTCGCTGGAGGGCCGCTTTCGCGAGGGCCTGTTCTATCCGACCGAGGGCCATGTCGAACCGCGCCGCGTGCTGCCGAAGCTGCACCAGCGCATCGTCGAGGCCGGCGGCCGCGTGCTGTTCAACAGCAATGTCAGCGCCGCGGATCTCGACGGCCTCGTGATCGACTGCCGCGGGCTGGAGGCGCGCGACGCCGAGCCGGAGCTGCGCGGCGTCAAGGGTGAGATGATCCTGATCGAGACCGCCGAGGTGCAGCTCGCGCGCCCGGTGCGGCTGATGCATCCGCGCTTCCCGCTGTATCTCATTCCACGCGAGGACAATCTGTTCATGCTGGGGGCAACCTCGCTCGAGGCCGAGGACACTGGCGTCTCCTTGCGTTCGGCGCTGGAGCTATTAGGCGCCGCCTACTCCGTGCATCCGGCGTTCGGCGAGGCGCGCATCCTAGAATTCGGCTCCGGCCTGCGGCCGGCCTATCCCGACAATCTGCCGCGCATCACGGTGAGAAGCGAGCGCGAGATCCGCGTCAACGGGCTCTATCGCCACGGCTTCCTGATCGCACCGAGCTTGGCGCAGGCGACATTGAACTACGTTGCGCATGGCCAGATCGACAATGAGGTGATGCGATGCGCGTGACGGTCAATGGCGAGGCCCGCGATATCAATTCCACCGACGTCGCGGCGCTGCTGTCGGAGCTCGACTACGAAGGCACGCATTTCGCGATTGCGCTGAACTACGATGTCGTGCCGAGGAGCCGCTGGTCGGAGACGGCGCTGAAGGCCGGCGACGAGATCGAGATCATCACGCCGCGGCAGGGAGGGTGATGCCGATGGAGCGCGCGCTCTCACTCCACACACTGTTATCGTCCCGGCGAACGCCGGGACCCATAACCACCGTCGGTGGTCATAGGACGCAGTATCTCCCCGCCTGCCCCAATCCGGCATCACGCGGTATGGGTCCCGGCGTTCGCCGGGACGACGTGGGGTGGGCGGTCGCGCCTCACCCACAGCCGTCATCGCCCGGCTTGACCGGGCGATCCAGTACGCCGCGGCCCCTCGGCTCATCACGACCGCCTCTGGAATACTGGATCCCCGCTTTCGCGGGGATGACAGTGTCATTCGGGGAGAGACCATTCCCATGCTGAAATTCTACGACAAGACCGTCACCTCCCGCCTGCTGATCGGCACCGCGCTGTATCCCTCGCCCGCGATCATGCAGGATGCGATCCGCGCCTCCGATGCCGAGATCGTTACCGTGTCGCTGCGGCGTGAAGCCGCCGGCGGCAAGACGGGCGATGCGTTCTGGAAGCTGATCAACGAGCTGAACGTGACGGTGCTGCCAAACACCGCCGGCTGCCGCAGCGTGCGCGAGGCGGTGACCACGGCCAAGCTCGCGCGCGAATTGTTCGGCACGTCCTGGATCAAGCTCGAAGTGATCGGCGACAACGACACCTTGCAGCCCGACGTCGTCGGACTGGTCGAGGCCGCCACCATCCTGATCAAGGACGGCTTTGAGGTCTTCCCCTATTGCACCGAGGATCTCACCGTGGCCACGCGCCTGGTCGATGCCGGCTGCAAGGTGGTGATGCCCTGGGCCGCGCCGATCGGCAGCGCCAAAGGCATCATCAATCGCGATGCGCTGAAGCTGCTGCGCGACCGCCTGCCCGACATCACCCTCGTCGTCGACGCCGGCCTCGGCGCGCCATCACACGCGGCCGAAGCGCTGGAGCTCGGCTACGACGCCGTGCTGCTCAACACCGCGATCGCCAAGGCCGCCGATCCCGTCGCGATGGCCCGCGCCTTCAAGCTCGGCGTCGAGTCCGGCCGCACCGCCTACGAAGCCGGGCTGATGGACGCCCGCGATTTCGCCTCGCCTTCCACCCCTGTCGTTGGGACCCCGTTCTGGCATGCCGTATCCTGATCGCTTCTATCCCGTCGTCGACAGCCTCGCCTGGGTCGAGCGCCTGACCAAGCTCGGCGTCGGCACCGTGCAGCTGCGCGCGAAAAATCTCGACGACGGCCAGGCGCTGCAGATCGTCACCGACGCGCTTGAAATCACCAAGGGCACCGCGACCAAGCTGATCGTCAACGACTATTGGCGCGCCGCCATCGTCGCGGGAGCCGCGCACGTCCATCTCGGCCAGGAGGATCTGGCGGAAGCGGATGTGAAGGCGATCAAGGAGGCCGGCCTGACGCTCGGCCTGTCGACCCATGACGATGCCGAGCTGGAGACCGCGCTCGCCGCCAAGCCCGACTACGTCGCGCTCGGCCCGATCTTCCCGACCACGCTCAAGGCGATGCGCTTCGCGCCGCAAGGCATCCCGAAGATCAGCATGTGGAAGCAGCGCGTCGGCGATATTCCGCTGGTCGCGATCGGCGGCATTAAGCTGGAGCAGGCGGCGGAGATTTTTGCTGCCGGCGCAGACTCGATCGCGGTCGTCAGCGACGTCACGCAGAATGCCGATCCGGACGCAAGAGTGCGCGCGTGGCTCGATGCGGCGAAGGAGCCGGCGTGATGCGCCCAGCATTTGCGAATGCGTCTGAGATTTGTTGCACGAGCTCGCCGCCAAGCGCGCAGTGCGCTCCCCTCCCCCACGCCGCAATCGCGCAGCGATTGTCGGCAGCGGGGAGGGGTTGGGGGTGGGGGTCCACGCGCACTGCTCTCAGCGTGAGATCACACCCACCCTACAACTTCAATCACGCGCCTACTCATCAGCACCGCGTTCCGGGCACCCCCACCCCCGACCCCTCCCCGCAAGGGGGAGGGGAGCGCACTGCGCACGCCGCGACATATCGCTCCAACACGCCCTACTCCGACGCATCCCCTCTGAACTCCGCGCCCGCATTCGGCCCGGCCGACAACAATTGACCAGGAGGATCCCATGAACATTCGCTCCAATCCCGACACCACCCTGCCCGCCGTCACCACCGGCCCACTGCCGTCGTCGCGCAAGATCTACGCGACGCCTGCCTCCGCGCCCGATCTCCGCGTGCCCCTGCGCGAGATCATCCTGTCGGAGGCGGCCTCCGAGCCGAACCTGCCGGTCTACGACACCTCCGGTCCCTACACCGATCCCAGCGTCACCATCGACGTCAACGCCGGCCTGCCCCGCAACCGCACCGCCTGGGTCAAGGAGCGCGGCGGCGTCGAGGAATATGTCGGCCGCGACATCAAGCCGGAGGACAATGGCAATGTCGGCGCCGACAAGGCGGCGAAGGCGTTCACCGCGCATCACAAGCCGCTCCGCGGCCTCGACGGCCACAAGATCACCCAGCTCGAATTCGCCCGCGCCGGGATCGTCACCAAGGAGATGATCTACGTCGCCGAGCGCGAGAATCTCGGCCGCAAGGTCCAGCTCGAACGCGCCGAAGCCGCGCTCGCCGATGGCGAGAGCTTTGGCGCGTCCGTGCCCGCCTTCATCACCCCGGAGTTCGTCCGCGACGAGATCGCGCGCGGCCGCGCCATCATCCCCTGCAACATCAACCATGCCGAGCTGGAGCCGATGATCATCGGCCGCAACTTCCTCACCAAGATCAACGCCAATATCGGCAACTCGGCGGTGACCTCCTCGGTGGAAGAGGAAGTGGACAAGATGGTGTGGGCGATCCGCTGGGGCGCCGACACCGTGATGGACCTCTCCACGGGCCGCAACATCCACACCACCCGCGAATGGATCCTCCGCAACTCGCCGGTGCCGATCGGCACCGTGCCGATCTACCAGGCGCTGGAGAAGTGCAATGGCGATCCGGTCAAGCTCACCTGGGAGCTCTACAAGGACACGCTGATCGAACAGTGCGAGCAGGGCGTCGACTACTTCACCATCCACGCCGGCGTGCGGCTGCAATACATCCACCTCACCGCGTCGCGCGTCACCGGCATCGTCAGCCGCGGCGGCTCGATCATGGCCAAGTGGTGCCTCGCGCATCACAAGGAGAGCTTCCTCTACACCCATTTCGACGAGATCTGCGACATCATGCGCAAGTATGACGTCTCGTTCTCACTCGGCGACGGCCTGCGCCCGGGCTCGATTGCGGATGCCAACGACCGCGCCCAGTTCGCCGAGCTGGAGACGTTGGGCGAGCTCACGAAGATCGCCTGGGACAAGGGCTGCCAGGTCATGATCGAGGGCCCCGGCCACGTGCCGATGCACAAGATCAAGATCAACATGGACAAGCAGCTCAAGGAGTGCGGCGAGGCGCCGTTCTACACCTTGGGGCCGCTGACCACCGACATCGCGCCGGGCTACGACCACATCACCTCAGGGATCGGTGCGGCGATGATCGGCTGGTTCGGCTGCGCGATGCTGTGCTACGTGACGCCGAAGGAGCATCTCGGCCTGCCCGATCGCAACGACGTCAAGACCGGCGTCATCACCTACAAGATCGCCGCCCACGCCGCCGACCTCGCCAAGGGCCATCCCGCAGCCCAACTGCGCGACGACGCCCTCTCCCGCGCCCGCTTCGAGTTCCGCTGGACCGACCAGTTCAACCTCGGCCTCGACCCGGACACCGCGAAAAGCTTCCACGACGAGACCCTGCCGAAGGAAGCCCACAAGGTCGCGCATTTCTGCTCGATGTGCGGCCCGAAATTCTGCTCGATGAAGATCACCCAGGACGTCCGCGACTACGCCGCGACGCTCAATGATCCCGCGACCGTCGGCATGACCATCAGCGGCACCATCGAGGACGGCATGGCCCAGATGAGCGCCAGGTTCAAGGAAATGGGCGGCAGCGTGTATCTCGACGCGGAGAAGGTGAAGGAGAGCAACAAGGCGTTGTGAGTAAGTAAGCTAGCAAGTGTACGTCCGCGCTTTGCGCGGACGTGCTACAGGCTTTCGCGCGGGAGGACACAGCAACACCCAAAGATGAATGGCATGCTCGGATAACAGGGCTGCTCGCGCACGGCCTCTTTACCACCCTACGTTCTAAGCCGCGCTGGCCAGTAGCTGCCGTACCAGTATTTTCGTAACACTCCAAAACATCGCAGAGTCGTTGTGCGCTAGCGCCACTCCATGCCTCAGCTGCTTTGCAGGATGGACGTAATTTCGAAATTCTTTCAAGACATCCGCTACTTGTCGCGGCCGACTCGGTAATCCAGCCGAGCTCATGACCAACCTTTATGTAGGAATCCAACATCCAGTCGCGGTAGTCGAGCGCCTTACCAGTCCCCTTGTTTATTGGCGCAGCCTTAGCCTTTACAAGCACGGACTTGTCTTCCATTTTATTAGCACGGGCGACGAAAAGAGCCTCCAACAAGCCGCCCATCATGACAATTGCTGCAAGATGCGCTCCAGCGGATACGCACTTTTGACACTCAACCCATCTATCGCCGAGCACGTCGCGCACTTGAAGATTTCCCGCCAGAGGGGAAAAGTCCGGCAAGGCGTCATCCGAACTTGGAACAACAGACGTCTGCTCTTTCAAAATGGCAGACCGCACAGCTATTAGCGAACTCTTCGCTCGCGTTAGCGCGCCGAGATATGTCGATCTAGCAGCGCTTCTGTCCGTGGAGTTCAATATCGTCTGAAACGCATCATCAATTTGCCCCAGATCATCGCTCGCCACCGAAACTACGGACTTCTTGTGCCCATTGAACCATGCGTACGAAAGTGACCTTAGACTTGCCAGATGATCCGCGTTACGAACCTGCTTTGACCTAGTTTTCGAAATCATCAGTCGAGCTGTTGTCACTTCTTGGAGTGCAGCGTCTATTGCGTCAAGAGCAGCTGTCATCTACCTCCCCAAACGTGCAATCTCATGTTCTTTTTCCCTTTTTTCGAACTCGCTTACCAGCGATAGGTTTTCTCTTACGCGGAGAACGCTTGGGTCCGCTAGCGACGACCTTACCCGGCAGAGTCATAGCAACCAAGTTCTCTCCGACCGTATTTAGCTTGAACTCTCCATGTCCAGCTGAATCGAGATAGCCAGCATTCTTTGCATTGTTTAACGCAAATCTACTCGGACGACGCCTAGTAGCCAGGCGCGCCGCTTCTGCTAGAAGATCCGCGCTAATCGTTTCGCGTCGCTCGTTTGCGGGCGCTTCGAACTGGTAGTAATAAGCTGCGACAGCTGCAAATTGCTGATCGCTAGTGGGAGACTTTTCTGCCGTAAATTGTTTGATGTCGATCTGTCGTGGCGACGGGCGAGCACCCAAATCCGGAAATTCATTGTGCCCTCCTTTCTGAGTAGCCGCATGCAGATTCGACGGACTCAGGCCCAACGCTTCGCTAGCAAAGCGTAGCGCACGCTCCTGTTGCGCTGGTCCCAGCCCACTAAGGGTTTCGACTATAATTTTTGCCGCATCAAACTCATTACCGACGGCAGAATCGCTCTGAGTCATCAAGTCATCTCCTCGCTTGACAAATTACCATTTGCAGCAGCAGTTTGTGGATAAATCCTCACCTAAAGATTGCAATCAACAGAAAATGCTCATTTGCATGCCTCATGCCCATCCACCACATCCCCGCCCCACCCCACATCAAAGCCCCGCCGCTCTCCTTCGGCAACCGCGTCGGCGACCTTCTCTTCATCTCCGGCATCCCCGGCTTCGACGCCGACGGCAACCTGCCTGATGAGTTCGAGGCGCAGTTCGCCAATGTCGTGACCAATTTCACGCGTGTGCTGACCGAGGGCGGCGCCTCTCTCCGCGATGTCGTCAAGGTCAACGTGCTGCTGACGCGCGCGGCCGATGTGGCGGTCATGAACCGGCTCTATGCCGCGGCGTTCGGGCCGGCGCCGTATCCGGCGCGGACGACGTGCGTGGTGGTGGCGCTGCCGGATCCGAAGATGCTGATCGAGATCGAGGGCGTGGCGGCGGTGAAGACGTAGCGCTAGCAAGCGTCTCTAGCGACTAGTGGTGCAAGTGGCTGCGCCCTCGCCCCCAAGGCGAAGCAAAGCTTCGCCTTGGGGGCGAGGGCGCTGTATCAAGCAGCGCGGCGCGCGGCGGCATGATGCTAAGAGTTTCACGGCAGCGCGACGATAGACACGCTTCCGCCCTGGAGGCTGCCGCTTGCCTACCCTACCCGCTCCGAGCAATATCGGTTCTGACTCACGCTTGTCATTGCGATGCGGCCCGTGGTTGAATACCGCTGGGGCGGGGGAATGTCGGCGATGTTCATTGCATTTTTCGGGGCGGCGCTGGATCGGCCCCTACGCTGGCTGCTCGCAGGCCTGGCAATCGCGCTGACAGCAGGCTGCTCATCGGTCCCGATCGGGAACGAGGCCGCCAAGCCGCCGGAGGCGCCGCGAACTGGTTATGCGACGCTGCATGTCGGTCGGCCCACCGGCTTCAACGTCAGCGTCTTCCCGGTGACGATCGACATCGATGGCAAGACGGTCGGCTCGCTCGCGCCGGGGCGCTACATGACTGTCGAGCTTGCACCCGGCAAGCATACGCTCGAGGTGCCGAACAACGCGTGGAGCCGCGCCATCAACGGGATTCCCCATCAGGTCGAATTCACCACCGCGGCCGGAAAAACCTACTACGCGTTGCCGTTCCGGCAGCACGCAACGCGTGACCATGGTCGGCTCCGCCGTCGTCGTCGATCGCGTGGCCGATCATCACAGAAGCTTCTCGGTCCAGGAGGCGACAACGCCGCCGGCGGAGTTCGCGCGCCTGAGCTACGCGACGCCATAGTCCAGCGAAGGCCGTCCGCTTCACCATCCTGCCCGGACCGCAAGCGCGCTGATCGGCATCGATGCGCCGCGTCAGCCATGCGCCATCGGTAACGCATGCCTGCTCGCGCGGTTTTGCCGCATGTTTCGCGGCGCCCTGCCTTCAAATTGAACGACACCGCATGGACACAGGCCGCGCCCCAAGGAAGGGGCCGATTTGTTGCCGGAGTTTGTCGATGCTTCGTTTCACCACAATCTGTATTGCATCCAGCCTTGCCGCCGCGGCGCTGATGGCCGCCACGCCGGCCCGCGCCGGCTATTACATCCTGCGCTGGGACAACACCGGCATCTGCCAGGTCTGGAGCGAGGCGTTCACGTTCAGGCCGGTGCAGTGGCCGTCGCGCTACCAGATCATCAGCCGCGTCGTGCCGACCTTCAACGATGCGGTCACGCTCCAGGTGAAGCTGCGGCGCCAGGGGCGCTGCACGCTCTGAGGCCGCGCGACGGCGAGCAGCCCCGCATCTGCACGCCGGGAGGCGCGCGTCCGGCGCCTCCTCCATCATGACGACACCCCATCGTCACATCGCCGAGATCGCTGTGAACGGCGCCACGTCGCGGCTTGCGCGACGCGCCCTTTTGTCGCACCACTTTCGCCCAAGGCCAGCCGCGCGCTCGCCTTCGTCAGCCCGCCACCGCGGGCCGCTGTCGTTCGTTTGAGGAGATTGACGATGCGTCGCCTGACCACTCTCGCTGCCGCCGCGGCCCTCGCCGCCGCCTCGATCGCCACACCTGCCTTCGCTGCGCCCGCGCCGAAGAGCGGCTACTACGTGATCCGCTGGGACAACACCGGCATCTGTCAGATTTGGAACACCGAGCTGCAGTCGAAGCCGATGGAATGGCCGTCGACCTACAAGATCGTCTCCAAGCCGGTGCCGACCTTCGTCGAGGCCACCAACATCCAGCTCAAGCTGCGCGACGAGCGCCGCTGCTTCCTGTAAGCCGCCTCCCCCCTGGCCTCATGGTTCGAGACGCGCCGCAAGCGGCGCTCCTCACCATGAGGGTCTGATATCGGCCTGCTGCCAAGGCCTCGTCCTGAGGAGCACGCCGCAGGCGTGCGTCTCGAAGGACGGCGACGCGGCAGTGTGCATCCCCGCGGCGTCAGGCGGCGGCGACCGGGCTCGCCGGCATCGCGACGAAGCCGGGCAGCTGCGTGATCCGCGTGAGCCACGCGGTCACGTTCGGATAGGGCTTCAGCGAGACGCCGCCCTCGGGCGCATGCGCCGTGTAGGTGTAGAGCGCGATGTCGGCGATGGTCGGCGCATCGCCGGCGAGCCAGGGCCGGCGGCCGAGCTCCTGCTCCATCACCGTGAACAGGCCGCTGGCGAGCTGGTGCGCGCGGGCCATGTCGGTCGGCGCGCCGAACAAGGTTGCGATCCGCGCTGCCGCTGCGCCGAAGGCGAGCGGTCCCGCCGCCGCCGACAGCCAGCGCTGCACCTGCGCCTGCGCGAGCGGATCGCGCGGCAGCCAGCGGCCGGAGGCGTCGTAGCGGTTCGCGAGATAGACCAGGATCGCGTTGGAATCGGGGATCACGGCCTCGCCGTCGACCAGCACCGGCACCTGCCCGAACGCATTGAGCGCGAGATAGTCCGGCCGCTTGTGCGCGCCGCCCTTGAGGTCGACATCGACATAGTCGCAGTCGAGCCCGAGCAGATGCAGCATCAGCTTGGCGCGATGCGAGTGGCCGGAGAGGGTGAATTGATACAGACGACGTTGCGACATGCGGGGCTCCCTGTGTTGCGCCTGACCTAGACCACGGCCGCTGCGGCAACAATGCAGCCCTCTCGCAACAGCTTGTTGCGAGGCCAGCAATAATGCACAAGGCGCCATGGACCGCCTGCCCGACCAGCTTCAGCCCGGCCTGCGCCTCGTCTTCGCCGGCACCGCCGCGAGCGAGCGCTCGGCCGCGACCGGGCACTACTACGCGCATCCCGGCAACCGCTTCTGGCGCACGCTGCATGCGACTGGGCTCACGCCGCGGCTGTACCAGCCGGAGGAGTATCCCACGCTGCGTCAGCTCGGCATCGGCTTCACCGACCTGTGCAAGCAGGGCGCGGGCATGGACCATGTCGCGCTGAAGGCCGGCGTGGATGTTGCGGGGTTCACGGCGAAGATTCGGCAGTACCGTCCGGCGACCGTGGCCTTCACCAGCAAGAAGGCGGCGAGCCTGTTCTACGGCCGGCCGACCAGCGCGATCGCGCTGGGACGGCAGCCGGAGCAGGACGATTTTCCGACCGTGTTCGTGCTGTCTTCGCCGTCGGGAGCCGCGTCGGGTGCGTGGACGCTGCAGCCATGGTTGGAGCTGGCGGAGCATATCGTGACGACGGCCTAATACGCGGTGCCAAGGATGATCGGGTGGACAAAGCAATCGCCCGCAGGGCGGTGGCGTGCGCGTGCCCACCATGCATCGGCGCACTCAGCAGCACGACGGTGGGCACGGCGCGTGACGGAGCACAGCAGACAATGAGGGTCACGGGCGCGCCTTTGCCCCCCCTAGCAGGGTGGACTGCATGCCCATCTTGCTCACAGGGCTGGTGAGACCGTGCCGTCTTCCCTTAGCCGAGAACATCTCCACGGCGCCGGTCTCTCCACTCCCCTCCCCCTTGCGGGGAGGGGTCGGGGGTGGGGGTCCCCACGAGAAGTCGGTCCGGTGATTTCAGATCACCTGGACCGGCCTGCCTCAAACGAAACTCATCGCCCGCGGACCCCCACCCCCAACCCCTCCCCGCAAGGGGGAGGGGAGCTCACCGCCGACGCGGCAGGCACTCGGCCCTCTCAAGGCGTATTCGTCTTTGCCGAAAATACTTCTTGCTTATTTTCCGAAATCATGATTATCTCTCCCTCAACCCGCCCCAATGCAGAGGGACGTACGCGTCGTCACGATACGTGGAGGTGGGCCGCGGTGGACGTGAGGGCTGCGCCGGACGAGCGCCGGCCGTCACGTACGGCGAAGTCGTGATGTCCTGATACCCCGATGCTGGTATCACGCGCGCGGTGTTGCGAAGGCATCCCGTGCGTCATGGTGGCCAACAAGCCCGGCGCACCAGGGAGACCACGTATAAGCCGTCAAACCATGCGCGCAGGGAAGGCCGGGATGTCCCAGCCGAGCCTGTGGTTCTGCCGCGTGCTTTTTTGTTGCACGCGGACCATGGGAGCGGCGAGCTCCCGGTCTTCCCTGCCCCTCTCGGATGTCGATGGGGCTCAGCCGAGGCAACCCTCGCGCACGATGTGCGGCGAGAACGCCGAATCGTGAGCGGGAGATCGATGATGCGCCGCGCGGCCAACTCAGGAAAAACTGTCATCGCCCGCGCAGGCGGGCGATCCAGTATTCCAGACGCGGTTGTGATTGAGCCGATGAGCCGCGGCGTACTGGATCGCCCGGTCAAGCCGGGCGATGACAGCGGTTGTTAGTAGCGGCGGCGATGCTCTTTTTCCGGCACCGATCACCAATGACCTCCCTACCTGATCGTGATCGCGAGCCCCGACAGGTCGACATTCGCCAGCAGGCCGACCTGCTCGCCGGACAGCTCCAGCACCGCGCCTTTCTGGTTGGTCAGCACGATGCCGCGAACGCCGCGGCCGACGGCGAGGCCGGCGCCGGCGGCGCCGTAGACGCCCTCGACATCCGACGGGCGCCAGATGTTGCTGACGCGGCCGCGCAGCACCGTGCGGGAGCCGCCGAACACGAGGCCGTAGTCGATGCCGCCGGTCGACAGCGGATAGGCGCGGCCGTGGAAGTTGAGCACGCCGCTGCCGCCGGAGCCGCCGATGATCCATCCCGCCTTGTAGATGGTCAGCGTGATGAAGCCGCCATCCGCATGCGCCGTGGCGGGAATGACGGCGCCGCAAGCGGCCGTCAGCGCCACCAGCAGACCGCGAAGCGAGGATGCAATTTTCATGAATGAAGTCTCCAGCGAAGTGAGCTTTGCAGCGTGATTATGAGATGCGCGAAGGTGCGGTATTTCGGTGGCCGCGCGCGGCGATCGCGCCCCACCAAGCGAATCGATCGGGCCGAATTTAGCCCTTTACGCGGCCATGCGCATGCGAGGCCGCGAGTGTGGTCGAAATGCCGCCCTCGCCGCGGCGATGCAGGATTGAACCGGTTCCATGACGAACGACACTGAAGGGGGTGTCCGGGCCAAGCGCCCGGCCCGGCTCCGGCAAGCCGCAGGCGCCGCCGGAGCCCCGCATTCACTTAGCCATTTGAGGAGCCTTCCTGATGACCCGCATTTCGCTGCTGTGTGCCACTGCCGCTATTGCCGGCGCCGCTCTCTCCGCTGCGACGCCTGCGAGCGCCGCGCCCTATCACCTGATCCGCTGGAGCGACACCGGCTTCTGCCAGGTGTGGGACAACGGCGTGCCGACCACGCCGTGGCCGGGCAACTATCAGACGGTCAGCACCAAGGTGCCGACCGTGATCGAGGCGCTGGCGATGAAGGAACATCTGCTCCGCCACGGCCACTGCAAGTTCTGACACAACGTTCCCGATCGATGCGGGACGGAGCGGCGTGGCCTGCTCCGTCCCTCGCCCCTTTTGCGCCGCGTTGCGGCGAAATGGGTCGAGACCCCAGCGAAACAATGGCACTTTCGGGGTATTTCGGGCCGGTTGGCTCGCTGCGCCCCCGTGTTAAGGCCCCGTTAACCTTGTCCGACCACGGTGATTTACGGGCTGGATGTTTAGTTGGTCTCGATGTTTTCGCGTCGTCTCGAGCGTCGGCGCGGGCGTTGATCGGGAGGAGTTATGTCGCAAGAGTTGTCAGCCGATACCGCAAGTCCCTCACTCGTACCCCTCGTCATGCCGCCGTCGCCATCGGCTGCGGAGGTTCTGCCGCTGTTGATCGGCACGCCCTTGTCGGAGATCGAGCGCGAGCTCATCGTCCAGACCTTGGCGCGCTGCAATGGCAATCGCACCCACGCCGCAAGGCTGCTCGGCATGCCCGTACGCACCCTGCGCAACAAGATCCGCAGCTACACGGCCGACGGCATCGCGGTGCCCGCCTATACGGCCTGATCCAACGGCGACCGCCCGATATCCCATCGAGTGGAACTCATCAGGATGCGTCGCCGATTGATGTTGATCAGTCGGCCTCGCAGCCCTCCTGCAATTGCTGCGATCATCACGGCTCTGTTAGGCTTTGCCGCGAATCAGAGCTTGGTAGCGGAGTTGCGGTAGTGGCAAGGAATCCGGCCGGACGCGGCCTGCAGGGCCCGGTGGGTCCACGTGGCCCGCAAGGGCAGCCCGGACGGCGCGGACCGGATGGTCAGCGCGGCAAGCCCGGCCCCGACGGCAAGCCGGGAGCTCAGGGCAAACCTGGTCCACAAGGCCCACGCGGCGAACAAGGTCCGCCGGGCAAGCCGGGTCCCGAAGGACCTCAGGGCCCTCGCGGTGAACAGGGGCCGCCCGGCACCTTGCCGACGATCGATCAGCTGATGCCCTGGCTCGAGCAGATCTTCGCCGCCTATGACGACTACAAGCGCAACCGGGATCGCGAGGCGCATGAGCGCGACGCGCAGCTGATCGCCGTGCGCGACATCTTCGCTTCGACCGAGCACGACGAGGCGCTGGAAGAGGCGTTCGAGGACGACGATCCGCACGAGATCGACGTTCCCAAGAAGAAGAAAAAGAAGAAGGGCAAGAAAAACAAGAAGCACGGCAAAAAGGCCGCCGCGCGCGAGGATCAGGACGACGAGTTCTGAGGCGCTCGCCCTGCTGTGGCGCCCGCCGGCTCAGCGCGGTCCGAACCGCGCCGCCGACCGCTCCCGCGCCTTGGCCGCCTCGATTTCGCGGTCGCGCGGCGGAGCCTGGGTGTGCAGCGAGGTCAAGAGCCGCCGCGCCGCGTTGGCGACGTCCTCGACCGCGGTTGCGAAGGCGGCCTCGTTGGCCTGCGACGGCGTGTTGAAGCCTGAGAGCTTGCGCACGAACTGCAGCGCCGAGGCCTGGATTTCAGCCTCCGTGGCCGGTGGCTCGAAATTGAACAGCGTCTTGATGTTGCGGCACATGGCGGGTGGATTCCGGTGCTGAACGACGTCCTCGACCGTGCTATCATGCCCCGGACGCGATCGAAAGAGTCGCGCAGAGATCAGGGGGAATGCATGCTTCGACCGCTTGCCGCCGCTTTTGCCGCAATCATCGTTTCTTGCGCACCGGCCTTGGCCGCCGACTACCCCGCGCCGAAGCAGGGCGACGTCGTCATCAAGGATTTCAAGTTTCACACCGGCGAGACGCTGCCGGAGCTGAAGCTGCACTACACGACCGTCGGCGAGCCCACGGGCCAGCCCGTGCTGGTGCTGCACGGCACCGGCGGCTCCGGGGCCAGCATGCTGGGGCCGACCTTCGCCGGCGAATTGTTCGGCAAGGACCAGCCGCTCGACGCGAGCAAATACTACATCATCATCCCCGACAGCATCGGCCACGGAAAATCGTCGAAGCCGTCGGATGGGATGAAGACCAAATTCCCGGCCTATGACTATGCCGACATGGTCGATGCCCAGCACCGGCTGCTGACCGAGGGGCTCGGCATCAAGCATGTCAGGATGATCATCGGCAATTCGATGGGCGGCATGCACAGCTGGGTGTGGGCGACGCGCTATCCGGAGTTCATGGACATCGCCGTGCCGATGGCCTCGCAGCCGACGGAGATGGCGGCGCGCAACTGGATGCTGCGGCGGATCATGCTGGAGACGATCCGCAACGATCCCGACTACAATGGCGGCAACTACACGACCCAGCCGCGGATGATGAAATACGCCGTCACGGCCTATGGCACCGCGACCGCCGGCGGCACGATCGCCTATCAGGTGGCAGCGCCCACGGCGGCCAAGGCCGACAAGCTGGTCGAGGAGCGCCTCGGCACGCCCATTCCCACCGATGCGAACGACTTCCTCTATCAGTGGGGCTCGTCGCAGGACTACAATCCGTCCGCCGATCTCGACAAGATCAAGGCGACCGTGCTCCTGATCAACTCGGCCGATGACGAACGCAATCCGCCGGAGACCGGCGTTACCGCGGACGCCATGAAACGCGTCGCCAACGGCAAGGTACTGCTGATCCCGGCGTCGGCGGAGACCCGCGGCCATCTCACCACCGGCTTTGCCAAATTCTACGTCGAGGCGCTGCGCGAGTTGCTCGCGACGGCGCCGCAGCGCGGCATGTAGCGGGGGAAGGAGCCTCGAATGCGCGGAATCGTTCTGGCCGTTCTGATGCTCGGGGCGCTCGCCTCCGCACCCGTCGCGCTCGCCGTCGACAACGGCCAGTTCGAGAACGTGCCCCCGGACATCCGCGCCTGGTTCAAGAGCGTGATCGCGCCCAACGGCGTCCCCTGCTGCGATGTCTCCGACGGTCACCGGACCACCTACGACGTCCGCGACGGCACCTATTGGGTGCCGATCGAGGGCCGCTGGATGGCCGTGCCCGAGCGCGCCATCATCCGCGACCGCGGCAACCCGATCGGCGAGGCGGTGGTGTGGTACGTCCACCATCGCGGCGATATCATCATCAGCTGCTTCGTTCCGGCGGATGCCGTGTGACATGAACGCAGCGAGGTCCGCGCATGGGACAGCGACATGACGGAGGCACCGCGCGACGATCGGCGCCGTGCCGTGATGCGCTGGCTGATGGCGGCATTCTACGCGGCCGCCGGCATCGCGCATCTGGCGATCCCCGAGCCGTTCCTGCGGATCACGCCGTCCTTCGTTCCGTTCGCCCCGCAGGTCATTCTGCTCACAGGCATCTGCGAACTCGCGGGCGCGGCCGCGCTGGTGACGACACCGATGCGGCGCTGGGCGGGGATCGGGCTCGCGGCTTACGCGATCTGCGTGTGGCCCGCGAACTTCAAGCATGCGTTCGAGGCGATCGACCTGCCGTTGCTCGGCAGCAGCTGGCTCTATCACGGCCCGCGACTGGCGTTCCAGCCCGTGCTGGTGTGGTGGGCGCTGTACAGCGCCGGCATCATCGATTGGCCCTGGCGCCGTCCACCTGATCACGTGAAATAATTCGAGGAGCCGAGCCGTGAGCGCCCCAGCCGATAACGATCTCGCAGCGATCTATCCGAAGCCTCATGAGCGCGTGCTCGCGAAGGTGCGCCCCGGGCTCGACGTCCACAGCCGGACATTCATCACGATGTCGCCGTTCTGCGTGATGGCCACCGCCGGCCTCGACGGCAGCGTCGATGCCTCGCCGCGCGGCGGTCATCCCGGCTTCGTCCAGATCGACGGCGACCAGCGGCTGCTGCTGCCGGACCGTCCCGGCAACAACCGCATCGACAGCCTGCGCAACGTGACGGAAGGCTCCGGCCAGGTGCAACTGATCTTCTTCGTGCCCGGCCTCAACGAGACCCTGCGCGTCGGCGGCACCGCCGCGCTGTCGACAGATCCCGATCTTCTGGCGCAGCTCGAAGAGTTCGGCAAACCGCCGCGCGCGGCGCTCGTGATCACCGTGCAAGAGGTCTACTTCCATTGCGGCAAGGCGATCATGCGCGCGAAGCTCTGGTCGCCGGATGCGAAGGTCCCGCGCTCGGCGATGCCGAGCATTAGCGATATCATCTATGATCAGACCAAGCTCGGCGCGCCGGAGGCTCAGGACGTGATCGATGCGCGTTGGCGCGAGCAGCTGTGAGTTCCGCTGCTGCCACTCATTTGCAGTCGCGATCAGTCAAGTAAACCACCGTGCTCACGCAGCTGTGCAGGTGCGGAGCGAGAGGAAGTTGGGTATGAAGCGCGTCATCGCATCCAGCTGAGATTCCTCATCACCATGACCGGGCGTTTTGTTCGATCGACTGCAGCGCCCCTCGCGCGCGCCCTCCTGGCGCTCGCGCTGTCGGCCATCGTGGGCGCGGCGGCGGCCGATGAGGAGCTGAAACTCACGCCGGAGCAGGCGCAGAATCTCGGCGTCCGTGTCACGCATCCGATCTCGAGCCGGCTCGACAAGACGCTTCCCTACCCCGCGCAGCTCGTCATTCCGACACCGCAGCTCTGGGTCGTCAGTGCGCCGGTGTCGGGCATGATCACCAATCTCGCCGTCGCCCGCGGCGATCGCGTGGCGGTCGGCCAGCCGCTGCTGACGATGGAAAGCCCGAGCTTCGTATCGCTGCAGCGGGACTATCTGCATGCGCTGGCGCAGGAGGTGCTCGCGGTTCAGCAACTCAAGCGCAATGCGGACCTGTACGACGGCAAGGCGATCCCGCAGCGCGTTCTGGAGTCTAGCCAGGCCGAGGCGCGACAGGCCAGCATCGTGGTGGCCGAGCGGCGGCAGATGCTGCATCTCAGCGGGCTGTCAGACGAGGCGATCTCGCGGCTGTCCAACGAGGCCGCGATCAGCACGACGCTCACCGTGACCGCGCCGCGCGCGGCGTCGGTGGTCGAGATCACGGTATCGCCGGGCCAGCGCCTCGAGCAGGCCGCCTCGCTGGTGAAGCTCGCACGGCTGTCGCCGCTGTGGGCGGAGATCGCGATACCTGCCACCAGCATCGGCGCCATCAAGACCGGCGCCAGGGTCGACATCGACGGCTACGCGACGCCTGGTCAGGTGATCCTGGTGTCCGAGACGACGGACGCGGCGACGCAGACCATCCTGGTGCGCGCCGAAATTCCGAACAACGGCGAGCTGCATCCCGGCCAGATGGCGGCCGCGCGCATCGGCTTCATCTCTGCCGGCGAGAGCGCCTGGGAAATTCCCTATAGCGGTCTCGTCCGCCGCGGCGACCAGGCCTCGGTGTTCGTCGCCACGCAGGGCGGCTTCCGCCTCGTCGCGGTGACGCTGCTCGCCGAGGACCAGGATCACGTCGTCATCTCCGGGCCCATCACCGACAAGGACGACATCGCCACCGGCGGCATCTCCGCGCTGCGCGGCATTCTCGCGCGGCTGGGACAATGATGCTGAAGCGCCTGGTCGCTTTCGCGCTGTCGCAGCGGCTGTTCGTCCTGCTGAGCACACTGCTGGTGATCGGCGCGGGCGCCGTGGTGCTGCCGAGCCTTCCAATCGACGCCTTTCCCGACGTCTCGCCTGTGCAGGTGAAGATCATCATGAAGGCGCCCGGGCTCACGCCCGAGGAGGTCGAGCAGCGCATCACCGTGCCGATCGAACTGGAACTGCTCGGGCTGCCGAACAAGAAGATTTTGCGATCGGCGACGAAGTACGCTCTCGCCGACATCACCGTCGATTTCGAGGATGGCACCGATATCTATTGGGCGCGCAATCAGGTCTCGGAGCGACTGTCGAATGTTTCGCGCGACTTTCCGGAAGGCGTGAGCGGCGGCCTCGCGCCGATCACGAGCCCGCTGGGCGAGATGTTCATGTTCACGATCGACAGTCCCGACCTGTCGCTTGCGGAGCGGCGGACTCTGCTCGACTGGGTGATCAGGCCGGCGCTGCGCACCGTGCCGGGCGTGGCCGACGTCAATTCGCTCGGCGGCTATGTCCGCGCGTTCGAGATCGTGCCGCGCAATGATGCGCTGGCAGCGCGCGGAATTTCCTCGGAGCTGTTCCGCAAGGCCATCGAAGCCAACAGCCGCAACGACGGCGCGGGACGCGTCAACCAGGGCGAGGACAGCGCGCTGGTCCGCATCGAAGGCAGCATCCGCGGCATCGACGACATCAAGGCCATCGTGGTCGACACACGCGACGGCATCCCGATCCGGGTCAGCGACGTCGCCCGCGTCAAGATCGGCGCCCTCACCCGCTATGGTGCGGTGACGATCGACGGCAAGGGCGAAACGGTCGAGGGGCTGGTGCTGGGCCTGCGCGGCGCCAATGCCGGACAACTGGTCCGCGATGTCCGCGCCCGGCTGGAGCAGCTGAAGCCCACGCTGCCCGCGAGCGTCAGCATCAACGTGTTCTACGACCGCAGCCGGCTGGTCAACCGCGCCGTCGGCACGGTCGTCCGGGCGCTCGCCGAGGCGACTGTGCTGGTCGTCGTGCTGCTGCTGCTGTTCCTCGGCAATTGGCGGGCATCGCTGGTGATCGCGCTCAGCCTGCCGCTCGCGATCATGATCGCGCTGATCGTGATGTGGGCCGTCGGCATGTCCGCCAACCTGATGAGTCTCGGCGGTCTCGCGATCGCGATCGGCATGCTGATCGACGCGTTGGTCGTCGTGGTCGAGAACATCGTCGGCAATCTCGGCAAGCACGACCGCGCGAGCACGACGCCGCTCGTCCACATCGTCTACCGTTCCGTCTGCGAGGTCCTGCAGCCGGTCGCCTCCGGCGTCCTGATCATCATCATCGTCTTCGTCCCGCTGCTGACGCTGCAGGGGCTGGAGGGCAAGCTCTTCATCCCGGTCGCGCTCGCCATCATCTTCGCGCTCGCCGCGTCGCTGCTGCTCGCGCTGACGGTGCTTCCGGTCGCGACCTCCTTCGTCGTCACATCCGCATCGCACGAGGATCCGTGGCTGATCCGGGCCGCGCAGCGCATCTATGCGCCGGCATTGGAATGGGCGCTCCGGAACGAACGCAAGGTCATTGTTGCCGCGCTCGCCGCCCTCATCGCCGCGGGATACGGCTACGCTCAGCTCGGCAAGACCTTCATGCCGACGATGGACGAAGGCGACATTATCGTCAGCGTCGAAACGCTTCCGTCCGTCAATCTCGACGAATCGCTTGCCATCAACGCCCGACTACAGACGGCCCTGATGAAGGTGCCAGATGTCGCCGGCATCATCGCGCGCACCGGCTCCGACGAACTCGGTCTGGATCCGATGGGACCGAACCAGACCGATACCTTTCTCGTGCTCAAGCCGGCGGAACAGAGGCAAAGCACGGATCGCGACGCGCTGCTGCACAAGCTGCGCGAGGTCCTGAGCGGCTTCCCCGGCGTCTCGCTCAGCTTCACGCAGCCGATCGACATGCGCGTGCAGGAAATGATCAGCGGCGTTCGCGGCGACGTCGCGGTCAAGATCTTCGGGCCTGATATCGGTAAGCTGAACGAGATCGCCGCAAAGCTCTCATCCATCCTGTCCGAGGTCGAGGGCTCGCAGGACGTCTACACGACGTTGAACGAGGGGGCGCAGTACTACACGATCGCCGTCAACCGGATGGAGGCTGGCCGCCTTGGACTGACGGTGGACTCCATCGCCGCCTCGCTGCGCACGCAGATCGAAGGCCGAACGATCGGCACCGCGCTCGAGGAGGGACGCCGGACGCCGATCCTGGTTCGTGGCGGCGAGATCACGCGGCAGGCGCCGACGATGCTGGCATCGCTGCCGCTGACGCTGGCATCGGGCCAGCATGTCGCGCTCTCTCAAGTGGCGCGCATCCAGCGGGTCGATGGCCCGGTGAAGATCGACCGCGAGGACGGCAACCGCATGAGCGTGGTGCGCAGCAATGTCCGGGGACGCGATATGGTCGGCTTCGTACAGGCCGCCCAGCAGAGGGTTGCAGCCGAACTGCCGCTGCCAGCGGGATATCGGCTGACCTGGGGCGGCCAGTTCGAGAATCAGCAACGCGCCGCCGCGCGGCTCGCGATCGTCGTGCCGGTCGCGATCGGTCTGATCTTCGTGCTGCTGTTCACGACGTTCGGCTCCGTGCGTCAGGCTCTGCTGGTGCTCGTCAACATCCCATTCGCCCTGATCGGCGGCGTCTTCGCGCTGGTGTCGACCGGCGAATATCTGTCGGTGCCCGCATCGGTCGGCTTCATCGCACTGCTCGGAATTGCTGTGTTGAACGGCGTGGTCCTGGTGTCCTATTTCAACCAGCTGCGCGCCCACGGGCTGTCGGAGCAGCGCATCGTGATCGACGGCGCGCGGCGCCGACTGCGGCCGGTGCTGATGACCGCGAGCATCACCGCGCTCGGCTTGATACCGCTGCTGTTCGCAACCGGTCCGGGATCGGAGGTGCAGCGTCCGCTCGCGATCGTGGTGATCGGCGGCTTGCTGTCGTCCACGCTGCTCACGCTGATCCTGCTGCCGATCCTGTACCGCCGCTACGGCGCAAGCGCCAAGGAGGCGACATGACCGGCCAAGCCGTCTGCCTCACGTTGATCGTGCCCCAGGGGCTTCGTGCGGAGGTGCTCGATCATCTCGCAGAGCAGACTGATCTGGTCACGGGCTTTACCGCGTCGGAGGCCGCCGGCCATGGCGCGCGCGCCCGGCTGCGCAGCCCCTCGGAACGGGTCCAGGGACATGCCAACGAGATTGTCGTGCAGATCGTACTTCAGGAGAAGGATCTCGAGCGGCTGCTGCAGCGGCTCGGAAGCGCGTTTGCGGGAACACAGCTGGTCTATTGGGCCGTTCCCGTCATCGCATTCGGCATCATCGACTGAGCGCCTGCAATGTCGCGGAGGCGGTCGATTCAAGGCAAGTTACGAAGCCCTGAACCGACCGTGTTCCGCAGGAGAGACGCCGTCTGGCCGTGACCGTCAGTGCTCGCTCTCGAGCCCGCCGACGTGCTTCTGGGTGTAGAGCTCGAGGCCGATGCGGTTGATGAGGTCGAGCTGAGTCTCGAGGAAATCGATGTGATGCTCCTCGTCCTTCATCAGCTGCTCGAACAGGTCGCGCGAGACGTAGTCCTTCACGCCATGGCAGTAGGTCGCAGCTTCCTGATACAGCGTCCGCGCGCCGATCTCGGCGGCGAGATCGCACTCGATGATCTCCTTGACGTTCTGGCCGATGCGCAAGGGATCGAGCACCTGCATGTTCGGGAATCCGTCGAGGAAAAGGATGCGGTCGGTGAACTTGTCGGCGTGCTCCATCTCCTCGATGGATTCCTTGCGCCAGACCTTCGCCATGTCGAGAAGGCCCCAGTTGTTCAGCAGGCGATAGTGCAGCCAATATTGGTTGATGGCAGTCAGTTCGCTGCGCAATCCCTTGTTGAGATATTCAATGACCTTGGGGTCGCCCTGCATAGATAAGCTCCGAAAAGTTTGAGGCCGCAGGCGCTCAATAACAGGTTCGAAGTGCGGAGACGACCCCCGTTCATGTGCATTTTTCGGGCGGAGAGCGACGCGCGGGAGGGCAGCGGCGGTCAGCAGGCGGCGAGGGCGAACCGGCTCTGGAGGCCGTCCTCGACGGCCTGCACCGGCGCTTGCGCATGCTGATGGGCATGCTGGCAGCCGCTCTGGCACGCACGCGCACAGGGACCCAGGGCTTCATCGATGATCGTCTTGATCGTACGCGCACAGCGTCCGCATTCCGCGCTGCAGCCAAGGCAGCCATAGACCTGCTTGGGGCTCCGCGGCAATTCGTCCGAGGAGGTCACAGCCTTGCGGATGTCGTGATCGCTGATGACGTTGCAGGAACAAACAATCATGAGAAACCGGCCAATCGTCGTTTGGTCCGCTATCGATAGTCATCCGCAGCTACCCGCGCAAAGGGAAAACCGCGCTTTTGAAGCTATTCCAATCTGTCGTGCAACCTAGAATGATTTCAGAGTAGGACGTTGCTGCAGATCAAAGTCGTCAGCAATTGAAGCTCGCGATCATCGGCGGTCTTAGTCGCCGCCTCCTCCGTCCCCGCCACCTCCATCGCTTCCTCCCCCATCGCCGCCGCTGTCCATCGGGTTGCCCATGGCGTCGACCGAGGTATTCGAAAACCAGCTGGCGAGGCTGAAGCCCTGGCCGGAGGTCGATGAGGTCGCCGTGTCGGAGGTCGCGGTGTCAGATGACCGGCGCCGGCGCGGTTGCTGGCGATCGGATCTGACCAGCAGTACCCAGCACAAGGCCGATGTCAGCCCAACGGCCACGGCGATAGCCATCGCCGGCGTCATGACTGGTCCGAGCCGCAGGAAAATTTTGTGCAATGCAGCATTTGAACGTATCCTGTCTATGGGTCGTCCAATGGGACGAGCCCGTTCATTGATCATTCAAGCGGGATGTGAAAACGTGCCGCATCACCCGATGCGCCATCTGCCGACCTGAAGTGAAAGAGGTAAGGTCATGAAGAAGACTCTCGCGGCCCTGGCCGCCGTCGCGACCCTGTCGAGCGCAGCGCTGGCGCCTGCTCCGGCCGAAGCGCGTAATGGTCGCGTTGCCGCCGGCGTGGCAGCGGGCCTGATCGGTGGTGCGCTCATTGGTGGTGCGATCGCCGCCGGCAGCAATCCCTATTACTACGGCCCCGGGTACTCCTACTCCCCTGGCTACTCCTACGGCCCGGGATACTCGTATTACGGAGGCGGCCCTGCCTATGTGGCCGATCCCGGCTACGCCTGCTACTGGCAACGCCAGCGCTTCTGGGATGGTTATGGCTGGCGCATCCGCCGCGTCCGCGTGTGCGAGTGATCGTTCACCAACATTAATTCCATGAAGCGGCGGCGGAAAACGCAAAATCCGCTGTCCGCAGGGCCAGAAAAAACCGTTTTTCCGTCGCATCAGGTCGGACAGAGTTTACGAAGGGTTGACGGATTATCGTGTTTTCTCAGCGATGCTGATGGCCCTGATCGTGCGTGAATCACCAACCCGGCGCTCCCCGAGGGCGCTCTCCAGGAGATCTTGGAACATGAAGAAGATCCTGACCGCGGTGCTCGCGGTTGCGACTATCGCAGGTTCGCTGAGCGTCACTGCACCGGCTGCGAAGGCCGGCGACGTCGGCGCGGGCGTTGCGGCTGGTCTGATCGGCGGCGCGCTGATCGGTGGCGCGATTGCCTCCAGCCGTCCGGCCTATGGCGGTCCGGTCTATGTCGAAGCCCCTCCGCCGGCCCCGCCGCCGTGCGTGTGGCGCCGTGAGCGCTATTGGGACGGCTACGGCTGGGTGTCCCGCCCGGTTCGCGTCTGCTACTGAGCCAGACGACCATTTCTCTTCGAAAAGCCCGGCCGAGAGGCCGGGCTTTTTGCTGCCGGACTCGCGCAAATCGTCGGCACGCTACCGCGCGGCCTCGATTGCCTGCAGCACCGATTCACTCGGCCAGCAATCCAGCTTCAGGCCGGCCCTCTTTTGAAAGGCGCCGAGCGCGGCGCGTGTCTGCATGCCGGCCTTGCCGTCCAGCTTGTCGCCATAGAGGCCGAGCCGCGTCAGCCCCTTCTGCATCGCCTCGACATCCTTGCTGCGCAGCTGCTTCGAGGCCGCCCAAGGCGTCGCGAAGGCGGCGGGGCTGGTCATGCGATCGGCGAGGTGGCCGACGAACAGCACATACAAATCCGAGAAATTGTATTCCTTGATGACGAAGTAGTTCGCCGTCGTCAGGAACGCCGGGCCGTAGATGCCCTCGGGCTGCAGCAGCGAGGCCGGCTGCTGCTGCTCGGCCGCGCCGAGCCGCTGGCCTCGCACGGGAACGAAGCCCGCGCGCAGCCAATCCGCGATCGGCTTCTTCACCTCGGGCACGCCCATGGTGCAGTCGACATTGGCCGGCGGCTTGACCTCATAGGCCCAGCGCACGCCGCGTTGCCAGCCCTTGTTGGCGAGCTGCTGCGCGGCGGAGCCCAGCGCATCGGGGACCGACCGCCAGAGATCGACCTTGCCGTCGCCGTCGAGGTCGACGCCGTGCTTGTAGTACTCCGACGGCAAGAACTGGGTCAGGCCGACGGCACCGCCCCATGACGCCCGGAGATCGCGGCGCGAGACCACACCGTCGCTCAGCATCTTCAGCGCCATGATGAACTCGGTGCGGTACTGGTCCTTGCGGCGGCCGACATAGGCCTGCGTCGCCAGTACGCGCAGCGCGTCATAGGGCAGCGCGTAACGGCCAAAATCCGTCTCGCGGCCCCAGATCGCGAGCACGATCGGCCCGGGCACGCCGAAGCGGCGCTCGATCTCGGCGAGCGCCGGACGATATTGCTGAATCAGTTGCTGGCCATGCGCGGCCAGCCGCGCGATCGAGGCTTCCTTGATGTAGTCGGCGGGGACCTGCACGAACTCGGCCTGCGCCGGCGCACCCGTCGCTGGACGGCCCGGTAGCAGCAGGTCGGGGAGCTTGTAGTCGGGCTCCAGCCCCTGCGTTTCGCGTTCGAACGTTGCCCGCGACACGCCCTGCTCCTTGGCCTCTGGCCAGAGCGAGGCGACGAATTGCGTGAAGGCGGGGTCGGCGGCGTACGCGACCGATAGGAACGGTGAAACTGCGAGCAGAAGCAAAGCCACGAGCGTGCGCAACAACACTGCGGCGTCCGCCTAAGCTTCTGTCAATTCGAGGCGCTTCTCTACACGCTCCAAACGTCCCCCAACACGATCAACGCGCTCCGAAAGCTCGGCGATCCGAACGTGAACCTGCCCGAGCTCAACGTGAACGTGGGCAACTTCGCGCTCAAGTCCACCGACGCGCTGCTTCACCTCGCGGACATCCTCGCGAAGCAAATCGAGCGTCCCGCGGATAAGACGCAGATGTTCAAGGACGATGTTTTCCACTTCGGTCATGGCACAAGCCTACCACACCGCGAACAGAATGTGAACAACCTACTTGCGCTCCCCTCCTCAATGCCCCGCAGCCTGCTTCGCCTCCTCGATCGCGGCATTCGACAGCTTGTCGACCATGGCGATGCCGATCGCCGACAGGATGAACACCGTGTGGATGATGGTCTGCCACATCACGCCGGTTTCGGTGTAGGTCGACTTGCCCGACGACAGCGCACCGGCTTCGATGAAGGTGCGCAGCAGATGGATCGAGGAGATGCCGATGATCGCCATCGCCAGCTTGATCTTCAGCACGCTGGCATTGACGTGGCTCAGCCATTCCGGCTCGTCGGGATGGCCCTGCAGATTGAGCCTGGACACGAAGGTCTCGTAGCCGCCGACGATCACCATCACCAGCAGGTTAGAGATCATGACCACGTCGATCAGGCCGAGTACCGCGAGCATGATCTGCTGCTCGGAGAAATCGAAGGCGTGGGCGAACAGATGCCAGAGCTCCTTGAGAAACAGAACGACATAGACGCCCTGCGCGATGATCAAGCCGACATAGAGCGGCAGCTGCAGCCAGCGCGAGCCGAAGATCAGCATGGGAATCGGGCGCAGCGCGCCGCCCTTGGAGGACAGGGACGCGTCGGGAGAAGACATGATCGGGAATCTCGCAGGCTAGGATGGATGGCGGAACGTCTATCTACGCCATCGCATAGCACGCGGAAGCGACAACTGGTCGCAACGCGGGCGCGACGCTTTGTCCCGGAGCAGAGACAGCGTCGCGCCTCGTCATGGAGATCAGCGGGTCAGCTTCTTGTACTTGACCCGATGCGGGATCACGCTGTCCTGGCCGAGCCGGCGCATCTTGTCCTTCTCGTAGTCCTGGAAGTTGCCCTCAAACCATTCGACATGGCTGTCGCCCTCGAAGGCCAGCATGTGGGTCGCGATGCGGTCGAGGAACCAGCGATCGTGGCTGATGATGACGGCGCAGCCGGCGAAATCCTCCAGCGCCTCTTCCAGAGCCCGCAGCGTATCGACGTCGAGATCGTTGGTCGGCTCGTCGAGCAGCAGGACGTTGGCGCCGGACTTCAACATCTTGGCGAGATGCACGCGGTTGCGCTCACCGCCGGAGAGCGCCCCGACCTTCTTCTGCTGGTCGGCGCCCTTGAAGTTGAACGACGAGCAATAGCCGCGCGAGTTCACTTCCTTCTTGCCGAGCAGGATCAGCTCGTTGCCGCCGGAGATCTCCTCCCACACGGTCTTGTTGCCGTCGAGCGCATCGCGCGACTGGTCGACATAGCCGAGATGCACGGTCTCGCCGACGGTGATGGTGCCCGCGTCGGGCTTCTCCTGGCCGGTGATCATGCGGAACAGCGTGGTCTTGCCGGCGCCGTTCGGGCCGATCACGCCGACGATGCCGCCCGGCGGCAGCTTGAAGGTAAGATTGTCGATCAGCACGCGATCGCCGAAGCTCTTCGAGAGGCCCTCGAAGTCGACGACGTTCTGGCCGAGCCGCTCGGCGACGGGAATGATGATCTGCGCGGTCTGGGTCTGCTTCTCGCTGGCCTTCTTGAGCAGCTCCTCATAGCGCTGATAGCGCGCCTTCGACTTGGCCTGGCGCGCCTTCGGCGAGGCCGCGATCCACTCCTGCTCGCGCGCCAGCGTGCGCTGGTGCGCGGCCTCCTCGCGGCCCTCCTGCTCCAGCCGCTTCTGCTTCTGCTGCAGCCATGACGAGTAGTTGCCCTCGTAGGGAATGCCGCGGCCGCGATCGAGCTCGAGGATCCAGCTGGTGACGTTGTCCAGGAAGTAGCGGTCGTGGGTGACGATCAGGATCGCGCCGGGATAGTTGCGCAGATGGCCCTCGAGCCAGGACACCGATTCGGCATCGAGATGGTTGGTCGGCTCGTCCAGCAGCAGCAGGTCGGGCTGGTCGAGCAGCAGGCGGCACAACGCGACGCGGCGGCGCTCACCGCCGGACAGCTTGCTCACATCGGCGTCGTCGGGCGGGCACCGCAGCGCGTCCATCGCCTGGTCGACCTTGCTGTCGAGATCCCACAGGCCCTGGGCCTCGATCTCGTCCTGCAGCTTGGTCATCTCGTCGGCGGTTTCCTCGGAGTAGTTCATCGCCAGCTCATTGTAGCGATCGAGGATGGCCTTCTGCTTGCCGACGCCGAGCATGACGTTCTCGCGCACCGTGAGCTTGGGATCGAGCTGCGGCTCCTGCTCCAGATAGCCGACACGCGCGCCGTCCGCGACCCAGGCCTCGCCGGTGTAGTCTTTGTCGATCCCTGCCATGATCTTGAGCAGGGTCGACTTGCCTGAGCCGTTGACGCCGAGCACGCCGATCTTGGCGTCGGGATAGAACGACAGGTGGATGTTATCGAGCACCTTGCGGGTCGGGTAGGTCTTGGACAGACCCTGCATGAAGTAGACGAACTGGCGCGCCATCGCGTGTCCCTCAAAACCGGCTGAAATTTCGGAAAATGGTTGCCGCTGATGTAGCCGTGCGGTCACCAAAGGGCAACCGGAGAGCCCACCTCAAGCGGAACAATTGCCGGGACAATCCCGGGTCGTATCCGCCCGGCGCAGACCCGGCGCTCACGGACGACTACGGTTTCCTCACCATGTGTGCGGTCGATCACGACAATTGCAACCATCTTTTAATTAATTCGGCGGGAAACTCGGTCTCGGCCCGCAAGAACCGCGCGCCCAAGCGGCACAAGCCGCGACCGACAACAGCGAGAGCCCGTCATGGCAACCCTTACGTCAGTTTCACTGTCCGCCGCGGTGGCAGAACGCCAGAGCCGATCCGGTCTCCTCGCCGACGTCAGGGCTTTCTGGCGCGAATTTGTCGCCCGGGCCTTCAACCCGTATCGGCCGGAACTGCACTACATGCGCGGTCCAGGCCCCGCCTGGCGCGCGAAATACGGCAACGACGCAGCGTTCCGCCTCAAGGCTGATCTCGACTGATCTTGACCGGCGCACGGCTTGCGCCGCCCGCGCTTTGCGCGCAACGATGCCATCCATTCGCTGGCGACGGTCTCACGTCGCCGTTCCCTGCCCGAATGGATCCGGACCGATGACGCGGCTGCGCTGTGTAATTCTCGACGACTATTACGATACGGCCCTGTCGCTGGCGGACTGGCCCCGGCTGGCCGACAAGGTCGATGTCACGGCCTTCACCCATCCGTTCGACAGCGAGGATACGGCCGCCAGCGCGCTGGCCGAATTCGACGTCATCTGCGCGATGCGCGAACGGACGCCATTCCCACGCACGCTGATCGACCGGCTCCCCAAGCTGAAGCTCCTGATCACCTCGGGCATGCGCAATGCCGCGATCGACATGGAGGCAGCCAAGGCGCGCGGCGTCGTGATCTGCGGCACCCAATATGGCCGCGACCCGACCGCTCCTCTCACCATGGGCCTGATCCTGGAACTGACCCGCCGGATCGGCCAGGAGAATGCGCGGATGCATGCCGGCCAGCCCTGGCAGTCGCTGGGCGGGGTCGAGATCGAGGGCAAGACGCTCGGCGTGATCGGGCTCGGCAAGCTCGGCGGCAAGGTTGCCGGGCTCGCTCAGGCGTTCGGCATGAAGGTGATCGCCTGGAGCCCCAATCTCACGCCGGAGCGCTGTCAGGACGCCGGCGTCGGCTACGCGAGCAAGGAGGAGCTGTTCGCGACGGCCGACATCATCACCATCCACGTCGTGCTGAGCGAGCGCTCACGCGGGCTGGTCGGCGACGCCGACATCGGGCGGATGAAGCCATCCGCCTATCTGGTCAACACCTCCCGGGCTCCCATCATTGATGAGCCCGCGCTGCTGCGCGCCCTCCGCGAGAAGCGCATCGCGGGTGCCGCGCTCGACGTGTTCACAGTCGAGCCGCTGCCGGTCACGCATCCCCTGCGCAGGCTCGACAACGTCGTGCTGACGCCGCATCTCGGCTACGTCACGGAGGAAAGCTTCCGCGCCCATTACGGCCAGATGGTCGAGTGCATCGCCACTTGGCTCGGTGGGGCCGAGCCGCCACGCCGGCTCGCCTGACCCCCTTCCGAAACGAAAACACCCTCCGCGAGGAGGGTGTTTCGAAGCCATCGATCGCCGCTGCTCAGCGGATGGTCACCGGCGGAGGCAGCGGCTGCATCGTCGCCGGCTGGGCGGCCGGGACATTGGCCTGGGCCTGGACGGGGGCCGGCGCAGGCGCGCCGTTGGCTGCTGCCGCCATGTTCTTGTTCGATCCCGCCGGCGCGCCGCCCGGCATGACCACGACGCGGGTGCCGACCTTGACGCGCTCGAACAGGTCCGAGACGTCCTCGTTCAGCATGCCGATGCAGCCGGAGGACACGAACTTGCCGATCGTCGAGGGCTGGTTGGTGCCGTGGATGCGATACACGGTCGAGCCCAGATACATCGCGCGGGCGCCCAGCGGGTTGCCCGGACCACCGGCCATGAAGCGCGGCAGATAGGGCTGGCGCTCGATCATCTCGCTCGGCGGATACCAATCCGGCCACTCGGTCTTCTTGGTGATCTTCTGCACGCCGGTCCAGGTGAAACCTTCACGGCCGACGCGGACGCCGTAGCGCATCGCCCGGCCGTTGCCGAGCACCAGGTAGAGATAGGTGTTCGGGGTGTCGACGACGATCGTGCCCGGCGGCTCCTTGGTGACGAAGTCGACTTCCTGGCGACGCAGGTTGGCCGGCAGCGGCGCGGGCGCTGCATCCGGCTGCTCTTCCGGCGGCAAAGCCGCCACCGTCATCGGCCGATCGCCGGCCGGAGCCTGGGCCGTTCCCGGAACGGACGAGGCGCCGCCGACCGCGCCCGGAGGACGCAGTGCGCCGGCATCGCCGCCATAGGCCTGCTGCGATGAGGCCGGGCGATCCCCGTAGATCACCGGGGGCGGCCCTGCCGGCCTGCCGTAGCGGGGATCATCGGGAGACATCACCGGGCCGGTCGGCGCCGCGCCATAAACCGGAGCATTGGCCGGACGCCCGTAGCGGGGGTCATCCGGTGAGAGAACAGGGCCGCTCGGAGCGGCGGTCCCATACACGGGTCCGCTGGCAGGCCGTCCATAGCGCGGATCGTCCGGCGAGATCACCGGTCCGGGCGGCGGCAGCGCGGCGGAGTTGCCGGGCGCGTCCTCGTCGTCCAGCGCATCGAAATCCGGGTTATGTCCGCGCGCGTCGGTCGGGTAAGGAGTCGGCGCGGGCGAGTAGGCTCCCGGTGCAGTCTGATAGACCTGCTGTGCCTCGGCGAACGAAGTCGCCGCCGCGCCCGCCGCTGCGACCGCGCAAACCGTCAGAATGTGTCTGATCATCATCGCCCTTGCAGTATCCCCAAGCCGCCGATTGGGACCTTTGCTCCGCCAGATGGCCGAAGATAGCGGCGCATTCAAGACAATTCCGGCCGACGCGGTGCCATTTCGGCAAATTGTGATCACACCACCGTCGTTGCACGGAAGTCTCACGCCGCCGAAAAAGTGCAGCCAAGCTCCGGATGGCCGCATCGATGCCGCGATTTGACGAGCGAGCGGGAACGCTTTCGGTATTCTGACTTCAGCCTGATTCGCGATGCACGGCAGAAGCCGGCACCGTCGCGAACGCGGCCATTCCCTGTGATCACCGCGTTCCCTACTGGCTCGAAGGTCTCGGCAGTCCTGCTGCCGTGACGGAGAGTTTTCCGTCGATGCTTCCCGGCTTTCGTTTCCTCGTCGCCGCGATCCTCTGTTCGATCTCTCTCACCGTTTTCGGCATGGGTGCTGCAGCTCTGTTGCGCGCCGCTCATGAACAGTTTGCCAGCAACTCGTCCTGGCGCTCGACCCAGGCATCCGGCTTCACCACCTTCCTGCCACCGGCGGAGCCACCGCCGGTTCTCGCCGTGCTGCGGGTCGAGCCCAGCCCCGCGGCCCCGCTCGCTTCAGCCGCGAGCCCCATCGACGCGCCGCAGGCCGCAGCCGAGCCGCTGAGCGCCGCGGCATCCGATGCTCCGGTGACGGAGAAGATCGAGACAGCGGCCGCCGTCGAGCCGCCGGCCTTGCCGACCCCCTCTCTGCCGGCTGACCTGGTCGACACGAGCCGTGTCGTGATCCCGAGCCAGACCGTCGCGGCGCTGAGCGATGGCACCGGCAGCATGAAGCCTGAAATTGGCAGCGCCGATATGGCGAGCACGGTCGTCGTCGAGAAGGCGACCGACAAGCCCAAGATGGACATGGCTCCGGAAGCGACCGCTTCGAATCCAGCACCGGTCGTGGCGTCCTCCACCAGCGAGCCCTTGGCCACCCCAACCGCGCCTGCGTCCGGGCTGCAAGTCGTCGCGAGCGCAGATACCGCCATCGCGACTCCGGCTCTGCCGGCGCCTGCCCCGGCACCGGTGGCGCTCGATCCGATCGCAGCCAAGCTGGCGGCACTCGGCGAACAGCCCATCCACCAGGAGCGGCCCGCGGCCGGCGAGCATCGCGCTTCGGTCAAAATCGCCAGCGTTCAGTTGCGGCGGAGCGTCCTGAAGAAGCGGCAGGCCCGCGAGAAGCAACTGGCCGCCAAGCGTGCCAAGCAGCGCCGCTATGCCCAGCGCGTCCGGGCCGCCCGCCAGGCTGCAGCCCAGCAGCAGCAACCCCAGGCCTTCCCCAACCCGTTCGAGCAGCAGCCCTTCGGTCAGGCCCAGGGCATGACCCAGGCGGCCGCGCCGCGCTCCCGATAGGAGCCGGCGCCGGTCAGGCCGGTCCGGTCGCGACGGGCGGCCCGTTCTCGACGCCCCATTCCGACCAGGAGCCGTCATAGAGCGCGGTGTCGCGAATGCCGAGCCGGTAGAGCGCCAATGTCAACACCGCCGCGGAGACGCCAGAGCCGCAGGAGGTGACGATCGGCCTCGCCAGGTCGACGCCCGCGGCGCTGAACGCTCTGCGCAGGTCCTCGAGCGGCTTCATCACGCCGGTGGCGGCGTCGAACAGCTCCGCATACGGCAGATTGCGGCTGCCCGGAATGTGACCCGAGCGCAGGCCGGGCCTCGGCTCGGCGACCTCGCCGGCAAAGCGCGGCGCCTGCCGTGCGTCGATCACCTGCTCGGCATGGCCTGCGAGGTTGGCAACCATCTGCTCGATCCGGCGCACGCGCGCGGCGTCAAAGGTCGCGCGATAGCTGCCCGCGGCCGGCGTGACCTGTCCGCCATCCACGGGGCGCCCCTCGGCAACCCACTTCTTTAAACCGCCATCGAGCACGCGCACATCCGCGTGGCCGAACGACAGGAACATCCACCAGGCGCGCGGGGCGGCGACCCAGCCGCCGGCATCGTAGACCACGACCGTATCGCCGTTGCTGACACCGAGCCGCGCGGCGTCCCGGCCGAACTGCTCCGCGCTCGGATACATGTGCGGCAGCGGATTGGAATGGTCGGAGACCTCGTCGACGTCGAAGAACACGGCGCCGGGGATGTGCGCCTTCAGATAATCGTCCTTCGGCAAAGGCAGCACGCCCGGCATCTTGAAGGTCGCGTCGAGCACCTTGACCTTGGGATCGCCGAGACGGGCCGCAAGCCAGTCGGTGGAGACGAGCGGGTCATTGGGGGCGGTCATGGCCTGGCTCCAGCATCACTTTCAAATCGTCATCGCCGGACTTGATCCGGCGATCCATCTTCTTCAAGCGATGGACACGCGGGTCAAGCCCGCGTGTGACGAGCAGGTTTCAATCCTTTTTCTTCGGCGCCCAGGCCTCGACCGGCCCGCCCGCCTCGCGCCAGGCGGCAAAGCCGCCGCCGATGTGGGCCACGGGCTTGAGCCCCATATCCTTTGCGGTCTTGGCGGCCAGTGCCGAGCGCAGGCCGCCGGCGCAATGGAAGATGAACGTCTTGTCCTCTTGGAAGATCGGCTTGGCGTAGGGGCTCTGCGGATCGATCCAGAACTCCAGCATGCCGCGCGTGCAGGAGAATGCGCCGGGAATCCTGCCCTCGCGCTCGATCTCGCGGGGATCGCGGATGTCGACGATCACGACGTCGTCGCGCTTGGCCGCCTCCATCGCCTCAGCCGCGGAGAGCGTCTCGATCTCGGCATTGGCTTCGTCGAGCAGCGTCTTGATGCCGCGGGTGATGGTCTGGGGCATTCTCGAACCTCCCTGCCCCGCTATTGCAGAGCGTCGTATTGCTCGGCGTCATTCCGGGGCGGCCCGCAGGACCGAACCCGGAATCCAGAGCTTATCGAACAAACCTCGAGATTCCGGGTTCGATCGCTGGTGCGACCGTCCCGGAATGACGGGGCCGTTCTAGCGCACCAGCTCCTTCATCGCCGACTCCAGCCCCTCGATCGTGATCGGATACATGCGCTCGGAAAAGATGCGGCGGATGATGGTGGTCGACTCCGAGTAATCCCAATGCTTCTGCGCCACCGGATTGAGCCACACCGTATGCGGATAGGTGCGGATGACGCGATCGAGCCAGACCGAGCCCGGCTCCTCGTTGACATGCTCGACCGAGCCGCCGGGCACCATGATCTCATAAGGGCTCATCGACGCGTCGCCGACGAACACCACCTTGTAGTCGTGCGGATATTTGTGCAGCACGTCCCAGGTCGGCGTGCGGTCGGTGAAACGCCGCTTGTTCTGCTTCCACACGCCCTCATAGAGGCAGTTGTGGAAGTAGAAATATTCCATGTGCTTGAATTCGCTCTTCGCCGCCGAGAACAATTCCTCGACCTGGGCGACGTGCGAATCCATCGAGCCGCCGATGTCGAAGAACACCAGCACCTTCACCGCATTCCGCCGCTCGGGACGCATGTGCACGTCGAGATAGCCGTGATTGGCCGTCTCGCGGATGGTGGTGTCGAGATCGAGCTCGTCCGGCGCGCCGGTGCGGGCGAACTTGCGCAGGCGGCGCAGCGCGACCTTGATGTTGCGGATGCCGAGCTCGACATTGCCGTCGAGATCCTTGAACTCGCGGCGGTCCCACACCTTCACGGCGCGGTTGTTGCGGTTCTTGTCCTGGCCGATCCGGACGCCTTCGGGGTTGTAGCCATAGGCGCCGAACGGCGAGGTGCCGGCCGTGCCGATCCACTTGTTGCCGCCCTGGTGCCGGCCCTTCTGCTCTTCCAGCCGCTTCTTCAAGGTCTCCATGAGCTTGTCCCAGCCCATGGCCTCGATCTCTTTCTTCTCTTCCTCGGTGAGATACTTCTCGGCCAGCTTGCGCAGCCACTCCTCGGGGATTTCGGCCTTCTCCATCGCATCGAGGAGATTTTCCAATCCCTTGAACACGGTGCCGAAGACGCGATCGAACTTGTCGAGATTGCGTTCGTCCTTCACCAGCGCGGTGCGCGACAGATAGTAGAAGTTCTCGACCGAATGCTCGGCGAGATCGGCGTCGATGGCCTCCATCAGCGTGAGATATTCACGCAAGGAGACCGGGACCTGCGCGTCGCGCAGTGCTGTGAAGAATTGCAGGAACATGCCCATTAGATCGCGCGGCCCGGAGGGCACGTCAAGGGCCAGGGCGCGTCGAGGGCTGCCGCTGCGGCCAGTCTGGACCGGGCGGCTTTTTGCTCTACAATCCCAGGAACCACGGATGGAATGGGGGTTTTCATGGGTATCATTGCAGCGCTGATCATCGGTGCCATCGCGGGCTGGCTGGCCGGATTAATCGTTCGCGGCGCCGGTTTCGGCCTGATCGGCAATATGGTGATCGGCATCATCGGCGCCCTGGTCGCGAGCTACGTGCTGCCGGCGCTGCACATCGCGCTCGCCAGCGGCACCTTGGGTGCGATTTTGGACGCCACCATCGGCGCCGTCATCGTGCTCGTGATCCTCTCGCTGATCAGGCGCGCTTGATTATTTCTCCTTCCGATGGCAGCCATCATCTCAAAGCCGCTGCCGCGGCGTAGCCACTCAACACAAGTTCGACCGACAAGCGAGGCGCGATGAAATTTACCGGGACCCAGGACTACGTCGCCACCGACGACCTCAAAGTGGCCGTCAACGCGGCGATCGTGCTCGAGCGCCCGCTGCTGGTGAAGGGCGAGCCGGGGACCGGCAAGACCGTGCTGGCCGAGGAAGTCGCCAAGGCCGTCAACGCGCCGCTGCTCACCTGGCACATCAAGTCGACCACCAAGGCGCAGCAGGGCCTCTACGAATACGACGCGGTGTCGCGGCTGCGCGACAGCCAGCTCGGCGATAGCCGCGTGTCCGACATCAAGAACTACATCAAGCGCGGCAAGCTGTGGGAGGCGTTCACCGCCGAGCAGCGCCCGGTACTGCTGATCGACGAGATCGACAAGGCCGACATCGAGTTTCCGAACGATCTCCTGCTCGAGCTCGACCGGATGGAGTTCCACGTCTACGAGACCAACGAGACCATCAAGGCCAAGTTGCGCCCGATCGTCATCATCACCTCGAACAACGAAAAGGAATTGCCCGACGCATTCCTGCGCCGCTGCTTCTTCCACTACATCAAGTTCCCCGACGCAGACACGATGGGCCGCATCGTCGACGTGCACTTCCCGAACATCAAGAAGCGTCTGGTCGAGGAAGCGTTGCGCATCTTCTTCGAGGTGCGCGACGTGCCCGGCCTGAAGAAGAAGCCGTCGACCTCGGAGCTGCTCGACTGGCTCAAGCTGCTGCTCAACGAGGACATCGGCCCCGAGCAGCTTCGTGAGCGCGATCCGCGCAAGCTGATCCCTCCGCTGCACGGCGCCCTCCTCAAGAACGAGCAGGACGTGCATCTGTTCGAGCGGCTCGCCTTCCTCAGCCGGCGCGAGGTGTAGGGCCTCCGCCTCCCGCCCGGCAGGTCCGTGCCGCGGGCGCGTCATTGTCGCGCCCCGGTTTCGGCCATGCGTCCGAGCGCACCGATGAGCCCCTCGACTGCAATCGGCTTCTCGTAGCGGAGAATCTCCGCGAACCGGTCGGGGATGATCGATTCATCGTAGCCCGTCGTGAACACGAAGGGCACGCCGCGCTCAACCAGCAAGTCCGCGACCGGAAACGCCATCTCGCCACGCAGATTCACGTCGAGCACGGCACCATCGATCCTCGCCTGGCTGTTCGCGAGCACCAGCGCTTCCGCAACGGTTCCGACCGGTCCCAGAACCGTTGCGCCGGCACCGCCGAGCTCGCGCCTGAGCTCGTCGGCCAGCATGTATTCGTCCTCGACGATGAGGATGTGACGGTCACGCAGCGGACGTTCAGGCATGGTCCTCGAGCTCCGGCGTGGTGAAAGACACGGGAAGCGAAATCGTGCAGCTGACACCGTCGGGCGTGAACCCGAACGAGGTCCTGGCATTGAGCTGATAGGGCAAGGCCTGCTCGATCAGCTCGCGGCCCTGTCCCGTGCCGACGGAGACGACGCCAGGGGGCGGCATGTCGACGTCGCTCTCCCGCCAATCGATGTGCAGCCAGGGCCTGTTGTCCGCGCCGTTCCGCTCCAGCGACCAAACCACTCCGAGCCGGCCGGACGGCTGCGCCAGCGCGCCATATTTGACGGCATTGGTGGCGAGCTCATGCAGCGCCATCGCAAGCATCTGCACCGTGGAGGATCGCAATCGCACACCCGGCGGCCCGGCCAGTGTGACGCGCTCGGACGTGCCGGCGACCGCGGACAGCTCGCTGCGGATCAGATCGTCGAACGTGACCCGGTCCTGCTCCTTGAGGCGCGACAGCAGGCCCTGGACACGCGACAGCGTGTCCAGCCGGTCACGGAAGCGCGTGCGGAAATCGGCGAGATCGGTGCTGGCGCGCGCCGTCTTGTCGGCCATCGAACGCACGACGCCGAGCAGGTTGCGGGTGCGATGCTGCAACTCGGCCACCAGCACCGTCTGCCGCTCCTCCCACTCGCGCCGCTCGGTGACGTCGATCATCGCGCCGGTCATGCGGATCGCCCGTCCGGCCTCGTCGTAGAAGAAGCGGCCGCGGCCATACAGCCAGCGCAGCGTCCCGTTCGGATGAATGACGCGAAACTCGCGCGCATAGTCCTCGCGCAGCTCCATCGCCCGCCGCACCGCCGCTTCCGTTGCCGCTCGATCCTCCGGATGAAGCCGCGCCGTCCAGGCCTCGTAGCTCGGAGGCACTTCGCCGACGCCGTAGCCTTCCATGCGGAAATGCTCGTCCGACCAATAAACCTCGCCGGTCCTGACGTTCCAATCCCACAGACCGAGCCGCCCGACCTCGACCGCGCTGCGCAGCCGCTCCTCGCTCTTGCGCAACTCCTCTTCGGCCAGCTTCTTTTCGGTGATGTCGCGGGCCGCGCCGAACCATTCGAGGACGACGCCATCGCCACTCATCATCGGCACGGCACGCGAATGCGCCCAGCCGAGCGTTCCGTCGACCCTGATGACACGATGCTCCAGCTCGAACACGCTCTTCGTCGCAATAGCCCTGCCGACGGCGTCCAGCACCTGCGGCTGGTGATCGGACGGGATGTACTTCGCGAGCCAGCGCCGGCTCGGGGTCATCGTATCGGCAATGAAATCCTTGCCTCGGAGAAAGCGCATCTCGCTCCAGTCCGGGCTCATGCAATAGACGACGTCGAAGCTCGCGGTCACGAAGGCGCGGAAACGCTCCTCGCTGGCGCGCAGTCGCGCCATCGCATCGGCGCCCTGCACGACGTCGGCCTGGGGCGCGAGCATCTGCGTGTCCGCGCGCACGGCGTCCGAATGCTCGTTCACTTGCTGCCCCATTTTTCGGCATCGTATCGTGAAACCCGAGCATGCGCCAAGCGCCGGGCGTTTCCTGTCGACCGCGGCTTCGACCGACCCGCCGCAGCCTCGGAGTTCCCTGCAGAAATCATCCACAGCCGATGCTGAATCTGGGACAAGCCCGCACGAAGGCTCGACGCATCGGTCCGGGCTTGTTAAGCGCCACCCTCTGCGGGACGCGGGTTTGAGTCGGGGCACATGACGGTTGCGATCGAGATGGGGCAGACGACGGCGGGATCGCCTGCGGCCCTGGACCTCGAAGAACTGCTGGCGACCCGCCTGCTCGTGCAGGGCAATTCCGGCTCCGGCAAGTCGCATCTGCTGCGCCGGCTGCTGGAGCAGAGCGCGCCCTGGGTGCAGCAGACCATCATCGATCCCGAAGGCGATTTCGTTACGCTTGCGGAGCGATTCGGCCACCTCGTCATCGAGGCCGAGGACCACACCGAGCGCGCCCTTCAAGTCGCCGGCGAGCGGGCGCGGATCCACCGCGTCTCCACCGTACTCAACCTCGAAGGGCTCGACGCCGAGAACCAGATGCGGCGGGCGGCGGCGTTTCTCAACGGCCTGTTCGAGATCTCGCGCGACCATTGGTACCCGATGCTCGTCGTCGTCGACGAGGCCCAGTTGTTCGCGCCCGCCGTCGCCGGCGAAGTGTCCGACGAAGCGCGCAAGGCCTCGCTCGGCGCCATGACCAATTTGATGTGCCGCGGCCGCAAGCGCGGGCTGGCGGGGGTGATCGCGACGCAGCGGCTGGCGAAGCTGGCCAAGAACGTCGCGGCCGAGGCCTCGAACTTCCTGATGGGCCGTACCTTCCTCGACATCGACATGGCGCGCGCCGCCGATTTGCTCGGCATGGAGCGCCGCCAGGCGGAAGCCTTCCGCGATCTCGAGCGCGGCCAGTTCATGGCGCTCGGCCCCGCTTTGTCGCGCCGTCCGCTCGGCCTGCGCATCGGCCCGACCGACACCAAGCCGCGCAATGCGACGCCGCGGCTGATGCCGCTGCCGGAAGCCTCGCTCGAGGACGCCCGCGCCGTCATCCTCGCCGCCCCACCGCCCGAGGCCAACCCGCGGCCGCAGCGCAAGCCGCAGCCGGAGCTGCTCGACCAGCTCATCGCGGCGAAGTCCGCCGCACTCGAATTCCGCCCAGAACCGCCGCCGCCGGAGATCAGCGAGGAGGAGCTCGCCGAGCGCCGCGCCCGCGTCGAGCGGGTGTTGCAGGCGGTGCTGGCCGAGCCCGACGCCGGCTTCCGCGCCGTCGGCGTGCTCTACCAGGAGTTCGTCGTCCGCTGCCGCATCGAGGGGCTGGGCACGGCCGTGCCCGACCTCAACGAATTCCGCCGCATGCTGACCCGCGCGCGCGCCGGCCTCGGCGGTGACGCGGCCTCCGACGATGCCGGCTGGCAAGACGTCACCTTGCGCGCCTCGCTGCTGCCCGAGGACATGCAGGGCGTGTTCATGATGCTCGCCCGCGCGGCCAAGGACGGCCGCCCCTGCCCGAGCGACGCCGCGATCGCGCGCGCCTACGGTTCGCACTCGCTGCGCCGGGCGCAGCGGCTGCTCACCTATATCGAGGACCAGGGCCTGATCGTCTGCCAGCTCGATGGCGCCGGCCGCCGTATCGTGACCCTGGTCGAACTTGCCTGGGCCACCGCGCCCGGTGATCCCAACGCCGACGACGCCGATCAATCGCTCGTCACCTCTTCGTCCTGACGATGCGCCCGGATCGCTCCGGGCGCATCGCGTCGCTGTTGTCCGCGATCAGCTCGCGGCGATCTTGCCCATCGCCGGATCGCTGATGCTGGGCCGGCCGTTCTCGACATGGCCCGCGAGCTGCCAGTTGAAATTGGCGTCGCTGTCCGCCGTCACCGTCAGGTCGTACCAGCCATGGGTCTGGCGCAGCCGCACCTTGGTCTCCAGCCGCTGGCCGCGCTGCAGGCGATGCCGCTCGCTGCGTCCCGAATAGTTGTCGGTCAGCGTGACCACGCAGCTCGCGCCTTTGTTGGTGAGCGCCACCGCGAGGCTGCGGGCGTCGTCTCCCTCATCCCAGTCGCACATGTGAACGGTGTCGACGTCGACCAGCGCCGCGGTCGAGACGACGCCGCCCTTGAAGTGCCGGTAGAAGCCGTTCGGGCCGTACACCGACAGGTCATACTGGCCGGCGCTGGCGGCAAGATCCCACACGCCGTTCAGCGACTTGCCGGCCTCGACCGTGTAGCTCCACGGACCGGTCGCGGTGTTGCCGGAACGCACGTGGAAGCAGACGCCCGCCTGCCCCGGATTTACGAAGCGGATGCCGAACTTCTTATGCGCGGCATCCGCATCGCCGTCCACGCGCAGGTCATACGGCAGCGCGCGCGCCGGACGGATGCCGGGCTCCTGCTGCGGCAGCACCTGCTTGGCCGGCGGCACCGGGTGATAGTCGTCGAAGCGCGCGCCCGAGGTGATATCGGAGGCCGGCGGCTTGAAGCCCGCCGTGCTCGGCAGCGGCGCCAGACCTTCGTTCGGCGAGGTGAAGTTGAACGCCGAGGTGAGATCGCCACAGACAGCGCGACGCCAGGCCGGGATGTTGGTCTCGAACAGATCCTTCGCATGGCGATGGAAGCGCTGCTCGATGAAGCGGATCACCGAGGTGTGGTCGAAGACCTCAGAGCAGACATAGCCGCCGCGCGACCACGGCGACACCACCATCATCGGCACGCGCACGCCGAGACCATACGGTCCCGCGAGGTGATTGGCGTCGCCGGCGAACAGGTCGGTGCTGACGTCGACGGTGGATTGTCCATAGGCCCGCGACATCGCCGGATAGGGACCGACGACGTGGTCGAAGAAACCGCCGCCCTCATCGTAGTTGATGAGCAGCACGGTCTTGCTCCACAGCTCCGGATTCGACGTCAGGATGTCGAGCACCTTGGAGATGTACCAGGCACCCGGACCCGGCAGCCAATTCGGATGCTCGCTGAACGCCTCCGGCGCGGCGATCCACGACACCTGCGGCAGTGTGCCGTTGCGGACGTCGTTGCGCAGGCCGTCGAACAGATTCTCGAACGTACCGCCCTTGGCGATGTTGCTGCCGCGCAGCGCCTTCTCATACAGCGGGCTGCCCGGCTGCGAGTTCTGGTACTGATGGAAATACAGCAGCGAGTTGTCGCCGTAATTGCCGATCCACGGATTCTGCGTCCAGCCCCAGAAGCCGGCGGCATTCAGCCCGGTGCCGATGTCCTGATAGACCTTCCAGGAGATGCCGGCCTTCTCCAGCCGCTCCGGGAACGTGGTCCAGTCATAGCCGGCCTCGGCGTTGGTGATGACCGGGCCGCCATTCTTGCCGTCATTGCCGTCCCAGCCGGTCCACAGATAATAGCGGTTCGGATCGGTCGGTCCCATCACCGAGCAGAAATACTGATCGCAGATCGTGAAGGCGTCGGCGAGTGCGTAGTGCCAGGGCAGATCCTGCCGGTTCATGCAGGTCATCGTCGTGGTGCCCTTGTTGGCGATCCACTTGTCGTAGTTGCCGTTGTTCCAGGCCTTCTGGCCGTCGTTCCAGCCGTGCGCGACATCCTCGACATAGACCTGGCCGGCATTGTCGACGCGGAACGGCATCACCGATCCCGTGCCGTTCGGCTGCTGCCAGACCGGATTGCCGTTCGGCAGCTTCACGGCGCGCGGGTCGTTGAAGCCGCGCACGCCACGCATTGCGCCGAAATAATGATCGAACGCGCGGTTCTCCTGCATCAGCACGACGATGTGCTTGACGTCCTCGATGCTGCCGTGACGATTGAACGCCGGAATGGCGTGCGCGCGCTCGATGCTCTGGCTGAGCGCCGCGGTGGCGGCCGAAGCTCCGAGCAGGCGCAGGAACTCGCGCCGGTTGTGCGCGATCGTGTTCGACATCTCTTTCACTCCCGAAGTGACGAAGGTGTCGAGCGGCTTAGGTGGCGGCGTTAACAGCCGCGTGACCGGGCGGTTAAGGATGTGTGGCACGGGCTTGACAGCGGAGTTGGGAATGGCGTTCGGCCAGGCCGCCAATGCCCTTGCGCGAGGGACGAAAAGCTGAATGATCCTTTCGGTTTGAGACAACGGGCGGCCCGCGTGGCGCCAGGATTGACGCGTTGCCTTTTTGAGGATGGTTTGCAAATGCCGACATTGACGGTGCAAGCGGCGGGCCTGCCGGAGGCGCCGGGATGGTTCTGGCTGTATGTCGTGTCCAACGCGCTCATCGCCTGCGCCTTCTTCACGGTCTCCATCGTCATCGGCCTGTATCTGTTGCGGCGCTGGAATGAGGTCATGTTCCGCGGCGCACTGGCGGCGCTCGGTGTGTTCGTGGCGCTGTACGGGCTCACGCGTCTGCTCGCGATTCTCGATCTCTGGGTGTCGGACGCACGATTCGAGAGTCTTCTTTACGCCCTGCTCGCCGTGATCTCGGTCGTGGTCATTGTCAGCATGATTAGGATGCTGCGCAAAATCCTGGTGCAGCCGACTCGCATCGTGCTGCAGAAGGCCTATGAACGATTGGAGGAAGAAATCCGGCAGCGCCAGGCCGCCGAGGCGATGGTGCGGCGTTTCCAGGAGATCGAGGCCAACGAGGCCCAGGTGCGCCAGGCGCAGAAGATGGAGGCGATCGGCCAGCTCACCGGCGGCGTCGCGCACGATTTCAACAACATCCTGACCGTGATCACCGGGACGATCGAGATCCTCGCCGATGCGGTCAAGGACAAGCCGCAGCTCGCCGGCATCGCCGACATGATCAGCGCCGCCGCCGAGCGCGGCGCCGACCTCACCCGGCATCTCCTCGCCTTTTCGCGCCGCCAGCCGCTGCAGCCGCGCTCCACCGACATCAATGGGCTCGTGGTCGATGCGGCACGCCTGCTGCGCCCGACGCTGGGCGAGCAGATCGAGATCGAGTCGATGCTCGCGCATGACAGCGCGCCGGCGCTGATCGATCCGAGCCAGCTCTCGACCGCCATCCTCAACCTCGCGCTCAACGCGCGCGACGCGATGCCGGACGGCGGCAAGCTGACGCTCGAGACCAAGAACGTCACGCTCGACGAGCACTACGCGCGGCTGAACCGCGACGCGAGGCCCGGCCACTACATCATGATCGCGGTCAGCGACACCGGCGAAGGCATTCCGGCCTCGCTGCTCGACAAGGTGTTCGAGCCGTTCTTCACCACCAAGGACGTCGGCAAGGGCTCGGGCCTCGGGCTCAGCATGGTCTATGGCTTCGTCAAGCAGTCCAACGGCCACGTCAAGATCTACAGCGAGCAGGGCCACGGCACGACGGTGAAGCTCTATCTGCCGCGCGCGGCGAGTGCGCCGGAGCTGCCGGCCGCCGACGTCGAGCGGCCAGCCGTGCCGCGCGGCGACGAGACCATCCTGATCGTCGAGGACGACGCGCTGGTGCGCGACTACGTCATCGCCCAGGTGCGCCGGCTCGGCTATCGCACGCTGTCGGCGAGCAACGCCGCCGAGGGGCTCGCGATCATCGACAGCGACGAGCGGGTCGACCTGTTGTTCACCGACGTCATCATCCCCGGCGGCAAGAACGGCCGCCAGCTCGCGATCGAAGCCGAGAAGCGGCGGCCCGGGCTGAAGGTGCTGTACACGTCGGGCTACACCGAGAATGCCATCGTGCATCATGGCCGGCTCGACGCCGATGTGCTGCTGCTCGCCAAGCCATATCTCAGCGCCGATCTCGCCCGCATGATCAGGACCGCGCTGGAGGCGTGAGGGCGACCGTGATGGAGCCGCGCGTCTCCTCGTCACGACGCGCCCCGCTCCCGTGCGGTTTTGGGACGCATAGGCCGGCCACACCCTCAGCGTCATCCCGGGCAAGTCCGGCCCTGCGAAGCGGGGGCGGACGCCGACCCGGGATCCATACGCCGTAGCAGGTGTGGCTGGGCGGGATGGAGCGGCCATCGTGCCTCGAACAGCTCCCTGGGGTTATGGGTCCCGGATCGGCGCGCGCTTGCCGAACAATGCTTGCGCGTGTCGGGAGCGCGCTTGTCCGGGACGACAGTGGTGGACTTGGTTGGGGACCGCGCCAACTCATAAGACGCGGGATTGCAGTCCCGCGGCACATCGTGCCCGAGGCATGCATCGCTCATGTCCCTCCGAAATAAGAGAGGGCGCGAGGAAGGCCGGACCTCGGCTGAGGCCCGTGGCCCGCCTGCAGAAAGAAATGCAGGCGGCAGTCACCACGAGTACAGCCGGACAGACCCGGCCTTCCCCGCGCGATTGGTTTTAACGGTGTCCTTCGTGCTCTCCCTGGGGATCGGCTTTGTTGCCCCCATCGCCCGCGCGTGCCGTCAAGCAACGACCACGGACTTGACCTCAGCGTCGAGAGGCCAGGACCACACGACTTCGCCGTCCGCGCCGGCCATGCTCGTCTGGCACGACCGTCACGTCCATCGCAGCCCACCTCCACGTTCGTGACGACGCGTACGTCCCTCTGCTCGAGGCGGGTTGAGCCAGAGCATCGACCTGATTTGCCCGACGACACAAGCCAGGACGCCTGCGGCAAACTAACACGACGGGCAATTCACGCATGGCGCACATGCACGGCGTGCCCGTCGTGCAAACAAATCGCCAGACAGCACCGGATTAATTCCGCGTCGCATCCCACGTCACCGGCAGGTTGAGCAGGCCGCGGAAGGCCCAGCCGCCGATGCGGACCGGCTCGGCGTCGCGCAGCCGCAGGTTCTGCAGCCGCGCGAACAGCGTCGGCAGGGCGACGTCGGCGATCATCGCGCGCGAGGCCCAGGCGCCAGCGCAGAAATGCGGGCCGGCGCCGAAGGCGATGCTCTTGGAGACGTCGCGGCGGATGTCGAAGCGGTCGGGATCGGGAAAATGCGCCTCGTCGCGGTTGGCCGAGCCGAACATCAGGAACACGCGCTCCTCCGGCTCGAACGTCACGTTGCGGATCGACCAGGGTTTGGCGATGCGCCGCGGCGACATGCCGATCGGTGAGATCCAGCGGGCATATTCCTCGAACACCTGCAGCCAACGCACTTCGCCGCTCATGGCGAGCGCGAGCTGCTCGCGATGCGTCAGCAGCGCCCATACCGTGCCGGCGATGGCATCGCGCGGCTCGTTCTGGCCGCCGGAGATCGCGAGCTTGATGTTGGCGCGGATGCTGTCCATCGGCATCTGCGTGGCGAGCATGACACCGAGCAGACTCTGGTTCGGGGTCTGTTCCAGCACCGGCACCATGTCGTCGATCGCGGCGTCGATGCCGAACGTGGCCGCATTGCAGCGCGCCTCGACCGCGGGATCGCCGGTGTAGTTGGCGATGCCGTCGATCATCGCCTGCGACCACGCGTTCATGTCCTGATAGCGCATGTTGGTGAGGCCGGTGATCAGCTTCAGACATTCGGCCGAGAACGGCAGGGCGAAATCGCGGACGAGATCGACGCCGGCCGCCGGATCGAGCGCGTCGATCAGCCGGTCGGCGTGGGCCTGGAACTGCGCCAGCCAGTGCACGCGGACCGCGCGCGGCGACACCGCGGGCGCGATCGCCTGACGCTCGGCCATATGCGCGGCGCCGTCCTTGCGCATCATGTTGTGGCCCATCAGCCGGTTCATCAGCCCCTGCGGCTGGTGCGAGCTGAACACCTCGATCTGCTTCTCGGAGACGAAGATGTCGTCGCGCCGGCATAAAAGCGTGCTGCCGAGTTGCGGCACGAAGGCGATCGGCGCCTCCTTGCGCATTTGCGCCAGCGCCGGATAGGGATCGGCCCAGAATGTTGCGGGATCGATGTCGAAATGCGGTGCGGTGCTCACGCGTGGCCTCCGGTCAGACGGCGCAAGCTAGCGGCGGGCATGAGCCGCGTCTGTCCCGGTGATGGGTGACATGATCAGTTCAGCGGCTTCGGCACGGTCATCAGCCGCAGCGCGATCGCGAACAGCTCGTTCTGCGAGGCGATGCCGAGCTTCTCATAGGCGCGCTTGCGATAGGTGAAGACGGAGTTGAGCGCGATGCCGAGATCTCCGGCGATCGCCTCAGACGTGAAGCCGTCGAGGATGCGCCGGCAAACGTCCTTCTCGCGTGGGGTCAGCACCGACAGCGGGCCGCCGGCCGCGAACAGCAGCGCGAGCTTGTCCGCCGGAGTCGCCGCGTCCGCCTCGTCCTGGCAATGCCGCGCGACGATCGCGGCGACGATCGGGGCGACCGCCGTGATGCGCTGCCGCTGGGCCTCGGTGAAGCCGCCCTGCTCCGCCGTGCGATAGAAGTTCACATAGGTGCAGTGATCGCCGACCCAGATCGCGGTGGCGGCCTTGTCGACGATCTCCGAGTCCTCGAAGAACAGCTTGCGATAGCCCTTCGGATACATCCGCCGTGCGAAGTGCGGCAGCAGGATGTGTCGCTGCTCCGCGCGCTCGCGGAAGATCACGTCGCGGTTGGGATCAGCGGTGTGGAAGTGCTCCGAATAGGCGGTGCCGAGATCGGGCCCGATCGCGATGTTGCCGGTGCTGAGCAGGCAGCGCGCCGAGCGCTGGCCGGCGAAAGAGAACACCATGCAATGGCCGACATCGGCGACATCGCGCAAGGTGTCGATCAGGACGGCCGGAAACGATGGCTGGCCGATGGCAAGCACCAGGGCGCTGACGGCGCTGGTCGCATCGACGCCGGATCTGATGGCCTCCATGATGGTCCTCCCCCCGGATGTTCTGTTTATTTCAGCCTAGCAGCAACGTTGGACAGCTGGAAGGCCGCCCGACGTCACCAACCACGGGGACAGACGCGCGGCCGCGACGGGGCTAGGCTTGGCGGCTCGAAGTCGCGGCCGATCAACGCGCCGGGCACACTAAACGGGGAGGAACTCGCGATGAGAGCCGCACTCACTGCGCTCGGAATGGCAGCCATGCTGGCGCTCGGCGCGCCGGCGCGGGCCGACATCAAGGTCGGTATCGTGGTGTCGGCGACCGGGCCCGGCTCGGCGCTCGGGCAGCCGCAGATCAAGGCGGTCGCCGCACTGCCGAAGGAGATCGGCGGCGAGAAGATCGTCTACATCGCGCTCGACGACGAGTCCGACAGCGTCAAGGGCCTGCAGAATGCGCGGCGCCTCGTCATCCAGGACGGCGTCGACGTCATCATCGGCTCGTCGCTGACGCCGGTCACGATGCCGATGCTCGATGTCGCGCTGGAGTCACGCACGCCGCTGCTGTCGCTGGCGGCCTCGACCGCGATCGTGCAGCCAATGGACGACAAGCGGAAGTGGGCGTTCAAGGTGGTGCCCAACGACGACATCATGGCCGCGGCGATGTTGAAATACATCGCCAAGAGCGGCGTCAAGACGCTCGGCTTCATCGGCGTCTCCGACGGCTATGGCGAGGGCTACTACCAGGAGGTGAGCAGGCTGGCGCCGAAGCTCGGTATCACGGTCACGACGCATGAGGTCTATGCGCGCGGCGACACCAGCGCCGCCGGCCAGGCGCTGAAGGTGATCGCGACCAATCCGGATGCGGTGTTCATTGCGTCGGCCGGCACGCCCGCCGTGCTGCCGCAGCAGGCGCTGCGCGAGCGCGGCTATCAGGGCAAGATCTTCCAGACCCATGGCGTGGCGACGCAGGAGTTCATCAAGCTCGGCAAGGAGAACGTCGAAGGCGCGATCTTCGCCGGCGAAGCGTTCTCGATCGCCGACGATCTTTCGCCGGAGGATCCGTTCCGCCGCGCCAACGACGCGTTCGTTACGGCCTATCAGGCCGTCCATGGCGACCGGCCGAACATTTTCGCCGCGCATCTGTGGGACACGGTGACGCTGCTGAAAGGCGCCATTCCCGGCGCGCTCAAGGCCGCCAAGCCCGGCACGCCGGAATTCCGCGCCGCCCTGCGCGACGAGCTCGAGCGCGGCAAGGACGTCTACCTCAACAACGGCCTCTCCACCATGAGCCCGACCGACCACAACGGCTACGACGAGCGCTCGGCGTTTTTGATCAAGGTCGAGGGCGGGAAGTTCAGGCTGGTGAAGTAGTCAGGTTCGCGTTTTTTGGCACAACTGGCCCGGCGCGGACGGTGCACTCCCCTCCCCCTTGCGGGGAGGGGTCGGGGGTGGGGGTCCACGAGTGCGACTATCAATGATGCGCAATTGAGTGCGCGCGAGACAGACTGGTCCTGGATAGCAGCTCGCCGAAAGTGAGCCTGAAAATGCGTTCGGCGCCCGGGGACCCCCACCCCCGACCCCTCCCCGCAAGGGGGAGGGGAGCTCACCTTTGGCGCGGTGGGTGCTCGACCTCCACGGGTGAGGTGACGCGCTCTTAGGCCGATAGTCTCTCCGCCGTCGCGACCTTGCCCAAAATCAGATCCGCCGCCTTGTCGCCGATCATCAGCGTGGCCGCATTCAGGTTGGCCGAGATCATGCGCGGCATGATGGAGGCGTCGGCGACGCGGAGGCCTTGCATGCCGTGCACGCGGAGCTGGTCGTCGACGGTGGCCCAGGTGGAGTCGGCCGGGCCCATGCGGCAGGTGCAGCCGGGGTGGAAGGTCGTGGTGGCGCGCTGGATGGCGGCGGCAAGGAATTCGTCGTCGCTGTTCACCTTCGGGCCCGGGAAGTCCTCATAGGCGTAGTACGGCGCGAGCGGCGCCGAGGCCAAGAGCCGGCGCGCCAGCTTCATGCCGGCGACGATGACGCGGCGGTCGAGCTCGGCGGTGAGATAGTTGGTCTGGATCAGCGGCGGCGCGAACGGATCAGCGGAGCGGATGCGGACGTAGCCGCGGCTCTCTGGACGCTGCTGCCAGGACGCGACCGTCATGCCGGGCTCGTCCTCGAGCTGGCCCTGCACGCCTTCCTTATAGCTCGCAGGCGTGAAGGTGAGCTGCAGGTCGGAGCTCTCCGCGGTTTCTCCGGAATGCCAGAAGCAATAGACCATGGTCGGTGACAGCGACAGGATGCCCTTGCGCGTCACCGCCCATTTCAGCGCCTCGCCCCACAGATTGAGGCCGCGCGCGAGCTCGTTGATGGTCTTGATGTTCTTGACGCGCGCCACCGTGCGCGGCGCGTAGTGATCCTGCAGGCCCTCGCCGACAGAGCGGAGCGCATGGCGCACCTCGATGCCGTGCTGCTGCAACAGCTCGGGCGCGCCGATGCCGGAGAGCTGCAACAGCTGCGGCGAGTTGTAGGTGCCGCCGGACAGGATGACCTCCTTCCGCGCGCGCACCTCGACCGGCACGCCGCCGCGTCCGCCGCGGCTGTAGCGCACGCCGACGGCGCGCTTGCCTTCAAGCATGATGCCGGTGGCATGCGCGTGGGTGCGGATCTCGACGTTGGGCCGCTTGCTGGCGGGCTTCAGGAACGCGGTCGCCGAGGACACGCGGCGGCCGTTCTGGATGGTGCGCTGGACGTAGGACACGCCCTCCTGGATGGCGCCGTTATAGTCGGGATTGCGCGGGATGCCGAGCGTGACAGCGCCGTCCATGAACGCCTCGCACAGCGTGTCCTTCCACTCCATGGTGGTGACTTCAAGGCTGCCGTCGCGGCCGCGATATTGCTCGTCGCCGGCGCCGATGCGCTTCTCCATGCGCCGGAAGTGCGGCAGCACGTCGGAATAGCTCCAGCCGCGATTGCCCATCTGCGCCCAGGTGTCGAAATCCTGGCTCTGGCCGCGATTGTAGACATGGCCGTTGATCGAGGACGAGCCGCCGAGCGTCTTGCCGCGCGGCGCATAGATGCTGCGGCCGGCCGTGTAGGGCCCCGGCTCCTGCTGGTAGCCCCAATTGATGCTCTTCATGTAGAAGGTCTTGATGAAGCCGGCCGGCAGATGGATGTAGGGATGCCAGTCACGCGGGCCCGCCTCCAGCACGCACACCGTCACCGACGGGTCCTCGCTGAGGCGGTTGGCGATCACGCAGCCGGCCGAGCCGGCGCCCACGATCACATAGTCGAACGTATCCATCTCGTCTGTCGTCCCGGTCTCATCATGCCTGCCGCATGACGCGGCAAGGCGGCCATAGCGCGATCAGCGCGCCTTGTCATGCAGTTGATAATCGAGATGCGCCCGCACCGTCGGCCATTCCGCGGCGGTGATGCTGTAGACGACGGTATCCCGCAGCGTGCCGTTCGGCGCGATCTGGTGGCTGCGCAAAATGCCGTCCTGCTTGGCGCCGAGCCGCTCGATCGCGCGGCGGCTCTGGTGGTTGAAGAAATGCGTGCGGAACTCGACCGCGATGCAGTCCATCGCCTCGAAGGCCTGCGCCAGCAGCAACCGCTTGCACTGGGTGTTGAGCGCACTGCGCTGCACCCGCTTCGCGGTCCAGGTCGATCCGATCTCGACGCGGCGGTTGGCGGCGTCGACATTCATGTAGGTGGTCATGCCGGCGACCTTGCCGTCGGCGTCGAGCACCGTGAACGGCAGCATGCTGCCCGCGGCGAACAGGCCGAGCCGGCGTTCGATCTCCTTGGCCATGGTCTCGGGTTTCGGAACTGCGGTGTACCACAGATTCCACAATTCGCCGTCGCTGACGGCCTCGACCAGCGCGTCGTGGTGGTCGGGCGACAGCGGCACGAGGCTGGCGTGCGTGCCGCGCAGGGTGACCGGTTCGAGAAAGGGCATCATTGGATTCCGTCATTGCGAGGAGCGCAAGCGACGAAGCAATCCAGAGTCGCGTACGCGGCCCTGGATCGCTTCGCTGACGCTCGCAATGACGGAACTATCATGCCGAACGTCACTTGTTCAGAAAATTCAGCGGCAGGCCCGGGCGCGGCCAGTCCATCGTCACCAGTTCGCCCCGGCCGGACAGCGTGATGTACGCGGTCTTCAATTCGGGGCCGCCGAAGGCGATGTTTGTGGTGACGCGGTCGCCGGTCGGGACCTGCTCGACCAGGGTGCCATTCGGCGCGATCACGCTGATGCAGCCGGAGACCAGCGTCGCGACGCAGACATTGCCGTTGGCCTCGACCGCGAGCGAATCGAACATCTGGTAGCCCCCGAGGCCGCAGATCGGGCGGCCGCGCTCGCCGCGATAGATCACGTCGCGCGGCTTCACGGTGCCCGGCTCCGGCACGTCATACGCCCAGAGCCGCGCGGTCGGCGTCTCCGCGATGTAGACGGTCTTCTCGTCCGGCGACAGGCCGATGCCGTTGGCCGGCAGGATGCCGTGCACGGCCTCGACGATCTCGCTCATGCCGGGCTTGAGATAATAGAACGCGCCGACATCCATGTCGCGGGCGCGGCGCTTGCCGAGGTCGGAGAACCACAGCCCGCCGTGACGATCGAACACGAGGTCGTTCGGCCCGCGCAGTTCGTGCTCGCCACAACGAGTGACGACGGTCTCGACCTTGCCGCTCTGCAGATCGATCCGCTGGATCGAGCCGCCCTGATAATCCTCCGGCTGCGGGCCCGGCATGATCATCTTGCCGGTCGGAATCCAGGAGAAGCCGCCATTGTTGCAGATGTAGATCTTGCCATCGGGGCCGAGAGCGGCGCCGTTCGGCCCGCCCGGAATCTGCGCCACGACCTCCTTGCGGCCGTCGGGATGGACCCGCGTCAGGCGCTTGCCGCGGATCTCGACCAGCACCACCGAGCCGTCGGGCATCACGACCGGCCCTTCGGGGAATTCGAGATCTGTGGCGAGCACGCGCATGTTGGACATCGGACGGACCTCCCGCTTGTCACGCCGCGATGCGGCGCCTTGTTGTTATCAGGAGGTTATCGCAAAGCTGACGTGGCTTGCCAAGCAAGCGGCTGGGTGTGCGACCGCAGGGCAGCTCTGCTGCGGGGTGAGGCTCGCAGCAGGCTGACGCAAGTCGGCGCGGTCAGCGGATCACCGGCAGCCAGATCTCCAGCCCGCCATTGCCGGTCAGCGGGTCGAAGCGCTGGTCGTAGCGCTCGAAATTCGGCGCGTCGACGATCGTGCAGCCCGACTGCGGCAACCAGCGATTCCAGATCGTGTGCACGGTGCGGCGGATCGAGGAGATGTGGCCGGCATGGGTGAACACGGCGAAGGTCGAAGCCGGCACCCGCACGCGGCTGAAGGTCCGCGGCAGGTCGGAAAAATCGGCCACCTCGATGCCTGCGATGTAGTCGAAATTGCCGGCATCGTCGCCGTTGCAGCAGACGCCGTAAGCCACCGTTCCGCGGCGTGCCGGAACCTCGTGCGTGATCGCATTGAAGCGGCGCCACAACGCGGGAATCCCGGCGCCGCTGTCGACGCTGACACGATCGCCGAGACCGGCGACGAGCAGCGCCTCTGACGTGACGAAGCGGGGAACGGGACAATCATCGAGCGGGGTCTGGTCCATCAGGATCGGCTCCTGCAATGCGAGGCCATCGAGGCGCGCGTCGGCGCGGACCATCTCCGGCGTGACACCGAACTGGTCGCGAAACGCACGGGTGAAGGCTTCGTGGGAGCCGTAGTCCGCCTCCAGCGCGAGAGTAAGGATATCGGGCGCGCCCTTGGCGAGCGCGCGCGCCGCCTCACTGAGACGACGCAGCCGGACATAGCGCATCACCGACACGCCGGTTGCCGCCGCGAACGCACGCACGATGTGAAAGCGCGACACGCCGGCCATGCGCGCGATGTCATCGAGCGACAGCGGCGCGGTCAGATGACTCTCGATGTACCAGAGCGCCTTCTGGGCGGGGTTGGTAGACACGCCTGTCTCCTGACGAAGCCGCGCATCATGCCGGTCGACGGATTCGACCGCTTGATCGTTCTTGCGCCGCGGCCCGGCTATTTGCCGGCCGGCTTCGCCGGGGCGGCGTCCTTGGCGGCCGCTGCATCGGCCTTCTTCTTCAGTTCGTCGACGAGCTTCGCCTGCGCGGCCTTGAGTTCGTCGATCGCGCTCTGCTGCGCGATCAGCGCTGCCCTCAGGGCCTGGATCTGCCGGTTCGCGGCATCGAGCTTCTGCTGCTGATCGAGCGACTGCTTGGTGATCGTCTTCTGCAGGAAATCGATGTTGCTCTGCAGGCATGAGGTCCTGCGATCCATCGCCTTCTCGGCGGTGCAAATCTCGATCCCTGGAATATCCTGCGCATGCACGGCGGAGCACACACATATCGCGAGCACGCTCGCAGCCATGACGATTCGCATCACAATTTTCTCATTCGCTTGCCAAACACATGATTTTGCATGGAACTTACGCTGTTTCCTGATTGATACCATACTGAGACCTCAATCGCGCATTGAAGTTCCGGGCTCGGACCCGTTTTTAGGGAGATGTACAGAATGGCTACGCGCGAAAAACGGCTGGCGCAATTCGACGGCAACGGCGAACCACCGCCGGGCCAGACCGTCGAGGTGCTCTGCGAGGATCACAGCGGCACCTATCAGCTTCCGTTTCCGTGTTTCTATATTGATGGCAAGTGGCACAACAAGGAATCAGGCGGCGCACTCGAAGCCACCGTGATCGGCTGGCGCTTCCCTCGCACGCGCTTTGACGAGCGCAACGCGCGCCGTCCGCAGCCGAGCTTCGTTGCCGACCGCGCTTCGTCTTATTGATCACTCAAGGCCCTGGGCTCCGCTCAGGGCCGGTCTTGCCGAACATCTATTTTCGAACGCGTATTGAGCATCACGAACGGATTGGCCGCTAGCGATCACGCCGCATCCGCCGTTCCGCCATCGGCCCCGCTATCCCGTCGTTGCAAGCCCACTGCGTCATCGCGATTGCCGTCGGCAAGAACGGCAGCCACGCGCGCTGACAATGGACATGCCGGGCATTGAGGGCGCGCCCTGCGTGTTTCAAGACCCGGCCTGTTGCAAAATGTGACGGTGCCGAGCGGTCGTCTTAAGGTTCGGAACGCGACTGGAACGAATCGCGCTCGAATCAGCGGCGACATCAGGTCCGACACTTGTTCACGGCTACATCTGCGCGTTCATCGGCCCGACCTACCAGATGGTGACGGCTGCGATTGACGCAGTGATGATCAGGCGCACATCAAAGCTTAACAACGCAGATGCTGGCCGATGTGGGAAGGACTCTCGCGCCAACATCGTCATCCGGGCTCGCCGATATTCGACATTCACGCTGAGTGTCCCAGAACGCAACGGCGATCGTGACGGCGCTTAACCTTCGGAACGCGACTGGAACGAATCGCGCCCGAATCAGCCGCGACATCATGTTCTCGGCTGTTCACCGCTACATCTCGGCGCGGACCGCGATGCACCACCAGATCGAGCAACGCCGTGATGACCGCCGTCCGCCTGCAGAGAGGATTCGGACGACGGACATTAACGGATCAGGGCGTGGACCCCGGCGCTCAGCTCCAGGGCGTGACCGGCGGCACCTTGTCGGTGGCGGGCGGCATCTCGACCGTCTTGAAATCGGCCGGGCTGACGATCTCCATGTATTCCATGTCGGGGGAATAATCGTACAGGTAGTGCACGATGCCCGGACGCTGGTGCACGACATCGCCGGCCTTCACCAAAGTCGGCTTGTCCTCGTACATGAAGCGCGCCCAGCCCTTCATCATGATGACGATCTGGAAATCGCAATCGTGCCGGTGCCAGCCGGTGCCGTCGACCGGCGGACAATCCGGATTGGCCTTGACGAGATGGCAGATCACCTGCCCGCCGGTGGCGTCGGCAATTCCGAGATCGCGATAGAGGAAGAAGTCGCGCAGACCACCGCCCTTGTAGTCGGTGTCTTCAGGCTTCACGTGCGAGAACTTGGTCACCACAGCATGCTGGTTCATGACGGCCTCCACCGGTTGATCGCGGCATCGGCAACCCCTGAGGCCCATCGAACGGCCGCAGCGGCCACCACGCCTGAAAGCCCGTTGTGCTATGCGAAAACCGCGCCATGCCCTGCTCCCAGCGCAAGGATGGCCGGCGGGCTCCCCGCACGCGCGCGCGAACTGCTTGTGAGCAACGGGATTTTCGCGGTCGTCTCTTGTGGCGAAGGTCGCTCCGGAGACGCGGATCACGCGCAGACGCCGGACCGTGTCGGCTTCGATTTGGGCAGCGTCTGCCCGAGCCATGAGCCGCATGAGACCGCCAGAGCGGCAAGCCGCGGGGCGAGCGGCGGCTGCCGGGCCGTCAGTACTCGACCTCCAGCTCCTCGATCTCCTCGGGCTCGGCCTTGGCCGCCTCGATCCATTCGCGCATTTCCGGCATCGCCATGATCAGGTCGGCATAGGCCTTGAGCTGCGGCTCGAGCTTGACGTCATAGGTGACGAAGCGCGTCACGACAGGCGCATACATGGCATCCGCCATTCCGCGCTGCTGGCCGAACAGGTATGGGCCGCCGGACTTCGCCAGGCAGTCGCGCCAGATCGCCCAGATGCGGTCGATGTCCGCCTGGGCGCGGGTCCACACCTTGAAGCCGGGAAAATGGCCCTTGAGGTTGACGGGGAGCGACGCGCGCAAGGTGGTGAAGCCCGAGTGGATTTCGCCCGAGATCGAGCGGCAATGCGCCCGCGCGATGCGATCGGCCGGCAGCAGTCCGGCCTGCGGGAAGGTCTCGTTGAGGTATTCGGCGATGGCCAGCGTATCCCAGATCGTCGCGCCATCATGGCGGAGGCAGGGCACCAGGATCGAGGACGACAGCAGCAGGATCTCGGCGCGCGCCGAGGCGTCGTCCGGGCCGACCACGACCTCGTCGAAATCGAGCCCGGCGAACTTCGCGAGCAGCCAGCCGCGCAACGACCATGACGAGTAATTCTTGCTGCTGATCGTCAACGTCGCTTTGGTCATCTCGCCCTACCCCCTTGTCGTTTCGTCGGTCGCTTGTCGCTCAGCCGATCGGCCGGCCCGCACGGGCCGGTGATCACGCGGAGCCGGATACTGCTGAGATTTCATTGAGCAAGCGACATGCCAGTTTTTCAGGCAAGACTCCGTGGCCCTGGCTCCGATATTGCATCTTCGATGCTGCCTATGCACGTGCATGTAACGGATCGGACCCGATGGCGCTGCTGTACCAAGCCTATCAGAACCACATGGACCTGACCGAGCCATGGCGCCAGGGCGCTGCGGCCGCCATGCGCTATCTCAATCTGATCCCCTCAGGCCTCTCCGGCCGCGCCATGCGGCGGCTCTCCGCGGCGCTCGAGCTGATTTCCCGCTCCGCGCTGACCTACGCACGTCCGGCCTATGGCATCGACAGCGTGATGGTCGGCAACCACGAACTCGGCGTGACCGAGGAGGTCACGTTCAAGACGCCATTCGGCTCGCTGCTTCATTTCAAGAAGGATGGCGCGCCGGACCAGCCCAAGGTGCTGCTGGTCGCGCCGATGTCCGGCCACTTCGCCACGCTGCTGCGCGGCACGGTGAAGACGCTGCTGCAGGACCACGACGTCTACATCACCGACTGGCACAATCCGCGCGACATTCCGCCGGGCCACGGCCGCTTCGGGCTGGAAGATTACACCGATCATCTCATCAGCTTCCTCAGCCAGCTCGGACCGCGGCCGCACATGGTCGCGATCTGCCAGCCATCCGTCTCGGCGTTGGCCGCAACAGCCGTGATGTGCGAGGGCAACCATCCGTCACGGCCGGCGACGCTGACCCTGATGGCCGGGCCGATCGACACCCGCATCCAGCCGACCAAGGTCAACGAGTTCGCCAAGAGCAAGCCGATCGACTGGTTCGAGGACAACCTGATCCACTACGTGCCCTTTCAATGCCGGGGCGCATTCCGGAAGGTGTATCCGGGCTTCGTGCAGCTGACGGCCTTCGTCTCGATGAATCTCGAGCGGCATGTGAAGCAGCACCTCGACCTCGCCGATCACATCGCCAAGGGCGAGGTCGAGAAGGCCGAGACGATCAAGACCTTCTATGACGAGTACTTCGCGGTCATGGACCTTCCGGCCGAGTTCTACATCGAGACTGTGCGCGACGTCTTCCAGGAGCATCTCTTGCCGCAGGGCAGGCTGATGCATCGCGGCCGTCCGGTCGATCCGAAGGCTGTCAGGCGGATCGGCCTCATGACCGTCGAGGGCGAGCGCGACGACATCTGCTCGATCGGCCAGACGCTGGCGGCGCAGGACATCTGCACCAATGTGCGGGCCTATCGCCGCGTCCACCACATGCAGGCCGGCGTCGGCCATTACGGCGTGTTCAGCGGCAAGAAGTGGAATAACGAGATCTATCCGTTGCTGCGCGACTTCGTCCACGTCAATTCGTAGAGCGGCCACGCTGCACGCGCTGCAGCGTCGCTGACGGCGTCTCCCCGAACTTCTCGCGATAGGCCCCCGCCATCCGCCCAAGATGGGTGAAGCCGAGCTCGAAGGCCAGGTCGATGATGCGGGCCTCGGGGGCCGCCGTCATCAGCTGCGCATTCAGCCGCGCCAGCCGGATATCCAGCAGCATGTCGGAGATCGACATGCCGAAGTGACGGCGGAAGCCGCCCTGCAGCGCACGAATGCCGACGCCGGCGGCGACGGCGAGTTCGTTGAGATCGAGCGGTTCTGTTGCCTGCGCATCGAGCAGATCGCGCGCCCTGCGGACGGCCTGGGGCAACGTCGCGCTCCGGCCGGAATGCACCCTGATCGCCTCCGACAATCCGTCGCCCGGCTGCCGGAACAGGATGTCCAGCAGCGTCTCGCGCCAGTCGGCGGCGGCCACCGCCGACAGCCTTCGCTCGCCGCCGAGATGTTCGGCAAGGTCGGCAAGAGCAAGCATGTGGGCCCGGAGCCGCGCGCCGTGGTCGACGGACAGCTCAATCGCCGGATCGAACTCGACCGGCCGCACCGCGCGCCCCGAGAGCGCTGCGGCCCGCTGCTCGACCAGGCTCCGATCGAGCAGCAGGATGAGCTGGGCGCAATGGTCCCAGACCATCCGCGTCGGCACGGTCGGAGACAACAAGGAGGCCGCGCCCTCGGGACCGGTCGCCAGTTCGCGGGCGGCGGTGCGAATGCCGGCCGCCCCCGCGCACGGCAACTGCACCAGGAAGAACCGGTCGAGGCAGCCGGGATCGATCGAGACCACGCCGCCATAGGCGACATAGTTGATCGAGAAGCCGTCGAATGCCGCGCAATTATGCAGCGCGAGGAAATCACGCGCAGTCTCTGCCTTCGGTTGCAGCCCGTGCGGACAGAAGATGCGGCCTATTTGTTCAGCAGCCTCATCGACATCGTGCGTTGCAACACGGCGATAGGCGGCGAGCCGCGGCGATGCGGCGTCTTTCCAACTACGATCAGCGGCTGCAGCTGCAGCTGCAGTCATGGCTCACATCGTCCGTCGAAATCATTTGAAACCTATAATAATTAGCATCTGGCGTCGAGGGATTCGTTTTCTGGATAGACACCGCGCCGCGACCTGCTCGATCCTCAGCCCGTGTGCAGCAAGGAGATCCGCCATGATCACACTGGAAAAAGGCATCACGCGCGCGGGCACCGGCTATGCCGGCAAGACCTGGAATATCCTGGGTCAGCTCTACTTCCCCAAAGCCGTCACCGACTCGACCTTCGCATTCGAGACCAACAGCGATCCCGGGCAGTTCGTGCCGGTTCACGTCCATCCGACGCAGGACGAGTTCATCCTGGTGCAGGAGGGCGTGCTCGACCTCAAGCTCGACGGCGCCTGGGTGAAGGCTCATGCCGGCGATCTCGTGCGCATGCCGCGCGGCATTCCGCATGGCTACTTCAACAAGTCGGACAAGCCGGCGAAGGCGCTATTCTGGGTGTCGCCGATGCAGAAGCTCGAGGCGCTGTTCAATATGCTGGACAATCTCGCCGACCCTGCCGAGGTCGTGCGGATCTCCGCCGAGCACGAGGTCAACTTCCTCCCGCCCGAGGCCAACGACTAGGCGCGGGCGACGCGGGGAGCACAAGCTCATCACGGCAGCGCGGCGCGCGGTGGGCGCGATCGCCTTGGCGTGTCTCCGCGGGATGAGCGGGTGCTTCGCTTGAACCAATTCTGACTGGCGAGAGCATCTCGCCGTCTCATCGGCGCTGGCCTCTTGTCAGCGTCGTCTGCTGCGGTCGCGCCGGGCGGCCTTCGCCATCATCGAATCTTTCAGCGAGCTCCTGCAGCGCGGCCGATGACGGCCGTCCGCATGCGGCCGCGCGCTCGACAACAGGAGGTCCCATGATCACTCGAAAAAACGTCTGCGTGATCGGCGCCGGCGTCTCCGGCCTCGCCGCAGCCAAGGCATTCACGGCACACGGCCACGATGTCACCATCGTCGAGCGCAGCGCCGATCTCGGCGGCGTCTGGGAACCGGCGCGCTCCTATCCCGACGTGCAGACCCAAAGCCCGAAGGAGCTCTATCGCTACACCGACAAGGCGATGCCGGACAGCTATCCGGAGTGGCCCAAAGGACCGCAGGTCTATGCCTATCTCGCCGACTACGCGCGAAGCCATGACCTCACTCGCCTCATGCGGCTGAACACCACCGTGCTGTCGATGCAGCGGCGTGCGGACGGCAAGCCAGGCTGGACGCTCGATCTCAAGACCGGCGACCAATCGAGCCGAGAGGATTTTGATTTCGTCGCCGTCTGCACCGGCCAGTTCAACGAGCCGCAGACCTTGTCGCTTGCCGGTGAGGATCAGTTCGCGGCCGCCGGCGGCACCATCCTGCACTCGTCGAAGCATAACGATCCCAGCATCGCCCGCGGGCGCAACGTCGTCGTGCTCGGCGGTTCGAAATCGGCGACCGACATCGCCGTGAACGCGGTCCGCTCCGGCGCGCGCTTGGTCACGATCGTGTTTCGCGAGCCGGTGTGGCGCATCCCCTATTTCATCGGCGGCCTCATCAACTTCAAGCGCATCCTCTACATCCGCGCCCAGGAGCAGATGTTCGCGAGCTGGGGCATCGGCCCGCTGTCGCGACTGGCGCACAAGCTCGCCAAGCCGCTGGTCTGGGCGAATTGGCGCGGGCTGGAAAGCCTGCTCAAGGCGCAGCTCAAGCTCGCCAAGTGCAAGATGGTGCCCAAGGAGCGGATCGAGGACGGCGTCAATTGCTCGGTCCCGATCGCGACGCCCGACTTCTTCCCGATGGTCGCCGACGGCCGCATCAAGGCGGTGCTCGGCACCTTCGATCACTATGAGCCGAACACGATCGTCGCCAGCAGCGGCGAGCGGATTGCCGCCGATGTCGCCGTGCTCGCGATCGGCTACAAGCTCGGTGTTCCCTTCCTGTCGGCGGCCGATCGCGCCAAGCTCGTCGACCCCGACGGGCAGTACCGGCTCTACCGCGTCATTGCGAATCCCGATCTGCCGGACATGGGCTTCGTCGGATTCAATTCGAGCTTCTGCACCGTCCTGTGCGCCGACATGGCCGCGCATTGGCTCGTCCGCTACGCCGACAAACAGCTCGCGCACCAGCCGAGCGAGCGTGAGATGCGCGACAACATCGAGATGATGCTGCACTTCAAGCGGGTCGAGCGGCCGGCGGCGGGCGTCTATGGCGGGCTCTGCGTCGCGCCATATCATTTCAAGCATTTCGATGAACTGCTTGCGGATATCGGCGCCAAGCGCCGGCGGCGCGGCGCCCTGGCGGAGATGTTCACGCCGCCCGACGCCGACGCCTACCACGCGTTTCTTGCGTCCGCGCCGTCCTATCAGGCGGGGTGATGCCGCTCGGCGCCAGCGTGTCGCCTCCGCGCCGACACGCTGTTGCCGCACCAGAGATCGCTCGGTATTCCGTGGCTCCACAGCACTCGGATTTGATCCGATCGATGGGACGCGCCGCACAGTCGGCCGCTGGTCATCGAACGGCAGGCGAGCTATCCAAGGCGCCCCTGGCCACAGGCCTCTGCCTCGGAGACTCACATGACTCTCGCAACCCGCCTGCGTTCCCTGACCGCCGCTGTTTCGGCGGTGATCGCCCTGAGCGGCGCAGCACAGGCCGCAGAGGTTCACGTCATGATCTCCGGCGGCATGACCGCGGCCTTCAAGGCCCTGGTGCCGGAGTTCGAGCGGCGCTCCGGCCATAAGGTCACGATCGCCTATGGCCCGTCGATGGGAACCACCGCCAATGCCATTCCGGTGCGGCTGGACCGCGGCGAGCCCGCGGACGTCCTGATCATGGTCGGCTATGCGCTGAGCGATCTCACCACCAAAGGCAAGGTGGTGCCGGACAGCCATGCCGATCTCGCCAATTCACCGATCGGCGTGGCGGTCAAGTCAGGCACGCCGCACCCGGACATTTCGAACGCCGACGCCGTGAAGCGCATGCTGGTCGCCGCCAAGACCATCGCCTATTCGGACAGCGCCAGCGGCGTCTACGTCTCCACCGAGATGTTCGACAAGCTCGGCATCAAGGACGAGATGAAGGGCAAGGCGCGGATGATTCCGGCAACCCCGGTCGGCGAGATCGTGGCGCAGGGCGAGGCCGAAATCGGCTTCCAGCAGATCAGCGAGCTGAAGCCGGTGCATGGCATCGACATCGTCGGGCCGCTGCCGGCGGGCCTGCAGAAGATCACCGTGTTCTCCGCCGGCATCGCGACGAATGCCAGGGAGCCGGAGGCCGGCAAGGCGCTGATCCATTTCCTGGGATCACCGGACGCACGCAAGGTGATCGCGGAGAGTGGCCTCGATCCGATCGTCAGGAAGTCCCCGAACTGATCCGATCGCATCGGGTCGAAACAGAAAACTCTCCCTCGCATGACGCGCAGGGAGAGTTCGGTCGGCTATACCGCAACGGCTGCGACGCTCACTGGGTGAACAGCGTCGCCTCGCTCAGATTGTTGGCGCCGTAGGCCTTCTTCAACAGGCCATTTGCCTTGGATTCCGTCATGAACTTGGTGACGAAGGCGAGCGACTGCGGATGCTTCAGCGGCACGGCGACAGCGGTGTCGGTCTTCTTGAAGGTCTCGTTCAGCACCTTGGTGCCCGGAAGCTGCTTGGAGAGGATGACCAGCTGATCACGCGCCAGCGCCAGTGCATCGATCTCGCCGGCCGCGAGCAACGCATAGACCTCCTCGTAAGACTTGAAGCCGACGACGGTCGCCTTCTTCATGAATGCCTTCGCCCCGCGCATGACCGTCGTATCGTTGATGGCCGCGATCTCATGGCCGGCCTGATCGAGCGCGGCAAGGTTCGGAATATCGAGCCCGGCGCGGATGATGAACGTCGTATCGACGGAGTCGTAGACCGGGCCGAATGATGCCTTGGTCTCGCGCTCGGAATCCTTCGGCAGGAAAGTGACGTCCCAGGCGCCCTGTGAAGCTCCATCGATGATGGAATTCGCATTTGGATGCTCGACGAACTCGACGGGGACGCCCACCTGTGCAGCCATCGCCTTGCCGAGTTCGACGGGGACACCTGCATAGCCGCTATCGGACTTGACGCACCAGAACGCACCACCAGCCGGGCCGACGGCGATAGCGACTCTGAGCTTCCCGCCCGGCGCGATCTCGTCCTTCAGGCCCGCGGCCCCGGCGCTGTGACCGACAAACGTGACTACCGCAGCTGCCAGGGCTGCATCACGCAGCCAGCGCCAGAACGCCATGGCCCTCTCCCATCGAATTGCAAAGTGGTTACGGGCCGCACCTTGCCGGGAGCACTGTTAAATACAGCTTACCTTGCTCTCGCAAAGCAACAAGCGACGCGCAAAACTTGCGCGCCGCCATTACCGTTTCGAATAGCTCGATATCGAAAGGCGATTAAACCCGCCTTAAACGCAACGACGAACGGCCACGCCATTCACGATCACGGTCCGGCACGCCGTCGTGGCCGCCGCAACGGGCGGCTTGCGCACGACCACCGCACCGGCGGCACCGGCGCAGCCTGCCCGAACGACGCCGCGCGCGCAGACGACGGCGTTGGCATCCGACATCGAGACGAACGGCATCAATGCCAGAACGAACAGGCCACAGAGAGTCGAAAGAACGATACGTGAGAGAATGCTGCGCATGACGAACTCCTGATGGTCATCATTTGATTAGGAAAATATCCACCCTGTCTTGAATTTGCCGGGCGTCCGGCGGCTTTTCAACTGTGACAATTTGGGTGGATCGAAACGATCCGCACGTCGGGGTGCAATGCCCGTCGAACTACGGGGCCGGTCGGCGAGGCCGCCTAGCGATTGGCTGCAAACTGGGCGAGCATGCCCTTGCAGGCCGGCGACAGCGCGCCGGCATTGGCGGCAAGGCATTGCGCAACACGGCCGCCGCCCGGCTCGACGCCGCTGCAGTAAGCGCGGGCATCGGCGCCGCAGGCGGCCCTGACGATGCGCAATTCCTCCAGCGGGCGGAGCGGCCTCAACACCATCGCAGGGGACGCCGGTGGCGCCGCAGCCGTCGTCGGCGCGACGGCGGCCGTCGCCGCGGACGACGCAGCGGCGGCCGCGCCGCCGCCACTCGTCGCCGCGATGGCCTGAGCGCAAGCCGGCGCAACCTTGGCCTTGTTCTGCTCCAGGCACTGCATCGCAGCGGCGCCGCCCGGCGGCACGCTGCTGCAGACCCTGCGATAATCGGAGCCGCAGGCGCTGCGGATCGCGGCCACCTGCGCTTCGCTCGGCTTTGCTGCCGGTGTTGCCGCCGCGGGCTTCGCCGGCTCCGGTTTGGCCGTCGCCGCCGCTGCGGCGGGCGCGGCTGCAGGCAGAGGGGTCGACGGCGCTGCCGGCTGCGCCGCGGCCTTCGGTGCGTCGACGGCAGGCTTCGGCGCCTCCGCGGCCGCGGGCTTCGGAGCCGCCGGTGAAGGAGCAGCCGGCTTGGTCTCGGCCGCGGGTTCGAGCGCCTTCACCGCGGCTTGGCACGACGAGGACAAGCCGGCCATGTTCTTCTGCAGGCACTGGAATGCCGCCGCCCCGCCGGGCGGCACGCTCGAACATTTCGACATGTAGTCGGACCGGCAGGACGACTTGATGGCGTTGCGCTGCGCATCGGTCTGCGCCAGCGCTTGCGTTGCAGCGAAGCCGGCCGCTGCCGCCAAGCCGAGCAATAACATCCGCTTGTAACGATTGATCATCGATCGATCCTCAATGCTGCTGAGCCTGGATTGCTCTCAAATGTGAAACATCGCCCGCATCCGGCAAGCGCCATCAACTTGTCAGTATGAGCACGATATCAGGCTGTCCCCGGCCGACGTGCTTCCGCCCGGAGACAACCTGATGAGAATGGGTCCGGGAGGCTGCGATGACCGGACGGGCTTGGCAAGTGGGAAAATTTGGGTGGATCGGCCAGACGCCAGGATTTCTTCGCGGCTGCTGCAGTGCATTGCTGTTCCGCCGCTGAACGATTGTTGTTATGGAGGCGACCAACATTGTTGTTTGTTGTCCGACACGACGATTGCTCCGAAGATCATTTCATACGGAAGGCGGAATGGCGCAGATCGACACTCCCATCTCCTCACGGGCGGAATTTTCTAAACAGCGCATCGCCTGCGCCTGGCTGCCCAGAACGGCTGCCCTCCTGCTTGCGTCCGGCGCCTCGCTGCTCGCGGGCTGCGAGCAGAACAGCTACCAGCCGCCGCCACCGCCGAAGGTGGAAGTCGCCCTGCCGGTGCAGCGCGCCGTCACCCGCTATCTCGAAGCCACCGGCAACACCGCGCCGGTCAAGAACGTCGATCTGGTCGCCCGCGTTCAGGGCTTCCTGCAGTCGATCGACTACAAGGACGGCGACGTGGTCAAGGAGGGCACGACACTGTTCACGATCGAGCCGGAGACCTACAAGCTGAAGCTCGACCAGGCGCAGGCAGCGGAAGCCGGCGCGCAGGCGTCGTTCAAGCAGGCCGCTGCCGATTTCAAGCGGCAGTCCGACCTCGTCGCGCGCCAGGCCGCGTCGCAGGTCGCGCTCGACAATTCGACCTCAGCTCGGGACAACGCACAGGCCAATCTGCAGCAGGCGCAGGTCAACACCAAGATCGCCAAGGTCAATTACGGCTACACCAAAGTCATCGCGCCATTCGACGGCGTCGTCAGCGCGCACCAGGTCTCGGTCGGCGAACTCGTCGGCGTGGCGTCGCCGACCCAGTTGGCGACGATCGTTTCGCTCGATCCGGTCTACGTCAACTTCACCGTCAACGAACAGGACGTGCTGCGCATCCGTGCCGAAGCGCGGCGCCGCGGCATGACGGCGACGGATCTCAAGCAGTTCCCGATCGAGCTGGGCCTGCAGACGGAGAGCGGCTATCCGCACCAGGGCAAGCTCGACTACGCCGCGCCGACCGTCAATGCATCGACCGGCACGCTGGCCGTTCGCGGGGTGGTGCCGAATCCCGACCATGTGCTGCTGCCCGGCTATTTCGTGCGCATCCGCATTCCCGTGGATCGCACCAATGACGCGCTGCTGGTGCCCGACTCCGCGCTCGGCAGCGACCAGAGCGGGCGCTACGTGCTCGTGGTGAACGGCGACAATTTGGTCGAGCAGCGCAAGGTCAAAATGGGACCGCTCGACGGCGGCCTTCGCGTGATCGATGGCGGCCTCAAGGCCGACGACCGCGTGGTCGTCGCCGGCCTGCTGCGCGCCATTCCCGGGCAGAAGGTCGATCCGCAGTTGAAGGCGATCGAGCCGGTCTCCGCGAGCAAATGAGGGCCGGCCGTGATCTCCAAATTCTTCATCGAGCGCCCTGTCCTCTCCAACGTCATCGCGATCCTGATGATGCTGATCGGCGCGGTCGCGCTGTTCAATCTCGCCATCGCGCAATATCCCGAGGTGGTTCCGCCGACGGTGCAGGTCACCACACGGTATCCCGGCGCCAGCGCCAAGACCGTGGCCGACACCGTCGCGCTGCCGATCGAGCAGCAGGTCAACGGCGTCGACGGCATGCTGTACATGCAGTCCTACAGCGGCGCGGACGGCAGCTATTCGCTGACGGTCACGTTCAAGATCGGAACCGATCTGAACTTCGCGCAGGTGCTGGTCCAGAACCGCGTCTCCAGTGCGCTCGCGCAATTGCCGCAGGCGGTGCAGAACCAGGGCGTCACGGTGCAGAAGCGGTCCACGTCGATTCTGCTGTTCGTCACGCTGACCTCGCCTGAGGCCAAGTACGACAGCCTTTATCTGAGCAACTACGCGACCATCAACCTGAAGGACGAGCTGGCGCGGCTGCCCGGTGTCGGCAATGTCACCGTGTTCGGCGCGGGGCAGTATTCGATGCGGATCTGGCTCGATCCGAGCAAGCTGCAGGTCCGCAACCTGGTGCCGCAGGACGTGATCCAGGCGATACAGCAGCAGAGCCAGCAGGTCGCCGCCGGCCAGATCGGCGCACCGCCGGCGCCCTCCGGCCAGGCGTTCCAGTACACGCTCAACGTCGCCGGCCGGCTCGATGACGCCCGTGAGTTCGAGGACATCATCGTCAAGACCGGCAGCAATGGCGACGTCACGCGCGTGCGCGACGTCGGCTCGGTCGAGTTGGGCGCCCAGACCTACGGCCAGATGTTCTCGCTCAACGGCCAGCCCGCCGTCGGCATCGGCGTGTTCCAGTCGCCCGGCGCCAACGCGCTGGAGGTGGAGAAGGCGGTCGAGGCCAGGATGGCGCAGCTGGCGAAGACGTTCCCGCAAGGAATCCAGTACGACACGCCGTTCGACACCACCAAGTTCGTCAATGCCTCGATCCACGAGGTCTACAAGACCCTGATCGAGGCCGGCGTGCTGGTCTTGATCGTCATCCTGATCTTCCTGCAGGACTGGCGCGCCATGCTGGTGCCGACCACGACGGTGCCGGTCACGATCATCGGCGCGTTCGCGGCGATGGCGGCGCTCGGCTTCACCATCAATCTTTCGACCCTGTTCGCGATCGTGCTCGCGATCGGCATCGTGGTCGACGATGCCATCGTGGTGGTCGAGGGCGCCGCGCACAACATCGAGCGCGGCATGAACGGCCACGACGCGGCGATCCGCGCCATGGACCAATTGTTCGGACCGATCGTCGGCATCACGCTGGTGCTGATCGCGGTGTTCCTGCCGGCCGCCTTCCTGCCCGGCCTGACGGGCCGCATCTACGCGCAGTTCGCGCTGGTGATCGCGGCGACCGCCCTGCTCTCCGCGATCAACGCTGCCACCCTGAAGCCGACGCAATGCGCACTGTGGCTGCGGCCGCCGGTGCCGCTGGAGCAACGCAACATCCTCTACCGCGTCTTCAACAATCTCTATGCGCGGCTGGAGCGGCGCTACACCCATCTCATCGGGCGCTTGGTCAGGCATAGCAACGCCTCGGTCATCGTCGCGCTCGTCCTGATCGCGGCCGGCGGCTACGGGCTGTCGCGCGTGCCGACCGGCTTCCTGCCGATCGAGGACCAGGGCTACCTGATCGCCGCCGTGCAGCTGCCCGACGGCGCCTCGCTGGAGCGCACCCAGAAGGCCCTCGACAAGGTCGGCGCCATCGCCAAGGCGACGCCCGGCGTCGCCCAGGTCATCACCATCGCCGGCATCTCCGCACTCGACAACAGCGCCAGCCTCGCCAATGCAGGGGTCGCCTACATCATCCTCAAGGATTGGGAGGCGCGAGGCAAGGGCGAGGATCTGCGCTCGCTCGTCTATGGCCTCAACGACAAGCTTGCCGAGGTCATTGAAGCCCGCAGCCTCGTGCTGCCGCCGCCGCCCATCCAGGGCATCGGCAATGCCGCGGGCTTTGCCATGCAGGTCGAGCTGCGCGACGGCAACAGCGACTATGCCAAGCTGCAGGCGATGACCTCGGCGATCGTCGCCAGCGCCCAGAGCCAGAGCGCGCTGCAGCGCGTGCAGTCGCCGTTCCGCGCGATGGTGCCGCAGTTCGACGTCGAGATCGACCGGATCAAGACCCAGACCCTGCACGTCACCACCGACCAGGTGTTCTCGGCACTGTCGTCCTATCTCGGTGCCTCCTACGTCAACCAGTTCAACAAATTCGGCCGCGTGTTCCAGGTCTATGTTCAGGCCGATTCCGCGGCGCGGCTGACGCCGCGGCAGATCGAGAGCCTGATGGTGCGCAACCAGAGCGGCGACATGATCCCGCTCGGCACGGTCGCGACGGTCAAGCCCTCGGTCGGGCCATCCTTGATCAGCCTCTACAATCTCTATCCCTCCGCCGCGATCGTCGGCCTGCCCGCGCAGGGCTATTCCTCCGGCCAGTCGCTGAAGCTGATGGAGGAGATTGCGGCGAAGACCCTGCCACCGGGCGCGGGCTATGAATGGACCGCGATGTCCTATCAGGAGAAGGTCGTCTCCAATCAGATCTATCTCGCCTTCGCGCTCGCCCTCCTCCTCGTCTATCTCGTGCTCGCCGGCCAATATGAGAGCTGGTACGCGCCGGTCTCCGTCATCCTCGCGGTGCCGCTGTCGCTGCTCGGGCCGATGGCGGTGCTGACGGCGCTGAAGATCGACAACAATCTGTATGTCCAGATCGGGTTGATCCTGCTGATCGCGCTGTCGGCGAAGAACGCGATCCTGATCGTCGAGGTCGGGCTCGAGCTGCACGGCCGCGACGGCAAGCCGCTGATCGAGTCCGCGATCGAGGCGGCGCGGTCGCGGTTTCGGCCGATCCTGATGACGTCGTTCGCCTTCATCCTCGGCGTCGTGCCGCTGGTGCTCGCGACCGGGGCCGGCGCCAGCGCGCGCAAGTCGATCGGCATCACCGTATTCTCCGGCATGCTGGCCTCGACCTGCCTCGCGGTGCTGTTCGTGCCGGCGTTCTTCGTCGTCGTGCAGCGCTTCGAGAACTGGCGCGCGGCGCGCGAGGCGAAACCGGTGATCGCGCAGCCCGCGGAATGAGCCATCATTCGGCCGGCACCTCCCGCAACACCGGCCGCGCCGCCGGGAGCTCCGGCGGCAGGATGAGCGCGGCGATAACAGCGACCAGCGCCAGCGCGGCGAAAGCCTGCAGCATGGTGACGAAGCCGCCGTGCTCATACAGCCAGGCGACCAGGCCGACCGAGGCGCCGGCCGCGGTGAAGCCGACGAAATAGCGCACCGCATAGGCGCGCGAGCGCCATTCTTCGGCGGTGTATTTGCCGACCATGGCGTCATTGACGGTGACCTGCCCGAACGCGCCCATGACGATGCCGATCGAGGCCGCGATCAACGCCCAGTCGCGGGCGTCGGCGGCGAGATAGAGCAGCGGCGCCAGCACCAGCGATAGCGGCAGCGCGACGGCCTTCAGCGTATGGCGATCGAGCAGGCGCCCGATCGTGTACTGCGTCATCGCACCGAACACGTAGACACCGGCCGCGATCACGCCGAGCAGCGCCGGGCTTTGCGTCAGGCCCACGAGCCGCTCCGCGAACAGCTTGGGCAGCGCCACCGTGATCGCGTTGAAGGTCGTGGATATCGCGATCACCACCAGCAGCAGCGCCAGCACCACGCGCCACATCTGCTCGCGCGCGACGCGGGCCTGCGCCGCCGCCTGCTTTGATCCGCGCCGGTCCTCATGCGCGACCAGCATCGCGAAGGCCGCGCCGATGCCGATCGTGATCACCCCTGGCACGATGAAGGCGAAGCGCCAGCCGAGATATTGCCCGACCACGCCTGTCACCAGCGCCGAGGATGCGACGCCGAGATTGCCGAATACGCCGTTCAACCCCATGTCGCGGCCGAGCCGGTCGGCATAGGACACCAGCATCGCGGTTCCCACCGGGTGATAGATCGAGGCGAACAGGCCGATGGCGAACAGCGCCGCGCCGAGCTGCCATGGCGTCTGCACCAGGCCGACCGAGATCATCGACAGGCCGATGCCGAGATAGAAGATCAGCATCATGTGCCGCCGGCTCCAGCGGTCGCCGAGCCAGCCGGTCACGAGCGCGCCGGCGCCGAAGGCGATGAAACCCGGCGTCGCATAGGGCAACAGGTCCGCATAGGCCATGCCGAGCGCGGGGCCCATGATGATGACCGCGGCCGCGAAGATCAGCATCGCATAATGGTCGATGAAATGGGCCGCGTTGACGAAGCCGATGACGCGGCGGGGAGTGTTCATGGGCAGTTCCTCGATTCCCGAATAAATCGGTTATACTGGCTCGCCCCAACGAGAAGCCGCCAATGACCATCGTGGACACGCCATTGAAGCCGCTCGGCGCCGACCGGGTGACGACCGAGCCCGGCGTGCACCTGATCGCGCGCAGCTACCGCAAGGGCGCCCGGCTCGATCCGCACATGCACCGGGAGTCGCAGCTGATCTACGCCTCCGCCGGCACCATGCAGGTGACGACGCCGCAAGGCCGCTGGCTGGTGCCGCCGGACCGCGCGGTGTGGGTGCCGGCGCGGCATGCGCATGCGATCGACATGCTGGCCGACAGCGAGATGCGGACGCTGTATTTCGAGCTCGACTGGCTCGCGCGCGAGGCGCGCGGTCTCCGGCTCGATCGCGAATTCGTCGTGCACGTCTCGCCGCTGCTGCATCAGGCGATCCTCGCGCTGTTCGACGCCAGCAGCGGGCCCGAGCGCACCGCCCTGCTGGTGCGGCTCGCTCTGCTCGAATTGCGCCGCGCCGAGGATTCCTCGACCTTCATCCCACTTCCGCAGGACCCGCGCGCCCGGCGCGCCGCGCTGCTGGTGCTCGCCTCGCCCGCGAACGAGCAGGATCTCACGACCCTCGCGAGCGCCGTCGGCAGCTCGGCCCGCACCTTGTCGCGGCTGTTCGCGGCCGAGACGCGGCTGAGCTTCAAGGCGTGGTGCCAGCGCGCCCGCATCGCGGCGGCGATCGAGCGGTTGTCGACCGACCGTCACCTCTCCGTCAAGCAGCTCGCCGCCGATCTCGGCTATGCCAGCGTACCGGCATTCTCGCACGCCTTCCGGCAGATGACCGGCCGTACACCGACCGAATTCGCCGGCCAAAGCGAATGACGGCGCTGCCGCGCATGCGGGCAGCGACGGCGGCGTTGACGATTTGTTATGTTTGAATGTGGCCACCTTTGCCATAAATCCATGTAACATCACAGCCTGTCGCTTTGCGGGATTCGACCGAGACCAGATGGCCAACGCCTTTTTTACTGACCTGATCACCACCATTTCCGAACGCGGCCGGACACTGCTGCGCGGCGGCTCGCCTGCCGTCGACAAGCACGATGCGGCGAGCCTTGCCGAGCTGTGCGAGGCGCTGGTGTCCGGTGCCGGCGAGGCTTCGGGCACTGCCATGGCCCGCGACGTGCTCGACGGCTATCATGATCTCGACGCCGAGGGCCGCAAGGCGTTCTTCACCGCGCTGGTTCACGATTTCGGTCCCGACAATGCCAGGCTCACCAAGGCGATCGAGGCGTGGCGCGCGGCGCCGTCGGACGAAGGCGCGAGCGCGCTGCATTTCGCCTCGGAGCCGCGGCGGCAGGAGCTGATCCGCCGCCTCAACCGCGCGCCGGGCGGCACGCCCGAGCTGGTCGCGATGCGCACTGATCTCCTGGATCTCCTGAAGGCAAATCCGGAACTCGCCGCGCTCGATCGCGACATCGTGCATCTCTTGAGTTCGTGGTTCAACAGGGGGTTTCTGGTGCTGCGCAAGATCGACTGGTCGACGCCGGCGAACATCCTCGAGCAGATCATCCGCTACGAGGCGGTGCACGAGATCCACGACTGGGACGACCTCCGCCGCCGCATCGATCCGGTCGACCGCCGCTGCTACGCCTTCTTCCATCCGGCGATGCCCGATGCGCCGCTGATCTTCGTCGAGATCGCGCTGACCGAGACCATTCCCGGCGCCATCGCGCCGCTGCTCGCGGTGGATCGCGCGCCGGTGCCCGCCGATCGCGCTCGCACCGCGGTGTTCTATTCGATCTCCAACACCCAGCGCGGTCTCGGCGGCATCTCGTTCGGCAACTTCCTGATCAAGCAGGTTGTTGAGGAGCTCCGGCGCGAGCTGCCGAAGCTCGACACGTTCGTGACGCTGTCGCCGGTGCCGGGCTTCATGGGCTGGCTGAAATCCACCGAGGATGCGACCGAAGAGGATCGCAACGTGCTCAAGCTCCTCAACGAGCCCCGCTGGGTCGAGGACGCCACGATCACCGCCGAGCTCCGCACCGTGATCGAGCCGCTCGCCGCGCACTATTTCCTCAAGGCGCGGACGTCCAAGGGCAAGCTGATCGACCCCGTCGCCCGCTTCCACCTCGGCAACGGCGCAAGGCTCGAGCGCATCAATTGGCTGGGCGACCTCTCCGCCAAGGGCCAGCGCGAGTCGGCGACAGTGATGGTGAACTATCTCTACCGGCTCGAGGACATCGAAAAGAACCACGAGGCGTATGCGAACGAGGGCGAAGTGGTGGCCTCCAGCGCGGTGAAGAAGCTGCTGCGCGGCGAAGGCCGGCGGCTGCTGGATATGAGACTGTCGTCGTAGGGATGGCACGGACGCGTTCGATCGCGTCCGCTGTTGTCGCGCTGTTTTGAAGCTTAAGGTTCGATAGCTTAAGGTTCGATAGCTTATGGCTCGACAGCTGCTGGCTTGAGTCACGCTATCCACTCCAAACTCCGTCATTGCGAGCGAAGCGAAGCAATCCAGAGCCCCACGCGCCGCCCTGGATTGCTTCGCTTCGCGTAACTGCCCAGGTGTCCGTCTGTATCGCTTGACTGGCCACATGTGTTTGTGAGTCAAGGTATGGATGAAGCTGCCGTACGCTTTGTCCGTTGATTCGCTGCTGGTCCTGATCGGGGAGCTGCAGGGGCGCAACGCGCTGCTGGAACAGCAGAACGCGTTGCTGTTGACCCGTGTGGCCGATCTGGAGCGCCGACTTGGCCTGGATAGCTCCAACAGCAGCAAGCCGCCTTCGAGCGATGGGCCGGGCCAGGGTCCTCGCCGGACGCGCAGCCTTCGTGAGCGAGGGGTGAGGAAGCCCGGCGGCCAGCCTGGTCATCCCGGCAAACACCTGAAGCGGTCGGAACAGGTCGATCATACGATCATCCACCGGCCTGCCACGTGCGGACACTGCCAAGCCGCGCTGGGCGAGGAGCCGCTGGACCTTGTCGACCGCCGTCAGGTGTTCGATCTGCCGGCGCCGAGACCGCTGCTCGTCACGGAGCATCAGCGTTATCGCTGCAGATGCAGCGGCTGTGGCGCGGTCACGACGGGATCGTTTCCTCCGGAGGTCAGGGCGCCGGTGCAATATGGCGCACGATTGTCCGCCGTCGTGACGTATCTGTCGGCCGGACAGTTCCTGCCGGAAGATCGTTTGGGGCAAGTCCTTACCGATCTGTTTGGCGTGACCGTTTCGGCCGGCACGATTGGGCAGATGATCGCCCGTGCCGCCAGCCGGACGCAGGCCTTCGCCGCGGCGGTCTGCGAAGAGATCCGCCGGGCACCGGTCAAGCACCTGGATGAGACCGGGTTTTGGGTGGGTGCCACGCCGCAATGGCTGCATGTCGCAGGCACCGCCGGGAGCAATGGGCTGGTGCACTATCGCGTCTCCCGCAGGCGAGGTGAGGTGCTGACGCAAGCGGCGCATATCGTGATGCACGATCACTGGACATCCTACTTCCAGATGCCGGGCGTCACCCATGCGCTGTGCAATGCGCATCATCTGCGCGAGTTGACGGCGCTGGTCGACATCGATGGCGAGGCCTGGGCCCGGCGCATGCGCACCCTGCTTCGCAAGCTGTGCCACGAGGTCAATCTGGCGCTCGAGCGTCCAGCCGGCCAGACAGGTGCGCTGCCTCCCGACAAAATCCGTGCCGCCGAACGGCAGTATGACCGCATCATCCGCGACGGCATCGCTTGGCACAAGGCGCTTCCCGAGTTGCCTCGCAACGTCAAACGCGGGCGGATCAGACGGCGCACCGGCCATAATCTCCTGTTGCGCCTCGAGCTGCATAAAGCCGCCGTGCTGCTGTTCCTGCGCAACCCAGCCGTACCATTTACCAACAACGAGGCCGAGCGCGATGCTCGCATGATGAAGTTGCGGCAGAAGATCTCCGGCGGCTTTCGCACCTCACAAGGTGCCGACAATTTCGCAACGCTCCGAACCCTGATCGGCACCGCACGAAAGCGCGGATGGAACATGCTCGAAACATTGACCCTATGCCCAACACAGCTCATCCATACAATCCGCCTTGCTTGACAGAGCGGCGACCTGGGTAGTTACCGCTTCGCTCGCAATGACGCGTGGTGAGCTTGTGTGCTCCCACAACAACCACCACCGTCATCCCGGCGAACGCCGGGATCCATAGCCACAGGCCGCCGCTTGAGGCAGGCCAGTCGTTGGACCTCGCCAAGCCACAGCCGCCGCGGAGTATGGGTCCCGGATCGGCGCCGCGACGCGCCTTGCGCGTCACGGCTTGTCCGGGACGACGCTGTGGGAAAACCGCTTTCACATCTCAAACAGCTCGAAGGACGTGCGACCGCAGCCTCGCGGCGCATCACGCCCGAGTGCTGGATCGACAGGTCCCTCTGATCAAAGACAGAGGGCGCAGGGAAGACCGGGTGCTGGCCGCAACCCATGGCCCCCGTGCGTGAGAAAAAGCACGGGGCAGGAACCACAGGTACGACCGGTGCATTCCGGCCTTCCCTGCGCGATGGTTTTCACGGTGTCCTTCGTGCTCTCCCTGGGGATCGGGCTCTTTTGCCCCCATCGCCCGCGCGTGCCGCCAAGCAACAACGCAGACTTGACCTCAGCGTCGAGAGGCCAGGACCACACGACTTCTCCGTCCGCAGCGACGCCGGTCGTCCACCGTCGCCGCTACGGCCACCGCATCCCTGCCCCGACGTTCGTGACGACGCGTACGCCCCTCTGCGATGAGGCAGGATGCGTGCAGTATTGCTGATTTTCGGAATTTGTCAAGGGCAAAGATCCGGGCCGTTCACGACGCCCCCATCGGGGCGCCGCGCGCCCGGCACGCTCAGGACGCCTTCGCCTCCACGTGCCGTTTGAAATTGTCGAGAATGGCCTGCCAGCCCTGCTGTTGCATCTCGACCGGGTGCGTCGTTTCAGGATCGAAGACAACGCGAACGAGAACGCCGTTCGGACCGGTCTCGAAATGGACGTCCGCTTTCCGGTCGCCGAAGGCGTAGGCGATCAGCTTGTGCTCGACGATCTTCGTGTAGGTGCCGGCGAAGTCGAAGCCCATGCTGCCGTCCTTGGCTTCCATCCGCGAGGAGAAATCTCCGCCCTCCCGCAGGTCGACCGTGGCCTTGGTCGTATGCCAGTCGTCCGACGCAGCGTTCCACTTCACGATGTCGGCCGGCGTCGTATAGGCGCGCCAGACCTGATCGATCGGGGCTGCGACGGTGGTTTCGACGGTGATCCGCATGACCATTGCTCCTTGGTTCGATTTGACGGCTCGCTGCAGACGTGCAGGAGTTTGTGCTCGAAGGACGATACAGACTGGCAGGTCCCGACAGACCGTAGAACAAATCTTGCCTCCAGGGAGGCCGCAGGATGTCGATGGGACAAGCGATACGAGCGTCAGTCGTTGCCGCCACCGCGCTGATCGGCGGCGCGCTTGGGGCGGTCGGTCTCGGCTACGCGGCCTTGGCAGCCGGCTTCTTTGCTCTCAGTTTCGCGCCCAGGGGGATCCACAGCGACTGGAGCATGCTGGCGCTGTTGGGTGTCGTGGTTGGCATAGGCCTGGGCGGCCTCCTTGGAATTTGGGCGGGCGTGACGGCGGCGAAATTGTTGCTCCGGGAGAAGCAGACACCGGAACTCCGAGGGCATTCCGACACCGAGAGATATTCATGAGCACCTCAGCAGAGATTTCGAAACGCATATTCGAGCTGCTCTCGGAAGATGGCTTTCGGCAGCCTTCCCGCGGGATCTATGTCAAGCCATGGACCAACGCGTGGCGAGGATGGATCGGTGTGGACTCCGGACGTTACAGCTTGGGCCCGGTTGTCGGCGTCTTCAACGACGAATTCCTGAAGGCCAGCAGCGACGCGCTGAAGATGTCGGGTGCTCCATGGCGATACGGCAAGAATGGACCACCACTGATCATGATCAACCTGCAGCAACTTGCCGAACAGGACGCTGACAATCGGGCCAAGATTTCTTGGACTTATCGCGGCAAAGCGTTGGAGCCGAACGTTGCGGACGACATCGTTCACTGCATCCGGACCTGCGGGTACCCATACATTCAGGCGCACACCAACATTGAGGCCTTGTGGCGCGCAGCCGTGGCTGAAGGAAGGGCATCACCTGCCTTCGTGATGTATGTGCCGATCTTCCTCATCAAGCTCGGCCAGCTCGATACCCTTCGTCAATATGTCGCTGCCAACCGGGAGCGCCCTGTCAGCGCCGATCTTTCTGTCAGCTACCCGCAATATGTCGATGCGATGCTGAAAATCCATGGCATCGCACCGTTCGGATCGTAGCGTTGCGCCTAGGCGCCAACCGTTCGGGCCTCATGGTCCGAGACGCGCCGCGAGCGGCGCTCCTCACCATGAGGAGCGCCGCCGTCTCAGCGGATACGGACCTCGTCCTGAGGAGCGCGCCGAAGGCGGGCGTTTCGAAGAGCGGCCGTAGCGCAGGCTTTAGGCCGCGACTTGTTGCGGCCGCAGCCGCAGCACCGCTGCCGGCAGATTGGCCGTCAGCCAATCCGCGATCGCTCCCTGCTTCCGGTGATACGCCAGCCCCGCGGCCACCACCGCGACGCCGATCAGCGATAGCGCGAACGGGAACAGCAGCGAGTCCTTGAAGACGACGTCGGCGAGGTGGCCGAGATACATGGTGATGCCGATGGCGCCGAACACGGCGTAGGCGCGGCGGACGATGATGACGGCGATCGCGAGCAGGCCGACATTCATCAGGCAGTAGATCGCCTTGCCGAGCTCGGTGGCGCCGTCGGTGGCGCTGATGCCGCCCCAGAAGGCCATCAGGCCGAACAGATGCAGCCAGAAACCGAAGTCGCGGTTGTTGCTGGTGTAGTCGACGATCCAGGCCAGGCTGAGCATGCCCAGGCCGAACCAGATCGAGACGATGCGGCGCATCTCCCAATCGATGTGGCTGACATTGAAGATCCAGGGCGTGAGGTCCATCGACATGAACCACAAGGCGACCGAGATGACCGCATAGATGAAGGGCACGCGGTAGAAGCGCAGCGCGATCGCGCCCGCTGCGATGGTGGCGAGCTCCATGAACAGCCAGCTGCCCTTGATCCAGACATAGAAGTCCTGAACCGTGCCGGGCTTGCCGAACCTGCCCCACCAGCCGAGCTCGGCTTGAATGCCGTAGACGGCGAGCGGCGCCATGGACACGGCGATGGCGATCAAGAGGCCACCGGGGATACGCAGGCTGCGGCGCCAGAGGTGGTCGCCGGCGAAGCCGAAGGCTGCGGCATAGGCGAGCGCGCAGGCGGTCAAAGCGCGGCCGCCCATTTGCGAGAAGGCCACCGTCGAGAACAGGCCCATGGCGCCGATCACGATCAGCGCGCCGGCGTACCAGAGCAGATGCGCGGCATCGAATTTGGCGCGGGGCGTGTCGGTGGAGGGGGCGCGCTGGTGCAGGTAGGCCAGCAGGCGGTGCAGCTCGTCCGGGCTGATGGCGCCGGCGCTCGATGCGGCGCGGAGGTCGGTTTCGGAATAGGACATCGTCGTTACCTCGGGTGGTCCGCCGGCATTCGGGCACGGGTGGCCGGTCGCGCCAACGCTGCTCGCGTTGCGCGTCCCGGGCCGACGCCGGTGTGGCGGATAAGGGTGAGTGTAGCGGAACGTGAGCGGCGTTCAAGAAATATTTTGAGCGCTGCTCAAATACTTCCGAGGTCAGGGCTCAGTTCCCGCTCCCGCGCATCGGTTCCTGTCCGTGGGGCCGACGCCCGCGTCATTCCCCGCGCAGGCGGGGAATCCCGTACGCCGCGGCCTCTCGATCAATCACTGCCGCCTCTGGAATACTGGATCGTCCGCCTGCGCGGACGATGACAGATGGGGTGGAACGAGCTTTTTCCGCGTCATTGCGAGCGAAGCGAAGCAATCCAGAGTCCTTGCTCCGGCCCTGGATCGCGTCGCGGAGCCCGTCATCCGGCCGCGCTTCGCGCGGACCGGGTGGCTCGCGATGACGACCAACCGCGGCGCGAGGTCTGCGGCTAACGCTGTCGATGCCCCCCGCCCCTCAATCCTTGAAATACGGCTCCACCGGGCCGTGCACCTTGATGGTCAGCGGGTTGCCGTGGCGGTCCTTGGCGGTGCCGGCGGCGACGCGGATCCAGCCTTCGCTGATGCAGTATTCCTCGACATTGGTCTTCTCGGCGCCCTTGAAGCGGATGCCGACGTCGCGCGACAGGATCTCCGCGTTGTAATAGGGGCTCTTCGGATCGACCGAAAGGCGGTCGGGGAAGGTGAAGGTCTCGTTGTCGCTCACAGCAGTGCCTCGATCTCTTTCTTCAGCGCCTCGGGCGTGGTGGTCGGCGCATGGCGCGACACCACATGGCCAGCGCGATCGACCAGGAATTTGGTGAAATTCCATTTGATCGCCGAGCCCAGCAGGCCCGTCTTCTCGCCCTTCAGGAACTTGTACAGCGGGTGCGCGTGCGTGCCGTTGACGTCGATCTTCGCGAACAGCGGGAAGGTGACATCGTACTTCGACGAGCAGAACGCGCCGATCTCCTCGGCCGTGCCGGGCTCCTGGGCGCCGAACTGGTTACAGGGAAATCCGAGCACGGCAAAGCCCCTGTCAGCGTAGGCGCGGTGCAGCGCCTCGAGGCCGCGATATTGCGGCGTGAAGCCGCAGGCACTCGCCGTGTTGACGATCAGGAGCACCTGGCCCTCGAAGCGCTGCAGCGGCACCTCCTCGCCGGTCAGCGCGGCCGCGGTGAAATCGTAGATGCTCGCCATCAGCCGAGCACCGGGTCGATCGGCGACGGCGGCGTGCCGCCGGCCTCGATGGCTTCGCCCGCGGCGAGGCACATGTCCTCGCGAAAGCGCTGGCCGACGAGCTGCACGCCGACGGGGACGCGGCCGACCATGCCGGTCGAGACCACGAGGCCCGGCAGGCCGAAAAAGGGAATCGCGATCTGCGTCAGCTGGGCGTGCCAGACCTGCTTGAAGGAGTCCTCGTCCTTGCGGTCGAGCTGGTCGGCGAACGGCAGCATGCCCGACACCGGCATCAGCAGCAGCGGATGCTGCTCCATGAACAGGAGCCACTGCCGGGTCAGCGCGGCGCGACGCGCCAAGGTCGCCGAGAGGTCGAACGGATAAACCTTGTCACGGTTGCCGCGCAGGCAGGCGAGCGCGCCGGGGTCGCCTTCCTTCTCCGCGGCGGCGAGCTGCGCCTCGTAGCCGTCGCCGAGCCAGAGCCGGGTCTGCAGCAGCGCGGCCTCCTGCATCGGCGGGGTGTCCGCGATCTCCTCGACCGTCCAGCCGACGGCCTCGAGGCGCCTGGCGGCGTCGCGCAGCGCGGCGACCACTTCGGGCACCGGGTTCAGGCCGTCGGGATTGACGCAGAGCGTGACGCGCTTCGGCAACGGCGGTCCCTCGAGCGGCACCGGCATCCACCAGACATCGCGGACATCGCGCGCCGACATCGCCGCGAGCGCGATCCTGACGTCATTGACGGTGCGAGCGAGCGGGCCGGAGACGGCGCTGATCTGCGGGCCGATCGGACGCTCCGGCAGGCAGGTGTTGAAGGCGGGGATGCGGCCGACCGTCGGGCGCAGGCCGTGGATACCGCAGGCATAGGCGGGATAGCGCACCGAGCCGGCGATGTCGGTGCCGTGGCCGATATGGCCGATGCCCGCGGCGGTGGCCGAGCCGGCGCCGCCGGAGGAGCCGCCCGGGGTGATGCCGGGGTCGCGCGGGTTCTTGGTGTGGCCGTGGATGAGGTTGCTGGTGAACCAGCGATACGACACCGCCGGCGTATTGGTGCGGCCGAGCAGCACGGCGCCGGCCTTGACGAAATTGTTGACCACCGGGTTATGCGCCGACGCGATCGCGTCCTTCTGCAGGTTGAGACCGTTGGTGGTGGCGTAGCCCGTCTGATCGACATTGACCTTGATCGTGACAGGCACGCCGGCGAGCGGCCCCGGATCTTCGCCACGCGCGAGCCTGGCGTCGATGGCGTCGGCCTGCTGCAGCACGTCCTCGGGGCGGTGATCGATCACGGCGTTGATCGCGGGATTGACCGCGTCGAGCCGCGCCAGCGCCGATTTGGCGGCATCGCGCGCGGACACCTGTTTCGACTTGATGAGGGCGGCAAGGTCGGCAGCCGGCAGGCGCCAGAGATCGGTCATGGGGAGCTCCGTGATGGTCTCGCGTTCTTAGCGCGGCGGACAGAACGGAGAAAGCAGCGCATTGCGTGGTGGGCTATGCAAGAGCAGCCCCCTCGCCTGCGCCAGTCTCACCGTGCAGAACCGCGGGAGCGCTGGCGCCCGCGGCCGTCCTTCGAGACGCCCGCCTCCGGCGGGTTCCTCAGGACGAGGGTTGAGCTTGTGGCGAGCGCACGTCGCAGCGCGCCGCTGCTTCCCCTCATGGTGAGGAGCGCCGCTCGCGGCGCGTCTCGAACCACGAGGCCCCCAAAGCTCCCACGGGGATCAATACCCGTCCTGCATCGATCGATCCGGAAACAGGCTTGGTCAAGCCTGGCAATCGACTTTAAGAGCTGAAGCAACAACATCACAAAGGGGGAAACACATGATCAGAACGGGCACCATCATGGCCGCTACATTCGTCCTCGCCGCCGCGGCAACGCTGGCGCCGCGCGCGGGGCACGCCGAGACCTACGCCTATGTCGGCAATGCCGACAGCAACGACATCAGCGTGTTCAAGTTCGATGCTGCCTCCGGCGAGATGACGCTGGTGCAGACGGCCGCGTTCGTCGGCGTCGAGAAGCCGGGCGCGTCGACCCCGCTCGCGGTCAGCCCGGACAAGCGCGTGCTGATCGCGGGCGTTCGCTCGCAGCCCTTCCTGGCCGAGAGTTTTGCGATCGACGCCAAGACCGGCCAGCTCACGCATCTCGGCAACGGGCCGCTCGCCGACAGCATGGCCAACATCGCCTTCGACCGCACCGGCAAGGTGCTGTTCAGCGCCTCCTATGGCGGCAACAAGGTCGCGGCGAATCCGGTGCAAGCGAATGGCGTCGTCGCAGCAGCAAGCCAGGTGATCCCGACCGGGCTGAACGCGCATGCGTTCCTGCCCTCGCCCGACAACCGCTTCGTGTTCGCGACCAATCTCGGCTCTGACCAGGTGCTCGGCCTCGCCTTCGATGCCGCCGCGGGCACGCTGACGGCGAAGGAGGCGCTGACGGTGAAGACGCCGGAGAAGTCCGGCCCGCGGCACTTCATCTTCCACCCGAACGGCAAGTTCATCTATCTCCTGCACGAGCTCAACGCCGATCTCGCGGTGTATGCCTATGACGCCGACAAGGGCATCTGGAGCGAGCAGCAGCGCGTCACCACCCTGCCCCCTGGCTTCACCGGCAAGCCCTGGGCGGCCGATCTTCATGCGACGCCTGATGGCACCTTCCTCTACACGTCAGAGCGCGGCTCCAACACGCTGGCGGCGTTCAAGATCGAGGCGGCGAGCGGGCGCGTATCTCTCATCGGCAGCGTGCCAACCGAGACCCAGCCGCGCGGCTTCGCCATCGATCCCACGGGGCGCTATCTCGCCGCCGTCGGCGAGGTGTCGAACGGCATGACCGTGTACAAGATCGATCCGGCCAGCGGCGCGCTGGACAAGGTGAAGTCCTACGCGGTCGGCAAGAAGCCCAATTGGGTGGAGTTCGTCAGCTTGCCGTGAGCGGCGGGTGGAGAGAGCGAACTTGTGGCCATCCTTCGAGACGCGCGCCGGAGGCGCGCTCCTCAGGATGAGGGCGGAATATGCGGCGAGGATTGTTCTCCGCATTCCTCTCCGCACACCGGACTGTTTACCCTCATGGTGAGGAGCGCCGTCTTCGGCGCGTCTCGAACCATGAGGCCCCGCTGCGGCGCGGCATTCCCCAGGGCGTACTCAGTCCCTATATACGATGCCATGAGCATGCCCCCCGCCCAGCCTGAACGACATCCTCTCGCGGTTCAGAATCCGGAACTCGACGACGCCGCGATCCGCCGGCTGGTCGAGACGTTCTACGGCCGTGCGCGCGAGGACGCGCTGATCGGGCCGATCTTCAACCGCACGGTCGAGGATTGGGACGAGCATATCGGCAAGATCAGCGATTTCTGGTCGTCGATGTTCCTGAAGACAGGCCGCTACAGTGGCGCGCCGATGCGGCCGCATCTGTTGCTCGAATTGCACGGCCCGCATTTCGACCGCTGGCTGCAGCTGTTCGAGGCGACGGCGACGGACCTGTTCCCGCCCGAGCTCGCCGAGCTCTTCATCGTCCGCGCGCGGCGGATCGCCGACAGTTTCGAGATGGGAATCGCCAGCACGCGCGGCGAACTCGTGCGTCCTCGGCATTCCGTCTGAGGCCGCGTTCGATCAGCGGCCGTGCCGATGCGCTCAATGGCGTGTCATCGATTGCGCGCTCATGTTGAAGATCGCTTCCGAGAACGGAAACTCCAGCACGATCTCGCCGTCCTCGTCGGTGACCTCGATGACGGCCGTCATCAGCGCCGCGTTGCCGCCTTCGGTGCGCAGCAGTTCCTTGATCATGTCGCGTGCGACTTCCCAGGCGCGGTCGGGATTGCGCAGCACTTCGCCGTCGGTGTCGGAGACCAGTTCCTCGCCGATCCGTGTGTTGAAGAAATATCGGGGCATCGTCAGTTTCCAATGGGGTCGCGCGCTGGGGTTTTGAAGTCTCAAACGTCTCACAACTGCTTTATCCAGCCCATTCCGCCCCCAAATCTAAGGGCGGAACAGAACGGCCATGCGAAGCCATCGATCACGAATTCGTTGTTTTCGCGGCTCCTCCGGGCGAAAACGACAACAACTCGCGGGTGCGGCTTTGCACTGCAATAAACGGGCCTGAGAGGCTCAAACAAAAAGATTCCACTGGCGAACTTTTCGTAGAACGGTAGTTTAATTCGGAGGACGACAACCGTCCCGTCGTGAAGGAGAGGACAATGGCCTGGAAAGCTCCCAAGATTGTTGAAGTGCCGGTCGGCATGGAAATCAACATGTACGCTTGCGCCGCCCGCAAATAATTCGCGGGTGTGACGTCCAGGTCCCGCTGGGATCAAGTCCTGCTGGGATCGGGACGTCGACGCTTGAGGGTGGGGATCTGTGCTCGCGTCCGGGCACGCGCCCATGCGAAGTTCCCATACGAAGGTCCGATGTCCCACCCTCGTCGCTGTCCTGACCTGCCAATCCCCCGAGATTGCTCGTCATCCTGCCGCCGGTAATCGCGTGCGCCATCACAGCTGAATTCCAGGAGACGGCTCATGCTTCGCCTCGTCGTCCTGGGCGCCGCCGCGGGCGGCGGAGTCCCGCAGTGGAATTGCGGCTGCGCCGTGTGCCGCGCCGCGCGCACATCTCATCCCGAGATCCAGAACAGCCAGGCGTCGGTCGCCGTCAGCGCCGACGGCGCCAACTGGTTCCTGATCAACGCCTCGCCCGACCTGCGCCAGCAGGTGACGCGCACGCCGCAATTGCATCCAAAACCGGGCGCGCTGCGCCATAGCCCGATCGCCGGCGTGATCCTGACCAATGGCGAGATCGACGCCATCACCGGGCTGCTGTCGATGCGCGAGAGTTCGCCGTTTTCGATCCATGCGCACCCGAAGGTGCTTGCGATCCTCAAGTCCAACAACATCTTCGATGTGTTGAAGGAGGAGAACGTCAAGCGCGTGCCGATCGTGATCGACGTGCCGTTCCGCCCCACTCTGCAGGACGGCGCGCCGTCGGGCCTGGAGATCACGGCCTTCGCGGTGTCCGGCACCAGCGCCTGGTATCTGCGCGACAAGCAGCATCCCGGCGGCAGCGCCTCGGCCGGCGACACGCTGGGCCTGAGGATCGAGGACGTCGAGAGCGGGCAATATGCCTATGTCATCACGGCCTGCGCCGCTGTCGACTTTGACTTGAAAACGAGATTGAAGGGCGCGCCGCTGGTGCTGTTCGACGGCACGGTGTGGCGCGACGACGAGATGATCCAGGCCGGACTCGGCAACAAGACCGGGCAGAGCATGGGGCATATCGCGATGTCCGGAGACAGCGGCGCGATCAGGCAGCTGTCGGACCTCGGGATAGGCAGGAAGATCTTCCTGCACATCAACAACTCCAATCCGGCGTGGCTGCACGCCTCACCCGAGCGGCAAACGTTGGAACGCGAGGGATGGGAAATCCCCGCTGAAGGGATGGAGATCGTATTGTGAGTGAGGTCAATCTGAGCGGAATGACGGCGCTGTCGATCGGACGCGGCGTCACGCTGAACAATGCTGGGGAATTGGAAGCGGCGCTGCGCCACATCGGCGCGACGCGTTATCACAACCATCATCCGTTCCATAAGCTGCTGCACGGTGGCAAGCTGAACAAGGGCCAGGTGCAGGCCTGGGCGCTGAACCGCTACTACTACCAGTCGACGATCCCGCTGAAGGACGCGATGGTGATGACGCGCTTCCGCGACCGCGCCACGCGGCTGGAATGGCGGCACCGCATCGAGGATCATGACGGCGATGTCGGCAGCGAGGGCGGCATCGAGCGCTGGCTGAAGCTGACCGAGGGCCTCGGCCTCGACACGGCGTATGTCGAATCCACCGAAGGCATTCTGCCGGCGACGCGCTTCGCGGTGGAGGCCTATGTGCATTTCTGCCGCGACCGTTCGCCGCTCGAGGCGATCGCCTCGTCGCTGACCGAGCTGTTCGCGCCCGGGATTCACGAGGAGCGCATCTCGGGGATGCTGGAGCACTACGACTTCGTCAACAACGACACGATGAGCTACTTCAAGCGCCGCCTCACCCAGGCGCCGCGCGACGCCAACTTTGCGCTGCATTATGTCAAGGAGCATGCGACCACGCCCGAGCAGCGCGCCGCGGTGTGCAACGCGCTGATCTTCAAGACCAACGTGCTGTGGGTGCAGCTGGATGCGCTGTATCATGCGTATGTGGAGGGCCACATCCCGCCGGGCGCATTCGTGCCGAAGGAGAGGTAGCATGCGCGTTGTGGATCGCTGCTGCCGCCGCGCAAATGGTGCGCCCCCCTCCCCCTTGCGGGGAGGGGTCGGGGGTGGGGGTCCACACGGGCAGTCTTTGCTGGGACCCCCACCCCCAACCCCTCCCCGCAAGGGGGAGGGGAGTTGCACCGCATGCTGGGCGACCACTGTGCTCCTGCAAAATCAAACGGCTTAGAGACCCCCCATGGCCCCGCGTCACATCCAGGTCACCGAAACCAGCCGCGTGGTGCTGCCGCGGCATACGAAGCTGAAATATGACGAGACGCGGCAGGTCTGGGTGATCCTGGCCCCGGAGCGCGTGCTGGCGCCGGACGAGATCGCGGTCGAGGTGCTGAAGCTGTGCGACGGCGCGCGCAGCGTCGCCGGGATCATCGACGAGCTCGCGGCGAAATACGCCGCGCCGCGTGACGTGATCGCCACCGACGTCGTCGCCATGCTGCAGGATCTCGCCGACAAGGGCTTTCTCACCGAGGTTCGGGAGACGACATCATGACCGATCTCACCGATACGACGCCGCAGATCGACAGCCATGACGGCCTCGCCGTGCTGGAGCGCCGCGGCTCCGTCGCCGAGACCTTCGGCATTCCGCTCGCCGTGCTGCTCGAGCTCACCCATCGCTGTCCGCTGCAATGCCCGTATTGCTCCAATCCGCTGGAGCTCGACCGCGCCGGGCAGGAGCTGACGACGGCCGAGTGGAAGAAGGTGCTGTCCGAGCTCGCCGAGATCGGCGTGCTGCAGGTGCATTTCTCCGGCGGCGAGCCGACAGCGCGCAAGGACATCGTCGAGTTGGTGCAGCACGCCAACGACGTCGGCCTCTACACCAACCTGATCACGTCGGCGGTGCTGCTGACGCGCGAGCGTCTGAAGGAGTTGGCCGATGCCGGGCTCTGCCACGTGCAGATCAGCTTCCAGGGCAACGAGCCCGTCGTCGCCGACCGCGTCGGCGGCTACAAGGGCGGCCATGCGAAGAAGCTCGAAGTGGCGCGCTGGACCAGGGAGCTCGATCTGCCGCTGACGGTCAACGCCGTCATGCACCGGCAGAACCTGCATCAGTTGCCCGACATCATCCAGATGGCGGTCGATCTCGACGCCGACCGGCTCGAGGTCGCCAACGTGCAATATTACGGCTGGGCGCTGAAGAACCGCGCCAGCCTGATGCCGACCTACGAACAGCTCGAAGAGACCGATCGCCTGGTCGAGGAGGCGCGCGAGCGGCTCAAGGGCACGCTGACGATCGACTACGTCGTGCCGGACTATTACGCGCTGCGGCCGAAGAAGTGCATGGGCGGCTGGGGCCGGCAGTTCTTCAACATCTCGCCGTCGGGCAAGGTGCTGCCCTGCCATGCCGCCGAGAGCATCACGGGGCTCGACTTCATGTCGGTGCGCTCGAACAACTCGATCGCGTGGATCTGGCAGAACTCCGAGGCCTTCAACCGCTATCGCGGCACCGGCTGGATGAAGGAGCCGTGCAAATCCTGCGAGTTCCGCGAGATCGATTTCGGCGGCTGCCGCTGCCAGGCCTTCGCGCTGACCGGAGACGCCGCCAATACCGATCCAGCCTGCACCTTGTCGCCGCTGCACGAGAGCATCTTCAAGCAGGCCGAGCGCGATGCGGCCTCGGGCCAGGACCGCTTCCTGTATCGCAATTTCGCCGGCGGCACGCCCGAGAGCACCGATGCCTGACGCCGAAGCCGGCCGCGCCGCCGCGCGCCGCAACGATCCATTCGCGCCGCTGACCTCGGAATGGCTCGACGTCTCCGGCGGCCACCAGATCTATGTCGAGAGCAGCGGCCGCGCCGGCGGCATTCCCGCCGTCTATCTGCACGGCGGTCCCGGCTCGGGTTGCCAGCCGGATCACCGCCGCCTGTTCGATCCCGAGCGCTTCCATGCGGTGCTATTCGACCAGCGCGGCGCCGGACGCTCGCGCCCTGCGCGCAGCCGAGACAACAACACCCTGCCCGATCTGATCGCCGACATGGAGGCGATCCGCGCGAAGTTCGGCTTCGAGCGCTGGATGGTCATCGGCGGCTCCTGGGGTGCGACGCTCGCGCTGGCGTATGCAGAGGCGCATCCGGACCGCGTCATGGGTCTGGTGCTGCGCGCGACCTTTCTCGGCACCCGCGCCGAGGTGGAGATGGCGTTCGGCGAGACGCTGGCGCGCTTTCATCCCACGCTCCACCGCGACTTCCTGGAGATGCTGCCGGAGACCGAGCGCGCCAATCCGTGCGAGGCCTATTTCCGCCGCATCCTCGATCCCGATCCCGCGATCAACGGCCCGGCCGCGCGCGCCTGGCACGACGTCGAGCGGGCGCTGTCGGAAGTGAAACCCGCACGCACCCACCTCGACCGCCTCGCGATCCGTTCGGGCAACGCCTTGCCGGCGACGCCGTTCATGGAGGCGCACTACTTCTCGCACGACAGCTTCATGGCGCCGGACCAGTTGCTGCGCGACGCAGGCAAGCTTGCCGGCATTCCCGGCATCATCGTGCAGGGCCGCTACGACCTGCTCTGTCCGCCATCGACGTCCGCACGGCTGGCTGAAGTGTGGCGCGAGGCTGAAATCCGTGTCGTCGAAGCCGCAGGTCACAATCTTTATGACCCCGGCATCCGCGATGCGGTCATGAAAGCCATCTGCGATATGGCGACGCGCGCAAGCGCGCCTTAAACACATCACTCATTCCCCTCATGCTGAGGAGGCGCACCAGCGCCGTCTCGAAGCATGGGGCCCGTGACACCTCGGGCCTCATCCTTCGAGACGGCCGCTTTTGGCGGCCTCCTCAGGATGAGGGATCAGCACACGCACCAGGAGGTTCGAAATGCCCATCGCCGGGACAGGCATGCTTTTGACATCGATGAACATCGATGCCGCTGACGAGGCCGATTTCAACCGCTGGTATGACAGCGAGCATCTCGAGGAGCGCGTGGCGATCCCCGGCTTCATCGAGGCGCGGCGCTATGTCGCCGAACAGGGCAGCCCGAAATATCTGTGCCTGTATTCGACCGAGAGCATCGACGTGCTCGACAGCGCGCCCTATCGCGCGCGGCTGGAGGCGCCGACGGATTGGTCGAAGACGGTGATGGCGCGGTTCAAGAACATGATCCGCAGCGTCGCGCGCATCACGATCTCGAAAGGGGCCGGCCGTGGCGCCGTGCTCGGCATCATCCGGCTGCGGCCGAAGCCGGGACAGGACGGCGGCTTACGCGATGCGCTGCAGATCGAGCTCGATCCGCGCGAGCTCAGAGGCGTGATCTCGATGCATCTGCTCGAAGGCGATGCGGATCTGTCCGGCCCCGCGGCTGGCGTCCCAGCAACCTCACGCGATGCCGACTGGTTCATCCTGATCGACGGCACCGACAGCCACGCCATCGCGACGCTGATGACGACGCGGTTTGCGGCAATTGATGGACCGCTGGCAACGCAGATTTCGGCTGGCATCTATCGCTTGATGTGGGACCTGAGCCGCGCCGACATCGCGACCAACTAAGTTTGAGCCCCTCTCTGTCCACACGTCATGGCCGGGCTTGACCCGGCCATCCACGTCGTCCGGCATCCTGAGTGTGCGTGGATGCCCGGGTCAAGCCCGGGCATGACGACCGAGTATGTGGCAACGCGCGTGCCTCCTCATCCACCTCTATACCAACGCAACCCGTTCGGTCTCGAAGTCGGCTTCGAATATCGCATCGCAACACGTGGCCACATCGCGCCTGCAATGCGGCATTGCACCACTGTGCATGACCAGCAGCCCTGCAAATTTGCCTTTGTGCACGCCTTGGAATGGCTCTAGTCTGATACGACTATTCAATTGAGCCATTCAAAAAACAGAAGGGCGACGACCAGGGCCTGCTGACGGACCTCAACCGATCCTCTGCTGATCCTGATCATCAGTCGTCCTCACGTCAGGAAGGCCGCGCGCTCGTGGTTCGCCGCGCGGACAGGGTAGGAATGAGAGCGACTGATATCTCGGCGCCCGACTACTTCCACAAAGTGGTCGATTGCCAATGGGCTTGTCCCGCACACACGCCGGTCCCCGAATACATTCGCCTGATCGCCGAGGGTCGCTATAGCGACGCCTACATGATCAATTGGAAGTCGAACGTCTTCCCCGGCATCCTCGGACGCACCTGCGATCGCCCCTGCGAGCCTGCCTGTCGGCGCGGCCGCGTCGAGGAGAGCCCGGTTGCGATCTGCCGGCTGAAACGCGTCGCGGCCGACTTCAAGGACGACGTGCAACAGCGCATGCCGCGTCCCGTGCCGAAGAACGGCCGGCGCATCGCACTGGTCGGCGGCGGCCCTGCCTCGCTGACAGTCGCACGCGATCTCGCGCCGCTCGGATATCACTGCACCGTGTTCGACGCCGATCCCAAGCCCGGCGGCATGATGCGCTCGCAGATTCCAAAGTTCCGGCTGCCCGACAGCGTGATCGACGAGGAGACCGGCTATGTGCTCAGCTTCGGCGTCGACTACAAGGCCGGCCATCGCATCGACAGCCTGAAGACGCTGCTCGCCGACAATTACGACGCCATCTTCATCGGCTCCGGTGCACCGCGCGGCCGCGAGCTGAACATTCCCGGCCGCAAGGAAGCCGCAGGGAACATCCATCTCGGCATCGACTGGCTGTCCAGCGTGTCGTTCGGCCACACCGACAAGATCGGCAGGCGCGTGATCGTTCTCGGCGGCGGCAACACCGCGATGGACTGCTGCCGCACCGCGCGCCGCCTCGGTGGCGAGGACGTCAAGGTCATCGTCCGCTCCGGCTTCGAGGAGATGAAGGCCTCGCCGTGGGAAAAGGAAGACGCGCTGCATGAGGACATTCCGATCCTCAACTATCTCGTGCCGGTCGCCTTCAATCACGACAATGGCAAGCTCACCGGCGTCACCTTCCAGAAGGTGAAGGCCGAGTATGACGACAAGGGCCGGCGCTCGCTGGTGCCCTCGGGCGAGCCCGACGTGACGTATGAATGCGACGACGTTCTCGTCGCCGTCGGCCAGGAAAACGCCTTCCCCTGGATCGAGTCCGATTGCGGCATCACGTTCGACAAATGGCATATGCCGGTGGTCGATCCCAAGACCTTCGTCTCGACGAATTCAAAAGTGTTCTTCGGCGGCGACGCCGCGTTCGGTCCGAAGAACATCATCTGGGCGGTCGCGCAGGGCCATGAGGCGGCGCTGTCGATCCATCGCCTGCTCTCGGGCGAGGATATCACCGAGCGGCCGCTGCCGGAGGTGCATGTCTCGTCGCAGAAGATGGGCATCCACGAATGGAGCTATGACAACGACATCTCGCCGGAGAAGCGCTTCAAGGTGCCGCACCGCGACAAGGTGGTGGCGCTGAAGGATATCCGCGCCGAGGTCGAGCTCGGCTACGATGTGAAGCTCGCGCTCGGCGAGGCGCATCGCTGCCTGAACTGCGACGTACAGACGGTGTTCTCCAACACGCTGTGCATCGAGTGCGACGCCTGCGCCGACATCTGCCCGATGGACTGCATCACCTTCACCGAGAATGGCGAGGAGGCTGATCTGCGCGCGCGCTTGCGGGCGCCGTCGCTGCATCCCGACCAGGACCTCTACGTGTCGTCGGACCTGAAGACCGGGCGCGTGATGGTGAAGGACGAGGACGTCTGCCTCCATTGCGGCCTGTGCGCCGAGCGCTGCCCCACCGGTGCGTGGGACATGCAGAAATACTTCATCGAGACGACCCACGCAGGTACCGCATGTCCCAGCAAGCGCCGCTCAGCAGCGTAAACGACTTCGTCGTCCGCTTCGCCAACGTCAACGGCTCCGGCTCGGCCAGCGCCAACGAATTGTTCGCGCGCGCCGTGCTCCGTCATGGCGTGCCGGTGTCCCCGCGCAACATCTTTCCCTCGAACATCCAGGGCCTGCCGACCTGGTACGAGGTGCGCGTCACCGAGGCCGGCCATCTCGGCGCCCGCGGCGGCGGCACCGATCTGATGGTGGCGATGAATCCGCAGACCTGGGACAAGGACGTCGCCGGCATCGTGCCGGGCGGCTATCTGTTCTACGATTCGACCAAGCCGATGCCGTCGACAAAATTCCGCGACGACGTCACCGTGATCGGCGTACCGCTGACGGCGATCACCAACTCGACCTACTCTGATCCGCGCCAGCGCCAGCTGTTCAAGAACATCATCTATCTCGGCGCCCTCTCCGCTTTGCTCGACATGGATCCGAAGCTGATCGAGCAACTGATCGGCGAACAGTACAAGGGCAAGGAGAAGCTGCTCTCGTCAAACGTCCACGCGCTGCATCTCGGCCGTGACTGGGCGCTGCAGAATTTGAAATGCCCGATCGGCCTGCGGATCAGGAAGGCCGACAAGGTCGGCGACCGCATCTTCCTCGAGGGCAACAACGCAGCCGCGCTTGGCGCCGTGTATGGCGGCGCCACGGTGTGCGCGTGGTATCCGATCACGCCGTCATCGTCGCTCGCGGAAGCCTTCACCAATCACTGCAAGAAGCTGCGCCACGATCCCGAAACGGGCCAGGCCAAATACGCGATCGTGCAGGCCGAGGACGAGCTCGCCTCGATCGGCATGGTGATCGGCGCGTCCTGGAACGGCGCCCGCGCCTTCACCACGACATCGGGGCCGGGCGTGTCGCTGATGACCGAATTCATCGGCCTGTCCTACTTCGCCGAGATTCCGGCCGTGATCATGAACGTGCAGCGCGCCGGTCCCTCGACGGGCATGCCGACCCGCACGCAGCAATGCGACCTGATCGCCTGCGGCTATGCCTCGCATGGCGACACCAAGCACGTGATGCTGTTCCCCGAGGATCCGGCGGAGGCGTTCGAATTCGCCGCCGCGTCCTTCGATCTCGCCGAGCGGCTGCAGACCACCGTGTTCCTGATGCTCGATCTCGACATCGGCATGAACCAGCGGCTGTGCCGGCCGCTGAAATGGGACGACGCCAAGCAGTATGACCGCGGCAAGGTGATGACGGCGGAGATGCTCGACGAGGGCCGCGACTTCGGTCGCTATCTCGACGTCGACGGCGACGGCATTCCGTTCCGCACCTATCCCGGCACGCATCCGACCGAGGGCTCCTACTTCACCCGCGGCACCTCGCGCGACCGCTACGCGCGCTACTCGGAAGAAGGCGCCGTCTATGCCGACAACGTGCAGCGCCTGCTGCGCAAGTTCCAGACCGCGCAGGACATGGTGCCGCGTCCCTTGCAGGCCAATGCGGCCAAGCCGACGAAGTACGGCGTCATCTATTTCGGCTCGACCGCGCCGGCGATGGACGAGGCGATCGGCTTGCTGGAGGCGCGCGGCCACCAGCTCGACCGCCTGCGCATCCGCGCCTTCCCGTTCCATTCGAGCGTGGCAAGCTTCATTGCCGAGCATGACTTCGTCTACGTCGTCGAGCAGAATCGCGACGCTCAGCTGCGCCAGCTGATCGTCACCGAGAACGGCATCGACCCGGTCCGGCTGGTGCCGATCCTGCATTATGACGGCACCCCGATCACGGCGCGCTTCATCGCGGACGCGATCGGCACGCACCAGGACCAGATGCGAGTCACCCCACTGCGCAAGGCGGTGTCGTGATAAGCGCCCCACTCTCTCCATCGTCATGCCCGGCCTTGTGCCGGGCATCCACGTCCTTCCTCCCGGCTCCGACGTGGATGGCCGGGACAAGCCCGGCCATGACGGCACCGGGTGACAGGGTGCTCCCATGACCTACATCGCAAAGCCGAAATTCCAGCATCCCGGCATCAAGAAGAACGCGCTGGGCTACAGCCATCGCGACTACGAGGGCAAGATCTCGACCCTGTGCGCCGGCTGCGGCCACGACTCGATCACGGCGTCGATCATCGAGGCCTGCTTCGAGCTGTCGATCGAGCCGCATCGGGTGGCCAAGATCTCCGGCATCGGTTGCTCGTCGAAGACGCCGGACTATTTTCTCGGCAATTCGCACGGCTTCAACACCGTGCACGGCCGCATGCCCTCGGTGCTGACCGGGGCCAACCTCGCCAACCGCGAGCTGATCTATCTCGGCGTCTCCGGCGACGGCGACTCCGCCTCGATCGGCTTCGGCCAGTTCGCCCATGCGATCCGGCGCGGCGTCAACATGACCTATATCGTCGAGAACAACGGCGTCTACGGCCTGACCAAGGGCCAGTTCTCCGCGACCGCGGACCGCGGCTCGAAGTCCAAGAAGGGCGTCACCAACACCGACAACCCGATCGACCTCGTCGGCATCGCGCTGCAGCTCGGGGCGACCTACGTCGCGCGGTCGTTCTCCGGCGACAAGAAGCAGCTGGTGCCGATCATCGAGGGTGCGATCCGGCACAAGGGCGCGGCGTTCATCGACGTCATCAGCCCGTGCATCGCCTTCAACAATCACGCCGGCTCGACCAAGAGTTTCGACTATGTCCGCGAGCACAACGACGCCGTGAACCGGTTGGACGTGCTGACGGGCCGCGACCCGATCGAGATCGACCAGGACCCCGGCACGGTGCAGATCGTCGAGCAGCACGACGGCTCGCGCCTGGCGCTGCGCAAGCTCGACGCCGACTACGATCCGCACGACCGGCTGGGCGCGATGACGTTTTTGCAGAAGCACGCCGCGCAAGGCCAGATCGTGACCGGGCTGCTGTATGTCGATCCCGAGGCGGATGACCTGCACAGCCATCTCAACACGGTGGAGCGGCCGTTGAACCGGCTGGAGGCTGCCGATCTCTGCCCGGGTCAGAGCGTGCTCGACAAGATCAACGCGAGCCTGCGTTAGCAGAGGAAAGCCCTGCTTGGACACATCACGCTTGGCTGCTCACCCCGCGTGAACACAATCCTCGGGGGGCAAGTGCAGCGCCGTCCTCGGTGCGCCCCCTCACGTTGAGGAGCGTCGCCCTCGCGACGCGCCTCGAACCGCGAGGCCCGAGCTGTGGCCTCGCCCTTCGAGACGCCCGCCTGCGGCGGGCTCCTCAGGGTGAGGGTGGAGAGCATTTGCTGGGGCAAGAGAAGCAAGTCGCCGAAGTTCTTCACCAGCAGGCTGCGCATGGTGAGCTCGACTACGCCCGCAGCGCATTCGCCCAGACGCGGTCGAGCTGCGCAATCGCCTCCGGCAGCGGCAGCGCCGACAAGGCGCCATCATCACCGCTGACGAGCCCGAGCTCGCGCAGCCTGATCAGCGCCTCATCGATGTTGAACGCGCGGCCCAGCCCGAACATCTGCTGCAGCAACTCCTCGACATGGCTCCCCAGCGCCGCCCGGCTGAGCGGCACCGATGCCAGCAGCAGGCCGCCATAGGCGAGCAGCGCCTCCTTCCAGTCCTGGTCCTCGGCCTCGCCGATCAGGTAGTTGAAGATGCCGGAGTTGTTGTTGACGTTGCGGAAGTAGATGTTATCGGTGACCTGCTTCTGGTGGATCAGCGACTGGCGGTGGAAATTGCCCCATTGCCTGAGGATGAAGGCGCCGAGTGCGAACAGGCCGGACAGTGCGGCCAGCGCCTGCTCGGTGTCGTTGTCATGCACGGTGCCGCTGAGGCCGAGATAGAAGCCGGCGACGATGAACAGCACCGTCAGCGTCGAGGCGAGCTTGAGCAGGATCGGCACGCCGCCAACCAGCGCCGGCACCCCGAGCGTCAGCTGCTCGCGCAGGCCCATCACGACGCGGACATTCGGCAGCAGCGCTTCGAGATCGAAGCGCGCGATGTGGCGGAAATATTTGAACAGCACCGCGCCGCCGCGGAGCTTGTTGCGGCCGCGCCAGGCCGCCGTCTTGCGCTTTGTCCTGGTGGGCTCGTCGGGCCTGGTCGCGACCATCAGGATGATGTCGTCATAGACCTCGATGTCCTGCTTGCGGCGGCGCAGGCCGTAGAGCATGGGGACCTCGATGGTCTCCTGATGCGTGCCGCGCCGGAACATCCGTACCGCGCGAAAGTCGGAGATCGGCGCCTTCAGCTTGACCCGAACCAGCGCATGCTCGGCGAAGGCGCGCTCGATCTCGTCATGGGTGATCTCGATGAAGTTGGCTTCGCCGAGCACACGGACGAACTCATTGGTCAGATTATTGTAAGCGGCGTCGAGTTCGGCCGGGGCGCGATGGCGCCCGGCGGAGACTTCAGGATCGAAATCGAAATAGGCGTCGCGGAGGCGGTCGAGCTCGTCGAAATATTCATGGTGCAGGATGGCGCCGAGCATCTGGGCCAGCCGGCGCAGCTCGGCCGACTGGGCCTCGTCGAGGCCGCCATGCGAGATCACGGCGTCGAGGACATCGGACTTGCGGATCGGAATGAACCGGTCCCGCCGGATCGTCGCCAGCGTCTCCTTTGCCTCAACCACGCGCCTTACGCCCACTTCGATCGACGTTGTCACCGGCTGGGCCCAAGCCCGCCGCGCGCACCATAGCGGGCCGATCCGGCTTGCGCTACTTGCCGCGGAAGACGCCGCACTCGGTCTCAACACGCCGCGAAACGATTTCTGAGTTGATTCCTCTGCTGTATGACGCGGGAGATTGCCGCAGCGGCGGTCGGCTCCCCTCCCCCTTGCGGGGAGGGGTCGGGGGTGGGGGTCCAAGAACTCCGCTGGATATGAGGCGAGCGAGGTGAGAAGCTCACCGGGATAAGCGTAGAGGCGGCAAGGCCGCTCGACAAAATCCGCCCGACCCCTCCCCGCAAGGGGGAGGGGAGCGCACCTCTTGCGCGGCGAGAGCGCGGGCTTGCGTCACTCGCTGCGGAATTGAAAGCCGAGTTCGACCGACAGACGAAGAGCAGGACCATGACCAATCGAGCCACAACTTCCGCATTCCGGGCCATTCGCGCTGTCGACTACACAATCATCCTGGCGCGCAACTGGCAGGCCATGCGCGGCTTCTATGAGGAGGTGCTCGGCTTTTCATTGTTAAGGGAACTGTCACAAGGCTGGATCGAATACCAGATCGGCCCGAATACGCTGGCACTTGCTCAGCCGAAGCGGCTGGCATCGGACCAGTCGACGCCGCGAGGAAGCGCCTCGCTCCAGCTGGCGTTCAAAGTGTCGCGAGACGACGTCGACCGCTGTGCAGCTGAGCTGACAGAGAAGGGCATCGCTCTCGTGGAGCCGCCAACGGACCAGCCCTTCGGCCACCGCACCCTGTTCTTCCGGGATCCCGACGGCAATCTGCTCGAAGTCTACGCGGACATCTAACCCCTGGCGGCCGCGCTACGCGGCCGCCGGTTGTATCCGGGGATTGAGCACATACTCCTTCAGCACCTTGTCGGTCGCCGCGTCGACCTCGGTGAGCTGGACGTCGTAGCTCCAGAGGTCGGCGAGGTGCTGCAGAACGCGCTTGGTGTCGGTCTCGTTGAGCTGGGCGCCCTTGACCACCGTATGCCGCAGCATCAGGCGGCGGTCGCCGGCGAGGTCGACGTCGACCACCTCGATGTTCGGGTCGATATAGCCGACGTCGTACTGCTTCGACAGCTCGCGGCGGATGCGGCGGTAGCCGCGTTCGTCGTGGATGGCGTCGACCAAAATGCCGGCGCGCTCGGCCGGATCGTCATGCAGATGGAACAACCGAAGCTGCCGGATCAGAGCCGGGCTCAAGAACTGGCTGATGAAGCTCTCGTCGCGGTAATTCGCCCAGACGTCACGCAGCACCGCCATCTCGTCTCCGGTACCGGCGATGTCCGGGAACCACTCGCGGTCCTCCTCGGTCGGATCCTTCACGATGCGCTCGATGTCCTGCATGATCGCAAAGCCGAGCGCGTAGGGATTGAAGCCGGAGAAGCGCGGATCGTCGAACTCCGGTTGGAACACCACATTGGTGTGCGACTGCAGGAATTCGAGGAAATTGCCGTCGGTGAGCCGGCCGTCCTCGTGCAGCCGCTTCATGATGCGATAGTGCACGTAGGTCGCCGTGCCCTCGTTCATGACCTTCGTCTGGCCCTGCGGATAGAAATATTGCGCGATGTGGCGGACGATGCGCAGCAATTCGCGCTGCCACGGCGCCAGCCGCGGCGCTGACTTCTCCAGGAAATAAAGCAGGTTCTCCTGCGGCAAGCCGAGCAGCGCCTTGCGACGTTCGACGTTGAGCACCGCGCTGGTCTTGGCGGGGCCCGTCGGCACCGTGCGCCAGAGATCGTTGAACTGCTCCTCTTCATAAAGCCGGCGCTTGCCGGCGCGCTTCTCCTCCTCGCGGAAGTCGAGCTTCTTCTTGCCGGGATAGCGGTCGACGCCATGCGACATCAGCGCATGCGCGGCATCGAGCGTGTGCTCGACCGCCATGCGGCCGAACCGCTCCTCGCATTGCGCGATATAGCCGCGGGCGAAATCGAGATAGTCCAGGATGCCGTCGGCATCGGTCCACTGCTTGAACAGGTAGTTGTTCTTGAAGAAATGGTTGTGGCCAAACGCGGCATGGGCGATGACCAGCGTCTGCATCGTCGCCGTGTTCTCCTCCATCAGATAGGAGATGCAGGGCGAGGAGTTGATCACGATCTCATAGGCGAGGCCCATCAGGCCCTTGCGATACGAGGCCTCGTGATAGGCGAAGTGCTTGCCGAACGACCAGTGCTTGTAGAACAGCGGCATGCCGACCGAGGAATAGGCGTCGAGCATCTGCTCGGCGGTGATGACCTCGATCTGGTTCGGATAGGTGTCGAGCCCGAGCTCCTTCTGCGCCACGGCCTCGCAGGCATCGTGAATGCGCTGCAGGGTGAGGAAATTCCAGTCGGCGCCTTCGAACAGCAATCCGCTCATGATGCCGCCCTTTCCTGCGTGGTACCACGACGTTGAAACAAATCGTGGAAGACGGGGAAGATCTCACTGCGATCGCGTACCTTGCGCATCGACAGCGGCTGGCCGTTGGCGCGCAGACGCTCATACAGCGACCACAGCGCCGAGTCCGGCATCTCGAACGAATAGGTGCCGGATTCGCCGACCTCGAGATAGGCGAAGAACTGCGACACCGGCAGGATGTTGTCGACCAAGAGCCGTGACACATTCTCCGAATCCGAGGTGGCGTTGTCGCCGTCGGAAGCCTGCGCCGCGTAGATGTTCCAGTCGGAGGGACGGAAGCGCGAGCGGACGATGTCGTGCATGCATTGCAGGGCGCTGGAGACCAGCGTGCCACCGGAGGCCGGGCCATAGAAGAAGGTCTGCTCGTCCACCTCCTCGGCGCGGTCGGTGTGGCGGATGAACACGATCTCGACATGGCGGTAGCGCCGCGTCAGGAACACGTAGAGCAGCATGTAGAACCGCTTGGCCAAGTCCTTCATGTGCTCGGACATCGAGCCGGAGACGTCCATCAGGCAGAACATCACGGCCTGCGCGATCGGCTTCGGCACCGCCTCGAAGCGGCGATAGCGGATGTCGATCGGGTCGATGAAGGGGATGCGCTTGGCCTTGGCTTTCAAGGCTTCGAGCTCGGCCACCAGCGCGGCCTTCTTGTCCTCGTCGGTCTCCTCGGCAATCCTGGCTTCGAGTTCGGCAATCGCTTCAGGCCGCGGCCTGCGCAGCGCGACGCGGCGAGCCATCGCCCGTGTGACGGTGCGGCTGATGGAAATGTTGGCCGGCGAGCCCGAGGTCGAATAGCCCGCGCGCACCAGGCCCTCGCTCTCGGCCTCGGCGAATTTGCGCTTGGCGAGATCAGGAAGCTCGAGGTCGTCGAGGAAGAGGTTGACGAACTCCTCCTTGCTCAGCACGAAGCGGAACGCATCCTCGCTGTCGCCCTGCCCAGGCCCGGACTTGCGGCCGCTGCCGTCGCCGGAGCGCGGCAGGATGTCGCCCTCGATGAATTTCTTGTTCCCTGGCAGCACCATGTCGCGGGTGCCGCCCTCGCGGCGGAAGCGCGGCTCGTCCATGCCGTCGAGCGGGATCGAGACCTCGCCGCCCTCCAGCACGTCCTTGATGTCGCGGTCCTGCGAGGTCTTCTTGACCGCTCCTTGAACGAGAGCCTTGGCGCGTCGCAAAAATCGCTGACGATTTTCGAGACTTTTGCCGCCCGGATTCAGGCGCCGATCAATGATGTGCATGACCACGTTCCATACGCCTCCTGCTGCAGCGGCTTCTGCTCCTGCTCTCCCCCGCCGCGATGCGGCGTTGCAGCATCTATCCGACACCGCACCCGCATCATTCCTGTCCGACGCTCGGCGCCGAACGCTCCGCGTCGATCATAGCCCAGGCGCCGACGTCCATCCGATGGCCTGCAGCACATGCAGCGACCATCGGCGCCGGACCACGATCAACCCGCCTGCTTCACCCGCATGTACCACTCGACCAGCCGGCGGACCTGCCGCTCGGTATAGCCGCGCTCGACCATGCGCTGGACGAAGTCGGCGTGCTTCTTCTCGGTATCGCCGTCCTTCTTGGTGCCGAAGGAGATGACCGGGAGAAGGTCTTCGACCTGCGAGAATATCCTCTTTTCGATGACTTCGCGGATCTTTTCGTAGGAGGTCCAGGACGGATTTTTTCCGCCGTTCTGGGCCCGGGAGCGCAGCGAGAACTTGACAACCTCGTTGCGGAAGTCCTTCGGGTTGGCGATCCCCGCCGGCTTCTCGATCTTGGTCAGCTCCTGGTTCAAGAGCTCGCGATTGAGCAGCTGTCCCGTATCGGGATCCTTGAAGTCCTGATCCTCGATCCAGGCATCGGCGTAGTCGACGTAGCGGTCGAACAGGTTCTGGCCGTAATCGGAGTAGGATTCCAGATACGCCTTCTGGATCTCGTGGCCGATGAACTCGGCGTAGCGTGGCGCGAGGTCGGCCTTGATGAACTCGAGATAGCGCTTCTCGATCTCCTCCGGCAGCTGCTCGCGCTTGATCGACTGCTCCAGCACGTACATCAGGTGCACGGCGTCGGCCGAGACTTCCGACGTGTCGTGATTGTAGGTCGCGGCCAGCACCTTGAAGGCAAAGCGGGTGGAGATGCCGTCCATGCCCTCGTCGACGCCGGCGGCGTCGCGATATTCCTGCACGCTGCGCGCCTTCGGATCGGACTCCTTCAGGCTCTCGCCGTCATAGACCCGCATCTTGGCGTAGAGCGTCGAGTTCTCGTGCTTGCGCAGGCGCGACATCACCGAGAACCGGGCCAAGGTGTCCAAGGTCGCCGGCGCGCAGGGCGCAGTGGCGAGCTCGGAGCCCTGGATCAGCTTCTCGTAGATCTTGCGCTCTTCGGTGGTGCGCAGGCAGTACGGCACCTTGATGACGCAGATGCGGTCGATGAAGGCCTCGTTGTTCTTGTTGGTCTTGAAGCTCTGCCACTCCGCTTCGTTGGAGTGAGCGAGGATCACGCCGTTATAGGGGATCGCGCCGATGTTCTCGGTGCCGATATAGTTGCCTTCCTGCGTCGCGGTCAGCAGCGGGTGCAGCATCTTGATCGGCGCCTTGAACATCTCGACGAATTCGAGAATGCCCTGGTTGGCGCGGTTGAGACCGCCCGAATAGCTGTAGGCGTCCGGATCGTTCTGCGCGTAGGTCTCCAGCTTGCGGATATCGACCTTGCCGACCAGCGAGGAGATGTCCTGGTTGTTCTCGTCGCCCGGCTCGGTCTTGGCGATACCGATCTGGCGCAGCCGCGACGGCTGGATCTTGGCGACGCGGAATTGCGAGATGTCGCCGCCGAAGGCTTCGAGCCGCTTGTAGCACCATGGGCTCATCAGTCCCGTGAGGCGGCGGCGCGGAATGCCGTATTTCTCCTCCAGCATCGGGCCCAAGGTGTCGGGATCGAACAGGCTGAGCGGAGATTCGAACACCGGGCTCAATTCATCGCCGGCCTTGAGCACGTAGATCGGATGCACCTCCATCAGCTGCTTCAGGCGTTCGGAGAGCGACGACTTGCCGCCGCCGACCGGGCCAAGCAGATAGAGGATCTGCTTGCGCTCTTCCAAGCCCTGCGCGGCGTGGCGGAAGAAGCCGACGATGCGCTCGATCGTATCTTCCATGCCGTAGAAGCCGGCGAAGGCGGGATACAGGCGAACCGTCCGGTTCAAAAAAATACGGCCAAGGCGTGGGTCCTTGGCCGTGTCAATCATCTGAGGCTCACCGATCGCAGCTAGTAGTCGCTCCGCGGCGTTCGCGTATCGCATCGGGTCGGTTCGACACGATTCCAGATATTCCTGCATCGACATGTCGGTCTGGCTTCGGGCCTCGAACGACCTCGCGAACGCGTTGAACAACGAATCGTTGTACATGATCCCTCTCCACGTAGGTTCCGCCGCACTGCTGCAACGAGCCGAGATCGAAGTACGTTCCTCCTGATCTCGAACGACTCAGAGTGAAGCGCGCTAGCCCCTATTGGGCACCGTCTTCGTCCTTTTCCGCAACGCAAAGTGCATGCAGCATATGCCTGATCAACATGCACTTCGCTCAATAGTTCGGCAAACTGGTGCCAATCGGCTCTATTTGTACCTCAATGTCTCTGCTTCGCAACATCCGCAATACCCCGGCACCGTAGTCCCCCCGCGTCGCACAAGGCCTTGTGAAGGCACGTGAACCCGAAGCTGCGACACCCGATGAGGATGGTCGCGCCGGACGTGAACCGCGGATGAACGAGAATATTCTTCGCCGCGACGAAGGATTGGAACGATTCATCCGCGGCGCTTGCCGCGAACAAGTCAGGTTTAATTGGCCACGTTCATGAAACGGATTCTTCTCCTCGTGCTCACGAGCTGCGCGATGGTGGTTGCGGCACGCGCCGACGACATCGTCAGCAAGACGCAAGCGCGCATGTTCGACACACGCGTCTTCACCAAGGCGCCTGGACTGAAGGCTTATGCCTGTTTCACGCGTCGCTACGATGCCGATCATCTCGCGCGCCATCCCAAGCAGAAGGTTTCGGCCATGCAGTTGCTCATGACCGCGGAGATTCCGCCGGGCGAACGCGAGATGACCTATTCGTTTCGTCTGGGCGTGAGCTATCGCGACCGGCCCGGCGATTTCGACTCCAGTGGATCGTGCGAACACGCGCGTGTCAACGACGCCGGTGGAGAGATTCGTTACAATTGCCCCGTTGACTGCGAGGGCGGCGGCATCGAGATCGCGATGGCGAAGGATGACAAGGCCGCGATCGTGCGCTTGACCCGCATCACCGTCTGGCAGCGCGACAACAAACCTGACGCCGAGGCTGGCGACGCGCTGGTCGCCGGCGCCGATGACAAGATCTTCCGCGTCGATCGCAGCGACGTCGCCGACTGCGCGGGGCTGGTGACCGACCGCAAGGAGCTCGCGGCGATCCGGCACAAATGAGACCATCACGAAACAGATGTGGCGCGTTGCTGGCAATGCAAGGAGGCGGACGATGGATCGGCGCAACATGTTGAGAGCAGCCGTCGCCGCCCTTGGCGCGCTGTTCGCGAGCTCGCGCGCACAAGCGGCGACCGAGAGCGCCGCATCCGGCAGATTAAAAGTCGTTTACCATTTGAACGAGAGCGACAAGGTTGGCTTCGTTCTTGGCAACATTCAGAATCACTACGACGGCGTCGGCGGCCCGGATCACGTCACGATCGCGCTGGTGATCCACGGCCCCGCGCTGCGCGCCTTCACTACGGGCGCGGCGCCGGACATCCGCAGCCGCATCGGACATTTCTCCAAGGCCGGCCTGGAGCTCGCCGCCTGCGGCAACACGATGAAGGCCCAGAACATCGCTCTCGGCGATCTGCTGCCAGGCTTCGTCGCGGCCGAGAAAGGCGGCGTCGTCAGGATCGCCGAGCTGCAATCCCAGGGCTATCTCTACATCCGCCCCTGACGTCCCTCCCCACACCCGAAATCCGCCCAAAGCGCTTGGGATTGCACAGGGATCAATCCAATATGAATGGCGTTATCCATATCGGTGGCGCATAGTTGTTCATATTGGGTCCATGTCGGTCTGGCAGGATGCCCCGATTGGAACCCGAAAAAGCAAGCCGACGCACATAGATAGGCATCATGAATCCGGTCAAAGCTCTCGAAGAACACGGCCAGGCGGTCTGGCTCGATTTCCTCGCACGCGGCTTCGTCGCCAAGGGCGACCTCAAGCGGCTGATCGACGAGGATGGCGTCAAGGGCGTCACCTCAAATCCCGCGATCTTCGAGAAAGCGATCGGCAGCTCCGACGAATACGACTCCCCGATCGCCAAGGCGCTGAAGCACGGCGACCGGTCGCCAACCCAGCTGTTCGAGGCCGTTGCCGTCGAGGACATCCAGAACGCCGCCGACGTGCTGCGGCCAGTCTATGACCAGTTCAAGGGCAATGACGGCTTCGTCAGCCTCGAAGTCTCGCCCTATCTGGCGATGGACGCCAAGGGCACGATTGCCGAGGCCGAGCAGCTCTGGAAGGCCGTCGACCGCAAGAACCTGATGATCAAGGTCCCGGCGACGGATGCCTGCCTGCCGGCAATCCAGCATCTGATCTCCAAGGGCATCAGCGTCAACATCACCTTGCTGTTCTCGCAGGAGGTCTATCGACAGGTTGCCGAGGCCTATCTCGCCGGTCTCGAAGCCTATGTCGCCGATGGCGGCGATCCGTCGCATGTCGCGAGCGTGGCGTCGTTCTTCGTCAGCCGCATCGACAGCGTCGTCGACAAGCAGCTGGACGAGAAGATCGCCCAGGCCAACGACCCCACGGAGAAGGAGCGGCTGACCGCGCTGAAGGGCAAGATCGCGATCGCCAATGCCAAGATGGCGTATCAGGATTACAAGCACCTGTTCTCCGGCGACCGTTGGGAGAAGCTGGCCGCTAAGGGCGCCAAGCCGCAGCGCCTGCTCTGGGCCTCCACCGGCACCAAGAACAAGGATTATCGCGACGTCCTCTATGTCGAGGAGCTGATCGGGCCGAACACGGTCAACACCGTGCCGCCGGCGACGCTGGACGCCTTCCGCGATCACGGAGAGGTGCGCGACAGCCTGGAGGAGGACGTCGACGCCGCCAAGGCGGCGCTCGAGGATCTGGCCAAGACCGGCATCTCGCTCGACGACATCACCGCCGATCTCGTGGTCGACGGCGTCAAGCAGTTCGCCGATGCCGCCGACAAGCTGTATGGCGCGGTGGCGCATAAGCGCGCCGTCGTGCTCGGCGAGGCGCTCGGGCAGCAGTCGATCGCGGTTGCTGCTGATCTCGACAAGAAGGTGCAGGCCGCCACCGAGGAGTGGCGCAAGGCCGCCAAGATCCGCCGCCTCTGGCACAAGGATGCTTCGGTCTGGACCGGCAAGGACGAGCACAAATGGCTGGGCTGGCTGACCAGCGCCGAGAAGGCGGATATCGCCGACTATGAGGACTATGCCCAGCGCGTGAAGGGCCAGAAGTTCTCCGACGCGGTCGTGCTCGGCATGGGCGGCTCCAGCCTCGGGCCGGAGGTGCTTGCGAAGACCTTCCCGCGCAAGTCCGGCTTCCCCCGGCTGCACGTGCTCGACTCCACCGACCCGGCGCAGGTGCGGGCGATGGAGAAGAAGATCGATGTTGCGAACACCGTGTTCATCGTCTCCTCGAAATCCGGCGGCACGACCGAGCCGAACGCGATGAAGGATTATTTCTTCGCGCGCGTCAGCGAGGCGATTGGGCCCAAGAAGGCCGGCCATCGCTTCATCGCGGTCACCGATCCCGGCTCGTCGCTGGAAAAGGCGGCCAAGGCGCAGGGCTTTGCGCGTATCTTTCATGGCGAGCCCACCATTGGCGGCCGCTATTCGGTGCTGTCGCCGTTCGGCCTGGTGCCGGCCGCGACCGCCGGCATCGACGTGCGCAAGTTGATCAGCAACGCCTTGTCCATGGTCCGCTCCTGCGGCCCGGACGTGCCGCCGCTGCAGAATTCGGGCGTGCAACTCGGCTTAGCGATGGGCCTTGCCGGGCTTGATGGCCGCGACAAGGTGACGATCTTCGCCTCGCCCAAGATTGCTGATTTCGGCGCCTGGGCCGAGCAGTTGATCGCCGAATCCACCGGCAAGGAGGGCAAGGGCCTGATCCCGATCGACGGCGAGCCGGTCGCCGCGCCCGAGGTCTACGGCCATGACCGCTTCTTCATCGACATCAAGGTCGATGGCGACGATGTCGCCGGCCATGACGACAAGCTCGCCGCCCTCGAAGAGGCGGGTCATCCGGTGGTGCGCATCGTGTTGGCCTCGATCGACCAGCTCGGGCAGGAGTTCTTCCGCTTCGAGATGGCGACGGCCGTTGCCGGCGCCGTGCTCGGCATCAACCCGTTCGATCAGCCCGACGTGGAGTCCGCCAAGATCAAGACCCGCGAGCTCACGGCGGCGTTCGAAGAGACCGGATCGCTTCCCGCCGAAGAGCCGGTCGTCGCCATCAAGGGTTGCGAGCTCTACACCGACAGCCATAACGCCGAGAGCCTGCGCGAGCACGGCGCCAACGGCACCCTCGCCTCCTGGCTGAAGGCGCATCTCAGCCGCGCCGGCGACGGCGACTACATCGCGCTGCTCGGCTATATCGAGCACAATGATGCGAACACCGACGCGCTGCAGCGCATGCGCCTCAAGCTGCGGGACACCAAGCATCTGGCGACCTGCGCCGAGTTCGGCCCGCGCTTCCTGCATTCGACCGGCCAGGCCTACAAGGGCGGACCGGACAGCGGCGTGTTCCTGCAGATCACCGCCGACGATGCGCAGGACCTGCCGATCCCCGGCCAGAAGGCGAGCTTCGGCGTCATCAAGGCGGCTCAGGCGCGCGGCGATTTCGACGTACTTACCGAGCGCGGCCGCCGAGCCTTGCGCGTGCATCTCAAGGGCAATCTGAAGTCGGGCCTGAAGCTGCTCGACAGCGCCATCACCGAAGCGCTGAGCTAGGAAGGTCTCGTCGATGCAGTTGGGAATGATCGGTCTCGGGCGGATGGGCGGCAACATCGTGCGCCGCCTGATGCGCGCGGGACATTCGTGCGTGGTCTATGATCGTGACGCGAAGGCGGTCGCCGCCCTGGTTTCCGAGGGCGCGACGGGTGCCGCGAGCCTGGAAGAGTTCGTCAGCAAGCTCGCGACGCCTCGGCATGCCTGGATCATGCTGCCGGCCGGCAAGATCACCGAAGCGACCGTCGAGCAGCTCACCAAGCTGATGTCCTCCGACGACGTCATCATCGACGGCGGCAACAGTTTCTGGCAGGACGACGTTCGCCGTGGCAAGGCGCTGCGTGAGCGTGGCCTGCATTACGTCGACGTCGGCACCTCCGGCGGCGTCTGGGGTCTCGAGCGCGGCTATTGCATGATGATCGGCGGCGGCAAGGCGGTCGTCGACCGGCTCGATCCGATATTTTCGACGCTCGCTCCCGGCATCGGCGACATCCCGCGCACGCCCGGCCGGGACGGCCGCGATCCTCGCGTCGAGCAGGGCTATATCCACGCCGGCCCGACCGGCGCTGGGCATTTCGTCAAGATGATCCATAACGGCATCGAATACGGCCTGATGCAGGCCTATGCCGAAGGCTTCGACATCCTGCGTCATGCCAACAGCGACGCGTTGCCGGAGGCGCATCGCTTCGATTTCGACCTCGCCGACATCGCCGAGGTCTGGCGCCGCGGTAGCGTGATCCCGTCCTGGCTGCTCGACCTCACCGCGAGCGCGCTCGCGCGCCAGCCGGGCCTGGAAAAATATTCCGGCTATGTCGAGGATTCCGGCGAAGGGCGCTGGACCGTCAATGCCGCGATCGACGAAGCCGTGCCGGCGGAGGTGCTGACCGCGGCGCTGTTCGCACGCTTCCGCTCGCGCCAGGAGCACACATTTGCGGAGAAGATCCTGTCCGCCATGCGCGAAGGCTTCGGCGGCCACAAGGAGCCCGAGCAGCATCCTGATCCGGCGCGCCAGAGCGCCCCGGAGATCGTCAAGCCCAAATCTGACACGGCCGACAAGGCGGACCGCGCGTGACCCCGCTGCATCCTCACCAGCCGCCGCACCAGAAGCCCGACGCCTGCGCCTTCGTCATCTTCGGTGTCAGCGGCGATCTCACGCACCGGCTTGTGCTGCCGTCGCTCTACAATCTCGCCGCCAGCAATCTGCTGCCGGACCGGTTCTGCATCGTCGGCATCGCCCGCAAGGGCATGTCGAGCGAGCAACTCCGCAGCAATCTGATGGAAGGGCTGCGCAAATACGCGACGCGGCCGATCGAGGACGAGATCGCGCAGCGCCTCCTGCATTGCGTGACCGCGATCGAGGCCGATCCGAAGGAGCCGGACAGCTTTGACGAGCTGAAGGAGCGGCTTGAAAAACTCGAAGCCGCGAGGGAGACACACGGCAACCGGCTGTTCTACCTGGCGACACCGCCCGCCGCCTTCGCCCCGATCGCGCAGCAACTCGGCCGCGTCGGGCTGTTGAAGGAGGACGGCAAGGCCTGGCGCCGCCTGGTGGTGGAAAAGCCGTTCGGCACCGATCTCGCCTCCGCCAAGAAGCTCAACGATCAGCTCCTGGAGCTCGTGACCGAGCATCAGATCTACCGGATCGATCACTATCTCGGCAAAGAGACGGTGCAGAACATCCTGGTGCTGCGCTTCGCCAACGGCATGTTCGAGCCGATCTGGAACAGGCATCACATCGACCACGTCCAGATCACGGTCGAGGAGAAGCTCGGCGTCGGCACACGCGGCAGCTTCTACGACGCCACCGGCGCGCTGCGCGACATGGTGCCGAACCATCTGTTCCAGCTGCTGTCGCTGGTGGCGATGGAGCCGCCGGCGCGGTTCGATGCGCATACCGTGCGCTCCGAGAAGGCCGAGGTGCTCTCGGCGATCCAGCCGCTGACCGAAGAGGAAGCGCTGCTGAATTCCGTGCGCGGCCAGTACAAGGCGGGCACGATCGGCGACACCGAGCTGGCTGCTTATCGCGAGACCAGGGATGTGAATCCCGACAGCGCGACCGAGACCTATGCGGCGCTCAAGCTCACGATCGACAATTGGCGCTGGGCCGGCGTGCCGTTCTATCTGCGCACCGGCAAGGCGCTCGGCGCCAAGCGCACCGAGGTCGCGATCAAGTTCCGGCAGGCACCGTTCGCGATGTTCAGCTGCACGCCGATCGATACGCTTGCGGAGAACTATCTCGTGATCGGCATCGAGCCGACGCAGAGCATCACCCTGCAGTTCAACACCAAGATCCCGGGGCCGACCATCCGCACCGACGGCGTGCAGATGAAGTTCAACTACAAGGACTATTTCCAGGCCGAGCCCGCGACCGGCTACGAGACCCTGATCTATGACTGCATGATCGGCGACAACATCCTGTTCCAGCGCGCCGACAGCGTCGAGGCCGGCTGGAAGGCGGTGGAGCCGTTCATCGAAGCCTGGAAGAAGGCTGGCCGCGACGGCCTGCATACGTATGTCGCAGGAAGCGAAGGTCCCAAGGCTGCGGCCGAGCTGCTCGCGCGCGACGGCCGCAGCTGGCGCAAGCCGGTCTGACGATGGCGGGGCTTGCGGACCACCAACTGATGCGCGTCGCCGACAAGGCGACGATGGCAAGGGTCGCGGCCGAACGATTGCTGACACGGATCGACGCCAATCCGGGGCGCGTGGCCATCTGCCTGACCGGCGGATCCAGTCCGAGGCAGCTGTACCAGCTGTTGGCGTCCGATGCCTATCGCGACCGCATTCCCTGGGCGCGCGTGCATTGGTTCATCGGTGACGAGCGCGACGTGCCGCCGGGCGATCCGCTGCACAACATGACGATGGCGCGCCAGGCCTTTCTCGATGCCTGCGCGCCGGCCGCCAACATCCATCCGATCCCAACCGACGCGTCCGGCCCGGAAGCCAGCGCCGCGGACTATCATCGCGCACTGCAAGCGTTCTATGGTGATGCGAAGCTTGATCCCGCCCGCCCGTTGTTCGACCTCGTGCTGCTCGGCATCGGACCAGATGGTCATGTCGCCTCGCTCTTCCCCGGATTTCCGGCCATCGAAGTGACCGATCGCTGGGTGGTCGGCGTCGACAAGGCCCATGTCGCGCCGTTCGTCCCGCGCATCAGCCTCACCCTGCCCGCGCTCGCCTCCTGCCGGACCATGCTGTTCGAGGTTGGGGGCGCCGACAAGCGGGCGATCATGTCGCGCGTGCTGACGGGTGAGGACCTGCCGGCCAATCGCGCCCGCTCGCTCCAGGAAACGATTGTTCTCATCGATGCCGATGCATGGCCGGAGGGGCAAAGTGGCGTCTGACCTGCCCCAGGCGCTCATCGTCATGGGCGTGTCGAGTTCAGGCAAGAGCACGGTCGGCGCCGCCTTGGGCGAGCGGCTCGGCTGGCGCTTCGAGGACGGCGACAGCTTTCATCCGCCGGCCAATGTCGCCAAGATGAGCGCGGGCCATCCGCTGACGGACGAAGACCGCTGGCCTTGGCTGCGAGCCATCGCCGAGGAGATCGCGCGCTGCCGCGCTCACGGCGAGCACATCATTCTCGCCTGCTCGGCGCTCAAGAGAGCCTATCGCGATATCCTGGTGGGCAGCCGCGACGATGTCCGCCTGGTGTATCTCAGCGGCAGCCGCGAGCTGATCGCGGACCGGATGGAGCACCGCGAGAACCATTTCATGCCACCTGGCCTGCTCGCCAGCCAGTTTGCGACGCTGGAACCGCCGACAGCCGACGAGCGTCCTATCACCGTCACGGTCGACGCTCCCATCGCGGCAATCGTCGACGAGGTTCTGCAACAGCTTCACGCCGGCCAGGGTCGCCCCTGACCGCGAACAGGAACGGCTCATGACCCGCATCGCTCTCGTGGTGTCCGATGTCGACGGCACGCTGCTGACGAAGGACAAAGTCCTGACCGAGCGCGCCGCGAAGGCGGCGCGCCGGCTGCACGAATCCGGCGTTGCGTTCACGTTGACCTCCAGCCGCCCGGCGATCGGGATGCGCTTCCTGGTCGAGCCGCTGCAGATCACCCTGCCGCTCGGGCCGTTCAACGGCAGCTCGATCATCGATGCCGACATGCGCCCCGTGGAGCAGAGCCTGATCCCGCAAGGCGCAGCCGAGCGCGCCGTTGACCTCCTCCATCGCACCGGAGTCGACATCTGGGTGTTCACCAACGATGCCTGGCTGACGCGAAATCCGCACGGCGAATACGTGCCGAACGAGCGCCGCGCCATCCGCGCGGAGCCGACGATCGTCGAAGACTTCCAGCCGCATCTCGCGAACGCCTGCAAGATCGTCGGCGCCAGCAGCGATTTCGACCTGCTGGCCCGCTGCGAAGGCGAGATGCGCGACGCACTGGGCAGTGAGGCCACCGCCGTCCGCTCGCAGAGCTACTATCTCGACATCACCCCGCCCGGTCATGACAAGGGCACCTTCGTCTCGGCGATGGCACAACGGCTCGGCATTCCGCTCGACCAGGTCGCGACCATCGGCGACATGCACAATGACGTCGCGATGTTCGAGGTCAGCGGACTGTCGATCGCCATGGGTAATGCAAGCGAGGACGTGAAGAGCAAGGCCACGCGCGTCACGACCTCCAACCAGGACGAAGGCTTCGCCAACGCGATGGAGATGATCCTGGCGGAGAACGCGGAAGGGTAGCCGACGCGCGGGCGAGACTCACGCGTCCGAACGCTGCTTCGCCGGCTTTTCGGCGGCCCTCTTGGCGCTGCACAGGTTCTGCGCCGTATTGATCAGCGCGATGTGCGTCAGTGCCTGCGGAAAATTGCCGGTCTGCCGGCGCGCGTCCGTATCATATTCTTCGGCCAGCAGGCCGACATCGTTGGCGATCCCGACCACGCGCTCGAACAGCGTCTCCGCCTTGGCGATGTCGCCGCCGAGCACATGGGCGTCGGCCAGCCACAGGGTGCAGGCGAGGAACGCGCCCTCGATCGGCTGCTGCTCATCTGTCGGCACCTCCCGCGGATCGTGCCGCAGCACGAAGCCGTCGTGAACGAGATGCTGCTCGATCGCGGCGATGGTGCCGCGAATGCGCGGATCCGAGCTCGGCAGAAAGCCGACCGCGGGCAGCAGCAACAAGCTCGCATCGAGCAGCTTCGAGCCGTAGGAGTCGACGAAGCTACCGACGGAGGCATCGTAGCCCTTCTCGCAGACGTCGTGATGGATGGTCTCGCGCAGCCGCCGCCAACGTTCGAGCGGCGCTTTCAGCCCGAACCGCTCGGCGCTCTTGATGGCGCGATCGAACGCGACCCAGGTCATGACCTTTGAGAACACGTAGTGGCGGCCGTCACCGCGACGCTCCCAGATGCCATGGTCGGGCTGGTCCCAGACATCGGTGAGATGGTCGACCACGGCGCGTTCGAGCGCCCAGGTGCCGTCATTCAGCTTGAGCTTTGTCATGCGCGCCTGATGGAAGGCGTCGATCAGTTCGCCATAGACGTCGAGTTGCAACTGCGCATGCGCGGCGTTGCCGATCCGCACCGGCTGCGAGCCCTCATAGCCGGGCAGCCATTCCGCCTCCCATTCGGTCAGCCGGCGCTGCCCCATGATGCCGTACATGATCTGCATATGCGCCGGCGCGCCGGCGGCTGCACGCAGGAGCCAATTGTGCCAGGCCAGGGCCTCCTCAGTGTAGCCGGAGTTCATCAGCGCCAGCAGCGTAAACGTGGCGTCGCGCAGCCAGCAGAAGCGATAGTCCCAATTGCGCCGACCGCCGAGCTTTTCCGGCAATGATGTCGTGGGCGCCGCGACGATGCCGCCGCTCGGGCCGTAGGTGAGCGCCTTCAGCGTGATCAGCGAGCGCATCACGAGATCACGATGATCTCCCTGAAACGTGCAGCGCTGCGACCACTCCGACCAGAACGCCTCGGTGTCGCGAAGCGCCTGCTCGTAGTCGATCGCGTTGGGGACCGGCAGGTGAGAGGGGCCATAGGTCAACACGAACGGCGCGGTCTCGCCCGCGGTCACCTCGAATTCCGCGATCGTGGTCATGTCTTCGCCATGCGTCGCGACCGGAGTATGCAGCACGGCCATGTCCGGGCCGCACACGGCTAGCAGCGCGGACCGATCCTCGGAGCGCCGCACCCAGGGAATCTCGACGCCGAAGCCGAAGCGGATGATGAGGTCCATCCGCATCGGGACCTTGCCCGAAACGCCGCGGACCAACCGAACGACATCCGAGGCGCTGCCGCGCGGCGGCATGAAGTCGATCAGCTCGACCGTGCCCGTCGCCGTCTCGAACCGGGTCTCGAGAATGAGGCTGTCGCCGCGATAGCGACGCGACGTCGTGGTCACCTCGCCGCGTGGCTCGATCAGCCAGCGGCCGTTGCGATGATCGCCCAGGAGAGCGGCAAAGCAGGCGTCCGAGTCGAACGCCGGCCAGCACAGCCAGTCGATCGACCCGTTGCGGCTCACCAGCGCCGCCGTCTCACAATCACCGATCAGCGCGTAATCTTCGATCCTGCAGGACATTCCACATCCGTGTGCAAATGCCCCCACCCGCACCCCGCATTCTAAACGCCGGCGGGGCTGATCCGTTCGGCCGTCGCCGTTCGCAACGCCTCCAAACTGGTGCTCGCGGCGAGGTCTTCGATCGGAACCGGAATCTTGCGGCGCCAGTTCGGATGCTCGTCGATGGTGCCGGGAATGTTCGGCTGTTCGACGACCCCCAACAGATCCTCGATCGAGATCACGAGCAGGCGCGACCGCGTCCGCGACAGGAAGCCGATCGCGGCATGCACGTCGTTGCTCTGAATCCCATTATGGCGCAGCACCTCGTCCCACAGCCCGAGCGCACGCCAGCGATCCTGGTCGGTCTCGCCGGGATCGATGCCCAGACCACGCTTGGTGTTGAGATCGCCGAACGACCGCCAGCCGGCATAGGTCGACAGATCATGCGTGTTCAGCGTGACCAGCGCGTTGGGCGGATAATAGTCGAGATCGCGGAAGCGGCCGCTGTCGTCGCGCTCGAAGATCATCACCTTGTAGGACCACAGGCCCCAATCCGCCATCTGCTCGCGAAAACCTTCCGGCACGGTGCCGAGATCCTCGCCGATGACGATGCACTGGTTGGCGACGCTTTCCATCGCGGTGGCGGCAAGCAGCGCATCGAACGGCATCAGGACATAGGCGCCCTGCTTGGCCGGAAAGCCGTGCGGGACCAGATAGAGCCGCTTCAGCCCGAGCACGTGATCGAGCCGGATCGCGCCGGCATGGCGCATCGAGGCCCGGATCATCTCCCGGAACGGCTCGAAATTCTTCAGCTCCAGCCCCGGCGCGTTAAAGCCCGCCAGGCCCCAGTTCTGACCGACCGTGTTGAGCGGATCGGGCGGCGCGCCGACCGACAGCGTCCGCGAGATAGCGCCCTGCTCGTTCCAGGCATCGAAGCCGTCGGATTGAACGCCGACGGCGACGTCGAGATAGAGCCCGACCTTCATGCCGAGGCGATGCGCGAGATCCTTGCAATGGCGCAGCTGCCGCTCGGCGAGCCACTGCACATAGGCGACGAAATCGGCCTCGCGGCTATCAGGCCCGGCGAGCAGCGCCGCGCAGCGCGCCGGATCGGGTTGGCGCCATTCCTCGGGCCACTCCCACCACGGCGTCTGAAACTGGTGACGCAGCACCTCGAAGCAGGTGAAGCGCGCCAGGAGGTCGCCGCGCTCGGCGCGGTAGGCCTTGAACTCGGCGGCGTCAGCACTGCTCGGCGCGGCCATGAAAGCATCGAAGGCTGCGCGCAGCGCCGGCCATTTCAATGCAGCGACACCCTTGTAATCCACCAACTCGGCCTGCCGCAGCGGCTCGAGAGCCTTGCTGTCCGGCCCGTTGGCAAAACCCGGCGCCTGCTCGACGTCGACATAGAGCGCATTGAGAAACAGCCGGCTGTTCGGCGCATAGGGGCTGAAATCGCCGGGCCGGTCGTCGAACAGCGCGTGCAGCGGATTGAGGCCGACACCGTCGGCACCAAGCTTCGCACACTGCGTGATCAGATCCGCCAGGTCCGTGAAATCGCCCATGCCCCAGTTGCGGCGTGAACGGATGCCATAAAGCTGAACCGCGAGCACCCAGACGCGATCGAAATCACCACTGAAAGCCTTGCCCGGCGTGACCAGCAGCGGCAGCTCATCGCGGCATGACGACGCATCGGTCAATTCGACCCGATAGCTGCCGACCGGAAGATCGGCCGGCCATTCGAGGGAGAACTCCTGCGCCTCGCCGCGCGCGACCACGACATCTCCGCGCTTGACCGCCCAGACCACCGGCAGCTTGGCCGCCTCGTCCAATCGGCTGCGCGCCGGTTGCCCGGAGCGAATCACGACGGCGCCGTTCAGAAGCGGGTGCGGCGTGGCCCTTGGGAAGGCCTCGACGATGATTTTGAGGGCCGCCTCGTCGGTGACGCGGAGTTGTCCCTGACCATCGTAGAATTCTGTCAGGATTCCGAGACTGTGAGCTTCTTTGAAGAGATCCATTCGGCACGCGATTCTGGACGTGGCAAGTGTCGCACGTCGTCAAATTGTTGTTGGAAGGCAACAGGATAGACCCCCAACGCGCCGCCCTCGCGCTCGTTCCCTGGGGAACAAAATCGCCCGTGGCAGCTTTGTTATGGGGTCGTCTCGGGTCCTAGCGAACCGGGACACTGTTTTCTTGTCAATGGCATCACCGTGAACAAATTCGCGCACACGTTCGAGAGCGTCCTCCGGCGAGACGCTTTCTCCCCTATTCTGCCCTCTTTTGAGGAGAGCCGCATCTCGCGGGGCCGATGCCATCACGACCAGAGCCGATGGGACCACACCCCGCGCGATTGCAGCCGCTTCGTTCTCCTCCTTCCCCGGTGAGGGCCTCATGAACCTGATGTCATCCCTGGACGCCCCGCTCCAGACCGAGACCGATGGCGACGGCCTCTGGTACAAGGACGCGATCATCTACCAGTTGCACGTCAAGGCATTCGCCGACAGCAACAATGACGGGATCGGCGATTTCGCCGGCCTCACCGAAAAGCTCGACTACCTGCAGGATCTCGGCGTCACCGCGCTGTGGCTGCTGCCGTTCTATCCCTCGCCCGGGCGCGACGACGGCTACGACATCGCCGACTACGGCAGCATCAATCCCGATTTCGGGACCATGAAGGATTTCAAGCGCTTCATCCAGGAAGCGCAGCGCCGGGGCCTGCGCGTGATCACGGAGCTCGTGGTCAACCACACCTCCGACCAGCATCATTGGTTCAAGCGGGCCCGCCGCAGTCCGCCCGGGTCGAGCGCGCGCAACTGGTATGTCTGGAGCGACACCGACCAGAAATATCTGGGCACGCGCATCATCTTCACCGACACCGAGAAGTCCAATTGGACCTGGGACCCCGAAGCCGGCCAGTTCTACTGGCACCGCTTCTTCTCGCATCAGCCGGACCTGAACTTCGACAATCCGCGGGTGGTCAGCGCGATCATCCAGGTGATGAAGCGCTGGCTCGACGCGGGCGTCGACGGCTTCCGGCTCGACGCGATCCCTTATCTCTGCGAGCGCGACGGCACCAACAACGAGAACCTGCCGGAGACGCACGCGATCATCAAGCGGCTGCGGGTCGAACTCGACAATTACGCCAAGGACAAGCTGCTGCTGGCCGAGGCCAATCAGTGGCCGGAGGACGTGCAGGAATATTTCGGCCAGGGCGACGAGTGCCACATGGCCTATCATTTCCCGCTGATGCCGCGCATCTACATGGCGATCGCGCAGGAAGACCGCTTTCCGATCACCGACATCCTGCGCCAGACTCCCGATATCCCCGCCACCTGCCAATGGGCGCTCTTCCTGCGCAACCACGATGAGCTGACCTTGGAGATGGTGACCGACGTCGAGCGCGACTATCTGTGGTCGACCTATGCCAACGATCCGCGCGCCCGCATCAATGTCGGCATCCGCCGGCGGCTCGCGCCGCTGATGGACAATGACCGGCGCAAGATCGAGCTGATGAACTCGCTCTTGATGTCGTTCCCGGGCACGCCGATCATCTACTACGGCGACGAGATCGGCATGGGCGACAACATCTATCTCGGCGACCGCAACGGCGTGCGTACGCCGATGCAATGGACTCCGGATCGCAACGGCGGCTTCTCGCGCGCCGACCCGGCCCGGCTCTACGCGCCGATGATCATGGACCCTGTCTATGGCTACGAGGCGGTCAACGTCGAGGCGCAATCGCGCAGCCAGTCGTCGCTGCTGCACGCGACCAAGAAGCTGATCTCGGTGCGCAAGTCGACACTCGCTTTCGGCCGGGGCACCATGACGTTCATCCGGCCGGCCAACCGGTCGGTGCTGGCGTATGTGCGACAGTACAAGGACGAGGTCATCCTCTGCGTCGCCAACCTGTCGCGTTCGGCACAGGCGACCGAGCTCGATCTCTCGGCCTTCAAGGACCGCGTGCCGATCGAAATGCTCGGACGGTCGCGTTTCCCCGCGATCGGCGATCTTCCCTACATGATCACGCTCGCGCCCTACGGCTTCTATTGGTTCCAGCTCAAGGAGCGCGAGAAGTCCGAGCCCGTCATTCAACGTGCCGTTCCGGAATTCGAGACGCTGGTGGTGCCGCTCGGCTCGACCTGGGTCTCGCTGGCGCGTACCCGCAGCGTGTTCGAGCGCGACGTGCTGCCGGGACATCTGTCGCGCACGCGCTGGTATCCCGAGCGCTCGGCCGACGCGATCCACCCGACGCTGACCTCGGCGATCCCGTTCTGCGACATCGGCGACAACCGTCCCTGGCTGATCTTCTTCAAGGCGTCCGAGCGCGACGACAAGCTGCGCTACCTGTTGCCGATGCAGATCGAATGGGTGCGCTTCGATCGCGACCGCTACAATCCGCAGGCCCTTGCCGCCGTGCGCCAGGGCGCCCGTGAGGGCACCCTGCTCGACGCTGCCACCAGCCCGATCTTCCTCGCGCTGCTGCTGCACAATCTGCAGCGCTCGCTGACCGTGGAGGAGAATGGCGTCCGGCTGGACTTCCGCCCGACCTCGAAATTCCCCGACAAGCAGATCCGTGAATCCGAGCAGGTGCGTGTGGTCGAGACCGACCGCTGCAGCAGCAAGGCGGTCGTCAACAACGAGTTCTTCGTCAAGATCCGCCGTGAGCTCGAGGCAGGTCCGCATCCAGAAGTCGACGTCGGCCGCTTCCTGACGGAGACGGTCGGCTTTGCCAACGTGCCGCCGCTGCTCGGCAGCGTCGAGGTGATTCAGGAGGGCGAGCGGCAGACCGTCGGCTGTGTCCACGGCTACATCGAGAACCAGGGCGATGGCTGGACCGTGAGCGCCGCCTATCTCGACCGCTTTGTCGACGATCAGCGCGTCTTTGCCGCCAGCGGCGACGAGCGCCAGAGCGAGGAGCTCTCGCCCTATCTGCGCTACATGACCCAGGCCGGCCGCCGCTTCGGCGAGTTGCATGCCGCACTCGCTTCGCGCAGCGACCTGCCGGAGTTCGCCCCCGAACCGACCACGGCCGATGGTCTCGATCACTGGATCGACCGGCTGCGCGCCGAGGCCGGCCGGGTGGTGGCCGGGCTGAGCGAACGCCGCGACCACCTGAAGGAGCCAGAGCGGGGACTGGCGGATCAGGTGCTCGCCAGACGCGGCGAATTGTCGGAACGGCTGAGCACCTTGATTCTGCACCAAATCGGCGGCTGCGACATCCGTCTGCATGGCGATTTCCATCTCGGCCAGATCCTGATCGTCAAGGACGACATCGTCATCATCGACTTCGATGGTGACGAGGGACTGCCGCTCGCCGAGCGCCGCCGCAAGGCCCCGCCGGCGCGCGACATCGCAGGCTTCCTGCGCTCGATCGATTGCTCGGCCCGCGTTGCACTCGAGCGCGCGTTGAAGGCAGGTCCTGACGATCACGGCCGGATCGCCGCCGCGTTGTCGGAGTGGCGCGATCAGGCGACTGCCGCATTCCTGGGCGGTTATCGCGAGGTCAAGGCCAACCAGCGCCTCTGGCCGGACGATCCGCACAGCGCGGAGGCGCTCCTTAACTTTTTCCTGCTGGAAAAAGCCCTCGGCGCGCTCGAATATGATCTGGCCCACCGGCCGGATTGGCTTCGCGTCGCGCTGGGCAATCTGCTTCGCGTCCTGTCCGTGCCAGCTCCTGCCAGCGAGTCTTCATGACACATCTTTCTCCCGAGGCGTTTGCGATCATCGAGGGCCGGCATGCCGACCCGTTTCGCTATCTCGGTCAGCACAATGTGGACGGCAAGACCGTCGTGCGCGCGTTCCTGCCGGAGGCTTCCCGGGTGGAGGTGGTCGGCGAGCATGGCGAAGTGGCACCGCTGGCGCGCATCCACGATGCCGGCCTGTTCACCGGGACGATGTCGTCGATGCAGCGCTATCGCCTGCGCGCCACCTTTGGCGATCAGGTCACCGACCTCGAGGACCCCTACCGCTTCCTGCCCATTCTCAGCGATTTCGACCTGCATCTGCTCGGCGAGGGCAACCACGAGCGGCTCTACGACAAGCTCGGCGCGCACCCGACGGTGATCGACGGCGTCGACGGCGTCGGCTTCATCGTGCTCGCGCCGAATGCGCGGCGCGTCAGCGTGGTCGGGGATTTCAACTTCTGGAATGCGCGGCGGCATCCGATGCGGGTGCGTGGCAACGGTTATTGGGAGCTGTTCATTCCGCGCGCCCGCGCCGGCGACCACTACAAGTTCGACATCATCGGCCCGCAGGGCGAGCACCTGCCGCTGAAGTCCGATCCGATGGCGTTCGCAGCCGAAGTGCGCCCGAAGACGGCCTCGATCGTCGTCGACGAAACGCGCCTGCCCCGGCCGCAACCGGCGCCGCACGACATCAACAAGCTGAACAGGCCGGTCTCGATCTACGAGGTGCATCTCGGCTCGTGGCGGCGCAAGGACGACAATCAATGGCTGACCTATCGCGAGCTGGCCGAACAGCTGCCGGCCTATGCGCGCGACATGGGCTTCACCCATATCGAATTTCTCCCTATCAACGAGCACCCGTTCGACGGCTCCTGGGGTTATCAGCCCACCGGCCTGTACGCGCCGACCAGCCGCTTCGGCAGCCCTGAGGATTTCTGCACACTGATCGATGCCTGCCATCGCGAGGGCCTCGCGGTGTGGCTCGACTGGGTGCCGGGACATTTCCCGGACGATCCGCACGGCCTCGGCCATTTCGACGGCACCGCGCTGTACGAGCATGCCAACCCGATGCAGGGCCGGCACCTCGACTGGGGCACGCTGATCTACAATTACGGCCGCACGGAAGTCGCCAATTTCCTGCGCTCCAATGCGCTGTTCTGGCTCGAGCGCTACGGCATCGACGGCCTGCGCGTCGACGCCGTCGCCTCGATGCTCTATCTCGACTACAGCCGTCCCTCCGGCGGCTGGATCCCGAACAAGTTCGGCGGCCGCGAGAATCTCGAAGCCATCGAGTTTCTGCGCCGGACCAACATCGACGTGTTCGGCCATTTCCCGCAGGCCACCACGGCGGCCGAGGAGTCCACCGCGTGGCCGCAGGTGTCGCGGCCGGTCGACATGGGCGGGCTCGGCTTCGGCTACAAGTGGAACATGGGCTGGATGCACGACACCTTGCGCTACGTCAGCAAGGATCCGATCCACCGCAAATATCATCACGGCGAGATCCTGTTCGGGCTGCATTACGCCTTCTCGGAAAACTTCATTCTGCCGCTGTCGCACGACGAGGTCGTGCACGGCAAGCGCTCGATCCTCGGCCGCATGCCCGGCGACGACTGGCAGCGCTTTGCCAATCTGCGCGCCTATTACAGCTTCATGTTCGGCCACCCCGGCAAGAAGCTGCTGTTCATGGGCTGCGAGATCGCCCAGGAGCGGGAGTGGAATCACGACACCTCGCTCGATTGGCACCTGCTCGGTGACGGCAGATATGCCGGCATCCAGGCGCTGATCCGCGACCTCAATCATCTCTATCGCAACGTGCCGGCGCTGCACGAACGCGACTGCGAACCGGACGGCTTCGAGTGGCTGATCGCCGACGATTCCGACCGCAATGTCTTCGCCTGGGTGCGAAAAGGTTTCGATGACCATGCCCGCTGCGTCGTGGTCGTGAACTTTTCGCCCAACGTGTATTACAATTACCGGGTCCGCGTGCCGCTCGGCGGCACATGGAGGGAAGCTTTCAACTCCGACTCCCTCCATTATGGCGGCAGCAATGTCGGCAATGTCGGCCAGGTCCATGCCTCTGAAGATCAACACCTCAACCTCATCCTCCCGCCCATGGCAGCGGTATTTCTCGTCCCGGAAGCCTGATTCCATGCGCTTGGCCGCAGGAAGCCACGCCCGTCTCGGCGCCACCTGGGACGGACGGGGGACGAATTTTGCGTTGTTTTCCGCCAATGCCGAGAAGGTCGAGCTCTGCCTGTTCGACAGCCAGGGCCGGCGCGAGATCGAACGCATCGAGCTGCCGGAGCGGACCGAGGACGTCTGGCACGGCTACCTGAACGACGTCTCGCCGGGCCAGCTCTATGGCTACCGCGTCTATGGCCCGTACGAGCCGGAGCGCGGCCACCGCTTCAACGCCAACAAGCTGCTGCTCGACCCCTATGCCAAGCGCCTCGCCGGCCGGCTGGTCTGGAGCGACGCGCATTTCGCCTACCGCGCCGGCTCGCCGCGCGAGGACCTGTCGTTCGACCGCCGCGACAATGCGCGCGGCATGCCCAAGGCCGTCGTCATCGACGAGACCTTCAACTGGGGCCGGCGCGAGATGCGGCCGCAGATCCCATGGGAGGACACGATCATCTACGAGGCCCACGTCAAGGGCCTGACCAACAAGCGCGACGACGTGCCGCCGAACCTCCGCGGCACCTATGGCGGCCTGTCGTCGCCGGCGATGATCAAGCATCTGAAGCGGCTCGGCGTGACCACGGTCGAATTGCTTCCGATCCATGCCTTCATCGACGACCGCATGCTGGTCGAGAAGAAGCTGGTCAATTACTGGGGCTACAACACGATCTCGTTCTTCGCGCCGGAGCAGCGCTACGCGCAGGACAATCCGCTCGACGCATTCAGGACGACCATCGCGCGGCTGCACGACGCCGGCATCGAGGTCATGCTCGACGTCGTCTACAACCACACCGCCGAAGGCAACCATCTCGGGCCGACGCTGTGCTACCGCGGCATCGACAACGCCTCCTATTATTGGCTCAAGCCCGACAATCCGCGCTTCTATGACGACTTCACCGGATGCGGCTCGTCGGTGAATCTCACGCATCCGCGCGTGCTGCAAATGGTGATGGATTCCCTGCGCTATTGGGTCGAGGTCTGCCATGTCGACGGCTTCCGCTTCGACCTCGCCACGACCTTGGCGCGCGAGAAGCACGGCTTCGACCGGCGCAGCGGTTTCCTCACCGCGATCCGGCAGGACCCTGTTCTGGCCGGCGTCAAGCTGGTCGCCGAGCCCTGGGACGTCGGCCTCGGCGGCTACCAGGTCGGCGCCTTCCCGTCGCAATGGTCGGAGTGGAACGACCGCTATCGCAGCGCCATGCGACGCTACTGGAGCGGCGAAGGCAGCCTGATCGGCGAAGTCTCGAGCCGCATGACCGGCTCGTCCGACATCTTCAACCATGACGGCCGCACCCAGCGCGCCAGCGTCAACCACGTCACCGTCCATGACGGTTTCACACTGGCCGATCTGTTCGCCTACAACAGCAAGCACAACGAGGCCAATGGCGAGGACAATCGCGACGGCTCCAACGACAATCACAGCAACAATTTCGGCCATGAAGGGCCGACCGACGACGTCACGATCAATGCGCTGCGGCGGCAGTCGCGCAAAAACCAGCTCGCCTGTCTGTTCCTGGCGCAGGGCCTGCCGCTGCTGCTCGCGGGCGACGAGGTCGGCAACTCGCAACACGGCAACAACAACGCTTATTGCCAGGACAACGAGGTCGGCTGGGTCGATTGGAGCGGCATGGGCCGCGAGGGCGACGACCTCACCGACTTCATCGCGCACATGACAGAATTGCGCCGTCGCTTCGGCCAGATCCGCGCGCGCCGCTGGTTGGATGGCCGCCGCTCCGACGGCAGCTTCGGCGTGTTGTGGCTGACGCCTGCGGCGGAGGAAATGACGCAGACCGACTGGACTTTTCCCGACGGACGATTTCTCGCCTATGTGCTCGGCCCGGTGGAACAGGAACAGGCTCCGATCTTTATCGTTCTGAACGCCGCCCCCGAAGAGATCGGATTCAAATTGCCCAAGCTCGCCGAAACCAAGATTTGGCAACAGGTTCTCGACACCACCCAAGCCCAGCAGAAGCAGGCCGACTTCGCAGCAGGGGCTGACCTGAAGGCACCACCCCGCTCTGTCCTGGCGTATGCGGGCCTGTCATGAGCGCGCGTCAGTTCGGACCTCGCATCACCGCCAACGGCACGACCTTCCGGCTGTGGGCGCCCGCCGCCGAGCGGGTCGATCTGGTGCTCGACGGACGTCATGAGATGCAGCGCGGCGACGGCGGCTGGTACACGCTCGATCTCCCCGGCGTCGGCGGCGGCGCGCGCTACAAGTTTCGTATTGATGACGAGCTCGACGTTCCCGATCCCGGCTCCGACTTCCAGCCCGAGGATGTGTTCGGCCCGAGCGAGGTGATCGATCACAGCACCTACACCTGGCGCTCCAAGGAGTGGCGTGGACGGCCGTGGCAGGATGCGGTGTTCCTGGAAAGCCATGTCGGCACCTTCACCCAGGACGGCACTTACAGGGCGATGATCGACAAGCTCGATCATCTCGTCGAGACCGGCATCACCGCGCTCGAGTTGATGCCGCTGGCGGACTTCGCCGGCTCGCGCAACTGGGGCTATGACGGCGTACTGCTCTACGCGCCCGATCACGTCTACGGCCGTCCCGACGATCTGCGCGCGCTGATCGACGAGGCGCATCTGCGCGGGCTGATGGTGTTCCTCGACGTCGTCTACAATCACTTCGGCCCGGAAGGGAATTACATCGGTCGCTATGCGCCGACCTTCTTCACCGACGCCCACACGCCGTGGGGCAGCGCCATCGACTACCGCAAGCCGGAGGTGCGCGCCTTCGCGATCGAGAACGCGCTGCATTGGTTGACCGACTATCGCTTCGACGGACTGCGCTTCGACGCCGTCAATCACATCCTCCACAATGAGGGTGAGATCCCGATGCTGCACGATCTCAGTGCGGCGGTCGGCAAGCTCGCCGCGCAGACGGGGCGACACATCCATCTCGTGCTCGAGAACGGCGACAACCGCGCCAGCATGCTCGACGCCGCGGAAGACCCGCCGCGCGGCAAGTTCCGTGCGCAGTGGAATGATGACTATCACCATGTCTGGCACGTGATGCTGACCGGCGAGACCGGCGGCTATTATGGCGACTACCAGCAATCGCCGCGCAGCGGGCTCGCGCGCGCCCTCGCGTCCGGCTTCGTCTATCAGGGCGAGCAGGCCGCCTTCTGGGGAGGCATTGCCAGGGGCGAACCGAGCGGTCATCTCGCCCCCGGCGCGTTCGTGAATTTCCTGCAGAACCACGACCAGATCGGCAACCGCGTGTTCGGCGACCGTCTCGAAGCGCTGGCCCCGCCCGAAGGCATCGCGGCCGCGCTGGCGGTCACGCTGCTCGCGCCGACCGTGCCGATGCTGTACATGGGCGAGGAATGGGGCTCAAAGCAGCCCTTCCCGTTCTTCTGCGACTTCAAGGGCGATCTTGCGAACGCCGTGCGCAAGGGACGCCGCAGCGAATATGAGTGGGCGTATGCCAAGTATGGCGACGAGGTGCCCGATCCGCTCGACATCGAGACGTTCAAGTCCGCGATCATCGATTGGGACGCGCGCAACGAGTCTCCAGGCCGCGAGCGCCTCGCCTTGGTGCGCAATCTGCTCGTCGCACGCCACCGGCATGTAGCGCCGCGACTGCCGGGCGCGAGCTTCGGCAAGGCCGACGTCACCGATGATGGCCGCCTCAGCGCGCATTGGGTCATGGGCGACGGCACCAAGCTGCGGCTGCTCGCCAACGTCTCCGACACGGAGATCGCGGGTGATGCGAGCCTGCTCACGAGCACGCCAATCTGGGGCGGCACGCCGGGCGATCGTCTTCCGCCCTGGTCGGTGTTCTGGAGCATTGGAGGATAGTCATGCCTCCAGCCATTCCGCTCGCGACCTATCGCCTGCAGCTCACCGCCGACTTCAACTTCGAGGCGGCGGCGCGCATCGTGCCGTACCTGAAGGCGCTCGGCATCAGCCATGTCTACGCCTCGCCGTTCATGACGGCGCGCAAGGGCTCGACCCACGGCTATGACATCACCGACCATACCAAGCTCAATCCGGAGCTCGGCGGCGAGGACGGCTTTGCCAAGCTCAGCGCAGCGCTGAAGGCGCACGACCTCGGCCTGATCCTCGATTTCGTGCCCAACCATGTCGGCGTGCATTTCGACGACAATCCGTGGTGGCTCGACGTGCTCGAATGGGGCCAGGCCTCGCCGCACGCGGCCTCGTTCGACATCGACTGGGACCAGTTGCCCTATCGCGCGCGCGGCGGCGTGCTGCTGCCGATCATCGGCACCTCCTACGGCCATGCGCTCGAACACGGCGACATCGGGCTGCGCTACGATCCGGACGAAGGCTCGTTCTCCTGCTGGTACTTCGAGCACCGATTGCCGATCGCGCCGGAGCGCTATGGCGAGATGCTGCGCATCATCGTCAAGGATGCCGGCGAGGAGAGCAGCGAGGCCGGCAAGGCGATCCTGGAGCTGGTGTCGCGCTATCCCGGCCTGCGCCATCCCAATCGCAAGGAAGCGCCGGGCTTCAAGGCGGCGCTCAAGACCATTCCCGGTGCTGCCGACGTCATTGCTCGCGGCCTCTCGGCCTACAAGGCGGGTGAAGGCCGCCCCGCGCAGACACTGGCTCTGCACCATCTGCTGGAGCGGCAGCACTACAAGCTCGGCCATTGGCGGCTGGCATCCAGCGACATCAACTACCGCCGCTTCTTCGACGTGAACACGCTCGCCGGCCTGCGCGTCGAGGACGCCGGCACGTTCGAGGCGATCCATCGGCTCGTCAAGAAGCTGATCGCCGACGGCCAGTTGCAGGGGCTGAGGCTCGACCATATCGACGGCCTGCGCGACCCCGCGCAGTACTTCCAGCGGCTGCGCCGTCTCATTCGCGACGCGCGCGGACCGGCCGTCGGTCCGTTCTACGTGGTGATCGAGAAGATCCTCTGCGAGCACGAGAAGCTGCCGAGCTTTGCCGGCGTTCACGGCACCACCGGCTACGAGTGGATGAACGTCATCACGCAGCTCCTGATCGATGGCAAGGGGCTGGAGCCGCTCGACGAGATCTGGCGCCAGATCAGCAACAAGCCGCCGAAGCTTGCGCCCGTCATCAAGGAAGCCAAGCGGCGCGTGCTGGAGACGTTGCTGACCTCCGAGTTCACCGTGCTGACGCGCCTGCTCGCACGCATCGCCAACGGCCACTACTCCACGCGCGACTATTCCGAGGACAGCCTGCGCCAGGCACTCGAATTGTACGTGCTGCACTTCCCGGTCTACCGCACCTATCTCACCGGCGCCGGTCCGACCGAGGCGGACCGCAAGCTGATCGACCATGCCATTGCCGGCGCCCGCGCCGAATGGTTCGCGTCCGACGGCTCGATCTTCGATTTCCTGCGCGACGCGCTGACGATGGATCTCATCAAGCGTGACCGCAACACCACCCACTCCGTCCCGCGCGTGCGCCGCTTTGCGCTGAAGGTGCAGCAGTTCACCGGGCCTGTCATGGCGAAGTCGCTGGAGGACACCGGCTTCTACCGCTTCCACCGGCTGCTCGCGCTCAACGAGGTCGGCGGCGATCCGTCGGCGCATGCGATGGCGATTTCCGACTTCCACGAGCTGATGCAGGATCGCGCCAAGCACTGGCCGCACGGCATGACGGCGACGGCCACCCACGACACCAAGCGCGGCGAGGACGCCCGCACGCGCCTTGCGGCGCTGACCGAGCTGCCCCACGGCTGGACCTCGGCAGTGGCACGCTGGAAGACCATGAACGCGCCGCATGTCGTCACCGACGGCTCCATGCGGGCGCCATCGGCGACGTTCGAATACATGCTCTACCAGACCCTGGTCGGCATCTGGCCCGCCACGGGCTGGGACGACAGCCTCCCCGAGCGCTTGCAGGCCTATGCGCTGAAGGCGGCGCGGGAGGGCAAGGAGGAGACCAGCTGGCTCAATCCGAATGAGGCGTATGAGGCCGGATTGCGCGCCTTCATCGAGCGCATCCTGGACCGCCAGCATTCGGCGGAGTTCCTGCAGTCGCTGGAGACCGTCGCCAAACGCGTGGCGCTGCTCGGCGCAGTCAATTCGCTGACGCAGGTCACGCTGAAGGCGACCATGCCGGGCGTACCCGATTTCTACCAGGGGACGGAGTTCTGGGATCTGTCGATGGTCGATCCCGACAACCGCCGCCCGGTCGATTTTGCCGCGCGCGAGCAGGCGCTGCGTGAGAGCGAAGCGCCGGACTGGGCTGCCCTCGCAGACCACTGGCCGGACGGTCGCATCAAACTGGCCTGGACGCGGCAGCTCATTAAGCTCCGCAACGAGATGCCATCGATGTTCACCGACGGCGCCTACGAGCCGCTCGAGGTGAGCGGGCGTCATGCCGATCACATCATCGCCTTTGCGCGCCGCCGCGGCCGCGAGGCGGTGATCGTGGTCGCCGCTCGCACGCTGGCGCCGTTCACCGACGGCGGCCGCGTCTGGCCGCATGCGGATGCGTTCGACGCGACCGTGCATCTTCCCGGCTATTCCGCGCCTCAGATCCAGAACGGCGCCCTCCCCGTCTCCGCGCTGTTCACCCATCTCCCGGCTGCGGTGCTTGCGGCCCGCGTGGAAAGTTCCTCCGATCACAGTGCCAAGCCAGCGCCTGCATTGGCGCCGCAGAGCTGATCAGCTCTTCTTCGTCAGCAACAGCTGGCCGCGACTGCGGATGGCGTTCTGCGCGGCTTCAGCAAAGCGCTGCAGCAGCCAGGGCAGCGTGACCTCGACCTGGACGCGATCCTCGCCGACGTCGACATGGCCGGACGCCGCCTGCCCGAGCGCGCGCACGCGAAAGAACATCTTGTCGCCCTCCCAGCGCTCCTCATCGACACTGAGCACCGGAAGACTGCTCGCGGCCCTGCTCAGTCCGGATTGCAGCCGACGCACCGCCTCGTCCTTGCCGAGACGGTGCGGAATGGAAACGACAAGCGGCCTTGACATCGCAATCTCCTGACTAACAACCGTCCTGATGTAGTCACGCCGCGCTCCGACCGCAAAGCCACACCCCTTATTTTACCTGATCCACTTCCGGAACTTTCGAAGTTCCGACCAGTTTCCTCGGCGAAGGCAGAGTGACGCACCGCCCCGCTGCCGGGCTCTGGAGGGAAGTACATGTCCATCGGAACGATCATCCTCATCATTCTCATCATCGCCCTGCTCGGCGGCTTCTCCGGCATCGGCGGCGGCCCGTTCTACGGCACCGGCTATTACGGCGGTGGCGGCCTCGGCCTGATCATCGTTATCGTGCTGATCCTGGTCCTGCTCGGACGGATTTGATTCAGGTGCGATAATTCTTCGGGCAGACGTGGCATTGGCCATGTCTGCCCGAACGTCCTAACAGCCTCTCACAATTTGTCCGTCAGCTTTTTGATCGCCGGCTTGATCGCTCCTGCCGCGTCATCATAGCCATCCCACGCCTTGGTCTTGGCCAACAACCCCGGCACTGTGCGAACCGTAAAGCGCTTCGGATCCAACCCATTCTTCACCTGCGCCCAGGTGATCGGCATCGACGCGGTCGCACCGTCGCGCGCCCGCGGCGACAGCACCGCGACCGCGGTCGACATCCGATCATTGCGCAGATAGTCGAGGAAGATCTTCCCTTTGCGCAGCTTCTTCGACATGTTCAGCAGGTAATCCTCAGGATGGTCATTGGCCATCCACTGGCACACGCCCTGCGCAAACGCCTTCGCCTCTGGCCACGTCACCTTATCGCGCGCGCCATGCAGCAGCGGCGTCACCACATGCAGCCCCTTGCCGCCGGTGGTCTTGCAGAAGCTCTCCAGGCCCAGCGTCTTCAGGCGCTGCCGCATGTCCTTGGCCGCCGCAATCACCTCCTCGAACGCGACGTTCGGCGCCGGATCGAGATCGAACACCAGGCGTCCCGGCACGTCGTAGGCATCCGGCGCGCAATTCCACGGATGCAGCTCGACCGCGGCGACCTGCGCCACCGCGATGAGGCCCTCGACCCGATCGATCTGCAGATAGGGCTTTCGATCGCCGGACACTTTCACCAGCTCCAGCAGATCGGACATGCCCTGCATGCCATGCCGCTGGAAAAACCGCTCGCCGCCGATACCGTCAGGCGCACGCACGATCGAACATGGCCGTCCCTTGAGATGATCGATCATCCAGTCGCCGACGGCTTCGAGATAGTTGGCGAGATCGAGCTTAGTGACCGGCTCGCCGTCACCTGCATCCGGCCATAGCGCCTTGTCGGGCTTCGAGATCGCAACGCCCATTACCGTCGCCGAACTCTTGGATCGCGACGGCGTCTTGTGCATCGTGGTGCCGCCGGTCGCGACCGTCGCCGCGGCACGCGCCACCGGCTTCGTCACCTTTGCCGTGACGACCGGCTCCTCGGCGACAACCTCATGCGCCGGCTTGTCCTGGCGCAGTCCCTTGAACGAGGCCTGCCTGACATTGTTGTCTGCGGTCCAGCCGGCGAACTCGATCTCGGCGACGAGCTCAGGCTTCAGCCAATGCACCTCGCGCGCCTTGCGCGGCGCATTCTTGCCGCTGAACGGGCTCTTGTCGGAGGCAGCCGCCTTCAGCGCCGGCATGATCTCCTTCACCTTATCCTGGCCGAAGCCGGTGCCGACGATGCCGACATAAGCGAGATGATCGTCCTTGTTGACGCCGACCATCAGCGAGCGGAATTTGCCGTTGGTCGTCTTCCAGCCGCCGATGACGACCTCGTGGCCGGGCCGCGTCTTGGCCTTGGTCCAGCTCTCGGTGCGGCCGGAGTGATAGGCGGAGTCCAGCTTCTTCGACACGATGCCTTCGAGGTTCAGCTTGCGTGCCGAGTCCAGCACGGCCTCGCCGTCGCTCTCGAAATGCTCGACATAGCGGATAACGGGCGTCCTGCCCTTGATGTTCGCCTTCAGCAGCTTCGCCAGGCGTGCCTTACGTTCACGCAACGGCTGGCGGCGTAAATCGAACTCCTCGACGAACATCAGGTCGAAGGCAAAGAACACCAGCTCATCCGTCTGCCCGGCCGAGATCGCCGCCTGCAGTGCCGAGAAGTTCGGGTTGCCGTCCTTGTCGAGCGCGACGATCTCGCCGTCGATGATCGCATCCGGCAGCTTGGCCGCGGCTTCCGCGATCGCGCCGAACTTGGCAGTCCAATCGAGGCCCCTGCGCGTCTTCAACGTCGCCTGACCGTTCTCGACCCGGATCTGCACGCGATAGCCGTCGAACTTGATCTCGTGCGCCCAGCCCTCGCCGCTCGGCGGCGCGGCCACGGAGGTGCACAGCTCGGGCGGCACGAAGTCGGGCAGCGACGCGACGGTTTTGGGCTCGATCGTCTTCGTCGCACGCTGGGCCTTCGCACCACTGGCCTTCGTGGCCTTGGCTCTTGTGGCTTTGGCTTTCGGCGACCGCGCCTTGGTCGATCCCTTGTTGATCTTCGTCTCGCTATCGCCGCGGTTGGAGTGCCACACCGCATCGGCGTTCATGCGCTGGCTCTCGGCCAGCATGAACGGCTTCGGCGCCTTGCCCTTGCCGGCGGCGATCTGCTCCATCGAACGTCCCGACGCGACCGACTTGTCGGCCTCGAGGATGTCGTTGGCCTCGCCTTCCCTGGCGTATTCATCGCGATGCTTGATCAGCAGCCAATTGGTGCGCTTGCCGCCGGTGCGGTCGTGGCGCATCCGCACCAGCACCCAGCTGCCATGCAGCTTCTCGCCGTCCAGCGTGAACTTCAGATCGCCCTTCTTGAAGCCGCGCTCGGGATCGTCGCTCTCCCAAGTACCGCGGTCCCACAGCATGACGGTGCCGCCGCCATACTCGCCTTCGGGAATGGTGCCTTCGAAATCGCCATAATCGAGGGGATGATCCTCGACCTCCACCGCGAGCCGCTTGTCGTGCGGATCGAGCGACGGCCCCTTGGTCACCGCCCACGACTTGAAGACGCCGCCGAATTCGAGCCTGAGATCGTAGTGCAGCCGGGTGGCGTCGTGCTTCTGAATGACGAAGCGCGGACGGTCGGCCGGCGCGACCTTGGCCTCGCCGGACGGCTCTGCCGTTTTCTCGAAATCACGTTTCTTGCGATAGGTGGAGAGCTTCTTGAGCGCCACGGTGATCCCTCGCGTTGAGCGGTAGCGTAGCAAAGCCGGCGGGGTCGTGGAACCGGCCGATCCTGTTGGATAACACCGGGCAAAGTTCCGCGTTCCCGGCGCTCGTTGGGGCTCGGGTGTTGCCGTCGTCCGCCCTCCGCGACACGCGAGAGGGTGCAGGGAAGGCCGGGTGCTGACCGCGGCCCATGGCCCGCCTGCAACACAAAAAGCAGGCGGCAGTCACCACAGGTACGGCCCTCAACCGGCCTTCCCTGCGCGATGGTGTTAACGCTTACTTCGCGATCTCCCCGGTGTCCGGCTTGTTAGCCACCGTCGCCCGCGCGCCTCGCCGGCAGCACGGACTTGACGCCAGCATCGGGGCGCCAGGACCACGCGACTTCACGTCCGAGAGGCCGCGCTCGTCCGCGCATGAAAGCGCACGCTGCCGTCTCGTCCATCGCCTCCCACACTCCACGTATCGTGACGACGCGTACGCCCTCTGCATGAGGCGGGATGCGCGGAAAGATCGGTCTGATTTGCCCGACGAGGCAAGGGATTGTTGGTGCGACATAGTAACCCGACGGGCACGTGGTCTTGGGTTGACCTTCGACGAAGGCGTCTCTTCCCGGCCATCCGCGTGACATGTTACCAACGCAGTGAATGCATTGGATCGCGTCTTCATGGACGTTGCGCGGGCGGAGGATCGATCATGGGAACGAACATGTCTTGGGCATTCGTAGAAGGTGTCAGCCTGCACGAGCTCTACACATTTCTGGATCTTGAGCCCACCGACGTAACTCCGGATTATACCGATCTTGGGACGAGCCATGTTCCTCTGGCGGGCGCCAAGCTAGAGCCAGGCTGGTGCGCCATCTTTGGTAATTACGCGCTCGCTATGGACATGCTGTTCGGCACGACGCCGCCTCGGCTCGCTCGCCTGCCGGCGCAATCCCGCTGCGTCGCGTGCGTCGTGCTCGAACATGCCATGGTCTCCTATGCCGGATATTGGCAAGGCGGAGAGCGTGTGTGGGAGGTTCGACACGATGCCGGCGACCATCTCGAGGCGACGGGATCGCTTCCCGGAGAGTTCGCAGAGCTGCGCGACACGGCGATCGCAAAGCAGCGCCCCAGCCAAGCCGCACGCTGGAAGGTAGACTACCTGTTCAACGTCCCGACGGACACCGCCGCGACTCTGCCATTGTACCCCCGCGATTGGATGATACGGGCAGACCTTTTCAGCGAGCTTCGGACTCTCAAGCCAATAAATGGCAATGAACTCGCCCGCTTGAGCACGCCGCCAAGATGGTGGCAGCTGACGAGATCCATGCAGTATCGTTGATCCGTTTGGCCGAAGCCACAAGCGTGCTGCGGTCGTCCATCAATCCCGACGGAACCTAAACAGGTCCCATCTGGTTGGGCTCAAAATGCTTTCACGGAGACCACGATGGCCCCCCGCGCCTATTGGAAAGGCTCGCTCAAACTCTCGCTCGTCAGTTGTCCTGTCGTGCTCTATCCGGCGTCCACATCCGTGGAGAAGACGCGCTTCCACCTGATCAACCGCGAGACCGGCAATCGGCTGAAGCAGCAGATGATCGACGCCGAGACCGGCGACATCGTCGAGGGCGACCAGAAGGGCCGCGGCTATGAGCTGTCCAAGGGACAGTATGTCGAGATCGAACCGGAGGAGCTGGAGGCGGTCCAGATCGAGAGCAACCATACGATCGACATCGACAGCTTCGTGCCGCGCGAGGAGATCGACCAGCGCTATCTCAATCACCCCTATTACATCGCGCCCGACGGCAAGGCGGCGGTCGACGCCTTCGCGGTGATCCGCGACGCCATGAAGGACCAGGACCGGGTCGCGCTGGCGCGGATCGTGCTGACGCATCGCGAGCACATCATCGCTATCGAGCCGTTGGGCAAGGGCATGCTCGGGACGACGCTGCGCTTTCCCTACGAGCTGCGCGACGAGGCGGAGTTCTTCGACGATATCAAGTCGCCGAAGATCACCAAGGACATGGTGGAGCTGGCGGGCCACATCCTCCAGACCAAGGCCGCACACTTCAAGCCGTCGGAGTTCAAGGACCAGTACGAGACCGCGCTGAAGGCGCTGGTCAAGTGCAAGGCCGCGGGCAAGCCGATCAAGCTGCCGGAGCCGGAGGAGACGTCCGGCAACGTGGTCAGCCTGATGGATGCGCTGAAGCAGAGCCTGGGCAAGGGTGGGAAGAAGGCGGCACGGGCGCCATCGCGGCGCGCGCCTGCGCATCGGCGTCCGGCGAAGAAGGCGCATCGCTCGGCGGCGCGACAGAGGAAGGCGGGTTAGCGAGACCCTGGATCTTGGGGACAGCACGCAGGAGAGGCCCGCCTCGCGATCCTGGCCTCATGGTTCGAGACGCGCCGCCCTGTGCACCTTTGGTCTGGTTCGCAGGTCGGCTCGGCGCTCCTCACCATGAGGGTCTGGCACCGAAACGGGTCCCGCGCACCGACCATGAACATGCCGACCGGCGTGTTCATGGAGAGTTAAGCGCCACGGCGCTGCTTTCTACGCCTCAACTCTCCATTGAGACGCCGGCTGGCGTACTGATGGTCAATGTGCAGGACCGCCCTCGGTGCATGCCCCTTTCCATGAACACGCCTCTCAGCGTGTTCATGGTCGGTGTGCAAGACCCCTTTTGGGTGCCAGACCCTCATGGTGAGGAGCGCCGAGCACGAAAGCGGATCATGAAGGCGGTGTTCGTGGCGGCGCGTCTCGAACCATGAGGCCGAGGTCTCAGCTCGTCTTCGACGACTTCTTCTTCGTCGTTTTCTTGGTTGTCTTCTTCGTGCTCTTCTTGCTCGAACTTTTCGACGACTTCTTTGCGGTCTTCTTCGCCGACGATTTCGCGCTTTTCTTCGCGGGCACCTTCTTGCCTTCGCGGCGCGCCTCGGACAGGCCGATCGCGATCGCCTGCTTGCGGCTCTTGACCTTGCGCCCCGAGCCACCGCTCTTCAGCGTGCCGGCCTTGCGCTTCTTCATCGCGCGCTCGACGTCCTTCGACGCGCCCTTGGAGTATTTGCGTGCTGTCTTTGCCATCAACATGGTCTCCCTGTGACAGCACGGCAATCACGAGAGCAGAGGAAGGTTCCGATTTGGAGGAACTAACGCGGTTGGGAAAGTTCTCGCACGTCGGTCTACACTACCCGTGCGACTGCCCCTCACCCCACCCCTCTCCCCGTAAGAACGGGGAGAGGGAGCGCAGCGTGCTTGAGGCAAACAGCTCGGGATGCGTCGGCCAGACGGCGCGTCTCCATAGACATGCGTGGCTCTTCATTGCAAAGAAGCACTAATCCGGTGCGCGCAGGCGATAGCCGATGCCGGTTTCCGTGAGCACGAAGTGCGGGCGCTCCGGATCGGTCTCGATCTTCTGGCGGAGCTGGCGGACGTAGACGCGGAGATATTGCGCGTCGGTCAGTTCGTCCCACAGCTCCTTCAGCAGGAAGCGATGCGTCAGGACCTTGCCGGCGTGCTGGACCAGCACGCGCAGCAGATCATATTCCTTCGGCGACAGCTTGATCTCGCGCTCGCCGAGCTTGACGATGCGGCGAACGAGATCGACGGAGAGATCGCCGGTGCGGAACACCGGGCGCTCGCCCTGGACCTGCAACTGATGGCGCAGCGCCGCGCGCAGGCGCGCCAGCAGCTCGTCCATGCCGAACGGCTTTGTGATGTAGTCGTCGGCGCCGAGATCGAGCGCCTTGACCTTGCCGGCCTCGTCGCCACGGCTCGACAGCACCACGACCGGAATGCTGTCGTTGCGTGCCCGGATGGTGCGCAGCAGCTCGTGGCCGTCGATGTCCGGCAGGCCGAGATCGAGGATGATCAAGGCCGGTTCCTCGGCGAGCTTCTCGAGCGCGACCTTGCCGCTCGGCGCCTCCAGGATCTCGTAGCCCTGCGTCGCCAGGCCCATCCGCAGCAGTTTTCGGATCGGCGGCTCATCGTCGATCACGAGCACCTTGATCGGCGCACCGGTCATGCGGCGGTCTCCAGAGGTCTCACCTGCGCGGGCACCGGCAGGCGGATGGTGAGAACGGCGCCGCTGCGGTCGGTGCGATTGCCCGCGGTCATGCGGCCATGCATCGCCTCGACGAAGCCGCGCGAGATCGCGAGGCCGAGGCCGGTGCCGGGGCGCACCTGGTCGCCCTTCTGCACGCGATAGAACTTGTCGAACACGTGCTCGACCTCGTCGGGCGGAATGCCGTCGCCCTCGTCCCTGACGTCGAGCACCACCCAGGCGCCGTCACGCCGCGAGCGCAGCTCGATCGTCGTGCCGGCCGGCGCATATTTCGCGGCATTGTCGAGCAGGTTGAACAGCACCTGCTCGAACAGCACGGCGTCGAGCTCGAGCATCGGCAGGTCTGCGGCAAGCTCCAGCGCGATCGTGTGGCCCGACAGGATCTTGCCGGCGCGGCGCAGCGCGCTGCCGACGATCTCACCGAGGTCATGCAGCGCGCTGTTCGGCTTGATGGCCCCGGATTCGAGCTTGGTCATGTCGAGCAGGTTGGCGATGAACCGGTTCAGCCGCTCGGACTCGTCGATGACGGTGGCAAGCAGATCGAGCTTCTCGCGGTCGGACAACCGCGTCGCGAGGTCGCGCATGGTCGATGCCGCGCCGAGCACCGACGCGAGCGGCGTCTTGAGGTCGTGCGAGATCGAGGTCAGCAGCGCCGAGCGCAGCCGGTCCTGCTCCATGCTGCGCTTGACCTTGTCCATGTCCTCGACCAGCAGCACGCGCTCGATCGCCAGCGCGCCCTGGTCGACCAGCGCATCGAGCAGCCGGCGCTGGTCGGGCGTCAGCAGCGGCCCGGTGCGGTCGTCGTCGATGCCGATGACGCCGATCAGCCCGCGCCCGGTGCGCATCGGCAGGAACAGGCGCTTGGCGCCGGGCAAGGTGTCGGAGCCGCGGCCCGCCGCGCGATCGTTGGCGAACGCCCAGCTCGCGGCGGCGAGATCGGCATCGTCGAGCTGATCCTCCGGCGGATAGCCGGCCATCACGGTGAGCTTGCCGTCCTGCGGCAGCAGCAGCACGACGCGGACCTTGAGCATCAGCGCGGCCTGATAGGCCGTCGCCCACAGCACGTCGTCGAGCGTCGCCGTCCCCGCGAGCTTGCGGCTGAAGGCATAGAGCTGCTCGGTGGTGCGGATGCGATGGGTCGCCGCATCGGCCTGCACGCGCACGCGCGCGGCGACGTTCGACACCAGCATCGCGATGAGCATGAAGAAGAAGAACGCCGCGACGTTGGTCGGGTCGGTGATCGTGAAGGTGTAGAGCGGCGGCAGGAAGAAGAAATTGTAGCAGAGCGAGGAGACGAAGCTCGCCAGCAGCGACGGACCCAGCCCGTAGCGCGCGGCAACGCTGACCACGGCGGTGAGGAAGACGAGGTCGACATTCTCGATGCCGAAAAACGGCTGGATCAGCTCGGCGAGACCGAGGCCGACGGCCGTGATCAGCAGCGCCATCAGATACGGCTTGGGCCGCAGCGGCTCGCTGCGCGCGCGGGTCTGCACCACGGGCTCTGCCGCGTCCGACGGCTCCTCGCCGGGAATGACGTGAATGGAGATGTGGCCGGCGCGGCGCACGAGATCGTGCACCACCGAGCCCCTGACGATCTCGAACAGGCGCGAGCGCTGCGACTTGCCGATGACGATCTGGGTGACGTTGTGGCCTTGCGCGAAGCTGATGAGATCGTCCGCGATGCGGCGGCCGACGCCGGGGATGGTCAGCGCTTCGCCGCCGAGCGATTCGGCCAGGCGCAGCGTATCGGCAAGGCGGTCGCGCTGCTTGTCCGAGAGCTGGAGATTGCGCCGCGTTTCGATCGTGACCGCCGTCCACGGCGCATGGACCCGGTCGGCGAGGCGCTTGGTGTAGCGCACGAGGCCCGCGGCGCGCGGATCCTCGGAGACGCAGACCAGAATGCGCTCGCCGGCCGCCCAGGGCCCGGCGATCGCGTTGGCCTGCATATGGTTGAGCAGCTGCTCGTCGACCCGCTCGGCGGTCCGGCGCAGCGCCAGCTCGCGCAAGGCGGTCAGATTGCCGGGCGAGAAATAGTGCTCCAGCGCGCGCTCGGCCTGCTTGGGCACATAGACCTTGCCCTCCTTCAGCCGCTGGATCAGGTCGTCGGGCGTGAGGTCGATCAGCTCGATCGCATCGGCGCGGTCGAAGATCGAATCCGGCACGGTCTCCCGCACCCGGACATGGGTGATCTGGGCGACGACGTCGTTGAGGCTCTCGATGTGCTGGACGTTGACGGCCGTATAGACGTCGATGCCGTGCGACAGCAGCTCCTCGACGTCGAGATAGCGCTTCGGGTGCCGGCTGCCGGCGACGTTGGTATGCGCGAGCTCGTCGACGATCGCGAGCTTCGGGCGGCGTGCGATGACGGCGTCCAGGTCCATCTCCTCGATGACCTGGTCCTTGTAGGCGATGCGCTTGCGCGGGATCACCTCGAGCCCGCGCACCAGCGCCTCGGTCTCCACCCGGCCGTGGGTCTCGACGAAGCCAATGACCACGTCGATGCCGGCCTTCATCCGGGCATGCGCGCTCGACAGCATCTCATAGGTCTTGCCGACGCCGGGGGCGGCGCCGACGAAGATCTTGAGCTTGCCGGCAGGACTCTCCTCCCGCCGGGCGGCCTCGAGCAGGGCTTCCGGCGAGGGACGTTGGTCAGGGTCGCGGCGTTGGCTGGCCATGCGGCATTATAGACGGAGGTCCCCCGAGGCCAAGATCTTGATACCAAGACGAGGACGCGGGGCGCGACCTCACTCGACCATTACTTGGTTGCCGTTGCGGCATCGAGCGCCAGATTGAGCGCAAGCACGTTAACGCGGGGTTCGCCGAGCAGCCCGATCAGCCGCCCGTCGGTGTTTTTCGCCACCAGCGCCTGCACGCGATCCTCAGGGATACCGCGCGCCTTGGCGATGCGCGGCACCTGGAACAGCGCCGCCTCCGGCGAGATGTCCGGATCGAGGCCGCTCGCCGAGGATGTCACCAGGTCGACGGGCACCGGCTGCGCGGGGTTCTCGGACCTGAGCCTGTCGACGTCCTCCTTGACGCGATCGGCCAGCGTCTTGCTGGTCGGGCCGAGATTGGAGCCGGAGGAGTTGGCGGCGTTATAGGGCGCCGGCACGGTCTTGGTGGCGTCGTTCGGGTCGGCGGCCGTCGTCGCCGAGAGCCGGCCGTGGAAATACTTGTCGTCCTTGAACTCCTGGCCGATCAGCGCCGAGCCGATCACCTCGCCGTTGCGCGTGATCAGGCTGCCCTCGGCCTGCGCCGGGAAGATGGTGCCGGCGACGACGGTCATGCCGAGCGGATAGAGCAGGCCCGTGATGAGCGTCAGTGCGAGCAGAACGAAGATGGCGGGACGGATTTCTTTGAGCATGATGAGCTCTCCTATGTCTGCCGTCATTGCGAGGAGCGAAGCGACGAAGCAATCCAGGGCGGCGTGTGAGAATCTGGATTGCTTCGCTTCGCTCGCAATGACGGCGATTGGGGTGTCAGGCCAGATGCAAGGCGGTCACGATCAGGTCGATCGCCTTGATGCCGATGAAGGGGATGATGATGCCGCCTAGGCCATAGATCAGCAGGTTGCGGCCGAGCAGCGCGCCGGCGCCGATGGCGCGGTAGGCGACGCCCTTCAGCGCCAGCGGGATCAGCGCGATGATGATCAGCGCGTTGAAGATGATCGCCGACAGGATCGCGCTCTGCGGGCTCGCGAGGTGCATCACGTTCAGCACGTCGAGCTGCGGATAGAACGCCAGGAACATCGCCGGGATGATCGCGAAGTATTTGGCGACGTCGTTGGCGATCGAGAACGTGGTCAGCGCGCCACGCGTCATCAACAGCTGCTTGCCGATTTCGACCACCTCGATCAGCTTGGTCGGGTTGGAGTCGAGATCGACCATGTTGCCGGCCTCGCGCGCCGCCTGCGTGCCCGTGTTCATGGCGACGCCGACATCGGCCTGCGCCAGCGCCGGCGCGTCGTTGGTGCCGTCGCCGCACATCGCCACCAGCTTGCCCTTGGCCTGCTCGTCGCGGATCAGCTTGAGCTTGTCCTCGGGGGTGGCCTGGGCCAGGAAGTCGTCGACCCCGGCTTCGGCCGCGATCGCCGCCGCCGTCATCGGATTGTCGCCGGTGATCATGATGGTGCGGATGCCCATGCGGCGCAGCTCGGCGAAGCGCTCGCGGATGCCGCCCTTGACGATGTCCTTGAGCTGGATGACGCCGAGCAGCCGGCCGTCTTTCGCCACGGCCAGCGGCGTACCGCCAGCCTTTGCGATCTCGTCGGCAATGGCGCGGATCTCGCGGGCCAGCTCGCTCTCCATCGGCTGGATCGCGCGCATCGTATTGCCCGAGGCGACCTGCATCGTGCCGCCGTTGATATAGTTGAGGATCGCGTCGACCGCGCCCTTCCGCACCGAGGAGCCGCCAGCATCGACGCCGCTCATGCGGGTCTGCGCCGTGAACGGCACGAAGGTGGCGCCGAGCTCGGACATGTCGCGGCCGCGGATGCCGTATTTCTCCTTGGCGAGCACCACGATCGAGCGCCCTTCCGGCGTCTCGTCGGCGAGCGAGGCGAGCTGCGCCGCGTCGGCGAGCTCCTGCTCGCTGACGCCCCTGACGGGACGGAACGCGGTCGCCTGGCGGTTGCCGAGCGTGATGGTGCCGGTCTTGTCGAGCAGCAGGGTATCGACGTCGCCGGCGGCCTCGACCGCACGGCCGGACATCGCCAGCACGTTGAAGCGCACCAGCCGGTCCATGCCGGCGATGCCGATGGCCGACAACAGCGCGCCGATCGTGGTCGGGATCAAGGTCACGAACAGCGCCACCAGCACCACCACCGAGATCGAGCCGCCGGCATAGGCCGCGTAGCTCGGGATCGTGACGGTCGCGAACACGAAGATGATGGTGAGGCCGGCGAGCAGGATGTTGAGCGCGATCTCGTTCGGCGTCTTCTGTCGCTCGGCGCCCTCGACCAGTCTGATCATGCGGTCGATGAAGGTCGAGCCCTGGGCCGCCGTGATGCGCACCCGGATCCAGTCCGACAGCACCTGCGTGCCGCCGGTCACGGCCGAACGGTCGCCGCCGGATTCGCGGATCACGGGCGCGGACTCTCCGGTGATGGCGGCCTCGTTGACCGAAGCGACGCCTTCGATCACCTCGCCGTCGGACGGGATGGTGTCCCCCGCCTCGACCAGCACGATGTCGCCGACCTTCAGGCTCGTGCCTGCCACCAGTCTGTAGCTGTGGTCAGCCGCGCTCGATCCGGTCAGCAGCTTGGCCTGGCTCTCGGTGCGGGTCTTGCGCAGTGACTCCGCCTGCGCCTTGCCGCGCCCTTCGGCGACGGCTTCGGCGAAATTGGCGAACAGCACGGTGAACCACAGCCAGAGAATGATCTGGAAGGTGAAGCCGAGATGGGCACCGCCGGTGACGACGTCACGCAGGAAGATGACCGTGGTGAGCGCGGCGACCACTTCGACCACGAACATCACGGGGTTCTTCATCATCAGCCGTGGATCGAGCTTGACGAAGGCGGCCTTGATGGCGGGCAGCACGATCTTGACATCGAGCATCGTCGACATCGACGAGCGCGTCTGCATTTTGATTGTATCCATGGAGGTTGCTCCGAGATCAGAACACGGTGCCGGCGGTCATCGCGAGATGCTCGACGATGGGACCGAGGGCGAGAGCGGGGAAGAAGGTGAGGCCGCCGATGATCAGGATCACGCCGACGACGAGGCCGACGAACAGGCCGCCAGTCGTCGGCAAGGTGCCGGCGGAGGGCGGGATCGACTTCTTCTCGGCGAGCGAACCTGCGATCGCCATCGCCGGGATGATCATGAAGAAGCGGCCGACGAACATCGAGGACGCGAGCGTCAGATTGTAGAAGAAGGTGTTGCCGGTGAGGCCGCCGAATGCCGAGCCGTTGTTGGCGGTCGCCGAGGTGAAGGCGTAGAGCACCTCGGTGAAGCCGTGCGGGCCGGCATTGGCCATCGACGCGACGGCGGACGGCAGCACCACGGCGACCGCGGTCCAGCCGAGATACATCAGCGGCAGGACGAGGATCGCCAGCATCGCCATCTTGACCTCGCGGGCCTCGATCTTCTTGCCGACATATTCCGGCGTGCGTCCGACCATCAGGCCGGCGACGAAGATCGCGAGCACCACAAACAGCAGCATGCCGTAGAGGCCGGCGCCGACGCCGCCGACGATGATCTCGCCGAGCTGCATGTTGATCAGCGGGATCATGCCGCCGAGCGCGGTGAAGCTGTCATGCATCGCGTTGACGGCGCCGCACGACGCGGCGGTCGTGATCACGGCGAACAACGCGGACGCGACGATGCCGAAGCGGACCTCCTTGCCCTCCATGTTGCCGCCGGTCAGTCCGAGCGCATTCAGCACATTGCTGCCGCTCGCTTCCGCCCAGTACGTCACGGCGACGCCGGCGATGAACAGCACGCCCATCACGGCGAGGATCGCCCAGCCCTGGCGCTGGTTGCCGACCATGCGGCCGAACACGTTGGTGAGCGCGGCGCCGAGCGCGAAGATCGAGATCATCTGGATGAAGTTCGACAGCGCGGTCGGATTCTCGAACGGATGCGCGGCATTGGCATTGAAGAAGCCGCCGCCATTGGTGCCGAGCATCTTGATCGCGACCTGCGAGGCCACCGGCCCGACCGCGATGGTCTGCTTGGCGCCTTCGAGCGTCGTCGCCTCGACATACGGCCCGAGCGTCTGCGGGATGCCCTGCCACACGAGGAAGAGCGTGTAGACGATGCACAGCGGCAGCAGGACGTAGAGCGTGCAGCGGGTCACATCCACCCAGAAATTACCGACGGTCCGCGCGGAAGCCCGCGCGAAGCCGCGGATCAGCGCGATCGCCAGCACGATGCCGGTGGCGGCCGAGAGAAAGTTCTGGTGCGTCAGGCCGAGCATCTGCACGAGATAGGACAGCGTGCTCTCGCCGCCGTAGTTCTGCCAGTTGGTGTTGGTGAGGAAGCTGATCGCGGTGTTGAACGACAGATCCTCAGCGACGGCTGACTGGCCGGCGGGGTTGAACGGCAGCACGGCCTGCAGCCGCATCACGCCGTAGATGATCAGGAAGCCGCCGACATGGAACAGCAGCATCGCGACCGTGTAGGTCAGCCAATGCTGCTCGCGGCGCTCGTCGACGCCGCCGATCCAGTAGATCGCGGATTCGACAGGGCGCAGCACGGGCGAGAGGACGGTACGCTCGCCGCTGAAGACGCGCGTCATGTACCAGCCGAGCGGCCTGGCGAGCGCGACGATGACGGCGCAATAAAGCAGGATCTGGATCCAGCCGATGACGGTCATGGGGATTGTCCTTGGAGATGCTGATGCGCGCGGATCAGAACCGCTCGGGCCGCAGCAGCGCGTAGGTGAGATAGATGAGCAGCGCGATGGAAACGGCGCCGGCGAGCGAATAGTCGACTATCATGGCGCGTCTCCTACAGCCGCTCGCAGGCATAAGTGTAGCCGATCGCCAAGGCGAAGAAGCCGGCGGCGAGCGCCAGCATCAGAAGGTCCAGCATGGTGTGCTCCTCATGTGCGCGACGGGCGCGCAACGCGTGGAGCGGACGGCCGCGTGCATTGGCGGCCGCGGTCCGTTCCACGCTCCCAGGTGGCATCGGACCGCATAGGTTTTCGAGACAGCGCGGTCGGGAAAGTTATAGGAATCCCATAAAGACCGCAGGATTCCGCGGCCCGGATCGGCGGGCGCCGCGCTCGCGCGCATAGGAGCCGCGCTGGCGGCCGGCGTTTATGCCGCGCCTATTTCTTCCCCGTCCCCGCCCTCTCGCATTCCTACGGCCTCTGCCGCCAGATTGCAGGGCGCGGCCCCGGTCGGGCCGCCGCCGCTCACGGACGACGGAAACAACATCATGCCGCACACGATCACCCTGGATGCCGCGCAGCCCCAACTGGCCGCGCAGGAAGCCGCCACGCTGCTCACGGATCTTCTCGGCGAGGAGGAGGGGGTCTCGCCGCTGTCGGCGCGCGGACGGCGACGGGTGCGGATCGACCAATTGCTGCGCGCCGAGGCTCGCATCGACGCAGCGCTGGAGCTGATCGCGCTACGGCTGCCGCGCTGGTCGCTGCGCCGCCTCGCTTATGATGACGGTGAATGGCATTGCGCGCTGTCACAGCAGCGCGAGATGCCCGACTGGCTCGACCATTGCGCCGAGGCAACGCATAGCGACCTGTCGCTGGCGATCCTCCACGCCGCGGTCGAGGCGCAGCGTCTCGAGCCGCAGCCAGCCCCCGGCTCGGGACGCCACGCCGCCGAGCCCGACCTCGCGGCCCTGCTCTGTTGCGACAATTTCTAACGGCGAAGCGCTTTGCGATGATCGTCTCGGCCGACAATCCCGTGGAGCTCTCCGCGGCCCGTGTCCTGCTGCGCTTCGGCTTGCGCACCGTGATCCTCGTCGTGTTCGCGAGCTTCGGCAGCATCGGCTTCGGACGCAGCCTCGCAGCGCTGCTGTGGATGACCGTCATTCTCTGCGCCGTGCTCGCCACGCTGCGGCGCGAGCGCGCCTTCACCGCCGGCCTGAACCATTGGGACGAGTTGGCCGGATACCTCGCGCTGTATTGCGCCGTGATGACGCTGACGACATCGGCGGGATCCTAGAGCACGCGCTCTTTATGCCGTGGCTATGAGGTGTCCCGCTGCGTCGCATCGATTTCCTATCCCGGCCACCCGATATCCGACCAACGACACCGACGCCCTGCCGTGCGGCAGCTCCGCGTCACATCAGAAGGACCATATCCATGAAGCTCGTCGAACCTCCCTCGTCGAACAAATCTGCGACCGCGCTCGTGCTGATCGGGCGCAACAGCCGCGGTCAATGGGTCGCGCAGGAGCAGACCGGCCTCTATGGCGGCCTGTTCGTCAGCCGCGCCGAGGCGATGAAATACGCGCTGTTCGAAAACGGGCATCACCCCGAAACGATCGTCGAGCTGTCGCGCACGATCGAGCTCGACACCGAGGGACGCCTCGCTCCCGTCGGCCTGTTGTACGGAAAACGGCCGGTCGCATGAGCCAGACCTCCCCGGCTCGACGCGAACCTGCGACACGCTGGCTGGCCGGCGCCATCGCGGACATTCCAACGCCATTCGCCGCCGATGGTGCGCTCGACATCCCAGCGCTCGACAGACTCTGCGCACGGCAGATCGAAGCCGGCGCAAGCGCAATCCTGGTGTGCGAGATCGCAGGCGAAGTATCCACGCTGACAGCGGCGGAGCGCGACGCCGTCATCCGCACGGCGGTGGCTGCGGCCCGCAACCGCGTTTTCGTCATCGCCGGAGCCGGCTCCAATTCGACGCTGCAAGCGGTGCAGAACACACGGCAGGCGGCTGCCGCGGGCGCCGACGCGGTGATGTCGGTGGTCCCCTACTACAACCGGCCGACCGCGGAGGGCATCTACGCGCATTTTCGTGCGGTCGGGGATGCCACCGCGCTGCCGATCATCCTGCACGACTGCCCGTCACGGACGGCCCGCGCGCTGCCCGACGAGATCCTGGTCCGGCTGGCACGATGGGCGCAGTTCGTCGGCCTGCGCGATGCCACCGGCGATGTCGCGCGCGTCGTCCGCCTGCGCGCATTGGTGCCGCCCGGCTTCCGCCTGCTGGCGGGCGATGATACGGCAGCCGTGCCGCTGGCGGCAGCCGGGTGTGACGGCTGGTTCTCACTGGTCGCCAATGTCGCTCCGCAGCTCTGCAGCGCGATCCTCACCGCCTGCCAGTGCGGACGCTGGTCCGCGGCGCGACGGCTGCATCGCCGGTTGCTGCCGCTGATCGAGTTGACGAACCGCGAGGTGCCCGCAGCCTTGAAGCAGGCCCTGAGCCTGCAGGGCCTCGCCGCAGCCGATGTCCGCCTGCCGCTGACGGAGCTGGACACGGCTGCGAAAGGCATGGTGGCCCACGCCATGGCGCGGATGAGCACTACACATTCCAAGACCGCTCCGGGCTCGCCCGACCTGCTATGAGACAGAAGCCCGCGCCCCCGGTCGGCCGGGTCTCAGAAGTCCCACTTCTCACAAAGAAGCAACGGCACCTGCGGCCGGCGCGACATGTCGGACTCGATGCGCGCGATGGCGCCGCGGCGCAGCAGCAACTCGTTGCGCAGGCGTCGGAGCTTGGCTGCGGCGATCGCCGCGTGGATGGCCCTGAAGGTCCGACGCAATGCTCTGCCCAGGCGCGACAGCCGGGGTGCCCGGATGACGTCAGCACCGTGGAGGTCACGAAACGGCGTCACCGAACTCATGTCCATTCTCCGCAAAGCAGCCGGCACGAGATCGACCGGCGAAGCGAAGAATGCGGCGCCTCGGCGTAGGAATGCGAGACGGGCCGATCGGGCCTTTCATAGGAAAGCCATAAGGGCCGAAACGAAACGGGGCGGCCAGACCGGCCGCCCCGTTTGCTTCAATCCATTGAACCGGATCAGAAGATCTTGACGGCGCTCTCCAGTGTCTTCCAGACGCCCCAGGCCAGCGGCACGCCGACGAAGGCCCAGAACAGCGCGGCCTTGGCGTCGAGTCCGCCCTTGCCGATGCCGAACGATCCGTGCTGGATCGCCGACTCGTTCTTGGCGAGCTGCGCCTGATACTTGGCGACCTCGTCCGGGCTCATGTTCCACTTGTGATCGACGGGCTTGATCAGGAAGTTGCAGATCAGGCCGGCCAGGAGCATGGCACAGAGGATGTACATCGTCGTGTTGTACAGCTGGTCGCGCGGCACACCGGCGGCGAGCTGGAACTCGCGGATGTAGTTCACCACCACCGGGCCGATGATGCCCGCGGTAGCCCAGGCCGTCAGCAGCCGGCCATGGATGGCGCCCACGAACTGGGTGCCGAACAGGTCGGCCAGATAGGCCGGCACCGTTGCAAAGCCGCCGCCATACATCGAGAGGATGATGGCAAAGGCGCCGACGAACAGCAGCTTCGATCCCATCGCAGCGAAGGTCGGCGCCAGCGCGTAGAGCACGATGCCGATCAGGAAGAAGCAGTAGTAGGTCGCCTTGCGGCCGATATGGTCCGACATCGACGCCCAGAAGAAGCGGCCACCGATGTTGAACAGCGAGAGCAGGCCGGCAAAGCCTGCCGCGATACCCGCGACGGTCGCCTTCTGCGTGGCGTCGAGCTGGTTGAAGCTGACGTCAGGCAGCCCGATGAGCTTGCCGGCGAAGATCTCCTGCAGCATCGGCGAAGCCATGCCGATGACGCCGATGCCGGCCGACACGTTCAAGCACAGCACCCACCAGACCAGCCAGAACTGCGGCGTCTTGTGCGCGTTGTTCAGGTGGACGTGGTGGTCGGAGATCATCGCCTTCTTGACCGCAGGCGGCGTCCAGCCTTCGGGCTGCCAGCCGACCGGGGCGACGCGATAGGCGAAGGCGCCGATCATCATGAAAACGAAGTAGATCACGCCCATGGTGACGAACGTCTCCCAGACGCCCACCGAGGTCGGCGTCTTGAAATAGTTCATCAGCAAATTGGCCAGAGGAGCGCCGATCATGGCGCCGCCGCCGAAGCCCATGATGGCCATGCCCGTCGCCATGCCGCGGCGGTCAGGGAACCATTTCACCAGCGTGGACACCGGCGAGATGTAGCCGAGACCGAGACCGATGCCGCCGATGACGCCGGCGCCGAGCCACATCATCCAGAGCTGGTGCACATAGATGCCGAGCGCCGCGATCAGCAGGCCGCCACCCCAGCAGCACGCCGCGACGGCGCCCGCCTTGCGCGGACCGGCGCGCTCGAGCCAGCCGCCCCAGATCGCCGCGGAGCCGCCGAGCAGCACGAAGAACAGCGTGTACATCCAGCCGAGGCTCGCGACTTTCCAGTCGCAGCTGGTGGTGAACAGCTCCTGCACCAGGGTCATGTCGGTGCAGACCTGGCTCTGCGTCACGCCGATGGCGCGCGACAGAGGCAGCCAGAACACCGAGAAGCCATAGGCCATGCCGATGCACAGATGGATGCAAAGTGCAGCCGGAGGAACCAGCCAGCGGTTGAACCCGGCCTTGGCGACCGTGTGCTCACGATCGAAGATGCCCGCTTGCGCGTTGGGGAGCGCCCCCGCGCTCTCAATGCTAGCCATGCTTTCCCCCTCTACGGACACCCGTCCAACGCAACGACCTCATGTTCTGTCCCCTTGATCAGAATCAATACGCTTACCCACCCTGCCCGCTATGGACGTACCAGAACATTTTCGCGACGCACAAACGCCAAAGACGGTTCCAACGGCATGACACCCCCCACCGGGCCTCATGCGGCTGCCATCGTTGTGCCGCGGTTCCGCCTGGCCCGATCCCCAACGGGCATGACGCGCCTCCCGCAACCTCTGCGGAAGCGCCCCAATTGGTGCAGAACCGAGGCAAATTGTCGATAGTAAAATGGTAATAATTGCTCAAACGTCGTGGATTGATTGCACCGCAACGCGGATGTGTTGCTAACAAACACAGAAATTCGCGTGCAACCGTCGTCACCGCCACTCCCAGCTGTAGTCCTGTTGCTGTCGATTACTTTAGAGCTCGACAACCATTCCTGAGAGAATCAACTAATGAGATGGCCCGCCGGCAGAGAGGCGATCCCTCGGATGCGCCACGCGCGGGCTCTCGAAAAAGTGATGCAGCAACAACCAGGCCTTGCCTTGCGGCGATGACGCAAGCTTGGACTGACAAGACGGCATTGTTATGTGCGCGCATGGGCGCTGCTGCGACGATAGGAAGCGGCACGCCTGCTTGACAGCCGTGCAGCGTGAAAGATCGGCGCACGAACTACTTAGTTGGGACAACCTGCAGCATAGGCCGCGTCCACGCTCGCTCGCATCGATCGTGCTAGGGGTTCGCCGCCTTCTCGATCAGAAACGTGAGACGGCTCTCGCTGCGCTCGAGCAGCTCGACGTGATCACCGGTCTCGCGAATGAGGTTCGGGATGTCGATGACCGCCAGCGGGTCGGTGCAGCACACCTCGAGCCGCTCTCCCGCCTTCAGCGATTGCAGCGCCTTGCGGGTCTTCAGCGCCGGCAGCGGACACTTCAGGCCCGTCAGATCCAGCCTCGTTCTCGTCATGCGCGGGACCATGGCCAAGCCTGCCCGGCGCGTCAACGGTATCGTTGCAACGGCGGCGCGATGGTGGAACCGGGTTCCTGGAATGCCAGGCTCACGAGTTCCACGCGGATTCCGCAGCGCTCGCTCCTGCACTCACTCGCCGGCCTTCGAGAGCGCGAGCACGTCGGCCAGGGGCATGGCGAGTCGCCGAACCAACGCAGCCGCACGCGTGACATCGTCGAGGTCCACCCGCGGCAGAGCGGTTTCGACGGCCGCGTCGGTGACGAGGCCGACGATCCCGGGATCATTCGGGAACAGCAGCGGCTTGCCGTTGGCGACACGGTGCACCTCGATCCGGTGATGCGGTCCGGCCTTGTAGCCTTCGATGATGACGAGATCGACCGGAGACATTTTGGCCAGCAGGTCCGCAAGCGATGGCTCGGCAGCGCCGCGAAGCTCGTGCATCAGCGCCCAGCGCGTGCCGGACGCCACCAGCACCTCCGCAGCCCCGGCCTCGCGATGGCGCCAGGAATCCTTGCCGGGAACATCGACGTCGAACTTGTGGTGCGCGTGCTTGATGACGGAGACACGCAGCCCTTGCGCGATGAGATGGGGAATCAGCCGCGTCAGCAGCGTGGTCTTGCCGGCGCCGCTCCAGCCGGCGAGGCCGATGACGTTCATCGCGGTCTCCTGAGGGCGCCTGCTCCTGCAAGCGGCGCATGCAAACGATTGATCGACGGGCAAGGCCTCGCGCTGCTCCGTCGATGGACCAGCCCCTCATGCCAGCAGCCACGCGGGTTCCGCAAGGCTGCATCCCCGCGAGGGCAATCTCTCCCTGCTCCGACACGCCGGACGCATCACGCGCTGACGCAACGACAGCAGACGTGGTACGGAACCGGTGATGATGGCGACGATCTCTCCTTCGATTCCCGGCGTGGTGCTTGCCGGAGGCCTGGCGCAGCGAATGGGTGGCGGCGACAAGCCGTTGCGCCTGGTGGACGGCCGGACCATCCTCGCGCGTGTGATCGCCCGCCTGGCCCCGCAGTGCAGCCTTCTGGTCCTCAACGCCAACGGCGATCCCGCGCGATTCCTGGGCTTCGGCCTTCCCGTCGTGCCGGATGGCGTGACCGGTTTTCCAGGCCCCCTCGCCGGCATCCTGGCCGGACTGGACTGGGTCGCGACGCATCTGCCGGCGGCGCCTTGGATGCTGAGCGCGCCCGGCGACTGCCCGTTCCTGCCGCGCGATCTCGCCGTCCGGCTGTCGGAAGCACGGGCCGCGGAGCATGCCGAACTGGCGCTGGCGGCGTCATCAGGCCAGACTCATCCGGTGATCGGCCTGTGGCCGGTGGCCCTGCGCGACGATCTCCGCCGCGCCCTGGTGACGGAGGACATCCGCAAGGTGACCCGGTTCACGGCCCGCTACAAGGTCGCGACCGTGAGCTGGCCCGCCGCCCCGCGCGATCCCTTCTTCAATGCCAACACCATCGCCGATCTCGCCGAAGCGGAACGGCTCGCCGCCCTGGACGATGACCCCGACGGCTAGAGGACTCCCGATGGATGCGACGATTTCGGTTCGCCGCGCGGTGCTTGCGGTCGCCCTGCTCAATCTCGGCTATTTCGGCATCGAGTTCGCCGTCGCGCTGTCGATCGGCTCGGTGTCGCTGTTCGCCGATAGCGTCGACTTTCTCGAGGATGCCTCGGTCAACATCCTGATCGCGCTGGCGCTGCGCTGGAGCCCCGTGCGCCGCGCGCAACTCGGCAAGGTGCTGGCGCTGATCCTGCTGGCGCCGGCGCTCGCGGGACTGTGGACCGCCGGCGAGAAGCTGTTCGCGCCGGCCGTGCCGGCTCCGCTGCCGCTCACCCTCACCGGTTTCGGCGCGCTGATCGTCAACCTCAGTTGCGCGCTGATCCTGGCACGGGTCCGAGATCACCAGGGCAGCCTCACCCGGGCTGCCTTCCTGTCGGCGCGCAACGACGCGTTCGCCAACATCGCCATCATCGCCGTGGGTCTGGTCACGGCCTATGCATGGCGATCGGCCTGGCCGGACCTGATCGTCGGCATCGGCATCGCGCTGATGAATGCGGATGCCGCGCGCGAGGTGTGGGAAGCCGCGCATGAGGAGCACGAGGCCGCCCGGGCGTGATCCCCTGGCATTTCGCTGGCGCTGCAGCGCACAGCATCGCTCCACCGCTCCGATGCCCGGCGTGATTGACGGCCGCACGCGATTGATTGCAGATAGGCGGAGCGGCCGGCAGAGCCGCGATGAACAACGGTGTCATGCCGGCATCCGTGGAGGACGCATTGCAACTGAGCTCCTTGAGAACGGCCGCATGGGCCGCCACCGCGCTGCTGGTCACGACGGCGGCTCAAGCCCAGATCTCCGACAACGTCGTCAAGATCGGCGTGCTCAGCGACATGAACGGACCGGCGTCGACGCCGACCGGCCAGGGCTCGGTCACCGCGGCGCAGATGGCGGTGGATGATTTCGGCGGCAAGGTGCTGGACAAGCCGATCAGCGTGATCGTCGGCGATCATCAGCTCAAGCCCGACATCGGCGCCGCGATCGCGCGACGCTGGTACGACACCGAGCAGGTCGATCTGATCGTCGACGTTCCGGTCTCCGCGGTCGGCTTGGCGGTGCAGACCATCGCCACCGAGAAGAAGAAGCTGTTCATCACCCAGTCGACCGGCGCGGCCGACTTCCATGGCAAGTTCTGCTCGCCTTACGCGATGCAGTGGGTGTTCGACACCAAGGCGCTCGCTACCGGCACCGCGAAGGAAGTGGTCAAGCGCGGCGGCGACAGCTGGTTCTTCATCACCGACGACTACGCCTTCGGCCATTCGCTGGAGCGCGACGCCTCCAGCGTCGTCACCGCCAATGGCGGCAAGGTGGTCGGCGCCGTCCGGCCGCCCTTCGCAACGGCGGATCTATCATCCTTCATTCTGCAGGCGCAGGCCTCCAAGGCCAAGATCATCGGCATCGCCGCAGGCCCTCCGAACAACATGAACGAGATCAAGACGGCCGCCGAATTCGGCCTGCTCAAGGGCGGCCAACAGATGGCCGCGCTGCTGGCGCTGATCACCGACATCCATTCGCTCGGCCTGCCCGCGGCGCAGGGCCTGCTGCTCACGACCTCGTTCTACTGGGACATGGACGACAAGACGCGCGAATGGTCGAAGCGCTATTTCGCCAAGATGAACCGGATGCCGACGATGTGGCAGGCCGGCGTCTACTCCGCCGTCACGCACTATCTCAACGCGGTCAAGGCCGCCGGCAGCGACGATCCGCTGGCGGTCGCCGCCAAGATGCGGGAGACGCCGGTCGAGGATTTCTTCGCCCGTAACGGCAGGCTCCGCGCTGACCATCTGATGGTGCATGACCTCGTGCTGGCGCAGGTCAAGTCGCCGGAGGAAAGCAAATATCCGTGGGACTACTACAAGATCCTCGCGACCATCAAAGGCGATGACGCGTTCGGTCCGCCGGATCCGGCGTGTCCGATGAAATAGGCGAGTAGCGAATGGCGAATGGGGTCATTTTGATTCCCGCTATTGGCCCCTCTCATTTCGCCAACCCGACCTCCCGCAGATATTTCAGCACGCCCGGGTGAATGAGATCGAGGCTGGGCGCCGCCGCAACGGTGTTGGCGGCCGTGGTCTCGCACGCTTGTGCCAGGGTGGCACACAGCGTCGCTTCGGCGCCATGCAGCGTCCTCGCCAGTTGGTAGGCGACGTCGTCCGGCAGGTTTTCGCGCGCGAGCACGTAGCTCCAGGAGCCGATCGAATTGATGGCTTCACTCTGGCCCGGATAACTGTTCGCCGGCACGGTCAGCAGCTTGAGAAAATTGTGCTTCGCCCTGACCTGCGCGATCTCCTCGGCCGAAGGCGCGATGAAGCGCGCGCCGCCCGGCGCGCTCGCCATCGCGTGGAAACCCGGCCAGCCGATGCCGGCGCCCCACAGCGCCGCGGCCTGGCCATCCAGCACCATGGCCGGACCATCGCCGGCGCGATCGAGATAGATCGCATGGAAGTCGTCGTCCTGCTTCAGGCCGAGACCGTCGAGCATGTAGCGCGACATGATCGGCAGGCCCGAGCCCTTGGCGCCGAACACGACCGTCTGGCCGACGAGGTCGCGGATGTTGCGATAGGGACTGTCGGCCCGGACCACGAACAGGCCGGGGCTGGAGAAGATCGCCGTCAGGATCTTCAGCCGCGTCTTCGGGCGATCGATGCCCATGAAGGCCTGATAGGCCGGCTCGCCGGCGACGAGGCCGAGATCGAGCTCGCCCCGCTCCAGCAGCGGAATGTTCTCGTTGCTGCCCTTGGTGTTGCGCGGCACGATCGGCAGCCCCGGATCGGCCTCCGTCATGACCTTGGCGAACGCATCGCCATAGAGCGGGAACCCGCCGCCCGGTGTCGCGGTCCCGAGGCTGAGCGTGCGCGTGGTGGTCACGGTCCCTCCCTGCTGTCCTGCGGCGCTGCCCGCGAGCAGCGCGACCGCAAGCCCGAGCCATCGCCATCTTGTCATTCGCCTGCCTTTCCGGCCTTTGTCCGGCACGCGCATGTAGGCAAGCGTGCGGATCTATGGAAGCATGTCGTCAACGACAATGACAACAGCTTCGGGAGGACAAGATGAGACTAGCGCGCGCGTTCCTGGCCGGCCTCGTGGCCACGGCCTGCCTCATGAGCCAGCCGGCCGCAGCCGCCTATCCGGACCGCCCGATCCGCTGGCTGATCGGCTTCGCGCCAGGCGGGCCGGTCGACATCGTCGCGCGCATCATGGCGCAATGGCTGTCCGACCGTCTCGGCCAGCAGGTCGTGGTCGAGAACCGCACCGGTTCGGGCGGCAACATCGCCGCGGCCGCCGCGATCAACTCAGCGCCGGACGGCTACACGCTGCTGTTCGTCGCGCCGAACAATGCGATCAGCACCTCGCTGTACAAGAAGCTGCCTTACGACTTCATCCGCGATACCGTGCCGGTCGCGAGCATCATGCAGCTCACCAACATGCTGGTGGTCAGCAACGACGTGCCGGCCAAGACGGTGAAGGAGTTCATCGCCTATTGCCAGGCCAATCCCGGCAAGATCGCCTTCGCCTCGTCCGGCAACGGCACCTCGGTGCACATGGCCGCCGAGCTGTTCAAGGTGATGACCAAATGCGACATGCTGCACGTGCCCTATCGCGGCTCGGCGCTGGCCTTCCCGGACATCATCTCCAACAAGGTGCAACTGATCTTCGACAATTTGCCGACGGCGCTGGAGCAGGCGCGCGGCGGCAGCGTGCGCGCGCTCGGCGTGACCTCGCCGCAGCGCTGGCCGACGGTGCCGGACGTGCCCGCGATCGCCGAGACCGTGCCAGGATACGAATCAGTCGGCTTCTACGGCATCTCCGCCCCGAAGGGCACGCCGCCGGAGATCGTCGAGACCCTCAACAAGGCGGTCGGCGAGGCGCTGAAGGACCCCAAGCTGGTGGCGCGGCTGGCCGAGACCGGCGGCATCCCCCGCGCGATGACGCCGGCCGAGTTCGGCAAGCTGGTCGCCGACGAGACCGAGAAATGGCGCAAGGTGGTCGAATTCGCCGGCGTGTCGGTGGATTGACGCGCGGGCTCATGCCCCCTGCCGGTCCGCGAAAGCGGCCGGCAATGGCATTGCCGGATCGCCGGTCAGGCTGTAAACGAAGCCCGCACCGTCGCCGGGCCATCCGCGCCGCGCCGGACAGGTCCCCCTGCCCGCCGCCGCCAAGCCCACCGCGCCGCGGGGCCTGTAGCTCAATGGTTAGAGCCGGCCGCTCATAACGGTCTGGTTGCAGGTTCGAGTCCTGCCGGGCCCACCATCGATTTGAACGCCTTGCTGGCTTTGATTTTTCTGCGGCGGCCTCGCCACACCAGATACCATGTCCATCTTTGTTCGTATGGAAGCTGGAAGAGTTAAGCGAGTAGCGGCTCAAGCCAGCACCCGGACGTTTTGGTGAGGTAAAGGACTGCAGACGACAGCATCGATCGCGCGCGGCAAGGCTGCAACCAACTTAAACGCGCACAGCCCATGACCAGCATGACAAGAATATATTGACGGGTTGTCGGCTGTTCGCGCCGCAGCAGACGTCGCACATCTAATCGGCCTTCCCGGGATGCACGAATGGCGGGAGGGTAACGATATGAAATGCTGCATGAATCCAGATTCGAACGATTCGGGCAGATGCCGCCAGTCTGTGGCAGCGCGCAAAACGTACCGACGCCTGCGCTCACCTAAATTACCTCGACAAAAAGTATTGCATGCGAACGTTAGGCGTGATGCAATTGCAGGTTGATATCCTTCAATAAGAATTATTATTCAGAAAATGGAGGAGTTTTTAATGCACGTCGACGTTTCAATAGCCAGCAGTGACACTGATGGCCGCGTCTTTCTGACATGGACGCCAATTCAATGTAGTGCCCGTCTGATCGATGGCCCTGGAGCTGGCAAAACCGTGAAAGCCCTTCTGCGCAATGGCGGCAATGTGGGACAGGTCAAATTCGATGTGAAGCGTTCGCATCGGGGAACACCGACCTTACAGCTAGATATGCCAGGGGACGGCTCGCCGATAAAGTTCTGGGTCGCTGGTGAATTCAAGAAACCCAGCGCTAATTTCGGCGATGCAGTCCTGGAGGTGGTGGACGCTAATACGTCAGCTCCGCTGAGTTCGAAGCAGCTGATGGTGCGTGTTCGCAAGAACGCACAAAGTTTGTCTGACGCAGAGCGCGACCGCTTCCTCGCCGCGTTCGCAACTCTAAACGGACAAGGTACCGGCCGCTATACTCAATTTCGCGACATGCATGTCGATGTCACATTGGGAGAGTCCCACAACAATTGGGGCTTCTTGCCATGGCACCGCTCCTATCTGCTCGATCTCGAGCGCGAACTTCAGGCCATCGACGCAACCGTAAGTCTCCCTTATTGGCGATTTGATCAGCCCGCTGAGAAAGTCCTCTCACTTGCTTTCATGGGGGTGCCCGATAGCCACGATAGAGTTCAGTTCACTGCCGGACACCCTTTCAGACAATGGAAAGCGGAGGACGAGCCTGGCATCATCCGTGGGAGGGGATTTCCGCCTGCGAGTAAACCGCCAGGCCTGAAAACTGAGGACCAAACTATTGCACTGGGCGAAGGGAACTTTGCCGTTTTCGGCAAACCGTTCGTCGGTGCGCCCGATGCTGGCATGGAGTTGGACCCCCACGGATACGCTCATACCAGCTTTGGGCCGGCCAGCCGGATTTATTACCCAAGGTTCGCGCCGCGCGATCCTATGTTCTTCCTTTTGCATGCCAACGTCGATAGGCTATGGGCCAAATGGCAATGGTTCTACAAGCGCACGAGCGACGTAGATGCTAAGGCCTTTTACAACGGGCCGCCTGTCCAACTGGGTCACAACCTCGGCGACACGATGTGGCCGTGGAACGGGGTTACCGGAGGTACACGACCTGACACAGCGCCGGGAGGGGCATTGGCACCTTCGGCCCTGACTTCTGCTCCGGGACCGCGCCCGAAAGTTAGCAGCATGCTAGACTATCAAGCAGTGAATGGCGGTGTACATCTTGGCTTCGACTATGACGATGTCCCCTTTGAGATGCCCGACGGTTTAGTTTAACGCTACGTATTAGAATAGGCGCTGTATTCTCAGGAAAATGGAGGCCGATAATGGATGTCGATGAATTCCGCAGGGAATATATGGCAGAAATCGAAAAAGCAACGAGGGGGTCCGGGTCTAGCGAATTTGTCTTGATGTCGAACGCGACCGGGACCGCCGCCTCCTTAACAAGAAACCCTCACTGGATTCACAACGAGATCGCATTGTTTCGGGATGAGACGCAATCCACCGAGGTTAGGCTTGCTGCACTACGTAACGTCCAGACGGCAACTTTCATGGGCCCGGGATTCGCTCCCTATCGCGCAGCCCAAATGGATGCGTTGCGTGCCGTCGCCCTGCAGGATCCCGATCAAGACGTTCGTAGGCCCGCTCTTGAGATCCTTGCCATGGAGAAGGACGACGTGGCGCGGCAACTGCTGCTGACTGGCGTTGATGATCCAGGCAAAGCCGTAGTGCCTATCGCCAAAGCTGTCCAGCTTCTCGCCCATGACGATCATGGTGTCGCCATACCACTTGCTCACAAAGTGGTTGCCGGTCAATTTGACGTCGGAGCCAAAGAAGAAGCATTGCGGGTGCTGGCAGCGGATCTCGGAGCTGGCGACCTATTCGCCCGGATTATGATGGATCGAGCGCAACCGCCCCAACTCAGGTCCATCAGTGCGTCCAGTCTTCGCGAGGTTGATCCCACGAAGTTCGAAGAGCTGGCTCGAAAGATTGTTGTCGATGACGGCGAGAACGACGAGGTGCGCGCCAATTGTCTTGGCGCGCTCGATCACTTGCAAGGCTACTCGTCAAAAGCCGATCCGACGTTCACGGATTCGCTTTCTAAGCTCGATCTGACCGGTACGTCCGAAGGACTTCGCTCGGCAGCGTCGAGATATCTAAAGATGCGCTCGGTCGAATGAACTCCGGGGAAGCATATCCAACGATTTTGTCTGCGATCGCGGAACACATCCGCTTGCTTCGCCTCTCGCCGGCACGTCGCGAGGAACTGGTCGCGCTGCTCGTGGAGCAAGCGGTGATCTATCGCGGACTCGGTACCGGCGAGGTGGAGCGGATTCGCGGATTCGTGCTCGCGAGCTTCGAACGGTTGGGACTTCCCGAAACCGCGCTACCATTCGTGCTGGAGGAGCTCGAGACCGGTTACAATCCTTACACAGTTGCTGCGGCTGCTAGGGCGCTCCGCGGAGCCTCTGCTATTTCCGATCGCGCCATGGCGTTTCTGATCGCGGCAGCTAAACGCATCGAAATCAACGATGACTACGTGCAGTACGAGACGATGGATCCGGCTGACCGGACTACACCCCGATCCAGCGCACTAGCGGAAATAAACAATACCATTTCTGCAATTCGCGGCAGCAAGGTCAGCCCCGGCGTGGTATCGGCGATAGATCGGGACAGAAGCGCCCCTACAAGTCAGGCGGAAGGCCATTGCTGCTGTACGACACCGCCGCCGGTACAACTCGGATTACCAAAGTCTCCACCTGACATAGAAGGCTTGGCTCTGGAAGACCAAGCGGGCATAGCGTTCACCTACCGAGATTTTTTCCAAGGTCGGCCCTCCGTGGTGACATTCTTCTACACGCGCTGCATGAACCCCAGGAAGTGCTCGCTCACGATCAGCAAACTTGCCGCGTTGCAGGCTCGGCTCGCTCTGATGGGGTTGGCATCCCATATCAATATCGGCGCCTTCACTTACGATCCCGCCTATGATCGAGCGGCTCGTCTGCAGATGTACGGCATGGATCGCGGATTCAAGTTCGACGACCACAATCGGTTCATCCGCACCGTCGGGTCCTTCGAGCCGGTCCAGGCGAACTTCAATCTTGGTGTGGGCTTCGGTCCAGCAACGACCAATCGGCACAGCGTCGAGTTGCTAATTCTCGATGCAAACTGCAAGCCCGTTTATGAATCTCGGCGCGCGCTATGGGAAGAGGATGATGTGCTGCGTGCCATTGAGGAAGTTGTAGGTGCAAAAAAACAGGAAGGTGTTCGCGACGGTCAACTTGAGCGAGGCATTGGTTGACAGCCAACATTGGACATGGCAGCACAGAAATGTGCGCCGCGTCGTCCGCGCGTAGAGTCTCGGTATGAGATGATGGGCCGTGGTGGAGCTATCCGGACTGCGCGCCGGACGCTAACGGCGCCGGCGTGACCTCAGCGAGACTCACCATGCCCTGCCTCTCGGCGGCAAGGGCGGCGCGAACAGAGTGGCGCGATCCAACGCGCGACAAGAACGATCGCCCGATCGATCTGGTAGAACTTTGCCCAATTCGCGATCACCAACGGATAGGCATCGGCGGTGGTGAAAGTCTCGGCCAAAAACAGCGCGGCCAATCGTTGCTCGACCATCCGATATTGATGCGATTGACGATCCGCCCCCGGATGTCCTGGCAAATGGACAAGTTCAGGGGCACGAAACTCTTCTGGAGTTCCGCAGCGACGAAAATCTGCCACTTCATGACGTGATACCGTGCCGGCCACCCGCTTCAGGCATCAGGTCCTTCCAGCCGGCATCTCATCGCTCCAGAAAGAAGGCCGTCTCTTGCGCGCTAAGGGCACGTCTCTAGCGCGCACCCTTTTCGCATAGACTGACCAGAATGCAACAAACGCGATCGAAAGCATACGAAAACCTAGCAAATCAACAAATCCGATCAATCTCCTCCCGCTCATAGCGGTCTGGTTGCAGGTTCGAGTCCTGCCGGGCCCACCAGCGATTTCAACGGCTTGCTGGCAAACGTGGCGACCCGGGCCGGATAATTACTTGACACGACAACATCGATGTCGTCCGCCGGCGGCGCTCAGGACAGCGAGAGGTGTTCGTCCCGCGCGAGGCGCCACGCCTGGGCGCAGGCTCTGGGCCGTGATGGTCGGGACACGATACATCCGAAGCGGTGGTCGCAATTCCTCATCGTCACGGCGTACAGCGCCTCGACGTCTTGCGTAGAACGCCTCGACACTTCCGGCGATCCTGAGAGTTCGGCTGTTAGCAGGTCGTGCGCCGAATTCGACGGGCCATCCGAGGGTCCATGTCGAGCAATGCGGCGTCGAGGTCCTTCCAGAAGTCGGGGCCTTTCCTGACGTGGCGGGTGCCCACGCGCTCGCATCTCTGCAGCGTATGCTGGTTGTTGCTGCCCGTGATGATGATCACGTTGGCCGGCGCACGGTCGGCATCGAGAAGATGCCCGCAGACCGACAGGCCGTCCAGCTCCGGCATGTTGACGTCGATCACCAGGACGCTCGGCTTGCCCCGCGTCGCCTTCAGAAAGGCCTGAAGGCCGTCAGACGCCGTGTCCACCTCGAAGCCCAGGCGCGCGAAGTGATGTGAGAGGAGCCCGACCACCGCGGCGTCATCATCCGCAATCAGCAGGCTGGGCGCCTGGCCAAATGAGCTCGCCGCATCGAAACCGTCGACTGATCGCCGTACCCTGAAAGCTTCGATCGGCTGCGCTGCCTGCCGCATGTCTTCGCTCCTGTCATCATTGCCGGATCCTGGTCAAACGCTCGTCCGGCTTCCGGGATCGAGATCACAATGTTGAACCTAATGCTCCCTTAGCGGCCACCCAGGTATGACTACGCGGATCAACCGGGCCATCAACGCTAGGCCCGCTGCAAAGACCGCGCGGCGACAGGTGCCGGCCGTCCGCACCGCTGCATCTCCACCAGCAGCGCCTGCAGCAGACGATCCGTGTCCGCACGGGGCCCGTCGCCGCGGATCTCGGCCAAGACCGCATCCTCCAGATTCGCAGCCGCGTCGCTCAGCTCTGCAAAGCCGTAGATGCCGCTCGCGCCGGACAGCGCATGGGCGATCACTCTGATTTGATTCAGAACATCTGATGATCGCCCCACCGCCTCCAGCATCCCGCGGTGCTCCGAAAGAGTTTCGGCGTCACGCTCGACCCTGCGCCCGAACTCCGCCCGCAAATGCTCGAGCGGATCGCGGGACGGCCGGACATAGGTCCGGAGCGATGCGGCGAGCGTCATGGGATCGAACGGTTTCTGGATCACACCCACGGCCCCGAGCGACCTCAAGCGATCCGTTTCCCGTGCCTGGGTCCGGGCCGTCATGAAGACCACGGGGACATCGGCGGTCGCAGGACTCTGACGCAATTGAGCCAATGTCGCCGGCCCATCCAGCACCGGCATCATGACATCGAGCAGGATGATGTCCGGCGCCAGTTCGGCCGCGATGGCCATCGCTTCGCGGCCTGAGCCGCAACTCCGGACCGTGAAATCGGGATCCAGACCGAGTGACAGCTCGACGACTTCGCGGATATCCGGCTCATCGTCGACATGCAGAATGCGAATTTCGGTCATGCGACCTCCCTTACGGTCAATGGCGGGGACAGCCCCAGACGATCGCGCACGATGGAGCCCAGACGCTGGAGCGGGGACGTCTTCCTGGACAATGCCAGTTGCAGCTGATCGTCATCCGGCCAATTCTGATCTGAGTTGGAGAAGATGATCACGGGGATGATCTTGCCTGCGGCGTCGCGCAGATGTGGCAACAGGTCCAGCCCGGGTTCAGCGCCGAGCCGGACATCCACGATCGCAAGGTCGATGTGTTCCGTCGCCAATACGCGCCGCGCGGCCTCCGGGCTGCCGACCGATACCATGTCGGCCATCACCTCCAACTCATGCGCGACCGCGGCGAGCGTCTCCGGATCGTCGTCGACATGAAGAATGCGAGGCCTCGGTCGGAACGACGGCGCCGTGGCAGACAGGTGCGACAGGAGTTGCTCGACGTCGATCGGACGCCTGATCCATTGCAGGTCGCCCGTCTCCCGCAATCGGGCATCGGAGTGATCGCTCGAGGTGGCATCGCAGGCGATGACGATCGCCGTGTTGCCATGATGGGGAATCTGGCGAATCTGCGCCGCCAGGTCGCGGCACTCGATCTCGTCGAGCGCAAGACCGATGACGACCGCTGCGTAGCGGTTGGCGCTGGCGCGCAGCAGCGCGGCCTGGACCGAATGCGCGAAATCCACCGTGAGACCGGCCGGCGCCAATTTCATCCGCACCGCCTGCTTCACGACCGGATCGGTCTCGCACAGCAGAATCCGTGATGGAATGCCGGTGGTGGCGATCTCGATCGCACCTCCGACGGTATCGTCCCACATCGGCAGCTCGACGTAGAACAATGCGCCGCCGCCATCGGCATTTTCGAAACCTGCCTTGCCTCCGAGGCGCGCCACGATCTGCTTCACGATACTGAGGCCGAGACCGGTCCCGCCTTTCTGACGGGTATCTGTCGCATCCGCCTGGGCGAACCTCTCGAACAGATGCGGCTCGAAATCCTCCGATATGCCCGGCCCGTGATCGCGGACGGCAATCCGCAGGCTGTCCCCGTTGTCCTCCACCGTGACCTGCACGCTTCCGCCCGCCGAGGAGAACTTGATGGCATTCGAGAGCAGGTTCGCGACCGCTTGCGCCAATCTCTGCGGATCGGCATTGGCATAGACGTCCGCAACGCCCGCACCGAGTTCGACGCGAACGCCGACATTGTCCGCATGGCCGCGGCTCTCCTCGACGACACGCTTGACCAGCGATCTGACTTCGACCCGCCTGAGATGGAATGGGGTATGACCCGCCTCGATCCTTTCCATGTCGAGAATGTCGTTGACGAGACGGACCAGGCGCTCGCTGTTGGCGTGCGCGATGCTCAGCAACCGCGTCGCCGGCTCCGGGATCTTCTTGCTCCAGCATCCGACGAGCAGGCCCAACGAACCGGTGATCGATGTCAGCGGCGTCCGCAGTTCGTGGCTCACGGTCGCGACGAACTCGTCCTTCAAACGTTCGGCACGCCTACGCTCGCTGACGTCGACGACGACGCTGAGGATCATGAGCTCCTCTCCGGCCCGGATCGGATTGAGGCCGACCTCGATGGGAAACTCTGTCCCGTTCTTTCTCCGTCCGGCGAGTTCACTGCCGGATTCCATCTGACGGGTTTCGGGCCGCAGCGCGAAAGGGTGCTGGAGCGCGGCGCTGCTCACGCGAGAACGCTCCGGCACCAGCATATTTACGGGTTGACCGATCAGTTCCTGCCTGGCGTATCCGAACTGCCGTTCGATCTCGCTGTTGACCATCGAGATCCGGCCCTCGGCATCGATCATCAACATCCCGTTCGGACAGGCCTCGACCGCGAGGCGGAACATCTCATCCGCGAGATTTCTTGCCGCCATGGCCATTTCAGCGTTGTCGCGTTCAAGCGTGCGCTGATGCAGCAATCGGCGTGCCCGCTCGATCGCCAGGGCAACATCGTCGATTTCCTGGATGTGAGATCGCGCAACGGGGGTGGCGTCGTCCGGTTCCGAGGCCAGTGCCGCCGGCAAAAGGCCTCGCACGCCGCGCGCGATCCGCTTCGCCTCATACATCACCGCGATCAGCCCGACGAGGAGGACGCAGAAGATGCCGGTGATGCCGTACAGGAGAATGGAGTTCGGTTGACGATACAGATCGGCAAGCGGGATCCCGAGCGCGACCGTCCAGTTCGATCGCTCGGATCGGCCGAAGCCCACCAAGATCGGCGTCCCGTCCGCCCGGGTCGTGTCGACGACGCTCGGCTGCGACGATTTGATGTCGGCCAGCCTCACGGGGGCCGACCTGCCGATCAGTTCGGGATCGTGGGTCCGCGCAACGATGATGCCGGCCGAGTCGGTGACGGTCGCGATCCAACCGTCCGGCAGTTTCTGGTTCTCGAACAGGCCGTTCAGCCTCTCGATGCCCAGGCCCACACCGAGCGTGTATTTCACCTTGCCCTCTCGAAACACCGGGACATCGATAGAGAGAGCCGGCTTTTTCGAAACGGCGCCGATGAAGATGTCGGAGACCGACGGCTTGCCCGTTTCAAACACCTTCCTGTGGTTCACCAGATCTGCGCGCATGGGCAGCGGCGCGCCATAGGGCAGCCCCGTGTTGACGACCTGCTGGCCGGCCGCATCCGCCACCACGACCGCAGAACCGTGCAGGTAGGGAAGGCTTGCCTTCGCCTCGTTGTAGAAGGTCGCCAGGTCGTCCGTCGCGAGAGCCGCCGACTCTGCCAGGACCTGCGCCGCGGAGGACGTTCCCGCCAGGTCCCTGTCGAGTGCTGCGACGAGAGCGCGGACTGTCGCCAAAGCGCCCTGGGAGGCCTGCTCGCGTTCGTGCTGGTACAACCCCCATGCCAGCGCAGCCAGCCCGACGAAGGCAGGAACCGACAGCATGAGGATGATGCGGAACAGCCTTGACTGGATCGACTGACGCGCACGCCGCAAAACACTGTGCCTGCCGAATGCCGAGATCAATGTTGTCCCCGCCTCGCGTTGATCGATCGATGGCACGTGCCGGATTGCGCCTGCCTGCTTCGGTCAGCCTGGATTGGACGAGCGGCCAGCTCGGTGACGGAACGATCGATCTCGGTCTCGCCGTTCAACTCCCGCATCTGACCTTCCCGCAACTCTCCGGCGGGACCGCTCGACGCCGCCCGGCCTTCGCCGATTGCTGACCGTCGGCCGCATCCTGATCTTGAGCCGCCAAGCGAAGCAGGTCCGCGAGGTTCTTCGCTCCGGATTTCCGCATCAGGGCCGCCCGGTGACCTTCATAGGTTCGCGGGCTGATCTGCAGCCGCACCGCACCTTCTTTGTTCGAATATCCGTCCCGAACCAGACCGAGAACCTCCTGCTCGCGCGTGGTCAGCGAACGCAACCAGACTGCGTTTTGCGGACTCGGTCTGGTCTCATCGTGGGCGTTGCCGACCCGCGACCACCACCTGATGACGTCACGACTTTGCGCAAACGCGGTCTGCTGCCTGAGTGGCGCCTCGAACGTATCGCCAAGCCGTTGCACCAGTCTGCAGACGGCCTCGGCCTCGCGCAGCGCGTTCTCAGCGACTTCCCTCAGCGACACGCCATCATGTTCGATCTCGGGAAAGCGGCTGCCGCTCTGACAAAGGTCTTCGAGGTAGAGCAGCAGCGCAGTCAATGGTCCATTCAATTGGTGAGCGATCGCCGCGCCCACCTCGTTCGCGGCAATGGCACGATCGTCACGCGGCGATTTCGCCTCGGAGGGAGCCGCGTCCGTCATCTCGCCGCTGAACCGGCTCATCGCAGCAGAACTCCAGAATGCGCGTGAGGCGGCAAGCTCAGGTCGATGGCCTCGATCAGTTCGTGGGAAGAGAACGGCTTGCGAAGATAGCGCGACGCGCCGCGTTGGAGAGCCGTCCGAAGATAGTCGACCGGCTCGAGCGAGCTACGCAGCCTGAAGCCGGACATGGCGACAATGGGCACCGCTGATCGTTGCCGGATATAGGCAATCGCGTCGAGTCCGCTCATTCCGGTCATGAAGAGATCGACCAGAACCACGTCGAAACTCGATTGCGCGAGCGCTTGAATACCTGCGTAGGCGCCCGACGCCAGCTCGGTCCGACATCTCCGGCGCGCCAGGAACACCTTGATCGCCGCTCCGACGCTCTCGTCGTCGTCGATGACGAGAACCCGCAAGAGCGGATCAGCCGTGACCGCTGGTTCGACCTGGATATGGGCGACTTGCCCTGACGCGTACATGGCAGAACCCCAGCGGCGACAAGATCACAGCCTCGCAACGCCGCGATCGATGCAACCAGCGGCGCTACGCCTCGGCAAAGCTATTCAGCCATGTCTGACGGTGCGTTAATTTCGCTGCACGTAAAACTACCTGAACCATCGGCCGCCCCTGCCCCGGGGCGGCTCCGCCTGCGGTTTGCTCCGGCGAACCGTCGACGCGGGCTCGCCGGATCGACCATCTTCGCGATCGAACGCATTGATCCGTGTGCGATGACTTGAAATTAATTCTTCAGCGGGACGCTGCTGGAATGTAGCAGCAGGAGGACTGCATGACCGGCGACCAATTCGAGGCCCGCCTTGCCAAGGTGAGGCACCGCTTCGCAACCGCACTCGAAAGCAAGATCACGGCTACTCTCGTCTTCGCAGACCGCATGTCGCGCGGAGACGACGCCAGTGGCGCCCTCGTTTCAGAGTCGTATCGTCATCTGCACGGCATCTGCGGCATCGGTCCGACGGTCGGCTTCGCCGCGACCGGGCAGGCGGCGCGCACCGCCGAGACGGCGCTGCTGCGCGCGATGGCGGAGAAGCGCAAGCCGACCAGTCGCGAGATCTCGAACCTGAAGGAGGCGCTCGCTCATCTGCAATCGGCGGCAGCGTCGGAATTGCGGATGATGTATCAGCGCGGTGGATAGCAGATCCGCCCCGGTGAGGACGCGCCTGATCACACGTCCTCGCGTCCGCCACGACGGGCTTCGACACGCTGAGACGCGCCGGCCTTTGCTGGCCTCTCTCCGCGCGCGGGCGGTGGCGCCTCGCTCATTCTTGCCAATGGGCAGCGGATCATGAGCGCCACTGGCGCCGCCCCCCGCGCGTGCACTGTTCATCGGGACGATGGAACGCGGGGCACACCGAAGCGCGCGTCGAGGTGCGATCGCATGTGACGACATGCGTCAAGCGCGGATTGCCCTCGGCCAATAGTTCACTCCGTGCCAGGGCTTGTCGCGCCCGTGCGGCCGCAGCCGCTTCAGCGCGGCAAAGGCTCAGCCATCCATCGCATTTCGAGGGCCCTCGACGGCGGAGATGGAAACAGCCGGGCGCAGCTGGAGGTCAGATGCGATGCCCCTGCGTGCCGCGAAGGCCGACGGAGGACCATCCCTGCGACGCGGGAATTGCTGCCATCAGCAGGCAGACAGCGCCTCTTCTGGCATTGCGGCGAAACCGCAATACCTTCGCAACACGTCCAGCAGCTCGGCGCCGTCAGTCGATTTATGCAGGACCCGGGCCGCGCCAGGATGACCGTCGATATCCTCCTGAAGCTTGCGCTTGATCGACCTGCTGAGATGCCGTCCCGACTGGACGATGACCGGAATGTCGCGGGTCTCTGACGCACTCCGCAGCTTCGCGAGAAGATAGTTGGCATCGCCGTACGGCATGGAGAAATCAGCGACGATGACACTCGGATGCTCACGCCGCGCTTTCCAGAATCCTCGGGTGGCATCGCTCGCATACAGAAGATCGGCTCCCAGCCTTTCGAACTGGTGCTCGAGCATCTTCTTCACGCTGACATCGTCATCGATGAGCAGCACGCGTGGACGTCGCCTGACGTCTGCCGCAGAAAATTGTCCGGCCGCTTGTGCGATCTCGGCATTTCGCTCGGGATAGATCTCGGCGAGGCTTGCCGCGAGCTCTTTCCAGAACAGACGGCCTTTGGGTATGAACGTCGCGGCAAGCCCGTCGCATAGCTCGACGGTCTTGTCATCCGCCCTCCCGGTCATCACGATGACATGAGGCGCTTTCTTGGCTGCGTCCGACAGATAGCCCAGGACGCTCAATCCATCGATCTCCGGCAGGTGCACGTCGATCAGGAGAACGTCAGGCCGGTGTTCGGCCGCCCTGATCAGAGCCTGCAATCCGGTCGTCGCTGTCAGGACGAAGAAGCCCATCCAAGTACACCAGTCGGCGGTCGCCTTGAGGACCAGGGGATCATCGTCGACAATTAAAATTGTCGAGATCGCCCTGCTCACCTGTCGTGCATCCATCGCTTGCGCTCCCACTTCGGTCCGAGATCCCATTCTTGACGAGGGATTGCACCGTAGCTCCAGCCGACCCGCGCAATACCTCACCGACGGCATCCGGCGTTCGGCCACCGCGATCCGATCAAGGCAGCCTAAATGTCAGGATAAGACGATCGCAGGTAGAACTACGCGATTGCCGACCGGAGTGGACCGCCGGCGGGCAGCGATCGCGCCTGCATCGTCGCCGTGGAGCTCCCGGCGAATGTGCCGCCCGCAAGCGCGGTTTCGACGCGACGAAGCATCTCCGTCGTCAGCGAGCGTATTTCTACGCGAAAAAGTGTGCGTCCGAAAGTAACGAAAGTCGCTCAGCCTTTATCGACGCGCGGGAACGCCGCGCTGACGATTCATCCGGGATGCGGAGCGGTCATTCATGCACCACCATGTCACCATGCCATCGGAAGAATGCCAGTGATGGCCGCGCTCGCAGCATCTTGGCTTCGGCGTGCGTCCGTCGTGTTGCCTCATCTCTCCGCGGCGGCCGCGGCGGTCGAACCGTAAGGAACGTCGGATGCTGGACGAGACGTCACAATGCGCGGCGATGGACAAACAACTCGAGGCACGCCTCGCCGTCGTGCGCGGGCGCTTTTCGACCAGACTGACCGAACGGTTGGAGCAGGCCGCTATCGACCTGCCGCGAATGACAGGAGATCAGACCACTTCGGCGGAGCTGGTCGCGAAGACCTATTGCTGGATCCACGACATCTGCGGGATCGCCTCGACGATCGGATTCGGGGCGATCGGTCAGGCGGCGCGAGCATGCGACAGCGTTCTGCTCGGGCCTTATCGCTCGCGGCGAGGATTGGAGACCGAAGAACTCAATGACTTGACTACTCATTTCGAACGGCTGCGACTTGCCGCTGAAGCCGCGCAATGCGGCACGGATGCGAGCCGGGGGACCTGATACTACAGTGACGGGGGAATATCGTGTCGTATGTCGTGCGTTTTGTCCTGGCTGCGGCTCTCGCAATCCAGGCGTCGTCAGTCCATGCCCAGCAACGCAGGCCGCCAGCCGCTCCGCCGGAGCCGGCGCGACCAGCCGCCTTCCAGCCGTCGCCGCTCATGGCCGCGCTCCCGGCGACGATCGTCGAGACGACACCCAAATCGCTGCGAGTCGGTATTCCCATCGCCGATGCCGGATTTCCCGAAGGGTTTCGTTTGTCGAATCTCGGCGGCCGGCGCGAACTCTATATTCGCGTTCCGCAGGGCGTCGAACTCAATCTGGCCGAACTCGTTCTGGCCTACGACGACGTGAGCGCCCACGAGGCGCGCCGCAGCCTGGAGATCCTGGCGAACGATCGTTCGATCGCCGCGCTGACCTTGGATGGGAAGGGTACGGGGCGCAGCGCCCGCATCTCGCTTGCGAATGCGTCAGCACGCGAAGGCTTTCTCAAGCTGTCGTTCGTGTATTCCGGCGCAGCGACGCAGGATCGCTGCATCGATGTCCGCTATGTCGGGGACAGCGTCACCATCCGCCCCGAAACCATGGTCGATTTTACCCTGGGACTTTCGGGCACACCGAACATTGCGGTGACCGCGGCGCTGATGCCCCGGGACGTCGGCATCCTGCTGTCCAGCGCATCGCCGCCTGCTGCCGATATCGCGACCGCGTTGACGATTGCCCGATCCCTGAAGGCCGGCGGCCGGACCGTCAGTTTTCATCACGGCAGGAACGCCATGCCGGACCTGGTCGACCAGGACAACAGAGGACGCTGGACGCGTGGCCTGATCGTCGTCGGATCGTTCGATGAAATCGCGGACCGGCTCGATGGGCCGGCGGCAACATTGGTCAACTACGCGCGCGGCGCGCGCGCCACCAACGCGCTTGCGGCGGGTCGGATCGGCGGCGTTCCGGTTCTTCTCGCCACGGATTCCGGCTCGTCTCAGATCGGAAGGCTGCTCGGCGATCCCTCGCTCCTGGCGCTCCGTGATACGCCGACGGCGTCGATCGGAACGATCTCGGTCGCCAGGAAGCCGACCGATCGAATCAGCTTCAACGACCTCGGTTTAACTGCGCCGCGCGTCGATGTGTTCGGCCGCGCCGAGCTTCCCATGACGATCGCGAGCCAGTCGCTGCCGGCGGGCACCCGTCCCTCGCGCCTCGTCCTCGATGTCATGGTCGCTCCCGACGGTGCCGGCGAAAAGGCCGTGGTCAGCGCCTTCGTCAACGAGCACCTGCTCGCCAGCACGGTCGCCGCGATCGGCGGACCGACGCGGCTCGATTTTGCCCTTCCGGACGGACTCGTCGGCACGATCGCGAATATCAGAACGGTGGTGCAGCGTCGCAGTTCGCAGGGCGACTGCCGGTTCGAGCCGCAGGGCTACCCTGCCGAGCTCCTCGGCTCGAGCCAGGTGATTCTGTCGCCGATCGGCCCGGCAGCACGCGACTTCTCCGACCTGGTGAGCTTGTGGGGCGACGGCATCCAGATTCACCTGCCGGCATCGACGGCTGACCGCCCACTCTCGGTGTTGGCGTCGTTGTCCGGCGTGGTGAGCGGGTTGTCGAACAGGACGACGCCGATCGAGGTGACCTATGTCGACGCCAAGGCCGCGGCGTCACCGTCGGCGCCCTTCATTTCGGTCGGCAGCTCGCCTCCCGCCGGAGCCGATCAGCGCGTGCGGTTCGATCGCGGCCGCGTCGCCATCACCGATCGCAACGACCGCGTTCTGCTCGACCTCGGCGGGATGACCACCGGTGCCGTCGCGCAAATCGTGACTGCGAATGGCTTTCCCGGACTATGGATTCGCCCGCTGAGCGGCGACGGATCATTGTCCGCGGCGCCCGCCATCAATCTCGACCGCGGCGACGTCGCAATTCTCGACCGGAGCGGCGTCGCCCTCGCGCTCTCCAGCTATCGCGACACCCTTCTACGCGTCACCTATGCCGACCAGCAGTCGTGGACAGCCAACCTCGATCGCGGCTGGCCCTGGATCGTTGGCGTCACCTGGGTGATCGCGACCGTCGCGCTGCTGATGCTGGCCCAGCGCATGTACCGCCGCCGTGCAGCTCGCCGCGCCGGCGAATAGGTTCTGCCATGCAGCCATTGTCAGCTTCCGATCGCGCCCTCGGCGACATCCTCGTCGCCCGCCGCGTCCTCACGCTCGGCCAGCTCGACGAGGCCATCGCCCTCGCCGAGGCCTGGCACGTCAGCCTCGGCAACGCCATCCTGTCGCGCAACTGGGCGGAGCCGGCGATCTACTATCAGGCCGTCGCCTACCATTACGAATTGCCGTTCGTCGACCTGATCCGCGATCCGCCGGACCTCGCACTCCTTCGCGAGGGGGAGGCGGATATCTACGCCCGCATGCTGATCATGCCGTGGAAGCAGAGCGACGGGCGGTTGATGATTGCGACCGCCGAGCCCGGGCCCGAGACGCTGCTGTTTGCGAGAAAACGCTGGGGAGCGAACATCGGCTTCGTCGTCGCGACCAAGTTCGACATCGTCTGGGCGGTGCAGGCCGCGTTCGACGACGCATTGTCGGCGCGCGCCGTCTACGAACTCGCCGACCTCAACCCCGAGCTCTCCGCGCAGCGGGTCTTCACCCCGGGACAGGTCGTCTTCGGCTACGCGCTGCTCAGCCTGATCCTGCTCGGCCTGGCGCTATCGCCCCTCACGACGCTGATCGCCCTCAACGTCGCCATGAGCGTCTTCTATCTCGGCAATTTCGCCTTCAAGGGCCTGCTCGTGCTGTTTGGCGGCGTGCGCATGGCCGACGAGACCATCGCGATCGAAGCGCGTGCGCTCACGGACGACGAACTGCCGGTCTTCACGGTGCTGGTGCCGATGTACAAGGAGCCGGCCATGCTGCCGATGCTGGCTCAGGCGCTGCGCGACCTCGACTACCCCCTGGGAAAGCTCGACATCAAGCTGGTGCTGGAGGCCAGCGACCACGAGACGATCGAGGTCGCCAGCAAGCTCGGTCTCGAAGGCATGTTCGAGATAATCCGGGTCCCGCCATCGCTGCCGCAAACCAAGCCCAAGGCCTGCAATTTCGCGCTGCAGTTCGCGCGCGGCGAATTCCTCGTGATCTACGATGCCGAGGACCGGCCGGAGCCGGACCAGCTTCGCAAGGTGGTCGCGACGTTCCGGAAGTCCTCGGCCAATACGGCCTGCCTGCAATGCAGCCTGAGCTATTTCAACGCGAGCGAAAACTGGCTCACGCGCATGTTCACGCTGGACTATGGCCTGTGGTTCGACCAGATGCTGCCCGGGCTGGACCACCTCCGCATTCCGATCCCCTTGGGGGGCACGTCCAATCATTTCAAGATCGACGTGCTGCGCGAGTTGCACGGCTGGGATCCGTTCAACGTCACCGAGGACGCCGATCTCGGCGTGCGCCTGACCCAGCATGGCTATCGCGTCGGCATCGTGGATTCCACCACGTTCGAGGAGGCAAGCTGCCACGCCGGCAACTGGATCAGGCAGCGCTCGCGCTGGATGAAGGGCTACATGCAGACCCTTCTGGTTCACACCAGGCGCCCGCTCCGCTTCATGCGCATGATCGGGCCGCTGGGTTTTCTCGGCTTCGTCTTCTTCATCGGCGGCACCGTGCTGTCCGGCCTGCTCAACCCGGTGTTCTGGCTGCTCTATCTCGCCTGGATGATCGCCGCGATCAGCGGGCTCGAGGCGGTGTTTCCGGAACCGCTGCTGTTCCTGGCCCTGTTCAACCTTCTCGCCGGCAATGGCGCGTTGATGTTCCTCAACATGCTGGCGCCGATCCGGCGCGGCTGGCTCAATCTCATTCCCTATAGCCTCACGGCGTTCGGCTACTGGGTCATGCTCTCGATCGCGACCTATCGCGGTCTGTGGCAGTTGCTGCGCAATCCGTTCTATTGGGAGAAGACGCACCACGGCGTGTCCAAGCATGTCGCTCGCGAACTGGCGCAGGCGCAGGAGGCCGCCGCATGAGCCGCCTGTTGCCGCTCGGGACGTTGATGGCCGTCGCCTGCGTGGCCGTCTTCGTCGTCTCGCTCAGCGCCGTAACGGCCGGCCTCGTTCCCAACGATGCCGTGACGTTGTGGGCAAGCGCGATGACCGCGGGCGAAGGGCAGATGCCGATCGGGCGCATTCTGGCGGCCTATCCCACCATTCCCTTCCTCGCCACGACGCTGCTGCAAGTCGTCACCCCGGCCGGGACGCCCACCCCCGTTCTCCTGACCGGCGTCGTCCTCGCGCTGCTCGCCGGCAGCTTGCTGACCTCTTTCCATCGCATCGGCATCGCCGCCGCCCTCGCGCCGTTGATCGTCGTTCTGATCGTGATGCATCCCGCGATCCTGCGTGCCGCGATGGCCGGGCCGTCCGAGATGATCTTCACGGTCTTTCTGTTCCTGCTCGGCTGCGCCTTGTTCAGACTGCGCGCCCGCACCGGCGCGCCCGAGGTGATGGCTGTCGCGCTGTCGCTGCTCGGATTGACCTTCTCGCATCCGATGGGCGCCGCGATGACTTGTGCCGCCGTCCCGTTTCTGGTTCTCGCGATCGAGCCCGAGCAGCTCTCCAGGACGGCGTTGAACCTGGTGCTCGCCTTGCTGTTTCCGACGGCGTTCTGCGTCGCGGCCTTCTCCTACATGTCCTGGATATTCCCCGGCAGCGGCTGGACCTTCCTGGTGGCGCCCGCAGAAGGGGTCGCCACCTGGGCGGCGGGATTCTTTACCCTGTTCGGCCGCGGAGTGTCCGGCTCCCTCTCGGTCGACGCCGGCCTTGCGATCATGGCGGCGATCCTGATCGGCGCGCCCATCGCAGGCTTCGCGATCGTGTCGATATGGCGCCAGCGGCCTCTGCTCGCGCCCATGCTGATGTTCATCGCGACGGCCGTCGCGGCAGCCGTTCTCGCGGTCACGACCGGCCTGTTCGGTGATCCCGCGGCGCTTGCGGTGATGCCGCCGGTCCTGGCGGCGATCGTCATCATCCACATGCCGCCGGTGCGCAAGCGGTTGGAGATCGTGATGGCATTGCTCGCGCTCGGTTGGGTCGGCGGCGTCGCTGGCCTGGCGATCGCGGATCCCAGCGGAGCCGTCAATGTCGCCATCGCCCTGGAGGGTCGTCACGTCGACGCGGAGCGGAGCGCGGCGATCGATCTCGGCCAGGCCAGCGTCGGACGCGATGGAATTCTCGTCGACACGCTGAACGCTCCCGCGATCGTCATCGGGCGAGGCAGCGCGCGCGGATTGCTGTCGCCATCCGACGAGACATTCACGCTCGGGATTCTGTTCTCGCGGATCGACGCTCCGTTCGTGGCCGTTCCCGATCCGGACATCGGCAGCGGAGCGCAGGACCGGCTGAACAAGGCCTTCCCTCTGCTCTATCGGCGGGGAGCCGCGGGCTATGAGCTCATCTACGACAAGGCCGGCTGGCGACTGTTCGGGCGGACGAACGTCATGCCCGGACAAACCGCCAGCCGGCTCTGATGTGAGGACCATTCGAGGGAGTTCACCATGCGTATTCTCGTTGTCGACGATTCCGAAGACGGGCGGGACATCACCGAGGCGATGCTGCTGGCCGCGGGCTATGAACAGGTCGTCACGGCGGGGTCGGCCCACGATGCCTACCGGGCGCTCGGGATCGGCGCATCGTCGGCAGAGCCGGTGACGGTCGATCTCGTGCTGCTCGACATCGTCATGCCCGAGGTCGACGGCATCGAGGCCTGCGCGCGAATCCGCAACGACCCGCGCTACGCCAGCGTGCCGATCATCATGGTGACGGCGCTCGGCGATACCGCGAGCCTCGGCAATGCGTTCATCGCCGGCGCGACCGACTACATCACCAAGCCGGTGGACAGGGTCGAACTGCTGGCCCGCGTGCGATCGGCGCTCAAGCTCAAGGCGGAATTCGACCGCCGCGAAGCCCGCGAGGCCGAGTTGACGCGACTGGCGTCGGGATCAGGCGACCGTCGCGCATCGAACTGGATCGATCGCAGCACGGGTCTGTTCGTCGGCGAAATGGCCGAGGCGTATCTACTCGCGGATGTGAACTTTCCGCCTGGCACAGAGACCTCCATCATCGCGCTCGCCGTCGATCGGCTTTGCGTGCAACTGGAGACCGGGAAGGCCGCGGAATCCGGCATCATGACGAAGGTCGCATCCGCGGTGCGCGCCGCCACGGCCTCTGTCGGGGTGGTCGCGGCCATCTACCGCGACGGGCTCATCGTCCTCATCCTCCCCGACCAGTCGCGCGCGTCCGCCATGAAGCTGGCCGAGACGTTGCGCGCCTCGATCGCAGGTCTCAGGATCTCCAATCCGGAAGCGATCGCGGCGCATCACGCGACCGCAAGCGTTGCCGTCGTGACCGAGCGCGTCAATGGCGCAGGCCGCATCCATCTGCTCACCCGCGCCATCGCGGCGGTGTCGGACATTGCCGCAACCGGCGGCGACCGTGTCGTGCCGCAATGCGCCTAGCTCTTTGCACGGCCCGAGCGTATGCCGCGACGTCGCTCAGCGCACTGGCCGGGCGCTGGAAGATCCTGTGCCTCATCGCCATGATCTCGGCGGGCTGCGTGAGCCAGGCGTGGGCCGGCGCCTGGACGCTCGATGCCGGGACAGGCGCCCTGGTGTTCACCGGCACGGCGATGCAGTCGACCCGCATTTTCGACAGCGGCAGCGCGCTGCGTCGCATCCCACGCTACAGCAAGGACGAAGCCCAGCTGCTGATCGAGTATGGCCTCACGGACTGGATCACCGCCATCGTCCAGCCCTCGCTGCAGCACATCGACATCGCCTCGCCCATCGGAGCGCAGCGCAGCGGCATCGGTTACACCGACCTCGGAGCCCGGGCCCGTGTCTGGTCCGACTCCTCCTGGGTGTTTTCCGTACAGGCGATCTTCCGCGTGCCCGGCACGTCCGACTCATCGAACCTGGCAGCGATTGGCCAGACCGACCGGCAGATCGAGCTGCGCGGCCTCGCGGGCTACAGTTTCAAGGCAGGAACGCTTCCCGCCTTCGTCGATCTCCAGATCGCGCAACGCTATCGCCTGAACGGCCCGCCGAGCGAATTCCGGACCGACATCACCTTCGGCATTCGCCCGACCGAACGCTGGCTGCTGCTCGCACAATCGTTCAACGTCCTGTCCGAGGGCGCCGGCACCACAGGCTTCGGCAGCTACGCCTATCACAAGGCCCAGCTCAGCGCCGTCTACGCGTTGACTCCGGCGCTGTCGCTGCAGATCGGCGGCTACTCCACCTATTGGGGGCGGAATGCGCTGCAAGAGAACGGCCTCGTGGTCGGAGCCTGGTACAGGTTCTGACTCAGGGTTTGCGGCAGACGCCGGCCCATGCGCAGGACAGCACGGCTTCCGCCGGCTTGCCCTGCACGGTGAAGTCGGTGTCGGCGGTCCCGCCGGCGGCCGGATCGGTAAACCAGCGCCAGACCAGCACGCCCGCAACCGCTGGGCGCTTGAGCACTCCGAGCCAGTCCGCGATCACGTCAGCCTGCAACTGCATGTCCACGGGCGCAGCCCTCTCTTCGGCGCTCTCCCAGGGTTTTGCGGCAGCGCCCTTGGCCGAACGCAATCCAATCTCGGCCACCAGCACCGGCTTGCCCCAACGCTCCGACAGCGCGTCGACACGCCTGGCCTCCGCTTCCATCGCAGCGATACGGCCGCCACGGTCGTCGTCGGGGCCAAGGGGCGGATACAGGGATACGCCGATGACATCCAGAAGCGGCCAGAAGCCGATCGCTTCGGCTTCGTCCGCATTGTGCGCGACGTAAAGCAGCGTTCGTGGAAACGCTGACCTCACGGTCTTGATCACGGCGCTCCATTCGGGACGCCGCGTGGTCTTTGCGAGCTCGGTGCCGATGGCGAGGACATCGGCACCTTCGTCGGCTGCAATTCGAGCCATGCGCTCAAGCTCGGCCTGGTACCGGACGAACCAGGTTTTCCAATCCTGCTCCGATGCCGGCTCAACGGCGCCGGCCCAGCTGTCCGGCACCCAGACATGCGGCTTGACGATCACCGTCAGACCGAGCCGGCGCGCCTGCCGGATCGCCGCGCGCAGCGCCTCGTCGGACATGGCGCTTCCCGCGACGATGTCCGGTGCCGACGGGGTCGACTGCCAGAGAAATGGAATCACGGCGACCGAATTGGCGCCAAGCCTCTTCGCCATCGACAAGGCCTGCTCCGCTGTCGCGGTGCCAAATGGATGATCTGGTGTCGCCACGACGTTGAAGCCATCCAGGCGCCGGCCAAGTGCCGGACCATGGAAGAGGCAGCCGGCGAACGCGCCCCAGACCACCGATCGAACTAAGAGCTGCATGAATCTGCTGCGCATTTGATTCGGCCTGTCGATATTCTGACAACGGTTCTCACATCAACGACTTCCTGCACAACTCGGAGTCGAAACTCGATGTCGGCCAAGCACCCGATACCGTCACGCTCCAGACCTCGATCGAAGCGCTTCTCTCTCGCCAATCGTTTTTGCACAGCCTGAACAAAGAACTCCGCAAAACTCCGGATAACGCCGACAACGACGGCTCAGCAACAGCATCAGCCTGCACTTAGCTGTTTATATTCGTGATGCAATCGTCTAAGTTACCGCTTTAGGTAGCATTACGCACGTCAGCGAAACTCACCTTTTATGCACGTCGTCTATTAGTTGAGAGTTATCATCGGCATCTGGTCCGATGGACAGCGTATTCACTTTCATCACTGGATGTTGGTCGACATCGACATGAATGTGCAATTCCAGCTGCGCTCAGTCGACGTATTGCATGTCGACGACGACGCCGACGCCCGGGAGATCGTCGGGACGGCCATCGCAGTCGACTCGAACTTCAATGTGCGGAGTTGCGCCTCCGGCGAGGAGGCACTTGCCGCAACCGTAAAATGGTCTCCCGACCTCATCCTGCTCGACCACAACATGCCAGGCATGGACGGCCCCACGACGCTGGCGCGTTTGCGGGAGCGACCACAGACCGCAGGCATTCCCGTTATCTACGTCACCGGCACCACGAGCGCAAAGGAGCTGGACGACCTTCGGCGCGTCGGCGTCGCAGGGGTCATCGCGAAACCCTTCGATCCCACCTCGCTCTGCTCACAGATCAACGGAATCCTCTGCAAGAGCCACCGCGAACTGGAAAGAGCGAAGAATGAGCTCGAAGAAAAGGCCGCAATCGCCGATGCCCTCCTCGACTCATCGGAAGACGCGATCGTTGCCAAGGACCTCTCGGGTACGATCCTGTCATGGAACGTCGCGGCCGAGCGTCTCTTCCAGTTCCGGCCGAACGAGGTCATTGGCCGGAGCATCCGTATCCACATCCCGCCCGAGCAGCTGATCCATGACGACTACATCCTCGATCAGGTGAGGCAGGGTCGACATATCGACAATCTGGAAACGCGGCGTTTGCGCAAGGACGGCACCGCGATCGACGTGTCGATCAGGGCCATCCCGATCCGGCGGCGTGATGGCACGATCATCGGCGCATCGATCATCGAGCGCGATATCAGCCGGCAGAAGCGGGTCGAGGACCAGTTTCGGAAGAGCAATGTCTCCCTCGAGCAGGAGGTCGCCGCCAGGACGGCGGAGCTCAAGACCCTCATCGATGCCGTGCCGAGCGTGATCGCCTATTGGGACCGCGACCTTCGATGCCGCTTCGCGAACTCGGCCTATGCGGAATGGTTCGGCCGGTCGCCGGAGGAGCTCGTCGGTTGCCACGTCACGTCCCTGCTGGACGAGACCCTGTTCGCCGAGGCCGAGCCTCATATCCAGGCCGCTCTGTCGGGCCAGCCGCAGAACTACGAGCGCATGCTGAACAAGGCGGATGGAAGCATCCGCAACACCTGGACCAACTACATTCCGCATCGCGACGCCAACGGCGACGTAATCGGCTTTTTCGTACTCGTCACCGACATCACCGAGATGCGCGAAGCACAGCGCATGATCAAGGAGAGCGAAGCCCGGTATCGCATTCTGGCTGATAACAGCTCGGACCTGATCATCCAGCTCGATCGTGACCTTCGCCTCCGCTATGTCTCTCCGGCGTGTCGGGACATCTTGGGGGTGGATGAAAGCGAGCTGCTGGGCCAACAGCCGTACGGCCCGATCCACCCCGAGGATGTCGAGCAGTTGCAGACGACCCTCAATTCGCTGCTGGCCGACGAGGCCGAGCAGAGTTCGATCTCCATCCGCGCCCACGATCGGAACGGCCGCCGGATCTGGCTCGAAGCGGTGATGAGATCGCTCAAGGATCCGGCTTCGGGCGAGACGACCGGGATCGTCGGCGCGCTCAGAGACATCTCGGCGCGCAAGGCCGCAGAGGAGCGATTCCGTCTCGTGGTCGAGTCCACCCCGACCGCCATGGTCATGGTCGACCGCTCCGGTCTGATTTCGCTGGTGAACCGGCAGACCGAACGGCTGTTCGGCTACGACAGCGACGAATTGCTCCGGCGTCGGATCGATCTGCTGTTGCCGGCCGCCGAACGAGATCGGCACCATGCCCACCTCGAATGGTATTTCGCCAGTCCGGTGCTCAGGGAGTCGTTGCAACGCGCGATGGGTCCGGGGCGCGAAGTCTATGGCCGGCGCAAGGATGGCAGCGAGTTTCCCATCGAGATCAGTCTCACGCCGATCGACACGGACGAGGGCGTCATGGTGCTCGGCGCGATCGTCGATATCACGCACCGGAAGCTGGCCGAGGAGGAACGCCGTCAATTCAATGAAAGGCTGGAGCAAGAGGTCGCGCAACGTACCGCCGAGCTCGAGGCCGCGAACAGGGAGCTCGACGATTTTGCCTATGCGGCATCCCACGACCTCAAGGCGCCGCTGCGGGTCATCGACAATGCTTCGAAATGGCTCGAAGAGGATCTTGCGCCGCACCTGACCGGCGAAAACCTGGTGAGCATGCAGCTGCTGCGCGGCCGCGTGAGACGGCTCGAGAAACTGCTCGACGATCTCCTGGAATTCTGCCGCATTGGCCGCGAGGCCGCCGGCAGCGAGATCATTTCCGGTGCCGAACTCATGGACGACGTGCTGGCCATGATGACGCCGCCGGATGGCTTCGAGGTGATCGTCGACCCCGCGTTCGGCGCGATCGAGGTCTTTCGCATGCCCTTGCAGCAGATCATGATGAACCTGATCGGCAATGCCATCAAGCACCATGACAAGGCGGCTGGTCGCATCGAGATCTCCGTGGTCGATCGCGGGTCGCATCACACCTTTGCCGTCAAGGATGATGGTCCCGGCATTCCGGCTCAGTTCCACGACAGGATCTTCAAGATGTTTCAGACCCTGAGACCACGAGACCAGGTCGAAGGCAGTGGCATGGGTCTCGCCATCGTACGCAAGCAGATCGAACTCTCGGGCGGCTCGATCCTCCTCGAATCGACCGTCGGCGAGGGCACGACCTTCTATTTCACCCTCCTCACTCCCAACGCGGCGAAGGAACGGAAACGATGACGGCCGACGCCGAACGGGCGCGCGATGTGACGATCCTGCTCGTCGACGACGACGAAGGCGACGCCAGATCCGTGCAACGCGCATTCAAATCCGCACGGATCATCAATCCGCTGCTGAGAGCCAACGACGGCGCCGATGCGCTCGACATCCTGCGCGGCACGAATGGGAAGACGAAGCTGAGCTCGCCCTACATCCTGCTCGTCGACATCAACATGCCGCGCATGACCGGCATCGAGTTCGTCAGTGAAATCCGGCGGGACGACGGCTTGAAGCGCAGCATCGTGTTCATGCTGACGACCTCGAGCAGGGACGAGGACAAGGTTGCCTCCTACAACCTCAACGTTGCCGGGTACATCCTCAAGGAGCGCGTCGGCGAAAATTTTCAGAAGCTCGTCGAGTTGATGCAGGGCTATTGGCGGATCGTGGAGTTCCCATGAGCCAGCCACATGCCGCCGGTGATGCCGTGACGATCCTGATCACGGACGACGACGACGCAGACCGCAAGAACGTCATGCGCGCCCTGAGGCGTGCGGGGATCTCCTGCGAATGCGTCGAGACCGACAGCATCGACATGGCGCTGGCCACGTGCGAGCGGCAGTCGTTCGATGTTGCGGTCGTCGACTATCAACTTCCGGGACGCGATGGGCTCGACGGCGTGGAAGCCCTGCACCGGAGCGCCCCGGGAATGTTCATCGTCATGGCGACGGGCCAGGGCGACGCGACCATCGCGACCGAGGCGATGAAGCGTGGCGCATCGGACTACATCGCGAAGGAACACATCAACGAGCGATCCATCGGCCGCATTCTCCGCTATGCGCGCAAGAAAGCCGCCATGCAGCTTGCGCTGGATCAGCAGCGCGAGGAACTGGAACGGTTCGCCGACGTCCTCGTGCACGATCTGAAATCGCCGATCTCCTCGATCCGCGGATTTGCGTCGATCATCAGCCATGCCGTCAAGTCGGGCAATGCCGACCCGGCCAAGATCAGCGACTATTGCGGACGCATGGTCCACCTCGGCGAGCGCATGGTCGCGTTGCTCGACACGCTTCACGAATACACCAAATCGGACGCGCATGTCGTGTTCGAGCCGGTCGACATGAATCTCGTGGTGGAGGACACGCTCTCCAATCTGGGACAGATCATCAGCAACAGGGGAGCGAAGGTGACGCGGGGCGATCTTCCGATCGTCTTCGGCCACGCTCCGCTCTTGACACAGCTGCTCCAGAACCTGATCGGAAACGGCATCAAATACTGCAAGGCCACCGTACCGGCATTGCACGTGTCCGCCATGCCAGAGAAGGCGGACTTCTGGCGGATCGGCGTTCGTGACAACGGCATCGGCATCGCTCCGGAATTTCACCGGCAGATCTTCGAACCGTTCAAGCGATTGCACGGCCGGGACGAGTTCGAGGGCACCGGCCTCGGACTCGCGACTTGCCGGAAGATCGTGGACCGTCACAATGGCAAGATCTGGTGCGAGTCCAATCCTGAGGGAGGGACGACATTCAATTTCACGCTTCCCATTCCGGCTTGAAGATCCGCACACGCAAGCCAACCACCACGTTTCAGACTGGCGGCGTGACAGACAGCCGCAACTCGTCCTCGTCGTTGCGCAGAACGTCGACATAGCGGCGATCTCGAGATCTGCACCATCTGCGACCGAGACGCTGCGGCTCAGGCGCCGCGCCGGATGCGTCCGCCATGGGCCGGGCCAGGTCTGCGGGCCGGGATTTCTCTGCAGGCCACATCATTCAGAGCGTGGAAGCAGCCCCGCGTTGCGCCTGTTGTCCTGGGCGCCCACGCGCACGGCGTGAGACAGCGGCCGAGCCGACACCGGCGCCGCCGCCATCGCTCCGCCTGAAATGCGTCGGAATAATCGCTCGGGCACGGAACCGTGCGCCACGGACCACAGTTACTTGAATCCAGCAGAGTCCCACCGCCGAAGTCCGAGCGTTCATCGCGGCACGGGTCTATGCTCGAGATCGAATCGTCGCGTCGAGACGAAGGGGACGGTAATGCGCGGCTTGATCCTGGCATTGTCCATCATTGCGATGGTCGACAGCGCACACCTTGCCGAAGCGGGGCTGAGCAGCAAACCTCGTGAGACGTCGGCCCCCGCCACCACGGCGATGGCCACCGACGCAGCGTCCCAGGAGACCGAGGATCGGATCGGCCTCACCCGGGCCAAGCGCCGCGACGTGCAGCGCAGGCTCTCCAGCCTCGGCTTCGAAACCAAGGTCAATGGCAAGTTCGACGAGTCCACGCGAGCGGTGATCGCGCGCTGGCAGGAGGAGCGCGGCTACCCCGCCACCGGCTTCCTCAATGCCGCCCAGCACAAGGAAATGGCGAGCGCTGCAGCGGAGGCGCGAAGGGCCGATCGGCCATCGCGCCGTCGCGTCGCGGGGCGTCCGCGCTCGTCGCCCGGTGTCGGCGGTCCCATCGGCGCGATCGGCGGCGCGATGCACAGGGTGGTCGGAGGAATATTCCGACGTTGACGTCCGGGCGCCCCCTCGACGCTTCCCATCCCCGCTCGAATTGGGCTGTGATCGCAGGTCCCGCCGTTTCGTTCTGCCGCCTCGACGGGGAAGCCTGACGGGGTCGCGCGTCTCGCGCCGGATCTTGTCGATCCAACCTGTCCAGCCAACCCGCGAAAAAGAATTCTCTTTCTATTTTTCGGAAACAATGGTATCTATCTTCGTCCCGCCTCGCCATGAGGGGCGCTTCGCGATCGTCACGACGCGCGGGGCTGGGATGCGGTGGGTGCGAGGGTCTCGCAGCGTGGCTCAAGGCCATGCGGACGAACGGGACCGCGCGCCGGCGAAGTCGCATGGTCCTGGTCTCCCGATGCTGAGGCCAAGCGGATGGTGATGATGATCCGTCCGTGACGGGGGCAAGACAGCCCGGTCCCCGGGGAGAGTGCGTATAAGCCGCCCAACCATCGCGCGGGGAATGCCGGGATGTCTCGGCTGAACCTGTGGTGACTGCCGCCTGCTTTTTTTCTGCAGGCGGGCCATGGGTGCGGCCAGCGCCCGGCATTCCTCGCGCCCTCATGATCCCGAGGGCCAAGGCCTCGATCAACTCGGACGCTCCTGGCGTCGCGAGACGGTGATGCGCATGCCGCAGCTTCGCGCCACGCCGGACGCCGGGGACACCTCATCACCCGCCCGGTCTTCGCTCATCGCCCCCGAGCTCGACTCCGGCCAGCGCCTCGCTGAGCTTTGCCAGCGCCGTGTGATCCTGCCCCGGGCCGAGCAGCGCCTGCGCGCTGGCGCTGAGTTCGCGACACAGGTTGGAGAACGGCGCGGCGACGCCGCTCGTCCGCGCCACCTCGAGTGCGATCGACAGGTCCTTGACCATCAGGTCGAGGCCGAAGCCGCTGTTGAACTGACGCGACAGCACGAACTGCCTGAACTTCTTCTGCGTCGAATTGTTCATGCCGGTCGAGGCATTCAGCACGTCGGTCATCAGGCCGGGATCGATGCCGAACTGCTGGCCGATCAACAGCGCCTCGATGCCGATCAGGAATCCGCCGGCGGAGACGAGGTTGTTGAGCGCCTTCATCGCCTGCCCCGAACCGAGGCCGCCGATGCGATGGATCGTATTGCCCATCGCGCGCAACAGCGGCTCGACGCGGTCGAGCGCGGCGGCATCGCCGCCGGCCATGATCGCGAGCTCGCCGGTCTTCGCGCGCGGCACGCCGCCGCTCACCGGCGCATCGAGCATGACGACGCCGAGCGGCGAGAGATCGGCCGCGATCGCCTGCGTCGCCGCCGGGGCGCCGGAGCTCATGTCGATCAGGGTGTGCCCCTTCTTCAAGCCGGGTCGCAGCGCGGCGACGGCCTCGGCGACATGCTTGCTGGTCGGCAGCATCGTGATGATGACCTCGGCCTGCGCCGCAGCCGCCGCCAGATCGGCGGCTTCCGTGCCGCCGGCCTCGCGCACGAAATCTGCGGCGCGCCCGGCGACCGCGTCATTGACGGCCACCGCATAGCCGGCTTTCAGCAACTGCGCGGACATCGGCCAGCCCATATTGCCGATGCCGACGAACAGAACGTTTGTCGGCGCGCTCATGCGCCGTCCTTCTTCGGGATCGCGCCTTCGGCGATCAACACCTCATGCGCCGCCTTGAACGCTTCGAGGCCGGCGGGAATGCCGCAATAGACCGTCGCATGCAGCAGGATCTCCTTGATCTCGTCGACCGTCACGCCATTGGTCAGCGCGCCCTTGACGTGCAGCTTCAACTCGCTCGGCTTGCTCAGCGCCGTGAGCATCGCGAGGTTGACGATGCTGCGGGTGCGGCGATCGAGACCCGGGCGGGTCCAGGCATAGCCCCAGCACATTTCGGTGGTGATGTGCTGGAAGGCCATCATGAAATCGTCGGCCTTGGCGAGGCTGCCATCGACATAGCTCGCGCCAAGCACCTCGCGGCGCACCTTGAGGCCCTTCTCGAACAATTCCGTTTCGTCGCTCATCGGCACGTCTCCTTCACTGCAAAGCTTGTTGCATTTAACGCTTCGCCGCGCCGAACGACAACGACGCCGCGCGTCCTTGTCGCTCACGTCCGCACGGCGGAATTGACCGGAGCCCCGGCGCTAGCCGTGCTTGACGATCAGGGTCTTCATCGCGCCGAACTCGTACAGCGCCTCGAAGCCCTTCTCGCGGCCATGGCCGGATTTCTTCATGCCGCCGAACGGCAGCTCGATGCCGCCGCCGGCGCCATAGCCGTTGACGAACATCTGGCCGACCTTGACCTTGCGTGCGACGCGCATCGCGCGCGAGCCGTCGCCGGACCAGACGCCGGCGACCAGGCCGAAATCGGTGCCGTTGGCGAGCCTGATCGCGTCCGCCTCGTCGTCGAACGGCATCGCCGCCAGCACCGGACCGAACACCTCCTCGCGCGCGAGTTCGGAGTTGCGGTCAACGCTCTGATAGAGCGCCGGCGCCACATAGAAGCCTTCGCTCGGGACGCCCTCGGCAATCCGGCCGGAGGCAACCCGTTTGGCACCGCCGCTCTCGGCGCGCGCCAGCATGCCTTCGATGCGCTTCTTCTGCACAGCGCTGATGACGGGGCCGAGATCGAGATCCATCTCCGGCGTGCCGGCGGTGATCTTTTCAAAGCGCAGCTTCAGCTCGGAGAGGAAGCGGTCCCACATCGACCGCTCGACCAGCACGCGCGAGCCGGCCGAGCAAGTCTGCCCGGCATTCTGCACGATCGCCGCCGCGACGGATGTCAGCGCCGCATCGAGATCGGCGTCGGCGAATACGATCTGCGGCGACTTGCCGCCGAGTTCGAGCGTGCAGCCGATGTGATTTCGCGCCGCCGCCGTCTGCACCAGGGTGCCGACCTCCGGGCTGCCGGTGAAGGAGATGAAGTCGATGCCGTCATGCGCCGACAGCGCCGCGCCGGCTTCCTCGCCAAGGCCCGGCACGACGTTGACCGCGCCCGCCGGAAAGCCGGCTTCCGCCGCCAGTTCGGCAAGGCGCAGCGGCACCAGGCAGGCTTCCTCCGCGGGCTTGATCACGGTCGCATTGCCCATGGCGAGCGCCGGCGCCACGGTGCGGCCGAACATCTGGCCCGGATAGTTCCAGGGAATGATGTGGCCGGTGACGCCGAGCGGCTCATAGACCGTGGTGACGAAGAAGCCGTCGAGGAACGGGATGGTGTCGCCATGCACCTTGTCGGCGGCGCCGCCGTAGTACTCGAAATAGCGCGCGACCGCGACGACGTCGGCCTTGGCCTGCTTCATCGGCTTGCCCGTATCGGCGGCCTCGAGCTTCGCCAACTCCTCGGCGTTGTCCTCGACGAGGCGGCCGAGCTTCGACAACAGCCGCCCGCGCTCCACCGCCGTGAGCCGGCCCCACGGACCTTCGAGCGCGCGGCGCGCCGCAGCCACCGCGAGATCGATGTCGGCCTTGTCGCCGGCGGCGATCGCGGCGATCACCTGCCCCGTCGCCGGCGCCAGCATCGCGATGCTGCGGCCCGATTGCGCGGGTTGCCATTTGTTGTCGATGAAGACGCCCTTTGCGGCGGGCAGTTTGACATTGGCGTTCATGGCAGCTCTCCGACTTCTTGCGATCCTTCGATGTGTCCTGCTCGGCGCGGCCCGCCGAGGGCGCGCGACGCAGGCAACATGCTCGTTCAAACAGACGCTCTGCAGCTCCTCCTCGGTCATCTCCGATGGCGGCGCGTGCATCGCGATGCGACCTCGCGACAGCACATCAGCGTCGGAGGCGATCGTGAGCAGCCGCGGCATGGTCCGCTCGCGTCGAGCACGCGCTGCACCATCACCGGAGACAGGCCAAGACCCGGCTCGTCTAGCATCAGGAGCCTGGGATTGCACATGATCGCCAAGCCGATCACCAGCATTTGCGGCTTTTCGCCGGACAGCAGTCCCATTTTTCGGTCCATCATCTGGCGCAGGAAGGGAGCATCATCCCACCCGCTCAGCGCGCGTCGATCGCGTCGGCGGCGTCCCAGGCACTTTCCGCTTGCCTCGCGGTCAGATCTCTGTAAATCGTTTTACCGGCTGAGTTCAGCGCGCATCAAGGCGCACGACAAGGGACACCACCGGACACCCCATGGTAGATAAGCCGCGATCCATCAACGATGTGGCCAGGCTCGCGGGCGTGTCTCCGGCGACGGTGTCGAACGTTCTGACGGGCCGCAAGCCGGTCAGCCCCGCGCTCGTCGAGAAGGTCGAGGCCGCGGTAAAGGCGCTCGACTATCGCGCCGATCCGCTTGCCTCGATGCTGCGCTCGGGCGACGCGCGCATCATTGCCGTGCTCGTTCCCGAGCTCGACAACCCGTTCTTCACCTCGATCGTCTCGGCGATCGAACAATGCGCGGGCGGCGACTCCTATGAAGTGATCATCGCCAGCTCGCATGACGACGAGGCCACCGAGTTGTCCAGGCTCAAGGCGCTGCTGGCGTGGCGCCCGGCTGGACTGATCGTCGTCCCCTGCTTCGACGGCTTTGCCGGCCGCGACGTCATCGAGGCGTCCCGAACGCCCTACGTCATTGGCGACCGCGTCACCGACGCGTTGAATGCCGACACCGTGTCGCTCGACAATTTCGAGGCGGGGCGCATTGCGGCGTCACACCTCATCGATCTCGGCCACGAGCGCATCGTCATTGCCGCGACATCGTTGCGCCTCGCCAACATTCGGCAGCGTTGTGACGGCGCGGCGGAGGCGTTCCGCGAGCATGGATTGCCCGCACCTGAGATCGTCGAGCTCGGCTTCGATCCCGACATCGAGCAGCGCAGGCTTTCGGACTGTTTCGATCGCGCGCCGGCGCCGACCGCGATCCAGGCGCTCACCAACTCCACGACCCTGACGGCCTTGACGACGATCGCCGAGCGAGGCCTCAAGCTGCCGCAGGACGTCTCATTGATCGGCTTCGACGACTATGCCTGGATGCGCGCGCGCGCCACGCCGATCACGGCGATCGCGCAGCCGGTCCGGGAGATCGGCCACATTCTCTGGGAGCGGCTGAGTGCGCGGATCAAGGGAGACGCGTCTCCTGCCAAACACGTGCTGTTGCCGTGCGAGCTGAAGATCCGGGATTCCTCGGCTCCGCCACATCGGCCAACGACATCGAAAGGACCTGCGGGGCGCAGCGCCCTGCCGGTTCGAAAATGAGCGACTGACAACAAGGAATTCTGGGCCGGAATCGGTCCAGGGCAGACGGATCTCTCGATCCGCAATGCGCCAATGAGCGCAATTTAGGGAGGGTAGTTAAGGTCATGACGACATTTTCAGCTTCACGACGTGCCCTGCTCGCAAGTGCGGCCCTCGCGGCCGTGCTCGCCACCGGCTCCTTCATCCACCGCGCCGTCGCCGCCGACAAGCCGACCATGGGCGTCGTCGTCAAGATCGGCGGCATCCCCTGGTTCAACGCGATGGAAACCGGCATCAAGGAAGCCGGAGCCAAGGAAGGTGTCGACGCCTCGATGATCGGCCCGACCAGCGCCGACCCGGCGCTGCAGGTGCGCGCCATCGAGGACCTCATCGCCAAGAAGGTGAGCATCATCGGCGTCGTGCCGAACGACGAGAAGGCGCTCGAGCCCGTGCTGCAGAAGGCGCGCGGGGCCGGCATCAAGGTGGTGATCCACGAAGGTCCGGGAATCCAGAACAAGGATTGGGATTTCGAACTCGCCTCGGCGAAGGGCTTTGGCGAGGCGCATGCCGATCTCTTGGCGAAGTCGATGGGCGGCAAGGGCGAATATGCCGTCTATGTCGGCTCGCTGACGGTGCCGCTGCACAATGCCTGGGCCGACGCGGCCATCGCGCATCTCAAGGCGAAGTATCCGGACATGAAGCAGGTCGGCGAGCGCTACGGCGTCGCCGAGAACGTCGACGACAGCCGCAAGACCGCACTCGATCTGTTCTCCGCCAATCCCAACCTGCGTGGCTTCCTCGCCTTCGGCAGCCAGGGCCCGATCGGCGCCGGTCGCGCCATCGAGGAGAAGGGGCTCACCGGCAAGGCCTTCGTGGTCGGACCGTTCTCGCCCGGCCAGGGCCGCAAGCTGATCAAGGCGGGCGCGATCCTCGGCGGCTACATGTGGAATCCGGCGGAGGCGGGCCGCGTCTTCGTCCGTGTCGGCAAGCTGCTGGTCGACGGCAAGGAGATCACCGACGGCACCAATATCGAGGGCCTCGGCACCGTGCGTCCCGATCCGAAGACGCGCAACATCATCACCGACAATCTGCTGCCGATCAACAAGGAGACGGTCGACAAGCTCGCCGACCTCGGCCTGTGATCGCGCCGTTCGTTGTTCCGGGTCATCCGCGCGCAAAATGGTGACAGCTATCGAGAGCGTGGATGGGCCTGGATCATCGCAACGGGCAGACGGTGTGAGGCGAGATGCCAATTGCGCGCGTGCCTCACACCACGGCCTGTGGATATGGATTCCGGGCTCGCGCTGCGCGCGCCCCGGAATGACGACGGAATGCGTTGCTCCTTGCTCGGTCATTCCGGGGCATCCGCGCGCAACATGGCGAAGCCATGTTGGAGCAGCGCGGATGAGCCCGGAATCCATAGCCACGAAATGATGTTGGGAAGCGAGATGGCAACTGACAACCTGCCTCATATCCTCGACGTGGTGATGGGTTCGGGGCTCGCATTGCGCGCGCCACGGACCGACGATCCGATTCCTCTCCGGACTCCGGCTTGATCCATGACGGCTGCAACGGCTCATTCGTCGCCTGATCCATCCGACGCGATCCGCTTCGAGCATGTCTCGGTGCGGTTCGGCGGCGTGCGCGCGCTGGACGATGTGTCGTTTTCCGTCGGGCGCGGCGAGGTGCATTGCCTGGCCGGCGAGAACGGCAGCGGCAAGAGCACGCTCATCAAGGTGATTGCCGGCGTCTATCAGACGGCGCCCGGCGCGCGCATGGATTATTTCGGCGAGCGCGTCGAGGCGCCGCATCCGGCGCTGGCGCGCCGCAAGGGTGTGGCGGTGATCTGGCAGGACCTCGCGCTGTTCCCGGAGATGACGGTCGCCGAGAACATCGCCTTCGACGGCCTCGTCGGCGCGCCCCGGCTCGTCCGCTATCGCAGCATCCGCGAGACGGCGCGCGCGGCACTCGCAAAGCTCGGCGTGGAGTTAGACCTCAGCGCGCCGCTGCGCAGCCTGCCGATCTCCGGACGGCAGCTGGTGGCGATCGCGCGGGCGCTGGCCTGCGACTCCAGGCTGATCTTCATGGACGAGCCGACGGCGTCGCTCACGCAGGCCGAGACCGATCATCTGCTGGCGGTGGTACGCACGCTCTCGGCCAATGGCGTCGCCGTCGTGTTCGTCAGCCACCGGCTCGCGGAGGTGCTGGACATTTCCAGCCGCGTCACCGTGCTGCGCGACGGCCGGCTGGTTGGCGTCTACGACGCCCAGGGCATGACGCAGTCGCGGCTGACGGAATTGATGACCGGCCGCACCTTCGACCATTCCGTCACCGCGCGCGATGTCGGCGATGCGCCGGTGGTCGTGCAAACGTCGGGCCTGACCCGCGCCGGCGAGTATGCCGACATCGACCTCACTATTCGTGCCGGCGAGATCGTCGGACTGATTGGGCTGATCGGCGCCGGCCGTACCGAACTCGCGCATACGCTGTTCGGCATGACCCGCGCCGAGACCGGGACGTTGCGCATCGCAGGCCAGCCCGTCTCCTTCCGCAGCAACCGCGACGCGATCGCGGCCGGCGTGGCCTATGTCTCCGAGGACCGGCTTTCGCTCGGCTTGGTGCAGCCGCAGTCGATCGCCGACAACACGGTCATCACGACGCTGCAGCAGCTCACCGGCCCGAGCGGACTGATCTCGGAGACGAAGAAGGCGGCGGCGGTCGCCAAGGGCATTGCGGAGTTCGCGATCAAGATCGGCAGGCCTGAGGATGCCGTCTCGACGCTGTCGGGCGGCAACCAGCAGCGCGTCGTGCTCGCCAAATGGCTGGCGACGGCGCCCAAGCTCCTGATCCTGGACTGCCCGACCGTCGGCGTCGATGTCGGCGCGCGCGACGGCATCTACCGGATCGCGCGCGCACTCGCCGAGAGCGGCATCGCCATCCTGATGATCTCCGACGAGGTACCGGAGGTGTACTTCAATTGCGATCGCATCCTGCACATGGCCGACGGCCGCATCGTCGCGGAGCTCGATCCGCGCAAGGTCTCGATCGCCGAGCTGGAGCGTGCCGTCTATGCGTGACTATCTGCTCAAGCACGAGGGCGAGACGCGACTGTTCATCGTGCTGGCGCTGCTCGTGCTCGGGCTCGGCGTGGCCGCGCCGAGCTTCCTCAGCGCCGGCAACATCGCCTCGCTGCTCAACAACAACGCCGTCAACGTGATCTGGGCGGTCGGGCTCCTGGTCGTGCTGATCGCCGGCGGCATCGACATCTCCTTCGCGGTCGGCGCATCGGTCGTGCAATATCTGACGGCGATCGCGCTCGGCAAGCTGGGCGGCGGCAATTGGATGCTCGGGCTGGTGCTCGCCGGCAGCATCGGCATCGCGCTCGGCTGCATCAACGCCGCCTTCGTCGCCGGCTTCCGCATCATCTCGATCGTGGTGACGATCGCGACCTTCAATGCCTTCTTCGGCCTCTTGATGTTCGCCACCTCCGGCAAGTCGATCTACGACCTGCCGGACTGGTGGACCGACCGTGTCGCAGTGGCCTCGCTGGGCGATGGCGGCGCGCTGACCCTGCCGGTTGCCGCGATGGTCGCGTGCATGGCGGCGACCTGGTTCCTGATCGACCGGACCACGATCGGCCGCCAGCTCTATGCCTTCGGCGACAATCCCGACGGCGCGCGCCGCGCCGGCGTGCCGACCGTGACGATGCAGTTCATCGCCTATGGCTGGATGGGGCTGATGGCCGGCATCGGCGGGCTGATGCAGGTCAACCTCGCCCAGGAGGTCGTGCCCAACGCGCTGATCGGCCGCGAGCTCGACGTGCTCGCCGCGGTGGTGCTCGGCGGCGCGCGGCTCGGCGGCGGACGCGGCTCGGTGCTCGGCTGCCTGCTCGGCGTGCTCCTGGTGGCGGTGGTGCAGAACGGGCTGAACCTGCTCGGCGTGTCGCCCTACGCGTTCAAGATGGTGATCGGCCTGACCATCCTGGTCGCGATCTCGTTCTCGAATGTCGATCTGTTCGCGCGCCTTCTCGGGCGGGCCGGGGAGGCGCGCTGATGTCCAAGCCCATTCAAGCCCTGCCCCGACTGATCGGCCGCGACACGGCCGGCCTGCTCGGCCTCTACGTGCTGACGCTGCTCGTGTTCGGCCTGTCGGCGCCGAAGTTTCTCAGCGCCGCCAATTTCGAATCGATCGCGTTCCAGCTGCCAGATCTCGGCCTGCTGACGCTGGCGATGCTGGCGCCGATCATGGCGAACGGCATCAACCTCGCGATCATCGCCATTGCGAATCTCAGCGGCCTGACCCTGGCCTGGATCCTCAACATCAATGGCGGGGCGGATGCGGGCGTGCTGGCCTTCGCGATCGGCGTCATCGCGGCGCTCGCGGTGGGCGGCGCCTTCGGCGCCGTCATGGGCGCGGTCATCGCCTATTTCGGCGCGCATCCGATCCTGGCGTCGCTCGCGATGATGATCTTCCTGAAGGGGCTCGGCGAGTTCCTGACCCGCGGCGGCGACATCTCGGGCTTTCCGGATTTCCTGCGCGAGTTCGGCCACGGCGCCATCCTCGGCGTCCCCGTGCCGATGCTGGTGTTCGTCACTGCGGCGATCCTCTGGCACCTGCTGCTGGCGCGCACGCGGCACGGCTTCGCCGTGGCGATGATCGGCTCCAACCCGCGGGCGTCGGAATATTCCGGCCTGCACGTCAAGCGTACGATCACGCTGCTCTACGCGCTGTCCGGCGTGATGTGCGCGCTCGCCGGCATCGTGATGCTGACACGCTTCAACTCCGTGCGCGTCGGCCATGGCGATGCGCTGCTGCTGGTGACGGTGCTCGCCTGCTTCCTCGGCGGCGTCGATCCATTCGGCGGCTTCGGCCGCGTCGCGCCGGTGTTCATCGCGCTGGTGATCCTGCAGACGCTGTCGTCGGGTCTCAATCTGCTCGGCGCCAACCAGCATCTGTCGACCGCGGTCTGGGGCCTGTTCCTGCTCGCCGTCATGGTGCTGCGCTCGGGCTCGCCCATGATGCGGCTGCTGCTCGGCTTCACCCGGCCGCCGCAGGCTGCACCGGAGGCACGCGAGCAGAGCCCGGCGCTGACGCCGGACAGTCCCGCCCCCGGTCATCCGCGCTCGTGAGCCAGCCGTCATGATGACCCGTTCGCACATGCCGCAGCGCCTCTCCCTCGACGACCTCGTGAAGCAGATCAGGACCCGCGAGGGACCGTCACGCCTCGTCGTCGCCATCGCCGGTGCGCCGGGCTCGGGCAAGTCGACGCTGGCCGAGCAGCTCGTTGTCGCGCTCAATGCCACGCAGCCCGGCACCGCGGCGCTGCTGCCGATGGACGGCTATCACTATGACGACGGCGTCCTGATCGCGCGCGGCCTGCGCGCCCGCAAGGGCGCCCCGGACACGTTCGACGTCGGCGGCCTGCTCCATATGCTCGACCGCCTCAAGCGCAACGACGAGGACGAGATCGCCGTGCCGGTGTTCGACCGCGACCTCGAAATTTCCCGCGGCAGCGCGCGGCTGATCCCGCGAGCTGTCCGCACGCTGTTGGTCGAAGGCAACTACCTGCTGCTGGACCAGGCGCCATGGTCGCGCCTGCACGCCTTCTTCGACATCACCGTCGCCATCGACGTACCCGAGGAGGTGCTGCGGCAGCGGCTTGTCGCGCGCTGGCGCGGCTACGGCCTCGGGCCAGACGAGATCGAGGCGAAGGTCGAGGGCAACGACCTGCCGAACGGGCGCTTCGTGCGGGCGAACAGCCGGCCGGCCGATGTCGTGATCGCTGGCCAGGACAGAATTGATTGACAGGAGGCACCGATGAAATTCGGCATCTATTATTCGTACTGGGAGCAGGAATGGAGCGCCGACTGCCTGCGCTATGTCGAGAAGGTCGCCAAGCTCGGCTTCGACGTCATCGAGATCGCCGCCCATCATCTCAACAGCTACAGCCCGGCGCACATCGCCGAGATCGGCCGCGCCGCCAAAGCCAACGGCATCGCGATCACCTCCGGCCTCGGCCCGTCGCCGCAGCGCAATCTGTCCTCGGCCGATCCGGAGATTCGCAAGGCCGGGCGCGCCTTCTTCGAGGAGACGCTGACCAATCTCGCCAAGATCGACGTCCACATCATCGGCGGCGCGCTGCATTCCTACTGGCCGATCGACTATTCGAAGCCGGTCGACAAGGCCGGCGACCGCGCGCGCGGCCTCGAAGGCATCGCTGGTCTCGCTGATTTCGCCGCCGATCTCGGTATCGATCTGTGCCTCGAGGTGCTGAACCGGTTCGAGAACCACGTCCTCAACACCGCCGAGGAAGGCGTCGCCTTCGTGCGCGAGGTCGGCAAGCCCAACGTGAAGGTGATGCTCGACACCTTCCACATGAACATCGAGGAGGACAGCTTCGCCGGCGCGATCCGCACCGCCGGCCCGCTGCTCGGCCATTTCCACACCGGCGAGAACAACCGCCGCGTCCCCGGCAAGGGCAACCTGCCCTGGCACGAGATCGGCGCAGCGCTCCGCGAGATCGGCTACGACCGTGCCGTCGTGATGGAGCCGTTCGTCAAGATGGGCGGCGGCATCGGCAACGACATCAAGGTCTGGCGCGACCTCAGCGACAACGCCGACGAGGCACAACTCGACGAGGCCGCGCGGCGATCGCTGGAGTTTTCAAGGTTCGTGATGGCGCCTTAGCCCAAGGCTACTACATCGCAAGATGCAATGCGGGTGAGCGGGGCTCTCCGAGCACAACGCTCCTGGTGAGTCCTCCTCACCCGCCTGCGCGAAGCACAGCCTCAGGCGCGATAGCGCTCGGCGACATCGGCGTTCGACAGATGCGGCAGCATGGTCTGCCGTGCCGCGTCCCAGGCCTCGAACTCGGCGCCGTTGGCGAGGGAGGGCACGGTGGCGAATTCGCCGCGGTCGAGCCCGCGCAGCGCGGCATCGACCAGATCGGCTGCCGACATCACCCACTCCTTCGGCAAATTGCTCGCCGGCAGTCCTGCGATGTCCCAGAACTCGGTGCCGGTCGCGCCGGGCAGCACCACCTGCACATGCACGCCGGTGCCGGCGAGCTCCTTGCGCAGCGACTGGCTGAAGGCGAGCACGAAGGATTTGCTGCCGCCATAGACGCCGTTCAGGATCTCCGGGCCGATCGCGACGATCGAGGCGATGTTGATAATGGTGCCCTGTTTGCGGGCCACGAATTGCGGCACCGCCGCATAGGTGAGTCGCATCGGCGCGGTCACGTTGATCGCGATCATCCTCTCCATCTCGTCGACCGAGGCCTTTGCGAGCGGGGCGGCGCTGCCGAAGCCGGCATTGTTGACGAGATGCGTGATCGACGCGTCGCTCTTCAGCACGTTCTCCACCTCGGCGAGCCCGGCGCGGTCGGTGAGATCGGCGACCAGCGTGCGCACCTTCACGCCGTGGCGCGTGGTGAGCTTGTCGGCGAGCCCGGAGAGGCGGTCCTGGTTGCGGGCGACCAGGATGAGGGCGTGGCCGCGGGCGGCGAACCGCTCGGCGTAGACGGCGCCGATGCCTGAGGAGGCGCCGGTGATGAGGACGGTCCCGGTGGTCTGGCTGGTCATGGCGGAGATCCTTTCTCGTGCCCGCGCGGTCGCGGGGCGTGTTGCGTGGCGAGAAACTAGCCCTGGACGGTCATGTCTCAAATGTCGTATAAACGTCAAATCGAGACACAAGGACCGACGTCATGCGTCAGATCGGCTTCATCATGGAGGACGGCTTCCAGCTCATGGGCGTGGCGGCCGCGACGGCGTTCGAATTCGCCAACATCCAGCTCGGCGAAGAGGCCTACCGGGTCAGCGTGATGTCGGAGCACGGCGGGCCGGTCCGCTCGACCTTGGGCGTGCATGTCGAGACCAGCCCCCTCGGCGACTTTCCCGACACATTGATGGTGGTCGGCGAGCTGCTGCCGCGTCCGATCAGTCCGGGGCTGCGCGCCTATATCGCCGAGGCCGGACAGAGATCTCGCCGGGTCGCCGGCGTCTGTACCGGCGCCTTTCTGCTCGCCGAGGCCGGGCTGCTCGACGGCCGCAGCGCGACCACGCATTGGGCGCATGCGAGCACGCTGCAGGAGCGCTATCCCGCCATCAGGGTCGATGACGATCGCATCTTCGTCGCCGACGGCAACATCTGGACCTCGGCAGGCATGACAGCGGGGATCGATCTCACCCTGGCGCTGATCGAGGAGGATCACGGCGCCGAGCTGTCGCGGGCGGTGGCGCGGCGGCTCGTCGTCTATCACCGCAGGCCCGGCGGCCAGTCGCAATTCTCGGCCCTGCTGGAGCTTGAGCCGCGGTCCGACCGGGTCAGCCGCGCGCTGACTTATGCGAAGGAACATCTGCGCAACCCGCTCAGCGTGGAAGAGCTGGCCGAAGCCGCGAGCCTGAGCCCGCGCCAGTTCAGCCGCATCTTCCGCGAGGAGACCGGACAGTCGCCGGCCAAGGCCGTCGAGCGCCTGCGGCTCGAAGCCGCCAAGGCCATGCTGGAGGACGGACGGCATTCGATGGACATGGTGGCGCGCGACACCGGCTTTGCCGATCGCGACCGTATGCGCCGGGCCTTCCTGCGCTTCTTCGGCCAGCCGCCGCAGAGCCTGAGGCGCAGCCTGCGGCTGATCGAGGGCGAACCCGAGCCGGCCACTCGCCTGCCGCTCGTGTCCTGAATTGACGCTTCTATGTCATTTGAGACGTGACCGGCGTCTCCTAAGCTCGCCTCATCGTAATGTCGAGAGAGCGACCATGAGCAATGACGAGACCATCAAGTGGCTGGACACATCGCGCGGCCGGCTGGCTTGGCGCGAGGACGGACCCACCAGCGGCGTGCCCTTGCTGCTGCTGCAGCGCTTTCGCGGCACCATGGACGACTGGGACCCGGCCTTCATCGCGGCGATCGCCCAGGACCGCCGCGTGATCCGCTTCGACAGCGCCGGCATCGGACGCTCCGCGGGCGAGGTGCCGGACAGCATCGGCGGCATCGCCGCCGTCGCCGCCGAAGTGATCAGGTCGCTGGGCTTCGGTCAGGTCGACGTGCTCGGCTGGTCGCTGGGCGGCGTCGTCGGACAACAGCTCGCGCTCGACGCGCCGCAGCTGGTGCGGCGGCTGATCGTGGCCGGATCGAGCCCTGGCCCTGTCCCTGACGGACCGCAGGCGCATCCACGCGTGGCGCAGGTCATGACCAAGCCCGAGAACGGCCCGGAGGATTTCCTGTTTCTGTTCTATCCGGAAACCGAAACGGCGGTGGCCGCCGGCCGGGCGTCGCTGGCGCGCATCGCCGCACAGCCGCAGCTCGGTCCGAAGGTGACCGCCGCAGCGTTCATGGGCCAGGTCAAGGCGATCTCGAGCTGGCCGGGCGTGCTGCACCGGGCCAAGGAGCTGCGGCTGCCGATCCTGGTCGCGAACGGCGCGCATGACGTGATGCTGCCGGCCTACCGCTCCTACGTGCTGTCGCAGCAGGCTCCGGATGCGAAGCTCGTGCTCTATCCCGATGCGGGGCACGCCTTCCTGTTCCAGGAGATCGACGATTTCGCGGCCGAAGTGGACAGATTTCTCACGCACTAACAAAGAAGCATCCCGGCACGCCGTGCCGGGATGCAGACTTTTCTCAAGCTGACAACTCGTCTCAAACGCCGAGCTTCGCCTTGGCCAGCGGCAGGCTGCGAACGTGCCGCCCCGTCAGCGCCGCTACCGCATTGACCACCGCCGGCGCGATGCCGGGCAGGCCCGGCTCGCCGACGCCGCCCATCGGCGCGCCGCTCTCGATGATCTCAACCTGGACCTTCGGCATCGCGGCGCGCGACAGGATCGGATAGTCGTCGAAATTATGCGACTGGCGTTGGCCGTCCTTGTAGGCGAGCTCCTCGAACAGCGCCGCCGACAGGCCGAGCGCGGCCGCCGATTCCACCTGCGACTTGACGATGGCGGGATTGACGATGCTGCCGGGATCGAACGCGACCCAGAGATTGTGGACGCGCACCTCGCCTTTCTCCAGCGAGACCTCCGCAATGGTCGCCGTCTCCGAACCGAACGGCGAAGCCAGCGCGACGCCGCGGGCGCGCTTGCCGCCCTCGGCATCGTAGGGTCCGCGCTTCCAACCGCCGGACATCTTCGCCACCGTCTCGAGCAGCTTGAGATGGCGCGGCTTGTCCTTCAGCAGCGCCAGCCGCAGCTGATACGGATCCTGCTTGCCGGCATCGGCGATCTCGTCGAAGAAGCCCTCGTAGAAGTAGTCGTTCATGGAGTGACCGACCGAGCGCCAGAACGCGATGGTCACGGGGTGCGCGAACTTCACATACTCCATGCTGCGATGGGCGATCGCATAGGGCTTCTCGACGATGCCTTCGACCGCGGAGCTGTCGACCTTGCCGCCGGCGGTGACGCCGAACCAGCGCCCCATCGGCCCCTCGCCGACCGTGCGGACCTGGATCGCGATCGGTTTGCCGTCCTTGTCGAGCGCCGCCTTGAAGCGGCTGAAGCTCAGGGGACGCAGCGCGTCCATCTTGAACTCCTCCTCGCGCGACCATAGCACCTTGACCGGGCGCTTGGTTGCCTTGGCCAGCAGGATCGCCTGCTGGAACGGATTGGACGAACCGTAGGCGAAGTGGCGGCCGAAGAAGCCGCCGAGCATCGGCGAGTGCAGGATCACCTTGTCCGGCGCGACATCGCCGACCTTGGCCGCGATGCCCTGGAACAGCTCCGGCATCTGGTTGGGCACCCACAGTTCGAGCGTGCCGTCGGCATTGAAGCGCGCCATCGAGGACGGCGGCTCGAGCTGGCCATGGACCAGATAGGGCGCGTCATACTCGGCTTCGACGATCGTCGCGGCGCCGGCAAAGGCCGTCGCGACATCGCCATCCTTCTCCGCGGAGACGCCGCTCGCGTTCGACGCCTTCAGCGCCGCGAGCAGACCTGCCGAGGAATAGTCGGCCGCGACCGCATCGAAGCCGCTCGCCGGCGCCTTGGACCAGGTGACATCAAGCGTCTCGACCGCCTTGCGCGCGCGATACCAGCTGTCGGCGGTCACGGCGACGGCGCCGGGCAGTCGATGCACGGCATGGACGCCGGGCATCGCTTTGACGGCCGCCTCGTTGCTCATGCGCTCCGGCTCGGTGCCGAGCACGGGCGCATGCTGGATCGCCGCGTACAGCATGCCGTCGAGCTTCTGGTCGATCGCATAGACGGCCTTGCCGGTCGACTTGGCGCGGACATCGAGCCGCGCCATCGGCTGGCGGATGTAGCGGAAGGTCGCGGGATCACGCAGCGCGACGTTGGCGGCTGGCGTCAGCGCGAGCGCCTGCTCGGCGACATCCCCATAGGCCACGCGGCGGTTCGAGGCGGCGTGAACGACATGGCCATCGTCGGTCGTCAACGTGTCCGGCTTGACGTTCAGCTTCACTGCGGCCGCGCGGATCAGCATCTCGCGCGCGCTGGCGCCGAGCTTGCGCATCACCTCATAGCTCGACCGGGTCGAGAAGCTGCCGCCCGTCAGCCGCAGACCGTTGATGATGGCGTAGTCCGGACCGGGCGGCGCACATTCGACCTCGAACCGGCTCGGATGCACGTCGAGCTCCTCGCCGACGATCTGCGCAAGGCCGGTGTTGATGCCCTGCCCGCCTTCGACGAAGGGACTGAGCAGTTTCACCGAATTGTCCTTGCCGATCACCAGAAACGCCGGCACGCGCGTGCCGGGCTTCACGGCAGCAGCGGTCTGGGCACGTGCGCCGAGCGCCGGCAGCAAGGTGCCCAGCACGACAGCGCCGGCGCCAATTCCGAGCAGGCGGCGGCGCGACAGGTTGGTTACACCCTGAACGGACAGCAGCGGCAGAGCGTTCGACAGATCGGTCTTGAAGAGCGCGTTCATCGTGATGTCTCCTCAGGCCTCGGCCGCGCGACGAACGGCGGCGGCGATGCGGTTGTAGGTGCCGCAGCGGCACAGATTGGTCATGGCGTCGGCAATGTCGGCGTCGGACGGCTTCGGATTTTGCTTCAGGAGCGCGGTGGCGGCCATCACCTGCCCGGACTGGCAATAGCCGCATTGCGGCACCTGGTCGGTGACCCAGGCTTCGACGACCTTGCGGCCAATGCTGTCCTGCTCGATCGCATCGATGGTGCGGATGTCGGCCGTGCCGATACTGTCGAGCGGCACCTGGCAGGACCGCGTCGCCTGCCCGTCGATCATGACCGTGCAGGCGCCACACTGCGCGATGCCGCAGCCATATTTCGTTCCGGTCAATCCCAGCGTATCCCGGAGCACCCAGAGCAGCGGCGTATCCGCCTCCGCCGCCACCTCGTAGTCCCGGCCGTTCACGTGAATTCTCGTCATTGTGATCTTTACCTCGGTCTGGAGCGGCAGGTTTGCGAGGGAGCGCGCTCGGATGGGATGACGAACGTCCGTCAATCTCGGACATGGCTTTGGGACGTGGTACGATCGGGGGCGACCTCGGGCAATCCATACCTTGTCATGGGGTGAGAAGCGCCACAGCGGAACCGCGATCACGATTGCGGTGTTGGGTCCGTGATGGCCCGGTCTTCCGCTCCGCTCAAAGCAGCAACATCGGCAACCGCGCGGGCGCGACGACGACTGCCGTCATCCAGCGCGCCGCTGGGACGCCTTGCGCTCGATCTGCTGCAGCAATGGCAACGGGCGGCGCCGAAAGGTCTGGTGTTCGTCGCGAGCAACGATGCGCGCGCCGAGCATCTGGCGGCGGTGATGCATACGATGGATCCGGACTGCGACGTGCTCGTCCTGCCACGTTTCGACACTCCCCCCTTCGATGATGCCGAACCGTCGCGGGAGGTTTCTGGACGGCGCGCTCACGTGCTGCGACGCCTTGCTGAAGACGCGGCACGGCCATTCCTGGTCTCGACGGTCGAGGCGCTGCTGCCACGCGTCCCCGCCCGGCGTTACTGGAGCGACGCCAGCTTGCCGATCAATGTCGGACAGCCGATCGACATCGAGCGGTTTCGCGACGCGCTGATCGGTCTGGGCTATGAGCCTGATGATCCGCCGGACTATCCCGGCGGCGTTCTGTTTCATGGTCAAACCACGGAGATCTTCGCAGCCGGCGCGCTCGGACCGGCACGGATCAGCCACGCCGACGGCGTGATCAGCGGCATCCACTTCTTCGATCCCATCAATCAGGCCGAGATCGCAGCGACGACAATGCTGACGATCGATCCGATGTCGGAGCGGCACCCCGGCCGCGATATGGCCTCGGTCGACATTTTTGACTATCTCGATGGTGCCGAGCTCATCGCCGACGCCGATGTGTCGCACCGCGCAGAGGTCCGTCATGCGGTCATCGACGAAGCCGCGGTCGATGCCGACCAGCGCGCACGCGCGTTCATGGGCCGCAGCGCCTGGGATCACGTCATGCGGAGGGCTACCATTCTGCCTCGCTCGGCGGATGAGGAGCAGGTCCCGAAATTCGCCCTGCAGCGATCGCCCTCTACAGCGCTTCGGCGCTACATCGCCACGTGCAGGCAGCGGAAGGCCCGCATCATCTTCACCGCGGGCACCGAGAACGATCTCCAGCGCATGGAGCGCATCAGCGGCACGACGTTCCCGCGGCGTGCCGACTGGTCGATGGCAACGCGAACACGCGGTGACGTGATCACCTCGCTGCTGGTCGATCTCGAGCGCGGCTTCACGATCGACACGCCGCGTCCGCTGGTCGTGATCACCGCGGCCGAGGTTCTCGGCAGCCGCGCCCGGCATCTTCAGCCGATGGCGCGGCGGCAGGCCATTGCGGTGGAGCCCGAGATCAGTCCCGTTCCCGGCAGCGCCGTCGTTCATCTCCAGCGCGGGCTCGCGCTGCTTGAGGGGCTTGAACTGGTCTCGACCACGGATGTCAGCACGCGCGAACTGATCCGCCTGGTGTTTGCCGACGGCGAAGCGATCCTGCTGCCGGTCGCGGAGCTCGCGCTGATCTGGCCCTATGCGCGAGATCCGAGCGGGATCAGGCTCGACGACGCCGAGGGCCGCTCCTGGGCCGCACGCTGCCTCCAGGCAGAAGGTGAGATCGACCGCATCGCCGGGCGGCTGTCGGAGCTGATCCGGGCGCGCCGGCACAGCAAGGCGCAGCGGATCGTCGCGCCCGCCGTGGACTATGAGCGTTTCGTGGCGCGCTTCCCCTATCTCGCCACGCCGGATCAGGCCGCCGCGATCGAGGATGTGCTGAAGGATCTCGCCTCGGGACATCCGATGGACCGGATCGTGTGCGGCGATGTCGGCTTCGGCAAGACCGAGGTCGCGTTGCGCGCAGCCGCGGCCGCGGTGTTCGCCGGACGGCAGGTGGCTCTGATCGTTCCCACCACGGTGCTCGCAGCCCAGCATGTCCAGACCTTCACGAAGCGCTTGGCGCCGTTCGGAATCGAGATCGGCCAGCTCTCGCGCCTGTCGTCGGCCGCCGATGCGCGCAGCGTCAAGCGGCAACTCGCGGACGGCTCGCTCCGGCTCGTGATCGGCACCACCGCGCTCACCGCGGAGGACGTTCGCTTTGCCGATCTCGGTCTCGTCATCATCGACGAAGAGCAGCATTTCGGGGCCGCCGAGAAAGCCAGGCTCTCGGCGTTGCGGTCCGGCCTCCACACGCTGACCATGAGCGCCACGCCGATCCCGCGGACGATGGCCGGTGCGATGGCAGGCCTGCGCGATCTCAGCGTCATCGCGACACCACCGGCACAGCGCCTGCCCCTCGTGACCAGGATCGCGGCGGCGCTCGATTCCACGCTGGCGATGGCGTTGCGCCGGGAACATCGGCGGGGCGGCCAGAGCTTCGTGATCTGTCCACGCATCAAGGATCTCGGCCCGATGCAGGAGCGCCTGCGCCAGGCCGTGTCGGAGCTCAGCATCGCCGTGATCCATGGGCGCATGCCGGCCCGCGACATCGACTCACAGCTGATGAGGTTCGTCGCCGGCGGGGCCGACGTGCTGCTGGCCACCAACATCGTCGAGAATGGCCTGGACATACCTCGCGCCAATACGATTCTGATTTCCGGCTCCGAGCAGTTCGGGCTTTCCCAGTTGCATCAGTTGCGTGGCCGCGTCGGACGCGGCGGTACCAGAGCGTTCGCCTATCTGCTCACCGATGACCCAGGCGAAGACGCGCAGAAACGGCTCGCGGCGCTCCAGGAGCTGAGCTTTGCCGGCGCCGGATTTCAGATCAGCGCGCGTGATCTCGACCTGAGGGGCGCGGGCGATCTATTATCCGAACAACAGGCGGGCCATGTGCAGATCTTCGGCCCCGCGCTCTACCACGAGCTGCTGGGACGCGCCTTGAAGGGCCGGCCGCATCGCGCCGCCGACATGTGGACTCCGGAGCTGCATGTCGATGTTCCCGCGTTCCTGCCGACCGACTACGTGCAAGACCCGACCACGCGGCTGGAGGTCTATGCGCGCCTCGCCCATGCCGAAACCGCGGCCGAGATCGACGACATCGCCGATGACATGCAGCTCCGCTTCGGGAGTCTTCCGCCCGCAGCGGCCAATCTGATCGCGACGACGCGGATCAGACTGGATTGCCGCGCGCTCGGCATCGCCCGACTTGACGTCGGCAGCGGAGGCATCGCCGCACGCCTCAGACGTCCCGATTCAGCCGCCGCGAGCGCGCGCACAAACAACCAGATCCGCTCGCGCCTCGTCTACAAGCACAAGATCAGCCGACAGCAGATGCTGTCCGCGGCTGTTCGGTTCCTCGCGGCGCTCAAGCAGAAGGGCATGACCGGACCGCGCGCGCGAACGAGGCCGGGTCAGAACTCTGCGACCTTCGTGGCGCGGAGCCGCGCGAAGCGATCAGGCGAATAGGACGCGGGGTCGATGATCGGAACCGCACCGGTTGCGAGATCGGCGATGAGATGACCGGCGCCGGGACCGATGCCGAAACCATGTCCACTGAAGCCGGCAGCCACGATCAAGCCGGGCAGCGCGGCGAACTCACCGATGGCAGGCACGCCGTCGGGCGTCGAATCGATGTAGCTCGCCCATGCCGCCGTGATCCGGCTCTGCTTCAGCGCCGGGAGCAGTTCGAGCGCACGCGCATACGTCAGGCTGACCGTCGCCCGATCCGGCGCGGGATCGAGGATACGATTGTGCTCCATCGGCGTCGGCTCATCGAGGCGCCAGCGCCCGACGGTCTCATGTCCGGCGCGCAGGCCCTCGAACCCGCCGGGCAGCAGGCTGCGCCATCGCTTGGCGAACATCGGCAGAAAGTGCGGCGCGAAGCGGAGCTGCTGCAAGGTCGGATCGACGCGGCCGCGCCCGCTGATCGCGAGCGTGTGGCCGCCATCGCCGCGCCGCGTGATCGAAACGGCCGCCGTATGCAACGCAGGAGGCAGCGGCTCGGCGGACGGCGACAGCGCGAGGGCCGAGGCGCGGATCGAGGCGATCGGCAGCGCCGCACCGATCTGATGACAGAACGACGACGCCCACGCGCCCGCCGCCAGGATCGCCAGCGGCGTGCGGATGGTGCCGCGCTCGGTGATCACCGCCGACAACCGGCCTCCGCTGGTTTCAACGCCGCGCACGGCGCACATCTGGTGCACCGAGCCGCCCTGCTTCAGGATCGCACGCGCCACCGCGGGCGCGGCATCTGCGGGACTCGCGATGCCATCCGTCGGCGAGAACACGCCGCCCTTCCAGCTGCGTCCGGTGGCTGCGCCGCGCTCGGTAGCCTGCCGGCTATCCAGCATGAAGGTCGTGACGCCGGCGGTCTTGGCGAATTCGCCCCAGCGTGCCCAGCCGGCAAGCTCCGCCTCGTCATTGCTGAGATAGAACAGACCACAGCGCGAGAAGCCGGTGGTCTCGCCGCTGTCCGCGGCAAAACGCTCCCACAGATCGAGACTCAGCGTCGCCATCGGCAGCTCGCGCGCATCCCGGTTCTGCTGCCGGCACCAGCCCCAGTTGCGGCTCGACTGTTCGGCGCCGATCCGTCCCTTCTCGATCAAGGCGACGGCAAGCCCGCGACGCGCGAGGTAATAGGCTGCGAAGACGCCGACGATGCCGCCGCCGATGATCACGGCATCTGCACGTTCGGGCAGCGCGGGCGACGTTTCGACGTGCACCAGGGGTGCGGGCATGCGGCTTCTCCAGCTTTTCGGCTGGCACAGGTTAGAGCGGTATCCGCCACTCCATGTCCCGGATTCGGCTGTCCGACGGCATATCATTCTGCATTCGCCCGCTCGCCCGGCGTATTGTTTCGCACCGCATATTCCTCGGGCATCGCGGCCGGATCACGCCAGAAGCGAGAAGACGGCACATCCGCTCGATCGAGCTTGTGTCGCTCGCACCTCGGAGGCTGCGACCGTCGCGCTGAGCGATCTTCACCGGGAGATGCGTTCAGGTGGCGCCAGTTGCCAGTGCAGACCGAATCCAGCCGTCGACCTCCGCGAAAGGCATCGCGAGCTGTTCCTCCGCGGTCAGGCGGCGACCATTGGAGGTCACACCACCGGCCGCGACCTCGAGGACCTTCCGGATATTGTCCTGCGTCCAAAGCTTTTCCCGAACCAGGCTGGCGGCGTGTTCATTGTGAGCCAGCTTGTACTTTTCGATGACATAGATGAAGCCGTGCAGTTTCTGCCACCACACTTTGACATTGGTGAGCGCGATCCAGGTCGTCTCGCTGTCGGAGTCCACCGAAACGATGGGCACGATCGCAACCGGCGCGCCGCTGGTCTTCAGATAGCCGACGATGTCGAAATCGACACAGAAGTCGAAGACGTCCATGCGTTCGAGCAGGCCCAGGAGATACTCCCGTTCGAACATCTTGAACGGGCAGGTGACGTCCCCAAGAAGCAGATCGAAATCCAGCAGCGCGTGGACGCGCTTCAAGATGTAGTTGGCGTAGGATTCGCTCTCGCGCGTCGTCTGCCATTCGGAAATGCGCGTGGCCCGGCGGTCGCCGATCGCCGCCTTTTTTCCCTTGCCCAACAATTCGCGCAGGAAGAGCCCGATCTGGCCCAGATGATTGCTGTTGTCGCAGTCGGTGTACATGACATAGTCGTGCCCGTCCTTCGCGGCCCGCTGCATGCCGTGGAGGATGGCCCCGCCCTTTGTCGAGGACTGTGCGCCGTCGAGCTTGGACAGCGGCAGCTCCGAGGACGGCAGGGCGTCGCGGAGCTTGAGCAGGACGATGTTCTTCCATCCTGCCTCGTCGACGATTGTCCGTGCGACCTCGAGGCTTCCATCGGGACACTCGTCGTCGACGATGTAGATGCTCCAGGTCACCGGCGTGTCGCGAAACAGCCACTCCAACTCCGCCACCTTGGCGCGCAAGGCGTCTTCGCCGGTCGGATTGTCCGCGGAATAAGGCTGGAGTCGCCGAACCTCCTTCCACACGGCAAAGACGATGCCGATGCTGAGCCTGCGGTCGATAGTCCGGACGAAGCGCCGCGCATCCGCAAGGAAGGCGACGAGTTCGGCGAGCACATCGTCACCTTTGGCGACGCCGAGGATGGATGTCCGGTCCGTGATGTCTTCGGCCACCAGCAGATCGGCCACTCGGAAGGCGTTGGCGCGGTAGGTCCAGGAGCCCAGGAACCGGACGACATAATCATTGTCCGGCACGATCTTGGCGGTGCTTGTCGCGGCCATGTCAGTTCTACACTCCAATCGGGCGATTCATTGCGATGGCTCGATGTGCTGTGCGAAGGGCGGCTAGAACGGCGCGTGCCGCAGATCGAGGTCTTCCGTCCTGTCGAGCATGAGGCTCAGGACACGTGGCGGGGTCAGCGGCAGCTCCTGCACTCTCTTGCCGATGGCGTTGGCGATGGCGCAGGCGATCGTGCCGCCGACATTCAGGATGGGCACTTCGCCCGCTCCCTTTGTCCCGAACGGCCCCATCGAAGGCGCGCCTTCGTGCAACGCGATCTCCACGGGGACCACGTCCTGCGCCAGCGGGACCCTGTAGCTGCCAAAACCCGACTGCGCGATCTGCCCCTCGGGATCGATGGTCACCTCTTCGTGCAGCGCGTAGCCGAGTCCCTGGATCACGCCGCCCTGAATCTGGCCGTGAATGGCGCTCGGGTTGAGCGCCCGTCCGACGTCCTGCACCACCCGATAGCTGAGGACCTCGACATGCCCGGTATCCGGATCGATCGCGACTTCACATTCGTGGACGGCAAAGACGGGAATGTCGACGGCATCCAGGAAGTGCCCCGCCGCGCAACCCATCATGGCGGGCACTCCCGCGCGAGTGAACGAGCCGCTGCCGGAGATCGGGCCGCTGACCGACTGAGCATGCTCGGCGATCCTGGCGAGCGAGATGCCCCCGCCCGCTCTCCCGATAATTTCCACATGGCCATTCTTCAGTACCAGCTGGTTGGGGCTGGTCTGCAGCATCTTGCTCGCGACCTCGAGCAGCTTCCGACGCACCTCGTCGCATGCGACTGAGGCGGCCGCGCCAAGTGACACGGTCGTCCGCCCGCCGCCCACGCCCACGTCGAAGCCCGCCGCATCGGTATCGGCGGCATGGACCACGACGTCGTCGGGCCGAATGCCGAGCCGGGCCGCAACGATCTGCGGCAGGGATTGCATCATGGTGCCCTGCCCGATTTCCACCCCGGCCGTCACCAGCGTGGCGCTGCCATCGGGGTTGAGGTTGACGGTGGCCGCGGAGGGCCCGACAAACACGAACCAGGTCCCCACCGTGGTCGCCTTGCCGTAAAGGCGCTCCCCGGCCTCGGCTCGCTTGGATGGCCGGGAGCGGGACATTGCTTGCATGCGGTCCAGCATCGGTCCGAGGACATGTCCCTCGAACACCTGCCCCGTCGATCCGATGTCGCCGTCGCCAAGTACGTTGCGGCGCCTGAACTCCAGCGGATCCATGCCGATGGCGCTGCAGATCTCGTCCGTGTGACGTTCGAGCGCGAAGACGTTGTAGACGCCGTTGCAGGCGCGGAACGCGCCATTGGGCGGGGTGTTGGTATAGACCGCGCGGCTGGTCATCTTGACCGCGCCGAGGCGATAGGCCGATCCCAGCGTATGCGCGGTCATCGTCGTCAGATAGATCTGCTCGCCGCCATAGGCGCCACAATCCATCAGCACCGTGGCCTCGCGGCCGACGATATCTCCCGACCTGCTGACTGCTGAACGGATATGGATCTCGGCGTTCTCCCGGCACGGGCAGGTCTGCAGTTCTTCCTGCCGTGAGTTGATGACGGCGACGGACCTCCCCGCCACCAGCGCAAGCGCAGCCGCATAGGGCTCGATCGAACAGCCGTACTTCACTCCGAAGCCGCCACCGACGGGCGGCACGGTGACACGAACCTGGGAGGGAGGAAGACCGAGTGCACGCGCGGTCACGTTTTTCACGGTCCAGGGCGCCTGCGTCGAGGCGACCAGGTGAATCCTGCCGTCCTCATAGGAGGCGATAGCCCCGCGCGGCTCGAGCTGCATGTGGCTCTGCCGGCCGACCCGGAAGCTGCTTTCGATGATTTCGACGTCGCTGCGGGCAAAGGCCGCCGCCGTATCTCCGCGTGCAACGGTCGCCTCCCAGGCGATGTTGCCGCCTCGCCTGCCGCCTTCGGCCTCGAGCAGCACTTCGTAGCGCTTCCAATCGCGGTGCACGAGATGCGCATGGCTGGACAGGGCCTCGGCCATGGTCAGGACCGCAGGCATCGCCTCCAGCCTGACGTCGATCGCGGCCGCCGCTTCCCGCGCCTGCCGAAGCGTATCCGCAGCAACGGCCGCGATCGGCTCTCCGTGATAGCGCACGACGTCGCTCGCAAAGAGAGGCTGGTCGGCAATGCCGATGCCGAACCTGCCGGGCGCATCCTCCGCGGTGACGATAGCTCTCACGCCAGGCATCCTGCGCGCGGCGGACGTGTCGATGCTCACGATCCGCGCCGACGGCATGGTTGCGCGCAGGACGAAGCCGTGCAGCATCCCCGGTCGGACCTGATCCACCATGTAGCGGGTGCGTCCACGCAACTTGTCCCGGGCGTCACGCCTCGCGAAATTGACCACCGCAGCCAGGGCTTCTGCTTCAGACATCTGTGCGCCCCTCGTTCCTCGCAAGCGTCAGCGCGGCATCGACGATGCGCTCGTAGCCGGTGCAGCGACAGACGTTGCCGCAGAGCCCACGCTTGATGTCGTCGCGCGAGGCCAGAGGCTGCTGCGCGAGCAGGTTCGTCAGGCTCATGACGATGCCGGGAAAGCACATGCCGCACTGGACGGTGCCCTCCTCCTCGAGGGCCCGCTGCAGGGGAACAAGATCACCTTCGTCGCCGAGCCCCTCGATGGTCAACACGCTCTTGGCGTCGACCAGTCCGACCGGAGTCAGACAGGAGATCACGGGCACCCCGTCGACGTGGACCATGCAGGCGCCACAGAAGCCTTCCCGGCAGACGTCCTTGGCGCCGGTCAGGAAGAAGCTGTTGCGCAGAACATCCAGCAGCGGCGTCACCACGTCTCCGTCGAAACTGCGCTCTTCGCCGTTCACCTCGATGCGGACCACCATGTCTTTCCGCTCCTGCTAGTGTTGCTGCAGCTTTGCGAAGGCGCGCCGCACCAGGGTCGGCAATACCTTGACGCGATACCATCCGGGCACCTCGGGTCCGTCCCGACCGACAAACTCGTCGGCCAGATCGAGGGCAAGCTGGTGGATGCGCATCGCATCGAGCGGCAGCCCCTCAACCGCCCGTTCCAGGCCGCGCCATCGCCGGGCGACAGCTTCGACCGATCCAACGGCAATGGCGGCGCCTCGCATGTCACCGTCTGGCCGACGTTCGACGGCAACACTGACGATCGCCACCGGATAATCTCCGGCCTTCCTGAGCGGCAAGCGCGCATGGGCGGAGGCAAGTGGGCGCCGCGGGACAAGCACGGACACGAGCAGATAGGCGCTTTCAAGCATCTGCCGAAGGCCAAGGAAGGCATCGAGGCTCAAGAGCTGGCGACCTTCCGTCGTCAAGATCTCGACTTCGGCATCGTGACAAAGCAGTGCCGGGACGAGGTCCGCGGCAGCGAAATCCGCCGTACACAGATTTCCGCCTACGGTTGCTGCCTGACGGACGGCGGGATTGGCGGAATCGCCGGCCGCCGTCACCAGCCCGCTCAATTCCGGAAGCGCTTGTAGTTCGCGTACGAGCCTTGCGTGGGTGACAGCACTGCCAATCCTCACATGGGTTTGCGTCACCTCGATGCGATGCAGTTCAGGAACCTGCGCGAGCGAGACATAGGCCGGCTTCATCGGTTCCCGACGAAATGGCGCCCGCATGATCCATGTGGCTCCGGCCATGATCGTCCCGCCCCCCAGATCGGAAAGCGCCGCAAGCGCTTCCGCAACCGTCTCCGGCTTGTATAGACCGGTTCTCTGCTGAGCTCGCATGTCCTCCTCCAGGCGAATTTCCGGTGCATTGGCGATCGCGGCGTCCCCGCCGCTGACCATCAGGCGGGTTGCCGCAGGTCGTGTTGAAGGTCGATGGCAAGCAGGCGTGACGCCGTTTCGGCGGCGGCTGGCGCGGCAGCCAGGATCGCTCCGTCCTGCGCGCCGCTTTCGATGAAGCTCTCGATCACCCCGCCCGCCTCGCGCACCAGGACCAGCCCGGCGATCACGTCCCAGACGCTGGTCCGCGCGTCGGCATAGCCGTCCAGCCGACCATCAGCGACCTGGGCGAGCATCATGGCCGACGAACCAAACCGCCGGTACTCGCAGCCATGTTCGAGGATGTGATTGATCTGCCGGGCGTGTGCTGCAGCGCTCTTGCCGCGAGTGAAGCCGACGCCGAAGACGGACTTGCCGGCCGAGCTCTGCATGTTGACGGTGATGGGCTCGCCGTTGCGCGTCGCGCCCCGACCCGCCGCAGCGCTGTAGAGTTCGTCCTTGACCGGATCGTAGATGACACCCAGCACCGGTTGGCCTTCGATCGCAGCCCCGATCGAAACGCACCAGCTCGGGCGATCGCGCATGAAGTTCGAGGTGCCGTCGATCGGATCGAGCACCCAGACAATCCGTTCGCCTTCCCGATCGAGCCCAAACTCCTCGCCAAGAATGGCGTGATAGGGGAAGGCCTCCTGCAGGCGCTTCCTAATCAGCAGCTCGACGGCCCTGTCGACCGCTGTGACGAAGTCTTGCGGACCCTTGGTTTCGATCTCGAGCGGCTTGTTCTGACGCAGATAGGACAGAGCCAGGCGGCCGGCCGCCTGTGCTGTTGCTTCCGCAACAGACTGCATCAATACGAGGGTCTGCTGATCCTGGTTCGTGAAGGAAAATCCCATCTTGCTCGCCCTTCGTTGCGTGTCACGATGCGCGGAAACGATACTCCGTCACCTGCCGATAGGTGTCGCCGGGCCGCAGCACGGCGTCGGAGAAGTGTCGATGGTTGGGGCTGTCAGGGTAGCGTTGCGGCTCGAGGCAGATGCCGCAATGCTTGCCGTAACGCGCGCCGTCGAGGCCGACGGCCGGCCCCTTGAAGCTGCCGCCGTCGTAGAGTTGGAGGTGCGGCTCGGTCGTGAACACGTCGAGGGCCATTCCCGTTCGTGGCCCGAACAGCGTTCCGGCATGGACCAGATCGTTGTCCGGCACGGGCTGCCGACGCAAGACGAAGCCGATGTCATAGGTGATGTTGTCCGGATGACGCAGCGGTCTTTGCCGGTGAAAGTCGAACGGCGTGCCGGAGATCGACCGGATTTCGCCGGTCGGAATGAGATCGTCGTCGACAGGTGTGTAGAAATCCGCCTCCACAAGGAATTCATGGTCGATTGCGTTCGGCACGGCAGCGTCGGCAAAGCCGGGCGGCAGTTCGAGGTTGAAGTAGCCATGGCTCGCAAGGTTGCAGAGCGTCGGAGCATCGGTCGTGGCAGTCAGCTCAACCCGCAAGGTCGCCGGACCAAGCAGCCGATAGACGCAGCGAACGTCGAGATTACCAGGAAAACCGGCGTCGCCATCCGGAGAGCGCAGCGACATCATCACCGATGATGGATCATGGGTGTCGAGCATCCAGGGCCTCCGGCTGAAGCTCTGACCGTCGCCACCTCCGTGCAGCATATGCTTGCCGTCCTGATTGAGAGGCAGCTGGCAGACCAGGCCATCGAGGTCGAAACGGCCGTTCCTGATCCTGTTGGCGAAGCGCCCCGCAATCGTCCCGGCATAGGCCGTGTCGGCGACATAGTCGTCCAGCGTGTTGTAGCCGACCACCACCCTTTGCCGGCCGCGAGCTGTGGGAATCAACAGGTCCCGTACGGCCGCGCCCCATGTCAGGATCCTGGCCTCGATGCCATTGTCCGAGCGCAGGGTGACCTCGTGGACGTCGACGCCGTCGACCTGTCCAAAAACCCGGTTCTGCATCTCCCCACCCGTCTTGTTGCTTCGCCGTCGGCGCCGTTTGCGTCAGACCAGATACTTGTTCGGACTCCGCCTAGCGCCCCCTCCGGCGTTTTCGCTGCCCCGCTCATCCAGCCCTGGATTGCTCGGCACGAGCTTCTCGATGGCGACGGTTGCGATCGCGTCCGCGTCGTCGATGAATTCGTCCCACACGCCCGGCTCGATCACGCCGACATGCAAGAACCACCTGGCAGCCTCCGTGGGGATTCCGAGCACGTGGATGCGGTCCTTGACTTCGCCGTCCCTGGTGACCGGATGGAACGGCTTGGCGGTGACTTGGACGCCGCCGCTGCCCATGAAGCTCCTCAGCAGTCCGGCATCGGCCAGCCTGCGAATGGCGGGATTGTCGTCGACGTCGACATTCGGCACCGGCACATATGCGTCGATGAGGACATCGACGACCGCGCTGTAGTTCTCGACTACATTCGACGAGGCGATGAAGCCTGCCCCATCCGCTTCGCGAAAGCTCGCACCTGGACCAAGCAGTTCAACCAGGCCGCTTTCGATCAGCGCGAGCAGTTGCCTGGCCCGAGTCAGGGAAGGTCCGGTCGAGAGGAAGGCGATGGTCGGGCCGATGCTGGTGATGAATTCGCAGTGGGACGTAGGGGTCAGCCCGCCCAGGTCCACCGCCTTGCGGATAAGGGGCCTAATGAAACGCAGAACATCGAGACCGGCCTTGACCGGATCGGTGAACTCGCCCGCCTCGGAGCGGGCGACATCCTGGCGAACCAGCGCAACCACCGCCCGCCTGAAGGCGTCCTGGCTCGGGAACGACATGCCCTTGAACGGCGCGGCGATCGCTTCGAGGTCGAGCAGACCTTCCACGCCAAAGGAGCGAGCCAGCTCCGACATCAACGGCATGATGGTCGCGGTGCTGACGTCACACGCGTCAAGCTGCTTGCTGAAGCTGTCGAAGCGATCGGGCCCGAGCGTCTTTTCGACATAGGCGAGGTTCACTTCAGCCGTGAGCCAGGGCAGGTAGCTGGTGCGGAAGCATGCCGGCCCCTCGGCTCTGATCTTCGCGATGCGTGTCTCGGTAAAGAATCGCGGCGCAAAGCCGACCCCTGCGGGACGATCGTTCCTGCCGCGCATGGGCAGCGGGAAGCCGCTGCGTGATCCGGCGACGATCAGCCGCGGCTCGCGGCCGCTTCGCACGTATCGGATATCCCCATCGTTGCCATGCGCAAACCGGCCGCCACGACCGAGGGTGAGTTCCGACAGCACGTCATAAAAGGAAAGACCAAGCCCCCTGAGACCGATGGTCTGCCCCGACAAGTCCGCCGGGAGAGACAGGCCGCTTTGAAAGGTCTCGAGCACGTCGAAAGAGGTCAGGTGCCGTGATGACGCCGTTGATCCCTGCCTCGCCGATTTCGCCTTGCTGAGAGGATAGCCAGAACAGATGACGAGACGGTCGACACGGAGACTGTCGCGCCCGGATTCGAAGCTCAGCACATACTCGCCGGCATGCTCAGCGATGTCGGTGACCCTGTCCTGCACCCGTTCGATGTGCATCTGCTCGGGCATGTTCAGTTCGACCACGTCGAGGACGAACTTCAGATACTTCCCGTAAAGCCCCCGGGGGGCCAACCCCGAAGGACCGGGATAATTGACGTCGATCTGCCGCCACCATTCCATGAATGTCGGTCCATATCCCGCGCGCCAGGCCGCTCCGTCTGGCGGGTTCGGGAACATCGTCACGTTCTTGCAGCGCGTGTTCATCAGCAGCCAGTCGGGCTGGTCGGTGCGCCAAAGGCGGCCGCAACCGACCTCCACGCTGTCGATCGCATAGACCACCAGGGATCGAAGCGTTGATCGCTCAGCGAGCCTGCCGGCGAGCCGCTCGATCACGGAAATTCCTCGCGGCCCGGTGCCGATGATGGCGATACGCTCCGGCGTCACGCTCCAGCGGTCCGCTGTCTCCGACATGTTGAGCATCGGCTGTATCATCGGTACCTCATCCCAAGCAGCATTGGCCGCTCCAGCGGTTTCCGAAAAAGGATCGCGTAGATCGAAGCCGACCGGGGCCGGCTCTCCGGCAGCCGGCGTCAGGCCTTGCCGTCGTGCAAGTGGAAATCCCAGCCGAGATAGTTGCGCGTGGCATCGACGATGACATCGCTGGCCGAGCAGAAGTTCGCGGCGACGTGATGCTCGAAGCCATTCTCACAGATGTAGCGCAGCAGCTTCTGCATCTCGGGGATCTCGACCACGCCGGCGCCGCCGAAGGTCTCCAGCGGATCCTCGGTGAACTTGCCCTCCCCGACATATCCGCAGATCCGTCCGGATGTGTCGTCGGTGCTCACGCGGATAAAGGTCATATGGCCGGACTTGATCGAGCCGTCGACCGTTCCGTAGGTATTGTCCTTGCCGACGGTACCAGCAATGATCTCCTGGAAGTCCATCCGGTAGTTCCTGAAGAACTCCTTGGGCAGGTTGCTGCAATGGAAACACACGGCCTTGTTGGCGTTCGAGCCATAGTTGTTATTCCAGTCGAGCAGCGCGCTCGGTGTCCCCGAGGCCAGGGCCAGCATGTGCATGCCGATCAGCCCGCAGACGTCCACTTCGCAAGCGCTGGACATCAGCTTCGAGCTCATCATGCTCATCATCGTGCAGGGCACGACGCCATAGTTTTCCTCCAGCGAGGTCCAGCATTGGATCGCGCTGATGGACACATCGGCCTCACGCATCCACTCTTCGGTCACCGCTGCAAGCTTTGCCTGCCTGAGAATGGCGGCGTGGGGCACGCCCTTGATATCGATATAGCTGCGAATCGCATCGAGCTTGTCGGTGACGATCGCGTGGTCGTCGGTCAACCGCGACACACGGCCGAGGATTTCCGAGAGGTCCAGCGTGATGACGGAAATCCCCGCTTTCTCGAGCAACTTTTCGCTGTAGCGGACGGTGTTGAAAGCCTGCGGCCGCGCGCCGATGGCGCCGATGCGCAGCCCGCGCAGCCCCCCGACGACGCGGCAGATCGCCGAGAAGCGGGCGAGATCCTCCTGAAACTCATCGCTCAGCGGATCAACGCAGTGGGACTTTGTCAGCGAATAGCGGATGCCGTACTGACGGAGGTTGTTGCAGGCCGACATCTTGCCGCAGAAGCTGTCGCGGCGCCACTGGATCGACATCTTGGACGGATCGTCGGGGGTCGCCTGGATCAGGACGGGCACATTCAGGCCGGACAGGCGCAAGGTGTCGGCGATCGGCCGTTCTTCCCCGAAATTGGGGAGCGTAACGATGATGCCGTCGATGTCGCCAGCGCGGCTCTTGAACAGTGCGGCGCATTTGCGGGCATCCTCGAAGGACTGCACCGCGCCATGTTCGGTATCGCCCGTGCTGAGAACGACGCAGCCGTGACCGGCCCGCTCGAGCGCGCGGATCATGTGCTCCCGGCCGGTCGCCGCAAGATGGCCCGGAAAGAAACCGCGACTTCCAACGATGATGCCAAATTTCATGGACTTCATTTTGATGCTTCCAACCTTTGGCGGCGCACCATCGATCTGCCGCGCATGAGCGATGGGCTCCAGCGTGTTTCGACGTGCGAATGTCGTCGGGTGGGACCGATCAGCCTGGCGTCAGGCGCTCAGCGCTGCGCCGGCGTCGCAAGTCAGCACGGCATCGAGGACCGAGATCTGCTCGGGCCAGGTCAGCCCCTTGCCGAAAGCCTCGTCGAACAAGGCAGAGCCGATGGTGAAGCCCCAGGGCCTCAGTTTCCGCACCTGCTTGAGGCGCTCGAAGGTGTTGATGCTACCGCTGACGATGGTCGCGTGAGGGCCAACTGACTTCAGGACTGCCACCCCGAGGTCATGAGGATCGCCGTCCTTGTAGCGGTACATCGACAGGCAGATGCCGTCGGCGCCACTCGCAAGGACGCGCTGACCGTCCTGAACGACGTCCTCGGTGCTGCCGTAGAGATAGCGCGGCACTCCCGCGCGACGCCCGATGGTCGGGAAGTACACCACGGGCGATCCCTGCAGAAGGGCGACCACGGAGGGATGGAATTGGCAGCCGATGAGATATTTGCACTTGTTGCGGATGGCGAATTCGGCTGCACGCAGACAGTCGTCCTCCAGCTCGCCGAACGATTCGAAGACGATCGTCTTGCCTTTGTCCGCGATCACCTTCGCGAGCTCGCCGGCACGATCAGCCGAGATGCCGGTGTCCTTGAACCCCCAGAACTGGGTCGGGGCATGATTGGACGCCTCGAACATTTCCCTGGCGTTTTCGACCGTCAGATCGTTGTTCGTGAGCATCGAGATGATTTTGACCATTGGCGCTCTCCCCGCATTTTTTTGTAGATCGTGCGACACTCGAGAGCCGGCGCGACCACGCGCCGACGCAAACGACATCCTCACCCGCAGGCCGGCGCGAAGCCGGACCGCCGGCCACCGATGTGACATCGAGAGCTTCGGCCTGCCGCAGCCCGAGTTCACACAGCGCTTCCCACCCCGACGATGCCAGCCGCCTCGTCTTCGGCCTGATCAGACCGCGAGACGGCTGCGACGACATCGGCTCAAGACACGCGAACACTGAAACGTCGCACCGCCACGTCTGGACGCCCGCCCCAAGGGGACCAAAGCAACGCCGCACAAGCAGCGACCGCACCGTCATTTATGCGGTACGTACCTCATTCTGATACAGGTTGTCAATTGATTATCTTACTCTATCTAGTTGCCGATCTTCGGAAGACAGGCGCAGCAGCGTGAGCAAAGCACCGAAGGCCTTCGAAGCACCCGCACAACAATAATTGGCTATTTCTATAGCATCTGCGAGCATTCCATCGACTGGAACGATGTTGCTGGCGGATCATGCGCGCTCACCCAATGTGGAGCCGACGGATTTGTCGTGCGGCCGACGTCAGAACATCGAAGCGATCGGGGATGCCAAATTCTCTTTGATAATGCGGTGCGCACCTCATATTTGTTCGATTTGAGGTTCGCTGATCCGGACTGCCGCACGCTCTCCTCCTCGACAGGCCGGCGCTGGCAGCGGCTGCGGGGCGGCGCTAGGCACGATTCTCGTTCAGGCCGACCACGCCGAAGGCGATCCAGCTCCAAGTCGCATGATCGAGCAGGCAACCCTGCAGCGTCGGTGCGATCGTCGCCGGAGCGACGACCGAGCCCAGCGCAAATCTCGTCAGCGCTGAAAGACGATCCTTCCTCCGACGAGCGTGATATCAGCCTTGATGTCCTTGATCTGCTCGTCCGGGACGGTCATGTAGTCTGCCGAAAGGACCGTGAGATCGGCGAGCCTGCCCGGCTGGATCGTCCCCTTTCGCGCTTCGTCGAACGTGTAGCGCGCAGCCGCCGACGTGTAGAGACGAAGCGCCTGCTCGCGACTGATCGCCTCCGCCGCGCCGTAGACCTTGCCGCTCGGATCCTTCCGCGTCACCATGATGTACATGTTGAGGAACGGGTTGATCGGGTTGACGGGAAAGTCTGATCCGGCACCGAGGTTGTCCAGCCCCATCGTCTCGATCAGGGTCTTTGTCGGTACGGCGCGATCGGCTGTCGGCCGCCCCAGGAAGCGCTCGACGGTCGCAGCCTTGTCCCACATGAAGACGTTCTGGAAATCGACCCTGAGCCCCAGCTTTCGCGCACGCTCCATCTGCTCGGGCCTGATCAGGCTCGCATGGATCAGAACGAAACGACGATCCTTTATGGACCTTTCCTTGTCGACCGCCTCGAAGGCGTCGAGCACCTGGTCGATGCCGAGATCGCCGACGACATGCACGCCGACGCGCCAGCCGTGGCGATGGCAGATCGAGACGAGTTGCGCCAGCCGCTCGGGCGTCTGCTGCGCGATGCCATGGTAATTGTCGTGGGAGTCCGGGTAGACGTCACGCATCAGGGCCGTCTTCAGCGTCATGCCGCCGTCGTAGAAGATCTTGATCCCGGCAAACCTGACCCAGTCGTCGCCGAAGCCGGACGATACGCCGTTCCCTGACATGATTGCGTTCCAGGCATTGAGATCGGCGGGCGGCTCCGGCCTGTACATCAGTCCCGTCCGCAGCGTCGCTCGTCCGGACGCGGCGAGCTTCTGCAAGGTGCTGATGTCGCGCGCTTCCGTGGCGCCTTCGACGACGCTCGTGATGCCAAAACTGTTCAGCGCACCTTCTGCAAGTGTGAACTGTCTGATTTCATCCTCTTCGGTCCATGGCGGAACGGCCTTCTCGACCCGGTCGATCGCGGTCTCCAAGAGGAGGCCGGTCAGTTCGCCGGCGGCGTCGCGCTCGAACGAACCGCCGTCGGGATTCGCGGTGGTCTTGTCGATGCCGGCCTTCTGCAAAGCCATTGAGTTCGCCATCGAGAAATGCCCGACGGTGCGCAGGTAGACCGGATTGTCCGGCGCGACGCTGTCGATCTCCTGCCGCGTCAGATAGCGCTTCTCGGCGAGCTGTGACGGCGGATGCCACGCGCCGCCAACGATCCACTCGCCCGGCTTCCTCTTGGCGACGAAGGCCTTGATGGCCTCGAGCGCGTCCGCGACCGTCTTCGCCCGGCCCATCACGACGACATAGTCACCGAGGCCAGCCGCCTTGAAGTGCGCATGGGTATCGATCAATCCTGGAACGACGGTCTTGCCCGCGACATCGAGCACCTGCGTGCGCGCGCCGGCCAGCGCCCGCATCGACGCGCTGCTCCCGACCGCAAGAACCTTTCCGTCCCGGACGGCGATCGCCTCGGTGACGCTGGATTGCTCGTCGAGGGTCAGAACCTTTGCATTGACGAGGACGAGGTCGGGCGCGTTGACCTCGGCCTGCTGGGCTATGGCAGGCGTCGAGCCTGCGAGCAGAATTCCCACACCGATGAGCGCGAGCGCCGTCGATCTGCAGACCATTCCAACCTCCAGATGATTGCATTCGGTAGATGAACATTTGGTCTCTCTTCAATGATAGCCGCGCGCATCGAAGCGGTCCAATGATCCGGCGCGCCGTTTGTCTGCTTGCCATTTCGACGCTGCTGATCATCGCGGCATCGCGATCATCTCCTGTCGGGTGAGATAACCGATGCCCAGTCAGCGGACAGCACCCTGAGGGATTCGTCGGCGATGCAGCACCTGCGGTCCGCGTGTAGCAAACAGAGCACGCAGCAGAACCACAGGCTCAGATCCGCGCGGATGGCCCGTCGGCTGCATCATCATGCAGTTGATCAGCGACATCATCACGGCGCATCGGTGTCGGCGTGCTTGCCCGCGACGTCGACCGCGTCATCGGAGGCGCCTCTCCAGGCTGTCGAAGATGCCCTGGGAGAAGAGACTGACCCCACGTTCGTCAGCCATGACGATGCCTGCCAGACGCTGCGTCGTCACACTTCGAGCCACTCCTGGCGCACCGCGGCGTCGGCCTTGAGCTGGTCCGGTGTTCCTTCGAACACGACGCGGCCGTGGCCCATGACGTAGACGCGCTTGGAGATGCGCATCGCGATCGAGAGCTTCTGCTCGACCAGCAGGATCGCGACGCCGGCCGCAGCGATCCGCGCAATCAGGTCGCCGACCTGCTGCACGATCAGCGGCGCCAGACCTTCGGTCGGCTCATCGATCATGATCAGATCAGGATCGCCCATCAAGGTCCGGCAGGTGGTCAGCATCTGCTTCTCGCCGCCCGACAGGACGCCGGCGGGCGTATCGGCGCGCGCGGCGAGATTGGGAAACATGTCGAGCATGTCCTGCAGGCGCCACTTACCCGGCCGCCGGATATCCTTGATGCCGAGCACGAGATTCTGCCGCACCGTGAGGCTCGGGAAGATGTCGCGATGTTCGGGCACGTAGCCCAGTCCGAGCCGGGCGATCTTGTAGCTCGGCAGGCCGGCAATGTCCTTGCCCTTGAAGCGGATCGTCCCCTGCGGGCTGACCTCGCCCATGATCGCCTTGACGGTGGTCGAGCGTCCGACGCCGTTGCGCCCGAGCAGACTGACGACTTCTCCGGCGGCGACGTCGAGATCCACGCCCTGGAGAATGTGGCTCTTGCCGTAATAGGCGTGGAGGTTCCTGACTTCGAGCATTAGTGGACCTCCTCGCCGAGATAGGCTTCCCTCACCTTCGGGTCGCGCCGGATCTCCTCCGGCGTGCCCGACGCGATGATGTGACCATAGACCAGCACCGAGATGCGATCGGCAAGGCCGAACACCACGCTCATGTCGTGCTCCACGATCACCAAGGTCCGCCCCTCGGTGAGCCGCCGGATCAAGGCCACCGCGCGCTCGGTTTCCGCGTTGCTCATTCCAGCGGTCGGCTCATCGAGCATGACGACGGTCGCGCCGCTCGCGATGGTCACGCCGATCTCGAGCTCGCGCTGCTCGGCATAGGTCAGCAATCCCGCAGGGACATCGCGCCGGTGGGTGAGATGAATGTTGTCGAGGATTTGAGCGGTCCGCTCGCGCACCTCCGGCAGGCTGTCCACATTCTTCCAGAACGCATAGCGATGCCCGGTCGCCCACAGCACGGCGCACCGGACGTTCTCCCACACCGTCATGCGGGAGAACACGTTGGTCACCTGGAACGAGCGCGACAGGCCGCGGCGGTTGATCTCGAACGGCCGCAGGCCGGAGATGACCGCCCCGTTCAATCGCACCTCGCCCGAGCTCGGCCGGATGTGCCCGCTGATCAGGTTGAACGTCGTGGACTTGCCGGCGCCGTTCGGACCGATGATGGCGTGGCGCTCACCCTTGGAGACGCTGAGATTGAGGTCGCGGATGACGCTGACATTGCCGAAGCGCTTTTCAACGGCGCGGACTTCGATGGCTGTGGTCATGCCAGATGCCCCCGGTCACGCGCCACGGTGGCGGCCCCGTCCCAGGCGCTTGCGATCCGCTGCCACGTCAACCGTGCGACGAAAAAGCCACCGACAACCAGTCCTGCGGCGACAGCCCACGTCACCGGAGATTGCGGATTGAACGCCACGCCGAACAGGTTGATCGCTTCCCCACCGGAGTAGCGCGCGACCGTCTCGATGGTCAGGATGACGCCCCAGGCAAGCGCCGCGGTCGGTAGGACGGCAACGAGATAGGACGGGATCACCATTCCGAGTGTCCCGGCCCGGATCAGCGGCCGGTGCATCATCAAGAGGCCGGCGATGCCGCCCGGCGAGAACATGACGATGCCGATAAAGATGATGCCGAAATAGAGCTGCCAGACGCCGGTGAGGCTCGTCAGGCCGAGCTGGAGATAGGTCACCAGGATGGCGCCGAGGATAGGACCGAAGAAATAGGCGGTGCCGCCGATAAAGGTCGAAAACAGCACGAGGCCCGACTGGATCGCGCCGAGATAGGCGGAGTTGGCGATCTCGAAGCTGATGCCCGCAAGTCCGCCGGCGATGCCCGCGAAGAAGCCGGCGAAGCAGTAAGCGAGATAGCGCACGACGTGCGGATCGTAGCCGATGAACTGGACTCGCTCGGGATTGTCGCGCACAGCATTGCTGATCCGGCCGAGAGGTGTTCGAGTGAGCGCGTACATCGCGATCGCCGACAGCACCAGCCAGAACGCAATGAGGTAATAGACCTGCAGCTGCGGCCCGAAGGTCCAGCCGAACATGCGCGGCAAGGCCGTGCGGTCGCTGGTGATGCCGGCTTCGCCGCCGAACACCGAGCGCAGGATCAGCGACGACGACGCGACAAGTTCGCCGATCCCGAGCGAAATCATCGCGAACACCGTGCCGGCGCGCTTGGTCATGACCCAGCCGAGGGGGATCGCGAAAGCGAGCCCGCCCAGCCCGCCGAACAGCGGAATGAACGGCAGCGGAATCGGCCAGCCATGCGCGACCACCGCATTCATCATGTGACAGGCGGCAAAGCCGCCGAGGCCGTAGTGAACCGCATGACCGAACGACAGCAGCCCGGTCTGGCCGAGCAAGATGTTGTAGGAGAGCGCAAAGACGATCGCGATCCCGATCAGGCTGAACGAGGTCAGCGATCCGCCCGAACTGAACAGCAGCGGCAGGATGACCAGCACGACCACGCCGAGCAGCCAGATGGCGTAGAAGCGGAGGTGGGAGCCGGCCGGCTTCGCCGACATGGGCGGGGCGGAGGTGACTGCTGAGGTCATGATTCACGGGTCCCCATCAGGCCCACGGGACGCACGATCAGCACGAGGACCAGCAGCAAATAGGGCACGATCGGCGCGACCTGCGCGATCGTGACGTTCCAGATGTCGGTGAGCACCGATGGTCCGGCAGAGGGATCGAGCGGGCCGAAGGCGCTCGCCAGCGAGCCGTTCAAGGCGACGGCGAAGGTCTGCACCAGGCCGATCACCAGCGAGGCGATGAAGGCGCCCGGCAGCGAGCCGAGGCCGCCGAACACGATCACCACGAACAGGATCGGCCCGAGCGCCGCGGCCATGTCGGATTGCGTCACCAACGCTGGTCCGGCGATCACGCCGGCGAGACCGGCCAGCGCGCTGCCGACCCCGAACACCACCATGAACACGCGCCCGACATTGTGGCCGAGATGGCCCACCATGTGGGGATGCGTGAGCGCCGCCTGCACGATCAGGCCGACGCGGGTGCGCTTGAGCACGATCAGCAGCACCACGAAGATCGTGACCGACACCGCCAGCATGAACAGCTTGTAGGCCGGATAGTTGGTCGAGAAGATCGTGAACGCCGGAAAATCCAGCAGCGCCGGCACGCGATAGTCGAGCGGCGTCTTGCCCCAGATCATCGAGACGATTTCCTCGATCGCGAATGCGAGACCGAAGGTCAGCAGCAGTTCGGCCACATGGCCGTGCTTGTGCGTATTGCGCAGGCCGTAACGCTCGACCGCCATGCCGATGGCTCCGACCAAAAGCGGCGCCAGCAGCAGCGCCGGCCAGAAGCCTAGCCATTTGGTAAGCTGGAAGCCGAAGAACGCACCCAGCATGTAGAAGCTGGCATGGGCAAAATTGAGCACCCCCATCATGCTGAAGATGACGGTGAGCCCGCTCGACAGCAGGAACAGCAGCATGCCGAACAGCACGCCGTTGAGGGTGGAGATGACGATGAGTTCAAGCACGGCGCACTCGCGAATGTCGGGCTTCGATGCCCTGGCCGCTCAGTCCCGGTCAGATCGGCGAAAGGCCTCCCGCACGGTTGGGCCGTGCGGGAGGCCTGCGCGGATGGTTACGGCCGCGTCATCTTGCAGGTCGTCGACACCATGGCCTGGGGCGTATCGACCTTGGTGACCAGATGCCATCCCCAGCCGGTGTTCTCCTCGTCGAACGGCTCGTTCGCCGCGAGCTTGCCGAAGGACGAGACGTAGATCGGCTGGAAGAACTGGTGGTCGTCCTTGCGCATGAGGCCGGTGCCGCCGTCCAGCACCTCGAACTTGAGATCCTCGAGCGCCGCGGCGACCTTCACCGGATCGACGGAGTTGGCCTTCTCGGCCGCCGCCTTGAACATGCGCATCTCGTTGACCGCGCGCGGATACCACAGCGACAAATTGACCTTGGCGCGGAACGCCTTCTCGTAGTCCATCGCCGCCTGATTGCCGGAGTTGGCGAAGCCTTCCGTGAGCTGGAACACCTGATGATCCAGGCCGGTCTGCTTGATCGCCGTCGGACCGCCGGCGCCACCGGCGTAATACGTGTACCAGTTGACCTTCAGGCCGGCGTCAGCCGCGGCCTTGAGCAGCAGCGCGATGTCCTGGCCCCAATTTCCGGTGATGACGCTGTCGGCGCCGGACGCCTTGATCTTGGCAATGTAGGGCGAGAAGTCCGTGATCTTCAGCAGCGGATGCAGTTCATCACCGACGATCTGGACGTCGGCGCGCTTCGCGGCCAGCATCTTGCGCGCGTCACTGCGGACCGACTGGCCGAACGAATAGTCCTGGTTGATCAGATACACCTTCTTGATGGACGGGATGTCCTTCATGTAGTTGGTGAGCGCCTCCATCTTGATGTCGGAGCTCGCGTCCCAGCGGAAATGCCAGTAGCTGCACTTCTCGTTGGTCATGCTCGGATCGACGGCGGCATAGTTGAAATACAGCACTTCCTTGCCCGGATTGCGGGTGTTGTGCTTGGTGACGAAGTCCTCCAGCGCGAGCCCGACGGACGATCCGTTGCCCTGCGTGATATAGCGAACGCCGGCGTCGATCGCCTTCTGAGCCTGGACCAGACTCTCCTGCGGATTGGTCTTGTTGTCGAACGGCACGATCTCGACCTTGCGGCCGAGAATGCCGCCCTTGGCGTTGAGCTCCTCGGCCAGATATTGGAACGTCTTCAGGCCCCCCTCGCCGACGCTGGCGCCGCCGCCGGACAGCGGATCGATATAGCCGATCTTGATGCTGTCCTCGGCCTGCGCGGCATGGCCGAGCATGGGAGCGATCAGGGCAAGGGCGAAAGTTAACTTGCGCATATTTGTTTCCTCACTGGCTGTCGACTTCAGTCGATCGATCGATGCGCATGATCGCGCAATTTGAGAAGGCACTGAGCAGAATAACGGCCGGAACACAAGCTCAAGGATGGAGAGAAGGCATGTTACAGTTCCGACATGCACGGCAGCAGCGCTTCGCTGCTCGAACGTTTCATCGCGCGGAATGTACGCGGCCTGGCCAGCCTCCTCCCCGACAGGACGCGCGCGGCAAGGTCATGTCGTCTGTTCCGCCATGTCGGACAGCGCCGCATAAGTTCCACTTTGAAAGATCGGCAGAGCACGGCGGCCCGCAGCGCCGCGCCCGGTAGCAATCGTGGCCCCTATTCCGGCCGAGACCGGCACCTGATGCTGGATCAGATAGATCATGATCAGGTCGTTGACGGGATCGGCCTGCCACCACGTGCCGAAGAGGCCCGGCCAGGTCATCGATCCCGACGCGCCGCAGGCATAGGGATTGCCGACCGACGTCTCGACGATCGCAAGTCCGAGCCCGAACCCGCACGTCTGCCACAACGGCATGCCGGCGAAAGGGACCTGCCGCTGCGATGGCGTCAGACGGTTGGTCCGCATCAGGTCGACGGTTTCACGCCGCAGCAGCCTGACGCCGTTCAGCTCACCTCCTCCGAGCAGCATGCGCGCGAACCGATGATAGTCCGGCGCGGACGAGATCAAGCCGCCGCCGCCAGGCGTATAAGCGGGCGGCGCGTCATACATCACCGGCTCCAGCTTCGCGAGCCGGGCCGCCGTCTCGTCATAGCTGTAGAGGCTCGCGAGACGATCGCGCTTGTCGTGCGGCAACCAGAAATCGGTATCGGCCATACCGAGCGGGCCGAAGATGCGCTCTCGCAGCACCTCCCGGAACGGCTTGCCTTCGACCCGGCCGATCAGGAAGCCGAGCACGTCGGTCGAATGACCGTAATGGAAACGGTCGCCGGGCTGATACGCGAGCGGCAGCGTGCCAAGCGCGGCGAGCCATTCGTCCGGCGTTGACCGGTTCATCGCAGGATCGCCGAGCGCACACTCGTAGGCGAGCTTGAGCGGGCCTTCCGAAAAGAACGCGTAGGCGATCCCTGAGCGATGCGTCAGCAGATCCTCGATCGTGATCGCGCGGTCGGCGGGCACGGTGTCGTCGAGCGGGCCGGCGGCGTTACGCAGCACCCTGACATCGGCGAGCTCCGGAAGCCAGCGCGAGATCGGGTCCGGCAAGCCGATCCTGCCCTCCTCGACCAACATCATCGCCGCCACCGAGGTGATCGGCTTGGTCATCGACGCGATCCGGAACAGCGTGTCGGAGCGCATCGGGCTCCTGGTCTCGACATCGCGCCAGCCGATGGTTTCGGCGTGAACGACCTCGCCGCCCCGCGACGTCAGCGACACGATACCTGCGAGCTCGCCGCGATCGACGAACTCGGCAAGTGCCGGACCGATCGCAGCGAGCGCCGCGGGGTCGAAGCCCCGGCGGCGGCGAACGGCTTCACTGGTCATACGCGGCGCTCCGATGGCGGAAGTTCTGTGGGCAGACGTCGGCGCAGGACGGCCGGCGGCACGGCTCGCAACCGGCGCAATGCCGAGGCGAGACGAGATGACCTAGTCCGCCTTGAAGTCGTCGGTCAGGATCGGCCCCGAGATGACCCAGCGCTGGCCGTCGAATTTCATCATCTGAAATTGCTTGTTGATGCGGTAGTCATCGGACGTCGTCGTGATCGACATCCCCGGCAGCCCCAGATCCGGCACGAAGCCCTTGATGTTGGTCGCCTGCTTCATGATGTTGGCCCGCGTCAGCTCGTCGCCGCACTGCTTGAGGATTTGGACGAGCAGCGCCGCGGTCGAGTAGCCATAGGTCGCGTAACCGCTGTTGGCGTCCTCGCCCGGCGCGTACTTCGCCATGAACGTCTTGTAGCGCTTCATGCCCTCGTCGTCGGCCCATTGCGGGTCCAGCGGATCCTTCCCATAGGCGACCGAGATGATGTCCTTGGCGTTCTCCAAGCCGGCAGGGACCAGCACTTGACCGACCCCCGTCGCATTGACCTCGAGGATGTGCACCGGCTTCCAGCCGAGCTCGGCGGCTTTCCGGATCGATTGCGCTGCGAATTTTGGCGTCGACATGTTGTAGAACAGGTCGGCACCCGACGCCTTCAGCGTCACCAGCTGCGAGTCGACGGTCGGGTCGGACACCTCGTAGGAGAGTTCCTTGACGATCATGCCGGCCTTGGCGCCGAGCCCGTCCTTCAGCCCCTTGACGTAATCTTTGCCCAGATCGTCGTTCTGATAGAGGATGCCGATCTTGGCATTCGGAAAGTTCTCGAGAATGTATTTTGCGTAGATGTGCGCTTCCGACTGATAGTTCGGGTTGGCGGAGATGGTCCACGGGAAATTCTTGGGATCGGTGAAGCGGGACGCGCCGCTTCCGGCCAGCAGCTGCGGCACGCCCTTGCTGTTGAGATATTTCTGCACAGCGGCATTCGGCGGCGTGCCGATGATCTGGAACGTGGTGAGCACCTCGTCGCTTTCGACCAGCTTGCGCACCTGCTCGACCGTTTTCGGCGGGCTGTAGGCGTCATCGTATTGAATCAGGTTGATCTTGCGCCCGTTGACGCCGCCCTGCTCGTTGATCATCCGGATATAGGCCGCTTCCGCCCTGCCGATCGCGCCGAAGGTGGACGCTGGCCCGCTCGAGGGATTGGTCTGACCGATCTTGATCTCGGTATCGGTGGCGCCGACGTCGTATTTCTTCTGCGCAATCGCCGGAGTTGAAAGGGCCGCGCCAAGCATCAGCAGGGCGGCCGCCGTCGTCTTGATCCGTGTCATGTGTCCTCCCGAGTGCGGCCGATCGATCGCCAGCCTTTGTTGATGACGTCGGCGCACCGAGGGCCGCAGCTCGGGCTGCTCACCTGCTCGGAGATCACGTCCGTCACGCTTACAGACCTACCGTCCGGCCAACGTCCGGTCAAGTTCATTCATTTAGTGCTAAATGAAATTGTTGGAACGCCGAAGTCCCGCTTGACCGGGAGCGCCCGTCCCCGCATCGTCGAGACAGCAATGGCGCCGCGCGCCGATCAGGGATCAGGGAGAGCATGGCAGCACAGCCGAAGCCCGAGGGGCGCCGCACGCGCGCGGAACAGCGCGCGACGACGGTGAAGCTCATCCTCGACACCAGCGAGGAGCTGTTCGCGCAGCTCGGCTATTACGGCGTGACGATCAAGGACGTCGCCGACAAGATGGGCATCCATCCCGCGCTGATCCATTATTACTTCGAGGGCAAGAGAGCGTTGTTCGATGCCGTGTTCGAGCGCCGCATGGAATACGCGGTCACGGTGCGCACGGCCGGCTTGGATGCCTACGAGGCCAAGGTCGGAGATCGCCCGACCGTGGAAGGCGCGTTGCGCGCCTATTATGACGGTGCGTTCGACGTCTACGTCAACGAAGAGGACAACTGGCGGCACTTCGGCCGCATTTTCGCGCAGGTCGCCAACGCGCCGGGCTATGGCGTGGAGATGTTGGACGCCTATCTCGATCCGATGGTGCTGCGTCTCATCGGGCTGCTGCAGAAGGCGTTGCCCGACGCCGCGCCCGAGGACCTGTTCTGGAGCTTTCAGTTCACCTCCGGCGCCTATTCGCTGATCCTGTCACGGACCGGCCGCATCGACCGCCTGTCCGGCGGTCTGTGCAAGTCCGACGATTTCGTGGCCGTCCGCGAGCGGTTTGTGACCTTCATGGCCGGAGGCTTCAACGCGCTCTACAAGCGGCGCAAGCAGAAGTCGAAATGAGCGCTGCTCGGCGTCTCCGTACGATGCAAACAAGCCGGAATGAATGATGACAGCTCCCTACGTCCCGCAAATGGCTCTCTATCGGCGATGGCTGAGGGACAATCGCGGCCTCCATTTCGAAAACTTCGAGGAGATGCGGCAATGGTCCATCCGCGATCTCGATGGCTTCTGGCGCAGCATCTGGGACTATTTCGACCTGCAGTCGCCGACCGCGTTTTCATCCGTGCTGGCCAAGCGCACGATGCCGGGAGCCGTCTGGTTCCCCGGTGCTTCGGTCAACTACGCACGGCAGGTGTTCCGTCACGTCGACCCCGCCGAGGCCGCGGGCCTGCCCGCGATCATCAGCAGTGACGAGGATGGGACGCTCAGGGAAACAACCTGGCGGGAGCTGCGGCGAAAGGCAGCCGCGCTGGCGCTGCATCTGCGCGAGCAAGGCGTCGCGCCCGGCGACCGGGTCGCGGCCTATCTGCCCAACATTGCGGAAGCCATGATCGCGTTTCTCGCGGCGGCCAGCATCGGGGCGATCTGGAGCGTTTGCGCGCCGGACATGGCCGCGCCTGCCGTGATCGACCGGTTCAAGCAGATCGAGCCGAAGGTGCTGATCGCCTGCGATGCCGTAACTTACGCGGGGCGCCGGCATGATCGCCGCGACGTCGTCGAGGAGCTGCGCCGGTCGTTACCGACGGTCCGCCACGTCATCCTGCACAGTAACGACGCCGGCGCGCAAGCCGACGGGGACGTCTGTCTCGCAGATGTCCTGGCAAGAACAGGCCCGGCCATCGACGCCTTCGAGCCGGAATGGCTTGCCTTCGATCATCCGCTCTGGATCGTCTATTCGAGCGGCACCACGGGGCTGCCGAAGCCGATCGTGCATGGCCATGGCGGCATCATCATCGTCACGCTGGCCCTGCTCGGGCTGCACAACGACATCGGCTGCTCGTATCAGCCCAATTCGTTCGGCGAGCGCTATCACTGGTACAGCTCGACCGGCTGGATCATGTGGAATAACCAAGTCGGCGCGCTGCTCAACGGCACCACCTGCTGCATCTTCAACGGCAGTCCGGCGGGGCCGAAGGATAATCCGGACTGGACCACGCTGTGGCGCTTCGTCGCGAACTCCCGCTCGACCTTCTTCGGCGCCGGCGCGGCATTCTTCGCGAGCTGCGTCAAGGCGGACATCAACCTGGCGGACGCCGGCGATCTGTCGCATCTGCGCTGCCTCGGCTCCACCGGCTCGCCGCTCAGCGCCGATACGCAAGCCTGGTTCGACCAGCGCTTTGCAGCCCTCTCAAAGGTCAATGGCAGCCGGGCGCAAGCCGAGATGTGGTGGTCCAACATTTCCGGCGGCACCGACTTCGCCGGCGCCTTCATCTGTGGCCATCGCGAATTGCCGCAGATACCAGGAACGATGCAATGCCGCGCGCTCGGCGCGGCCGTCGAGGCCTTCAACGACCAGGGCGAGCCCGTCATCGGCGAGGTCGGAGAACTCGTCTGCACCGAGCCGATGCCGTCGATGCCGCTGCGGTTCTGGAACGACGCCGGGAACGCGCGCTATCTCTCGAGCTATTTCGACACGTACAAAACCGGCGACGGCACGCCGGTCTGGCGGCACGGCGACTGGCTCAAGGTCGATGCAGATGGCTCCTGCATCATCTATGGCCGCAGCGACGCCACCATCAATCGCCATGGCCTGCGGATGGGAACGAGCGAATTGTACTCGGCGATCGAGGCGCTCCCGGAGATCCTGGATTCGCTGGTCGTCGATCTCGAATATCTCGGCCGCGACAGCTATATGCCGCTGTTCGTCGTGCTGCGCGACAACGTCGCGCTCGACGATGCCATGAAGCGGAAGATCAACATGGCGGTCGAAGCCAGCCTGTCACGACGCTTCGTGCCCGACGAAATCTTTGCGGTGGCGGAGATCCCGCGCACGCTGTCGGGCAAGAAGCAGGAGCTCCCGATCAAGAAGCTGCTGCTCGGCCAACCGCTGGACAAGGTCATCAACCGCGATGCGATGGCCAATCCAGGTTGCCTCGACTGGTACATCGCGTTCGCCAGCGCTCGCTTGCACGGCACTTCAGGCGAGGCGCTCTGACGAACAACCCCGGAGGAAATGTGGGGCCCAGCAGTATGTCCTTGGAAGGCTTGGTGGGTGCACTAGGGCCCGAACCTAGGACCCGCTGATCAAGAGGCGCATGATCTGCCAGTAAGATCAATGTCTGTTCCGACAAACCTACCCTCAACTCTGCATTGAATCTCCAACAGACCTCAGGATCGTGTCATATTGAGTGATGATGCAGAATCCAGCGCGAGACTTCCGGCTACTGCCGCCTGACCAGCCCGGCTCTCGCCGCTGAATGCCGCGATCCGCCTGGGTGGCGACTTGGATCGTGCAACTGGAACGGTTCGACCTGCGCAACCTGGCGTCAGAACAGCAACACGCCATCGTCTGCTTCGACCTCATCGACGTCTTGCGGGGGCGCACTCGCAACGAGGCCGAAGCTGCTCAGGAACCTCCGGTGAACTTCGCGCTCCCGCTCCATCGTATAACGGCCAAGGGCATCGTCGAAGGCTGCCTGGTCGCTCGCCGTAGGCAAGGCGCCTTGCGCGCTCACACTGCTTGCGTTCAATTGCGCGGCAACACTGGACAATTTGGCCGTGCTTTCGTCGAGATGGGATATCAGCTGCCGAACCGATCCCATGAGCTCCTCGAATTCGGCGCCCTCGCGGATCAGGCGGTCGACTATCGTCCCGAGACGTGCATTTCCGGACTCGACCCCATTGATCGCATCGAGGATCGCCGGCTCCAGCCCGGCGAGTTGGGCAGGCTCGCCTTCGAGGCGAAGCGCCCGGAGCTCGAGCGCCAGGGTTTCGATGACTTCGAGGGCCGTCTTGAGCCGGCCGGCGCCAGCGGCAACCAAATCGGCCGTAGCCCTGAGTTCGTTTGCGATCACGACGAAAGCACTACCTCTGCTCCCAAGGTGACCCGCCTTGAGGCTCGCATTCATACCGATCAATGTAATATCGAGGACTGCCTCCAGCAGAGCTGCAACGGCGACGCGAAAGCGGCCCAGCAGCTCCTCGACCGTGAGGAGCGCGTCGTCGACCGACGTGCCCGCTCGTTCGCAGGTGGCAATGAGGGTCGAGGCCTGCGCCAGCACCTGTTTGGTACGGGCAAGAACGGATACGGCATCATCGCCCTGATCACCATAGAGCGACCTGCCTTGGCCAATCACGCCGGTCGCATCGCTCAGAATGCTCGACAGCGCGTGCAAGATCGCCGCGGTATCGTTCTGCAGCTCGCGCTTCGCATCATCCAGCTGCATCGATTGCAGACGGCACAGAAGGGTTGGCAGTGTCGCCAGGTCGTGACGCGATTCTGGATCCGTAACTCCTCGTTCACGGCCGGCAAGTTCGAGTCCCCAACGGATGTGCTCCAGCCGTTGCCGCGTGCTGTCTCCGGCCTGCAGCGAGATGATCGAACGAGCGACGGCCTGGGCGATCTTCTGCGTACTCCCGCCTGCCGACTCCGCAAGCTTAAGGCTGTTGCCACGCCGCTCGTGCATGACGGAGTAAGCGGCGATCAGCTCTTTCCCGGTCGCGAGAAGCTGGGTGCGGTAGCGCTGGTCGAAATCACTCTGCCGATCGAGAGCGGCCTCGACCGCCTTTGCGAGCAGGGCTTGATCCCGCGCGCAGGCGTCGAGCAATTGCTTTACCGAGCCCGCGATCTCATGCGCCTGCCGCGTAAAGGCAAGGAAGTTGTCCCGGTCTCCCTCCAGCGATGCGGCCTCGATGCGCGCGCTCCGCGCGATGATCGAGATAGTCTGGACATGCTTGAACAGAGTCCTGAGTTGGCCCGCCGCCTCGGCCGCGCTTTGCCGGAGGCGGCCGAGCAGCGCCGTCTCAGCTGGCAACGCCTGCGCGAGACGATCGAGTCGGTTGGCGATGTCACGAACGGCACTCGACGCCTGCTCGATCTCGGTGCCGGACATTCCGCTGGCCAGCGCCGCCAGATCGTGATTCAGCTCCTGAAAGATCGCTTGTCCGCGGCCGAGCCGCTGTCCCGCCTGCAAGAAGGTTTCTTCGATGTACGACGACACGTCATAGATCGCGGCGAGGGACGTTCTGATCGCTTCCCGTGGGCAAGTTTCGGCCATCACGGACCTAATCCGCCAGGAGCGGCTGTCCCGCCTGAGACCAGAGCATGATCTCGCGCGGGATCTGGTTCAACGAGACCACTTTCTCGACGGCGCCGCGGGCGATCGCCTCCTTAGGCATACCGAACACGACGCAGCTTTCCTCATCCTGCGCCCGCGTCGCCGCGCCCAGCTTGCGCATCTCCAGAAGTCCCCGCGCCCCATCGTCACCCATGCCTGTCATGATGATGCCCAGTGCGTTACTGCCGGCATGTTGCGCGGCTGAGCGGAACAGCACGTCGGCCGATGGACGATGCCGCGACACCGGCGGACCGTCCTTGATCGCAATGACATAGCGGGCCCCCACGCGCTGCAGCAGCATGTGACGAGCACCCGGCGCGATATAGGCACACCCCTGTTGGACCGGCTCGCCATCTTCGGCCTCCTTGACCTGGATCCGGCAGATGCCGTTCAGCCGCCGCGCAAACGCGGCCGTGAAACCCGGCGGCATGTGCTGCACGATCAAGACGCCGGGGCAATTCGGCGGCAGTACCTCGAGCACCTCATTCAGCGCCTCTGTCCCTCCGGTCGAGACGCCGATGCAGACGATGCGTTCCGTCTTCCGATGCCCGCGTCCCTCGATGGGCGGCGGGATGATGGCATCCGCCGTCAGCCTCTTCTCGACCACGGTCTTTCGCTGCGGCCGCCATCGCACCTTCGCGCCGGCTGCCGACTTGACCGCATCGCGCAGCCGGGTCGAGCATTCGAGCAATGCCTGACGCGTGTCGATGCGCGGCTTGGGAATGATGTCGACCGCGCCGGCCTCGAATGCCTCGAACATCAGTTCCGAGCCTTCGTCGGTCAGCGACGAGCAGATGATGACGGGAATCGGATGCTGCGCCATGATCTTGCGAAGGAACGTGATGCCGTCCATGCGCGGCATGTTGATGTCGAGCAGGATCACGTCGGGCAATTGAGCCTCCAGGCGCCGCGCGGCCGCATACGGGTCGGAGGCCGTAGCCATGATCTCGATCTCGGGATCCTCTCCGAGGATCGCCGTCAGAATCTGGCGGACCGACGCCGAGTCGTCCACGATCAGCACGCGAACCTTCTGCCTTGCCATCGTGCCGCGTTCCGCTGCTAGACTTTGAAGATCGTCGGCTGCACCTGCTTCAAGCCGGGTACAACGCTGTGAATCATCGATTCGGAGTGTCCAACCATGAGATAGCCACCCGGCCGGAGGTGGGTGCACAGACGCTCGATGACCTTCCGCTGCGTTTCGCGCTCGAAATAGATCAGCACGTTGCGGCAAAAAATCATGTCGACGTCGCGGTCGACCGGGTAGCTGGGCTCCATGAGATTCATGCGCATGAACCCGGTCAGGCGGCGCAACTCGGGCACGACACGCACCTGATCGCTCTCGCGGTTTCGCGACATCATGAAGTAGCGCCTGATGAAATCCGGCGGCACCGGTGCCAGCACGTCGGTCGTATAGATCGCGGTCCTCGCTGCATGCAGCACGACGTTGGAGATGTCGGTGCCCAGGATCCGGAAGCCGAATCGCGATCCTCTCCGGTTCATGTCGTCGAGCACCATGGCGGCGGTGTACGCCTCCATGCCGGTGGAGCAGGCCGAGCTCCAGATCTTCAGATCGGCGCGACCGCGAGAATTCAGGAGCTCCGGAACGGCGACATCGCGCATGAAATCGAAATGTGACGGCTCTCGAAAGAAATCCGTCTTGTTGGTGGTCACGACATCGATGAGATGCGCGATCTCGTCCTCGAACTGGCCGTCATGAAACAGATTGTCGACATATTCGTTCAGACAGGAGTAGTTCAGCGCGCGAACACGCTTGTGCAGCCGCCCCTCGACCATCAGCCGCTTGGCCGCCGGCAGCTTGATTCCGACCTGTCCCTCGATCAGCTTTGAGATGGTTTTGAAATGACGTTCTGAAAGATGCAACGCACTCTCCGGCACAGCCGAGCTCCGGACGCTCAAGCCGCAGCAGCGGCGGCCGGCGCCGCCGCTGCGGACGGCATCCCCGAAGGCATCCCCTCATGGGCCATCAGACGGATGAGATCGAAAATGATGACGAACTTTTCGCCTTTGCGTCCGATGCCCGCGATGTAGTCGGACTTCCAGCGTCCGCCCACATCGGGCACCGCTTCCATCGTGCGATCGTCGATATCGGTGACTTCATAGACGCAATCCGCGACAAACCCGACGCCGACGATGCGGTTCTCGAACGCCACATCGAGAATGATGATCCGCGTGGCATCGGTGGCGGGCGCGCTGGGCAAGTCGAGCTTCAGGCGCAGATCGACGATGGGATAGCCGCTGCCGCGCACGTCGATCATCCCGAGCAGGAATGCGGGCGCATGCGGCAGACGGCAGATCGGCCGCATGTCCAGGATTTCGCGGACGTTGCGAATGCTGATGCCGAATGTCTCGCCGTCGAGACCGAGCGTCAGATATTGCGTCGATTCGGCCATGTCGTTCTTTCCGAGCAGTAAGGGTTCGTCGTCCGGCGCGGCCGTCCCGCGGCCGCCCGCGTGTCACGCCCTGCGTTGAAATTCGGCGTCGTGGTGGTCTCCGCCATCGGCCAGATCGAAGGCGAAGCCTCCGGAGGCAGCCTTGACGGCGCGCGCCGGCTTGGCCGCGACCGCCTTTCTGCCGACCCGGTCCACGGCCGCCATCGTCGCGGCCTTGGCCTTGAGCTGGCTGACGGCCCGCTCGATCGGCGCCGGCGCGCTGCCATGCGCCCTGGCTCCGTCATCGATCCTGAAATAGGCGATGGTGGACTGCAGCTGCTCGGCCTGCGAGGCGAGCTCCTCCGAGGTCGAGGACACCTGCTCGGATGCACTCGCATTCTGCTGCCCGACCTTGTCGAGCTGCTGAATGGCCTGGTTGATCTGGGCCGATCCGATGTCCTGCTCACGGCACGCGGCCGTGATCTCCACCACCAGCTCCGCCGTCTTCTTGATGTCCGGCACCAGCTTGGACAGCATCCCGCCGGCCTCGCGGGCGACCTTCACCGACTCCGAGGACAGCGTGCCGATCTCGGCTGCCGCCGCCTGGCTGCGCTCGGCGAGCTTGCGCACCTCGGAGGCGACCACCGCAAAGCCCTTGCCGTGCTCGCCGGCCCGCGCGGCCTCGACCGCCGCGTTCAGCGCCAGCAGGTCGGTCTGGCGGGCGATCTCCTGCACGATCGTGATCTTCTCGGCGATCGTCTGCATCGCCTCCACCGCGCGGCCCACCGCTGCGCCGCTCATTTCCGCGTCCTTGGCCGATTGCGCCGCGATCTTCTCGGTCTGGCTGGCGTTCTCGGCGTTCTGCTTCACGTTCGCCGCCATCTCCTCCATCGACGAGGAGGCCTCCTCTGCCGACGAGGCCTGTTCGGTCGCACCCTGCGACAGCTGCTCGGCACTCGCCGACAGCTCCTGGCTGCCCGCCGACACGTTGTGCGCGGCCGTCAGGGCCTCGGCGACGATCTGCCGGAGCTTGTCCACCATGTGCTCGAGCGCGATGCCGAGCTTGTCCTTGTCGGAGGCGCGCCTGGTCTCGACGGTGAGATTTCCGTGCGCGATCTCGTCGGCGATGCCTGCCATCACGTTGAGGTTCTGCGTCATGGCATTGAGCGATTTGACCAGATCGCCGATCTCGTCGTCGCTACGTACCTCGATCGTCTGGCTCAGGTCGCCGATGGCCACGGCGTCGGCAAGGCCGACGGCGCGAGCCAGCGCCCTGCTGATGCTGAGTGCGATCCAGGTCGCCGAGACGACAGCGATCACCAGCGCGCCGATGATGATGCTGACCATCAGCGTCTTGGCGAAGCTTGCCCCGCGCGCTCCGTCTTCGGCAACCTCGGCCATCTGTCGTTCGTTCTGCTGAACGTATTGCTCGATCATATCGAGGCTATCGTTGAACGCCTTGCGGCCATCCCCGTTGGCGATCGCTATCGCTTTGACGTTGCCGGCTTCCGCAGCAAAGTTGGCAGCCTTCTCGACGGCCTTGCTCAACCGCTCGAGCTCCCCCTTGATCGCGCCGCTGGAAGGCCCGGCCTGCTCGCCGGCGATCTTCACCAGATCCGCCTTGACGGCGGCGAGCCTTTGCTGGGCCTCTTTCAAGTCAGCGTCGATATCCTGGACGTTCGCACTCGTATAGGCGGAGATGATGGCGCGCGACAGCCGCGCGGCATCGAGCCTTGCGGTCAACAGCGCCGTGACCATGCGCTGGCTGTCGGACGCATCCTTGTTCAGCTCACCAACGATCGAATCGAGTGTCGCGTCGAGCTCGCGCGTCGCCGGCTGCCCCTCGCCGCGCCATACCTCGGCGGCCTTGTTGTTCGAATTGAGGAGCGCGAATTTGCTGGCCTGATCCTCGAGTTCGTTCATGCGCTTGATGGAGCTGGTGGCCTGGTCGAGGATGCGCCGGCCGGACTCGCTCGCGCGGCCATAGAGCTCGTCGCGCAGCTTAAGCACCTTGTCGCGGCGCGCCGTCATCGTGTTGTAGTAGTCCTGGATATCCTTGTCCGTGATCGCGTTGATCATACGGGTCTCGGACCGCTGCTGGCCCTGGATGCCGTTCATGAGATCGCCCGCCATCTTGAGGCGGCCGGCCTGTGCGACCGTGCGCTGCTCCGCCTCACTCAGCGAGGAGAGGTTCATGTAGGCGATGCCGCCCATGATCATCGAGAGCGTAACGACGACACCGAAAGCGCCGGCCAGCTTGGCCTTGATCGTGAATCTCATGTCCAGACTTCCAATTTCCATTGCAGGAGGCCGTCCGAAGACGACCCCGCGTGCCACTAACGTTGAAATTCGCGGTCGCGGGCATCGCTCGCCTCGCTCATGTCGAAGGCGAAGCCGCCGCCGATCGAGGCCATGACGCCGCGCCCAGTCATGGGCCTTGCAACCGGCTTCCGCGGCGCATTATGGGCGTCCCGGTTTGCGGCGGCCATGCTGGCGGCCTTGGCCCTCAGCTGGCCAACAGCGCGATCAATCGTGGGGACCGCCGGCGCAGCAATGCCAGCGTCGGAGGACCGATCGATGCGGAAGAAGGCGATGGTCGACTGCAACTGCTCGGCCTGCGAGGCGAGTTCCTCCGAGGTCGAGGATACCTGCTCGGATGCACTCGCATTCTGCTGACCGACCTTGTCGAGCTGCTGAATGGCCTGGTTGATCTGGGCCGACCCGATGTCCTGTTCGCGGCACGCGGCCGTGAT
>NZ_JBNPTH010000001.1:1235000-1382531 GCF_051167555.1 Bradyrhizobium sp. HKCCYLS3077 | reverse complement strand
ACTTCGCCCCCCAATGAAGGAAGCCGCATGAAGCAGGAATCCTGCCGGACAGCCGTGGGACAAGCCCGGGCATGACGGAGTGACAAATTCGGAACTCAGAAACAAGGAAACGCATAATGGCATCCTCCGAACCGATCGACATCGCCAAGACTTTCTTCGCGCATTGGAGCGCCAACCGCATCGACGAGGCCCTCGCAATGCTGTCCGACGACGTGCTCTACGACAACGTACCGTTCCCCGACATTGTCGGGCGCGACAATGTCCGTCAGTTTCATGAAGGCTTCGGCATCGGGACGGCGTTCACCGTCGACTGGAAGGTCACCGCGATCGCCGCCGACGGCAACGTCGTGCTCAACGAGCGCGTCGATGTCTTCACCCACCAGAGCGGCGGGACCATCACGCTTCCCGTGATGGGGACGATTACCGTCGCGAACGGCATGATCACGGTGTGGCGGGACTACTTTGATGCCGCCGATTTCGACCGTCAACTTGCGCAGATCAAGCGGTAACGGAATCAGTTCAGGATCCTGAGAAGGAGCGCGCCGCGGCTCATCATGGATGGCCACAAGGCGCGCTCCCCGAACGCATGCTGAGAAGAGCTGGCTTCCTGCAAACGTCTACTTCTTCGCCTGGGCAGCTTGCGGTTGCGTCCCCGCCCCTTCGGCACTCGGCGCCACGATCGACGGCGGCGGTGGCGGGGCGGCGGGGACGTATTGCACGGTGAGGCCGATGATGACGCAGCCATTGCCGGCGCTCGGCATCAGCAGGCGGTGGCCGCCATTCATCTTGAACACCGGCAGGCCGGCGACCCGGCCGATCGCCGGACCGCTCTTGAGAAACTCCTGCTCGACATCGGCGCACGACCGGGCGGTCGGAAACACCTGGATCGCGCTGGCGTCGCAGCCGGTCGCCGATGGTGTCGCCAGCAGGATTGAGGCTGCGCGCGGCGCCATCGCCGACGGATAGGTCTGCGCCGCGATCGACGAGAAGGCGTGGAGATTGGGCGCGCCGGGGTACCAGTTGGAGACGGCGTTGTGAGGCGCATCGATGCTGGAGGCGGCACCGCGCTCGACCGCGGGCAGGCAGGGCCCAAGGCCCGCGCGCGCCGCATGCATCACGGGCTCGGGAGTCTGCGGCTGGCTGAGACCAGCGGCATCGACCGCGGGCGCGGCGATCCCGCTGGCCAGCGGCGCAGGCGCGGGGGCCGCGCGCGCCGACCCATTCGGCGGCGCCGGCTTGGCCGGACGTGGCTTCGCGGGCTCCGGCGCGATCGTCCCGGCCGGCGCCGGCGCCTCGCGCTCCGGTGGGGCCTGCACCAGCTTCAGCGGCGGCTCGGCGCGGCTGACGCTGGGACTGGAGAGCACTCCCAGCACCAGACCGGCCGCGACGACGCAAAGGCAGGGCAGCGAGAGTTCGAGACGCACGAGCTCAGTTCAGCGTGATGGAGCCCGAGACGACGCCGCCATAGGCGTTCTGATCCGGCGTGCCCGAGAACGTCGCATTGAAGCGCAGGCGTTCGGTCACGGCATAGCCGACGCCGACCGCGAGGCCCGAATAACCCTTGAAGTTGCCATAGGCGCCGGCGACCGACACCTTGCCCGGACGGGAATCGAACTGCAGCGCGCCGGCGGCCATCGCCAGCGCGATGCCGGCGCGCGCCTCGCGCAGATTGTCGTTGACCTGGGTTTGCAGGCCGTTGACCCTGGTCTGCAAGCCATCGAGCTGGCCCTGCACGGCGCCGCCGAGATTGTTGGCCACCGCCGTGAGCTGGCTGACATTGACCGCGTCGGTCGCATTGACACCGGCGGCGACGTTGGTGACCCGGCGCTCGTTGCCGACGGCGCCCATCGAAACGGTGTTGGCCTGGTTCGCGACCGATCCTGTGCCGATGGCCACGCTGTTGGCCGCAGTGACCGAGGCGCCATTGCCGAGCGTCGTTCCGTTGACCGCCCTGACCTCCGAGTTCGAACCGAACGCTGCACCATTTGCCTCGAGCACGAGTGCGCCGGAGCCGATTGCCACGCCGTTGGTGCCGTTGTTTCCGACAGCAGCCTGGAAGCCGACAGCGGTGCTGGATCCGCCGAGGACGGCAGTGGCAGCTCCCACCGCGGTTGATTGGAGGCCGGGCGCAAAGGCGCCGTTGCCGAGAGCCGTTGCGTAGTTCGCCGACGCCGTAGTGCCGTTTCCGATAGCACTTGCCGAGTCACGGGACGCCAATGAAAATCTTCCAATTGCGATGCTGAGGGCCCCGGTTGCCTGTGCGTTGTCACCACAAGCAAAAGAGCTTGCACCCGTAGCCGTTCCGCTCGGCGCGCCGCCGCTGTCGCAGACCTGCTGCGCCGAGGCGGTCGAAGCAGATGCGATGGCTATGACAGCCATCACCGCGGCGGACGACAGACACGACATCAGAGACTTCATCGACAACTCCTTGATCCGGTGCACGTCGGAGTGGGGCGCGACATCTCGATGCCTCGCCCGCGACGTGCGGCTCATCTGCTCGTTCAAACAGTGCACCGGCACGACCGGCGCCGACGTCCGGCAAATGGCGGAACTCTGTAGAACGGCCTGCAGATGATGTCCGATTGTGTCTGGCCTGCCACATCAACGACTCGGACAGAGCTGCGCCGAGACGAGCGTTTCCTGCGAGCCTGCGCTTGCTTCGAGTCGTGCTTTCGTCGCCCCCACCGCTGTCATGCTCCGCGAAGGCGGAGCATCCAGTCCTCCGCGACATCGTGGACCGAAGCGCAATGGATCGTCCGCTTTGCGGACGATGACAGCGGGGGCGACATCATCAGCGTGCCAGGACTTTGGAAGCGGTTGTCTCGTCGCGTGGCGTTGTCAGTTGCTCGTCCTCGAGGACGGCCACGAGCCGGCTCTGCCGGCCGGTGCCGGTCTTGCGGACGATGCGGTCGACATGCGTGCGCGGTGCTGACGCGCTGGCATGCGCGGAGCACATTCTGGATGGGAGACGTGCTGGCGCAATTGGCTCAGCGCATAGTCGATCGCGACGGATTACGTGGGGAGTCACGGACCGACGGCCGACCGCCGACGGTGCGCTGACATCATTCGCGCTGAAGAATCAGCTGGACGTCCTTCAGCACGGCGACGAGCTGGCTCTGCTGCTTCGTGCCGGTCTTGCGGAAGATCCGCTCGAGATGGCTGCGCGCGGTGCTGAACTTGATGCCGGAGCCGGCCGCGACGTCCTTCAGCGACCGGCCGGAGCTCAGCACGGCCGCGATATCGGCTTCCTTCGGCGTGAGGTCGAACAGCCGGCGTAGTTCGTCGACGAAGCCGGCCGGCGTCTCCGGCGCGATCTTGCGCAAAATCACGATGGCGCATGGCGCCAGCGTGGGAATGTCTCCGACCCGCGCGGGACAGATCGACAGCGCCAGCAGCGGCGCGCCTTCGCCGTCGAGCTCGCCGAACATGATGTCGCCGCCCGCCGCATGATCAGCGGAATGAGAGGCCGCGCAGACATCGGCAAGGAAGCGCTGTAATTGCGCGTTCTTCTGCGGGCTGGCGGCTGCGAGGATGCCCCTGCGCACGGACAGCGCGGCGCCCGCCGCGGCGAGAATGCGCTCCGCCGGAGCATTCAGCGCCGCCACATGCTGCGCGCTGTCGACCACCATCAATCCGATCGGCAGATGCTGCAAGGTCGCCCAGGACAGCTTTGACAGGCCGATCGACCGGCTCAGCTCCAAGGCGCGCCGCAGATGCGGCGTCACGGATTCAAGCAGCCCGACATCCGACGAGGTGAATGGCGGCTGGTCGCGGCCGCGCTGGACGTCGAAGAACCACGCCGACGATCCGAACTCATAAAGCTTGACGGTCAGTCCGCCATACATGTCCTGCGGCGCCATCCATTCGTTCCACAGGCGGCTGTCGCGGAGCGTCTCGCGCCCGATCCGATCGAGGTCATGATAGACGAGACCGACGGGGGCCCGGAGCAGCGTGTCCTCGATGATGTTGGGCTCGTCCAGGAACTCGGCCATGTAGCGATCCTGGAAGGCGGGATCGTTGCTGGGCGCGATGAGATCGCCGGGACGGCGATCCGGCCCGATCCTGACGAGACAGGCTCTGGACCCCTGCAGCAAAGTCCGCAGCTTCTCGACCACGTCCGGCCAGACCGTCTGATCATGGGCCGCCTGATAGATCGCTCCGATGATCTCAACGAACAACGCGTCGGTCATGTCCAACGGCCAGAGGCATTCACGCGGGCATGACTCAACCTCGCGCAACCACCTCAGGCGCTTGCGAACGGCCCCATGCCCGAAGGGCGGGAGCGCGCTGCGATCGGCTCGACCGCAACCCGCCTCGAATACCCTTGCAGCCATTAAAGGTCCAAACACAGTCCAAAACAAGCCCCTCTGTTTAGAATTCCTCAGGGAGCGTGGCGCGGGCGGTGAGCGGGTCGCACGGGCCGTTTTCCGACCGCGTGCGATCAGCGATGGGCGCGCAGCAGGGCCTCGACGGCAGCGCGGTCGGGAAAGGCGTCGAACACGCCCCACGTGCTGGCAAGAATGGCGCCGCAGGCGCTCGCAAACGCCATCGCATTCTCCGGCGATTGCCCCTCAGCGAGACTGACAGCGAGCCCCGCCGCAAAGGCATCGCCCGCGCCGAGCGTATCGACCGCGACGACCGAAAAGCTCGGCTGGTGAAACGGCGGCTGGCCGCTGCGGCAGAATACGGCGCCGCCCCGGCCGAGCGTCACGACGACGATCGCGGGACCCCTCGCCATGATCGCCTCGGCCAAGGCCTGGATCTCTCCAAGTCCTGCGTCGGTCAGTTCAGCATCGAAGCTTGGTCTGCCGACACCCGCGAGATCAGAGGCCAGGTCCGCAGCCTCATTGGCATTGACAACCAGGATGGTCGTCAGCGCGAGCAGCCGCGGGTCGAGCGGACGCAGCGGCGAAGGGTTGAGAAGCGTCGCCCTGCCCACGTCGCGCGCAATCTCGAACGCCGCGATGATCGGCGCATCGCCGACCTCGAACTGGGCCATGGTGATGTCCGCGCGCGCGATCGCGCTGCGCTTCTCGCGCACATCCTCGGCGCTCAGACGCCCGTTCGCACCGGGGAAGACGGCCAGGCAATTCTCGCCTTGCGCATCGATGAAGCCGATGCCCGCGCCGGTCGGACCGGGAAGCCGGCGAAGCATCTCGCCGGGAAGCCCGGCGCGGTCCAGCGCCGATGCGGCAAGGCCGGAGAGCATGTCGTCGCCAATCGGCACGATGCCGTCGACCTGCGTGCCCAATCGCCGGCAGGCCACCGCGAGGTTGAGCCCCTTGCCTCCGGGCTCCAGGGCAAAGGCGTTCGCGGTCATGGATTCGCCGGGCCGCGGGAATCTTTCAACCTTGGCGGCACTTGCTGCAACGAAGCTACCTATGACAAAGAGAAGACCGTCGTTTGGCATGAACGTCCGTTGATCTCGGCGCAACAATCGGGATAGAAGTCGCGCCGCTAGGTCATTTTCACTCGATTTTACAACGGTCATGTAGAGAATTGAACCGCAGCAAAAGCTCCCCACCCAAGCTCGACAGCCTGATCGATCGTCTCGAGCTGCGCGAAGACACGGCGATGCCGCTGTATCGCCAGCTCGAAGAGCAGCTCGCGGCCATGATCGAGCAGGGCGCGGTTGCGCCTGGCGCGACGATGCCGGCCGAGCGCCATCTCGCGGCTGAACTGGGCCTCAGCCGGACGACCGTGCAGAACACCTACGATGCGCTGCGCAAGCGGCGGCTGCTCGCGGCGCATGGCCGGCTCGGCTACATCGTGCAGAAGCCGGAGACCGTTCTCGAGCCCGGCATGAACCGCCTCAAGGGCTTCACGCAGGAGATGGAGGAGCTCGGCCGCAAGCCGTCCTCCAAGATTCTCGAACGACAGGCGCTCAGCGATCGGCTGATCGCCTCGATCTTCGGCCTGCCGTCGACGGCGCGGTTTCTCAAGCTCGTTCGCGTGCGTTTTGGCGACGGCGTGCCGCTGTCACGCGAGGTCGCGTGGTATAGCCTTGATGCCTGCCAGAGCCTCGAGCAGGCCGATCTGTCGGGCTCGGTCTACGCCTATCTCGCCGCGCATGGCGCGCCGCCGGATCATTGCGAGCAGACCATAGAGGCCACCTCTCCCGATGCGGAGGAGTGCTCGATCTTCGGCTTCACCGAACCGCTGCCCTCGCTGCTGATCAAGCGCCGGACCTATGATCCGACCAACCGCATGCTGGAATATGTCGAGGGCCTGTTCCGCGGCGACAGCTACGCCTATCGGCTGAAGATGAAGATCTAGCCGAGGTGAGCGGCGGCGCCGCTCACCTCTGGCCGCGTCGCGTCAGCCTGCTGCCGCCGCGTGCTGTGCCGCCATCTCGACATCCGACGCGGTCACGCGCTGGAAGGCGGGACGCTGGGTGATGCGCTCGGCATAGCGGACGAACACGTCCTTGCGCGGCACGATGCCGAACATCATCGTCCAGTTGAAGGCGACGCCCCACAAAATGTCGGCGGCCGTCATGCGCTCGCCGAGCAGATAGGGCCCCTTGGCGAGCTGCGCCTCGAGCGCTGATAGCATCGTCTCGTAGTCGGCGTAGGGCGACTGCGTGACGGGCGCGGGCTCGCGCTTCATGAAATGATCGATCACCGCCGGCTCGAACGAGGAGCCGTAATAAGCGATCCAGCGCAAGTAGGGCCCGCGCAGGGGATCGTCGAGCGCAGGCGTCAGGCCGGCCCGCGGAAACAGATCGGCGAGATAGATGAAGATGGCGACCTGCTCGGTCACGATCTGGCCGCGATGGCCGACCGTCGGCACCTTGCCGAGCGGATTGATCGCCAGGAACTCCGGCTTGCGCTGCTCGCCGGCCTTCATGTTGAGTACGTGGAGTTGATAGGGCGCGCCGAGCTCCTCCAGCAGGATGCGCGCGCCGGCGGCGCGGGTCTGCGGCGAATAATACAGCGTGATGGTGTCGTCGGTTGCCATGATGGTCTCCTCCCCTGGTTCGTTGCGATCTCCGGCTTGTCGCACAGCATACCTGACAATCCATGTCAGGTATGGTTTAACCGCGGCATGCGCGCCAGCCGTCTGCTTTCGATCCTCACCACCCTGCAGGCCAAGGGCCAGGCCTCCGCCCCCGAGCTCGCCGACGCCTGCGAGGTCTCGGTGCGCACGATCTATCGCGACATCGATGCACTGTCGGCCGCGGGCATTCCCGTCTATGCCGAGCGCGGCGCCGAGGGCGGCTTTCGTCTGCTCGACGGCTATCGCGTGCGACTGAACGGGCTGTCGCCGGCGGAGACCGACGCGCTGTTCATGGCGGGCCTGCCCGGCCCGGCCGCGGCGCTCGGCCTCGACGGCGCGATGAGCGCGGCGCAGAGCAAGCTCGTGGCAGCGCTCCCGCAGGCGTCGCGGGCCACCGCCGGACGTATGCAGGCCCGCTTCCATCTTGATGCGCCCGGCTGGTTCGGCGAGGCCGAGGAGCCGCAGCATTTGCGTCCCATTGCCGATGCGCTGCTGCGCGAGGTCCTGGTGGACATTCGCTATCAGACCTGGCGCGCCGAGAAGCGCCGCCGCATCGCGCCGCTCGGCCTCGTGCTCAAGGGCGGCAGCTGGTATCTCGCAGGAGGGGTCGAGCGCAGCGTGCGGACCTATCGCGTCGCGCGCATCCTCGATTGCGCGGTGACGACCGAGAGCTTCGCGCGGCCCGCCGATTTCGACCTCGCCGCCTATTGGCGCGCCGCGACGGAGCGGCTCGAGGCCGAGATGCATCCGAATGCGGCCACCGTGCGCCTGTCGCCGCTCGGCGTGAAACTGCTGGAGGTCTGGAGCCAGCCTTACGTGCGGGCGCGCACGCGCATCGCTGACGAAGCAGATGCTCAGGGCTGGCGCATCGCGACCATCCCGACCGGCGCGACGCTGTGGCATGCGGCGGGCGAGCTGCTGCGGTTCGGCCCGGAGGCCGAGGTGCTCGACCCGCCCGAGCTGCGCGCGAAGATGGCGGAGCTGGCGCGGGACATGGTGAAGCGCTACGGCGTGGCTGAGAAGACGGTGTGAGTTGGAAGCCCTGCCCTCTCCGCGTCATTGCGAGCGCAGCGAAGCAATCCAGGGGCGTGGGTGGGACTCTGGATTGCTTCGCTGCGCTCGCAATGACGGGGTGAGAGCGGCGCGCGCTCGCATCCAGCCGGGGTGAGCGCGAGCGGCTGGCGTAAACACACGGCACGATCTGAGCTACATCACCACCGGCGCGTCGGGCAGTTCGTTCGTCTCGCCGGCGTGCGGTGGATAGTGCTTGGCGAGCTCGCGGGAGACCGCCTGAATGCCCTGCATCACGCCCTGCTCGAAACGCCCGGCGCGGAACTCGGCCTCCATCGCGCGGCAGATCGTCTCCCACCCCTCCGCGCCGACGCGATCGTGGATCCCGCGGTCGGCGATGATCTCGACGTCGCGATCGGCCAGCAGCAGATAGATCAGGACGCCGTTGTTATCAGCGGTGTCCCAGATGCGCAGTTGCGAGAACACATCGAGCGCGCGCTCGCGCGGCGGCTGGTTGTGCCACAGCGGCCGGCCATCGAGCGCACCCTCGACGACGAAACGGACCTGCCCCGCATGCGTGCGCTCACCGGCCGCGATCGCCTGCTCGATGCGCGCCAGCACCTCCGGCGTGAAGATGCGCTTGAGCTGCCAGTGGTGGTGCAGCAGGTGACGGCCGATCCGTGTGATGCTCATGATCGCCCCCCCCTCACCAGCTGCCCGAGGCGCCGCCGCCGCCAAAACTGCCGCCGCCGCCGGAGAAGCTGCCGCTGTCGCTCGAACTGCTGCTGCCGCTGCTCCAGCCCGATGACGACGAGCCACCAGACCAGCCGCCGCGGCGGCCGCTGCCCGGGCCCGACATCGATGCAAAACTGTCGGCGATGAAGGCAATGATGAAGCCGGCGATCCCCGACAGCGCGGCAAGCCCCACCGATCCCACCATCAGCCAGGCGATCACGCCCATCGCGCCGCCGGTGGCGAAGGAGCCCAGCAGGCGGCCGAGCAGCGTGCGCAGGATGCCGCCGATCACCAGCGCGCCGAACAGCGCCACCGGCGCGAACGATGTGATGGAATCGAAGTCGAGATCGTCGCCATGCGAGGCCTGCGGCTGCGGCACCGGCAGGGTCTCGCCATTGATCACGCCGATGATGCGGTCGACGCCGGCATTGATGCCGCCGGCGAAATCGCCCTGGCGGAATTTGGGCGTGATGACCTCGTCGATGATGCGCCGCGCGGTGACGTCGGTCAGGCTGCCCTCGAGGCCGTAGCCGACCTCGATGCGCAGCTTGCGATCATTCTTGGCAATCACCAGCAGCGCGCCGTCATCGACCTTCTTGCGCCCGATCTTCCAGGCCTCGGCCACGCGGATCGCGAACTGCTCGATCGTCTCCGGCTGCGTCGTCGGCACGATCAGTACCGCGACCTGGCTGCCCTTGCGGGTCTCCAGATCCTTGAGCTTCTGCGTCAGGCTGGCAATGTCGGACGACGACAACGTGCCGGTCTGGTCGACGACACGGCCGGTCAGCGGCGGCACCGCGACGTCGGCCCACACCAGCGTGGCGAGGCAGACGAGCAGCGTCGCAAGCAGCGCCTTGACGACCGGCAGCGCGCGCACGAGCGGAAGCTCCGGCTACTTGGCGGGCGCGGGCGACGGCGCGTTGAAGTCGACCTTGGGCGCGACCGAGATCTCGCGCTCGTTCTCGACCGTGAAGTTGGCCTTCTCCTTGTAGCCGAACATCATGGCCGTCAGGTTGTTCGGGAACGTGCGGATGCCGACGTTATACTCCTGCACCGACTTGATGTAGCGGTTGCGCGCCACGGTGATGCGGTTCTCGGTGCCCTCGAGCTGGGACATCAGGTCGCGGAACAATTGATCGGATTTCAGCTGCGGATAGTTCTCGGTGACGACCAGCAGCCGCGACAGCGCACCGGTCAGCTCGCTTTGCGCCGCCTGGAACTTCTGCAATGCGGCGGGATCGTTGACCACGTCGGGCGTGGCCTGGACGCTGCCGACCTTGGCGCGGGCGTTGGTGACGCCGAGCAGCACGTCCTTCTCCTGCTGCGCGAAGCCCTTCACGCTGTTGACGAGGTTGGGCACGAGGTCGGCGCGGCGCTGATACTGGTTGACCACCTCCGACCAGGCCGCCTTGACCTGCTCGTCATTGGTCTGGATGGAATTGTAGCCGCAATTGGTCAGGCTCAGCGTCATCAGCGCCGCCAGCACTGTCAGCAATTTCCGCATCGCGCGTCCCCCTCTTCGTCCGGTTGTGCCACCATCACACAGCACAGCTTTGGCGACGGCGCAATGACGCCGCCGGCAGCCAGAAAATGGGTCTTGACGGCTGCTGCATGGGTTCAGGGGAGTTCCGGAGCTTGCTGCGCGTTGTCGGGCACACTCTTTCCACCGTCATTGCGAGCGCAGCGAAGCAATCCAGAGTCCCGCCCACCACCCTGGATTGCTTCGCTGCGCTCGCAATGACGGGCGGAGAGAGTTGGGCCACAATGTCGCGGCGGTCCGCGCGGGAGAAATGGACGGCACGGCAGTGGCGACACACGCCGTCATTCCGGGGCATTCGCGCGTAGCGCGGATGAGCCCGGAATCCATAGCCACGAGCGGACGTGTGGCGCGGGATGGCTGTGGCGCGTCTTCGTCGCAAGGCCGTTCGTGGTTATGGATTCCGGGCTCGCGCTACGCGCGCCCCGGAATGACGGGCGGAGAAAGTTGGGCCGATGTCTTGCAGCGGGACTCGCTGCTCGCCTCAGCTTCCCTTCCGGTCGCGCAGCTGCGTCACGAACATGTCCTGCCAGTTCGCCGGCTTGACCTTGATCGAGCCGACGCCGTGCATGAACTCGGCGATCTTGAGCACGCCTTCCGGCGTCGCCGAGAACCAGGTGTCCTTGTCCTGCAGCATCTCCAGCACCTCCTCCTTGGTGGTCTTCACCTTGGCGGTGCGGGCGTAGATCTCGGCGGCGGCGGCCTTGTCGTTGGCGATCAGGGTGCAGGCCTCGTCGAGCGCATCGAGGAAGGCCTGCACGACCTTCGGGTTGGCGTCGACGAAGCGCTTCGGCGCGAACACCACGTCCATGGTGAGACGCCCCAGCACGTCGGCGGAATTGGCGACGCGGTGGATCTTGGAATCCTTCAGCTCGATATAGGAGAACGGCGGCGAGGTGAAATGCGCCGTGATCTCCGTCTTGCCCGACGTCAGCGCCGCCACCGCTTCCGGATGCGGCAGGCCGACCGTCATCGGATCGAGCTTGGCGTAGTTCTCACGGCCGAACTCATGCGCCGCCATCATCTGCAGGATCACCGCCGACAGCGAGGTCTTGATGCCCGGCAGCGCGATCTTGTCGCTCGGCTTGAAATCCTTCAGCGACTTGATCTCGGGATTGTTGCTGTTCATCCACAGCGAGGTCGAGCTGAGACCGCTGACGCCGACCACTTCCACCGCCGGGATGCCCTTGGCCTTGGCCCACAAGGTGATGAAGCCGGGCGCGCCGGTACCGGCGATGTCGAGGGAGCCTGCCATCATCGCATCGTTGATGATGTTGCCGCCATCGAGCAGCTGCCAGCTCACCTTGAACGGACCGAGCCCGGCCTTCTCGGCCTGCTTCTCCATCAGCTTCTGATCCTCCATCACGATCAGCGGCAAATAGAGGATGCCGTAGCCCTTGGAGAGCCTGATCTCTTTGACCTCGGCCTGCGCGACGGTGCTGCCGAGCAGCGCGGCGAGGCCGAACGCGGCGGCGGTGAGTGATTTGCTCCAGGACATTGTCGTCTCCCTCTCGTTGTTGTTGTGGTTATAGCCCATCAGTGCTGCATGCCCCAGCGCCGCACCGTCTTGCGCTCGATGGTGGCGAACACGACGTTCTCGATCACGAGGCCGATGATGATCACGGTGAACAGGCCGGCGAACACGTTCGCCGTCTCCAGCTGGTTGCGGTTCTCGAAGATGAACCAGCCGAGGCCGCCCGAGCCCGAGGACACGCCGAACACCAGCTCGGCCGCGATCAGGGTGCGCCAGGCGAAGGCCCAGCCCACCTTCAGGCCGGTCAGGATCGCCGGGAAGGCGGCGGGGATCAGGATGAAGCGCACCAGCTTCAGCCCGCGCAGGCCGTAGTTCAGGCCGACCATGCGCAAGGTGTTGGACACCGAGCGGAAGCCCGAATGGGTGTTCAGCGCGATCGCCCACAGCACCGAATGCACCAGCACGAAGATGATGCTGCCCTTGCCGAGGCCGAACCAGATCAGCGCCAGCGGCAGCAGCGCGATCGCCGGCAGCGGGTTGAACATCGAGGTCAGCGCTTCCAGCAGATCGGCGCCGATCCGCGAGCCGATCGCGATCGTGGTCAGCACGGCGGCGAGCAGGATGCCGACACCGTAGCCGATCAGCAGCGTCTCCAGCGACACCAGCGTGCGCGCGGGGATCACGCCATTGGCGATGTTCTCGAAGAAGGCGGACAGCGTGTCGGTGAAAGTCGGAAACAGCAGCGGATTGCCGAGCCACACGCCGTAGGCCTGCCACAGCGCGGCAAGCGCGACCAGGATGATGGCCTTGCGGACCGCACCGAAGCGGTAGATGCGTTCCAGCCAGGACAGGCTCGCCTCGACCTTGACGTCACCGAGGGACGTGTCTGCATTGACGATTTCGGGGCGCAGCGCCAGCGTCTCGCTCATGATCTCTCTCCCGTCCCTTTAGTGATGGCCGAACAGCATGTCGTTGATGCGCCCTTCGAGCGCGACCTGCTCGGGCGAGCCCATCGTGCCCGGCGGCACGCTGTTGAGCTCGGCGCGGACGCGGCCGGGATGGGGCGACAACAGCAGGATGCGCGAGCCGATCTTGATCGCCTCCTCGATCGAATGCGTCACGAACAGCACGGTGAAGCGGGTGTCCTGCCAGAGCTGCAGCAGTTCGTCCTGCATCTTGCGCCGGGTCAGCGCGTCCAGTGCGGCGAACGGCTCGTCCATGAGCAGCACGTCCGGCTCCATCGCCATGCCCCTCGCGATCGCGACGCGCTGCTTCATGCCGCCGGAGAGCATGTGCGGATAGGAATCGATGAACTTGGTGAGGCCGACCTTGTCGATATAGGACTTGGCGCGCTCCTGCGCCTCATCAGCGCTCAGCCGGCCGCTCGCGGTCAGCGCGAACACGACGTTCTCGCGCACCGTCTTCCACGGCAGCAGCTGGTCGAATTCCTGGAACACCATCATCCGGTCCGGGCCGGGCTCGGTGACCTCATGGCCCTTGAGGCGGATGCGGCCCTCGGTCGGCTTCAGATAGCCGCCGATCGCCTTGAGAAGGGTGGACTTGCCGCAGCCGGAGGGTCCGAGCAGCACGAAGCGGTCGGAATCGAACACCTTGAAATCGACGCGATACGTCGCCGTCACCAGCGTGTCCGGCGTCTTGTACTGGAGCGTTACGCCCTCGACGGAGAGCAGCGGCTCGAACTGGGATGGTGTCTGATGGACGGTCATGCGTCCTCCCTCTATGTTGCAGCGCGAAATTTCGCCCGGTGCACTTCGGCGCCCTTGTGCGAAGTGATAGAGGAGGAGACTGACGCGAACCTGACTCCGGGACTGAGACCACGACCTTGCGCATCCTGCTGGTGGAAGACACGCCCGAGATCGGCGCCGCCGTGACCAGCCGGTTCGAGCGGATCGGCTACGCCGTCGACTGGGAAAAGGACGGCCGCACCGCGAGCGAGTTGATCGAGGTGCAGACCTATGATCTGATCGTGCTCGACGTGATGCTGCCGAACATGGACGGCTTCGCCGTGCTCAAGCACTTGCGCAAGCGCGGCTTGCGCACGCCGGTGCTGGTGCTGACCGCGCGCTCGGCGGTCGACGACCGCATCGGCGCGCTCGATCTCGGGGCCGACGATTATCTGATCAAGCCGTTTGACTATCGCGAGCTGGAGGCCCGCGCCCGCGCCCTGCTTCGCCGCGCGGCCGGCCAGTCCGACAATCTGCTGACTCTGGGGCCGCTGGTGATCGATCGCGCCGGGCGCACCGCGAGCGTCGCCGGCCAGCCGCTCGACCTGACGCGCCGCGAACTCACCGTGCTGGAGATCCTGGCCGCTCGTCCCGGGCGCTACGTGGCGAAGGACGAACTGGTCGAGCAGCTCTTCAGCTTCGACCAGGATCCGAGCCCGAACGCCGTCGAGCAGTTCATCGCGCGTCTCAGGCGCAAGCTGGCGGCGACGACCGTCGAAATCAAGACCGAGCGCGGCCTTGGCTATCAGCTCCACGCTTCGTGACCTCAGGACGTCGCTGCGCGCGCGGCTCCTGATCGCGATCGGCGCGATCCTGGCGGTCGGTGCGATCGTGCTCAGCCTTGCCGCCTGGCAATATGCCGCCACGGCTGCGCGCGATGCCTATGACAAGCTGCTCGCCGGCGGCGCCGTGCAGGTCGCTGAGAACATCTACATGCAGGGCGGCGTGGTGACGCTCGATCCGCCGGCCGCCGCGTTCGCGACATTATCGGCCTATGACCTCGTGTTCTATCGCGTCACCGATCCGCGCGGCGTCGTCGTCGCCGGCTATGACGATCTCACGATCCAGGCGCCCAAGAGTAAGCTGCGCGAAGGCGTGGTGCTGCGCGATGGCGTCTACCGCGACCAACCGGTGCGCGTCGCGGCGGTGGCGCGCAGGCTCGATGGTGCCTCCGGCGACGGCTGGAGCGAGATCGTGCTGGCGCAGACCTTGCGCGCGCGCGATGCGCTGACCTGGGATCTCGCGTCCAAGGCGATCGGCCTGATCGCGGCGATGAGCCTGCTCGCGCTGGTCGCCACCGCACTGTGCCTGCGGCTGGTGTTCGCGCCTCTGACGCGGATCGAAGCCGAGATCGTCAAGCGGCGGCCGGACGATCTCAGCCCGATCGCGATCACGCCGCCGCGCGAGGTCCGCGCCCTGGTCGGCGCGATCGACGGCTTCATGCAGCGCTTGTCGGAGCGGATCACGCTGATGCAGCGCTTCATCGCCGACGCCACGCATCAACTACGCACGCCGCTGGCAGCGATCGATGCTGAGGTGGAGTTGCTGAGCGATCAAACCAAAGATCCGAAGACGCTCGACCGGCTTCGCAGCCGCATCGGGGATCTTGCACGCCTCACGAGTCAGTTGCTCGATCACGCGATGATCCAGCACCGCGCGCAGGCACCTCACCTCGCGCCGACCGACATCAACGCGCTGGCCAAGTCCGTGCTGTCGCAGAGCGTGCCGCTGTCGCTGGACCGTGAAGTTTCCGTGGGCTTCGTGGACTCCGACGATGATGTCTTCCTCGCAGCGGATGCCATCAGCCTGCGCGAAGCGCTCGCCAATCTGATCCACAACGCGCTGTCGCATGGGGCGACAACGCGGCTGATGGTGAGGGTGGAGAAAACGGCAACGCAGGTGGCGATCATCGTCTGGGACGACGGGCCAGGCATCGCGGCCGAAGCGCAGCAGCGGCTGCTGTTGCCGTTCCAGAAAGGCGACGAATCCCACGGCTCCGGCCTTGGCCTCGCCATCGCCCAGGAGGTCGCGCAGGCCCATGGCGGCCGGGTGCGCTTTAAAGGCGGAACGGGAAGTTTCAGCGTGCTATTGGAGCTACCGGCGGATCGGCCGACAGCCGCCGTTCAATCGCTAAACCTTTAGTTGCTCGGTTAGACGCTCCTTTGATTTTTGCAGGTATCTGATCACGGTCTTGGGAGAGACCGCAATGATCCGGCCGACCATCCTCCAAGTTCTGATCGCGCTGGCCGCTCTGGTGGCCGGTAGCCAGGCATCATGGGGACAGCAAGCCAGTTGCTCCAGTGCAGCCAGTCTCGAGAGCAATGGTTCGCTGCCCGTCACCTCAGAACGTTTCGACACTCCGCATCAGGCGGGCCTATGCCGGCGTCAGGCAACCGGTGCCTCCCTGGTGTCGTTCCTCACCCCCCTTAGCGACGGCCGAGCTGATCGCAAGATGTGCGTCGGGACGTTCGCCGCCGATCCCTGGTCAAATACGCTGAGTTCGGTGCGTCCGTGAGTACCCGCTTCTTTTCGATAGCGATGCTGACGGCATTCGCAATGCTCTGCGCCGGCATGGCGCGCACCACGGCAGCCGAGGACGCAGGCGAATGTTCGCGTTCGCGCGTCGAGACCCGTCCGGAGAGCGTTATCGCCCCCTGCTCCGAGATCATCGCTGATGAGACAAAGGCTCCAGCCGAGCGCGGATATGCGTTGTTCATTCGAGGCATGGGCTACCACAATACAAAGCGCTTTGACCTCGCCGGGCAGGACTATGATTCGGCCATCAAGCTGACACCGACCAATGAGGATCTGCTCGTTTCGCGTGCCAACATTGCCTTCCGCGGCGACCGCTACCCGGAAGGGGTGTCGTTTCTCCAGAGAGCTCTGGCGCTGAACCCGTCGAACGGGCGCGCGTTGAGGACAGTCGGCACGCTGAACGAGAACGTGGGTGCCTTCGAAGAGGCAAATCGCTACTATATGATGGCATTGGCAGCGAACCCGACAGACGCCTACGCCCTGTTGTTCCGTTGCAAGAACCTGCAACGGCAGCGTCGTTTCGATGACGCGCTCAAGGACGCCGACGCGCTGGTCGCGATCGCTCCTGAGGACATCAACCGCCAGGGCTACCTTGACGAAAACGGCGACCGCCGCGATTTTCATATCATCGCCCTAAAGACCCGCGCCCGCATCTACCAAACGCTCGCTCAATTCGAGCGGGCCGAGCGGGACCTGAATGCGGCTGTAGCCTATCGCCGCGCCGCGGCTTCGCTGTCGGCCCGCGGGTTCTTCCTGGCGTACAGACCGGGCCGGCAACAGGAGGCGTTCTCCGATCTGCAGGAGGCGATCGCACTCGGCTCCGACGACTTCCAGACGTTCTTCGGCATCGGCATGATTCACGTCCAGCGCCGGGAGTTTCGGGACGCGCTGGCGGATTTTGACCATGCCGTCAGCATCGATCCGTACTCTGGCGACGCGCTGCGGATGCGGGCGCGCATGCACCGCGAGCTCGACCAAGCCGATCGCGCCTTCGACGACATGATGCAGGCCGTAACGATCGACCAGGCCGTACTCAAGCAGACCGTCTTCGCATTGCGCGCAGCCGGCTATTGGCGATCGAGCGAGGTTCCTGCTGCTGTGACTGCGGACTTCGAGGACGCGGTGCGTGCCTGCATGCTCGACAAGCTCTGCAACTGAGCCTGGACATGATGAGCCCAACGCGTTTCGCCCTCGCCGTCATCGTGATTGCCGAACTGGTGAGTACGCAGGGCCTTGCCTACGATGCGGTGGGAACGGCCGGTCCGATCCGGTCATTCGGATCGCGCCGATGCGACCTCGGCTACGCTGCCCGGCAGCGGGGCGAATGCGATCCGCCAGCGATCGCCTCGGCCTTGCCGGCCGAACTGCGCTCGCGACAGCGCGTCGACCGTGCCAGAGAGCTGATCCAGCTTCTGCGAACGGAACCCGCGCTCGAGGAATTGAATACGGCGATCGTCGAGGACCCGGCCAACGCTTCGGCGCTCCTGCTGCGGGCCCGCCTCAGGATACCCGGTCAGCTCAGCGAAGCCGCGGCCGACGTCAATCGCGTGCTGGAGATCAATCCGGACGCTTCCGACGCACTGGCAACCAAAGCCTTCATCAACGTCACCCAAGACGACCAGGGCAGCCTTCAGATCGTGACGAAAGCCCTCTCGCTCAACCCGACCGATATCGATGCGCTCTGGATCCGGGCGTTCATCGCGACAAGGCTGGGCAAGCTTGAGCAGGCGGAGAGCGATCTCGATCGCGCTGTCGAACTTGAGCCCGACAATCCGACGACTCGGCTAGACCGCGCTGAGCTTCGTCTCCGGACCGGCAACAACGATGGTGCCAGGGAGGATGCAGACGCGGTGCTTGCGGTGCGCCCGGATTTACGCGCCCTTCAGCTCCGGGCCGCGATCCGGACATTGTCCGGCGACGATGCCGGCGCGCTCGCCGATCTCAACGCGCTTCTGGGATTCCCAGGGGCCAGACAGCCTCCCGGTCCCGTGAGACCGGATCTCGTGAACCTGTATGTTCAACGCGCGCTACTCCTGACGCGCAGCGGAAAGCTGCAGGAGGCCGGGCAGGATCTCGAAACCATCGTCGCCTTGGGCGGCCGCCGCGCGGTCCTGCAGATGCAAGTCTATCTGCGCGGCCACGGCTTTCGCGACGTCGGTCTTGATGGGAAGCGGTCAGAGCAGCTCGATGACGCTCTGCGTGCCTGCTTCATCAACAATGCCTGCGGCCGCGGCATCGCCATTCGCGGATAGCGCTCCCTCGCCCCGTTCTTCACCGGCAGAGGGGTTCAAGCAGCGTCACGGGTGGTGCGAGTCGTTAGATAGGCTCTCGGTGAGATGCTCGATGGAACCGGCGTGAGCGATCTTAGATCTTCATGGGCCCTTCCAGTGTCGCTGCCCCTCACCCCGACCCTCTCCCCGTAAGCACGGGGAGAGGGAGCGCAGCGTGCTCTCGGTGACGTCTTCAGTCCGACAGAACGCGACCAAGTTCAAACAAGATGCGGTGAAGAGCGCTGAACTCCGGACTTACGCCGCCGCCTTCTTCGCCTTCGCATCCCGGATCGCGGCCCACACCTTTTCCGGCGTCAGCGGCGTCTGCAGATTGGTGATGCCCAGCTCGAATAGCGCGTCCATGACGCCGTTGGTGACGCAGGGCGGGCCGCCGATGGCGCCGGATTCGCCGCAGCCCTTGGCGCCCAGCGGGTTGGTCTTGCAGGGGGCGGAATCGTCGAGCGTGACGGCGATCGGCGGCACGTCGTCGGCGCGCGGGATGCAGTAGTCCTGATAGGTCGCGGTCAGCAGCTGGCCGTCGGCATCATAGGCGACGTTCTCGTACAGCGCCTGGCCGATGCCCTGCGCGACGCCGCCATGGATCTGGCCGGCGACCAGCATCGGGTTGACCGCAACGCCGACGTCGTCGACCGTGGTGTAGCGCACCACGCGGCTGATGCCGGTGTCCGGATCGATCTCGACCTCGCAGATATGCGTGCCGTTCGGCCAGCTCGGCCCGTCGACCTCGCCCTCGCTGTCGACCGACAGCTTGGCGCCCTGCTCCTTCTGCGCGATGTCGAACAGGCTGATGCGGCGATCGGTGCCGACGACGGTGAGGACGCCGTCGCGATATTCGATGTCCTCGACCGCGGTCTCCAAGAGGTTCGAGGCCTTCTCGCGCGCCTTGGTGATCAGGTCGTTCGACGACACCGCCACCGCGGTGCCGCCGACGAACAGCGAGCGCGAGCCGACGCTGCCGAAGCCGGTGGCGAGATCGGTGTCGCCCTGCACGACGTCGATCTTGTCGAGCGGGATGCCGAGCGTGTCCGAGATCATCTGCGTGTAGGTGGTCTGCAGGCCCTGCCCCATCGCCATGGTGCCGGAATGCAGGATGACGCGGCCCTCGGAGGTCGCGTGCAACGACACCTTCTCGGTGTGGGCGCGGCCGCCGGTCCATTCGATATAGCTGGTCAGGCCGCGGCCATAGAGCATGCCGCGCTTCCTGGCTTCGCGCTTGCGCGCGTTGAAGCCGTCCCAGTCCGCGAGCTTGGCGGCGCGCTCCAGCATGTGGGCGAAGGCGCCGGAATCATACACCTGGCCGACGGCGTTGGTGTAGGGCAGCTGCGCCGGCTTGATGTAGTTGGCCTTGCGGATGGTGCGCGGATCGATGCCGATCTGGCGCGCCGCGGTGTCGAACAGGCGCTCGACGATGAACACCGCCTCGGGACGGCCCGCGCCGCGATAGGCGCCGACGGGTGCAGTGTGCGTCATCACCGTCTTGATCTCGAAATGCACCAGCGGCAGGTCGTAGACGCCGGTCTGCACGAACGGGCCGAGCACCAGCGGGATGATGTTGGCCGCGCCCGACGAATAGGCGCCGGTGGCGCCGATCGAGCGCACGCGATAAGCCAGCACCTTGCCCTTGGCATCGAGTGCGAACTCCGCGGTCGAGGTCAGGTCGCGGCCATGGGTGCCGCCGACGAACTCGTCGGTGCGCTCGGCGCGCCAGCGGATCTTCTTCGACAGCTTGGTCGCGGCATAGGCGACGATGCCGTCCTCCGGATAGAGATTGGTCTTCTGGCCGAAGCCGCCGCCGATGTCGCCGACCAGCACGCGGATGCTCTCCTTCGGCCGCTTCAGCACGGCGTCGGCGAGCACGTCGCGGGTCGAGGCCGGCGTCTGCGACTGCACATACAAGAGGAGACGGCCGGTCTTCTTCTCGATCTCGGCAATGGTCGAACGCGGCTCCATCGCGGAGGGCACCAGGCGCTGACTGGTGATGTCGAGCGACACCTTGTGCGGGGCGCTGGCGAAGGCCTCCTCGACCTTGGCGGCATCGCCATAGCTCATCGCCGCGACGATGTTGTCGGGCGCCTCGGCCCACACCGCGGGCGCGCCGGGCTCGAGCGCCTTCACCGGATCGGTCACCGCCGGCAGCACCTCGTAGTCGACGACGATCGCCTCAGCCGCCTCCTGCGCGATCACGCGCGAGGTGGCGACCACGGCCGCGACCGCCTCGCCGGTGTAGCGCACGACTTCATGCGCGAGCAGGCGACGCGGCGGCACCGTCATCGGCTTGCCGTCGGGACGCTTGAAAATCGCCAGCGTCGGGATGCTGCCGATGTCGTCCGCCACGAGATCGGTGCCGGTGTAGATCGCCTCCACGCCGGCGATCTCGCGCGCGGCGGCGGTGTCGATCGACAGGATCCTGGCATGGGCATGCGGCGAGCGCAGGACGTAGAGCCAGAGCGCGCCGTCTTCCGGCTTGTCGTCGATGAACTGCCCCTTCCCGGTCAGCAGCCGCTGATCCTCGAGCCGCTTCACGGGCTGGCCCGCACCGAACCGCATATTGTTGGGAAGAATGTTCATCCGGGAATCCTTGGCAAGTTCAATGTAATTGCATGGGGTTTTAGCGGATTTGCCGCCCGACACAACCACCGCCGTGACGCTGCGGGGTCCTCGCAGACGAGGATCCAAGCTTGAGTTCAGCTCTTTCCACACCGTCATGGCCGGGCTCGTCCCGGCCATCCACGTCGTTCGACATGCGCGGAAGGACGTGGATGCCCGGGACAAGCCCGGGCATGACGACGTGGAGGAAGACGGACAAAAACTCTTCAAACCCGCCTGACGGCGAGGACACGGCGTATGGATTCCGGGCTCAGCCCTGCGGGCTGCCCCGGAATGACGCATCGAAAGACCGAAGCAAGCGCTCACCCCAGGCTGTACAGCACCTCTTCGACGACCCTGCGCTGCTCCGACGTCAGCGCGGCCTGCGGCGGCACGGGGTCGCCGACATCGTAGCCCTGGATCGACAGGCCCGCCTTGATGCAGGCGGCGAGGTTGAAGCGGGCGAAGGCCTCGTTGACGCGCCATAGCTTCCTTTGCAGCATCATCGCGTCGTCCCAGCACGACGCCTTGCAGAGATTGTAGAGCTCCACGCTCTGGCGCGGGATGATGCAGGCGGGTCCGGCCATCCAGCCGTGACCGCCGATCATCATCACGGCTGCCGGGATATGCGAGGACGCCGCGAACACCTTGATGGCATCGCCGCAGCGATTGATGATCGACAGCAGCCGGCCCGTGTTTGTCGAGGCGTCCTTGATGTAGTTGATGCGCGGGTGCTCGGCGAGATCGGCGATCACGTCGAGCGACAGGTCCGAGCGCTGGAATTGCGGATTGGTGTAGATCACGACGGGAACGTCGACCGCGTCGGCGATGGCGCGGAAATAGGCCTCCACGCCGGCATCATTGACCGGGAAATAGGCCTCCAGCACTGCCAGGATGCCGCTCGCGCCGCGCGCCTGATACGCCTTGGCCTGCGCCACGGCGTCGGCAATGGCGGTCGAGGCCACGCCGGCGATGACGGGAACGCGGCCGCGCGCGGCATCGATCGTCGCCTCGACCACAGTCATGCGCTGGGCGCGGTCGAGATAGGCAAACTCGCCGGTCGAACCGAGCGGCGTCAGCCCGTGCACGCCGGCATGGATCAGGTCGTCGCACAGCCGCCCCAGCACATCGGTGCGGATCGTGCCATCGGCGCTGATCGGGGTCGCGAGGTAGGGAAAGACACCATGAAAATCAGTCATGAGGTCGGTATAGCGGCCCTGCCGGCGCATCTGCAAGCCGAGCGCCACGTGGCCTGATCCGGGAAGGCGCCAACCGCAGCCGGCCCGATCCGAGCCTCAGGCCCGGAACTCACACCAGCGCTGGCGGGCGATACGCTCGCGGGGCAATCAGTTAGCAGCCGCGTTAAACGCTGCTTCAAACTTTTTCTTCACCATGACGCAAGTCCTCGGTCATCGCGATGAGTTTGCGATCCGCAATCGAAGATTGCGTAGCGCTCGGTGGCGAAAAACGGGCGTGATGGTGCCAAAGGCGGCAGAAATGGCTACCGACTTCGCCATTTTCAGTCATTTTTCCGCCGGATTGGCGCATCATCATGCCAAGTGGAAAGAGTTAGTTCGAGTGCTCCAGCGTAAATTCGAGCGTAAATTCGCGGTGGGATTTTCGATCGGAGACGAGGGAAACCTGCAGCGAGTGCGGCCATGAAGACGCTTTACGATTTACTCGGAGCTCTTCCGGACGATGACGCTGAGGACATCCGCGCCGCCTTCCGCAAGGCGGTCAAGGAGAGTCATCCCGACGTCAATCCCGGAGATCCCGACGCCGCGTTGCGGTTTCGCCAGATCATTCGCGCCCACGATATCCTCGGCGACAAGGAGCAGCGCACGGCCTATGACCGGCTGCTCGGCGCCGCCCGCGACGAGCACCAGCAGGACAACAAGCTCGCCGTCGCCGCCAAGGTGCACAAGGTCGCTTCCGGCGTAATGGCGCTGGCCGGCGCCTCGGCCGTGGCGCTCACCGGCTATCTGCTGTTCACCCACATGTCGTCGGCCTCGGTCGCCCCGCTCAAGCCGGTCGTGGTCGCGACCAACAAGCTCAAGCCGTCCGAGGTGCCGGCCAAGCCGATCGAAACCGCCGCCGTGATGCCCGAGGCGGTGACCGTGGGCGAGGCGCCGGCCAATGCCGGCGGCGAGCCGGCGGCCAGTGTCGCGGGCGGCAACGCTGCGGCGGCCGTGGACCCGGCCACGGCGCGGGCCGGCAAGGCCGATGCGGCCAATTCGGCCGATCAGGATCATGCGCCATGTGCCGCCGGCGCCACCGCGCCCTGCGCGGCGGAGGCCGTGCTGCCAGGCGGCACGCCTTCGAGCGAGGCCCAGGCGCGGCATGATCGCGGCATGGCCGCCTTCCAGAAAGGCGACTTTGCGGCGGCGCTGGCCGATCTCGACGCGGCGATCCAGCTCGATCCGCGCTATCAGGACGCCTATATCGACCGCGGCATCGTGTTCTACCGGTTGCGCAAGTTCGACCGCGCCTTCGCCGACGTCGCCGCCGCCAAGCGGATCGACAAGGCCAACCGCGCCGTTCTGGATGCAATGGCCAAGCGGCAGCCGCTGCGCCCGCTGAAGCTCGACCCGCCCAAGGCCGAGGCGAAGGCGGACGTGAAGCCGGAGGCGCCCAAGGCCGAGGCCCCGCGGGTGGCCGCCGCAGCGCCGCTCCCGGCGCGGCTGTCGACGGCGACACCGGCCTATGCCACCAGCGATCCCAGCCGGGCACCCTGAGCGATTGACGAAGCTTTAAGGTAATCGTGAAGCTCCGTCCGCGCGAACAGTCCTCGCCCATCAACTGTTAGCAAAGGTGTCCCATGGTGGCGTCATGGGACATGGGCTGCTTTCGACCTTCATTCATCCGAATCCGGCGATCCGGCGCGAGCTGGTCGATCTGCTGTACACGTCCCTGCCTCAGGTCATGTCGATCAACGCCGCCGCCATCACCGGTTCGGTGACGCTGGCGATCCTGCATCGCGACCCCGGCTACATCGCCATTGCCATTGCGATCATCGTCAACGCCGTGGGGCGCGTGGTCAGCCTGCTGCGCTACAAGCAATATGCCGCGCGGCTGTCCGACCGCGACGTGATCCTGTGGGAAAAGGTCTACGCCGCCGGCGCCGCCGCCTTCGGTCTCGCGCTTGGCGCCCTCACCTTCCGCGCGTTCCAGCTCAATGATGCGCCGGGCGCCTGGATCGCGTTCGGCCTGTCGATGTCCTATTGCGTCGGCATGGTGTCGCGCGCGGCGATCCGCCCCTGGGTGGTGCTGAGCGCCACCGCCGTACTGTTCGCCCCGACCTTGATCGCCGGCCTGATGCGTCCCGAGCTGCCCTATCAGCTCGGCGCCGCGATGCTGGTGCTGTTCTGGTTCTCGATCCGCGAGGCGTCGCGCCATCTCAGCACCGCCTTCATCGAACGGCTGGAGGCCAAGCACGCGCTGGCGCGCCAGGCCAACCACGACTTCCTCACCGGGCTGCCAAATCGCGCGGCGTTCCTCGCTGCGCTGGAAGCTGCCACCGGCAGCGTCGCGATCATCGCCATCGATCTCGACGGCTTCAAGCCCGTCAACGACCGCCACGGCCATCATGCCGGCGACGACCTGCTGCGCCAGGTCGCGGGCCGGCTGTCGAGCTGCGTCGGATCTGACGGCCTGGCCGCGCGGTTCGGCGGCGACGAGTTCATGCTGCTGAAGCCGGTCGCGGGCGGCGCGCAGGCGCGCGACGAGGCCTTGCTGCTGGCGCGCGAGGCGGTCCGCGCGCTGTCGATGCCGTTCCTGCTGTCGGATATTCCCGTCATCATCGGCGCCAGCGCCGGCCTGCTCGTCAATGATTGCCCGCTCACGGATGACGCGGTCGACGACCTGCTACGCCAGGTCGACAGCGCGCTGTATGCCGCCAAGCGTGCCGGCGGCGGCGGCTGCACCTGGGTGGACGCCGACACTGGCGCGCTGCGCCAGGCCGGCTGAGCTTTCAGGTCGATTTCAGGACACGATCACGCCGCGCAGCAGCGCGTCGATCTCCGCCTCGTCGAGCTCGCCCTCGCGACCGATCAGCACGAGCTGCGCGGTCAGGCCATCGGGCGGCGCCACCGGCGAAGGCGCCAGCGTGCCGCGCGTCGCGACCGACTGGAACAGGATCGGCTGGTTGGGATGCTCGGTGAACGACAGCACGCCCTTGATGCGCAGCGTGCGCGGCGCGAGCCGGCCGATCACCTCCTGGAAGCGCGCCAGCGACAGCGGCGCCTGTGACGTCCAGGTCATCGTCGCGAATGGCTCGGCGGCGGCGGGGAGCTGCGGCGGCAATATGCGCGGCGCGCGGATGTCGCGGCTGAACAGCAGGTCCGGCGCGACGGCGCCGTGCGCGATCTCGAAGATCGCGGATTGCGGTTTGAAGCGGCCGACGATGCTCCTGACCGCATCGAGCGCGGCGCGGTCGAGCAGATCGGCCTTGCTCAGCAGCACGAAGTCCGCGGCGCGCAATTGCGAGCGCCACAGCGCCTCCTGCTCCAGCTCGGGCTCGTCATGCAGCCGCTGCGGATCAACCAAGGTCACCACCGTCTCGAGCGGCGCGACCTTGAAGATCACGGGGTCCATCAAACTGCGGATGATCTCGGCGGGATCGGAGATGCCCGACGTCTCGATCGCGATCGCATCCGGCGCCGGGTCGCGCTTGATGACGGAGGAGAGCGTGCGCAGCAGGTCGCCCTGCAGCGAGCAGCAGATGCAGCCGTTCTTCAGGCTGATGACTTCCTCGGTCACCGTACCGAGCAGCTGCGCGTCGATGTCGACCGCGCCGAAATCGTTGACGATGGCGGCGATCCGCCGGCCGCCGGGATCGGCGAGCAGATGGTTCAGCAACGTCGTCTTGCCGGCGCCGAGCGCGCCGGCGACCAGCAGGACCGGGACGATCATGACAGCACGGGCCGGCGCACCGCGCGTCCCGGCCGCGCATCGCGCACGAGATCGCCGTCGCTGATGACGGCCGCGCCGTTGACGAGCAGATGCCTGACGCCTTCCGATGCCCGGTTCATGTTGAGGAAGTCGGCGCGGTCGCGCAAGCTCTCGAGATCGAGCACGGCGATGTCAGCGTCGCAGCCGGCCTGCAGCCGGCCCTTCTTGCGCATCGCGGGCGTCGATGTCTCCAGGATCTGCGCCGGGATCAGCGTGCACTTGGCAATGCCGTCCATCAGCGACACCGTCTTGCGGTCCAGCACCCATTCGCGCAGGAATTTCGTGAAGGTCGCCGATGAGCGCGGATGCGACACGGCGTCATCAGGCAGCGGCCACGCGTCGCCGGTGTAGTCGGTGCCGTTGGCCAGAATCCACGGCATCGCATCGGAGGCGATGGCGCCGCCCGGAAACAGCACGGAGACGTCGAGCAGGTCGCGGTGGCGCTGGTTGACGGCAACGTCGAGGAAATGGATCAGCACCAGCGCGCCGGGATCCTCCTGCTGCCGTTGCAACAGCTCGTCGCGGCTGCCCAGGCGATGCCGCTCGGCCACCATCTCGATGGCGTCATAGCCGGTGCCCATGCGCTGGCAGAAGGCGGGATCGGCGAAGAAGCCGGCGCCGACCACGGTCGAGCCGGTGCCGTAGGGATAGGCCTCCGTCGTGACCTTGAGGCCCTGCTTCTGCGCGGTCTGCACCAGCTCGGCGCAGCGCTCGACGTCCTGCAGGCTGGTGCTGTTGAAGTGGCAGATGTGCATGTGCGCGCCGGTCGAGCCGGCCAGGCCGATCAGCCGTGTATAGGCGTCGACCGAGCTGCGCGGGTCGACGTTCGACATGTAGGCGATGTGGGTGTAGGTCGGCACGTCCTGCTTCGCCGCGAGGCTGCACAGCTCGGACAGCTCCTTCATGCCGGTGCCCGGCGCATAGGCGTTCGGGAAGGCGATGCCGAGGCCGCCCTGGTCGAGCGCCTGCCTGGTGCGCTCGACGATCTCCGCGGTCTCGGCCGGTGTCGCGGCCTCCTCGACCCAGCGCTTGTCGCGCATCGCCTCGCCCATGCCGCCGATGGTCGAGGCGGTCTGCTGCGTCGTCATCGTCGCGATGCGCGCGAACACCCAGCCCGCGGCCGCGCCATAGTTGAGCGTGCGGCCGATCGCCTCCTGCTCATCATACCAACGCGCCACCGGCAGCACGCCGACCTCGAGCTCCAGTGTCGTGGTGACGCCGTCGAACGCCTGCATGCGATCCGCCGGCAACGACTGGCCGTGCGCGTGCAGATCGATGAAGCCGGGCACGACCGCGAGGCCCGCCGCGTCGATCACCCGATCAGCCGCACTGCCGACATCGCCGACCGCGGCGATCGCGCCATCCTTGATGGCGACATCGGCGGTGGCATCGAGCTTGGTTTCCGGGTCGAGCACACGCCCGCCGCGAATGATCAGATCGTAGTGAGGCATGAAATCAGCTGGGCCCGTGAAGTGGAACTACTGAAAGCCCTAACACAGATGCGCGGCAATGAGAACGCGGCCGGAGAGATCGATGCGCGCCGAGCCATGCGTCGCGCACCTATCAGTTCGTCCCTGCGGCCGCGCTCTTCCCCTGACGCAACGGATGGGTCAGGATCGGGGCGACACAGGAGACACCGAATGGCTTCGTCCAGCCACCGCATCGCCGACTTCACCTGCGAGAAGCAGCCCGCGACCGGCTCGCGCGGCATGGTGGTGACCAACCACCCGCTGGCTTCCAGCGCCGGCGCCGAGATGCTGATGCGCGGCGGCAATGCGATCGATGCCGCCATCGCGGCGCTGTTCGCGCTGACGGTGGTCGAACCGATGATGGTCGGCATTCTCGGCGGCGGCCTGTCGCACATCCGGCTCGCCGATGGCCGCCACATCGTGCTCGACGGATTGAGCACCGCGCCAGGGCGCGCCACGGCGGACATGTACGATCCCGTCTCGGACGAGATCGCGCTGGCCCGCGAGACGCGCGACCGCCGCAACGCGGTCGGCGCCTTGGCCGTCGCGGTGCCCGGCGCGCTGAAAGGCTGGTGCGAGGCGCTGACGCGGTTCGGCCGGCGACCGCTGCACGAGGTGATGGCGCCCGCGATCCGGCTCGCCGAGCACGGCTTCATCGCAAGCGCCTATCTCAACGACTGCGTCCGGCAGGTCGCGAGCGATCTCGCCCGCGATCCGAATCTGTCGGCGCTTTTCCTCCCAGGCGGCGAGCCGATCAAAGCGGGCGCGCGCGTGATCCAGGCCGACTACGCGGCGACGCTGCGGCTGATCGCCGAGCACGGGCCGGATGCGCTCTACGATGGACCGCTCGGGGCCGCGCTCGCCAACGACATGACCGGCCAAGGCGGCCTGATCGATCTCGCCGACCTCAAAGCCTATCGCGTGATCGAGCGGGAGCCCATTCGCGGCTCCTATCGCGGTTATGACATCCTCGGTCCGCCGCCGCCCTCCTCGTCCGGCGTGCACGTCGCGCAGATGCTCAACATCCTCGAAGGCTTCGACGTCTGCGCGCTCGGCTTCGGCTCGGCCGACGGCGCGCATCTGCTCGCCGAAGCCCTGAAGATCGCCTTCGCCGACCGCGCCGTCGCGACTGCAGATCCGGCCTTCGTCGACGTGCCGGTCGAACGCCTGACGTCGAAGTCGTACGCGGCCGAGCGGCGCGCGGAAATCGACATGGCCAGGGCCACGAGCTTCGGTCCGGGGCTTTCGCCCACCGAATCCGCCAACACCACCCATGTCACGGTGGCAGACGCGGAGGGCAACGTCGTCGCCGCGACTCAGACCATCAACGGCCTGTTCGGCGCCTGCGTGCAGATCCCCGGCACCGGCATGACCGCCAACAACTACATGTACAATTTCGATCCGCATCCCGGCCGCGCACTGTCGATCGCTCCCGGCAAGCGCGTCTTCACCTCGATGGCGCCGATGATGGCGCTGCGCGACGGACGCTTGCGCTACGCGCTCGGCCTGCCCGGCGGCCTGCGGATCTTCCCCTCGGCGTTCCAGGCGCTGGTCAACCTCATTGACCACGGCATGACACTGCAGGAGGCGGTCGAGGCGCCGCGGCTGTGGACGCAGGGCGGCGTGCTCGAGCTCGAGCCGGCCTTTCCGGACGACGTTGCGAACGCCCTCGCCGCGCGCGGCCATGTCATCAAGCATGAGCCGGTCGTCGCCGGCGGCATGAACGCGATCGCGTTCGGCGACGACGGCATCATGACGGGCGCCGCGTGCTGGCGCGCCGACGGCACCCCGATCGCGATCTCCGGCGGCCGCGCCCGCGCCGGGATGCGGTTCGCGATCGCGTGAGGTTCTAGGTCAGCGGCTGCATCACCTGCCACCGGACGCCTCTCTCCATCGTCATTGCGAGGAGCGCAGCGACGAAGCAATCCAGGGCCACGCATGCGGCCCCTGGATTGCTTCGCTGAGCTCGCAATGACGTCGTGGAGAGACCCCGGCCGCTCCTTCACGGTCCGGTGGCGGTGCCGCCGGCTTTCGCTCCTCATGGTGAGGAGCGCCGAAGGCGCGTCTCGAACCATGAGGCCCGCGCTGTGGCCTCGGCCTTCGAGACGCCCGCCTTCGGCGTGCTCCTCAGGGCGCGGAGTTCCCCATGAAGCTCGTCAGCTCACCGCTGCCGCATCATCCGCGCGATCGCCTCGCCGATCACCACCGTGGTGAAATGCGTGTTGGCGCGGCAGTCGGATGGCATGATCGAGGCGTCGGCGACGCGCAGGCCGGTGATGCCCTTCACGGTGCCGTCCGGATTGACGACGCCATCGGCGTCGTCAAAAGCGCTCATGCGGCAGGTGCCCGCTGCATGCTGGATGTCGCCGGTGATCTGACGCAACAACGCATCGAGCTCGGCATCCGGCAGCGCGGCCGCTTGCGGCAAGGTGAGTGTCGTATCGCCGAGGCGGATCCAGTCCGCGGCTTCCTGCAGTGCCGGCTGCGTCGTGATCACGGCCAGTCGCTTCACCGCATCGCGCATCCGCGCGATGTCGCGGACATCAGCGAGCATGTTCTCCTCCACGATCGGATCGACGGTCGGATCGGTCGAGGCAAGCTTCAACGTCCCGCGCGAGAACGCGTTGAACAGGCCGGCGCCGATCGCGCCGGGCACGCCGATGCCGCGGTGGTTGAACGCGATCAGGATCATGTCGCGCTTGCCGCCTTCGGCGAGCCCCGACGAATAGGTGACGCAGCAATTGGTGTGCCGGGTGTCGCGATCGGTCGGACGCAGCTCCTCGCGCAGCTGGATCGTGGTGCGGAACAGCGGATGGTCGAAGAAGTGCCGGCCGACGGGAAGATCGCGCTCGACCGCGACACCCATCGCCTGCAGATCGGCCGCAGGCCCGATGCCCGAGCGCAGCAGGATCGCCGGGCTGTGGATGGCGCCGGCGCACAGCACGATCTCGCACGCGGCGATCTCCTTGATGCCCTCGCCTTCGAGATGCACGCGCACGCCGGTGACACGGCCATCGCTGATCAGCAGACGATCGACCGGCGCGCGACCACGAATCTCCAGATTGGGACGTCCGCGCGCCGGCTCCAGATAGCCTTCGTTGGTGGAGATGCGGCGGCTGTCGCGGCTGTTGATCGGGTAGCAGGCGACGCCCTCGCCATCGGGCCCGTTGAGATCGTCGCACCAGGGATAGCCGCTCGCCAACGCCGCATCGCGCAAGGCCCGATCGATCGGGCCCCATTGCTCCGGCGGCGCGCGATACACCGGCAGCGGCCCGCCGCGTCCATGTCCCTCGCGGTCGCCGAAGGCGAGATCATCCTCGATCACCGAGAACAGCGGCATGATTTCCTTGGACGACCATCCGGTGCAGCCGTTCGCGGCCCATTCGTCGAACGCATCGGCGACGCCGCGGATCGCGATCTGGCCGTTCATCATCGAGCTGCCGCCGAGGCCCTTTCCGCGCCAGTAGAAGCGCATCTCCTGCCCGGCCACGCGGCGCGACACCAGCTGCGGCCACTGCCATTTCTCCTGGAAGGCGCGATCATGGATGATCGGAATTGGATTGGAGGTGGCGATCTCCCAGGGCACGTCGGCCGCGCGCCAATCCGCGCCCGCTTCGAGCAGCAGCACCCGCCGGTCGCGATCCTCGGACAGGCGCGCTGCAACGGCGGCACCGGCGGAGCCGCCGCCGACGACAAGGACGTCATACATGGATGGGAGTCTCTCTGGTCTCGGGTATCGAAATCATCGTGCGCACCTTGCGCCAGCGGACGCCGCCCGTGAAGCCCTCGAAAACTCAGGCCACCAGCATGCTCATGCAGAGCTCGGCCGCGCGCTCGGGCACGAGGCAGGACGCGACCGCGATGACCTCGCGCGCCGATTTCCAGGCGCCGCCGCCACCCGCCGGACCATTGGTGTAGAGCGTCTCGACCTCGTTGCCGATGCGGATCGCTTCAGCCATCGTCTCGGTCCGGCCCGCGACACGAAGGCGCACCTCGTAGGGCGCGTGTCCTTCGGCGCGGCCCTCGCCATGCAGCGCGTTCGCGCCGATCAGATCGCAGCGCAGCTCGCTCGTCGCCACGCCCGTCAGCGCCAGCCGCTCCTTCACGACCTCGAGCGCGAGGCGGCCGCGCGCAACCGCGCCCGGACCGGCATAGGAGATCTGCCCTTCACCGATGTAGGAGTCGAGATAGCCCACTGAGGTCTTCAGCAGTCCCGTCTTCGGCTTGCCGCGGCCCCCCCTCACACGGACCCGATCCGGGCCGATCTCCTCCACGGTGACGTCCGAAAAGTCGGCGACGACGTCGGGCTGAAAATACTGCGCGGGATCGTGGATCTCGTAGAGCAGCTGCTCCTTCACCGTCGCCGGCGTGACGCAGCCGCCGGAGCCGGAAACCTTGGTCACGATCAGCTCGCCGTCCTCGCGCACCTCGCCGATCGGGAAGCCGAGCCGTGCCAGATCAGGAACGTCCTTCAACCCGGGGTCCGCAAAATAGCCGCCGGTGATCTGGCCCGCGCATTCCAGGAGATGACCGACCACCGTGCCCTGCCCGAGCCGGTCCCAATCGTCCATCGCCCAGTCGAACTCATGGATCAGAGGTCCGAGAAACAGCGCGGGATCGGCCGCGCGGCCGGTGATCACGACATCGGCGCCGGACGCCAGCGCCTCGGCGATCCCGCGCGCGCCGACATAGGCGTTGGCCGAGACGATGCGATTGCCGAGCCCATGGATCGTGTCGCCGGTGTCGAGCGCGACGTCGGCCGTCTTCAGCTGATCCAACACGTCGTCGCCGGTGACGGCCGCGATCTTGAGGCCGGTCAGCCCGAGTTGACGCGCCAGCGCGCGTGTGGCTTCGGCGGCCGCGATCGGATTCGCCGCGCCCATATTGGTGACGACGCGGATATTGTTGGCGCGGCAGATCGGCAGCACCGCCTGCATGCGCGCAGCGAGCAGCGGATCGTAGCCGGCGGACGGATCCTTCATGCGCGCCTGCTGCGCCAGCGCGATGGTGCGCTCGGCCAGGCATTCGAACACGAGATAATTCAGTCCGCCCTTCTCGGCGAGTTCCACCGCGGGCTCGATGCGGTCTCCGGAATAGCCGGCGCCTGCGCCGATCCTGATGCTGCGCAACGGCTGCTCCTCCCTGCGTCCTGGTTATAGCGAGGATAGCGGCTCTGCTCCGGTGTTGCCAGAGCATGTGCCCCGCGTGAGCGAAGCGCTAGTCGAACAGGATGAGCGACGGCGCCGCCGGAACCTGCGTCCATGTGGTGGCGACGGAAAGATCCGCGTCGGCCCAGCAGCAGCGCTGTCCACCAGCGCGTTTGGCGGCATAGAGCGCGCGGTCGGCCTGGTCGAGCAAAGCCACCGTTTCGGCCATCTGATCGTCGGTGACCAGAATGCCCGCGCTCGCGCCGATCTGCACGCGCGTTCCGGCGAGCGTGAACGGCTGCGACAGCGCCGACACGGCGGCCTCGGCGAGCGCTAGCGCCGCATTGCGTTCGGCGGCCGGCAGCAGCAGCATGAACTCGTCGCCGCCGAAACGCGCCGCGGTTCCGCTGCCGCCGAGACAATCCTGCAGCCGCGCGCCGACCTGGCACAAGAGCTCGTCGCCGGCCTGGTGCCCAAAGCGGTCGTTGACGAGCTTGAAGCCGTCGAGATCGACCGCGATGATCGCGATCGGGCGCTCAGCGCGCCACAGCGCCGCGACGAAGGCGGCGCGGTTCGGCAGCCCTGTGAGGTAGTCGCGATGCGCCTGTCGCGCTAGCGCCTGTTGCGCCATGATCCGCTCGGTGAAGGCCGCGGTCAGCCGATACGACGTGCCGCGCAAGGTTATCCAGAACAGCACGATCATGCCGGCGCCCATCCGATACACGGGCTCGGGCTGCATCAGGCAAGCGATCACGGTGGGGATCAGCAGCACCGCCGAGGAGGTCATCGCGATCCACGGGCTGACGCGCGAGACGATGCCGACGCAGAACGCCATCGACAGCCCGAAGCACATCCAGATGCCGGGACCATCGCCAATCTGAAATGCGCGTGCAGACAGCGCGCCGACGGCGAGGCCAAAGGCGGCAGCGCCCCATCCGTACAGGCGTTCCCAGCGGATGATCGCAACGTCATCGAGCTGATCGAAGCGCGCGGCGAACATCAGGAGCTTCACCACACGGAAGACGCCGACCACGAACAGCGCCGCCGTGATCCATGCATAGGCTGCATCGCGCGCCACCCAGGCCATCACGGTCCCGATCACCACCGCGGCGGCCGAAATCGTCCCGACCAGCGGCATCGAGCTGTACAGCAGATGCGCCAGCTCGCGACGAATCTCCGGGTCCAGGCGTTGCATCGCAGTTCCACTTCACGAATTGCGCGCACTATCGTACCCGCAGCTTAATGAAATATCGCTGCACCCGCGAGAAGCAGCCATGCGCTGGCGATGCTTAACGAAGCTTCACCAGGACATGCACGGTTCGATCGAACGTGCCTGGACGAGGCGACGCAGGAGCCGGGCAGCCGATCAGCTCGCCCAATTGTCGCGGAACTCGCCGAACAGGGTGATGCCGCCGCACGCATAGATGGTCTGTCCGGTGATATAGCTCGCCTCCGACGAGGCGAGGAAGGCGAATACGCCGGCGATCTCCTCGGCCGACGCGACGCGTCCCATCGGGATATGCGATTCCACCACGGAGCGCTTCTGCGGATCGCCGGTCCAGGACGCGTTGATCGGCGTGTCGACCGCGCCGGGCCCGACCGAATTGACGCGGATGCCGCGGCCGGCGAACTCCAGCGCCAGGGTGCGCGTGAGGCCGGCCATCGCGCTTTTGCTGATTGAATAAGCGAGGTAGCCGGGCTTCGGAATGATCTGGTGCACGCTCGACGTATTGATGATGTTGCCGCCGCCGCCGCGCGCGACGAAATGGGCCAGCGCATGGCGCGCGCACAGCACCGCGCCGTTGAGATTCACCTCGAGGATCTTGCGATAGGCGGCGACATCGAGCGCCTCGCTCGGCGACTCCCGCTGGAAGCCGGCATTGTTGACCAGGCAGTCGAGCCGCGGCCAGCGCTTCAGCAGAGTCTCGAACATACTCGCGATGTCAGTCTCGATGCCGATGTCGGCCTTCACGGCGACATGGTCGCGCGCACCGTGGCCATGCGCGGCGGACGCCGCCTGGACCAGCGCCAGCGTCTCGTCGCCCGACGGCGACGGGCCACCGAAATTGACTGCGACATGCGCGCCCTCCTCGGCGAACCGCACCGCGATGGCGCGGCCGATCCCCTGCGCCGCGCCGGTGACCAGCACATAATGGCCAAGCAGGCGCGGCGAACGCCGGGCGGACGGGTCGGATGGCTGCATGTCTCAACTCCCTCAGGTCGATCTCGTCGCGAGTCCTCGGGATAATCCGCATCCGGCGATAAAGCTATCCGGAGACTGGCATCACTCCACGCCTATCCTGCGTTGCGCGGAGACCGCGATCGGCGCGATCGGCCAAACATGCCGGGCGGCTGCCGCGCTGGCGAAAGCTTGATCGGCTTCGAACTCAACGGGCTTTCGACTCCACCCGCAAATGCCTGCGGTTTGTCTTTCATATTGTATTCGGCAACAGCCTCTAGTTTAATGGCGTCCCCGCTGCCGACATCAACGAGCAGCGGACGATAAGACGACGTGCATTGGGAGGCACGATGAACGGTCCGATCCTCGAGATGCGCGGGGTGTCGAAGTCATTCTTCGCCATCAAGGCCCTGCAGAAGGTGGACCTGACCGTCTATGCCGGCGAAGTCCATGCGCTGATGGGCGAAAACGGCGCCGGCAAATCCACCTTGATGAAGATCCTGTCCGGCGCCTATCGGCCCGATCCCGGTGGCGAGATCCGCATCGACGGCCAGGTCGCGCGCATCGAGGGCCCGCTCGGCGGCCGCGCGGCGGGCATTTCGATCATCTACCAGGAGTTGTCGCTGGCGCCGAACCTGACGGTCGCCGAAAACATCTATCTCGGCCGCGAGCTGTCGCAGACCGGCCTGCTGGCGCGCGGCGCGATGCGCGAGGGCGTCGGCCCGATCCTGGCGCGGCTCGGTGCCGACTTCACTGCCTCGACCTTGGTCGGCGAGCTGTCGATGGGCCAGCGCCAGTTGGTCGAGATCGCCCGCGCGCTGCATGCGCGCTCCAAGATCCTGATCATGGACGAGCCGACCACCTCGCTGTCGGCCGGCGAGAGCGAGAAGCTGTTCGCACTGATCCGGCAGCTCCGCAGCGAAGGCCTCGCCATCATCTACATCTCGCACCGCATGGACGAGGTCTATGCGCTCGGCGACCGCGTCACCGTGCTGCGCGACGGCCGCCTGGTCGGCTCGCTCGACAAGCCGGAGATCCGCGCCGACAGCATCGTGCGGATGATGGTCGGCCGCGACGTCTCCTCGTTCTACAAGAAGGATCACGATCCGCATGCCAGGCGCGATCGCGCCGTGCTGACGGCGGTCGATCTCGGCGACGGCCATCGCGTCAGGAACTGCTCGCTCACCGTGCATGCCGGCGAGGTCGTCGGCCTCGCCGGGCTGATCGGCGCGGGGCGCACCGAGCTGGCGCATCTCATCATCGGCGCGACAGCGAAGACCACGGGGCATCTCGAGCTCGACGGCGAGCGGATCGAAATCGCGACGCCGCGCGACGCGCTCGATGCCGGGATTGCCTATCTCACCGAGGACCGCAAGGCGCTCGGCCTGTTCCTCGACATGTCCTGCGCCGACAACATCAACCTCGCAGTGATCGGCCGCGACGCCCGGCTCGGCGGCATTCTCGATCGCGACAAGGCGCGCACACGCGCCGACGAGGCGTTTTCTGCACTGGGCATCCGCGCGCCCAATCCGGGCGTCACCGTCGGCGGACTCTCCGGCGGCAATCAGCAGAAGGTGCTGCTGTCGCGACTGCTCGCGACCGCGCCGAAGGTGCTGATCCTCGACGAGCCGACCCGCGGCGTCGATGTCGGCGCCAAGTCCGAGATCTATTCGATCATCGACAATCTCGCCAAGTCCGGCACCGCGATCCTGGTGATTTCCTCCGACCTGCCGGAGATCCTCGGTATCTGCGACCGCGTGCTGGTGATGCGCGAGGGACATCTCGCCGGCGAGCTGCGGCAGAGCGCGACTTCGCCGGTCACGCAGGAAGACATCATGGCGCTGGCCACCGGGACGGAGCACGTCGATGCCTGACAACACAGCGCAAGCCAAAACCGCGCCGGCCGCTGGGTTGCCGTCCGCGACTGACAACAAGCAGCAGCGCCTGCGGCTGATGATCCGCGCCGCTGGCATGCTGCCGGTGCTGCTGATCCTGTGTATCGGCTTCCACATGCTGTCCGACGGCCGCTTCTTCACCGGGCAGAATCTCGGCATCGTGCTGCAGCAGGCCGCAGTCAACACCGTGCTCGCCGCCGGCATGACCTTCGTCATCCTGACCGGCGGCATCGACCTCTCGGTCGGCTCGATCCTCGCCGCCGCCGCGATGGCCGGCCTGACGGTGTCGAAAATGCCGGAGCTCGGCGCGCTGTGGCTACCCGCGGCCGTGCTGACAGGGTTCGCCTTTGGTATCGTCAACGGCGCGCTGATCGCGCTGCTGCGGCTTCCGCCGTTCATCGTCACGCTCGGATCGCTCACCGCCGTGCGCGGCCTTGCCCGGCTGATGGGCGCCGACACCACCGTCTTCAACCCCGAGATCCCCTACGCCTTCATCGGCAACGCCTCGCTGACGATCATTCCCGGCATCGTCTCGATTCCCTGGCTGTCAGTGATCGCGCTGCTGGTCATTCTCGGCTCATGGCTGATCCTGCGCCGCACCGTGCTCGGCGTGCACATCTATGCCGTCGGCGGCAATGAGAGTGCGGCGCGGCTCGCCGGCATCAAGGTCTGGGCCGTGCTGATGTTCGTCTACGGCATGTCGGGCCTGCTCGCCGGCCTCGGCGGCGGCATGCAGGCGGCGCGGCTCTATGCCGCGAACGGCCTGCAGCTCGGCCAGTCCTACGAGCTCGACGCCATCACCGCCGTCATCCTCGGCGGCACCTCCTTCGTCGGCGGCATCGGCTCGATCTGGGGCACGCTGGTCGGCGCGCTCATCATCGCCGTGTTGTCGAACGGGCTCATTCTCGTCGGCGTGTCGGACATCTGGCAGTACGTGATCAAGGGCCTCGTCATCATCGGCGCCGTCGCGCTCGACCGCTACCGCCTGCAAGGCTCGGCCCGCACCTGAGAATTAACGGCGAGCCCGCGCTCGCCGCAACGCATTCTTCCACGGCCACTGGTCCGCCGTGCGTAGACAACAAGCCAAGGACCAGGGAGGACACCCATGTTGAAGACGATATCGCTCGCCGGTACCGCGCTGGCGCTTGTCATGAGCTCCGCGCCGTCCTCGGCCAAGGAGCTGAAATCGATCGGCATCTCGCTCGGCTCGCTCGGCAACCCGTTCTTCGTCGCCCTGTCGAAGGGCGCGGAGTTCGAGGCCAAGAAGACCAACCCGAACGTCAAGATCACCACGGTCGGCTTCGAATATGATCTCGGCAAGCAGGTCACGCAGATCGACAATTTCATCGCCGCGGGCGTCGACATGATCCTGCTCAACCCCGGCGATCCCAAGGCGATCGGCCCCGCGATCAAGAAGGCGCAGGCGGCAGGCATTCTCGTCGTCGCGGTCGACACCGCCGCCGAAGGCGCCGATGCCACCGTCACCACCAACAACGTGCAGGCCGGCGAGATCTCGTGCCAGTACATCGTCGACAAGCTCGGCGGCAAAGGCGACGTCATCATCCAGAACGGCCCGCAAGTGTCGGCGGTGATCGATCGCGTCAACGGCTGCAAGAGCGTGTTCGCCAAGGCGCCGGGCATCAAGGTGCTGTCGAGCGACCAGGACGGCAAGGGCTCGCGCGAGGGCGGCCTCACGGTGACGCAGGGCTACCTGACGCGCTTTGCCAAGATCGACGCCATCTTCGCGATCAACGATCCGCAGGCGATCGGCACCGATCTCGCCGCACGCCAGCAGCAGCGCACCGGCATCATCATCACCGCCGTCGACGGCGCCCCCGACATCGAAGCCGCGCTGAAGGATCCGGCCACCAAGCAGATCCAGGCCTCAGCCTCGCAGGACCCGTTCTTCATGGCCCGTCGCGCCGTCCAGATTGGCGTCGGCCTGCTCAACGGCCAGAAGCCGGCCTCCACCGTCGAGCTCTTGCCCTCCAAGCTGATCACCCGGGACAATGTCGCGGAGTACAAGGGCTGGACCTCGGAGCGGAAGGAATAGGCCGCAGCCGGTTCACGTTGCCATCGCGATCGAGAGACGCCGCCCACGGGGCGGCGTTGTCTTTGGTGGAGCGCACTCCACAGCTGTAGGGCGAGACGCTCTCGGCATGTCGCGTTCGCGACAAACTGACGATGATCGGTCGCATAATCGGCTGGTCCGGAACTTGCGTGAAACGATCCGGCGTCACGTTTCACGGACCTTTCCATGGCTTTCACTGTCGTCTGTCCGACAAGCGCGGTTTCCGAAGGCGGCATGGGCCTGTTTCAGGTCGGCAAGAAGAGCGTGCTGCTGCTCTGGCCGGCGGGGGGCCAGCTGACCGCGTGGCGCGGCCGCTGCCCGCATGCCGACGTGCCGCTGACCGAGGCCACCTTCGACGGCAAGACCATCACCTGCCCGCATCATCAATGGGGCTTCGACAGTGTCAGCGGCAAATGCGTCACGCATCTCGTCCGCAACGCGCTGCATTCCTACCCGCTGCAGATCGAGGGCGATGAGATTCAGGTCGATGTCGGGCCGCTCAAGCCGGCCCGGACATCGGCCTGATCGCCTCGCATGCTCCGGCGGGAGATCGACTCGGCGAGATCGGCAGCATGACACTCTCGGCGGAATGGGTGATCTGGAACGGCACGATGGGGATCGTCGATACGGTGCGGCTCGCCCCTGTCGTTGATGAAGCGGACGGACGGCTCGCGCGGCTGGCGCCGCCCTATGACGTCGTCGGGCCGTTCAGCCTCGACGAGTTGGAGACGCACGGCCGGATCGCCTTCGGCGCCTGCCTCGTGATGTCCCAGCAGCGCTGGCGCGAGGATCAGGACACGCTCCGGCGCGAGGCGCGCGCGGCACGGCGCACACTGCTGGATCAGCTTTCGCGCGACGACGAGGACGACGCCTTTCGCACCATCCTGGGTCTTCCGCCGCAAGGCCGGCTGGCGGCATCGGACATCAACGCCGCGTTCCGCCGGCTCGCCAAATCAGCGCATCCCGACGCCGGCGGCAGCAACGACATGTATCGACGCATCTCCGAGGCACGCGAAGCTTTGCTGGCGCAACTCGGCTGACATGTACGCTCAGCATCAGCGCGCCACGCGCTCCTCGCGCGGCGCGAGGCCGAACTGGCGGCGATAGCAGCGCGCGAAATGCATCGGCGTGGCAAAGCCTGTTGCCAGCGCGACCTCGCCGATCGCCATCGTGCTCTGGCGCAGCAGCACCCGCGCCTGCTCGAGCCGGACCAAGAGATAGCGGCGGTGGATCGTGGTGCCGAGATGCCGGACGAACAGACGCTCGAGCTGCCGCAACGAGAGTCCGGCGAGACGTGCCAGCTCCGCGGGTGCGAGCGGCCGCTCGATCCGCTTCTCCATCCGCGAGAGCGCATCGACCAGCTTGGGGTGATGCACGCCGAAACGCTCCGCCGGCGACAGCCGCTGCGCGGCCTCGCCACGGCGGATCTCGGTCTGCAGAAACCAGTCGCTGACAGCCGACGCGAGACGCGCGCCGTGATCGATCCGGATCATCGCATGCATCATGTCGAGCGCGGCGATGCCGCCGGCGCAGGTGAAGCGGTCGCGGTCGATCTCGAACAGCGAGCGGCTGAGCGGCAGCGCCGGAAACGTCTCCCGGAACGCCGGCATGTGCTCCCAGTGGATCGTGCAGCGATAGCCCTGCAGCAACCCCGCCTGCGCCAGGATGAACGGGCCGGCGGAGACCCCGATCAGGCGGATGCCGTAGCGCGTGGCGCGTCGGAGATAGGCCAGCGTCGGCGGATGTGAAAACGCCGTCGGATTGCCGCCGGCGCACACCACGATCGAGTCGAACCGCGCCGCGCTTCCGATCGTCGCGTCGGCCGGGATGCGCACGCCGTTCGACGCCGGGATGTCGGAGCCGCGGATGGCCACGTGACGCCAGCGATAAAGCGTCCGGCCGCTGAGCACGTTGGCGGCCCGCAGCGGCTCGACGGCCGACGCATAGGACATCAGCGCGAAGCCCGGGATGAGCAGGAAGCCGACGCGGTGTACCCGCGCCTCGTCGTTTCTCGACATCTTCTGGTCGTTTCTGGACATGTCCGCCCTGCCATAGCAACGCACAGTGCCCGACGCAATCCGGTGGTCCCACGCGCATGCGCTACTCGCTGTTCTCCCTCGCCCGCCAGGCCCTGCGTGGTCATCGCGACTGGCAGCCGGCCTGGCGCGACGCCGCTCCGAAAGCGAGCTACGACGTGATCATCGTCGGTGGCGGCGGGCATGGGCTCGCCACCGCCTACTACCTCGCCAAGGAGCATGGCATCCGCAATGTCGCCGTGGTCGAGAAGGGCTGGATCGGCTCGGGTAATGCCGGCCGCAACACCACGATCATCCGCTCCAATTATCTGCTGCCCGGCAACGAGCCGTTCTACGAATGGTCGATGAAGCTGTGGGAAGGACTGGAGCAGGACCTGAACTACAACGCGATGGTCAGCCAGCGCGGCGTGCTGAACCTCTATCACTCCGATGCGCAGCGCGATGCCTTTGCCCGGCGCGGCAATGCGATGCGGCTGGCGGGCGCCGATGCCGAGCTGCTCGATGCCGACGCCGTCAGGCGCATGCTGCCGTGGCTCGATTTCGACAATGCGCGGTTTCCGATCAAGGGCGGCCTGCTGCAGCGGCGCGGCGGCACCGCGCGCCATGATGCCGTGGTCTGGGGCTATGCGCGGGCGGCCAGCGATCGCGGCGTCGACATCATCCAGAACTGCGAGGTCACCGGCTTCCTGCGCGACGGCGATCGCATCACCGGCGTCACGACGACGCGCGGCCCCATCCAGGCCGGCAAGGTCGGGCTCACGGTCGCCGGCAGCAGCTCGCGGGTCGCGCAGCTTGCGGGCTTGCGGCTGCCGATCGAGAGCCACGTGCTGCAGGCCTTCGTCTCGGAGGCGATCAAGCCGCTGATCCCCGGCGTGATCACCTTCGGCGCCGGCCATTTCTACATCAGCCAGTCCGACAAGGGCGGGCTCGTGTTCGGCGGCGACATCGACGGCTACAATTCCTATGCCCAGCGCGGCAATCTGCCGACCATCGAGGACGTCTGCGAGGGCGGCATGGCGCTGATGCCGATGATCGGCCGCGTGCGCATGCTGCGCTCCTGGGGCGGTCTGGTCGACATGTCGATGGACGGCTCGCCGATCATCGACCGCACGCCGCTGGCTGGGCTCTATCTCAACGCCGGCTGGTGCTATGGCGGCTTCAAGGCGACGCCGGGCTCCGGCTGGTGCTTCGCGCATCTGCTGGCGCGCGACACGCCGCATCCCGTTGCATCCTCCTATCGCCTCGACCGTTTCGCGACCGGCCACCTGATCGACGAAAAAGGTCAGGGCGCGCAGCCGAACCTGCATTGAGGGCCGTCCATGCGTCTCCCCTGCCCCTTCTGCGGCGAGCGTGACCTGATCGAGTTCGCCTATCATGGAGATCCCGAGCCGCGCCCGGATCCGGCCGCTGCCGACGCGCCGCAGCGCTTCTTCGATGCAGTGTATGTGCGCGACAACCCGGCCGGCCGGCACCAGGAGCTCTGGTACCACGCGCAGGGCTGCCGCAGCTGGCTGCTAGTCACGCGCGATACGCGTTCGCACGAGATCCTCGGTGCGACGCTCGCCAGGAAGGGCGCGGCATGACGGCGCATCTCCATCGTCTTGCATCGGGCGGCCAGATCGATCGTAGCAAGCCGATCCGCTTCAGCTTCGACGACGTCTCCTATCAGGGCTACGCCGGCGACACGCTGGCCTCGGCGCTGCTTGCGAACGACGTCCGCCTGGTCGGCCGCTCCTTCAAATATCATCGCCCACGCGGCATCCTGACCGCCGGGCCGGAGGAGCCGAATGCGCTGGTCGAGCTGCGCGCAGGCGCACGGCGCGAGCCGAACACGCGCGCGACGACGATCGAGCTCCATGACGGCCTGCAGGCCTGGAGCCAGAACCGTTGGCCGTCGCTGCGCCACGATGTCGGCGCGATCAACTCGCTGCTGTCGCCGCTGTTCGTCGCCGGCTTCTACTACAAGACCTTCATGTGGCCGGCCGCGTTCTGGGAGAAGGTCTACGAGCCGGCGATCCGCCATGCGGCCGGCCTCGGCCGCGCCAGCGCAGAGGCTGATCCGGACAGCTATGAGAAGATCAACGCCTTCTGCGACGTGCTGGTCATCGGCGGCGGACCTGCGGGGCTCGCAGCGGCGCTGACCGCCGGCCGCAGCGGCGCACGCGTGATCCTGTGCGACGAGGACTTTGCCCTCGGCGGCCGGCTGAACGCCGACATCAGGGAAATCGACGGCAAGCCCGGCGTCACATGGGCGGAGGGCATCGCGGACGAACTGATGGCGCTGCCGAACGTCCGCATCCTCACGCGCACCAGCGTGTTCGGCGTCTATGACGGCGGCACCTATGGCGCGCTCGAGCGCGTGTCCGACCATCTCGCCGAGCCGCGGCCGCATCAGCCACGCCAGCGGCTTTGGAAGATCGTCGCGAAACGCGCCGTGCTCGCCAGCGGCGCCATCGAGCGCCCGATCGTGTTCGGTGGCAATGACCGTCCGGGCGTGATGATGGCCGCCAGCGTGCGCGGCTACGTCAACCGCTTCGCGGTGACGCCCGGCCGCGAGGCCGCGATCTACACCGGCTGTGACGATGCCTGGACCACCGCGTTCGATCTGGCGCGCCATGGTGTCACGATCGCCGCCATCATCGATCACCGCTCCACCGTCGCCGCACCGCTACGCGCCGAGGCGACGCGGCTCGGCATCCCCGTCCATCTCGGCGCCGACGTGATCGACACGCGCGGACGGCACGGCCTGCGGGCGATCACGATCCGCACCGCTGACGGTCGCGCGCCAACGCTGCGCGCCGATCTGCTGGCGATGTCCGCCGGCTGGTCGCCCAATCTCGGCTTGACCACCCATCTCGGTCACCGGCCGCGCTGGTCGGAGACGGCGACAGCCTTCGTTCCTGACGGCCTGCCACCGGGCATAAGCATCGCCGGCGCCGTATCGGGCGCGTTCAGCCTCGCGGAGGCGCTCCGGCAAGGCACCATGCTGGGCGCCGCTGCCGCGGACGCCGCGGGCTTCGCCGGCGCCGCTCCTCCGGTGCCGCGCGCCGACGATGACAAGGTGGAACTGTCGCCATTCTGGCATGTCGCCGCATCGCGCGCGAAAGCCTTCGTCGATTTCCAGCACGACGTGACCAGCGCCGACGTCGCGCTGGCGGCGCGCGAAGGCTTCCGTTCGGTCGAGCTGTTGAAACGCTACACGACCCTGGGCATGGCGACCGACCAGGGCAAGACTTCGAACATCAACGGCCATGCCATGATGGCCGAGCTGACCGGCCGCACCATGGCCGAGATCGGCACCACCATGTTCCGCGCGCCGGTGGCGCCGGTCGCGATCGGCGCCTTTGCCGGCCATCATCGCGGCCGCGACTTCCGGCCGACGCGGCTGACCGCGGGCCATGCCTGGGCCGAACAGAACGGCGCAAGCTTCGTCGAGACCGGCGCCTGGCTGCGTGCGCAATGGTTCACGCGACCGGGAGAAGCCGACTGGCTGCCGATCGTCTCGCGCGAGGTACGCGAGGTCCGCAGCAAGGTCGGCGTTTGCGATGTGTCGACGCTCGGCAAGATCGACGTGCAGGGCAGCGATGCCGGCCTCTTCCTCGATCGCGTCTACATCAACATGGTCTCGACCCTGCCCGTCGGCAAGACGCGCTACGGCGTGATGCTGCGCGAGGACGGAATCGTGCTGGACGACGGCACCGCCGCCCGCTTCGCGCCCGACCATTACGTCGTGTCGACCACGACCGCCAATGCCGCCAAGGTCATGCAGCACCTCGAACATGCGCGCCAGGTGCTGTGGCCGGAGCTCGACGTGCAGCTCGTCTCGGTCACCGAGCAATGGTCGCAATATTCCATCGCCGGCCCGCAGGCGCGGCGGCTGTTGGAGCGCCTCCTCGGCGACGCCATCGACGTCTCCAACGCCGCGCTGCCCTATCTCGGCTGCGTCGAATTCACTTGGCGCGGCGTACCGGCGCGGCTGTTCCGCGTGTCGTTCTCCGGCGAGCTCGCCTATGAGATCGCGGTGCCCGCGCAACATGGCGACGCGGCGATCCGCGCGATCATGGCGGCCGGCGCCGAATTCGGGATCACGCCCTACGGCACCGAGGCGCTCGGCGTGATGCGCATCGAGAAGGGCCATGTCGCCGGCAACGAGATCAACGGCACCACCACCGCCGCCGATCTCGGCCTGGGGCGGATGATGTCAACGAAGAAGGACTATATCGGCCGCGTGCTGGCGCAACGCCCGGGCCTCGTCGATCCCGAGCGGCCGACGCTGGTGGGCCTTCGTCCCGTCGACCCGCTGGCGCGGCTGCGCGCCGGCGCCCACATCCTCGCGCGTGGCGCGGCGCCGACCACTGAGAATGACGAGGGCTACGTCACCTCGGTGGCGTTCTCGCCGATGCTGGGTCACTGGATCGGCCTCGCGCTCGTCAAGCGCGGGCCGCAACGGATCGGCGAGCGTATGCGCGCCTATGATCCGGTGCGCGATGGCGACACCGAGGTCGAGCTGGTGTCACCGGTCTTTGTCGATCCAGAAGGAGCGCGGCTGCATGCCTGACAGCAGCTTGTCATCGCGGGCCGCTCTGACCGATCACATCGTGCCTCCGCAGGGCAGCCGGGTGACGATCGTCGAGCGCGCGGATCTCGGCCTCGCCACCCTGCAGGCGCGCAAGGGCCAGGACACTTCGTTGCGCGAAGCCGTCCAACATCATTATGGCCTGACGCTGCCACGCACGCCGGCCGTCGTGGGCACGGACTCCATCGCCTTCGTCGGCCTCGGTCCGCAGCATTGGCTCGCCGTCTCCGACGGGCGCAGCCATCTGCTCGCCCCGTCGCTGAAGGCCGCGATCGGCCCGCTCGGCTCCGTCGTCGACCAGAGCGGCGGCTATGCCGTGGTCCGCGTCGGCGGCCCGGCCATCCGCGACGTCCTCGCCAAGGGCTTTCCGATCGACCTGCACGACGGTGCCTTCCCGCCGGGTGCTGCAGCAACCACGGTGGTGGGCCACATCGGCGCGATCATGTGGCGCAATGCCGACGAGCACGGCCATCCCTGCTTCAACATCGCTGTCTTCCGCAGCCTGTCGCAAAGTTTCTGGCGCTGGTTCTCCGACGCCGCGGCGGAGTTCGGCGGCGAGGTGAAGACGTAGCGCAGCGCGCACGGCCGTAAGGTGGGCAAAGGCGCGTTGCACGCCGTGAGTTGTCGGCCGCGATGTCGCGCGCCGTGCCCACCATCTCGATAGAGCTGAACCAGACAGTCGGTGGGCACACCATCGCGCGGCTTCCGCCGCGCGCTGTCTTTGCCACCCTACACGCCCGCTCTTTCCAACGTCATTGCGAGCGCAGCGAAGCAATCCAGAGTCGCACGCGGGACTCTGGATTGCTTCGTCGCGTCGCTCCTCGCAATGACGTGGAGAGAGCCGGGCATGACATGGCCAGCGTCATGTTCTCGGACGCCGCCGCATCAGCAGTCCAGCGTCGTCTCGCGCTCCCACTCCGTCAGGTGCCGCGCATAGGAATTCCATTCCTCGGTCTTGAGCTTGACGTAGCAGGGAATGAAATCGCCGAGCTTCTCGCTCAGGACCTCCGAGGCCTGCAGCGCGCGGATGGCGTCGAGCAGGTTGAGCGGCAGCTTCTTGCCGGTCTTCACGGTGTGGCCATCGGTATACATGTTGATGTCGAGGCGCGGGCCGGGGTCGCGATCATGCGCGATGCCGTCGAGGCCGGCGGCGAGCAGACCGGCCTGCAGCAGATAGGGATTGGCGGCGCCGTCGGCGAGGCGGACCTCGAAGCGGCCGGCTTCGGGGATGCGGATCAAATGCGTGCGGTTGTTGCCGGAATAGGTGACGGAGTTCGGCGCCCAGGTCGCGCCCGACGTCGTCCGCGCCGCGTTGATGCGCTTGTAGGAGTTGACGGTGGGATTGAACAGCGCGGCCAGCGCGTCGGCCGAATGCATGATGCCGCCGAGGAACTGATAGCCCAGCTTGGAGACGCCCAGCTCGCCGGATTCGTCCTCGAACAGATTGCGGCCGTCCTTCCACACGGAGACATGGGCGTGGCAGCCATTGCCCGTGAGGTCGACGAACGGCTTCGGCATGAAGGTGGCGCGCAGGCCGTGCTTCTCGGCGATGGAGCGCACCATGTATTTGAAGAAGGCGTGGCGGTCGGCGGTCTTCAGCGCGGTGTCGAACTCCCAGTTCATCTCGAACTGGCCGTTGGCGTCCTCATGGTCGTTCTGATACGGCTTCCAGCCCAGCGCCAGCATGGAATCGCAGATCTCGGCGATCACCTCGTAGCGGCGCATCAGCGCCTGCTGGTCGTAGCACGGCTTCGACTGCTTGTCGGCGACATCGGACGGTGCGCTGCCATCCGCCGTGATCAGGAAGAACTCGCATTCGACGCCGGATTTCAGCTCATAGCCCTGCGCGGCGGCGTCCGCGATCATGCGCTTGAGCAGATTGCGCGGCGCGTGGGCCACCGGCTTGCCGTTCATCCAGGGATCGGCGGCCAGCCAGCCGACCTCCGGCTTCCACGGCAGCTGGATCAGGCTCGCCGGATCGGGCATCGCGAACACGTCGGGGTCGGCCGGCGTCATATCGAGCCAGGTCGCGAAGCCGGCAAAGCCTGCACCGGTCTTCGCCATGCCGTCGATGGCCGCGGCCGGGACCAGCTTGGCGCGCTGGACGCCGAACAGGTCGGTGTAGGAGATCAGGAAGTATTTGATGCCCCGCTCGCACGCGACGGCATGAAGACTACTCGACATGGTTTCCCCTTTGAGTCCTCGAAAGACCCCGGCATCTTCAATCCGTCGATCTCGTCAGCGGCGCGCGCAGCACGGCCAGCCTATTTGTCGAGCCCCGGAATCCAGTTGGTGCCTGCAAGCGGCACGCCAGCCATGGCCGCCGCCTCGATCGTCAAGGCGACGAGATCCTCAGGCTCGAGATTGTGCACGTGGCTCTTGCCGCAGGCGCGCGCGATGGTCTGCGCCTCCAGGGTCAGCACCGAGAGATAGTTGGCGAGCCGGCGACCGGCCTTGACCGGATCGAGCCGCGCGGCGAGCTCAGGGTCCTGCGTGGTGATCCCCGCGGGATCGAGCCCCTCCTGCCAATCGTCATAGGCGCCGGCCGTGGTGCCGAGCTTCTGGTACTCGGCCTCCCATTGCGGATCATTGTCGCCGAGCGCGATCAGCGCCGCCGTGCCGACCGAAACGGCGTCGGCGCCCAGCGCGAGCGCCTTGGCAACGTCAGCGCCGGTGCGGATGCCGCCGGAGACGATCAGTTGCAGCTTGCGATGCAGGCCGAGATCCTGCAGCGCCTGCACCGCAGGGCGGATCGCCGCCAAGGTCGGCAGGCCGACATTCTCGATGAAGACATCCTGCGTCGCCGCCGTGCCGCCCTGCATACCGTCGAGCACGATGACATCGGCGCCGGACTTGGCCGCCAGCGCCGTGTCGTAATAGGGACGGCTGGCGCCGACTTTCACGTAGATCGGTTTCTCCCAATCGGTGATCTCGCGCAGTTCCTCGATCTTGATCTCGAGATCGTCGGGTCCGGTCCAGTCCGGATGCCGGCAGGCCGAACGCTGGTCGATGCCCTCCGGCAAGGTGCGCATCTTGGCGACGCGGGCTGAGATCTTCTGCCCCAGCAGCATGCCGCCGCCGCCCGGCTTGGCGCCCTGCCCGATCACGATCTCGATCGCATCGGCCTTGCGCAGATCATCCGGGTTCATGCCGTAGCGCGACGGCAGATACTGATAGACGAGAATCGAGGAATGCCCGCGCTCCTCCGGCGTCATGCCGCCGTCGCCTGTCGTCGTCGAGGTGCCGACGGCGGACGCACCGCGGCCCAGCGCCTCCTTCGCGGGACCGGACAGCGAGCCGAAGCTCATGCCGGCGACCGTCACGGGAATCTTCAGCTTGATCGGCTTCTTCGCGAAGCGCGTGCCGAGCGTGACGTCGGTGCCGCACTTCTCGCGATAGCCTTCGAGCGGATAGCGCGAGATCGACGCGCCGAGAAACAAGAGATCGTCGAAATGCGGCAGCGCGCGCTTGGCGCCGCCGCCTCTGATGTCATAGATGCCGGTCGCGGCCGCGCGCTGGATCTCGGCGATCACGTTCGGGTTGAAGGTCGCGGAGAAGCGCGGCGGGGTGCGATGCGGAGGCATGGACATCGGCATGGCCTCAATAAGCGTCGACATTGTCGATGTGGAAGTGATAGAGGCGCCGCGCCGAGCCGTAGAGCTTGAAGTCGCCGGCCACGGCATCAACCCCGGCGCGCTTCAGCACGGCGGTGAGGATCGCGCGATCTTCCTCCGTCATCGGCTTCTCGATGCAGTCGGCGCCGAGGCTTGCGACGCGGCCACGCACGAACAGCCGCGCCTCGTAGATGGAATCGCCGAGCGCATCGCCGGCGTCGCCGAGCACGACGAGATTGCCGGCCTGCGCCATGAACGCGCTCATCGGCCCGATCGAGCCCTTCACGACGATGTCGATGCCCTTCATCGAGATGCCGCAGCGCGCCGAGGCATTGCCCTCGATCACAAGCAGGCCGCCACAGCCGGTAGCGCCCGCCGACTGGCTGGCGTCGCCTTTGACGCGGACCTCGCCCGACATCATGTTCTCGGCGACACCGACGCCGGCATTGCCCGAGATGACGACCGTCGCGGTCTTGTTCATGCCCGCGCAGTAGTAGCCGACGTGTCCCTCGATCTCGACCGTCACCGGCGCGTCGAGCCCGCAGGCGACGGCATGTTTGCCAAGGGGATTGCTGACGACCCAATGCGTCTCATTGGTGGTCGGCGACAGCGCGTGGAGCGCGGCATTGAGCTCGCGCAGCGGCGCCTTGGCGAGATCGAAGCTCGGCATCAGCCACGCTCCCAGACGTAGACGGTGGCGGGCTCGGGCTCGAAGATGTGCGCCTTGTCGACGCCGGGCAGGCCCGCGAGCGCGCGATACTCCGAGCCGAACGCGACGTAGTCGTCGGTCTCGGCCATCACGGCCGGCTTGCAGGAGATCGGGTCGCGCAGCACGGCGAAGCCGGTCTCGGTGCCGACAACGAAGGTGTAGAAGCCGTCGAGATCGGACAGGCTGCTGGTCAGCGCCTCCTTCAGCGAGGCGCCTTCGCGGATGCGCCAGCTCAGATAGCCGGCCGCGACCTCGGTATCGTTCTCAGTCGAAAAGCGCATGCCCTCCCGCTGCAGCATGCGGCGGACGCCGTTGTGGTTCGACAGCGAGCCGTTGTGCACCAGGCACTGATCGAGCCCGGTCGAGAACGGATGCGCGCCGCGCGTCGTCACGGCTGATTCCGTCGCCATGCGGGTATGGCCGATCCCGTGGCTGCCGGTCATGCGCGACAGGCCGAAGCGCTGCGTGACCTGCTCGGGACGGCCGACCTCCTTGTACAACTCCATCCGCGCGCCGGCGCCGACGAAGCTGATGTCGTCGCGGCTCTCGATGAAGGCGCGCGCCGCCTTTTCCTTGTCGAAGCAGATCGACACCACGGCATGGGTATCGTGCAAGGTCAGCGCGGGCATCATGCCGATTGCCTTGCCGAGCTCGGCGACCGCGCGCCGCAGGGTCTCCTCATCAGCGCCGCTAATCGTCAGCTTGACCATTCCCTGGGTACGACCGCCATAGACGGCGAAGCCCGCGCTGTCCGGACCGCGATCGCTCATCACGACGAGCATCTCGCCGAGCAGGGCGCCGAGTTCCGGCTCCAGCCGCGGAGCCTTGAGAAACAGCCCGACGATTCCGCACATGCTCCGATCCACCTCATTGTCGGACGGACTGGCCCCCGTCCGACCATCAGGATAGCGAGCCAACCATTCTCGTCAAGAAACTTTTATTCATTGCAAGAAAATCAATCTTCCGCCCATCTGTGAACGTGCGAGACCGATGGCGACGCGCACGACCAGCCCGCGCCCTGGCCGCGAGGGCTGCCGCGGCGTATAGAGAATAGAACGGTCAGGCCGCGGCAAGCCGCCGGCGAGCGAGCGAGGTTTCCTGTGGCGAAAGGCGCCGCGAAGCAATCCAGGAAGGGCAAGGCGGACACGCCGTCAGCGGAGCCCGAGCTGCTCACCGGCTCGCTGGCGCCGAAAGAGGCCACGCCGACGCTGGAATCGGAGATCGGCGCCGAGGTCCGCCGGCTGCGCAAGGATCTCGATCTCACCGTCTCCGAGCTCGGCATCGCCGCGGGGATCTCGGCGGGCATGCTGTCGAAGATCGAGAACGGCTCGATCTCGCCGTCGCTGGCGACGTTGTCGGCGCTCGCCAAGGCGCTGAACGTGCCGATCGCGCGGCTGTTCCGCGAGAACGGCGAGGAGCGCGACTGCTCCTTCGTGAAAGCCGGCCAGGGCGTGCGCATCGAGCGGCGCGGCACCAAGGCCGGCCATCTCTACGACCTGCTCGGCCACTCGCTCGGCGGCGACGTCGTGGTCGAGCCCTATCTGATCACGCTGAAGGGCGACGCCGTCCCCTACACCGATTTCCGCCATGCCGGCGTCGAGTTCATCTACATGCTCTCCGGCAAGGTGCGCTACCGCCATGCCGACCGGCTGTATCTGCTGGAGCCGGGCGACGCGCTGTTCTTCGACGCCGCCGCGCGCCACGGGCCCGAAGAGCTGATCAAGGCGCCGATGACCTATCTGTCGGTGATCATCTATCCCAGGCGCAGCCGGTAGCCGCGAAGCGCGGCTGCCGCGCGCACACGCACAAGCCGGTCAGGCGCTCTTGACCGACCGGCTTGGCGCGCGGCGAGCAGCCTTCAGAAGAAACCGAGCTTCTTCGGGCTGTAGCTCACCAGCATGTTCTTGGTCTGCTGGTAATGGTCGAGCATGACCTTGTGGGTCTCGCGGCCGACGCCCGACTGCTTGTAGCCGCCGAACGCGGCATGCGCGGGATAGGCATGGTAGCAGTTGGTCCAGACCCGCCCGGCCTGGATGGCGCGGCCGAAGCGGTAGCAGGTGTTGGCGTCGCGGCTCCAGACGCCGGCCCCCAGGCCGTAGAGCGTGTCGTTGGCGATCGACAAGGCCTCGTCCTCGGTCTTGAAGGTCGTGACCGAGACGACGGGCCCGAAGATCTCCTCCTGGAACACGCGCATCTTGTTGTGGCCCTTGAACACCGTCGGCTTGACGTAGTAGCCGCCGGCGAGATCGCCGCTGAGCACGTTCCGCTCACCGCCGATCAGGAGTTGCGCGCCCTCGTTCTTGCCGATGTCGATATAGGACAGGATCTTCGACATCTGCTCCGACGAGGCCTGGGCGCCGATCATCGTGGCCGGATCGAGCGGGCTGCCCTGCACGATCGCGCCGACGCGCTGAAGCGCGCGCTCCATGAACCGCTCGTAGATCGACTCGTGGATCAGTGCGCGGCTCGGGCAGGTGCAGACCTCGCCCTGGTTGAGCGCGAACATCACGAAGCCTTCGATCGCCTTGTCGAGGAAATCGTCGTCCTCGGCGCAGACATCCTTGAAGAAGATGTTCGGCGACTTGCCGCCGAGCTCGAGCGTCACGGGAATCAGGTTCTGCGAGGCGTATTGCATGATCAGCCGGCCCGTCGAGGTCTCGCCGGTGAAGGCGATCTTGGCGATGCGCGGCGAGGAGGCCAGCGGCTTGCCGGCCTCCAGGCCAAAGCCGTTGACGACGTTGAGCACGCCCGCCGGCAGCAGGTCGCCGATGATCTCCATCCAGACCATGATCGAGGCCGGGGTCTGCTCCGCCGGCTTCATGACGACGCAATTGCCCGCCGCGAGCGCGGGGGCGAGCTTCCACGCCGCCATCAGGATCGGGAAATTCCAGGGAATGATCTGGCCGACGACGCCGAGCGGTTCGTGGAAGTGATAGGCGATGGTGTCGTGGTCGATCTCGGCGATCGAACCTTCCTGGCCACGGATGACGCCGGCGAAATAGCGGAAGTGATCGATCGCGAGCGGAATGTCGGCCGCGGTCGTCTCGCGGATCGGCTTGCCGTTGTCCCAGGTCTCGGCCAGCGCGAGCGTGGCGAGATTGGCCTCCATGCGGTCAGCGATCCTGTTGAGGATCAGCGCGCGCTCGGTGACGCTGTTGCGCGCCCAGCCGTCCTTGGCGGCATGCGCCGCATCGAGCGCGGCCTCGATGTCGGAGGCATCGGAGCGCGCGATCTGGCACACCGGCTGGCCGGTGATCGGCGAGATATTGTCGAAGTATTTTCCGGCGCTCGGAGCCTTCCAGGCGCCGCCGATGAAGTTGTCGTAACGCGCAGCGAAAGGCGGCTTGAGCGCCGCATGGACGTCAACCTTGGTCATTTCTCTCTCCCATACACGCCGATGTCCACGGCGTTGGAGAGAGGCTCGGTCAAACCGGGTTTTCGGACCAGTGGCAGGCGGCGGTGCGTCGCCGGAAGTGTCGCAGTTCTGCGACAAGGCGACTGGCAAAACCGCGCTTCAGCGCTCCAGCCCGAGCCGCTTCATCTTCCGATGCAGGGTGGCGCGCGACATGTCGAGCTCCTTGGCGGCCTTCGAGACGTTGCCGGCGGCACGCGCGAGCGCGCGCTTCAGCACCGCGCGCTCGGCCGCGTCGATATCGTCACTCTCGCTCCGCGCCCCCCTGATCAGGTCGCTCGCCGGGACCGGCCGCGCCAGTGCCGACGCCGACAGGCCGAGCGCACGACGCGCCGCACGCGTGGCGCCAACGACGAGATCGTTGCTGTCCACCGCGAGCAGCGAGTTGATCTCGCGCTCGCTCTCCGGTGTCAGCACGATGCGCGCCTGCGGAAAGGCCTGGCGGAAATTCTCCGCCTCGATGAGGCGCGCGGCGTCCGCGACCGTGGTCGAGATCAGACGGCCGAAACCTTCGGTGAGATCCGTCCGGCATGACGACACGTCAAGTGCCGCCCTGAGCTGGCCATTCTCGTCGAAGATCGGCGCGGTCGTGCAGAACAGCCGGGAATTGCGGGTGAGGTAATGCTGGTCCCGGTCGATGGTCAGCGGCCGCTTCTCGACCAGGCAGGTGCCGATCGCGTTGGTGCCCTCGTGCCGCTCGCTCCACACAGCGCCGGTCCACAGCCCCCAGGACTCGAATGTCCCATCGTCCCCGCGGGCGCCGCGCCGGTCGAGCACCGTGCCGTCGGCATCGGCCAGGAGCACGGAGCAGCCGACGCCGCCGACGGCGAGAAACAGCCGGTCGAGGCTCGCTTGCGCGATCGCGAGCAGCCGTCCCAGGCGCTCCCGCGCCACATTGATCTCGGTGGCCGTCAGACGGCGGGAGGGAGCATGGGTCGCCGGATCGAGTGCATGGAGATGGCCGGAGCGACGCCATGAGGCTGCCAGCGCCGAGACCGCCGGGCTGGCGGTGGCATCGTCCTTGAGATCGCCTTTGGTATCGCCTTTGGCGACAGCATCCAGCACGCGATCGGAATGCGCACTCCCGGGCGCGCGCCGCATGTCTCTCCTCCTGGCCTTCTCCCAGCCGATCTTCTTTGCCGTCAGATTATGGCGAATACAGCACCCCTGATTGACCGAGGTCAAGCAACGCGCCCGGAAGCCTGACTGCGAACGATTAGCCGCAAGACGCATGCGGCAGCGGCCACCCCTTTTGCGTGTTACGTCGACGACCGGCAACCTCTACGTTTCCGGACAATTACCGGGTGTCGCAAGGCTGCGACACAAGCGGACGCGAAACGACCGGCGAGGCAGTCTGCGGGCGCCATTCCTCAAAACGCGTTAATCCCGGTTCCCCCATGGTTCCCGCATGCGCCCACCGCACGCCCCGAGACTGAGGTCGCGCGACAAACATCAAGAGAGAGAACCATGCGACTGATATCCTTTGCGGCCATCCGCTCCATCCAGACCAAGATCGCCCTGATCGCGGGCGTCTGCCTCGTCCTCACCTGCATTGTCCTGATCGGCTACGGCCTGTTCTCGACACAGAGCATGAATCAGTTCGTCAACCGCGAGGTGATGCAGCTGGTCGATCAGCAGACCAAGGAAAGCCTGATGAACCGGGCGGCCGCCGAGGCCAACGTCATCAAGGCCGAGCTGGAGGTCGGATTTGATGCGGCGCGCACCCTGGCGCATTCCTTCGCGGTGCTGGCGGACGACAAGAGCGGCATCGACGCCGCCTCGCGCCGCACGCAGCTCAACGCCGTTCTGCGGCGCGTGCTGGAGCTCAACCCGGCGTTCAACGGCACCTACTCGGCCTGGGAGCCCGGCGCGCTCGACGGCAATGACAACGCGTTCAAGGGACGCAAGGACGTCGGCTCCGATCAGACCGGCCGCTTCCTGCCCTACTGGACGCGCAGCGCCGGCGGCGCGATCGCGGTCCAGCCGCTGGTCGAATACGACAGCAGCGAGCGTCATCCTAACGGTCTCGTGAAGGGCGCCTGGTACATCAACCCGAGCAGCACGGGTAAGGAGAACATCCTCGGACCGCTGCCCTACATCGTCCAGGGCAAGCCGGTGTTTCTGGCCACGATGTCGGTGCCGGTGATGATCGACGGCAAATTCCGCGGCCTCGCCGGCGCCGACTACAATCTCGATTTCGTTCAGACGCTCGCGACCAAGATGAACGCCTCGCTGTTCGGCGGCAAGGGCAAGGTCGTGATCCTCAACGACACCGGGCTCGTGGTCGCCGACAGCGCCAATCACGACGTCATCGGCAAGGCCGCGACATCAGCCGATCCGCGCTGGACCGACAGCGCCGCCATCGTCCGCACCGGCAAGGGAACGGTTCAGGACGATCCCAATGTCACCGACATCGACATCTACGCACCCATTCGCCTTGGCCTCACCAACACGCCGTGGTCGGTCGTGATCTCGATCCCACGCCATGTCGTGCTGGCCTCGGCGCAGCAGCTCGACGCTTCGCTGAGCGGCCGCTCGACCACCAACACGATCTGGCAGCTCGGCGTCGGCATCGTGATCACGGCGCTCGCGATCTTCCTGATCGCCGTTGCGGCGCGCAGCATCGCCCGTCCGATCCAGGCCTGCGCTGTCTTCGCCGACGGCATCGCCAAGGGCGACTTCAACCAGAACCTGACGATCGACCAGGCCGATGAGGTCGGCGCGCTCGCCACGTCGCTGAAGGCGATGCAGGGCGACCTGAAGCGCAGCATCGCGCAGCGTGCGGAGGACCAGGCGGCCGCGGACGCGGAGCGCAGGCGGGCGATGAACGTGATGGCGGACCAGTTCGAGGCTTCGGTGGGCGGTATCGTCGAGACGGTCTCGGCCGCCTCGCACACGCTCGAAACGTCGGCGGGTACGCTGACCATGACCGCGGACCAGGCCGAGAAGCTCGCCACGACCGTCGCCGTCGCCTCGGAGCAGGCGTCGACCAACGTGCAGTCGGTGGCGTCGGCGACCGAGCAGATGGCGTCGTCGGTCACCGAGATCAGCCGCCGGGTGCAACAATCCGCGCAGATGGCGAACGATGCGGTGACCCAGGCGCGAAGCACCACGGGCCGCGTCGGCGAGCTCTCCAAGGCCGCGGCGCGGATCGGCGATGTCGTCGAGCTGATCAACAGCATCGCCGGCCAGACCAACCTGCTCGCGCTCAACGCGACCATCGAGGCGGCGCGCGCCGGCGATGCCGGACGCGGCTTCGCGGTGGTCGCCACCGAGGTCAAGGCGCTCGCCGAGCAGACGGCGAAGGCGACCGGCGACATCGGCCAGCAGATCGCGGGCATTCAGACCGCGACCCAGGAGTCGGTCACCGCGATCCGCGAGATCAGTGACACGATCGAGCGGCTGTCGGAGATTTCGGCCACGATCGCGGCCGCGGTCGAGGAACAGGGAGCCGCGACGCAGGAAATCTCCCGCAACGTGCAGCAGGCCGCCCAAGGCACGCAGCAGGTCTCATCCAACATCACCGACGTGCAACGTGGTGCGACGCAGACCGGCACCGCCTCGTCGGAGGTGCTGTCGGCCGCGAAGCTGCTGTCGCGGGACAGCGGCCGGCTCAAGGACGAGGTAAGCAGGTTCCTCGGCTCTGTCCGCGCCAGCTGAGCCGTCGCGTCCGGCAGACGACCACACTCTCTGACCGGAGCTGACCAGAGCCCCGCCCATCGGCGGGGCTCATGTCGTTCAGGGTGACGATCGAGACGCCCAGAGATGACGACTTATCCCCTGTCGTCAGAAAGATGCTGGCAGACCGCCCCCACTTGGTGCGATTGTCCGCCCCAGCGCGATCGCGCAATCCGAAACCCGCCATTAAGCTGCAGGCGGCAAAGGTCCTGCGCATCGCCGATTGGAGTCCTCTCATGAGCCGCCTCGTCTATGTTCTCAACGGCCCCAACCTGAACCTGCTGGGCAAGCGCCAGCCTGAGATCTACGGCCATGAGACGCTGGCCGATGTGGAGCGCGACTGCCGGTCGCTCGCAACCGAGCTCGGCCTGGAGATCCGCTTCCAGCAGTCGAATCGCGAATATGAGCTGATCGACTGGATTCACGAGGCGCGCGAGACCGCCGCCGCCATCGTCATCAATCCCGGCGCGTTCACCCATACGTCGGTCGCGATCCTCGATGCGCTCAATGCGTTCGACGGCACGGTCATCGAGGTGCACATTTCCAACGTGCACAAGCGCGAGGAATTTCGTCACCACTCGTTCGTCTCCAAACGCGCCGACGGCGTGATGGCGGGCTTCGGCACCCAGGGCTATCAGCTCGCGCTGCGACGCGTCGCCAAGCTGCTCGATGACGGCAAGGCCGTTGCTGGCTGAGACGCCGTCAGTCCGGGGCAGCCCTGAAGGGGCTGAACCCGGACTCTCGAGATCGCCTGATCAGCTCGGAACTCCGGGTTGGATGCTGCGCCCCGGAATGACGGCTGCAGACATCAGCACCGCAGGCGCCCGCCGCAGCGATCCACTTGAAGCCATGCGCCTGCTCAATCGCCCTGGGCGAATCGCCCCGCGCAACGCGCATCGAGCGCGCCGTCGCTCACACCGGTGAAGCCGAAGCCGTTCCAGGCATAGACCTGGGTCCGTGTCGATGACGGCGTCGCCGTATCCAGCATGATGAAGGAATCGCCGCGATGCAGGGCGCAGAGATAGGATTGCCCCGCATCATCGGCGATCAGCACCGCATCGAGCAGCGGCCAGGCCAGCGCCGAGCCGCGCCACTTGGCCACCAGGCCGTGCGGCGTGACGTCGTAGACATAGGGACGGGGACCGTCCTCACCGTCGATCGGCGAGGCATGGCGTTCGAGCGTGAACAGCAGCGGTGGCTCGCCGGCCATCAGGCGTCCGGCTTCCGCTGACAGCAGCGCACGCGGCGGCGTTCGCCAGCGGCTCGCCGCCGCGCGGCCTTCGATAACGAAGCGGTCCGAGACAATCTCGCCGTCGCGAATCCAGGGACCGATGGCAAGCCCTGACACGCGCAACGGCGCTCCCGCTGTCACGGAACACTGGGCGAGACCCGCCTGCGGCTGCTCGGGCGCCGCCAAGGCGGGATAGGCCGAGCCCTCCGGCGTCCTCGTCTGCAGGCCGCCGCAGGCCAGCCGGTCGTCCTTGATCGCGCAATCGGCGATCAGGCCGCGCTTGGTCAGCGGATATTTCTGGTCGAAGACGTGATTGCCGAGCGAGTAGAACACCGGCTTGCCATCGACGCAGGCCGGCGGCTGCACGACGTGCGGATGCGCGCCGATGATGAGATCGGCGCCCTGCGCGACCAGCCACCTCGCCGCAGCCTCCTGCTCCGGCACGACCCAGTCGGCGAGCTCCTTGCCCCAATGCACGGAGACGATCACCCAGTCCGCCAGCGCCCGCGCCAGCCGCAGCTTCCGCGCGACCTGCCACGATGGGATCCGATCGACAAGATCATCGCGGCCTGGAACGAGGTTCACGCTGATCAGCGCCAGCGTACGGTCGCGAACCTTGACGAAGGCCGGCGACTCCGCCGCTCCGATCGCGCCGAGCCCGGCCGCCTGCAGCGCCGCGCGGGTCGCCTTGCGCCCCGCCGCGCCGAGATCACCCGCATGATTGTTGGCAAGGCCGAGCGCGGTGAAGCCGGCGTCCTTGAGCAGCGGCACCAGCTTCGGCTCGACCGCGAAGCACAGCTCCTTCGGCGCATCGCAGGCGTCCGCCGGTCCGACGGTGCCTTCGAAATTGCCGACCACGAGATCGGCGCCCCGAAACGTGTCTCGCAGGCCATGCCATGGCGACAGGCCGTGGCGGGCGTCGATCTCCCGCGCCACCTGCCGCGCCAGCATGATGTCGCCGGTGAACAGCAGCCGCGCCGCCTCGGACTCCGCCGCATCCGCCACTGCCACGCCGGACAACATCAGCAGCAGCGCTAGCGCTGCGCGCCTCACGGCTGCCGCGCCGGACACGACAACACGTTCGCCGACAGATGCCGCGCCACCCAGTCCGGCCGCGGCTGCGCATCGACCATCTTGCGCCATTCGGCATCGTCGAGCGGCCGGGGCGAGGCGAACTCGTAATAGGAATAGACGCCGCCCTTGACGATCTGCGAGCGACCGCCATGCGGCACGATCTGGTCCCATTCCAGCGGCCGTCCGACGCCGAGCTCGCGCGTCGTCCCGGGCGCGTCGGCGACGTCGACCACCTTCATCATCGGATCTGGGTTGGACAGCGCATATTGCGGGTTCGACAGGCTGGAGAAGATCAGGAAATTGTGCTCAGCGGCGCGGGCGACATATTGGATCAGCCTGTAGTCCTCCGCGCTCAGCGTCTCGCCCTTCAACTCCTTCTCGGCAATCCTCTGATATTTGCGGATGGAGTCGCGAGACTCCGTCAGGCGCCGGATGATGCCGTCGCGCAGCCGCGCATTGGCCGCGGCATCTGCCGCGAGGCTCCGGCCGTCCCGCACCATCGCGATGGTCGCCTCGAACAGATCGGCGATCGCCGCGAAGCTCGCCGGATCGGGCTCGACATAGCCGCGCGGCGGCTGCATCACGATCGCCTCGAAGCCGCCCTCGCCGCATTCGGCCACCGTCTTGTCGTTGACCAGCACCGTGGCGTGGCGCAGCGTCGCCCAGGATGCGAGCCCCGTCTGCAGGCGCTTGGCGTTCCAGACCGGGCCCGCGACTGTTGAAGCCGTCGTGCTGTCGGCCCACTGCGTTGCCAGCGCCGCGATCCAGGAATCGTAGAGGCTGCTGCGCGATTGGCCGCCGGCCGCGGCGAAGCGCTGGCGCACCGCGGCGATGCGGCCGGCGAGATTGGGATAGGTGGCGAAGTCGCGGCTGAGCAGCTCGCTTGCCAACCGATTGCCGGCGACGGCCGCGAAGTCCAGGCCCGACGGCAACAGGCGCGAGCCGCCGTCGCGCGTCACGATCCGCTCGGCGGCCGGCCGGTCGGCGTGGTCGACGACATTGTCGAGCGCCTCATTGTCCCAGCCCCAGGACAACGGAAACAGCCGCGGGCCGCGCGTGTCCGGATGCGAGGCGATGGTCGAGGCCGCGCCGCCCCACACGAGGTCGAGCCGCGATGAGGCGATGAACGGCCGGTACACCGCGATCCAGTCGGTCGCCGCCCTGCCGACGGACGCATCGAGGCCGCGCAGCATCGCGGTGTCCTCCGCCGACAGCGGCAGCGCGCTGAGATAGCGCACCGCGCCGAAATAGCGCTTCTGCGCGTCCGTCGTGTAGTGCCCGCGCGGCTTGAACTGCGCAAAGTCCAGCGTCTCCTGCAGCGCCAGGGACTGTTCGGCGCCGCGGGCCGCGACGATGAGACGTGCTTCGGCATTCGACTCGCTACGGCCATCGAGCACGGCATGCGCCGCGGCGAACGCCTTGGCCATGCGGCTGCCCGGATGCCGCCTGGCAAGCTCCGCATCGGCGGCAGCGACGAAGCGGGCGAAGGCCGGCCCGGCCTGCTCGCGCTCGAGGATGATGAACAGGCCGTCGAAGGCGGCGCTGTACAATTCCCAGAACAAATCCGTGGTGACAAAATAGGGCCGCGTCGGCACCCGCGTGTCGGGCGCGCCGCATTGATAGGACTCGGTGTCATACAGCTTGTAGAGCTGGTCCATCTCCGGCAGCCGCCGGAACAAGCCGCGGTCACGCACGAACGCCTGCTGGTCGGCGGCGCTCTCCATGTACATCCAGGCGTTGGCGACGTCGGCCAGCGGCACCGAGATCGGCAGATACCGCAGGCTCCTGACGGCACCGTTCGTGGTGAGCGCGATCACGCCGCGCCCGTCCGGCATCTGCGACGGCACCGAGTCGAGCTTGTACTCGCCGAGCGCGACCTGGTCGGAATTGTCGACGAGACCCCTGATGCGGACGCCGGGCTGACCGGGCTGCCAGTCGATCATGGCGATGCCGTTCGGCGTGTAGGTCAAGGTATGGCCGCAATCACGGCCGAGCGGCGCGCTCTTGCCCCAATTGTCGGCGGCGTAGGTGAGCTTGTGCAGGCACTTCTTCTGGTCTTCCCACACGAGCTGATTGCCGGCGGGATGGAATTGCAGCGGCAGCGCCGATGCCGCGATGGTCGTGTTCGGCGCCTCATCATCGTTCTTCTTGCCAGCGTCGCGCTGCGGGCCGACCACGGTGTAGAGCCCCTTGCCGGTCTCGGTCACCGTGCGCAACGCATAGGCGCCGCTGGCGAGCTTCTCGCCGAAGAACAGGCGCAGCACCGGCGCCTTCTCGCCGTTGACCTCGAACGGACGCGGGCCGACCACCAGCCGGCGCAGCGATGCGGCGCTGCTGTAGACCGTTGTCGGCGTGAAGCTCGCCGCGGTCGCATCGAGCCTGAGGATCTGCGAGCCGCGCTCGGTCGTGGCAAGCAGGAACACCGCCTTGCCGCGGGGATGCCAGGTGATCGAGACGAGCCGCGTCTGCGCCGGCACGTCGATCCGGCGGGAGAAGCCGTCGCGGCCGAACGCCCAGAATGCCACCTGCTGGCGGCGCGCGGCGTCCTCGACGATGACGGCGGCTTCACGGCCGGTCGGCGACGCCTCGTAGTCGCGCAACGACAGCCCCTGCGGCAGATCGAGCGCGACCGGCTCGGCCGGCGAGCGCGCCACCACGATCTCCTCCTCGTCATAGGCGAACGGGCCTTGATAAGGCTCGCTCGGCGCGGCGGCTTCGTCGACGAGCGGCGTCTGCGCGCGGGTGCCGGTCACCCCGATCAGCAGGGCGCCACAGACGAGCAACGCGCGCGAGACGATTGTCATGCCATCCTCCGTTTTGCCGTTCACGCGGCCGGATCATTTTGTCCGTGCGCGGCGTCGAAACGTTCAATGCGGCGACGCATGGGCGTGCGCAACAGAAAAGGCCACCTGGGGGCTCCAGGCGGCCTGTCGTCTGTGGAGATCGGAGCGCGCCGTCAGCGGCCGAGGCGCGGCAGAATGTCGAAGCGGTAGTTGACGCCGACCAGAGCCGTGTGAATCTGCGTCTTCTGGCTGACGACGTTGGGTCCGCCGGTGATCGCGGCCGCGCCAGGCACGGTGCCGGTGACCGTGCCGAAATCGGCATAGTCATACTCGGCGAAGGCCGACCAGTTGCGGGCGAACATCCACTCGACGCCGGCGCCGACCGTCCAGCCGCTGCGGTTGAACGCCGTGCTCGCCGATTGCCCCGTCGCCGTGTTGGTCACCGCCACGCGGGTGCGCGTCCAGGCGGCGCCGCCTCTGGCGTACAGCAGGACCTCCGGCGTCACCAGATAGCCGGCACGCAGCGTCGCGGTGTAGAGGTTGCTGACGCGCGTATCCAGCGCGATCCCAGGCGCCAGCGACGTCGTCGCATTGATGTTGCCGAGATCGGCCATCGCCTGGATGCCGACGACGAAGCGGTCGAACTGGTAGTCGCAGCCGAGCTGCAGGCCGCCGAGGACGTCGCTGCCATTGCTCGATGAGGCCGTCGGAATCTGCACGGCCGCAACCGGCAGCGGCGCCACGTTGCCGCCTCCGGCGACGGGCGGTGGATTCTGAGGCGGAGGATTTTGCGGCGGCGGGTTCTGCGGCGGAGGATTGTTGTTGCCCTGCGGTGGCGGCTTCGGCTGGCCGCCGTCCTTCGGCGGAGTCTTCGGCGGCCAACCGGGCTTGTCCGGATGCTGCGGCCAGCCGTCGTGATCGTGCTTGCCGCCGTGCTGCTGCCAATGATCCTTGTCGGGCTTGCCGCCGTGGCCGCCCTTGTCGTCGTCGTGATCCGGCTTCGCCCAGGCGTAGCTGTCATAGCCGGGCTTTGCCGGCTGCTTCGACCAGCCGAACGAAATCGGCTTGTCGTAGCCGCCGTCCTTCTTGCCCCAGCCGCCGCCGGCCTTGTTGTCATCATGCTTGTCGTGGCTCAGCCAGGAGTAACGGTCGGAATAGCCGTTCGAATGCAGCTGCGACCAGCCGCCCGACTTGTCATGATCGTCGTCGTGGCGCTTGCCGGACCAGTTGTCGCTATATTTGACGTCCTTGTAGTTATCCTTGTAGTTGTCGTCCTTGTCCTTGGACGGCGTCTGCCACGGCCAGGACGGCTTGTCGCCACCTTTCGACCCGACCTGCGGCCAATGATGGTCGCCGTGATCGTGCTTGGAGGGCGGTTTGCTATAACCTCCGTCGTGATCCTTTTCGCAGAGAGCGGGCTTGCTGGGCTTCCACCAGCCGCCGCCGTGATCGCCATAAACCGGAGGCTTGTGAGGCGGCTTGTAGGGCGGCTTGCCTCCGCCGTTGTTCCCGCCGGGGTTGTTCGGCGGCGGCGGGTTCTGCGGCGGGTTTGCAACCACCGGCGGCTTGGCCGGCGGAGTGTTGGCATTGCCGGCAGGCTGCTGCTGCGCAGGCTGCGCGGGCGCGGCGCCGGCATTGGCGAGCTGACTCCACGTCTGCTGCTGACGCGACCACGCCATGCCGCCATTGGCGCCGACATGGCAGCCACTCCACCTGTAGGCGAATACGTCGGGAGGCGGGAGCGGGGGCGGCAGGGCGAGGTCGGTCGCCCAAACCGATGTCGTACTTCCTGCGAAAGTAGTTAGGCAAAGGCATACGCCAAATACGCGACGCATCGAACTCACAACTCCTGAACACGGGCCGCAACTACGGCGGCCGCATCAGGAGGGTCAGATTGTGTCGCGACCTGAATTGAAAAATGTCAATCGAAAGGAATGCAGATCGCCGTGATGAGCCGTTAACGATTCCGTTTCGAGTGTTGCGCCGGAGATGCAGAATTCAGGCAAAATGAAGCAACGCCCGACACGATTGCGACGCAGAGTGCGCGGGCCGCTCGGTCCGCTGCGATCGTTCGTCGACGAACGCAGGTGGCCGCGCGAGGCGGCGCGTTGCGAATGCATCGCTGGCTGCAGGCTGATTCGTGCGCACTCTCGATGGGACGACCGATCAGTCGATGCTGATTGCTCGCGCAGGTAGATGCGGATGATGTCGCAGTCGCGCGAGGATCGGTGCGTCGGTTCGGCAACACGCGTCGCGGCTGATCGCGGCGTCGAGGTCGAGGTTCCCTCGAGCGCGCGCGAGACTGCCGATCGCGGCGCGCCACCGATGCGGACAAACCATGGCGCCCACCGCCGCAATCCCGGCGAATGCGGCGATCCCTCGTCGGTGCCGCGACGGAGACTGATCAAAGGCGCCGCAAAGCGTGCATGATTGCGGCGCGCCACGATCTTGCGGCGCGCCGCGCAGGAGAGGCGCTCAGGGATTGCGCCGCGAGAACGAGATTGCGTAGGCGGCGCTGCGGATGTCGATCATCGGATCGTCGGAGGCCTCGATGCCGTCGGGGAGCTGGCTCGGCAGGAACAACAACTGCTTTTGCGCGGCATCGCTGTCGGCCACCGCCTTGTCGATCGTGACGACGCCGAGCTCGACCAGCTTGCGATCGTCGGGCCACGGCTTCGCGGGGTCCTTGGTGTCGTCGCCGGCGGCGGCGAGCTGGGCCATGAAGCGGAACGTCACCGGCCCCTGTTTCAGCCGCGCCGGCAGCTCGGCCATCAGATAGTCGGGCGCGCGCTTGGCGGCCTCGGCCTTGTCGAGATGCACCACCTTCTCCGGCAGCATCTGATAGCGGATCGCCTGCTTCGCGCCGGCCTTGTTGACGAGCACGAAGGCGTTGACGCCGAAATAGGCCTCGTTGGCAAAGCTGTCCGGCGTCGCGATGGTGCCGAGCGCGGCCGGCACCGACGGGTGGCTGCCGATGAACTGCTCGAGCTTGGTCGGCTTCGCCGCGTTCGGCCCGGAGTCGGCGATCGCCAGGAACAGGTCGCGCAAATCGGCCGCCGTCGAGACGGGGAAGAACTTCAGCGAGTTGATGACGATGTCCATGTCGCTGCCGTCAGCGAGGCGAAACTTCACCGCCATGCCGTGCGGATTGGCGTCGTCGGATCCATCCGGCAGGTTCGGCACGCCCGTCGAATCCGAGAACCGCACGGTCACCGGGATCTCGCCGCCGCTGAACAGCGACGCCTTGCTTAAAGTCGCCGCCTCCGCCGACGGCTTGAACCTGCCCTCGACCACCACGCCCTTGGCGTGATTGGCGCGGAAGCCGGCGTGCACGCCGAACACCTTGTTCATGGCATCGACGAGCTGCTGCTCGAGCGGCGCGTCCTCGGCGTAGGCAGCGGTGGGCAGCACGAAGGCCAGCGCGGCCAGCGCGGCCACGATTTTGCGTGTCATGATGGAGCGGCTCCCTGTGTTGTCGTCAGTCATCCATCATCACACCACAAATTCGCGACGGGAGCGAATATCGTGACGGCGCATCACGCGCCGAGCTTGCGGCCGAGGAAGTCGCGGATCAGCGGCACCATCTCGTCGGCCTTGTCCTCCAGCGCGAAGTGCCCGGTGTCGATCAGGTGGAACTCGAGCTGCGGCAGGTCACGCTTGTACGGATGGGCGCCGTCGGCCGGGAAGATCTTGTCGTTCTTGCCCCAGACGATCAGCGTCGGCGGCTGATGCTTGCGGAAATAGGCCTGGACCTTGGGATAGAGCGGCAGGTTGGTGCGATAGTCGTAGAGCATGTCGATCTGGATGTCGGCATTGCCCGGACGGTCGAGCAGCGCCTGGTCGTGGACCCAGTTGTCGGGCGAGACGCGGCTCAAATCGCTAACGCCGTCGGTGTACTGAAACTTGGTGATCTCCAAGGTCACCAGCTTGTAGAGCGGCTTGCGGCGCGCCTCGGAGTGGTCGGCCCAGTACGCCTTGATCGGATCCCAGAACTCCTTCAGGCCCTCGTCATACGCATTGCCGTTCTGCACGATCAGCGCCGTGACGCGCTCGGGATGCGCGAGCGCCAACCGCCAGCCGACCGGCGCGCCGTAGTCCATGACGTACATCGCGAACTTCGTCACGCCGAGCTGGCCGAGCAGCCCGTCGATCAGCTCGCCGAAGCGATCGAACGAGTAGGTGAACTTCGTCCGGTCGGGCATGTCGCTCTGGCCATAGCCGGGATAGTCCGGCGCGATCACGCGATAGCGGTCGGCGAGCTGCGGAATGAGGTTGCGGAACATGTGCGACGAGGTCGGAAAGCCGTGCAGCAGCAGCACCACCGGCGCGTCCTTGGACGCGTCCTTGGGCCCGGCCTCGCGATAGAAGATATTGATGCCGTCGATCGTCGCCGTGCGATGATGCGTCACCACCGGCGCCGTGCCGGCCGGCGCGGCGCGCGCGGTGGCTGTGCTCTGCGACACGGCCGCGCCGGCCGCAAGCAGCGGCAGACCGAAAGCAAAGCGGCGGCGGCTCGGGGCGGCGAGCGGACCGGTCGGACGAACGTGCTTCATGTCGGACTCCAAGGCAGATTGAGGTGCGAGCCACCGCGACGGCGGCATCATCCGGCGCCGCGCGACACGACCTGCGCGGCCCGCGGCGGATGATCGTCCTCGGAGGTATCGCATTGCTCCGCTGCAGTGCAGCCCATATAGATGAGAAGTTGCTTTGGTGATTTCGGAAAGGTGGCGCGATGGATCGCCTGGAGGCGATGACGGCGATCATTGCAGTCGCAGAGACGGGCTCGATCTCGGCCGCATCGCGCCGCCTCAAGCTTCCGGTGGCCACCATCAGCCGCAAGGTCTCGGAACTTGAAGCCCGCCTGAAGGCGCAATTGTTTCAGCGCAGTTCGCGCCGCGTGACGTTGACGGAGGCCGGACGCGCCTATATCGACGCCTGCCGGCGCATCGTCGAGCAGGTCGAGGACGCCGAGCGAGAGCTGTCCGGCGAGTACCGCATCCCGCGGGGCGAGCTGGCAGTGACGGCGCCGTGGGGGCTCGGCCACACCCATCTGCTGCCGCACACGATCGCCTTCCTCGACGCCCATCCGGAGATTTCGCTCCGCCTGAAGCTGACCGATACCGTCGTCAACATCGGCGACGAGAATTTCGACGTCGCGGTCCGCGTCGGGCCGCTGCCGGAGAGCAGCATGATCGCGACGCGCATCGGGTCGATCCGCACCGTCGTCTGCGCCAGCCCGTCCTACCTGAAGGCGCGCGGCCGGCCGAAGAAGCCGGCCGATCTCGCCACGCATCAGTGCATCACGATCGACGACCACAAGACGCCCGCGGCGTGGAAGTTCGTCGCCGGCAACCGCACCCGCGTGGTCCCGATCACGTCGCGGCTGTGCGTCAACACGTCGGAAGCCGCGGTGCTCGCGGCGATCGACGGCGCCGGCCTCGCGCGCGTGATGTCCTACAAGATGGAGGCCGCGCTGCGCGCGAAGCAGCTCGAGATCGTGCTCGACCCGTTCGAGCCGGCGCCGCTGCCGGTGCACATTCTCTATCCGCCGCGCAAGCCGATGCCGCTCAAGCTGCGCACCTTCCTCAACTGGATGACGCCGCGGCTGAAGGCGCAGTTCAACGCACCAGGCTCCGCCTCGTGACGCTGCGGCTGCTTCAGCCGCGTCAAGAGGCGGCACGCGCAGGGCAGCCGCCTGCCCGCCCTCCGCCCGCGGCGCTTGCGGAAGCCCGGGGAATGTCCGTATTGTAAAGCGGCATGCTCCTGTCGCTGTCTTCCGGCGCGTCCTTGTTCCAGACCTGGATGCCGCAGCCATCGTCCACCGGACGATCGTCTTCGCTCGCCGGGCGCGTCGACATCATCGAGCCAGCAAGCGACCGCGCCAATATGAGGGAGCCTTGACTGTGTCCGCACCGGAAAGTTTCCCTATCGACAAGATCCACGTTCCCGAGAAGAAGCGCAAAGCGCTGAAGCCGGACGTGGTCGACGCGCTGGCCGAGAGCATCCTGGAGTCTGGCCAGCGCGAGCCGATCCTCGTCCGCCGCGACAAGGATCATTATGTCCTGGTCGAGGGCCTGCACCGCCTGGAGGCCTGCAAGGCGCTCGGCGAGGGCGCCATCACCGGCCTTCTGATCTCGGCGGAGGACGCGCGCCTGCGCGAGCTGCCGCCGCCTCCGCCCGATCCCGAGCGCGAGAAGATGGAGCGGCTGCGCAAGCTGCGGCTGGAGAAGGAAGAGGCCGACAGGCTCAATGCTGCGTCGCGCGGCAGCGCCAGCGCCCACGCTGCGACACGTCCGCGCGGTCCCGCGGACACGCCCCGCAAGGACCGCAGCGGCGCCGCCAAGCCGGCCCGCGCCGCCGCAGCCGCGCCGAAGACGCTGTCCGACTGGATCAAGCAGCAGGAGCGCAGCGGCGGCCGCTACTGACGCCGCCCGCGCCGCCTCTCTCCCATCGTCATGGCGGGCCACGAGCCCGCCCGGACTACCAAGTTGCGCGCGCCTGTGCGATCGTTCCGTCTCGGCCCGGCTGATCAGGCCCGCCGCTGCAATGCAGTTCACTCTTATCCCCCATTCCCCGATCAAGAGGACGCCCATGCCGACCGCCATCTATCCCAGCCTGAAAGACCGCACGGTCCTCGTCACCGGCGGCGGCTCCGGCATCGGCGAGGCCATCGTGCGCAATTTCCTCGACCAGGGCGCGCGCACCGCCTTCATCGACATCGACCGCGAGGCCTCGCAGGCGCTGCTCGCGAGCCTGCCGTCCGATGCAAGCGTCCATTTCGAGCACGCCGATCTGCGCGACATTGCAGCGCTGCGCGCCGCGGTCGAGGGCGTCCGTCGCGCCTGCGGCCCGATCACCGTGCTCGTCAACAACGCCGCGCGCGACGACCGCCACAGCATCGAGGACGTCACGCCGGACTATTGGGACGAGCGCATGGCGGTCAATCTCAAGCACCAGTTCTTCGCCGCGCAAGCGGTGGCGCCTGACATGCGCGCGGCCGGCATCGGCTCGATCGTCAATCTGGGCTCGGTGAGCTGGGTGCTCGGCCAGGGCGGCATGCCCTGCTACACCACAGCGAAATCCGCCATCCAGGGCCTGACGCGTTCGCTCGCCCGTGACCTCGGCCCCGACAACATCCGCGTCAACTCCATCCTCCCCGGCTGGACCATGACCGAGCGCCAGCTCAAGCTGTGGCTGACGCCTGCGGGCGAAGCGGAGCTGATGCAGCGGCAATGCCTCAAGCGCAAGATCATGCCCGACGACATCGCCCGCGTGGTGCTGTTCTTCGCCTCCGACGATTCCGGCGCCTGCACCAACCAGAACTACATCGTCGACGGCGGCTGGGTGTGAGGTCAGGCTCGCGCCGGTATCGCGGCGCACGAACTTAGTAGTTAGTTGTTCCGTCATGCTCGGGCTGGTCCCGGGCATCCACGTCGTTCTCAGCATGCCGGACGACGTGGATGGCCGGGACAAGCCCGGCCATGACGACGTAGAGAGAGACGAGCCCAAAACGACGATCGTCGAATCGATGTAGCAGGCCTGTAGGGCGGATCAGCGCAGCGTGATCCGCCGCAGCGCGACGCCGTGCATCATCATCTCAGCCGATCCGGACCTGCGCCCTTCCGCGCAGGACAGTTTGACGCGCCTCCGCGGCCACGCACAGCCGGAACGGTCGCCCAGCCCGGCGGTTGCCGATAGGCGCGACGCGGACGACAGAGCCGGGACACGCGCGCATCGCCGGCGTTCCACTGGACGCGTCCGTCTCGCCCCTGGCCGTTACGGCCACATCAGCCACCACACATCATTGGAGTTCCCGATGCGAGCAACCATCGCTGCCCTGTCCGTTCTTCTTCTCGCGAGCACCGTCGGCGTCTCCGCGGCGCCGGTGGCCGCGCCTGCGGAGGCCGGCGCCACGGCGGCCGCGCCGATGCGCCTGGCGCAGCGCGACTACGACCGCGACGGGCGCGGGCATTGGCAGCGCGAGCAGCGGCGCCATCATCATCGCGGCTATGAGCGGCGTCATGGCCCGCCGTCCGGCTGGCACCGCTTCCGCTCCCGCCCGCACGACTATCACCGCCGCGGCTGCATGCAGATCGGCCCCGCGTGGTTCTGCCCGTAGGCCAACCGACATCCGTCTCGCACGGTCCTCCACGGAGCCCGTGCGAGACGGAACGCCCGGCAGCCGCAGCGTGTCCGGCTCGCCGCAACAGCAGGCGCGCGACGACCACCATCAGCATGCTGCACGTGCACCGCCGCGCTGCAGCACATGCCGGTACAGCATGCTCGTCCTCATCAGGACATTGGACGAGCATTGCACCGCCCTATTCGCACACCTATCCTCATAGGGAGAGATCCACGCTGGCCCGCATCCTCGCAAGGAGCGCCCCATGCCGACCGCGACCCTGGCTCCTGGACTGGCCCCCCTCGACGAGACCATCACGATCGCGGAGCTCACGCGCGATCCCTATCCGATCTATCAGCGGCTGCGGCGCGAGGCGCCGGTGCTGCGGGTCAAGTCGGTGGGCCGGACGTTCCTCACCAAGGCGGCCGACACCAAGTACGTGAAGGACAATGCGGCGCTGTTCTCGTCCGACGATCCGAACACGCCGATGAAGCGCGCCTTCCTCGCGCACACCTTGATGCGCAAGGATCACGACGAGCACCGCGCCGAGCGCATGGCGATGATGCCGGCCTTGATGCCGAAGACGATCGAAGCCGTCTGGGAGCCGCTCTACACCAAACTCGCCGCTGATTATCTCGGCCGCCTGCCGCGCGGCGACATCGTCGATCTGTTCCCCGCGCTCGCCGGCCCCTTGGCCGCGCGCATCCTCGCGCATGTCATGGGCATTCCCGACGCCAGCGACGCCGACATGCAGCGCTGGTCGCAGGCGCTGATCGACGGCGCCGGCAATTTCGGCTGGACGCCGGGGCCGTTCGACGCCACCGACGTCGCGAATGCCGAGATGGACCGCTGCATCCGCGCCAACATGGCGCGCGTGCGCAACGAGCCGGACTCCTCCGCGCTGTCCTTCATGGTCAACGCCAAGAACCCCATTCCCGACAGCCAGATCATCGCCAACATCAAGATCGCGATCGGCGGCGGCATCAACGAGCCGCGCGACGCGCTGCTGACGATCCTCTACGGCCTCCTGACCAACCCGGACCAGCTCGAAGCCATCAAGGCGCAGGACAAATGGCGCTCAGCCTTCGAGGAAGGCGTGCGCTGGGTGGCGCCGATCCAGGCGAGCTCACGCCTGGTCATGGAGGACACCGAGATCCGCGGCTGCCTGATCCCGAAGGGCGACACCGTGATGACCATCCAGGCCTCCGCCAACCGCGACGAGGAGCTGTTCGAAGACGGCGAGCACTACAACGCGCTGCGCGAGCCCAACCCCCACCAGGCCTTCGGCAACGGCCCCCATCACTGCGCCGGCGCCCACCTCTCCCGCCGCACCGTCGGCACCATCCTGCTGCCGATGCTGTTCGAGCGGTTTGCGCGTTTGGAGCTCGTGGATGCCGCCAGCGTGCGGTGGCACGGGTTCGGGTTTCGCGGCCCGCTGAATTTGGTGGTGGGGTTGCGGTAGGATCGGGCCGAGGGTAGTTCGACCGTACTAAAGATCAGTCCTCCAAGGACAACTCAACGCTACAAGTTAGGCTCGCATATCTCTCAGAGGAACATTAGAAGCATTGACCGACGCAAAATTAACAATGGGCACCAAACCCGCGAGTGCCCTCCGCGAAACGAACACCGGGATGGCTATATGCGGCGGGTTGCATGTATGGCAAAAGCCGGAGAAACGCTCCACCGAACGAGCATTAACCGCGCTCCTTCGTCTATACGCTTTGGATCATGTAAGACGCTGTTTGAGCCCCCCCCTCTCGGGGGTTTCGACGCGATCGACGGGAGGATCAACATTATTTCCCTGGTAGCGGCTAGCTTCGAACAGGAACCAAATGCGACGTTCGGTCTCATCGATGAATCTTTCAAGGATGCTCGCGCTCGCGAAGTCGCCGACCTCATCGCACAGCAAATGCGCATTGCGCATCTGGGTGGCAATGTGCTTGTTGTCCAACATTAGCTCGCGCAGCATTTCACGGGCAGGGACGTGGTCCTCATTGTTGTCTTTGATAGTCTGCAGCTTGGCGACCTGACTGATCGACTTCAGGGTCGAGCCGCCAATCTTACGTACGCGCTCGGCAAGTTTATCGGTGCTAGAGAAGATCGCATCTGAATGCTCGTCAAGCATCATATGATACTCATGGAAGTTTCGGCCACTGATGTGCCAATGAAAGTTCTTGGTTTTTAGGTAGAGCGCGAACGCGTTTGCCAGAAGCACGTTGAGCGCCTCCGATACCTTCTGGACCCCGTCGGACGAAAGGTCGGTCGGACTATCGATATCGAGCCGCCCGACTGTATCAAATTCGAGAAGCCTCGCAAGTTCCTGGGCTTCATACAAAAAGCGAGCGCATCCTAGGTCGGTGAATAATTCAATTGCTCTACCCACCTGCTGGACTAAGAGGGTACGATCTTCTTCGGAAATTCGGCGCGACCGCACCAATATCTTCCCTCTTGCGATGAGAGTGGCTGTGATCTCGACTTGATTGCCTATTGCGGAAAATACGCGCTCTGCTTGGTTCAGCGAATCAAGAGAGGGTTGAATTCTCCCCAGAGCTGCAAGGGCCAACCCCTCTTCGCGCAAGCTCGTTGCCTGCCCGAACAGGTCGCCTACCTTCCTGAAACCATTTTGCGCATCACTAAGAAGTTGCAGGCCTCTCTCAGGAGATCCAGCTCGTATCTCGCAGGCAGCCGTCCATAATTTGCAACCTGCTTCACCTGAAGCGCTACCCCACCGTTCGTAAAGACCTGCCGCTTCGGAAAGCTTTTGAATTGCCTCGGAATACTGGCCCCGCTCAAAATGGAGAAATCCTTCGTTTTTTAGGCAATTAGCAATCCCCTGCCCTTGATCGACCGCGCTGTAAATCGCACTCGCAAGATCTAGATGGCTTTGCGCAGATCCGAAGGCCCCATGCATTGAAAGTAATTGAGACAAGGCTACTCGGGTGTTTGCTTCGCCGAGAAACCCTCCTTGTTCCTGAAAGCCCTGAAGAGCTTCATCGAGCAGGGCTCCTGCCATCACCAAGTCGCCTCTGAACAAACTTATTTCGGCTAAAGACTTTGTGCAGTGCGTCGCCGAAATGGTAAGATTTAGCTCCGAAGAAATGTTGCGCGCTTGCAGAAAGCGGTCAGAGGCGATCCCTAGCATATCTTGCTTAAAAGCAGCGCGCCCCAAGGCACGCAATGCATCAGCAACGCCATGGGAGAAGCCGCTATTGATGAAGATTCCAAGAGCTTCATTAAACTTAGATTCGGCCTCGCTAGTTGAACCGAGGTTCAGCAAAGCTAAGCCATAGCGGAGACAGATCTCACCTCGCAAACGAGAGTTAGGCCACTCGGCGGAGCTTAGCGCCTTGCCGAGAATCTCAGCCTCTTCTCGGGGGCGCCTGCGATAACCAGGACGGAACAAGTCGAAAAAATCTAATGCAATGGTCGAGGCCTCGGTCTCACCTAGACGCGAATACTGCTCCCGCCCCTTGTCAGCCAGCTTACCAAGGACATCGTAGGCGAATAGGGGCTCAGACTTGAGATCGAGACCAAGTTCTACAAGCATGCCAAGACCACGTAGCGGTTCGTAGGCGAGCGTATGATAAGTCTCCTCAACACGGTCGAATATATCTCCGCCGTTGTCCGCGACCCGCCCCAATATACGTGCGTAGATGCCGCTGAGCTCAACGTACTGAAAACGGTCTACAGATCGTAGAACAAGACCCCTGACGTCGTTTGGCACCGCCCACGAGCTGTCTTGCCATCGCTCGACTAAATCGTAGCCGCTCAGATCAGAGATGGCCTCGTTCCAGTCTATATCCTGTTCTAAGCCCGCAAGCTCTTCTATGATCTCCGCGCTAATCCAATGGGGAACCGATAGCCATCGCAGTGCAGTTGCCGAGCGCCTTCCAATGCGCTCATCTACGGCCTTTATAAACTCCGCCCCGCGATCATCGTTCATAGCTACTCTACTTCCAACATCTTAATCCTTCGCATGATCAAACCGGGCGCACCCTCATGCGCGAAAATCAATCCATTTAAGAACGCCTTTTTTTCCTCAATTGCCTCGCCAGGAAGTCGACGCCTGAGAGCGGCAACTACAGGCAGCCAATCCCCTTCTTCAGTCACGCCGGCCAAACTCAATTGGAAAGATGTATCCGGCGCAGCTCGCGCCTTGACCGTTGTCATCGGCAGATCTCTTCCGCAGACGATGAGGCGTACATAACTGATATTACTCAGCGTGCGTATAAGACTTCGATCGAACCAACGATCAACTAGATTCATCAATCGATGGTCGTATCCGTCAAACACAAGAATTAATGCGCCAAGCACATCACGAAGATTCTCAAGGTCTTTTGCGAAAGCGGATGTAAGCTGAATTGACGTGATCAACCGATCATCATCGGTTTCTTGGGCAAGCACCTCCACACGAATATTAGTACCTGAAATGGTATTGTTGTTTGCATTGGCCTGGAGGCGACGTTGCTGAGCACGCCGGACCTCAGCCTCAAGATGAGGGAAGTTCTCCGGGCCCAAGGCGGAGCTGATTTCAACGAGTATCTCCAAGGGAGACGGAATATCTCGCCGCTTGTCAAGCTCAACAACAACGAACTTAGAATGGGCTCTCCACTCTGGACTCACGCATTGGATCAAGTAGCTTTTGCCGTAATTCTCACCGCCCTCCAGAAACAACACTCGCAACGGACACTCTGGATTCGCCAGTTCGCGGATCTTCTGACGAGGCTCTTGGTAGTTCGCGATAATCGGATGGGGCATGCTCAAGCACGTTAGTTTGTTTTTGCACTTATCTCATTACCTTCGCCTTCAACATCATTTCGAGCAGCGGTTGCAGCAGCGCCTTGCGCAACAATTTTGTTGCCCTTACCTCTAGCTCGGTTGTCCACGACGGTGGCTCCAGCGACATCTCCTTTAACCTCTCCTTCCACGAACTTGCCGAACTTTATGCGACCGTGCGAAAACCTCTTTCTCATCAAAAAAGCAAAAATAACTAACGCGAGTATTACGGCGCCAATCACTAGGGCAAGGGTAGTATCCACGACAATCCTCCCATTACCTTACGTCAAGGTTCTGATTATCTTGCCAACTATAACGGCCAAAAGATAGTGTCTACACCTATGATTGAGCGACAATTTCGATGGCAGGGAAGCAATGGTTCGAAAGCGAATGTTGGGCAATCGGTCGGGAAAAAAGTCGACCAGCCGCAAAAAGGGCTCACCGATCAAAAAATCGAAGCACTCGAAGATAGCAAAAAAAGTCGGAGGAAGCGCTAAGAAAGCCCTCGCTAAGAAAGCCCTCAAGGCAAAGAAGGGAGTAAAGAAGAGGCGCCTCGGGGCGAACGAACCCACGCTGTCTGATGTTTTCGAAACAAGCGAAGGTTCCTTAGGTAAGGATGACGAGCCTTATTAATTCAATCATGAAGATGAGCTTGGCTGGAGCCCAAGACGCGCAGCGTCTTGCGGTTACAGCGCACTCAACCGGGACAGGAACTTGGCCTTGAAAGCTTCCGTCCATCGCCCCGAACTGTCTGATACGGCTCCGCGTCCGCCAAACGGCCCGTCGTGCCAGTTTGTCGCATTCCGTCGGGCAAATCCGGCCTTGTGTCGTCGGGCAAATCGGATCGACACTCTCCGCCGTCTCCTGCTCACTGAAGGGGCGTTTCGCGATCGTCACGGACCGTGGAGCGGGAGATGCGGTGGCCGCTTGGGGTCGCAGTGCGCGTTTCGCGTGCGGACGAACGAACCCTTCGCGGACGGTCAAGCCGTGTGGTCCCGACACCCCGACGCTGGTGTCTTGGTCGGCGACATCCCGATGACGGGGGCAAGCAAGCCCGGTCCCCTGGGAGAGCACGGAGCAGCCGTTCAACCCACCGCGCAGGGAAGGCCGGTTGTTCGGCCAATCCTGTGGTGACTGCCGCCTGCTTTTTTGTCTGCAGGCGGGCCATGGGTGCGGCCTGCACCCGGCCTTCCCTGCGCCCTTCTCTAGAGAGGGCGTGCCTGAGAGCAAAGCTCGGACGCGCAAACGCGCCGCGAGGCCAATCAAGCGCGCCGCGAGGCGGAGACGCCATGGCTGGAGGGTCGGAGATCTCGAGGGTCGGGGAATCCTGGGAGTCGGAAGGCTCGGCGGCCGGAGATCGAGACTTGCACGCCGGGAATGGCGCTCCCGCACGGCTGCCGCGCCCGGGCTCCTTGAAGACATTATGGTTTCCGTGGGGATCGCGATAGACTGGGCGCTTCCGCCACCAGAAAGTCCCCGCCTCCATGCGAACCAATTCCCTGCAGAGCAAAGACATCGCCCACCAGATCCATCCCGCGACCAACATGCGGCGGCACGAGCGCATCGGGCCGATCGTGATCGACCGCGGCTCCGGCATCTATGTCTATGACGACGAGGGGCGCGAGTATATCGAGGGGCTGGCGGGGCTGTGGAGCGTGGGCGTCGGCTTCGGTGAGAAGCGCCTGGTCGAGGCCGCGACGCGGCAGATGGCAAAGCTGCCCTACTACCACATCTTCGCGCACAAGACCCACGAGCCCTCGACCCTGCTGGCCGAGAAGCTGGTGGCGATGACCCCTGCCAATCTGAAGCACGTGTTCTTCACCAGCTCCGGCGGCGAGGCCAACGATTCCGCCATCAAGTTCGTCTGGTACTACAACAACGCGCTCGGCCGGACCGAGAAGAAGAAGTTCATCGCCCGCCAGGGCGGTTATCACGGCATCACCATCGCCGCCGGCAGTCTGACCGGCCTTCAGGCCAATCAGCGCGGCTTCGACCTGCCGCTGCCGTTCGCGCGGCATCTCACCTGCCCGCATTACTACCGCTTCGGCCTGCCCGGCGAGAGCGAGGAGGCGTTCACCGAGCGGCTGGCCAAGGAGCTCGAGGACCTGATCCTCAGCGAGGGCTCCGAGACGGTCGCCGCCTTCATCGGCGAGCCGCTGATGGGCGCCGGCGGCGTGATCGTGCCGCCGGTGAACTACTGGCAGCGCATGCAGGAGATCTGCCGCAAATACGACGTGCTGGTGATCGCCGACGAGGTCATCAACGGCTTCGGCCGGCTGGGCACGCTGTTCGGCTGCGACAGCTTTGGGATCAAGCCGGACATCCTGGTCTGCTCCAAGCAGATCACCTCGTCCTACCAGCCGCTCGCCGCCGTGCTGATCAGCGACGAGATGTACCAGGCGATGGCCGACCAGTCCGACCGGCTCGGCACTTTCGGCCATGGCTATACCGCGAGCGCCCATCCGGTCGCGACCGCAGTGGCGCTGGAGAATCTCGCGATCATCGAGGAGCGCAATCTCGTCGCCAACGCGGCCGAGGTCGGCGCCTATCTGCATGAGAAGCTCGCACGCCTGGCCGACCATCCGCTGGTCGGCGAGGTCCGCGGCCGCGGCCTGATCGCCGCCGTCGAGCTGGTCGCCGACAAGGCGACCAAGGCCCGCTTCGAGCCGGTCGGCAAGGTCGGGCTGAAATTCTTCGACACCGCCCACCATCACGGCCTGATCATCCGCAATGTCGGCGACAGCATCGCGATCTGCCCGCCGATGATCATCACGACCGCCCAGGTCGACGAGTTGCTGAAGCGCTTCAAGGCAACGCTCGACGATGTGACCGATTGGGTCGCAGCCGGCATGCCGGAGGGGTGAGAAATGGGGGCTGGAAAGTGAATGCTGAGAACTGAGGGCTGAAAACTGAGGGTTGAGAAACCCGCCTCTCCGGGCCTTCGTTCCTTCGCGGGGCGAAGGCAACGGAATTGGCGCTCCCTAGGGGAATCGAACCCCTGTTTCAGCCTTGAGAGGGCCGCGTCCTAACCGCTAGACGAAGGGAGCGTGAGGTGAACCGCATAGCCTTGAACGCGCCGCGCCGCAAGACGGGGGATGGGAGTTTTTTGGGGGTGGTTGGGAGAGAGTCCCCGTGGGGGACCCCCACCCCCAACCCCTCCCCGCAAGGGGGAGGGGGGCGGACTGCCCGTGGTGAAGGGGAGCGGGTCTCAATGGGGACGAAAACGGCCGGCCGCGGGGGCGATGGGCTCCCTCTCCCGCTTGCGGGGGAGGGTTGGGGTGGGGGCGCCGCGGCGGCGGTGCGCGTGGAGAGAGTGTCCCCCACCCGCATCGCATCTCGCGATGCGATGCGAGCTCTCAGAGCGAGCTTCGCTCGTCTCGCCCCGCAAGCGGGGGAGGCGCTGACTGCCCGAGGCGAGGGAGAGGGGCCAAAGCGGGGAGACAGATGGCCAAGGCGGAAGAGTTGGGCCGAAATCGCCGGACGAAACCGCCCTGCCCCTTACGGCTCAACCGCGAAGCGGAGGCGGCCGGTGGGTTTGAGGGTTTTGGCGTCGAAGGTGCGGATTTCGGTGGCGCCGGCGATGTCCACGGTCACGGCCAGGCGGTCGCCGGCGGTGCCGGTGGCAACGATGCGGGCGCCCTTGGGCAGCATGGCGGTGAGGTCGGGGCCGGACGCGGAGCTTCCCTCGCCGCGGAAAAGGCGATAGCCGATGGCGACTAAGAGCACTGCGATCGCGACCGAGGTGGTCACGCCCGCGATCATCATCATGCGCCGCAGCCGCGCCATCAGCTGGGCCTGCTCGGGCGAGGACGGCTCGGGCGCAACGGTAGAGTTCATGGACATCTCGACTTCACAATCCCACGGTCTGATGACGGTCATCGTCGCCGGCGACGAAGGCTCGCCGCGGCTCGATCGCGTGCTGGCAGCCAAACTGCCGGAGCTGTCGCGGTCCCGGCTGAAGGCGCTGATCCTGGCCGGACAGGTGTCGCTTATTAAAGGGAGCCTTGGCGCGGCGGCGGTGCGGGACCCCGCTTATCACGTCACGGCCGGCGACACGATCACAATCGACGTACCCGAGGCCGTCCCGGCCGAGCCCGCCGCCGAAGCGATTCCGCTTCAGATCGTCTACGAGGACGACGACATCATCGTCATCGACAAGCCCGCGGGCCTGGTGGTGCATCCCGCCGCCGGGCACGAGAGCGGCACGCTCGTCAACGCGCTGATCGCGCATTGCGGCGCCAGTCTCTCAGGCATTGGCGGAGTCAAGCGGCCGGGCATCGTGCACCGGCTGGACAAGGACACCACCGGGCTGATGGTGATCGCCAAGAACGATATGGCGCACGCCTCGCTGAGCGCGCAATTCGCCGACCACGGCCGCACCGGCGCGATGGAGCGCGGCTATCTCGCCTTCGCCTGGGGCCTGCCGCACCGGCCGCATGGCACCATCAATGCGCCGATCGACCGCCATCCGCATGCGCGCGACAAGATGGCGGTGCGGCCGAAGGGGCGCGAGGCCATTACCCACTACCAGGTGCAGGAGAGTTTTACCGGCCGCGACGGCAAGCCGGTGGCGTCGCTGATCGCCTGCCATCTCGAGACCGGACGCACCCACCAGATCCGCGTGCATCTCGCGCATCTCGGCCACCCACTGATGGGCGATTCCGTCTACGGCCCGCATTTCAAGACCAAGGCGAACCAGCTCGCGCCGGGAGCGCGGGCGGCGCTGGAGTCGCTGGGGCGGCAGGCGCTGCATGCCTATCTGCTGGTAATCGAGCACCCGCGCACGGGAGAAATAATGCGCTGGGAATCGGAGCTGCCGGAGGATCTTTCACTCCTGGAGGAGGCGCTGAAAGCGGCGCTATGACGCAGGCCGTTCAGAAAAAGGCAATCATGTCAAATTCTTAATGCGCTCACACGGGGTCGTGACCCCCGGAATCCTTCCACCGGGAAGCGAAAATGGTGTATGTTGCGCCTGCGTCGAATGGTCGACGCATGGAACGTCGCAAACCGGTTGGCTTTAACCAAGTGACCGCTTTGCCTGGCCCGCCGCTATCGGGGGCCTGAACCCAACTGGAGGGCGCTCAATGGCCCGTACAGCTACACTGCCGGTTCTCAATGGAGAATCCGGACTTGCTCGCTACCTCTCCGAGATCCGCAAGTTCCCGATGCTGGAACCGCAGGAGGAGTACATGCTCGCCAAGCGTTGGCGCGAGCATGACGACAGCGACGCAGCACAGAAACTCGTCACCAGCCATCTCCGACTCGTGGCCAAGATCGCCATGGGCTATCGCGGCTACGGCCTGCCGATATCCGAAGTCGTGTCGGAAGGCAATGTCGGCCTGATGCAGGCGGTGAAGAGGTTCGAGCCCGAGAAGGGCTTTCGCCTCGCCACATACGCCATGTGGTGGATCAAGGCGTCGATACAAGAGTACATCCTGCGTTCGTGGTCGCTCGTGAAGATGGGCACCACCGCGAACCAGAAGAAGCTGTTCTTCAACCTGCGCAAGGCCAAGAGCAAGATCTCGGCGCTGGATGAAGGCGATCTGCATCCGGATCAGGTCAAGCTGATCGCGAAGCGCCTCGGCGTGACCGATCAGGACGTGGTCGACATGAACCGCCGCCTCGGCGGTGACGCCTCGCTGAATGCGCCGATCCGCGACGACGGCGAAGCGGGCGAATGGCAGGACTGGCTGGTCGACAACTCGCCCAACCAGGAAGCCATCATGGCCGAGCACGAGGAGTACGACCACCGCCGGCAGGCGCTCAACGGCGCGATCGGCGTGCTCAACGCGCGCGAACGCCGCATCTTCGAGGCGCGGCGCCTGGCCGACGAGCCGATGACGCTCGAGGATTTGGCCGCCGAGTTCGGCGTGTCGCGCGAGCGCGTCCGCCAGATCGAGGTGCGCGCGTTCGAGAAGGTGCAGTCCGCCGTCAAGGGCGCCATCGCCAAGCAGGAGGCGGCGGCGCTGGAGGCCGCGCACTAGCGGCGCGGCTGGCTTGAAGGTGGTTTTTGGATGCGATCGGAGCCGGCGGAGACGCCGGCTTCTTGTTGTGATCAGTCCGGCATGGCGCGCGCGAGCTCGGCGAGCGCACAGCCCTCGCAATAGCGGGCGTCCTTGTAGTCGATCCAGTTATGCGCATAGATCCGCTCCCGCGGGATCTGATAGCGCAGCCGGAGCAGCTTCGAGAGGATGCGCCACGCGGCGATCTGGGCCTCGGTGGCGGGCGTGGTGACGTCGGGATAGTTGCCGGCGAACTCCACGCCGATGGAATTGTCGCGCACGACCTTGCGATAGGTCGGGCCGTTGTCGATATAGCGGTTGTCGTTGCGATTGGCGCCGTCGCCATGCAGCGTCACCAGGGTTTCCGATACCGCCCAATACACCGTGCCGTCGGTTTCCACCCACAGGGTGACGCCGCGTCTCTTCGGGTTCTTGGCCTGCGCCATCGCCCCTGCCCTCGCCGATCCGGCCGGGCCCTCGGTCTGGTGGACGATGATGTTGGTCCAGGGATGCGCTTGGTCCGGCGCGCCCCACGGCGCCAGCCAGACGATTTTCAGGCCCGGGATCTCCGGCGTGCCGGAGGCGCGGGCGAGCGCGGCGAAATCCTCCGCCGCCGCGGCGGGAGACAGAAGAAGCAGCGTCAGCGCTGCGTGGAGGAGGAACGAAAGCGGCGGCATGGCCGAAGGATAGCACCGCTACTCGGCGGTGGCATCCTGGCGAGGAATGAGGATGGCCTCGATCTGGTCCGGCGCCAGCGCCGGCGTATCGGGCCGGCCGTCGAACACGGCATAGCGGTTCTTGCCGTCCTTCTTGGCCGCATACAGCGCGTGGTCCGCCCGCGCCATCAACCGGTCTGGAAACGCGCCGACGTCGTCGCTCCATTCGGCGACGCCGATCGAGACCTCGATCGGCACGTCGTCGCCGGCGCAGGCCTCGGCGTCGTCGCGGCAGACCTGCAGGATCCGCCGCGCGATCATCGCGCCCTCGCGCGAGGACGACGCCGGCAGCACGATGCAGAATTCGTCGCCGCCGGTGCGGGCCAAGAGGTCGCCGGGCCGCAGCCGGGTCTGGGCCATCAGGGTGAAATGCTGCAGGCAGGCATCGCCCGCCGCATGGCCATGGGTGTCGTTGATGAGCTTGAAGCCGTCGAGGTCGATCACCAACAGCGCGAACGGTTTTCTCGACCGCTCGGCGCGCGCGCACTCCTCGGCCAGCCGCTGCATCAGGTGGCGACGGTTGGCGACACCGGTGAGGTCGTCGAGCAGCGCCAGGTCAGCGACCTCGTTGCGCAACCGGTCCACCGCCATCAGCAGGAGGCCGAAGTTGAGCGACATCGACAGGAAGATCAACAGCAGCACCGCGGCCGCCTGGCCGTTGCTCGAATGACCGAAGTTGAAATCCGCGCCGATGAAGCCCGCGATCGACCGGCCGATGAAGACCGCGGTGATGAGCAGCGACAACAGTCCGGCCAGCCTCGCGCCGGGATTGATCGGCCCGTTCCGCGCATCGAGCACCAGGCGCGCGATGATGACCATCGGGATGGTCTGCCCGATCGAATAGCTCAGGATCCGGAGCGGGCTGCTGTCATAGACATGGAGGAAGAAGATGATCGCCGCGCAGCTCAGACCGACCACCGCGAAGCTCAGCCGCCAGGATGGCTTCTTGCCGTAGAAGCGCTCCACGCCCATCGCCGCAAGGCAGATGGCGAAGGTCATCAGCAAGCCCCCGGCGAGCAGCGCCGTGAACGATCCGAAATAGAACCGTCCGAGCGCAAACAGCGCGGCCGGCGCGCACATGAAGGACGAGGCCGTCCAGTAGCGCGCCGATTCCAGGTTGGGATAGCTGCGCATGACGTAGGCCCAGATCAGACCCAGCGCCAGGAAGTTGACCACGAAAGCGGTCCACAGCGTCGGAACGCTCAGCATTCCCGCCGCAGGACGCCGCAGGTCCTCTCCCCGATATCAAGCAACGTCGCGCTCATGAGCTACCCTGTGTTCGGCGGCAACATGCGCGCATCGCGCTTAACGGTTCCTCAAGCGCACAACCAAGGTTGTGCCTTGGTTTTGAAACAATGAAGACACCTTTTACCCGCTGCTAACCTTGTGCCGCCCCGGCACGATGGACCGCGCGCGCGAACGATTGCATCGAGCTGTGGATAAGAAGAACGCCCCAGGTGACAGCGTGAGGCAGAACTTCGCGAATCTGCTGGGATCAATTCCCGAGGCCGATGCATGGCTGGCGTTCGCCTGCGAGGCCTCGAAGTCGCGTTGCAATCCATCAACTCCTGACGAGGATTCCATGGCGAAGAAGGCGAAGAAGGCCGCGAAGGCCACCAAGAAAGCGGCGAAGAAGACCAAGAAGGCCGCCAAGAAGAAGTAGCTGTACTGCCTCCCGGGTGGGAGCGCAGCCTCCCACCCGGTCCCTGCCACGTTCCCCTCAATGGTCTTCTAAACATCGCCGGCCCGCCGGGACTTAGGTCAGGACCCAGGCAGCCAGAGGATCAGGCGATCGGGACTGCTCCTCACTCGCCCAACCGCCTCTGGAGTTCGGGCGCATGCTTGAGCGTCACCTCGGCTTCCCTCAACACGTCCAGCGGCGCCCAGGGCTTGCTCCAGAACTTGATCCCGCCGGGCAGCGGCTGCGACAGCGGCCGCCCCGAGGTCACGACAATGTTGATGTGGGGATGGCGCGCCCGCGCGATATGCGCGAGCTCGACGCCGCTCATGCGGCCCGCGAGATTGACGTCGGTCATCAGCAGCACGACGCGGTTGCCGGGCTTGTTCAACACCAGCTCGGCCGCCTCGGCGCTCTCGCACGCGATCACGTCGTACTCGCTCTCTTCAAGCAGCAGTGCGATCATCTCGCGCTGGGTCGGATCGTCCTCCACGATCAGCGCCGTCGCGCGAAAGGGCTGCGACTGTCCCATGCAAAAACCTCCAAAAATCTGCCTTTCCAAAACCCGACGTAGGTTAAAAGCAAACCCGGCGGATGGTTCGGTTCCAATGCGAAAAAGTGACGCAATGTGACTGCGGCAATTTGGAACCGCAGCGAAGCGCTTGGGGGAGAATGCGGCAATGACTGGCATCAATGGAGCGGCGGCGGCGATCACCGGAGCGGCGAGCGGCATCGGCCGCGCGCTCGCGCTGGAGCTGGCAGCGCGGGGCTGCGATCTCGCGCTTGCCGACCGGGACGAGCCCGGGCTTGCAAGCCTTGCCGATGAGCTTGCATCGACGAGGCGCAAGGTGACGTCGCACAAGGTCGACGTCAGCGACCCCGCCGCCATCGCGCGGTTCGCCGACGAGGCGACGCGGGCTCATCCCGCGCTCAACATCGTCATCAACAATGCGGGCGTGGCCTTGTTCGGCACTTTCTCCGAGATCGATCAGTCCGAAATGGAGTGGCTGTTCAACATCAACTTCTGGGGTGTCGTGCACGGCACCCGCGCCTTCCTGCCACATCTGTCGCGACGACCTGAGGCACATGTCGTCAACCTGTCCTCGATCTTCGGCATCATCGCGCCGCCCGGCCAGTCGGCCTATGCCGCCGCGAAATTCGCGGTGCGCGGATTCTCCGAGAGCCTGCGCCACGAACTCGCGGCCGCCAACAGCCCGGTGCGGCTGTCGGTGGTGCATCCCGGCGGCATTGCGACGGCGATCGCGCGCAACGCCCGCGCCGGACATGGCATGACCGACAACGCGCGCCGCGTGCAGGCGATCGAGCGGTTCGAACGTCTCGCCAAGACCAGCCCGCGCGAGGCCGCGCAGCGGATCATCCAGGGCATCGAACGCAACGAGCCGCGCATCCTGATCGGCGGCGATGCACGGTTCATGGATCTGTTGCAGCGTGTGCTGCCCGGCACCTACTGGCGCGTGTTGGCGAAGCGATTGGAAAAGGCGGCTGCGCAGCAGAGCTAGAACGCCGCCGAAATCCTTTCAAAACGGCCGGCCGGCCCGGCTGTGTGTCAAACCACCGTCATCAAACGCAAACAGAAGGAGACGGCATCGGCAGCCGAGGTGCCCTCCGCTTGATCGAGCGCTGGACGCTGCGCCCGCGTGGCGCTGCTGCCCAGTCCAGCCAAGCGCAGGTATGACCCCTTGATTGACGCACGCCAAGCCGATCCGCGCGATGACGGCTCGTTCACAGCGCGACGAGACGTCTGTCCCGCAGGCACCGTCTCTAATCGAAGCACGGCCCGGATCTGGGCGCTGAAGCTCCTGGTCGCCAGCTCCGGCCTCGCCGGTCTGGGTTACGAGATCGTCTGGACGCGCCAGCTCGCCCTCGCTTTGGGCACGGAGATGATGGCCGTGCTCGGCGCCATCGCAGGCTTCTTCGCAGGGCTGGCGCTCGGCGCATTCGCCCTCGACGGCTACATCCGTCGCGCAGCCAATCCGCACCGGCTCTATGCCGTGCTCGAGACGATCATCGGCGTGTGGGGCCTGTGTGCGATCTGGCTGCTTCCTGCGAGCGCACGCGCGCTGGCGCCCGTGTTGGGCACCGCGCCTTCGCCGATCCTGCTGTGGAGCGCGAGCTTCCTGCTGCCGACATTGGTGCTGCTGCCGGCGACGGTAGCGATGGGCGGCACGCTGACGGCGCTCGAACGCATGCTATCGGCCGCGCAGGGCCGGTCGTCCGTCAGCGCCGGCGTCTATGGCGCCAACACCGCCGGTGCCGTCGCCGGCACGCTGCTCTCGACCTTCGTCCTGATCCCGGCCCTTGGCTTGTCGACCACGCTGCTGTGTCTGTCCGCGGTCAACGCGGCGTGCGCGCTGGCAGCCCTCGGCCTGGGCACGCCCTCGCCGGCCCATGCGCCCGCGCGCGCCGGCAGGTCTGCTGTCGCAGACGTCCGCCTGACAGCGACCTTGTTCGTCACCGGCCTGCTCGGCATCGCCTTCGAGGTGCTGGTCGTGCGACTTGCCGCGCAGATGATGCAGGACACTGTCTACAGCTTCGCCTGTTTGCTGGCGGCCTATCTGCTGGGAACGGCTGTTGGTGCGATGATCTGCCAGCGCGTCGGACAGACCATCGCGTTCGGCAGGGCCGCGCTGCTGAGCATCGCGGCGCTGGTCGGCATGGGGACCGCACTCGTCATTCCGTTGCTGGCAGGGTTCGCCGACCGTGCGGCGAGCTTCGGCGTGGCCGGCGAGCTCGGGATTGCGCTGCTCCTGTTCCTGTTGCCGGCGATGGCGATGGGCGCCCTGTTCGGCAGGCTGATACAGGACGTGCGAGACGTCAGCGGATCGGTCGGCTGGGCGGTCGGCATCAACAGCATCGGCGCAGCCATCGCGCCGCTTCTCGCAGCCAAGCTGCTCATTCCCGCCTTGGGCAGCTGGAAAGCACTTGTGCTGGTGGCCACGGGATATCTGCTGCTCCTGCCGCCGCAGCGAGCGCTGCTGCGATGGGCGGCCGTGCCGGCGCTGCTGGGACTGGTGCTGCTGTGGGGCCCCGCTCCCCTGCTCGTCACGGTCCCGCCGGGGGGCAAGCTCCTCGCCATGCGCGAGGGACCGATGGCGACCGCGAGCGTCGTCGACGATGCATCGGGCGCGCGCTATCTCGAGGTGAACGGCCACTTCCGCATGGGCGGCACCAGCTCGGCGCGATCGGATGTCCGCCAGGCCATGCTGCCGCTGCTGCTGCATCCTTCGCCGCGCAGCGCCCTCTTTCTGGGTGTCGGCACTGGTGCCACCGTGCTCGGCGGGGCGCAGATGCCGGACCTCGACGTGCGGGCCGTCGAACTCTCCGCCGAGGTGGTCGCGCTGCTGCCCTGGTTCGATCCCCCCGCCTCGAAGCCGGACAAGCCACCGATCTCGATCGCAGATGCGCGGCGCTTCGTCGTCGCGGATCGGGACCATTTCGACGTCGTCGTGGCCGACCTGTTTCACCCGGCGCTGGATGGCAGCGGCGCGCTTTACACCGTCGAGCATTTCGAGGCCGTCAAGCAACGGTTGGCGGCCGGCGGCGTGTTCTGCCAGTGGCTGCCGCTCTATCAGCTCGATGCCCCGTCGTTGCGCGCCATCATCAGAAGCTTCCTGGCCGTGTTCCCCGACGGCTCGGCGTGGCTGAACCACTACAGCGTCCGCACGCCGATGCTGGCCTTGATCGGCAAACGGACGAGCGGGGTGATCGACCCTGAACTGATTGCAGCACGGATCTCGAATGCCGGCTTGCGTCCGATTCTCCAACCCCTCGGCTTCGAGCGACCCATCGATCTTCTCGGCCAATATGTCGCCGGCGCGGCGTCGCTCACGCGCTTCGCAGGGACGGGCCCGCGCAACACCGATGATTTCCCGTTCGTGACCTTCGACGCGCGCAGCAACGTCCATGCGCTCTCGACACCGCCCTGGCAATTGCTGCTCACGGTCCTGACGGAAGCGAACACCGACGCTGCCGAATTGCTGGCGCCCGTGCAACACGCGATGTGGAATGACCGGCTCGATGCCTATTGGCGCGCGCGCAACCGCTTCATCCAGGCTGGCGCGGCACTGACCGGTGATCCGCGAGGATCGGCGCTGATCGCGGCCGCGACGCCCGGGCTGCTGGAATCGGCCCGCGCCAGTGCCGAATTCGAGCCGGCCTATGCACCGCTCATCAGCATGGCAAGATCGCTGCTCGGATCGGACCGGGCCGCGGCCGAACGCCTGCTTCAGGCCATCGATGCGGCGGCTCCGTCGCGGCACGAGGCGCGCGAGCTGCTGGCGCGAGAATTCGGGCGGTGACGCCTCAAGACGAAAAACTGACGCGATAGCCCCAGCAATCGAGATGATCGGGGATCGCGTTGAAGGCGATCGTGATGCGCTGGTCGCCCTGATTGCGCGGAACCTCGTGATAGAGATAGCTCGGAAACAGCACGAGGTCGCCGGGCTCGGCCTCCGGCAGCACGTATTTTCCGGCATTGAAGGGACCGACAGAGGCGCTGCGCGTGTGATGGCGGAACGAGAAGTCGCTGCCGCCGGGCGGACGCACGAACACGGTGCGGCTGCCGGGATGCGACGGCGTCAGGTAGAAGATGCCGGAGATGAAGCTGTTGGCGTGGGCATGCAGGGTCTGGTTGCCGCCGGTCTCCAGCATGTTCGTCCACATCTCCTTGACCGTCCAGTTCAGCTTCTCGCCGAACAGCAGTTCGCCGAAATCGACGAGCTTCGGCCCCGCCAGGGCGGCGATGGTCTGAAACAGATTGTTGGCACGGGGATCGGCGACCTCGGTATGGAAGAGCTGCCCCGAGCGCAGATTGCTCTCGATCTTCGAACTCCGGATGGCTGCGACCGCAGCATCCTTGAGTTCGGCGCTGAGGAGCCCGGGCGAGCGCATCAACGGTATCGGAAACAGAGCTTCGATCTGGTCCATGTCTGGCAACCTCGCACGCACATCAACGAGGGCGACACTTTGCCGATGAGCATGACAGACGGATGACGGAACGTCGCGAACTTGCGTCGTTGCCGTTCAGCGCGGCGGCACTTCGTCGGCCCGGAGGATGTGAAGCCGCTCGCCCGGCTTGAGACTGTGCGGCCGCTCCCGCACCTCCAGCATGGCGCGCTCGGCCTTCTCGACGCAGTCGTCGAACTCGCCATTGCCGGCTTCGACCAGCGCCTGCTGAATGTCGCGCTCGGCGAAATAGCGCGAGACGTCGTCGGCCGGCAGCACGGCCGCCGCGGCGCGCGCCTGCGCGACGACGGCATCACACGTCTCCTGTGTCGGCTCCTCCTCGTGCGCGAACGCGCCGGAGATCCCAAGGGTCAGGACGATCAGCAGCGGAGCAACGAAACGGGAGATCGGGTCCATGGCACGTCGGAAGGTTCGATCGCAAAGAGAAAGCGCCGGCTTGCAAAGAACCGGCGCTTCCGGTTGTCGTGTCCGCTTTGATCGATTCCGGCAAGCCGAAGACGTCTCGCCGGATCGATCTGCAGCCATCAGTCGCGGTTAAAGGCCCAGCGACCCCAATGGCCCCAGTGACCCCAATGGTCCCAATCGTGCCAGTGGTGATGGCTGTGAGCCAGCTTGCGCGCCAGCTCATGGTTCTTTTCGACCAGCAGTTCCGGCGTGCTGTAGGTGCGAACGAAGATCGGGTTCGCGTAGAACCAGACGTTCGACCAGGCCTGCACGTCATTGGTGACCTTCTTGACGCCGTTCACCGTCCCCAGATGCGACGGGCACGCCGCGTCGGTGCAGCTGACGCTGACATTGTTGAGGTCAAGCAGCGGATTGCCGGCGCTGTCCGACACGTTCGGCGTCGCCGGCGGAATGTTGGTGCCGCGGGCGCGGATGTAGAACGGCGTCTTGCCGGCGATGAAGGTGGTCGTGAAGCTCAGGCGGAGCGAGCCATCGCGCAGCTTGTGGCTCCGCATCTTGGTCGCCTGGATCTGCTTCGCGATCTTGGCCGACGGATTGTAGACGATGGCCGCGCCGTCGACGCCCTTGGCGTTGGCGACCGCATAGCCCGGCGCCCCCGGCGCGATCGGACCGGTGATGTCACCGGTGATCAGATCGACGTGATCGAGATAGGGCTTGTTCAACGGCTGCTTGATGCCGACCGGCAGCAGCAGCGGATTGTTGAAGCTGTACGGGCTGTTGTTCGAGGCCGGAACGGTCATCTCCATCTCGAGCGTGACCTTCTCGCCCGGACGCACGACGAGCGTCTCGCCCATCGTCTTCCAGTCGAAATCCCACTCGCCCTTGGCGCGGAATACCATGTCGGAGTCGATGATCTGGGCGTTCACCGAATAGGAATTGCCCGAGCGCATGCCGTCGATGATCGACTGCTGGTTGAAGCGCCGCTCGTTCGGCACGTAGAGCCGGGTGTACTCGCCAGGGATGAAGTCCGCGGTGGTGCTGGCGTCGCGCGCGCCGTAGATGCCGCGGCTGTGCCAGTCCGAGCTCTGGAACACGAAAATGTTGCGTCCCTCACCGAGCAGGCCGTCCCACAGGCCGCCGACCTTGGCGGTGTAGACGCCGTGCATGCCGTAGGTGCCGCCGCCGACCGCGCCCGAGCCGTAGGAGCCGGAGCCGCCGTTCAGCCCACCCTCGGCCATGTGGCCCGGCGCCTCGATGCCGAAGGCAACCGTCGGGCCGGCATTGTTGAAGTCACGGAAATGCTCGATGTTGTAGCCTGCCGTGCCATTCGGGTTGAACGGGCCCTGGCGCTCGGTGTGGGTCGGGATGGCGTAGGACTGCAGCGGATGGTTGGCCTGCAGCCAGGTGATGCCGGCGACGGCCTTCTGGTGACCCGCGGTGCCGGAATTGTTGACGTTGTCCTTGCCGGCCCAGATCGGGTTGTTGCCGCTGTCGACCGGACCGATCGCATCGGTGTCGGCGCGGTCGAAACGATACTCGAACTCAGCCATCTTGTCGGCATTGCCGTAGCCGCGCGGGTTCTGGCCCGCGATGACCGCGACGTCGCCATGCTCGTGGCCCGGCAGGATCCACTCCAGACCTTCGACCAGCACCTTGTTGTAGGTCGCGGTGCGGCTGACGATCGTCGGATACTCGATCTCCTTGATCGACTGCCAGCGCCACATCTTGGCGTTGGTGTCGGTGCCGTTGGGCGTGCCCTTCAGGCTGGTGATGGTGATGCCGTCGATGGTCTTGCCGAGCGTCTGGCTCCAATAGGTCGTCGTGTTGTCGCCCGGAATGTTGGCGCTCGCATCGCTGAAGCGGCAATCGCGGTTGCCCGAACCGCCGTGGTTGCCGAGCGTGAACCAGTCGAGATCGAAATTGTTGCCGCCGGCGGCCGCCGCGCCCTTGCCGACCGAACGATCGATCGAATAGCCGGCCGCGACCGAACCGTCCGTGCAGGTATTATGGTTGTGCATGTCGCCCGCGACATACGGATTGTTCTTGCTCGTTTCGCCCCAACGCTCGCCTGCGTCGGCGCTCTGCGACAAGGCGAGCGAGACCGAGGCCGCCGTCAGCAGGATTTTCTTGGTGGATGGAACCATTATCGTCGCCCCTGAGAATTCGATCGAACTCTAAACCATGATGACAACGCGTCCCATGCGCCGTTGTCCTTCGCGCCGCGACCAAAGCAAAACTCGGAGACAGTTTGTTGAAGGATTTATTTCTGGACCGATGTCTCCCACGAACATTCGCCGCGCCGAGCGTTGCGAAATTTTTGTGACAGCGCGGTTTGTCCGGTGACAAGGGCGACTGCGCCGTTGCATATACGCGCCGCGCAACGAGCGCGATCCGAGTTGTAAAAGAACGTATGTCAGCCCCTGCCTTGTCGAATGCGGCGCAAACTCTTGATGGCACCTCCGCACGCTCCAGCCCGCAGGATGGCGGCGGCGCATCGCAGGCACGAGCAGGAGTCCTCGGAGCCATGCGCGGTCTCGCCCGGGAGCCGCTGCTGCATTTCCTCGTTCTCGGCGGCCTGATCTTCGCGGCCGACGCTCTCCTCCATCCACCCGCGAAGGACGAGAAGGTCATCACGGTGAGCAAGGCGCTCCGCCAATCCTTCATCGACACGTTCGACGAAGACAAGCAGCGAACTCCGAGCGAGGCCGAGCTGCAGAAGATGGTCGAGGCCTGGGTCGCCAGCGAAATTCTCTATCGTGAAGGCAAGATCCTCGGCGTCGACCGGGGCGACGAGATGATCCGCGACCGCGTCGCGTTCAAGCTTCAATATCTGATCTTCGACCAGGTCCGCGTGCCGCAGCCGAACGACGAGCAGTTGCGGGCCTGGTTCGCCGACAATCACGCCCGATTCGACGAGCCCGAGCGCGTCAGCTTCTTCATGACGCCGCCCAGCGACGAAGCAACGGCGCGGCGCCATCTGGACGACATTCGCGAGCAGCGCGAGACCGAGGAGCTGCGCGACCAGACGCGCGCCATTCTCGATCGTCCGGTGCCGAGTCTCGCCGCAAGCTTCGGTGACGGCTTCAGCGAGGGCCTGCTGAAGGCGCCGCTGCAGGAATGGACCTTGCTGCAGTCGAAGGACGGCTGGCACGTGGTTCGCCTGGACGCGCGGTCGCCGGGCGCGGAGGCCAAATTTGAGGACATCCGGGCCGAGGCGGCCAAGATCTGGCACACCGAAGAGACGCGCAAGCGGGCCTGGGAGGCGGTGAGCCGGCTCAAGGCCAACTACACGATCAGGTACGAGCCGTGACCGCGGCCCGGGCTCTGCTTGCCATCACGCTTGCGCTCGCCGCACTGCTGCTCGCGCGGCCGGCGGCGGCGCATCAGGCGACCATCGCCGTGCTCGAATTTCGCGAGATGCGCGCGGGCGTCTTCATCGGACGGTGGACGACGCTGCCGAAAGACGGCGACAATCGCATCGAGCTCAAGATGCCGCCGCACTGCTTCCTCCGCCTGCCGGAACTGAACTGCGGCGACAAGGGCCTCGTCGGGCAGATGACGATCGCCAATCTCGGCGAGGACATGTCGGCCGCCATCATCCGCGTGACGTCCTTGGCGGGCGAGACGCGCAGCTACACGATCTCGGCGGCCAATCCGGTCGCGACCGTGCTCGGCACGGACGCTCCGACGCTCGAGACCTGGCTCGAGCTCGCGAAGACCTATGTCAATCTCGGCATCGACCATATCCTGCTCGGCGCCGATCATCTGCTGTTCGTGCTCGGGCTGATCTGGATCGTGCAGGGTGGCTGGCGCCTGTTCAAGACGATCACGGCCTTCACCATCGGCCACAGCTTTTCGCTCGCGGCCACGGCGTTCGGCTGGATCGGCGTTCCCGAGGCTCCGCTCAACGCCTGCATCGCGCTCAGCATCGTCTTCGTCGGCGTCGAGATCGTCAAGCAGCAGCGCGGCGAGATCGGGCTGACGGCGAAGTATCCTTGGGCCGTCGCCTTCAGCTTCGGTCTCGTGCATGGCATCGGCTTCGCCAGTGCGCTGGCCGGGCTCGGTCTCGAACGACGCATCCTGCCGGCGGCGCTGCTGTTCTTCAACATCGGCGTCGAGATCGGCCAGATCCTGTTCGTGCTGCTGGTTCTGGCATTGATCTGGGCGCATCGCCGTCTCGGCGCAGGGATGCCCCGGTGGGGCGTCGAGTTGCCGGCCTATGCCATCGGCTCGGTGTCGATGTTCTGGTTTCTCGGCCGGCTGGTGCGGGTGCTGGCGGCCGCATGAGGACGAACGGGATGATCATGATCGCGCGCAAAGTCCTGCAGTCCGCGTTGACGGCCGCGCTGCTCTCGGCGCTGACGGCAAGCCCGGGTCTGGCCCATGAGCAGACCGGGGTCGGCGGCGGCCTGGCAAGCGGACTGCTGCATCCCCTGACCGGGCTCGATCATCTCGTCGCGATGGTCGCGGTCGGCATCTGGGGCGCGCAGCTCGGCGGCGTTGCGGTCTGGGTGTTGCCGATCGTGTTTCCGATGGTGATGGCGTTCGGCGCGGTGCTCGGAATCCTCAAGATCGGGCTGCCCGTGCCGGAATTGGTGATTGCGCTGTCGGGATTGATCCTCGGTCTTGCGGTCGCCATGCGCATCCGGGTGCCATTCGTCGCGGCGGCGGCCATCGTTGCGGTGTTCGCGATCTTCCACGGCCATGCGCACGGCGTCGAGCTGCCCTCCGCTGCCAATCCGCTCGCCTATGGCTGCGGCTTCGTGGTCGCGACGGGCCTGCTGCATGCGTGCGGCATCACCATCGGCGCGCTGGCCCGCTGGCCGGCGGGAGAACGGGTGATCCAGGGCGTCGGCGCGGCCATCGCCGCGCTTGGCGGCTACTTCCTCGTCGCCAGTCTCGGAGCGTCGGCATGAGCGGGCGGCTGAGAACGGTTGTCCTTGCAGCGCTGCTGCTGACGCAAAGCCACATCGCGCACGCGCACATCGTCTCCGCCCGGCTCGGCGACTTCTATGCCGGCGCGCTGCATCCGCTGCTGACCTTGCAGGACGTGCTGGTCTGGATGGCACTCGGCCTGCTCGCCGGCTCGCTCGGCGCAGCCAGTGGACGCTGGCTGATCGTGGTGTTTCCGCTCGGTCTCTGTGCCGGCTTGGCGTTGGCCACAACTACGAGCATCGCTGCGCTGCCGCCGGTCGTGGACGCCGCGACCATTCTCCTGCTCGGATTGCTGCTCGCGGCCAGTCTCCGCATTCCGGTCGCGTTGCTGTGCGCCATTGCCTTCACCCTCGGGGTGATGCGTGGCACGGCAAACGCCGAAGAGCTCGTCGCGCAGACCGATCGTCTGCTCTACGCGGCGGGTCTCGCATGCGCCGGCTATGTCGTCATCACGCTGGTGACGGCGGTCGCGCTGTCGTTCCGGCGCCCCGACACCGAGCCCACGTCGAGCTGGCGCGGAATTACGCTCCGCGCGGTCGGCGGCTGGGTCGCCGCGGTCGGGCTGATGATGGCCGGACTATCCTTCGCCACCTGAGCGCGTCTATGCTGCTGGTGTCTCGCCTCACCCACCACCTCGCTTCGTGACCGACCTCATCCCCCTCATCTGCCTGCTCGTGTTGCTGCCGACCTGCGCGGGCCTGATCTGGACGGATCTGCGCAGCGGCATCCTGCCGGATTGGATGAACGCGCTGGTGGCCGCAAGCGGCTTCGTGCAAGCGGCATGGGCTGATCTGCAGGACGCGCTCTGGACTGCGGCCGCCGCGCTTGCTGTCGGCGCGGCGCTGCTGCTGCTGCGCCGCCTCTATTTCATTGCCCGCGGCCGGCAGGGCCTGGGGCTTGGCGACGTCAAATTTCTGATGGCCGCGACGTTTTGGACAGGGCTGGCGGGCCTGCCAATCCTGCTGCTGATGGCAACGCTCTCGGCGCTGGCGATGGTTCTCGTCCTCTATTCGACCGGGCGGCAGCTAAGCGGACAGACGGCGCTGCCGTTCGGTCCGTTTCTGGTCGGGGGTCTGCTCGCGGTGCTCGTGCTGCGCGCCAGCGGCCTCGATATGACGCTCTGACGCCCTCAGCGCGACCGCCGCGCCATCCGCTCCCGCCCGGTTGGCGGCGGCGGGGCGTCGACGTCACTGTCGCTATCGCTGCTCGCGGTCTCGCTCGGTTGCGGCATCGCCAGCGTGACGGTTTCGCCATCCTTCTGCAGCACCGCCTGGCGCGCCTGCAGCGATTGCAACGTCCAGCCCTCATGCGCGGTCCCCATGCGCAGCCGCAACGCGGCCTGCGACGATGGATCGATGAAGATGGCGAAGCTGTCCTCGCCGCCGACCACCGTGCCGACGAGCTGCAAATTCGGCCGTTCCGGCTCGCTCGGCGGAGGCGGCGGCGCACGCATCTCCACGACCGGAGCGACGGCCGGCAGTTCGGGCGGCCGCCGCGAGGCGGAGAAGATCGGCCGGTCGCGCATGGCCGACAGCGTCGCGATCGGCACGTCCCAGAGCGGGTTGACGCTGCTCCCTGCGGGTCTTGCCGGAAGCTGCGCGCCCGGTGCAATCGCGCTGACCACCTGCGGATCGGGAGAGCTTGCAGGGGCCTGCGGTGGCGCAGCCGGCTCGAGGCCTTCGACGTCCTCTCCCAGGGCGGGACTGAGCGCCACCGCAATGGCAAGCAGGCAGAGGAGCCAACGCATCACGATTGCCCCCTCCATTGACCGGACACCGTGAGCTGCACCCGCAGCCGCGCGCCTTCGCTGGCTGCCGCCGCCAGCGGCTGCTGGACATGCAGCTGATCGACGAACAGAAACGGCAGCCCGGCCTCGATGTCATAGAGCAGTTGCTGCAAGCCCGGCTGCTCCAGCTCGCAGCTGGCCACCACGCTGATCACGTTGGCGTTGGTCCGGGCGGCCGGCAGATCGACCTGGGTCGACAGCACGTTGCCGCCCGCCTTGGCGATCGCTTCCGTCAGCCGCTGCACCAGCGCGGCCCCGGCAATGGTCACCGTTCGCCCCTCGACGAACACCGAGCCGCTGGGGCCGGTCGAGACGTTCACGGTGGCCGCATCGGCAGGCCGCCTGCGTCCGGTGAACTGGACCATTTGCGCCTTGGCGTCGCCAAGCTCATCCTGTTTCGCGAGGAGATCGGCGACGGCCGACGTGCCGAGCCAGATCAGCGTGACGACGCTGACCACGTAGATCGCCGCAGCCGCAGCCGGCGAGTTGACGAAGATGCGGCGCGGCCAGCTCGACCAGTTCATGCGCGGTCTCCAAAATAGGCGTTGAGGCGCGCCTCGATGTGAAAGCGCTCGCCCGCCTCGCCCGCCGTCCGCGTGGTCGGCGCGTAGAAGGTGGCACGGCTGAATTGCGGCGACTGCTCGATCAGCCGGATCAGTGCCGGCGCGTCCTGGGTCACGCCGGAGATCTGCAGGCGATCGTTCTCGATATGCAGCTCGATGACATAGGTGCCGTCGGGCAGGATCTTCGACAGAGTCTCCAGCGCGATCACGCTCGCGGGGCTGGTCTGCTTGCGCTTTGCGAGAAGCCCGTCGGCCGCGGTTGCGCCAATGCCCGGCCGCAGCGCCGCGCGCAGCCGCGCAACCTGCGCCTGCGCATCCTCCAGCTCACCGTCGAGATATCGGCCGGTCAGCGTGGCAGCGATCAGCACCACGGCCGTTAGAGCGGCGACCGAAACCCATCCCAGCTTCAGAACGCTCCCGAGATCACGGCCGCCAGGCAGCGAAGAGCGCAGCGAGGCCTTGTAGATCGGGGTTGCCTCGCCTTCCGGCGCGTCGGCCTCGGCGACGACCACGATCCTCGCTGCGCCGACTTCTTCGGCAAAGGCCAATAGCGGCTGCATCAGCGCACGCGGCGTCGCCAGCAGCGTCAGGGCAATCCGGTCGTTGGACGCAGGGCGCGGCGCGCTGAAGCCGAACAGGACCTGATCGAGCGTCCACGGTGTCAGCCGGCCGATCTGCGTCCGGATCATGCCGTCGAGAAACGGCTCGGCCTGTTTGGGGAAGTCGAGCGGACGGACCAGCATGTTGTCGGCGGCGACATGCACCTCCAGCACACAGCCGCGCAGCGCTCGAAGCCATTCCGGCGAGAGCGCATGGCGCGGTGCGCCCGGGGCGAAGCTCATCGTGATTCCCGGCAGGGCCGCCTTCCCCTTGCCTGACGGCATCACCGTCAGCGTGATATGGTCCGGCCGCGCATAGCGGATCACGACGCGGCCGCGGGTCAGTTGCCGGTCGGCGATCGTCTCGGCCGCGATCGCGACCGTCGCGGTCCATGCGGTCAGGCCGCGCTCGATCGTCTCGGTCAGCTTCATGGCATCCGTCGCGCTTGGCGCGCGCCCCTCGGTTGCGGTCCTTCGTCCTGGCGCGCCAGCAGCCGATATGGCTCCTCGCCCTCGCCAGGGATGATCACGGCCGTCGCCGCGTATCGCAGCCCGCCCGCCGGATCGACGACGATCTTCAATCGATAGGCCTTGCTCTTGCCGCGCGCGGCATCCTTCGCAGCCGGCCCCAGCGTCTTGGCCAGGGCATCGGCGTCCCGCGTGCTGAGGAAATCCTTCAGGATCAGCGGCGTCATGCCCGGCAGGGCCGCCACCACCTCCGGCGGTGCAATCGCCGGATCGATTCCTGGAGAGCCATTGAACACCGTCACCAGCGGCAGCACGCGCGCGATGAGCGCGGCCGGCATCCCGAGAACCAGCGCAAGTTCGCCGACATGGGGGAATGGCGCCAGGCGTGGCATGCGCTTGAGGCCCGCCGCGGCATAGCGCGCCTCCTCGTCCCTGGCCTTCGCGGCATCGGACGGCTTGGACCGCCATGCCACCACCCGCTCGGCCATCTCCTTGGCGGCGTCTCGTTCGACGCCCGTCGTGACGAAGAGATTTGCGAGCATCTCCCTCGGCGCGGTGTTGAGATCGACGCGAGCAGACTCGTTGACGAACGACACGACGATGTCGTTGCCTGCGAGCGCCAAACGGAAGCCCCCCTGCTGCGGCCGCTCCTCTTCCTTGGGCAGCATCAGCCGATACGCCGACAATTCGATCGCCGCCGAGATCAGCGCATCCGCCTCGACCGTCTTGTCTTCGAGCCGCAGCAATCGCGCCGAAGCTCCCAGTTGCTGCGAGACGACGACCACGAGCACTGAGAGCGCAGCGAGCATCCACAGCGCGGCGATGAGGATGAAGCCGTCCTCAGCGCCGCGCTGATCTATGTCCCGTCTGTTGATCTGCGTCGCGCGCATCAGTCGATCAGCCCATCATTGCTGGCGGGTGGCGGCTCAGGCGTTGGCGGCTCGGGCGCGGCCGGCGGCGGTTTGGGACCGCCGCCGCTGTCGGCAGCGATCGCCGCGCCGCCAGGCGTATCGACCTGAATACGGACCGCGCTGACCAGGATAGGCCGCCCACCGCGGCTCTCGTCGCGGATCGTCATCCGGACCGCAAACGGCAGCCTGGCGGCGTCGTGCCATTCCGGCCTCCAGGCCATCGACCGGTCGGCATAGGCGAAGGACATCCGAAACGGTCGAGACAGCAGCACGACGGACTCGCCAAAGCGAAAATGATCGCTCGCCACCTGGCCCGCGGGAAGAACATCGAATGCCGCGCGCGACCGCAGCACGGCGCGTTCGCTGCCTGTATCCTCCTCGCCGATCCTGATGACCGCGAGCCCGTGCCCGGAGTTGGGGCCGATGTCCGTGCGGACGAATGTCGCCGAAAACTCCTCGCCGATGAACAGCGGCCCCTTCTGCTCGCGGCTGACCGAGACGAACTCCGCCGCCGCAAGATCCTCTCCCGCGCGGCGCAGCGCGGCGGCGACCATCTCGGCGCGTTGCACGCGATCGAGCCCACGCTGCCAGGCCGGCAGCCATTGCGATGTCACGGCCAGCAGCGCGGACAGCACGATTCCCGCAATCGCGAGCGCGCCGAGCGCCTCGATCAGCGCGAAACCGGCTGTGCCTGAACGATCGGATCTGGCGCTCATCAGCGTTGTGCCCGAACGAGCCGCACCGTCTGCAGTTCGGCGACGGCGCCGGAGCCAGTTGTCACGCGCAAGCTGACGGCTTCCGGCACCCAGCCCTGCTGTCCCGCGGGCTGGCCCCAGTCGCCGCCGAGCGGCGCGATCTGCAGCGCCACCGATCCGGAGCCGGAGCGCTGCGCGCTGCTGCCGGGCTGCAGGCGGCTGCGATCGGCCAGCGCCGTCGCGAGCGCCAGCCGCGCATCGGTCACGAGCGTGACATGCTGCTCGAGCTTGCGAACGCCTGCCGCATTGCGCGACACCACGGCGCCGATGGCGACGATCGACACGGTGACGACAGCGAGCGCGACGAGCACCTCGATCAGCGTGAAGCCGGCCTCGGTGGCGCCGGCATGTTCAGCCAGCGGCGTGTGCGCGCGAGACAATGTCGATCCTCCCCGTCAGCCAGTTGACCCTGATCTCCAGGCTGAGATCGGCGCGCGACAGCGTGATCGCTCCGCCGCAGGACAGGCCGTCCGGAAAAAAGCTGATCGTCGACGGCACCGGCCGATGCTGGCAGCTGCGCGGCAGCGTCGCCTGGAAGCCGACGTCATCTGGCAGCCGCAGGGCGGTCGCGCTGCCGCCGGCACGGATCAACCGCCGCGACGTGTCGATCTGCGTGTCGATCCGCGTCCCGTTGCGAAGCGACGCGGCACGATCCGACTTCAACAGCGTCACGGCCTGCAGCGCATAGGCCTGCAGCCGCGGCCGCGAGGTCTGCCGCGGCAGATAAGGCAGCGCGACCGACGCCAGCAGCGCGATGATCGCGAGCACGCAGACCATCTCGAGCAGCGTGAAGCCGCGCTGTCCCACCTCACTCACTGCGCGCGCTCGTCTGCGTGCCCAGCACGATATCGGCCGCGGTGCCGGTGCCGCCCTCCTGGCCATCGGCGCCGTAGGACATGATGTCATAGGGCCCGTGGTCGCCCGGCGCGCGGTAGACATAGGCCGTATTCCAGGGGTCCTTGGGCACGGCGCCGCCCTTGAGATAGGGACCGTTCCAGGCGCTCAGTCCGGCCGGCCGCTGCGCCAGCGCCGCCAGCCCCTCGGATGTCGAGGGATAGCGGCCGGCATCGAGATAGAACAGGTCGAGCGCGGCCGAGAAGCTCTGCAACTGAATCCGTGCCGCCTTGGTCTTGGACTCGCTGAGATAGTTAAGCACGCGCGGGCCGATCAGTCCCATGATCAGGCCGATGATGGTGATGACGACCAGCATCTCGACGAGCGTGAAGCCGCGTTCGCCGTCGCGTCCGGCCTGGATCGCCAACCTGGTTCGCATGTCAGATGTCATGTCACTCTCCTTGAACGCGATCAGCCGACCAGCTGGGTGACTGAAAGAAGGGCCGTCATGATCGACACGATCAGACCTCCCACGACGATACTGATGAGCAGAATGGCGGCAGGCCCGACGATGCCGACGACGCGATCGAGCCCGCGCTGCAGCTTGGCCTCATAGAATTCGGCAATGCGCGTCGACAGCGTCGGCAACTGGCCGGTCTCCTCGCCGAGCCGCAGCATGCGCAGCGCCATCGGCGGCAGCATGTTGTCCGTCGACAGCGCCTGGGACAGCTTGCCGCCGTGACGCACGCGGTCCGCGGCCGCGGACCACGGCGTGCGCGACGATGTCACCGACATCACGTCGACCAGGATGCGCAGCGCCGCGCTCAGATTGACGCCGCAGCCGAGCAGCAGGCCGAGATTCCGGCAGAACAGGCTCGTTCGATAGAACATCAGGATGCTGCCGATGCCGGGCACCACGGCCAGCGCGCTGGTCAGCGCGGCGCGGACGGCGGCCTGTCGCAGGAGCCACCAGGCGATAACGATCAGGGCAGCACAGCACAGCGCGATGACCGTCGCATTGGCGCGGAGGAGGTCCGACAGCGTCATGAAGAAGCCGAGCGCGGTATCGGCCCGGCCGCCGAAATCGCGCAGCACCGCGGAGAAATTCGGCAGCACGGCGACGAGAAAGAACAGCATCACGCCGATCGCGGCGAGGAACACAAAGGCGGGGTACTGCATCGCATCGGTCAGCTTGCGCCGCGTCGCCTCGGATCGCTCCCGCTCGCCGGCGAGCGCGGTCAGCACGTGATCGAGTGTTCCCGAGGCTTCACCGACACGCATCAAGGCGACGTACATCGGCGAGAACAGCGCCGGCTGCGCCGCGGCGGCATCGGCGAAGCTCTCACCGCTCATGATGGCCGCGCGCAGCCGAGCCACGACGGGGCGAAGACGGCCGAGATCGGAATCGCTCGACAGCAGATCCAAGGCATCATCGAGCCGTGCGCCCGCCTTGAGCAGCAAGGCCAGATCACGCGTGAAGGTCGTGACCTCAGCGGCCGTCGGGCCTCCGAACGAGAGTCCGATCGAAGATCCCGCGCCCGCCTTCTTCTCCTCGACGGTCTCGATCGGCAGCAGTTGCAGATAGGAAATGCGCTGCTCCACCTCGCCGCGCGACGGGGCCTCGATCGAACCGACGACGATCTCCCCGGATTGTGTCAGCGCGCGATAGCGATAGTTCGGCACCATGCACCTCAGCGCGCCACGAGAACACGAAGCAGTTCGGACACGGAGGTGACGCCGGCGCGGCACTTGGCGACGCCATCATCCAGCATCGTCGTCATCCCCTCCTGGGTCGCCTGCCGGTCGATCGCGAGGCCATCTGCGCCGTCGGCGATCAGTTGACGGACACTGCCGGTCAGCTCGAGCAATTCGAACACGCCGACCCGGCCGCGATAGCCGCTTCCGCCGCAACGCTCGCAGCCGGCCGGATGCCAGACGATGTCGCCGGGCACGAGGCCGAGGTGACCGAGGCGCGGATCGTCGCGGCAGGTCTCGTCGTCGATCGGCCGGGCGACCTTGCAGTGCTCGCAGAGCTGACGCACCAGGCGCTGGGCGATGACCGCGCGCAACGTCGAGCGCAGGAGATAGCCTTCCACGCCGAGATCGAGCAGGCGCGGCACGGCCGCCGCCGCCGTTTCGGTATGCAGCGTGGTCAGCACGAGATGGCCGGTCAACGCCGCATGCACCGCGACATGCGCGGTCTCGCTGTCGCGGATCTCGCCGACCATGATGACGTCGGGATCCTGGCGAACGAAGGAGCGCAGCGCGCTGGCGAAGGTCAGCCCGATCGCGGGCTTGATCTGCGACTGGTTGATTCCGGGAATCTCATATTCCACGGGATCCTCGACGGTGAGGATCTTGCGCTCGGGCGTGTTGAGCATCGACAGGATCGTCGCCAGCGTCGTGGTCTTGCCGCTGCCGGTCGGCCCGGTGATCACGATCATGCCATGCGGCAGCGTCATCAGGCGCCGAAGAGCCGCGTCGTCGCGCGTCGAGAGCCCGAGGCGGCTCGCGACCAGCTGCGAGCGATCCTTCGGCAGGATACGCAGCACGGCGGACTCGCCATGCTGCGTCGGCATGATGGCGACGCGGACGTCGATCTCCGCGCGACCGGCACGGATGCGCGCCGCACCGTCCTGCGGCAGGCGGCGCTCGGCAATGTTGAGACCGGCCACGATCTTGATGCGCGAAATCACCGCCTGGGGCAGGACGCCGGTGGGCGCCGCGATCGGCCGCAGCAGGCCATCGACCCGGAGCCTGACCACGAGTCCGGTCGAGAACGGTTCGATGTGGATGTCGCTGGCGCGCATCTCCACCGCTCTCTCGATGAGATCGTTGACGGCGCGCACGACCGGCGCGCCGCTGGCGAGGTCGCGAAGGCTTTCGATATCGTCGTCGCGAAGCTCCTGGGCCGGCGACATCTCGGAGTCGTCACCCGAGCCGAGCCGCTGGTCGAGCACCACGGCAATGTCCTCGTGCGAGGCGACCTTGAACAGCGTGGCCGGACCGAGCACCAGTTCGGCCGCGCGGCGCACCGCCTGATCGGTCGGATCGGCCATCGCGAACACGGCCCCGCCTTCGGCGGTCCTGTAGGGATAGCCGAGGACTTCGCGCAGAAAACGCTCGGAGAATTCTCCGACGGCCGGCTGGGCCGCGAGGAGATCACGCAGCGGCGCGCGCTCCAGGCCCGTGAAGTCCGCAACCTCCTGCGCGAACACCTCGGCCGTGAGGCCGAACTTTTCCCACAGCGCCGTCTGCGCCTCGCCTGCGGCCGCAACTTCGCCGGACGCCCGCGGATGGCGCTCGCGCAAATAGGCCTGGAATTGAGTCGACAGTGTACCGCTCATGGCGTGATCCGGGTGGCGCCCGTGCCGGCACAACGTCTCGGCACCCCGCAACTGGCGACCGACGTTATCGATCGCGAACATGACGGCTGTACGAAAACAGCGACGCCGACATTTGAGACACACAGGCGGCGCAAAGGTCGGCCGCCCTCAGCGAAGATACATAAGTGTCATATTAGGCCGCTATGCAGGCTCGGGTCCGGACGTGCCTCATGACGTTTGGGCCAGTCCACACGAGTAGATCGGCAAGTCCATGTTTCGTCTCGGCAATCGAAGCCAGTCCGCTGCGGTTGTCCGTCATGCCTCATTGCTCGCGATCGCAGTGTCGCTCGCGTCATGCAACATGGCGACCCTGAACTCCCAGGCCAGCGCGCCGGCGGACGTCGACGTCACCGACAAGGTGCGGTCGCTCGACATCCTGCCGCGTGACAACACACCGGTGGCATCGATCCAGAGCCGCCCCGAGGCCGAGCGTGCGACGGCCCGGACCTATCAGGGGACGATGGTGCAAGAGGTTGCCGAGGCCAGGCCGCTGCCGGCCGCCGACGGCAAAGGCTATGACCTCAACTTCGAGAACACGCCGATTGCCGCGGTCGCCAAAGTGGTGATCGGCGACATTCTCGGCGTCGGTTACTCGATCGATCCGCGCGTGCAGGGCAGCGTCAGCCTGGTGTCGGCGCGCCCGGTGCCGAAGTCCGATATTCTCTTTGTTCTTGAAAGCGCGCTTCGGCTGTCCGGCGTCGTGCTGGTGCGCGAGGGCGGCGGCTACAAGCTGACGCCGCTCGGCGACGCGATCGGCGGCGGCCGGGTCGATGGCGAGGCGGGCCGCGCCGAGCCGGGCTACGGCGTCTCAGTGGTGCCGCTGCAATATGTCGGCGCGCAGACCATCCTCAAGCTGATGGACAGCTTCGCCACCCGCGCCGGCAGCGTGCGCGCGGATTCGACACGAAACCTGCTGCTCATCCAGGGCACCGGACCCGAGCGGCGCTCCGCGATCGAGACGGCGCTGAGCTTCGACGTCGATTGGATGCGCGGCCAATCGGTCGGCGTGTTTCCGGTCAGCAACTCGGCGCCCGAGCCGATCGTGGCTGAGCTCGAGAAGATCATGGACAGCGGCGAGAACGGGCTGAGCCAGAACCTGGTGAAGCTGCAGGTCATCAGCCGGCTGAATGCGATCATGGTGGTGGCACGCAAGCCGGCGCTGCTGCAGAGCGCCGCGACCTGGATCCGACGGCTCGACCAGGCGGACTCCGGGCGCACCAGCGTCCACGTCTATCGAATCCGCTACGGCGATGCGCGGCAGCTCGCCAAGATCCTCTCCGACATGTTCGGCGGCGCCGGCTCGTCGTCATCCACGGATAGCGCAGACGGCCAGACGGCGCCGGGCTCGGACGGCACCACGACCTCCGTTGCCGACCGACTGTCCTTCAACACGGGCTCGTCCAGCTCCGGCGCCAATCCGTCGAGCCGCATGCAGGGCGCATCGGGCCTGACCGGCACCGCCACTTCGAACTCCAGTCCCGCCAGCACCCCGCCGACCTCGACCGGATTGGAGTCGCGCAGCGGCGGCGCGGGCGGACAGGCGCTGATGCCCAACGTGCGCATCACGCCGGACACGGTCAACAATTCGCTGCTGATCTACGCGGACCGCGAGAACTACCGCACCATCTCCAGCACGCTGCAGCAGCTCGACCAGCCGGTGCTCCAGGTCGGCATCGAGGCGACCATCGCCGAGGTCACCTTGACCAACGAGCTGTCCTACGGCGTGCAGTCCTATCTCTCGAGCAAGTTCCTCGGCCTCGGCACCGATCGGGGCTCGATCTCCAACACGCAGGCAACATCGGTCGCCACGGCCACGGCGTCAACTGCCGCGAGCGCTCTCATCAATCGCGCGCTTCCCGGCTTCAACTTCCTGATCGGCAGCGAGACGTCGCCCAACATCATCCTGGACGCGCTTCACACCGTGACCAGCGTCAAGGTGCTGTCCAATCCGTCGCTGGTGGTGATCAACAACCAGACCGCGACGCTGCAGGTCGGCGACGTCGTGCCGGTCTCGACCGGCAGCGCCACGGTGCTGTCGTCGAGCAACACCGTCGTCAACACCATCGATTATCGCAACACCGGCATCATCCTGCGCGTCGTGCCGCGCATCGCGGCCAACGGCAATGTGCGGCTCGAGGTCGAGCAAGAAATCAGCAACGTCGCGGCGCAGAGCTCATCGAGCCTGACGCCGACGGTGTCGCAGCGCAAGGTCAAGAGCGCGATCTCGGTCGCCAACGGCCAGACCGTGCTGCTCGCCGGCCTGATCAGTGAGCAGCAGAACGGCAACCGCAACGGCATTCCGGGCTTCGATGAAATTCCGGTGCTGGGCGACGCCTTCTCGCATCAGGGCAAGAAGGGCACGCGGACCGAGCTGATCATCTTCATCCGCCCGCAGATCATCAGGGACGGCAGCGATGCGCATCAAGTGGCCGAAGAACTCCGTTCCAAGCTCCGCGGCTCGGTCGGAGCCGCCATCACGGATGAACTGCGTGTCCGCACCACGCGCTGAGACCCGTCGTACGGCGATGCCGACGCGGCGCGGCTCCATCCTCGCGCTCGCCGCGGCCTGCCTGCTGCTGGGCAGCTGGCCCTCACTTGCGCATGCCGACTCGGTCGCGGCGGCCCGGAGCGCGTATGCGCTGGGCGACTTCGTCCGTGCGGTCCGCGTGCTCACGCCGCTCGCCTTGCGCGGCGATCCGCGCGCCCAGGCCATGCTCGGCTTCATGTACGAGAACGGCTTCGGCACGCCGCAGGCCTATGTCGTCGCCAGCGATCTCTATTGTCAGGCCGCCGCCGCCGGCAACCCGTTCGGCCAAGCCATGCTCGGGCTGATGTACGACAAGGGCCACGGCGTCCCGCAGGACGTAGTGCTCGCCTACAAATGGCTGAATCTTGCAGCTGCCAATACCGGCCATGCGCAGCGCAGCTACTATCTGCGCCTGCGCAACGCGGTCGCGTCGAAGATGTCGGCGAGCCAGATCGCGCAAGGCCAGGCGCTGGCGCTCGCCTGGATTCCCGGCCAGCTCTGATCGCGGCTCGCCGCTCCCGCACATCCCATCAGCAGACATCCGCTGCCAGCTGACGCATCGCTGCGATCCGCGGAACGGCGCACGCGTGTCGTTTCGTTGCGCGCTGTCACAAAACCGCATCGAGATCGACACTGCGTTGCAATTTGTTGCCGCGATAAATCGTCGCAGGCACTGCATCACTCCGAGCCGGTGCCGACCACCACTCCGTCGGGAGACATCCATGACCAGAATAGTCACGCGATCCAAGGCGATCGCGCTCGCGACCACTGCTGTGTTCGCAAGCACCAGCGTCGCACCGGCCTTCGCAGGCCCTGCGACCAGCACGCCCATCGAGCACGTCATTATCATCGTCGGTGAGAACCACACCTTCGACAATCTGTTCGGCACCTACAAGCCGAAGCCGGGCCAGAGCATCGACAATCTGCTGAGCAAGGGCATCGTCAATGAAGACGGCTCACCCGGCCGGCATTTCAAGAAGGCCGAGCAGCGGATCGGCCGCGATGAGGTGCGCTACGGCGCCGAGACCGCCTCGACCGGCGCCTATGCGACCTTGCCGCAGCCCTACACGACCTACGGCATCGGCCTGCCGCAGAACGTGCTCGACACCCGCTTTCCGGCCAATCTTCCCAACGGGCCGTACCAGATCTCGAAATACGTGACCTATGCCGCCTACACTGGCGATCCGGTGCATCGGTTCTTCCAGATGTGGCAGGACATCGACGGCGGCAAGCACGACAAGTTCGTGTGGGTCGAACAGACCATCGGCACCGGCTCGAACGGCAAGCCCTATCCGGCCGGCGGCTTCAATCCGATGGAAGGCGCCATCTCGATGGGTTTCTACAACATGAACCCGTTCACCGACGCGACCGGCAAGGCGCAGCCCGGCGATGCGCCGTTCTTCAAGCAGCTGGCCGACGAATATGCGATCAGCGACAACTATCACCAGGCGATCATGGGCGGCACCGGCGCCAACTTCCAGTCGCTGGTGACCGGACACGCGGCGTTCTTCACCAACCCCGAAACCATGAACGGCGCTCCCGCAGTGCCCTATGCCAACCAGATCGAGAACCCGGATCCGGTCCCCGGCACCAACAATTACTACAAGCAGGACGGCTATAGCGGCGGCTCCTATGTCAATTGCTCCGATCCGACCGCACCGGGGGTGGCCGCGATCAACGAGCAGCTGCTCAAGAACGGCGTCTACGACAACCGCTGCGCGCCGAACCACTATTATTTGGTCAACAACTACAACATGTTCTGGAATCAGAGCAGCACGAAGCCGAATGCGCTCGGTTCCGACAAGTTCGTGCTGCCGCCGCAGAGCGCCCCCACCATTGCCGACGTGATGACGGCGCGCGGCGTGTCGTGGAAGTACTACAGCGCCGATCGCGGCGACGACGCCACGACCTTCGCCAAGAGCGTCGACGGCGTTCCGCTGCTGTTCCACTCCTACTGCGGCATCTGCGACCCGCTGACCGGCTTCATCAAGATCATGAAGACCCCGTCGGAGGAAGCCAAGCTGCAGAACTATGGCGCGTTCATCAAGGACGTCGAGAACTCCACGCTGCCTGCCGTCTCGTTCGTGCGCCCGTTCGAGGCACTGGCCGGCCACCCGGCCGACTCAACCACCGACCTCTACGAGAAGTTCCTCGAGGCGCTGATCAATCGCGTCAAGGCCAATCCGAAGATCTGGGCCAAGACCGCAATCTTCATCACGACCGACGAAGGCGGCGGCTACTACGACTCCGGCTACGTCCAGCCGGTGGATTTCCTCGGTGACGGCACCCGCATCCCGTTCATCGTCGTCTCCCCGCTCGCCAAGAAGGGTCATGTCGACCACACCTACTACGACCATGTCTCGCTGTTGAAGTTCATCGAGCGCAACTGGCGGCTGCCGACGATCTCGGCCGTGAGCCGCGACCATCTCCCCAATCCGATCCATGATCGCGACGATCACCTGTATGTGCCGCGGAACCGCCCGGCGATCGGCGACCTCATGAATCTGTTCGTGTTCGCGGATCGGGACGGCGATCACGATGGCGATGATGGCTGGCACCATCACGACCACGATCATCACGGCTACGGCGTCGATCGCTGGTAATTGAAAGCGACCATGATGAGGAGCCCGCTGCACAATACGGCGGGCTCTGATCATCTGATCCAGCGTATTGGCCGCGACCGGCATCGCAGATCCGTCAGGAGGATGTCATCGTCACGCCCCCGCTATCGAGGCTCCGCATCGTTGCGCGGCCGCTTCCCTGCAAGCGGCCGCGCAACCGAGATCTTAGGGGATCTTGCACATGCAATTTCGATTATCCTCAGCAGCAGCGGCCAGCGGCCAGCGGGCAGCGGCCAGCGGCTGGAGAATTTCGTCCGCGTTGAAACGTTCGGCGACAACCAGGGCAACGACAACAACGATGTACGCTGGCTCGAGGTCACCGTCGATCCGCGCAGCCGCGACGTATTCTCCTACCAGCCTGTCACGGTGCCCGCGAACCGCACTGCGGTGCCGGCGCCGACCAGGTACTGATAACGCTTTGCCTAGCGTCCAAGAAAAGACCTGACGGCGCATGCGTTGGCGCGAACAGCGACCAACCCGACATGCGTCTGCTTCGGCGGACCGGACCTCAAGACGCTGTTCGTCACGACGGCAAAAGGACGCACAAAAACAAAACTCCCGCAGCCGGTCGGCTACGGGAGTTCAGTCTTGTTGCGGGGAGGCGCAACCACCGATTCCGACATTCGCTTGCTGTCGTCATCTGAGGTGCCGACGGCGCCTTCAAGTCGGGTGCATCGATAGACTATCCAAACGATTGGTCTTGCGTTGTTCCTCGACTTTCTTGGCCTTAACCAACCAGTGTACGCGCCATTTATTCAGCGTTCGATAAAAAAGACCATCGGCGCCGACAAGGAACGCCTACTCGGTCTTCGTGGCGCATCAAGCGGCAGCTGAACCGACCGGCAGCATCAAACTTGGAATTCATATTGGCTTCCCAAGAAATACTGAGTTCCATGACCTCCGATAGCCGCTCCTGCCGGCTGTGTCCCACGCGGAGGGGAGAAATACGCCTGCCAGACGCTGAAGTCATTGTAGTGAAAACCTGAATACTGCCCAGTAACGATGTAGTCGTTAGCTGCATTGACGATGATGCCAGAGGCGTTTCCCGCCGTCAGATTATTAGAGCTTCCGTTCACGGTCAGCCAGGAGCTATCACCCATTTTGGCCACGTTGCCGTTCCCGGAAACAGTTACATTGGCACTATTGCCGATATAGAGCTGGTTGTTCCCTCCGTTAATCCATACGGTCTCGCTGCTTGCGCCGGTCGTGTAGTTGCTGCTCCCCGACACGTTGATAGACGATCCTGCGCCGACGGATGTCGTATCAGACAAGCCGGAGACGGTTACATTTGAACCAGCACCAATCGTGGTGGAGTTAGACGAACCGCCAGCCGTGACGGTCGACGAGTTCCCCACCGTCGTTGAATTGGAATTTCCGACGATTTGAATCCCCGCCGATTGCCCAAGGATGGTGTTATTGCCGGCGCCCCCAATATAGACGCTCGCCCCGTTGCCGGCGGTCGTTGTGTTGGAGTTACCCGAGATGTTTAGGTTCTCGTTCGACCCAGTCGCATTGTAGGAGGTCGTGTTGTTCGACCCGTTGATGGCGGCGGCGGAGTTATCTCCAAGCCAAGTCTGGTTTCCGTTGCCGTTGACCGTCACGCTGGCTCCGGCACCGACGTTCTCAGCATTGAAATTGCCTGAGACGTACATCCAAGCGCTCGCCAACGCTGTTGTCGAGTTGCTGGAGCCGCTCACCATGACGTGTGCTCCTGCACCGACGTAGAGCGAATTGCTGTCGCCGGAGACAATCACGTTCTCGTTGACACCGCTCGCATTGTAGGATGTCGAATTCTTCGATCCGGTGATTGCCGCTGTCGAGCCATCACCCAACAGAGTGTTGTTCGCGGTTCCCCCGACCGTGACGTTTGACCCCGCTCCCACATTTTCGGAGTTCGAATTACCGCTGATCAGCATCCAAGCCTTAGCTGCGGCTGAGATTGTGTTGTTGTCACTTGCTACCGTGATGCTGGCGCCGGTGCCGACGGTCATACCATTCGAGCTTCCGGCGAGTGTCAGCGTATCGCCCGAACCGCCATTGATCGTGTTTCCAGCTCCGTTCACCGTGAGCTTGGTGTTGTCGTTGAGCGAGACCTGATCGGCGGTGGCGGTTGCAGTGAGTGTCACGTTCGAGCCGCTGCCTGTAGTGGTGCCATCGTGGTTGCCGGCGACGATGACGGTTGAGCCGGTGCCAACCGTACTGGTATCATAGTTGCCGTTCACCTGCAGCCAGGCCGAGTAGTCCATGCTGATCTGGCTGTTCGCCCCATTGACGGTCGCCGACGACCCGTATCCGGCTGCAATACCGTTGATGTTGCCGTTGATCGTCAAGGTGGCATTGGGACCGGCCGTCGTGCCGTTCTTGGCGCCGTTGACGACCACGGTCGACGACGCGCCGGCGGTGGTGGTGTTGGAGTCTCCGATCACCTGAACCGACGCATAGGCCCCGGCCGTCGTCGCATTGCCGCTTCCGGAAACGACGACTGTGGACGCGGCCGCCGACGTGCCATTGCCGACATAGCTGGTGTCTCCCGCGCCGCTTACGGTAAGCGTCGAGCTCGCGCCGGTCGTGGTCGTGTCTTGCGAGCCGGACACCACGACGGTCGACCCGTCTCCGACGATCGAGGTATCGGCATTGCCCTGCACCGTCAGGCTAGCCCCGGCGCCCAGCGTGAGCGTATCCGAGGTCCCCGTGACCGTCGCCGACGACGTCTTGCCGCCCGACACCGTATTGCCGCTGCCAGCAAGCGTGATCTTCGCGGCGTCTCCGAGCGACGCGTTGTTGGCGATGCCGCCGACGCTGAGGGTCGACCCGGCCCCTGCCGTCACCAGGGCATTGGAGCCGCTCAGGGTCACGCTGGCGTTGTTGCCCATAGTCGCCTGATCGTAGCTGCCCGCGACGTTCAGCGAGATCCAGGCGCTTGCGGCGGTGGAAGACCCCAGCGTGTCATGGGCGCCGTTGAGCCACACGCTGGAATGGTCGCCCGCATAGGCCACATTGGAATTGCCGTTGACCGTCAGCCAGGCGTTGGCGCCTGCGCTGATCGTATCCTGGGCACCGCCGACCGTGATCGTCGCGTAGCTGCCCGCGCTAATGATGTCAGAGGTACCGTTAACGGTCACAGACGAACCGTCGCCGACGCTTCCCTGGTTGCTGTTTCCGGTCACGATGACCCTCGAAGAGGTTCCCGCGGTAAAGGTGTCGTTGCTTCCGGTGACCTGCAGAGCGGCGTTGCTCCCCAGAATGAGCTGATCGCTGGTGCCGCTCAAGATGCCATGCGCCCCCGTCGTTGCCGTCACCGAGTTGTGCGTCCCGCCCTCGTCCACCGTCAGGTTGGCGCCCGCGGCGAGCATGTTGGACGACCCGGTGATGTTGACGTTGGCGTCGTCGCCAACCGAGACGGAGTTGTCGTTGCCCGACATGGTCACAGCGGCCTTGTTGCCGGCGCTGACCAGGTTCGAGGCTCCAGACACGTTCGCAGTCGAACTGTCGTCGACGACGACGACGTTGTGGGTACCGGTCACATCCGCATGGGCGTTGTTGCCCGCAACGAAGATGCCGTCGCCGCCGGTCGTCTGGATGATCGCGTTGTCGCCTTGCGTCAGTCCTTTGCCTTGCTGGATGTTGTTGTTGGAGCCGACGACGGTCGCCACCGTTCCAGGCTCAAGCGTCAGCGAGCCGCCGCTCATCTTGATCGAGTCGCCGTTACCGGCGAGATCGATCGACGTATTTGTGCCGTTCACGGTAACGCCGTCATTATTTCCGATCAGCGTGAGTGAGGCATTGCTGCCGGCAATGATCGTGTCGTTCGAGCCGACGATCACCGCGTCCGCGCCATCCGAGAGGTAGATGGTCGCGTTGGAGATCGCGACCACGTTGCCGGTGCCGGAGACGGCGACACTATCTTGCTTGCCGCTCGCAATGACGGTGTCGTGACCGGTTACTGCGATCGCATTTGCGTCGCCGGAGATGATCACACTGGAAGACGACCCGAGCGCAACGTTGCCGTTGTTGATCACAATCGAGTCCGTGCTGCCGGTCACGCCGATGCTGGTGCCCGTACCGTTCACCGTCACAATCGAATTGCTGCCGATGAGACTGAGCGAGGCGTTGCTGCCGACCACGATCGTATCTGACGAGCCGTTCAGCGTTCCGCCGGCGCCGTTCTCGACCCGGATGCTGGCGTTAGCCGCGGTAACGGCGGCGCCAGTCCCTGTCACGTCGATCGAGTTCCCGGTTCCGCTCAGCGACAATGTTGCATTCGATTTCACGAGTGCTGCATCATTGTTGCCGACCGCAGCGATGCTGGCGTCGGCTTCGACGGTGATCGAGCCACCGCTAATTGTGGTCGTATTGCCAACGCCAAGAACATCCACGGCGTTCGCAGCCCCGACCACGGTTATGTTGGTGTTCGTATTTTGCGTGATGATATTGCCCGTGCCATTGATCAGCGCCTGCGCATTGTTCAGAAAGACCGAGCCTCCGCTCAGATTGGCGATCGACCTGCTTCTGCCAGTCGCGCTGAGAGAGATCGATGCCCCGAGGCCGAGCGCATTAACGGTATTGAAGCCGCCTACGGCGACCACGCTAGCTTGCGCTCCGACGTTGATCGTCTCATGGCCACCGACAGCGTTGACCTGAGCGCCGGCGCCCGCCGATATCGTTGCATAGTTACCGGTGACTGTAACAATGGAAAAATCGCTTGCAGTTATCGTCGCCGAATCACCTTGCACCGAAAGAACGGACTGCATTCCGCCGGCGACGACTTCCGACAAGCCGGCAATAGTAGCACGGGAGCCGTCACCGACGGTGATCTTAGCTTGATCACCCGTTACCGTCACCGTCGAGTTCTTACCCGCAGTCGTGGCGCTACCAGCCCCCTTCTGAATGATCGTGGACTTATCGCCCGCCGAGTTGATCTCGTGGGCGCCGGTCACGGTCATCGTGGCGCCGTCGCCGGAGGTCTGTGTGTTGCCGTCGCCGTCCACGACGAACGTCGAGCCGCTTCCGGCGGTGGTGACGTCGCCTGAGCCCGTGACGTTGATGACCGCCAGTGCCCCCGCGCTCGTCGTATCACCCGACCCGTTGACGGTCACGGTCGACTGGTCGCCGACTTTGGTCGTGTCGTTGTTGCCAGTAACGGTGATCTGCTCGCTGTCTTTGGCCGTGATGCTTGCGTTGTTGCCGTTCAGCGTGATCTGGGACGAGGTGCCTGCAGTGATGCTACCGCCGTCCGCGTTCATGAACACGCTCGACGTCTCCCCGACGTTGACCGCCTCACCGCCACCCGTAGCGACGACGTGCGCGAGCGTCGACGCAGTGATGCTGGACCCGGCTCCCTCGACGGTGGCGGTGAGGCCGTAGCCGGCCGTCAGGGCGCTCGCCGCTGCCGTGAGATCCACGGTTACGCTGTTGGCGACGGTGATCTGACCACCGGTGCCGGCGATGGCAGCATTGATGCCGTCGTCGGTCAGGGTGAGCGTGCTGCCGTCCAGCGTGATCGCCTCGGCGGTTCCGGACACCGTCAGCGTCGTGCCCTTGCCGCCGATGATCACGTCATTGTTGCCGTGGATCCTGACGCAGCTGCCTTGCCCCGCGGCCATGACCGTGCCGGCCGTGATCGTCACATCATCGGCGCTGCCCGTGACATTGACCGTCGCCTTCGATCCAGTGACCGTGACGCGGTCGTTATTGCCCGTCAGATTCACGATCGACAGGCGCTTGGCAGTCACGGTGTCGTTATCCCCGGTGATCGACCATGTCGATCCGTCAGGGTCATGCAGCGTCGCGTTGCTCAGATTGACAGTGAGGTTCTTGAAGTACTGCTGGTCGACCTGGCTGCCGTCCTTGTTGAAGTCGACCTCCTCGACCAGAATGCCGTTGTTGTCGTAGACTTTCTCGATCGCACCGACCGTACCGGTGCCGGCCACCAGATTGGCTGTCCAGCCCTGTTCGTAAGGCACCCTGGTCAGGCCCAGCTCCTCGGCGCGCAGCAAGGTGAGCAACCAGCCTGCGGCAAAGGCGGAATCCGGACTCTGCGCGATGAGCTGATTGATCGCAGCCGTATTGGCCAGATAGGTCTCATAGTCCTTGGCCACCTGCAGGTCGGAGGCCACGGCCTCGAAATTGCCGTTCTGCACGCGTGCCGCGGCGAATGCGGTCGTGAGAATCGGATCGCCGGCCGACAGCTGCGCCTCCTGAATGATGGCCCACACGCTATCCTGCGCGGCCTTCGTCCATGCCGCCGATGTATCTCCCGAGGTCGGCAGGTCCTCGGTGCCGATGCCCGGAATGTAGACGCTGGCCTTGTTGCCCGAATAGGAGAACGTCACGTCCGCGGATCCGCCGATCAACCCGATGCCGCCGCCCAGCGCACTCCCGAGGAAACCGTCTCCCGTTGCAGCTCCAGTCGTTGACGGTTGCGCGCCGAGGCTCAGTTTGCCCCCGGTCATGCCAATAAGCCCATCGACCATGTTGTCGACAGCACTCGCGATTCCCATCAGCGGCCCGACTTCACCACCATTGTCGTGAGATGTCGCGACGACACCGAGGGTTCCGTTGAGAACGCCGAGCGTGATGGAGGCTGAAGGCGGCCCATCAGGACCGAACAGATTTCCGAACAAGGTCCCGAGAATGTCACCGACGAACGAGCCGATGAAGTCACCGATGATGCCGCCGATGCCCGGCAGAAGAGCGTTACCAATAATGAGGCCAACGGTGCCGCCGATCGTGCTACCGATCTGCGCACCGATCGCTCCTACGATGTTGGTCGGTGCCACGACCTGCGAGCCAAGATAGCTGCCCGCCGCCCCGCCGATCGCGTCGCCGAGGTTGGTGAAGAATGTGGCGGGGTCAAAGCCCTTGAAGAGCTGACCGACCGTAGAGGAATCGAGCGCTACGCCATTGACCGCCGACTTGGCGATGTCCTCGAGATTACCAAGAATCTGCCTGGTGATCGCCGATCCAGTGATCGTAAACACAGTGCCGGCAAAGCCCTTGATCCCGAGCGCCTGCGCTGCCTCCGTCAATAGCAGCGATGAGATCATGCCGTTGACGCCATCGGCGATGTTCAGATCCGTCGTTCCCGCGGACTGGCTCAGGGCCGCATTGAGCGGAGAAGCATTCCCCGCGGCATCAGCGATTGATCTCGCGAGCTCGTTCAGGGCATCAGACTTGGCGATCGCCTGGCCCAACTGGCCGATCAGGTACGAGCGACCGATGCCGGCAATCATCGAATTTCCGCCGAGGAACGCGCCATAGGCGGAACCGATGCCGGAGGCCCCCTGACCTCCGGATCCATTGGCATTCGTGTAGCTGGTGCTGACCGGAATGCCATATTTGTAAGTCGTCTTCAGCGTCGAGCCGTTGCCGGCCGTGATCGTTTCGCTGTCGAGATTGCCGATCGAGTCGTAGAAGCGGCGGTCTACCGTGCCGTTGATGTTGGTCGAGGTGACGGTCTTGCTGCCGTCGATCCCGATCATGCTGACCGTGGTGAGGTCGAACGATCCGGCATTCTTCGAATCGATCTGAATGACCTTGGTGCGTCCGTCCGCGCTGAGGGTCGTGACCGCCCGGTCCTTGACGCTCTTGTCGTCGTTGTAGTCGGTGATCGTCGTCGAGATGCTGCCGTCGATATTGGACTGCGAGACCGCGACCGAGTTGAAGACGCCGGTGCCCTTGGAATCGATCTTCACGGTCTTGCTGTGGCGATCGGCGCTGATGATCGTATCCGTCTCGTCCAGCAGCTTGCCGTTGACGTCGACGTCCTTGGCGATCGTAAGCGTGCTGCCGTCGGCGTTCACCGTCATCGTCTCGGTGTGGCCGTAGAAGCTCTTGCCCTGCGAATCGAGCTTGGAGAACGTGCTGAGGCCGTCAGCGCTCGTGGTCACCACCGCCTGCTGACGGATCGTGTTGTCGCTGTTGCGATCGATGATCGTTTCCGTCTTGCTGCCGTCGAGATTGACGATCGTGACATCGCTGCGGGTCCGGCTGATGGTGTTGTTGCCGTTCTCGTCCTGCTGGGTGCTCTGGGTCAGGCCATCGAAGCTGGTCGTGATGACCGTACGGTTGAGCAGGCTTCCGTCGGCCGCGTAGTCCGCGATGGTCTGGACCTTGCTGCCATCGGCCTGTGTGACGTCGGTCTCTGTCTGGTCGACCTTGCCGTCGCCATTGGAATCACGTGCAATCGTGACGGTGAGGCCGTCGGCGCTGGTGGTCGTAACCGCACGATCCCGGAGCTTGCCATCGTCGGCGCTGTCGGTCAGCATCTGCATCGCGCTGCCGTCCGCGTTCTTCGTCGTCACCACGGTCTGGTTCTGGTCGAACCGCGAATCCGAGGTCTTTCGCGTCTGTGTCGTCACCGTCCGGCCGTCGGGCGACGTGGTGATGATGGTCTGCGCCTGGACGGTCCCGTCGCCGTTGAGGTCGGTAATCGTCTCGGTGCGGCTGCCGTCCCGATTGAGCACGGTGATGTCGGTCGCCGTCTGATTGAAGGTGCCGGAGCCGGTCGTATCCCACTGCGTGGTGGTGCTGAGGCCATTGGCGCTGACGCTCTGCACCCGCCGATTGATCAGCTTATTGTCGGACTTGAAGGTGCTGACGGTCTCGGTGCGGCTGCCGTCGGCGTTGAGGACGGTCACGTCGGTCTGGATCTGATCAAAGCGGCCGGCGCCGGCCAGATCGAACTGCGTCGTCTTCGACAGACCGTCGGCGCTGGTCGTCGTCACCGTGCGGTAGCGCAGCACGCCGTCGGCATTGCGCGCCGCCTTGGTCTCGACCCGGCTGCCGTCGGCGTTGACGACAATGCTGTCGGTGTCGGTCTGGACAAAGCTGCCGCTGCCGGCCGGCTCGCGCTGGACAATGGTGGTGAGCCCGTCGGCGCTCACCGTAGTCACCATCCTGTCCTTGAGCGTACCGTCGACATTCAGATCCGAGACGGTGGTCACGGCAGAGCCGTTCGCCATGACCTTCTGGATCTCGGTCGACGTCGCGCCGTTGACCACGCGCTGCACCGACACCGTGCGGTTGTCCGCACTCGTGGTGGTCACGGTCTGATCGTGGACGGAGCCGTCGGCGTTCAGATTGGTGACGGTCTCGGTCCTGCTGCCGTCGCCGTTGATGACGGTCACGTCCGTCTTGGTCCGATCGTGGCGGCCGGTGCCGGTGTCATCCCATTGCGTGGTCTTCGAGAGACCATCGGCGCTGGTCGTCGTCACCACGCGATAGCGCACCCCGCCATCCGCGTTGCGGCAGGTCACGGTCTCGACCTGGCTGCCATCCGCCTTGCGCAGGACGACATCGGTCTCGGTCTGGGCGTAGCCGCCCGTGCCAGTCGGATCGCGCTGGATCGTTGCCGCAAGTCCGTTGGCCGTAGTCGTGGTCACGACGCGGTCCTTCACCGAGCCATCGCCGTTGAGATCAGAGACCGTATCGATCCGGCTGCCGTCTGCGCCGATCAGGATGGTCTCGGTCTGGTCGACATGACCGTCGCCGTCGACATCGCGACTTACGGTCCTGCTCTCGCCCGACGCCGAGATCGTGGTCACGGTTCGATCGAGCAGCGCGCCGTTGGCAGCGATGTCGCTGATCGTCTCGGTCCGGCTGCCGTCGGCGTTGAGCACGGTGACATCGGTGGTCGTCACCACCGTGCCGCTGCCCGACGGATCGGACGAGGTCGTCACCGCAAGGCCGTTGGCGCTGACGGTCTTGACCGTGCGGTCGATCACCGCGCCATTGGCAGCGAGATCGGTGACGGTCTCCGTGCGGCTGCCGTCGCCATTGAGCACAGTGACATCGGCGCGCGTGCGGTCGAAGCGGCCGTGGCCGGTCAAGTCGCTCTGCGTCGTGACCGACAGCCCGTTCGCCGTAGCGGTCTTCACCGTGCGGTCGCGGACCGTGCCGTCGGCGTTGAGGTCGGTGATGATCTCGGTGCGGCTGCCGTCGGCGTTGAGCATCGTGACGTCGGTGCGGGTCTGCTCGAAGTGCCCGTCGCCGTTGGAATCGGTCTGCGTCGTCACCGCGAGCCCGTTGGCGCTGGTGGTCGTGACGCTGCGATCCCGCACCGATCCGTCAGCGTTGAGATCGGTCACGGTCTTCACCGCGCTGCCGTCGGCCTTGATGATCGTGGATTGCGTCTGCGAGGCCGCCCCTGCCCCGGTCGCATCGATCACGGCCAGCACGGAGAGATGGTCGGCACTGGTCGTGGTCACGCTGCGGCTGATCAGCGAGCCGTCCGCACGGGTGTCCGTCACCGTCTCGACGCGACTACCGTCTTGATTGATTATTATCTCATTATGCTCGTTAAAATTGAAATTGCCGACACCAAAAGAGTCCTGCCGGGTCGTGCGGCTCAAGCCGTCCGCGCTGACGGTCGTGACGGTCCTGTCCTTCAGCGAGCCGTCGGCATGGGTCTCGGTCAAGGTCTCGGTGCGGCTACCGTCGGCATTGGCAACCGTGATGTCGCTGCGAACCAGATCATCGACAACGTGGCCGTTGGCATCGACGCTGCCGGTGGCATCGATCTGCGTGGTCTTGGAGAGGCCGTCGGCGCTGGTGCTGACGATGGTCCGGCTGCGCAGCGTGCCGCTGGGCGTGACGTCATCGATCATGTCGATACTGCTGCCGTCCGCAGCGATGAGGATGGTCTCGAGATGATCGATCACGCCATCGCCGTTGCTGTCGGCCGAGATCGTGCGCGAGCGGCCGTCGGCGCCGTAGACGGTCACGGTCTGGTCACGCCGCGAGCCATCGGCATTGAGCTCGGTGACCGTCTCCGTGCGGGAGCCGCCGGCATTCAGGACGGTGACATCGGTCGTGGTCAGGTCGACGGCCCCGTTGCCGTCCAAATCGCTCTGAACCGTCCGGGAGAGACCGTCGGCGCTGAGCGAGCTGACGGTTCGGTCGCGCAGGCTGCCATCGCCGTTCCTGTCGCTGTGGGTGGTGACCGAGCTGCCGTCCGCCGCGACGACGATGGCCGCGACCTGAACGAGATCCGTCGTACCGTTGCCGTCGAGATCGCTCGTGGTGGTCTTGGTGCGGCCGTCGGCGCTGGTGACCTTGACGCTGCGGCTTTCGACCGTACCGTTGGCAGACAGCGTCGCGATTGTCTCCGTGCGGCCGCCGTCGGCGGCGACCATGGTCACGTCGGTGACGGAGACGTCGAACGTGCCGCTGCCGGCATGATCGACATCGGTTCGTTTGCCGAGTCCATCGGCGCTGGTCGTCAGCACGGTGCGATCTCGCACCGCCCCGTTCGGCACGAGGTCGGAGGTCGTCACGATGGTCGACCCGTCCGCCGCCGTGACGTGGATTTCCGACTGTTCGGCAAAGCCGTTGCCGTCGAGGTCGCGCGCGATGATCTGGCTGTGGCCGTCCGCGCCGGTCGTCGTGACCGTGCGGTCGCGCAGCACGTCGGCCGCGTTGAAGTCGGACAGCGTCTCGGTGCGGCTGCCATCGGCATTGACGACGGTTACGTCCGACTGGACGGAATCGAAGATGCCGCTGCCGGTGGTGTCCCGGCGCAACGCGTGGCTGCGGCCATCGGCGGAGATGGTGCTGATGCTCTCGCCCGCGCGGCTGCCGTCGGCGTTGAACAAGGTGGCGTCGGTCGTGGTCGAGCCGTCGGCATTGTGCGTCGTCACCGTCTGCACGGCGTGACCGCTCGCATCATAGGCAAACGACACGTCGGCCACCGTTCCGGTCGAGCCGTCGGCGCGCGTGAACGTGGTCTGGCCCGAGATCACCGAGCCGTCGGCCAAGGTCTGCGTCTTGGTGTCCGACGTCAGATTGATCGCGGTGATGCCAAGCTGGCCGAGCGTCTCCAGCGTGGTCACGCCGTCGGCATTGGTGACGAGCACCTTGAACTTGTCCCACCCGGCATCGCCAGCATCGAGCTTGCCGTTGTGGTTGGTATCGAAGATGTCGGCCAGCGCCTGCATGTCGGTCGCCGCCGTCGGATCCCAGCGCGTGAACTCGAACGCCTTGGGATCGTCGATCGCGCCATTGCCGGCCGCATCATACATCAGCACGCCATCGCCCGCCCCGGCCCACGCTGTGCGATGCTTCATGCCGTCGCCCACCACGTTCATGAACGTGTTGGACTGGTCCAGCCGAGTAATGTCGATCCCGTTATAGTTCAGATCAAGAACGATCGGCGCAACGGAAGTGTCTCCCTCTATCAGATCCGTTGTATCGTTATAGAGTCCAGCATCTGCATTCGGCGCAGTCCACCTCGGCAGATTAATCGTGTCTAGATCGAGTTTTTGTCCGGATAAAGCCTGCGTCGGCCATACGCCTAAAGCCACCCAAGGAGAAACACCTCCTGTTACACCTGACAGCCGATATCCACTGTTGCTGCCATAGATTGCGGAATCATAGTATTGTTGCTCCGAAACATACGGCACCGAGCTCAAGGCCGGAATGGGAACGCTTAAAGTGCCGGCCTCAGTCGAAATGAGCTGGCTTTCGCCCGGCCATGGTATGGTCGCGCTACTAGGCGCCAAGGCACGCCAAGGAGTCAGCAAAGCAGGAAGCGGAGCCGTGTAAGCGTTATTGGTGGGCTCGTACACGCCGGCCAAGCCGTTGAAATCTCCGCTCGCGGCATAGCGCAGGTTCATCGCCCACTGCGGATCTGCGGCATCGAGCTTGCGGAACATTTGGTAATTCATGACCAACGCGCCGGCTACGAATCCCGGGATAGCACCCAGTTGAATTCCGGCTACAACCGAGGATCCTGCCAACCACGAGTATCCGGCACCTGCCGCCGCGCCGCCGTACGAGACACCTGAGGTGCCAAGCCAACTATACCACTCTCCACCACCAGCCTGGTAAGCTTGGTAGCCCGAATAGAGATCAATTGGTACTCCGACAACCGTGATCGCCGCGCCTGTCCAAGCCCCCAACGCACCCCAAAAGCGTGCGTTCGCAATTCCGTCCGCAGCCGCGGAGGTTATAAGAGTTGTTGCTCTGCCCTCCGCAGATAGCACACCTGGAATTCTGAGCCCTTGAGCAATGTCTGAGGGAATCGCGACGAATCGCTCATCAAAGGCAAACTGCCTGACCGCATCTGAGAAACCGAGCTTGCTCTCATTGTTACCAATCGTTGTGCCAAACCATGCCGACCGACTGGTCGTCACACCGTCAATTTGTGTGAACAGCTCCATCTTGCCGTCGGCCGTCATGGTGTAGAAACTTTGACTCCCGTAATTTCTGCCACTCGGACTAACTAGCAACTCGTTTAACTGCTCTGCAGCAACAGTACCGTTACTATTATTTACTTGTGAGCGATTAAAGCCGAGACGCGATCCTTCTGCGAATGTCATGGACCCATCCGGAGCCCCGGGTATCTCAATGATGTTGGCTCCCCCAATCTCAAGTTGCGCGCGTAGGCGCGCCGAAGGATCCCAATATTGATTGTTGGGCGACTGCCAAAATCCCCAATTGTTCTGGATTGATGGATAGGTCAAAATCGCCGAGAAGCCAGCTCCAATGGTGAACGTACCAGTCGAAACGAGAAAAGATGTCGGAACGGGTGAGTCGGTCATCTAAGATATCTCCGAATGGTTGCGCCTACCCCGTGGCGGATGCGACGTTAGCTGCAGCAGATCTGGAGGCATTGAATGTTTTCTTGGTTGAGTCGCCGAAGAACATCGGCTCTTAGCTCTGAGAAGCTCCGTGTACTTGACGCCCTTCGTGGCTATCCGCCCTACACGCCACCGATCTGGAACTCATATGCGCAGTCGGCCGAGAGTGCGAACGAGGAATACGTCCGCTATTTTATTGATCAGCGGCATCCTCGGCTGCAGGCATTGCGTCGCTTCCTTGAGAAGTTTGATGTTGCGCAAGGTTTCACGGACCAGAACATTCGAGAAGTGTCGACTTGGCTTCCTACCTATGCAGACCTTTTGGTCGACGGACTTCAGCACCAAGAGAGTGACGCCCTCTGGCGAGCTTACAATTGGTTCGAAGCTCCTTGGACAGGCTCACTGCTTGGTCTGAATGTTGTGTTCGATATCGGCATCTACATGGGTGAATGTATTATCTACCGAAATCCAAAGCTGCAGTGGCGACCTCACGTTGCCCCCGAACCGATGTCGGGCGCATCGCACTTCATAGACTTTCCAAAACGGAGACGCCCGTTCAACCCGATGAAGTGGTCGTACACTGAGTGCAAGAACATCCACTCCGCTAAAGAAAATCGAGAAACATGGAGCGAAGACAGCTTTTACGGAAACATAGTCGCGCGAGCTAAGGACTAAGGAGATCAGCCACTCTTCGGCTCCCAGGAGAGACTTTTTCCAACGCTCCCTCGAAGAGCTAAGTGCATCGATTAATTTACTCGCAAGAAGATCAGCATCTTGCTTTGCCGAGTCGTCGATCGCCTTGAAGAGGTGGACTGACCGCCTATTTTTAGTTTGGATGAATGGTTTTGATATCACCGCTCCCTCCCCGCTTCCGTCACCGCCTGGATCACGGGCGACAGCAGATATTCGATTACGCGCCGCTCTCCCGTCTTGATCTCCGCCGACACACGCATGCCGGGACGGATCGGCTCGTGGCGGCCGTTCACGGCGATCCAGTCCTGCAGCAGGGTCACCTTAGCTGGATAGGACAATTCGGGAGGCACGCCCGGACTCATCGGCGCACCTTGCGTCACTAGCGCAGCGGCGCTGCCGGGCGGCGCGTTCGGCGAGGTCGCGGCGTCGCGGCCGAGCTTACGGACGCGGCCGTGCACGAGGCCGAAGCGGGTGAACGGGAACGCCTCCAGCTTCACTTCGGCGTCCTGGCCTTCGCTGACGAAGCCGATGTCCTTGTTCTGGATCAGGCAGTCGACCTCGATGCCGGTACCGTCCGGCACGATGGTCATCAGCGTGTCGGCGGTGGTGACGACCGCGCCCGGCGTGTGGATCTTGAGTCCCTGGACGCTGCCGTCGACGGGGGCGGCGAGCCGGCGATAGCTCTCCTTCTGCCGCGCCTTGGTGAGATCCTGGTCGAGCTGCGCGATCTTGGTCAGCGCCTTGGTGCGGCGGTCCGTGGCGTCAGCGAGATAGCCGGCGGCGGACTCGGCAAGCCGCGCCTTCAGCGCGCGGATCTCGGCCTGGATCTGGTCGACATTGACCTGCGCGGACCGCAGTTCGGCGCGCTTCTCGACCAGCTGCTGCTCGCTCTCGAGCACCGGGGGACGCGGACCGTAGCCCTTCTCGAACAATCCCTTCGCCACGTCGTTCTTTTCCTGCAGCAACGGGATCGTCAGCCGCGCGCGCTCGATCTGCGCGTCGTTGGCCTCGAGCGCCGCGCTCTTCTGCGCGATATCGGCCTGATAGGCGGCCATGGTCGCCAGATGCTTCTCGATCTCGCGATGCGCCTGGTCGCGAGACTGCGCCACCAGCACCGGATCGGCGTCGGCCGGCGGCCGGAACTCCTCCTCGGGATTGCGGCTCAGCAGCACCCGCGCCACTTCGGCATCGAGCGCCGCCTGCGCGCGGACCGAGCGCAGCGAATCGAGATCGGCCCGCGCCTCGGTCGGATCGAGGTCGACGAGCAGCTGCCCGGCCTTCACGTGATCACCCTCGTCGACATGGATGGCGCGGATCATCGCCGTCTCCAGCGGCTGAACCACCTTGACCTGACCGAGCGGCACGACCTTTCCTTCGGCCACGGCGACCATATCGATGTGCGACAGCGACGCCCAGGAGACGGAGCCGACGATGATCACGCACAACGTAGCGGCGGTGAGCCGCAAGGTCGGCGACAGTGGCGTCTCGATCACTTCGAGCGCGGCGGGGAGAAACTCGCGCTCCTCGGCGTTCAGCCGGATCGGCTTGCCCGGAAACGCCATGACCTTGGCAGCCGGCTTGGCCGCGGCAGGCGGCTCGGCGGATGCTCTTCCATTGTCGGAACTGCGCAGCGGTGTCGGCTCGACCATGGCTCTATCCCACCGCCTGTCGCACGAGGTTGGCGTAGAGACCGTCGTGGGTCATCAGGGCGTCGTGCGTGCCGGCCTCGGCCAGCCGGCCACGCTCCATGACGATGATGCGGTCGGCGTTGCGCACGGTCGACAGCCGGTGCGCGACGACGAGCACGGTGCGGCCCTGACAGATCGCCCGCATGTTGCTCTGGATGATGCGCTCGCTCTCATAGTCCAGCGCCGACGTCGCCTCGTCGAAGATCAGGATGCGCGGATTGCTGACGAGCGCGCGCGCGATCGCGATGCGCTGGCGCTGGCCGCCCGAAAGATTGGCGCCGCGCTCCTCGAGCACGGTGTCGTAGCCGTGCGGCAGCTCGAGGATGAATTCGTGCGCGCCGGACAGTTGCGCTGCCCGCATCACCTGATCCAGCGGCATCGACGGGTCGATCAGCGCGATGTTGTCGCGCACCGAGCGGTTGAACAGCACGTTCTCCTGCAGCACGACCCCGATCTGCCGGCGCAGCCACGCCGGATCGAGCAGCGCGACATCGATCCCGTCCACCATCACGCGGCCGCGCTCGGGCACGTACAGCCGCTGCAGCAGCTTGGTCAGCGTCGACTTGCCGGAGCCGGACCGGCCGACCAGCCCGACCACCTCGCCGGCGCGGATGTCGAGCGAGAGGTCACGCAGGATCTCCGGCGTGCCCGGACGATAGCGGAAGACGATGTTCTCGAAGCGGATGTGGCCCTGCACCGGCGGCAGATTCTGCCGCGCGCTGGCCACCGCGCGCTCTGTCGGCGTGTTGATGATGTCGCCGAGCCGCTCGATCGACAGCCGGAACTGCTGGAAATCCTGCCACAGCTGGGCCAGCCGCAGCACCGGGCCGGAGATCTGTCCCGCCAGCATGTTGAAGGCGACGAACTCACCGATCGTCATCGTCCCGGAAATGACCGCCTGGGCGCCGAACCACAGCAGCGCCGCCGAGGTCGCCTTGTTGACCAGCGAGACCAGCTGCGAGCCGGTGGCGCCGAGCGTCACCACGCGCAACGATGCGCCGATGTAGCCGGCGAGCTGCTCCTCCCAACGCTGGCGCACCTGCGGCTCGACCGCCATCGCCTTTAATGTCTGGATACCGGCGAGACTCTCGACCAGGAGCGACTGGTTGACGGCGCCGCGCTGGAACTTCTCCTGCACCCGCGCCTTCAGCGCTGGCGTGATCCCGATCGAGATGGCGGCGTAGCAGGGAATCGACAGCACCACGACGAGCGTGAGCTTCGGGCTGTACCAGAACATCACCACGAGAAAGAGCAGGCCGAACACGACGTCGAGCACCAGCGTCAGCGCCGACGAGGTGATGAACTGGCGGACGTTCTCCAGCTCGCGCACGCGCGCGACGGTCTGCCCGGTGGCGCGACACTCGAAATAGCCGATCGGAAGCGCGACCAGATGGCGGAAAAGCAGCGAGCCCAGCATCGCATCCATCCGGCTGGTCGTATGCGCGAAGGCATAGGTCCGCAGCCAGTTCAGCGCAACGTCAGCGAGATTGATGAGCAGGAGCCCGATCACCAGCACTTCGAGCGTCGTCAACGCCCGATGCACCAGAACCTTGTCGATCACGACCTGGAAGAACAACGGCGACACCAGCGCCACGAGCTGGATGAACACCGAGATGACCAGCACCTCCGCCAGGATTCGCGCGAAGCGCCGAACCACGGGCAGAAACCATTTCAGCCCGAAGCCGACGACATCGCCGGCGAGGCGATCACGCCTCACGACCAGTAGGATTTCACCAGTCCACTGCTGCGCGAGCTCTTCCAAGGTCCAGGACAGCGGCGGACCACCCGCCAGCCCCACCAGCACGCCCGCCTCTGTACGACGACCAATGACGAAGAATCGGCCATCGACGCGCTTGGCAATCACCGGCAACGATAACGCCTGAATCCGTCCGATCGAGGACCGACTGAGTCGCGCCTTCAGGCCCTCTCCCTTCGCAATGCGCAGCAGATCATGGCTTTCCGCAACGCAGCCGGGCCGCAAATATTCGCGGCGTGCGCGCTCGACATCGAACGCCTCGCCAGCAATCGCCAAGACTAGCCCCAGACAGCCGAGCCCCGTATCCGCAACATCGGGACTGCCACCTTGCTGGCTGGCGTTGCCCCCAACGTCCGCCATGCGCCCCCACAAAATATTTCTACCAAAACGCGAGTAGCCGACTTTCGGCAATTACTAATACCTCGCTTGTCAGCACAACCCTACGTAGCCGCTCTGCGGCTCGATTGTCAATCGCAGCCACCTTCAGAAACAAAAACTTATTATTATGCGTTGGCTGGAGTACGTAGTGAACGAGAGAAAGCGTCGCAGCATTGTCGCTTGCACTCCTCTCGATCACTCTCAAGAATTGAAATCAGGACCCCGCTTGCGGCGCGACTTCCACAGTCTGCCGACCATGGGGCGTCCAGCGATGCATCTTGTATGTCTTCCCCTTCAGCGCCGTCTCACCCAGTTCTTTCAAGGCAAGCTCCTGCTGTCCGAACGGAGCATGCAGATCGATCAGCCACAGCCGGTCGCCGCTCTTCCAGTCGGTCGGTGCAAGCCGAGGATGCGGCTCCTGCAATCGCGCCTCCGCCTCTTCGGACAGATACGCCCAGGCCGCGAAAGCGACGATGTGGTTCCCGGCGCGAAACAGCCGATATTGGTTGAGAAGGATTGGCGGCAGGACCATCCATTCGAGATCTGCGAGAAAGATGTGCCTGTACCGCGGCATATTCATCATGAGCCATACAACTTGGCCGAGCACCGCATCCGGCGGCGGATTGCGCGGCTGCTCTGGTGCAGAAGCCCCGTGTGCGGCTGGCCCCGCCCTGACGTCGGCTTGATTTTCGGTCATGTGTCGTTCCTTCCTCCCGACAATGAAACGACTAGGTCCTAAACCGAACCGACGAGAAAGTTGAGCGAATTCTTGAAAATGCGTCGAGGTCACATTTGACCGGAATCTTCGGGCTAGTATCTCGACACAGAGGTTTTGACCCGTTGATCAGGGTCCTGCAGGATCGGCAGGTCTTCGGGCGCGACTAAGACTTGGATGCTGTGTGAGGCGCTCGGGGTTCTTCAGGTGAATCCGGCGCGCTCAAGTGTGAGGATCATCTGGTGCATGGTCGGCGGCGTGACGCCGAAATAGTGCTGAATGTCGCGTTCGGCGGGTGGCCGCCGATTGACGCGGGTGTAGGCGTCGATGAACGACAGATACTGGCCTTGCTTGGGAGTGAAGCCGGCCGCGGCCTTGCCAGACATTTGATTCATCGGTCGATTCAACTCGGCCTCCGGGGCGGAGGCCACGATGAACATACGCTATCATGTTGTCGGAGCAGCGCCGAGCGGTCGGAACTGGAGCTCTTGTTGGCCGGCGGCAGCCAAGCCGTACGCAAGCTCAAGTGGGCGCAGATCTGCTGGCAGCCGATGCCGGGATGAGCGACGACGACATCGCCACTAGCGTCGCGTCGGTCATTCGACGGTGTATCGGCCCCGCCGGCGTTTCGTCGAAGGCAAGCTGACTGCCGCCCTGAGTGAGGAGCCACGGGCAGGTGCAGAACGCAAGCTCACCGACAAGCAGGAAGCCCTGCTGGTGGCCACCGCCTGCTCGAGCCCGCCTGCGGGCCGGGCGCGTTGGACGCTGGAGCTTCTGGCCGACGAGATGGTCAGGTTGACGCCCCACGAGAGCCTGTCGCGCGAGACGGTGCCGCGGCGCCTGGCCGAGAACGATCTCAAGCCGTAGCGCAAGCGCTTGTGGTACGTGCCCAAGGTCGACGCGGAGTATGTCGCGCGCATGGAGGATGTGCTCGATCTGTACGCCGAGCCAACTGATCCGCATCAGCCTGTGATCTGCTTCGATGAGAGTCCGGTCCAGCTCATCGGCGAGATCCGGCCACCGATCTCGGCAAAGCTTGGACGGATCGAGTGCTATGATTACGAGTATCGACGCAATGGCACGTCCATTCTGTTCGTGCTCATCGACGTGAACCGTCATGGCGCAAGGTGAAGGTCACCGAGCACCGCGCCGCCACCTACTTCGCCCAGCGCATGTGCGAATTCGTCGACGTGCATTGTCTCAAGGCCGATCGCATTCGCGTTGTGATCGACAATCTATCACCCATACGGCTGGCGCGCTCTACCAGACATTCCCGGCCGACCAGACGCGTCGGCTGCTGCGCCGTCTGACCTTTTGTGTCGAGGTACTCGCCCTTGTCGCGGATCTTGCTGTATTGCGTCTACACGATTTACTCTCTGGCAATGCAACCTCCTGCGCCAAGGCGAACGCCAAGCCATTGAGCAGGCCGCCTAAAGCTTCGCGCCAGCCTGCCGGCGTCGATCAGATGGTCGTCGTATGCATACTGTCTCTACACCAGCTGACGGCATGAATTGACTATATCCTGCCCGCGCAGCCAGCGGTCTTTTTTGACGCAGCACGAGCTCCATTAGCTCACTTCCAAAGCCGATTTCATTCTGGAGGGACATTTCGTACCCAGTCAATCATCGACGTGTTCTTGTCACACATAATCGGCGAACTGCTGAAATAGTTCGATCCGTCCCGCGGGTGTTGCCGGGTCCGCCTCGAACGCTTGCTTTCCCTTTGCGGCCCAAAGCTTACGCACCTTTCGCCTTGATCGCTTTGGAGTTTGTCGCCCCCCAGAGGAGCGCGCCAAAGATGATGGCGCGATCATCGCCGGTCAGGCCTACCACGCCGGCCTTGACAACCAGGCCGCCCATCTCGATGAGATGCCGTGTAGTTTTCGGCGCTTGACCTGCCACTCGCGCATGTCATGTCGTGCCTTTGCGGCCTGGTGCCGGTTGCGGGCCGCTCGACTGCGCAGGAGCGCTGTCCGTGTTGCGGTCAGTTGCTGGCGCATTTCGCAGCGACCGGCTTTGAAAGAACGCGGCCCCGCGCTTGACCCATGCCTCCCTCTTTCCGGCCTCTTTCGTCTCGGCCAGCACGATCAGTGCGTCGGCCAGCTCTTCCGCAGTGAGCGCGTCAGCTCCGGTGGCGATGACCAGATCGTCGAGCTGACGCACCTTACGAGTTTTCAGCCCGCGCGCTTTGTCTTCGAGTGACTTAAGGTCCGCGTCAAAGTCGCGTAGTTGGCGCATCGTCGTCTCCAAGAGTTCGATAGAGAAATGATAGGCGAGTACACGACAGAATGCTGTAAGGTCATCAGGACGGCCTGGGACGGTGCGATCCCTCCCGAGATTTTTTCGAGGGAGGGCGCGCTTATACGTCGTTCCGACGTACACTTCGCTGTGCCAGTGATCTGATCGCGATGGCGATCTATCATCTTCACGTCAAGATCATTGGCCGGAAAGCCGGGAGCAGTGCGGTGGCTGCGGCGGCCTACCGCTCCGGCTCGCGGCTGCGGGACGAGCGGCTTGGTCGTGAGCAAGATTTTTCCGGGAAGCGCGGCGTCGTTCATTCCGAGGTGATGCTGCCGGAGAACGCGCCGCAAGACCGGAGCGACGGCGAGCGGCTCTCGAACGATATAGAAGCGTTCGAAGTCCGCAAGGACGCCCAGCTTGCCCGGGAGATCGAGTTCGCCCTTCCGCGAGAACTGACTTAGGCGCAGGGCATCGAGCTAGCGCGGGACTTCGTTCGCGACGAGTTCGTTGGTCTGGGCATGGTTGCCGATCTCAATGTGCATTGGGACAGGGGTGAGGACGGACTGCAGAAAACCCATGCCCATGTGACACCGGGTGATGACCATACGAGGCCTGTATTTCTGAACTCATAGAGAAACGCCTCTGCCGGAGCTTTCGGCAGAGGCGCTCTACACTCGATCCTTCAGGTTTCGTCCGACCTCAGGCCTGAAACCCTTCCATCCGGCGAGAGCCGTTTCGGCCTCTTTGCGGACGGCGTGGTGACCGTTTTGGGACGGGCGCCATCTCCACCTTGGCGCTCAGTATTTCCGCGATGACGATCTCGGGAGACGTGACGAGCAGCTTACTTTGCTCCTCGCCGGCATGATCCCGCCATTTGAGGCGCGTCTGGTACGGCTTGGCCGGCTTGAAGCTCTCGGTTGGCTCAAAGGTCTCGATCTTGAACTGGATCGCCTTGTTGACCGCGACACTGTCCTCCGTGAACAGATGCAGTGCATGCTCCACCGCGAAGTCTTGCGGCGTCTGTTCGGTGAGAACCATCTCGCGGTTGAGCAGGACTACACATCCCTTGAACTCCTTCTTGAAGTCTGGATTGCTCGCGGGATCGAACGGTTCGACGTAAGCGATCTGTTCGACGGGAACGAGGCGTTTGCCGATCGTGATGACTTTCATGATGATCTCCTTGGTTGTGGTTGATGGAGATCAGCTTACTGAAGGCAGCACAGACGCCCCATCGGAAGGATTGGGAATCGTAGCGGAATGACTGAGAATCTCTGGTAGATGCGGTCTCATCCGCGACATAGAGCGTTGTCAGCGTGATCGCTCGCGACGCCGCTCGTCGTCATTGGCGATATGACGGCAGGCCATTTCGTACCACCTGTAACCGTCGAAATAGTCAATCGCACCGCCACCACCATTGATATTGTAAGCCCAGGCCGGAGAACGCTCGATCTCAACCCGCTGCGCGGCTGTGACACCACGGTTCGGCTCGCCTGTTGCTGTCAGCGGCTCCCACACTGCGCTCTCCCTCGGAACAGGTCGTTACCATTAATCGTGACGGTACTGACCTCTATTACTCGCAAGAAGATGCCAACGCCCACGGAATGATTGGTATTCGTTGGTAGGCAGAGCTAGTGGCAGCCGAACGGCTCGATTGAAAGGAGGGACTTTTAGACTTTGCCGGCTTGTCGTTTACATGTGCCCGAAACGCGGAATCTTTGAGAAAGTCTGTTAATAGCAACCGCCGATATGTAAGGGGAATCGTATCTCACCGTGGAAGCGCGTCAGCATCAAGATCATGACAGAGGCGGAATGATTGCAAACGTTCCGCACTGCACCATTTTACGTTTGACTCCACACCTACCCAAAAAAAAGACAATAGGGCTTCTGCAGCCAGAGGTTTTCAAGCAGACGATCGCAGGGACTACCTTTTATTGGCAGCATAATAGACCGCAGCAACGCGGCACGAGACTGAACCAGGGGATTAGCAGGTTACGTATGAATTCGAAAAGAACGTGGAGGGCGCATGGTGCTACAGGAGGTGACAACAGAACCTTTGGCTGACGACATCCTCAAGGGAGCCGCAGCCATCGCCTCATATCTTTTCGGCTCGGACGGGCACCGTTACCGCCGCAAGGTCTACCATTGGGCGGAAACTTCAAAGTTGCCCGTGTTTAGACTTGGGTCAGTCCTGTGTGCACGCAAGTCGGTGCTCGTTGACTTCATAGCAAGCCAGGAAAAACGCATTCACCGGCCGAACTAGAGGCGGACGGAAACGCCCAGACCTTATTTGGAAGCCAGTACGCGCTCAAGGCCTGCAACGAGTTCATCGCGCTTTTCCTGGGGCAGCGTGTTGAGGTTTTGCTGGCGCCATTTTACGGCCGGCAGATCAGGAGCGGCCGGAACACCAAGCAGATGCCAGTCCGGCTCACCCCGTTCGAACGCAACAAGAAATTTTCGGTGATCGTTGGGCATTTCGTCTAGGATTGCCGCGACGAGAGCCGCTCGCGCAGCAAGGAGCTCGTCTTTTGAAACCGCCTCATTGGTCATCCCCTGAAAGCCATGCAGGAATTCGTCGCTGATGTCCTTGGCGGATGATCCGAGGACTTCGAACATTGGCCGATCGTGGCTCAACAGATAAACGATGAAAGCTTTGCGGAGATCGTCTGTCACGCCCTCATTCGCGAGGAGGTCGCGTATGTCAAAAAGGTCTCGGGGATGCTGACGGTCGAGCGCCGCCACGATCTTTCCGCCATACAGATCGGCAAAGGATACGATCCGGGCCTCCGCAAAGCCGAACTGGTTTTGGACGGCAGGGGTAGCAGGAGCAAGCACCGGCTCGAATACGCAACCGCGCAGGACCGGGGTTACTTCGATCTTAATCTGGACTCCCTGCGATCTGACCACGAGCTTGATAATCGCATTTTCTTTTTGCGTTTCGTGAACCTGGGCACCCGGTATGGCTTGTCTGATCTTGGCCGCGATACGTTTCATCGCGGCGTCGATGTCGGCCAACGATTTTGGTCGCGGCGCAACGGGAACGTAAGTCAGATCGATATCGACCGAAAGACGCGGCATGTCGCGCACGAACAGATTGATCGCAGTACCGCCCTTGAGGGCAAAGCAATCTTCTTCCGTGACGATGGGTAGAACGCGGAGCAGCAGGGCGACCTGCTTTCTGTAGATCTCAGCGAACGCCATGGAGATCTCCCGGCACCGTTATCTGGTAGGTGGGATCGAGAACGCCTCCCCGCACGAGCATGCGCTTGCCATGACCGAGGTCAACCGTGTCTTTCTTGAGATATTTGAGCCAGGCGTGCTTGTGGCGATCCGCGAAGTAGAAAAACAGTCGCTTGACCTTTACACTTGCGCAGTCATTGAGGAGTTTCTGCAGCCGGTCGGGACGTAGATTGGCTAGGCCGCCGAACAGGGCATCGACCTGGTCGAAGCTTTCGTCCTTGGGAAGCTCATCAAGCAGTTCGAAGAGAGCGCGCTCTGGCATCGAGAGAGTCAAAGGCCAATCCCACTGGCCCCAATTCAGCTGAGTAACATCGCCGCCTCGGAAGGCCGTGACATCGGTCATCTGCCCGGTCTCGACGTTCCAGCGAACGCTGCTTATGCCCTTGGCCACGGGATCGTTTTTGAAGAGGCGCCGGTCGTTGTGATAGACGAACGTGACCGATAGTGGCAGCTTTTGGAGCCAGGCCGGGGGCGCTTTCGGACCGTACAGATGGACGCGTATCGTCGACTGCGTCAGATAGTGTGCATAGCCCTGAAATTCGAGCGCGGTTCGGCCCCCGATGACAAGGGGCGAAAAGTTCAGAATTGTCTGAAGCGAGATTACGGCCTGTTGCCAGCTCAGGGAGCCGCGCGGACGCCGAAAGACCCCGCGAGCGGGTTGCTCAAGCCAGCCCGACTTCACGTACTGATGCTGCAACTGGGGGGAATAGCCGTGGGCCTTTAGCCAGGCAGCATCGACGAGCATCCCTTCGGGGAGCATGTCGGCGAGCTGGTTTAAAAGTTTGCCTCTTTGTCTATCCATACTTGATAATATAGCACAATCTCAAACCGAAATCCAGTTTGAAAAAATCATGTTACATCAAGCCATTATTGATATGTAGGAAGTTTCTCAAACCTTCGGCTCACAGGTTTTTGTGCCATTTTTGTGCTGTGGAGAATCTGGGAACGATTGGTAATTCTCGCCGAAATTCCCGTAACCAATTGAAAATAATTAGATTTCTTTTGTACTGATTGAGAGAGATTGGTAAGGCATGAAAAAGCCCGCCAGGGGCGGGCTAATTCTTTGATTTCGCTAGGAATTTTTGGTTGCGGGGATAGGATTTGAACCTATGACCTTCAGGTTATGAGCCTGACGAGCTACCGGGCTGCTCCACCCCGCGTTAACTTGTGCACGCCTTCAGGGAATTGCCGGGTGCTCCTGGCTGACGCGTCTGAGCGTCGCCGAGTTCATCCCAAAGCTTCCTGAGAAGGCTTGAGCCCGTCGGCCGTGCCGGCCATCGGGTGCGGGCGGTATGTACCAATGCGAGGCGGGTTTGGAAAGGCCTTTTCGGAAGTTTTTTTGCCGGATTGTGACACCGGCGACTCCTCCGCCCGCTGTTCAAAAATCCTCTTTTAATCAATGGATTAGAAGCTTGGCTCAGAAACGTCAGCGATCTCTGGCGGGCGCGCTGGCGCAAACGTCATGGACAACGGCATGGCCGCCTGCGGGACACGGGGAATCGGCGGCAGGCTACCGCCGCATCCGTCCGGCCCTTAGACAGTATCCGCGGCCTCGCCGCGCTTGCCATTGGTTCCGCAACGCGGCAGCTTCGATGCGACCAGAATGACGGCCGGAACGCGGCCGCAGGACATGCGAGGAGACGTCGATGGACCACTCCCTGAAGACCCCCCCGGTCACCGCGCTCGACGACGCATTCCATGCCATGCTCGAGGCCTCGCGCAACGCGCCACCACTCGATCTGGCCGCGCGGCAGGCGAGCCTGACGCGGTTGCGGACCATGCTCGCCGGCAACGAGAAGCGCCTCAAGCAGGCGATCTCGGACGATTTCGGCCATCGCTGCGCGGTCGAGACCACCATCGCCGAGACGCTGTTCCTGCAGACCGAACTGAAGCATACGCTGAAGATGCTGCCGCGCTGGATGGCCGCGCGGCGGATCGCCACCTCGTTGCAGTTCTTTCCCGCGCGCAATCGCCTGCTGCCGCAGCCGCTCGGCGTCGTCGGCATCATCGCGCCCTGGAACTATCCGTTGCAACTGACGCTCGCGCCGGCGATCGGAGCCCTCGCCGCCGGCAACCGCGTGCTGATCAAGCCGAGCGAGCTCACGCCACGGTTCTCGGCGCTGCTGAAGGAGCTGGTCGCTGCGACCTTCGCCCCGACGGAGCTATCCGTCACGGGGATCGAGGATGGTGTAGCACAAGCCTTCGCGGCCCTGCCGTTCGATCATCTGGTGTTCACCGGCTCGACCCGCGTCGGCCGCATCGTCGCCGAGGCCGCCGGACGCAACCTCACCCCTGTCACGCTCGAGCTCGGCGGCAAGTCGCCGACCATCGTCGACGTCTCGGCGGATCTCGACGAGGCTGCCGAGCGCATCGCCTATGCGAAGCTGCTCAACGCCGGACAGACCTGCATCGCACCGGACTATGTCTTCGTGCCGGAGCCGCAGCGCGACGCCTTCGCCGGCAAGCTCCATCGGCACATGATGCAGATGTTCGGCACCAACCCCGCCAATGGCGACTACACGTCGATCATCTCCGACCGGCACTATGCCCGGCTGGAAGGCCTGCTGCGCGATGCGATCGCACGCGGCGCCAAGCCGCTGAGCACGACCAGCCCGGAAGACCCCGCCTGGAAGAAGCTGCGGAAGTTTCCGCCGACGGTCGTGGTCGGCGCGACCGCCGAGATGGCGATCATGCAGGAGGAGATCTTCGGTCCCCTGCTGCCGATCCTCACCTATCGCGATGCCGACGAGGTGATCCGCTCCATCAACGCCCACGACCGGCCGCTGGCGCTGTACTGGTTCGGCCGCGACGAGACCGCCCGCGACCAGGTGCTAGCGCGCACCGTGTCCGGCGGCGTCACCATCAACGATTGCCTCTTGCATTTCGCGCAGATGAACCAGCCCATGGGCGGCGTCGGCGCCTCGGGTATCGGCCACTATCACGGCGAATGGGGCTTCAACAGCTTCAGTAAGCTGAAGCCGGTGTTCTACCGCTCGCCCTTCAACCGCATGAAGGATCTCTATCCGCCCTATGGCGCCAGCATCGCACGGATTGAGAAGCTGCTGCGGTTTCTGAGCTAGTCACGTGCCCGGTCATTCCGGGGCGCGCAAAGCGCGAACCCGGAATCTGGAGGTGACCAGCACGTGAATCAACTTCGAGATTCCGGGTTCGCCGCGCAGAGGCGCGGCGCCCCGGAATGACGTCAAAACAACAATAAGTCCATCAGGGAGAAAACGCGCGTGGCGGAGGAAGTCGATTTCATCGTCGTGGGTGGCGGCAGTGGCGGGGCGACGGTCGCGGGGCGGCTATCCGAGGATCCGGGCACGTCGGTGATGCTGCTCGATGCCGGCGGACGCAACGACAACTGGATCGTCACCACGCCGTACATGCTGTTCCTGATGGTGGCAGGTACCGTCAACAACTGGGCGTTCACGACGGTGCCGCAGAAGGGTCTCAACGGCCGCGTCGGCTATCAGCCGCGCGGCCGCGGGCTCGGCGGCTCCTCCGCGATCAACGCCATGGTCTATATCCGTGGCCATCGCGCCGACTACGACCGATGGGCCGCGCTCGGCAATCCCGGCTGGTCGTATGACGACGTGCTGCCCTATTTCAAGCGCGCCGAGAACAACGCGGAGTTCAACGGCGAATATCACGGCCAATCCGGCCCGCTGCCGGTCAACCGGCTGCGCACCGGAAATCCCGTGCACGAGATCTTCCTACAGGCGGCGCGCGAGGCGCAGTTTCCGATCCGCGAGGACTTCAACGCGGAAACCCAGGAAGGTCTCGGCCTCTACCAGGTCACCCAGCACAACGGCGAACGCTGGAGCGCGGCGCGCGCCTACATCCAGCCTCATCTCGGCCGCCGCAATCTGCGCGTCGAGATCTCGGCGCACGCTTCGATGATCCTGTTCGACGGCCAGCGCGCGGTCGGCGTGAAGTATCGGCAGGGCAAGGAGGTCAAGGAGATCCGCTGCCGCCGCGAGGTGATCCTCGCTTCCGGCGCATTCCAGACGCCGCAACTGCTGATGCTCTCCGGCGTCGGCGATGCGACGGCACTCGCCAAACACGGCATTGCCAGCGTTCATCATCTGCCCGGTGTCGGCCAGAACCTGCAGGACCATCCCGACTTCATCTTCGCCTACACCTCCGACAACCCGAACTTCTCGTCGCTGTCGCCGAAAGGCATCCGCAGGCTGCTCGCCGGTATCGGCCAGTACCGGCGCGAACGGCGCGGCGTGCTGACATCGAATTTCGCCGAATGCGGCGGCTTCCTGAAGAGCGATCCCAACCTCGACATCCCCGACATCCAGCTGCATTTCGGCATGGCCGTCACCGACGACCACGGCCGCAAGCGTCACGGCAACGGCTTCTCCTGTCACTTCTGTCTGCTGCGGCCAAAGAGCCGGGGCAGCGTGTCGTTGAAAACAGCGGATCCGCTCGCACCGCCACTGATCAATCCAAACTTCCTCGGCGAAGAGGAGGACGTCGAGACGATGGTGGCCGGATACAAGACCACGCGGCGGCTGATGGAGACGCCAGCGATGCGCGGACTCCAGACGCGCGATCTGTTCACAGCCGACGTCAGAACCGACGATGATATCCGCGCCGTCCTGCGTGACCGCGTCGACACCGTCTATCACCCCGTCGGCACCTGCAAGATGGGCGTGGATGATCCGCTCGCCGTCGTCGATCCTCAGCTCCGCGTGCACGGGCTTTCGGGCTTGCGCATCGTCGATGCCTCGATCATGCCGACCTTGATCGGGGGCAACACCAACGCGCCGACGATCATGATCGGCGAGAAGGCCGCGGACATGATCAAGGGCGAGATGCGCGCCAATTAGGTCAGCAGGAAGCCGCCATCCACGGTCACCACGCTGCCGGTCATGTAGCGCGACGCGTTCGAGGCCAGCAGCATGATGGCGCCGTCGAGATCGCTCTCATGGCCGACCCGCCGCTGCGGGATGCGCTTGATCAGCTTCTCGCCGGCCGGCGTCTCCCAGACGTCGCGGTTGATGTCGGTGTCGATATAGCCTGGCGCCAGCGCATTGACGCGAATGTTGTTGGCGGCGAGTTCCAGCGCCAGCGCCTTGGTGGCCTGCACCACGCCGGCCTTGGAGATCGCATAGGGCGAGACGAACTTGACGACGCTGAAGCCGAGCACCGAGGCGATGTTGATGATGTTGCCCGGCGCCTTCCGCGCGATCATGCGGCGCGCAACTTCGGTCGCGGCGAAATAGGCGCCCTTCAGATTGGCGCCGATCACCGCGTCCCAATCGGCCTCGCTCTGCTCGACCGCGAGCTTCTCCGCCGCGATGCCGGCATTGTTGATCAGCACGGTGACCGGCCCGAGCGCAGCCTCGGCGGCATCCAGCGCCTTGGCGATGGAGGCATTGCTGGTCACGTCCATCTCGACCGCGGCGGCGCGGCCGCCCTTGGCCTTGATCTCCTCCTCCAGCGCCTTGAGCTTGCCGGTCTGGCGCGCCGCCAGCGCAACGGCCGCGCCATGGGCCGACAGCACGCGCGCGAACTGCCGGCCAAGTCCCTGGCTCGCGCCGGTGATCAGGATCACCTCGCGGCTGACGTCGAACAGGTTGGACATGCAGAGATCCCTCGCGTTTCCCTCGTTTCGTTGCCGCGATTGATACAGACGATTTGACGGAGCGAGAAGGCGAATTGTTTACGGAGCCGCCCTACAACCCAAGCATATCCATCATGAATATGTTCGACCTCGCCGCTTGTATCGCCCTGGTGATTGCCGTCTACAGCGGCTTCTCGACCGGCCTCTTGCGCAGCGCGATCACGATCCTCGCCTATCTCCTGGCGATGCCGTTGGCGATGGGGGTGGTCGCCGCGATGAGCCCGCAATTGCAGGACGTGCGCGGTCTCCCATTGGCCCAGGGCTGGCTGCAGTTCTTCGCGGCGTTCGTGGTCATTGGTGCGGCGCTGGGCAAGATCGGCCGCATCCTGCTCGACGAGGCGATCGGTCCCGAAGCCGGCTTCGGCGACCGGCTCGGCGGCGCCCTGCTCGGCGCCATCCGCGTCGCGATGGTCGCCACCACGCTCGTGCTGGTGTTCGACAGAATCGTTCCGGTCGAACGCCAGCCGCGCTTTCTGGAAGGCTCCCGGCTGCGGCCGATCCTGTCGCTCGCAGGTGCAAAAGGCTTTCGCTCGCTGCCGCCTGAAGTCGCCGGCCTGATCGACCGGCTCAAGCAGGAACGCCGCATCTGAGCGCATGCGCGCGTCGAGCCATGCAATTCGGCACAGGCCGGCTGCTCTTATCAGCGGCGGTCCGGGCGGCTAGAATGCGCGCATCATCCAGCCACTGACATATCGGAGTGATCAATCGTGGATCTCGGGATCAAGGGCCGCCGCGCCATCGTCTGCGCCTCCAGCAAGGGATTGGGCCGCGCCTGCGCCATCGCGCTCGCCAATGAGGGCGTGCATGTCACGATTACCGCGCGCGGCGCCGAGGCGCTGGCCAAGACAGCGGCCGAGATTCGCGCTGCCAATCCCGGCATCACCGTGACCGAAGTGGCGGGCGACATCACCACGCCCGAGGGCCGCGCCGCCGTGCTCGCGGCCTGCCCGGATCCGGACATCCTGATCAACAATGCCGGCGGGCCGCCGCCCGGCGATTTCCGCAACTGGACCCGCGACGACTGGATCAAGGCGATCGACGCCAACATGCTGACGCCGATCGAACTGATCAAGGCGACCGTGGACGGCATGATGGCGCGCAAGTTCGGCCGCATCGTCAACATCACCTCGGCCGCGGTGAAGGCGCCGATCGACATTCTCGGCCTGTCCAACGGCGCCCGTGCCGGCCTCACCGGCTTCGTCGCCGGCCTGTCGCGCAAGACGGTGATCAACAACGTCACGATCAACGCGCTGCTGCCGGGCCCGTTCGAGACCGACCGGCTGCGTTCGACGGCGAAGGGCGAAGCCGAGAAGCGCGGTGTCACGCCGGAGCAGATCCTGGCCGACCGCGCCAAGACCAACCCCGCCGGCCGCTTCGGCGATCCCGAAGAGTTCGGCGTGGCCTGCGCGTTCCTCTGCGCCGCCAAGTCCGGCTACATCACGGGACAGAATATCCTGCTGGATGGTGGTGCGTTCCCGGGCACGCTGTAAGCGCAGCGCCTGCTCTCGATCATTTGGGCGTAGAATTAGCCACGCGCGCATACCTCTCCCCGCTTGCGGGGAGAGGTCGGATTGCATCGAAGATGCAATCCGGGTGAGGGGGTACAGGTCCAACGGCAAACACTCCCGGCGCGTATGCCCTTCTCACACTTCCCGTGCGGCTGCCCCTCACCCCAACCCTCTCCCCGTGAAGAACGGGGAGAGGGAGCGCACCGACCGCGCGGAAATCAGCCGGGCTCGAACTGACAACTACTGCTTCGTGATCTCGTCCTCATCGCGCTGGCTCGGGCTCGACGAATCCGCCGTCGTTCGCCCTTCCGTCCAGTCGATGCCGAACGCGTCCAGGCCCTCCGCGAGCAGATCGCCGAGCATCGGCTCACCCAGCAGATAGCGCGCGGTGTGGCGGTCGCGCTGGCCGGCGGCTTCACGGCGCAGATCGTCCCATTCGTCGATGTCGCCGTCGCCGCGGCCGAGCCGCATCAGGGCCACCAGATCGGTCTGCTCGTCTTCGGTCATGGCGTTGATGAAGCCGGTGATCTCGCGCACGACGGGATCGTCACCGCTGTCCTGCAACACATCGATCATGTCGTCATCGGCGGCATTCGAGCCGGAATCGTCATCCGTCGCCTGCTCCTTGACGTCGAACTCGCGGGCCTTCTCGATCAGGAAGGCGACCTTCTCGGGTGATATCGTCAGCTCGGGCATGACCCTCTCCTCGTGGATTGGTCACGACAACGCTTGTTCCCGAAACTCGATCCATTGCGCTGGAACGTCCGACACGGCATCGTCGCGCCCTATAAGAACAAACGAGGAAGCGCGTATGCAGTGGACGGTCGGCAGGGTCAGGATCACCAAATTCACCGAGCTGGAGACGGTGGGCGGCACCCGCTTCATCCTGCCGCAGGCGACGCCCGAGGCGATCCGCGAGCTCTCCTGGCTCAGCCCCGATTTCGCGACCGCCGAAGGCAGGCTGAAAATGTCGATCCACAGCCTGGTGCTGGAGACGCCGACCGAGCGGATCGTGGTCGACACCGGCCTTGGCAACGACAAGCAGGGGCGCAGCGTGCCGGTGTGGAATGCCCGCTCGACGCCCTTCCTGGAGACGATGAGCGCAGCCGGATTTCCTCCTGACAGTATCGACATGGTGATCTGCACGCATCTCCACGTCGATCATGTCGGCTGGAATACGCACCTCGTCGACGGCCGCTGGATTCCCACCTTTCCAAACGCGCGCTACGTCTTCGGCCGCACTGAATATGAGCACTGGCGCGACCACAGCGCGGCAGCGGACGAGACCGCGACCTTCGCGGATTCCGTACAGCCGATCGTGGACGCCGGCAGGGCCGAGCTGGTGGCCAGCGATGCCGTCATCAGCGACGAGATCACGCTGATCCCGACGCCCGGCCACAGCCCCGGGCACGTCAGCCTGCACATCCGCTCCGATGGTGCGCAGGCACTGCTGAGCGGCGACGTCGCGCACCATCCCTGCCAGATGGCGCATCTGGAGTGGAGCTCGACGGTCGATTCCGATCCGGCGCAGGCGGCGGCCACGCGGCGGGCGCTGTTCTCCCGTTTCGCCGACACCGGCACGCTGGTGATCGGCGGCCATTTCGACGCCGGCCACATCCGCCGCGACGGGGCCGCCTTCCGCTTCGAAGCAGTGCCGGGCGGCGGCAGCGCATAGCCCGCACGGTTGAATTTCGCCCCGCCATGCTTCATGACAGGGCTCTGGAATACCAAGGATCTGAGGGAGAGAAACCAGATGAAGCTCGTTCGCTACGGCGACAAAGGCGCGGAAAAGCCGGGCCTGATCGATGCATCCGGCCAGCTGCGCGACCTGTCGGCCCATGTGAAGGACCTCGATGGCGCCGCCTACGCGCCGGAGTCGCTGAAGAAGCTCGCCGCGATCGACCCGGCCTCCCTGCCAGCGGTGTCCGGCAAGCCGCGGCTGGGCGCGCCCGTCACCGGCATCTCCAAGTTCGTGGCGATCGGCCTCAACTACTCCGATCATGCCAAGGAGACCGGCAACCCGATCCCGGCCGAGCCGATCTTCTTCCTCAAGGCCAACACCGCGCTGTGCGGCCCTTATGACCAGGTCGAGAAGCCGCGCGGCTCGACCAAGCTCGACTGGGAGGTCGAGATCGCCGCGATCATCGGCACCCGCGCCAAGTATGTCTCCGAGGCCGATGCCCTCAACCACGTCGCCGGCTACACGATCTGCAACGACGTCTCCGAGCGCAACTTCCAGATCGAGCGCCTGGGCCAGTGGACGAAGGGCAAGTCGCATGACACGTTCGGGCCCGTCGGCCCCTGGCTCGTCACCAAGGACGAGATTCCGGACGTGCAGAACCTGTCGATGTGGCTCGACGTCAACGGCCAGCGCCGCCAGACCGGCACGACGGCGACGATGATCTTCTCGATGGCCAAGTGCATCTCCTACGTCTCGCAGTTCATGGCCCTGCTGCCGGGCGACATCGTCACCACGGGCACGCCTCCGGGCGTCGGCATGGGCATGAAACCGCCGGCCTTCCTCAACGTCGGCGACGTCGTGACGCTTGGCATCGAGCGCCTCGGCGAGCAGCGCCAGGAGATCATCGAGGCTTAAACGTCACTCTCCGTCATTGCGAGCGAAGCGAAGCAATCCAGGGCGTCACACGCGGCTCTGGATTGCTTCGTCGCTTCGCTCCTCGCAATGACGGACAAACAATCCGCAGCGAGCCAACAGGAATGCCTCGATGAAACTCACCTTCTCGCCCGCCTCGCCGTTCGCCCGCAAGGTGCGCATCGCCGCCATCGAGCTCGGCCTGATCGACAAGATCGAGTTCACGCCCGCCGCTGTCATGCCCGGCCAGGCCAATGACGAGTATATGAAGATCACGCCGCTGAAGAAGCTGCCGGTGCTGATCCTCGACAATGGCGACGTCATTCTGGATTCCTACGTCATCGTCGAATATCTCGACGAGCTCGCCGGCGGCAACAAGCTCATCCCGGCCTCCGGCCCGTCGCGCTGGAAGGTCAAGAGCGAGCATTCCATGCTGCAGGGCATGCTCGATTCCATGCTGCTGTGCCGCTACGAGGCGATGGTGCGGCCCGAGGGCACGCGCTGGCAGGCCTGGTCCGACGATCATTGGAACAGGGCGTGGATGGGCATGGCGCGCTTCAATGCGCAGCCCGACCTGTTGACGCGCCCGTTCGACATTGTCTCGATCGGCCTCGTCTGCGTGCTCGGCTATGCCGATTTCCGCTTCGCCGATTGCGGCTGGCGCAAGGCCTATCCGACGCTCGACGCCTTCCATCAGAAGATGCTGGAGCGTGAGTCGGTGAAGATCTCGGTGCCGCCGGCAGCGTGATTGTCTGAAAGAAAGCGCCGCGATGCTGACGTTCTCGGTTGCCGACACGACCATCCATCGCATCATCGAGCAGGAGACCACCTTCCTGCCGGCGCGCGAGATGTTTCCGGATCTGACGCCGGAGATGCTGGCAGCCGAGCGCGGCGCTCTGCAAACGGCCAACGCACTCGACGCACAGGACACGCTGATCCTGTGCTTCCAGTCCTATGTGGTGAAGACGCCTCACCACACCATCCTGATCGACAGCTGCATCGGCAACGACAAGCCGCGCGCGCGGCCGGTCTGGAACATGAAGTCCGACGACACCTACATGCGGGCGCTCGCCGCTGCCGGCATCGGGGTTTATGACATCGACGTCGTGATGTGCACGCATCTGCACACCGACCATGTCGGCTGGAACACGCGGCTCGACAACGGCCGCTGGGTGCCGACGTTTCCGAAGGCGCGCTACGTGTTTGCGCAGACCGAATACGACTATTGGCTTGCGCAGAATGCCAAGGCCGAGGTGCCCGCCTTCGCCGACAGCGTGCTGCCGGTGGTCGAGGCGCAGCGGGCCGACATCGTCAGCGATACATTTGCGATTGGCGATCATGTGCGGCTGCTGCCGACCCCGGGCCATACGCCCGGTCATATCGCGGTCGCCGTCGGCAAGGGCCAGGACGATGCGGTGTTTGCCGGAGACCTGATCCACACGCCGCTGCAACTCGCCTATCCCGAGCTGTCGCCGAAATTCGACGTCGATCCGGCGCAGGCTGCGGGGACTCGACGTGCTTTCCTCGATCGCTATTGCGACACGCCGACGCTGTGCTGCACGGCGCATTTCCCGTCGCCCTCGGTCGGCCGCATCACGCGCAAGGGCACCGGCTTCGCCTGCGAGGCGATCTAGCCTCAGTCGACGATGAAGAGCTTTGCGCCGGTCGCGGTGAACGACCGGTGTGCGGCATCGCCGAAATCCGAAACCTGGTAGCTCATTCCCGCCGACAGCGTGAACCTGCGGCCGTCCTTGAGCTCGCTTTCGAGCTCGCCTTCCAGCACCAGCAGGATGTGGCCGCGATCGCACCAATGATCGGCCAGATAGCCGGGCGTATATTCGACCTGGCGTACCCTGATGTCGCCGATCATCAGTGTCCGCCAATACGCCTTGCCCTGCTCGCCCGGATGCTCGGTGACGGGAACGGCGGACCAGTCGGTGACGGTGAAGGGCAGCGTCGGGATTTTCATCGGCGGGCTCGTTGCAGGATCAGGCGAAGACAAGCTGCCTCATGGCATAGAACGCCCCGCGCCTGAGATCAAACAGCCTGACGGGCGGCCCGTCAATCGAACAGGCTCGGCGTGTAGTTCACCGCGGCCCCCTCGATCGCGAGCATCTTCAGCTTGGTGTCGACGCCTCCATTGGCGGAGAAGCCGCCGGGCCTGTTGCCGGCGGCGAGCACGCGATGGCACGGCACGACGATCGGGCACGGGTTGCGCCCGAGCGCCTGACCGACCTCACGCGACAGCTCGACGCCGCCGAGCTGTTTGGCGATGTCGCCATAGGTCAGCGTCTGCCCCGGCGGGATGCGGCGGGCGATGTCGTAGACGCCGCGCTGGAACGCGCTGACGCCGTCGAGATCGAGGTCGATGTCGCTGAGATCATCCGGCTGGCCCGCCAGCAGCGCCTTGATGCGTCCGATGACGCGCTGCACATGCTGCGGCGGCTCAGCCTCGGCGATCCCGGCATGGCGTTGCTGCATCCGCGTCCGGATCTGGGCGGCGCCGCCCATCGGCAACTGGACCGCGTTGATGCCGCGTGGTCCCCAGGCGATCGCGCAGGTGCCGATCGCGGTTTCAAACATGGCGTAGCTCTGGTCTGACATGGCGGGCTCCATCGTCGCGCTGCCCCGTATCATCTGCCGATCAAACTAGGCTTGGAGAATGTTGCGATCCACCCGGATTCTGCCAATGTCGACAGGTGCGTATACGAAGCCCGCGGAGACCGGCCGGCGCAAGATCGGACGTCTCGAACGAGGAAAACAACAAGGGAGAACGCCATGAAGCTGACGCCGGAACAGGTCGCATTCTTCAACCGCGAGGGCTGGCTGTTCCTGCCCGAGCTGTTCAGCCCGGAGGAGACCGCCTTCCTCGCCCGCGAGGCGGAGGCGATCTATGCGGCCGACAGGCCCGAGGTCTGGCGCGAGAAGAGCGGCGTGCCGCGCACCGCGTTCGCGGCGCATCTCTACAATGACGCGTTCCGCGTGCTGGCGGCGCATCCCCGCATGATCGAGCCGATCGAGCAGATTTTTGGCGAGAAGCTCTACATGCATCAGTTCAAGATCAACGCCAAATCGGCGTTCACCGGCGATGTCTGGCAATGGCACCAGGACTACGGCACCTGGAAGCGCGACGATGGCATGCCGGAGCCGCGCGCGATGAACATCGCGATCTTTCTCGACGAGGTGATGCCGATCAACGGTCCGCTGATGCTGGTGCCGAAGAGCCAGCACGCCGGCGATCTCGAGGCCTCGCACGATCTTGCCACGACCTCCTATCCGCTGTGGACGCTCGACGAGGCGACGGTCACCCGCCTGGTCGCCGAGGGCGGCATCGTCGCGCCGATCGGCAAGCCCGGCGGCATGCTGATGTTCCACGGCAATCTGGTGCATGGCTCCGCCGGCAACATCACCCCCTATCCGCGCAAGATCGTGTACCTGACGCTGAACGCCGTCTCGAACCACATTCGCACGCCGACCAGGCCGGAATACATCGCGCACCGCGACTTCACGCCGATCGAAACGCTGCCGGATGATACGTTGCTGCAACTCGCGCGAGCGCATCGCGAGGCGGCCGAGTAACACTCCCTCCGTCATTCCGGGGCATCGCGCAGCGATGAGCCCGGAATCCATAACCACCATCGTGAGTATGGATTCCGGGCTCGTGCTCCGCACGCCCCGGAATGACGACAACTGATAAGGTCGCCCATGAACCTCCACGCTATCCTCCAGGCCCGCGCCGCCTCCGGCAAGCCCGTCCGCGTCGCGCTGATTGGCGCCGGCAAGTTCGGCTCGATGTTTCTGTCACAAGTGCCGCATGTCGCGGGCCTCGAGGTGCCGGTCATCGTCGATCTCGATCCCGAGCGCGCCCGCGACGCCTGCCGCACGGTCGGCTGGCCCACCGAACTGATCGAACGCACGACATTCAGCGCCGATGGCGCGAAAGCGCTGGCCGACACCATTGAGGTCGTCGTCGAAGCAACCGGCAGCCCGGCCGCGGGCATCCGCCATGCGCGCGCGGCGATCAGGGCCGGCAAGCACATCGTGATGGTCAATGTCGAGGCCGACGTGCTGGCGGGACCGCTGCTCGCGGACGAGGCCCGCAAGGCGGGCGTCGTCTATTCGCTCGCCTATGGCGACCAGCCAGCGCTGACGGCCGAGCTCGTCGACTGGGCGCGCGCGACCGGCTTTCACGTCGTCGCCGCCGGCAAGGGCACGAAGTATCTGCCGGCCTATCACGATGTGACGCCCGACGGCGTCTGGCAGCATTACGGGCTGACCGCGGGCGAAGCGCAGTCCGCAGGCATGAATCCGCAGATGTTCAACTCCTTCCTCGACGGCACCAAGTCGGCGATCGAGATGGCGGCGATCGCCAATGCGACCGGGCTCGACGTGCCGTCGGACGGCCTGCTGTTTCCGCCTTGCGGCGTCGATGACCTGCCGCATGTGCTGCGGCCGCGCGAGCGCGGCGGCGTGCTCGAGCGATCGGGCATGGTCGAGGTGGTGTCATCTCTCGAGCGTGACGGCCGCCCGGTGTTTCGCGATCTGCGCTGGGGCGTCTATGTCGTGCTGGAAGCGCCGAACGACTACGCGTCCGACTGCTTCCGTCAGTACGGCTTGAAGACCGATGTAAGCGGCCGCTATGCCGCGATGTACAAGCCCTATCATCTGATCGGGCTGGAGCTGAACGTGTCGGTGCTGTCGGCGGCGCTGCGGCGTGAGCCGACGGGACAGCCGCTCGGCTTCCGCGGCGATGTCGTCGCCGTCGCCAAGAAGCAGCTCCGCGCCGGCGAGATGCTCGATGGCGAAGGCGGCTATACGGTCTGGGGCAAGGTGCTGCCGGCCGCATCGAGCCTCGCAATCGGCGCGCTGCCGATCGGTCTTGCGCATCGGGTGAAGGTCATCAACGACGTCGCCCATGGTGCGGTCGTCCGCTGGAGCGACGTCGCGGTGGACGCATCGGACGAGACCGTCGCGGTTCGCAAGACGATGGAGGCGGCGTTCGTCCGCTGAGCACTGTGCCTCCACATGCACAATAAAAAAGCCCCGACCGGTGGTCGGGGCTTTGTTGTCCTGATGGGTCAGAGTCTCAATTGTCGTCCTCGCCGAAGGCGGCGGCCAGCTTGTCGTAATATTTCACGACGAGGTCGATGTTGCCCTTGTTCTCGACCTCCGGCGGTTTTGCCTTGAGCGCCGCATTGAGATCGTTGAGCACGTTCTTCTTGTCGTCGGGCTTCATCTTCTTGTCGGCCTGGACCTGCTCGATCTGGTCCTTGATGACGGCCTCCGGCCCGACATATTTCTTGGTCTTCGGATCGATGCCGCCCATCACCAGGCTGATGTTGTCGACCACGACGTTGAAATCGTCGTAGCTCGCGAAGCCGTATTTCTTGGCGACGCCGTCGAGCTGCGTGACCACCTTCTGGTCCGGCGGGGCGTTCTCCGGCAGCTTGTCGGTGATCGCGTCCATGTCCTTCTGCGACGCCAGCACGTTCTCGATCTGCTTGTCCGTCAGCGCGATCTGCTTCAGTTGCGGCGGCTGGCTGATCGTGGGGCCCGCCGGCGCAGCCGGCGAATCCTTGGCGGCCTGCGCAAGGGCCGGAAGCGTGGCAAGGGCCGTCATCGCGGCGCCTGACCCCACAAGGGCCAACGCGACGAAGGTGGTCCGGACGAACATGCGCATGAGGATCTCCTGTGGGAC